>JAXHKU010000039.1:0-108793 GCA_034523095.1 Cyclobacteriaceae bacterium | reverse complement strand
GTTTTTGTACGGTACTGGTTCAGTTACGTATTGCTCTTTTAATGAAGCGTAGGCCGCTTGGCTTTGAAGTCGCGGATGGTCATATCGATGAAGTGGTAGAGCTTGTCTTTGGGTCTTCGGTGGGGGGAGTTTTTACGAACTTCCCAGAACGCGGTTCAGGGTTTTGGTGTCGATTTCCACATCAGCAGCACGGAGCGCTACCGCCTAACCGGCCTGGAATCATCGAAAACAGCTATACTGAAATATCATACGTTAGGGTAAAAAATAGATTTGTTAAATGCAACTAAATATAGTTACTTTCGCGTTATGTCTAAAGAAAGAAAACTGCATCTGCCAGATTTTTAACCCTTCCATCTGATTTTCATTATGATGAAATGGTTAAGATTCTTAGGGTACTTTGATTATTGAAGAAGTTAAGAAAAGGAAAACTTCTGGTTCAGAGAGTGAAGTTCATGAAAACGAAGAAGAAGTTCCAGTAATGCTTACATAAACCCCACCCGAGCGGTAATAATGAAAGATGTATCAGATTAAAACAGGTTAGAGGAGTTATTAGAGCTATGAAAAATTTAGAATACAAAGGATATACAGGCAGTATAGAATACAGCCAGGAAGATGATTTGCTCTATGGGGAAGTACTCGGAATAAGAGGTCAAATCTCTTTTGAAGGTAAAACCGGAAAGCTACTTGAAGTAGATTTTAAAGAAGCTATTGAGACATACTTAGCTGACTGTAAAGAAGAAGGAGTAACGCCGGCAAACCATTTAAAGGAGAATTTGAAGTGAGGATTACGCCAAAAAGCCCTTCATCAAAGAGCAGCACTATTGGCAATGGAGGCAAAAACGTCTTTTCGAATAACTTAGTAGCCGAAGCGATCAGGTTAAGGGTAACTAAAGAACCGGCATAATCCACCGCACGAATCCGCCCCATTGCCCACGGCCAACGCAAAGGCCACCCCTAACTGGCGCAAGTCTGTGACTTGTGACAAGAATGAAAAGCAGGAACTGTGTTCCGGTCAATGAAAAGATGAAATTAAAACAAAGCCTGGCCACAAGCAAGGCTTTTTTATGAAACGTAAGCCTGCTTGGCTTTAAAGTCGCGGATGGTCATATCGATGAAGTAGTAGAGCTTGTCTTTGAGGTGGTCGGGGAGTCTTTTGAGTTCCAGAACGCGGTTAGGGTCTTGGTGTCGATTTCGGCATCCGCAGCGTCGAGAACATCGTCAAACCGGCTTGAAGGAGATGAAAACCGCTATTTTGAAAGATCATCCGGTGTGGTGAATCAATTAATTATGAAAAACGTTACTTTTATGGGACTCTGGTCAAGACAATGGATTTGGCATTTTTTAAAATATCATCTAATGGAGCGTGTGATGCTCTTTAACGAAAAAGAGTTAGATAAAATGGAAGCGATTTGAATCAGGAAATCTTTAACTCAGAGGTCTAAAAAGCAATGACTGAAGATTCACTTCAATCAGGGCAAAAAGACATCGAGGAAGGAAGGGTTTACACTGTTGAAGAAGCAGACTCAAGGCTTGATCAGAAACTGAATTTATGGAAGTAGTCATAACAGACCAATCACTGACCCGACTTGAAGAGATCGGCTGCGCTTTGCCATATTACTGAACTTGAAATGCCTGTTTAGAAGGCCATTTGAAATTAAAAATACGTAGCTGCTTAAGGCAAAAAGTCTAAGCAGTCACCCGTATAAAGGACAGCCCGAACCACATCTCACAAAACTAAATAAGGGACATAGAAGGACAATCGAAGGTAATTTTAAGATTGTTTACCGGATAGAAAATGATGTGATTTATGTGGTAGATTTTTTTGACAGTCACCAAAAGCCCAATAAATTACTGAAGGGAAATAAATGACCCTAGCTTTCCGGAGTTTTAGCGAAGCGATTTTGGGACTAATAAATGAGAATCAGGATCTATGATCCGGTGAATGAGCAGGAGAAAATGGAATGAAGAAAACGAAGCCCTGGCTGCTGTCAGGCTTTTTTTTATGAATCAGTATAGCCTGTTTAGTCGTTGAAGTCGTGGATGGATGTACCCGAACACGATTCACCACCAGAGGCGCTAAGTCACTTTTTCTCGGCGTTTTCGCAATTATATCGGTTTCGATCTTAACACCGCCCGTCAAACCGGTGTGGAAGGGCTTAGATCAGCCATTTTGAAATATCATCCATTACGTTAAATCAAATTATTATATGAAATCGTTAACTTTACTGGAAGTAAAAAGATTAAAGATGAGTATAGAAACCAGGAAGCTTCGGTTGATAGAGGATTTTGTGAAAATACGGGATCATGTTTTATTGGATAAAATAGAAGCTTCTCTTTAAAAATATGGGCTAATGTTTCAACTTCAAAACCTTTACTAGTATTGGATAAATTTGTGGGGATATGGTCAAAAGAGGAAGCTGGTTGAGATGAGAGAAAATTATTGCTGAAAGTTATGAGCAAATCCATGAAGAAGACTGGTAAGAGGTACTTAATTGATACAAATGTAATTGTTGATCTTTTTGGGAATGATGAGCAGATTAAGGTTAAATTATCTACTGTAAAAATCATTATTCCCTCAGTAGTCGTTGGAGAGTTGTATTTTGGGGCTTATGCATCTTCTAAAGAAAAAACCAGAATTAATGAAGTATCAGAGTTTATCGGGAACTACGAAGTAATTTACATTGATGAAGATACTGCTCGTTATTATGGCCAAATCAAAGCTCAATTGAAAAAATCAGGCACACCAATTCTTGAAAATGATGTCTGGATATCAGCCTTATCCATGCAACATGACTTAACATTAGCCACAGGAGATCTTCATTTTGATAAGCCCAAAGGCATTAAAGTAGAATACTGGTAAAAAATACCCAAACCCGTACATCCAATCCCACAAACCAAGCCGCACAAGGCCTTGCATCCTAAAGGGATGCACCTTGTTAAAGCTGTTTAATCAACCGTCGTCGGCAAAGTACGGCGCCAAGCCTAAGCAGCTTTTTTTTGTCACTTCATCGCGGGCAGGTTCTCATACCTGATGATGAAGACGGAACTAAATCATTTAATCACCCTAACACCTGAAAGCCATACAGTATTATTTACCACCAAACCGCAAGATCAAGAGGATAGATATACCCTTTATGGCGAAGTTTTGTTTAAAAAATGCATAGACTACCTATTTTCAAAAAAATGGAATCTACTAATTTGATCGCTTGAAAAAAAGATTCATCAAGTCTTTAGTTCTGGCAATAGTTTGGCTTGGTTAATTCGGAGCGTTTCATCTTCGAAGGATTTTAGATAGTTCTTAGTCGTTCTCAGATCGCGAATGCCCGAGCGCTTCGGAGATGTACTCCATGGATGAGCCGGAATTTTTGAGTATGGTGGCAAACGAATGCCTGGCTGTATAAGTGGTTACGTCGTCTTTAATTCCAGTCTTGGCAGCGATTTGTCGCATATACTGATTTGTCATTTTGATAAATTGATGGCGGACTTGCACTTTCTCAGCTTCGGTCATAGAGCTGTTCATAAACTGAAACACGTTACTGATCCTTACTATTATAGGTGGACTTCCATTTATTGATGAGGTCTTTTGCCTGGTCTAATAGAAATACTCGTATTGCTTCATTTTCCTTTTGTTCGCAAGGTTTTGTGCCTTTCCATAATGATGAATTCACCGTCGAGATTTTCATACTTTAATTCCAATAGATCAGCGAAGTTCAATCCATTGCAGAAATAAGAAAGCAAAAAGAAGTCCTTGGCTCGATCTTCCCAATAATCAATAGGGGTATAGGACATAATTTGGCCAATCTGTTCGAGATTTAATGCCCTCTTTTTATTCTTATGAGAAGGAATGACAAAATCAGCAAATGGATATAGATCACGATTGATAAGGTTTTTCTTCATCGCCCTATTATAAATTGATCTCAAACACCTGAAATAAATAGAAATACTTGTTGAGCTTAGACCCTTTTTGAACAGAGACGATGAATACGCCTTCCAGCCATTCCGGACTAATTTCCACCAAATGGACACTCTTTTGAAAGGAATTAATGCTATTAGCTGCGGTTTGATAAATTAGTGAGGTTTTTACTTGACCATTTTGTTTGAGTTCTTCAATGTATTCAGAGAACAGATCATATATAGTAAAGCTGATGACAAAATCAGAATCAAATTTTCTTGTGAATGCGTCGAAACTAAAAGTATGCAGCTCATTTGCAATCTGAATAGCTTTTCCTATCAAGTCGATGTAATTCTGATCGAATTGATTGTTCCTCCATTGAAAGGCGTCTCGACGTGTTTACAATTCTCTCAAAATCTGACAATGAGAGATCGTATGGCGTACCGAAATATTTGCGAATCCGATGATGAGTTACTCTGATTTTTACTCGGGTAATAGGCCAGTTTTCTTGGACCGTCTGTTATCGAACAAGATTGTGATTGATCGCCATGTACGCAAGGTAAATATTTGCACACAATTTGCACACAAAAAGTACATCATTATTAAATAACTAGCAATTAACAACGGTTAATATATTTATGTTTAAATAGTCTGTATATTAGCATGTTATATTAATTATAAAATAACTACTGATTAATATTGAATAATACAAAAGCTACCTTACAAGCAGGGGGTCGTAGGTTCGAATCCTACAGGGCCCACATTGAAAATCAAGCACTTACGACAAAATTTAGTTGTAAGTGCTTTTTTATTTGCACAATTTGCATACTTTTTTTATGATAGATCAACCGATGCAACTATTTTTAATTTTTCCGATTCGGACTTTGATGGATTAATAATCCTTTTGTAGTCAATAGTTTTTACTTTGCTGAATCCCAATCTTCGCCGTAGTTTATTCACTGGAATCCGTTCAAATGTTATTTGAAAAGGCGATCAAAAGGCAATTTGCTATCACAAAGGTTAATGGTAGATCAGGAAGGATTGGTTGGGCCGCAATTTTTAAATTACAAGAGGAGATAAATTGATAAGCATTATTTTATTGATCATTATTCCTATTTTGGCAACATACTTTGGTTTTAGGATTATTAATTTGAAAATGAAAAATGTAGTAACATTTGGAGAGATCATGCTAAGGCTCGCTCCGCAGGGATTTTTAAGATTTTCACAAGCAAATTCGTTTGACGTGATTTATGGCGGTGGCGAATCGAATGTCGCAGTATCACTCGCCAACTATGGGATTCCCGTGCAATTTGTGACGAGGCTCCCGAAAAATGATATAGGAAGCTGTGCTCAGGATGGAAATGCGTAAACAGGGCGTTGGCGTTGATCATATCATTTATGGTGGCGATCGGCTGGGTATCTACTTTCTGGAGACAGGGGCGGTTTCCAGGGGCAGCAAAGTGATTTATGACCGCGCACATTCCGCTATGGCGGAGATCAAAGCCGGAATGATCGACTGGAAAGAGGTATTCAAAAATACCCAGTGGTTTCATTGGACGGGGATCACGCCTGCTATTTCTCAAGGCGCGGCAGATGCCTGTCTGGAAGCGGTAAAAATTGCCAGTGATCTGGGATTGACGATATCAACTGACCTGAATTACCGGGCGAAACTCTGGAAATATGGCGTTGACTCAAGGCAGATAATGACAGAGCTTACTTCTTATTGTGATGTTATTCTGGGAAATGAAGAGGATGCCGAGAAACATTTTGGCATAAAACCCGAAGGGCTGGATATAACCAAGCAAGGTCATGAAGTGAAGGCGGAAGCATTTTTGTCTGTTTGCCAGCAAATGATGGAAAAATTTCCAAAGGCCAGAAAAGTCATCACTACGCTTAGAGGGTCACTTTCTGCTTCTCACAACACCTGGGCCGGTGTATTGTATGATGGTTCTAAATTGTATGAATCCAGGCAGTATCAGATTACGCACATCGTCGACAGGGTAGGCGGAGGAGATTCATTCATGGGTGGATTGATCTATGGATTATTGGCATATAATGGAGATGATCAGAAAGCGCTTGACTTTGCAGTGGCGGCATCTTGCCTGAAGCATACCATCTATGGTGATGCAAATCTGGTGAGTAAAGATGAGGTAGAGAAACTGATGGGCGGAGATGCTTCGGGCAGGGTAGCGAGGTAGTAAGTTCGTCCTTGGTTCGGTGAGGAAATATCGAAAGTCTATAAAGGTCAAATGTATCCCGTAGTTACGGATAGGAAATTGTTGCAATCAATAATCTGGGTTTTTAGCAACTATTTTGTCCATTAAAACAGAACTAAGGAGGGTTGAAATCCAGCGATGTGACCGCAAAAGGTCGTAGCGCTGGATTATTATCATATTCAGATCAGCAGATTGTCACTCCGGATACACTTTCCTCGTCTTGCTGCAAGGCCGCTTACGCAAAGCATAAAATGTAAGTGAGTTTTGTTACTGGGTTTTATTCAGCCCATCAGCGGTTCGGTTTTCCATAGCGGGAGGAGGTGTTTTCTTAAGCGGATTAGCCCTCACGAGTTTCATCACTTCCTCCACTACTTTTTCCATCTGGGGATCACGTCCCTGAACCAGTAAATTCGGGTCATCCCAAACTTCGTAGTCGGGCTTTACGCCAACACCTTCGTCAAACCATTTACCAGAATTATAATACAGTCGCGCTTCAGGTACTGTTATACCACCACCGTCAATCAGACTATGACCTGTTGCAGGCCCCACCAAAATACCCAGCGTTCGCTCTCCAACAATCGGCCCGGTGTTTAATTCTCTGAAAGCCCAGGGCAGCCCATCTCCGCCGGAGCCAGCCCATCCGTTGATCAGCATACCGGTCGGCCCGGGGTTGGCTTTTGCCGGATAGGCCTGGTACCTTCCGTGCCGCCAATACAGATTGTAAACAATTGGCCGCTTCATCAATTCAAGAAAGCGGTCTGCCAATTGGCCGCCTCCGTTAAATCGCTCGTCGATGACAAAACCTTGCTTTGGAAGCTGTCCGTAAAACATTCTCACCAATTCCATTTGCCCCTCACCGCCAGTATTCGACATATAGACGTAGCCCAGGTTCCCACCTGAAAGTTTGTCAACCATTTGCCTGTTTTGTTCGATCCATTCCAGGTAACGCAAATTTTGTTCTTCGTTTTGCGTGAGGCATTTTATCACTATGCTTTTTGCATCAGCCACCTTACCGGTCTTGCTAACGGTCAGAGAAACTGTTTTTCCGGCAAGTCCGTCAAAGGATGCGTATGGGTCTTTTGCGATATCAACTGCGGCACCGTTTACCGCAAGTATATAATCGCCAGGCTGAACCGTACTTCCACTGTGATCAAAAGGAGAACGAACTTCCGTATCCCAAGAGGCAGGGCGTATGATTCGTTTGATGCGGTAAGCATTATTGCTCAATTCCCAGTCGATGCCCAGGTATCCGGTGACTATGGGACTTACTGCTTCCATGTCGCCGCCAAATGTGTAAGTATGACCTGCGCTGAGTTCTGCGCTGAGGTTAGTCTGGATACTGCTCACATCCCATCGGGTGCGTGCGTCTTCGATAAAGTCGCCATATCTTGTTCGAAGTGCATTCCAGTCAACTTGCTGCATGTCCTTGTCATAAAAGAAATCGCGGTATCTTCTCCACGTATCATTGAATATCTGTCGCCATTCTTCCTTGGGATTCAGGTTCATTGCCAGATCAGCTGTTGGCACCGGGGTTTCTATCTTCTGGTCTGCTTCAGGTTTTATGATTCCATATTTACCCGAACTTTTCACCAAAAGGCTTTTGCCGTCTGCAGTAGGAGACACCTGTTCCAGGTTGTCTATAATTTTCTTTTCCTCCCTTTTTTCGATATCATAATATACAAGTGAAGGTTTTCCATCCTGATCGCCTGTAATCGGTGAACGCTGGTAAACCACTTTTCCTTCGAAAGCCATCAGATTCCCAAGATTGCCTGCCTTGGGTGGTTGAATGGTAAACCTGTGTTCAATATCATCCCAATCGACGCGTACGGTTATTTCAGCCTTTTTTTCAGGTTCCGCATCTTTGGTTTTTTTCCCTTTATCATCAGGTTTTTTTTCCGGTTCTTCCTTCTTTACTTCTGCGATTTCATCATTGATTGGCTTCATTAAGTCTGGATCATCCTTTGTCAGGCTGATGGAGGCCAGGCGACCATTATTGGGATAAATCCATGTTCCGTCACCCAGGCTGCTGTATGCAGGATTAAACTCTCTGTCAGTGATACAAAACAAATATTTTCCTCAGCGCTAAAGGTGGGATTATAAGTATTATAAAAACTACTGGTGACTCTGTAGGCTTTTCCTTGAGATACGTTATACATGAAAATGGCATCGTTGGCATTGTCGCCACGTTTAGAATATGCGATCCATTTGGAATCTGGCGACCAGCTGATATTGTAATTGTATCGGCTGCCATGCCCCAACTCCCAGGTGTAATTATCGGCTTTTTTCATCGCTCCGGTTGCCGCGTCAATGACGCTGATGTCATTTTTTTCATCAATATAGGCGAGCATTTTATTGTCTGGCGACCAGAACAATTTGTATCCAAATCCAAATCCGCGGTTGCTCAGTTTTCTGGCCGGTTCGGCAGTTTTCATGTTCTGAATGTAGATTTCGTATTCACCTGACTTGTCGCTCCAGTAAGCCACACTATTTCCATCGGGCGACCAGGCCGGACTGTGGTCAAAGGCACCACTGGATTTTGTGAGGTTTAGTACGAAGCCATCTTTCACCGGGGCATTAAAAAGCTCTCCTCTTGATTCGAATACGATTCTTTTCCCTTCCGGCGAAGCTGTCGCTGAGAGAATACTTTTCTCTACATTTTTTATTTTTGAAATCTCAAGAGACAGGTCGCTCACTACTTCCACCTTCACGGGTTGGAATTTTTCTGTCGCAAGATCCATGAGGTACAGTATTCCGCCATTTTCAAAAACCAGATCTTTTGCTCCGGCAGAAAAATAGGCAATGTCGAAGTCTGTAAAATTGGTGAGTTGTTTGGCAGATTTGGAAGATATGTCATAGGCCCAGATGTTCAGTCGCATATTTTTATCCTGATCCGAAAGAAAGTAAATCTTATCACCGACCCATGCCGGTTTGCCGTCGTTCGCCAGGTTGTTCGTGATATTTTCAGCTTTGTTTGTCAACAGGTCATAGACAATGACATCGGAAGTAAGTCCACCGCGATAGCGCTTGAAGGGATAGTTTTCTGTAATCTTGGTAATGTAGGCCAGCTTGTTTCCATCGGCTGAAAAACTGGCCAATTCACCGTAAGGCACGGATAACTTTTGGGGCATACCGCCATTTTTATCAATCATAAAAAACTGGTTTACCCGTGGTGTCCCGGCTTCGCGTCTTGAAGCAAACAATATTCGCTTTCCGTCCGGATGCCACTCCACCATTCTATCCGGAAAGGAAGCATAGGTTACCCTGGTCGGGATGCCCCCGTTAGAAGGCATCGTGTAAATGTCGCTGTTGCCATTGTAGCTTGCTGTGTAAGCAATCTCCGAGCCATCGGGTGAAAATTTCGGAAATGATTCCTCCCCGGGGGAATGTGTGATTTGTACCGCTTGCCCACCTGTTTTTGGCATTATCCACAGGTCGCCTCCATAGACAAATGTTATTTGAGTATCGGAGACATCGAGATACCTCATAAGTTTAGCGCTAATCTGTGCTTCAGAGAAATGGGTTGCCAAAAGCAAAGCAATTGATAAGAAAATTCCTTTCATGATATTATGGTCTAATGGAAAGCCAGCGATTTTCTGGATTTTTGGTTAAGTGTAATTTAAAATGTCTACTGGATGGTGACCGGTACCCTGACCAGCGTTTGATCCCACACTAAGTCCATATTTACCGCGTTCCCATCCCTGGTAAAGCTGATGACAAATTTCTCTGTTTCAGCCGTCTCGGCTACGGGTATCTTTACTTTAACAACATCGAGAGAATAATCAGGTTCGGGTGCTCCGGAGAAAGAACCCACCTGGCTATTAAGCGAAATCTCAAATGAATCAGCGCCCGGAACTGCATACATGCGATAGGTACCCGCTTTTACGGGTTGGTCGGCAAAGAGAATGTCTTTATTGAAGGTAATCTCGGTGGGAGCATTTGCGCCAAGCCGCCAGTATTTACCGTATGGTTGAAGGGCACCATCCTTCTCTTCTCCGAAAATCAGTCGACCTTTTTTGGAAGGCTGGCCATATGAAACGGTGATGGACAGATCGGCATCATTAAATGACGCGCTGGCTTTTGGACTCTTCGGAAACAGCATTTCATATGCGATGTATCCAACAAATGAAAGGAGGAGTAATCCCAGGACGATTAATATTTTCTTTATCATGGTAATAAATGGTGGTTAAAGTTTATTGAAGTGTTCAATATACGAACTCTGCATGAAATAAAAGTGAACTTCAGATTGTGTCTGCTATCAACAGTTTAGCACTCGACACAACATACATCAGGCAGTTGAAATCAAAAATTGATAAATGGGTAGAATTCTCAATCTACCCATACCATTCTCTTGTGCGGTTTACTTTTTGCAGGCAATCCAAGGCAATGTTTACGTTTTTGACTATCTGGAAGTCGAACATTCCCACACAAATAAAGTCGGCGCCATTGTCGTAGGCCCATTGAAATCCGTCCTGTGGTTCAATGGCTCCTGCTGCAAGAACTTTAAATCCCATGACCGGAACGGTGGCTTTGCTCACGAATTCTACGGTTCGCTCCGGAAACAGACAGAACATATTATTGTGGAATCGGTTATGGTCCAGGTATTCTTTGCCGTCAACTTCAAAGGGGAAGCGATTTTCTCTTGGATGCGCTGACCAGTATTGGTCGTGATGCATGGTCTTCATATAATAATCCGGGATAATGCCACGATCTGCACAGGCGATCAGCGACTCGACGGAATGAGCAGCCAAACCGGCTGTGTAGCCCTGTTGGCGAATGTGGCCCAACATTTCATCAATTACTTCAATCTTGTTATCACGAACCAGCCAGTCACACCAGTTGCCCTGGACCTGGATAATATCTACGCCATAATCAATAGCCTTATCAATGAACTCAAAATAAAGTGACTTATCGGTATGTGAATTCACATTAGCAAGTTTGGTATTATCCAGGTTGGGTGCAACCTGGGAGATCACTTTGATTTTACTTCCTGTCATTTTTTTGTATTTCGCCAGAAGCGGATTTGAAGGGAAGCCAAGGTTGATGGTATTTATTCCTGCCTGTTCTGCAAGCATCAGGGTTTCATATACTTTTTGCTCCGTGTTGTAAGCCCTGAAAAGTTCAGGAACATAAATCAGATCGCGCGAGTGTGCCCAGCCGCCGATCAGATTACCGCCGGCGATGAGTCGGCTTATCTCATGTTTGCCTATCTTACCTTTTGGAAGTTCACCCTTTAATTCATTCAGGCCAATTTGATTGAGTTTAATTGTTGCGCCCGACATGACGTCAGCGCCATAATTTTTCAAATTGGCAAATGCTCCCCAGCCCATTACGCCTAGCACTGGAACAGTAGCAAGATTTTTCAAGGCTTCCCGCCTGGATGATCCACTCTCTGATTCTTTTAAGGTTTTATTGGCTTTGAATAGCAAAAGAAAGGCATCGAGACCGTAGCCTTTTTCCGGGTAAAAGAAAAGCAGCAATAAAGCCACCGCTTCCACAAAAAGTTTATCGACAATAAACAAATGCCCCTCTGATCCGCTGAACATTAGATTGCCGAAAGGTGGATAAGCAAAATAGTACAGGGTCAATAAAACCGCCCCAGCGAAAGCTGCAAGCCGGCTGTAAAGGCCAAGAAAAAGAGCAAGGCCGATGAACAAAAGCCCATACATATTCAATGCATCTGTAATCTGCAGGACCACCGGCGTATTGGCGATCCAATGGTAAAAGCCTGAGTAAAAACCGGAAGTATTCTGAAGATATGATGCGGCTGTCCAATTGCCTTGGAATATTTTTGATAATCCTTCATATAGAAAATGCCAACCGATAGCGACACGAAGAATGGTAATAAACAATTTGCTGAAAAATTTGGAGTTTGGGGCTTCCATAACTTTGGATGTTTAAATCGTTAAAAATAGGCCTTGAAAATCATATTCAGAACCTGGTTAAAAGTGAGTACAAGTTCGAAATATTAAATGAGAACTCCTATCTAATCAATTAAGGAAGACCTGTCTTTCAGAATACTAAGTCATATTCTAAGCTACCTTTTATAACCGCCTGGCTACAAATGGATTTTTGCCCATTTTACTTTTTGGCTCTTATGTATTGCACCGGCCAATCGATTTCCTCTCCCAGTAATTGTGCTGCGTTCAGAGCGAAGTATGGATTTCTGAGAGATTCCCTGGCAAATAAGACCAAGTCAGCTTGTTCTTTTTTTAGTATTTCCTCCGCCTGTTGCACTTCTGTTATTAAGCCTACAGCACCCGTTAAAATGCCAGACTCTTTTTTGATTCGTTCAGCAAATGGAACCTGAAACCCGGGACCGACGGGAATTTTAGCATAAGGTACCAGTCCTCCTGAAGAACAGTCAATCAGATCAACACCTTTTTGTTTTAGGATTCGAGCGAGCTGGACGGATTCATCAATATTCCAGCCGTCCTCAGCCCAATCGCTTGCCGATATCCGCACAAATAACGGAAGGTTTGATGGCCAGACTTCATTTATTGCATCGACAATTTCCGACAATAGACGGACCCTGTTCTCAAAGCTACCTCCGTAATCATCAGATCGCTGATTGCTCAGTGGCGACAGAAACTCATGAATCAGGTATCCATGTGCTGCATGGATTTCAACCAATTTATACCCTGCATTAAGTGCGCGATGTGCGGCTGTTCTGAAAGCAGAAATTACTCTTTTTATACCTGCGTCATCCAATGCCTGCGGGCTTTCTTCACCTGGTGAAAATGCAATTGCGGAAGGAGCAACGGTTGTCCAGCCACCGTTGACTTTCTGTATTTGCTTTCCGCCTTCCCATGGTCGTGTACATCCGGCTTTTCGTCCGGCGTGGGCCAATTGAATTCCCGCCACAGCACCCTGTTGGTGAATAAATGATGTAATCCTTTGCAGCATTTCGGTGTGATCTTCATGGTAGATACCCATGTCACCAGGGGTTATCCTTCCTTCCGGTAATACCGCAGTTGCCTCCTGGATAATGAGGCCGGCACCTCCGACAGCACGACTTCCAAGGTGTACCAGGTGCCAGTCATTGGCATAGCCGTCATTGGAAGAATACATGCACATGGGTGAAATCGCGATCCGGTTCTTAAGTTTTATATCCTTAATTGTGAGTGGTGAAAAAAGCAGTGACATAATTGATCTGTTTTCCTGGCGGTAAGATTTCATGAACCTAATCGACATTTTTTACAATAGACTATCAAAATGCCTTCAGGGCCGGGCTAAATGTAAATTGTTTAATCGTAAAATATACATTTCAAACTAAATATGACAGTACCGGTCATCATTTGAAATGAAGAGGAGATTCTGTAAATTTACGTACTGCATTTAATATTGAATGATGGAAAAAGCGCACAGAAATAATCTCCCGGGTAAGTACCGCTGCCTTTTTAGCTGCCTGATGTTCTATTCGTAGAAAAACCCCACGACTTGGCTCACTACGAGCGAAGGTCACCACACCATCTATTCCAGTCAAATTTAGTAACTTGGTCTTAAAGGCTACGCTTCATTAATTTTTTAAGAAAATGACATTCACTACAATAAATATCCGAAAAGCGCCCGAGCGTCAGGCACGTTCCGAGGGCAACTTTTATAACAACGAAAGACAAAATACAATGCCCGGCATGAACGACCGGATTCGCCGATTGCGCAAACAAAGTGTCGAAACCCAGGAGTCACTGTCTATTGAGCGGGCATTGATCACCACCGGTTTTTATCGGGAGCACTACGGAAGGTATTCTGAGCCTGTGATGCGTGCACTTAACTTCCTCGAAATCTGTAAACAAAAAACCATTTATATTGGCGATGGAGAGCTTATTTTCGGCGAGCGGGGCCCATCACCAAAATCAGTTCCCACCTTCCCCGAACTCACCTGTCATAGTGTCGAAGATTTTCATGTCCTCAACTCGCGCGATCAGCAGCGCTACACCATTTCACAGGCCGACATTGATACCTATGAACGGGAGGTAATTCCATACTGGAAGGGACGTACCATGCGCGAACGCATCTTTAATCATGTTCCTGCAGAATGGAAGGCAGCCTACGAAGCCGGACTGTTTACCGAATTCATGGAGCAGCGCGCTCCCGGACATACCACCCTCGATGGTAAAATTTACAGGAAGGGGATGCTCGATTTTAAAAAAGAGATCAATGAACACATACAACGGCTCGATTTTTTAAACGATCCTGAGGCTACTGATAAACTTGAAGAGCTGAAAGGCATGGCCATCTCCTGTGATGCCGTTATTGTTTTTGCAGAAAGACATGCTTATTTGGCCGAGAAATTGGCAAAGAAGGAATCCAATCCGCAGCGCGCAAAAGAGCTTCATCAGATAGCAAAGGTGTGTCGACGGGTACCGGCACATTCGCCACAAAACCTCTGGGAAGCCATTCAAATGTATTGGTTTGTGCATCTCGGCACCATCACCGAGCTGAATGGCTGGGACGCCATGAATCCCGGCCATTTTGATCAGCACCTTCAGCCTTTTTATGATAAGGAAATAAAAGAAGGAACCATAACCCGTGATCAGGCCAAAGAGCTTATCAGCTGTTTCTGGATAAAAGTAAATAATCATCCGGCACCGCCAAAGGTGGGGATTACCGCACGTGAAAGCGGCACTTTCAACGACTTCACAAATATCAACATTGGAGGTCTTAAGCCTGATGGTTCAGACGGCGTGAGCGAAGTATCATACATCATGCTCGAGGTCGTGGAGGAATTGCATATTCTTCAGCCGGGGAATTCCGTTCACATCAGCGCCAAAACCCCGGATCAGTTTCTGAATGCTGCCTGCAGGGTTATTCGTCAGGGTCATGGATATCCATCAGTTTTTAACCCGGATGTTTATATTAAAGAACTCCAGCGTCAGGGAAAATCGTTGCAGGATGCCCGTGAAGGAGGCTGTAGTGGTTGCATCGAGGTTGGTGCTTTCGGCAAGGAGGCGTATGTGCTTACCGGGTATCTCAATGTTCCGAAAGTGCTTGAGATTACCCTTACCAACGGCATAGACCCGCTCACGGGAAAAAAAACCGGAATAGAAACAGGCGACCCACGCAGCTTTCAGAATTTTGAAGAAGTGTATGCCGCTTTTCTGAAGCAGCTGAATTTTGTGGTCGATCAGAAGATCAGGGTGAGCAACTACATCGACCGGATGTTTGCCAGGTATGCACCGGCGCCATTTTTATCGGTCGTCATAGAGGATTGCATTGCAAAAGGGAAAGACTACTACAACGCCGGACCACGGTACAATACCAATTATATCCAGTGCACCGGATTGGGCACCGTGACCGACAGCCTCTCTGTTTTGAAAACGCATGTATTCGATCTGCGAACCTTCAGCATGGATACATTGCTTCAGGCTGTATCTAATGATTTTAAAGGCGAAGAATCATTGAGGCAGCGCATCATTAACCGTACACCTTTTTTTGGTAATGATGATGATCGTGCCGATGATATTACGGTGCGCGTTTATAATGATCTGCTGGCAGCCATCGATGGGAAACCCAATACAAAAGGGGAATTTTTTCACCTCAACATGTTATCGACAACATGCCACGTCTATTTTGGTAAAGTGCTCGGTGCTACTCCCAATGGCCGTTTTTCAGGGAAATCCATTTCCGATGGCACATCGCCCTCGCATGGCTGCGACACGAATGGGCCTACCAATGTAATCCGTTCGCTGGGCAAGCTCGACCAGGTTAAATCGGGCGGAACACTTTTGAATTTGCGGTTTGTACCCAGCCTGCTCAGACGCGAAAAAGACATTGAAAAACTGGGCCATCTCATCCGAAGTTATTTTACGCTTGGAGGACATCATATTCAGTTTAATGTGGTTGACACGGCAACTTTGCTAGCCGCCCAGGCATGTCCGGAAGATTACCGCGACCTACTGGTGCGCATGGCCGGGTATAGCGATTACTTCAATGATATGAATGCCGACTTGCAAAATGAAGTTATAGAGCGGACGGAGAATGAGGCGTTTTAAATTTCAAAAGCTAAATGACAAATAAATCTCAAAACCAAAGCATTTCAATGATCAAAACAATTAAGACCCATGGCGTTTGAATTTGGAATTTTTGATATTCGTGATTACTTGAATTTTGGAATTTCTCCCAATACTCCATACTTAAAGAATGCTTCCTCTGATATTCGATATCCGCCGCTACTCCATCAATGATGGGCCAGGAATACGCATCACGATTTTCATGAAGGGATGTGCACTGCGGTGCAGGTGGTGTCACAATCCCGAAAGTCAGTCGACGGAGGTTCAGAAATTTTATACAGCATCCAAATGCATCGGTGCCAAAGACTGCATTGAAGTATGCCCTGAAAATGCACTAACCCTGACGCCGAAAGGAATTGTCACGGATTACGATGCCTGCAATTTGTGTGGCAAATGTGCCGATTCCTGTCCTACCAAAGCCATGGAGATGTCAGGCAAATTGTACACTACTGAAGAACTCATAGAAATTATAGAACGAGAACGGGTGCATATCGATCAGTCGGGAGGAGGAGTTACTTTTT
Organism: Cyclobacteriaceae bacterium; assembly: GCA_034523095.1. Classification (GTDB taxonomy): domain Bacteria; phylum Bacteroidota; class Bacteroidia; order Cytophagales; family Cyclobacteriaceae; genus JAAUQL01. The sequence goes on along the minus strand of JAXHKU010000039.1, from coordinate 92,154 downwards.
CGGGTGGTGAGCCATTGATGCATCCCGGGTTTTTGATGGAAATGCTCAAAGCATGTGGTGAAAAGGGATTGCATAGGGCAGTCGACACCTGTGGATTTGCCCCGACAGAAACATTGCTGGAGGTGGCCAAACACACCGATTTATTTTTGTACGATTTAAAGTTGATGGATCCACGGCAACATAAAAGTTGGACAGGGGTTGATAACACGCGTATTTTAAAAAACCTGCAAATTTTAGCCGGGATTGGTGCAAAGGTCAATATCCGTATACCTCTGATTAAAAATGTAAATATGGACAGGGTTGAAATTACCAGGATGGCTGAATTTATTGCCGGACTTCCATGGAAAACTAATGTATCAGAAAGGGAAGGTGACCGCAATATGCCTATGATCAACTTTCTGCCATATCACAACATCGCTCGTGGCAAATACCAAAAACTCCATATTGAATACCACCAGGAAGCTATGGAAGAACCCATCCCTGAGGAACTGAACCAGGCCATGGCAATTTTCAGAAAATATGGAATGGAATCAGAAATTGGCGGATGAAGAAACGTATAATCTATAAACATGAAATTTCCGGTGTACGGGCTAATTGTTCAAATATGCTATGGCATAGTTCAAGGGCTTTATCTGTACCCTGGCTGATTTCTTCAGGAGTGTTTTCAATCACTTTATCAGGGGGTAGCCCACGACCTTCGTAGCTGATTCCGTTTCTATCCCGATAATCTCCTACTGAGATGGCATAGAGCCAGCCATTGTACATTTCTCTCATTATATCGTCGGAGAAAGCTCCTCCGGTAGTATCTCCTACATGTACTACCTGGTCCAGCGTCTTCATCGCCAAGGAAAAAGTTTCAGCTCCGCTCATGGTATATCGCGTAGTTAGCAGGACAATTGGGCTTTTATAAAGTTTTTCCATAGGATTTATATACCATTCCAATGGGTCTGAAAAATCATTTCTACCCGGGCCGGTTTTCTTTCGACTGGTCATATATAGTTGCTTCTCTGTTGTAAAATAGGATGCAATCAGTTGCGCTTCCGGATCTCTGCCTCCTGGTGTATCTCTTATATCTATTACCAATCCATTTGTACTTTGTAGATCTTTTAAAATACCTGTCATGATTTTTTTGGTATTTTTCAAGCCCGCCTCAAACTGGTCTATGTGGATGTAACCGATATTATTTTCAAGCAGACCATGTTGTATCGGACCCGACTGGTTGAACCATTGCTTGACATATTTTTCCTTCACCAGGTCGTAACTGAAGTCGTCGATAGTCTTGACTCCCTGATCCAGATCGATACTCCATCTGGGTAAATCAGGTGTTGTGGGATAGAGCGTGACATGAGGGTCATTTAATACGGAAAGCATATTGGTGATAATGCCATAAAATTCCTCCTCATTCATGTCGTCATTGACCAAAGGCCGCGTCACTACATTGATGGAATCCCAATCAATATTCTTTACCTCAAATTGGCCGTAATATTCACTGAAGTCCTTCCAGAGTAACTCATAATTATTAGTTGGCGTGTTCTCAATTTTCTGGCCGACGATTTCCTGCTCACAGCTACTTGAAATGATCATGGTGGCAAGCATGGAATAGATGATTTTGGTTTTCATTGGTGTGTGTTATTTGGTTGTTTAAAATTCATAGAGAAAAGATGCAATTATCAGGTTATTTTGCATTTTTAGTGGTTTGGGTTCAGCAATGGATTTCCATTGATATATATAGTCGATACCCGCATTGATACTATCAGATATCCTGCTCATATACCCTATGTTCACATCGAATGCTTTATAGGTATTCCAAAAACTACTGGTCGTACCCTTGCTAAATAGGCCGGCAATTGGACTTTTCCCTGGCAATGAAACGGTATTGTCATACGGCATTCTGGTCACCAGAGCCCAGATTGGCGCACTTGCATTTAAGTGAACACGATGCTCCGATGAGAATTGATGCTCATAATACACAGAAGGGTTTAGGCCGGCGATATTCATGAGTCCCGGACGGGTGAAGCCACTTGGATTGTATAATTCTTCTGAAATGTTCAATCCTATGCCCGTATCTGTTTTTTGTATCAGCAGGATTAAAAATGTAATTGTAACCAATATCCAGTTTGAAAGAGAGAAGATTTCCGTTTGCGGGGACGGCAATTGTTTTCGATTCGCCATTCTCGTCCTTTTCCTGAAAATAGACATTTCTACCAGGTATGTCTGCCGGCTTTATATGACCAATGGCACTCAGGACACCTATTCTGACCATGGAATGGTTTTGATAATATTTGAAGTGAAGACCTATATCTGTCTGCAATGCCCGATATGTAAGTGGTGATGTATTCTTGTCAAGAAGTAGTCGCTGATTCAGTCCAAGCGAGATTCCCAGCTCATAGGTTGCCGGGTAGGTGGTTAATACATCCTGTGACATTGCATTCACGAAAGCGCAACTTACAAGAAGGGTGATCCATGTTGTTTTCATATTTTTTAGTTTTCCGAAATTAACGGTAGCGATCCGGGATGAGTTGGTGCGATAAAGTCTAATTCGATTGATTCGGACTTATTTCCGGAGATATTTTCATTTGCTTATAAAACGCGGAAGGCGTCAAGCCTGTATTTTTTTTAAAAACGCTGTTAAAAGTCGCCTTTGAATTAAATCCGGATTCGTGTGCAAGGGCCAGCAAGGTGTAAAATTCATTTGCCGGATTATTCAGTTTCCCAATAAACTCGTCGACCCGGTATTTATTAATGAAATCATAAAAGTTCGTTGCCATATATACATTTAACACTTGTGAAATATGATGGCGGGAACTCCCAATGTGCTGTGATAGCTGAGCCAATGACAAATCCGGATTCAGAAAAAGGCGATCGGTTCTCCATGGCCTGCCGGATTTTGTGCTCAATCGCCATGGCCGATTCTTCATTAATTGAGAAGGAATCGTAGCGGGTTTCCTCAAGGATGACTGGTTCGCCCGAAGGTACAGAAACTGATAGTTTGAATATTTCAGGCTGAAATAGAACTCTGTACCCGATCCAGTATATCAGAACCACTATCCCTAAAAAATGGTATGGGTAAATCTGGCTCATCAGACCGATGGAGTATTTCTTTGCATAGAAAATAAAAATTGAGAGAACGACGATAGCAAGCGTTATATATAAATAGTTTAACAGCCAGTGTAATCGGGTAATTTCGGTTCCGGAATAAGTTTCCTTCCACTTAGTAAGGTTCTTGTGGTATATAGTTATGGCTACACTAATAAATCCGATATGAAAGAAATTCAGTGATTGATTCAGGATTCCAAAATCATCGGCATACATACCAGAGTCATTCGTCATATAAATTAATTTCTGAGCCGCAGAGCTCAAATAATACGGCAACAATAGCAGCAGGTAAATGGAAAATGGAACGAAGACCAATAAATCAGTTTTAACAAAAACTTGCCTCCTTTGCGTTACCATCATGGTAAACAGAAGCATTAAGGGCCCATATAATGCCGGTAAAAGCCACGTGATCCGCGTAAAGTGTGGGTAGGATGTGAAAAAGTCAGTCCCTTCAAACATGATTAAAAAAAGATGTATTGAAACAATAAACATCAATACACCCAATACGCGGTTGGGTCGATGTTCCTTTCCCCGCACCAGTAAAAGAAACGCCAGAAGCACACCTTGAATAACTCCCGATAGAAAAATGGACTTCATTTTTTCCGTTTAAATGATTATCAGAATGAAAATATGATAATAAATTATGATGATATCAATACCATCTGGTCGTTGTCAGAAGTGATTGGGAAAATGGCTGAATTTATTTCCACACTCCTTCTATAAGGACAGAATCCGCATACCGGCTGCCACTTAAACATCCGTTTCCAGGTGGTGCTGGATATCGAGGCATTCATAAACTTTTAACAGCGATTCCGAATTTTCAGATAGCACATACAATTTATCATGTTCCAGTATTGTCGTTGACCCGGACGGGGTCACGAACTTGCTATCACGCTCAATGAACGAAATCGATGACGTTTTTGGAAAACCAATTTCAACAATTTGTTTGCCAGCTATCGTACTATTTTCGGGTATGATCTCTCAGTCAACTTTGATTTTATACTATCATAAAGTTCCAGATCAATTTGGGTCCGTTGTTTTAGTTTTTCAGGCAATGTGCGGTGCAACCATTTTGCAACCAAAGGCAACGTAGTGCCCTGTATCAGAACAGAGGTTACAGAAATAAAAAAGACAATGTTAAAAATCATATTGGCCTTCTCAGCTCCCGCGATCAGGGGATAGGTTGCAAAAACTATCGGAACCGCTCCCCGAAGACCAACCCATGAAATAAACCACCTGCTGCGTTGTTGGATTCTGAACGGTATTAAATTATGAATACACCTATAGGCCTGGCAACAATGATTAAAAAAACTGAAATAATTAAACCGATACCCATGACTGGAATCACCTGACTTGGAAAAACCAATAAGCCCAACGTGAGAAACAATACGATCTGCATCAACCAGGCAAAGCTGTCGAATGATTTTAATATTTTCTTTGTGTGTATTAATTCCTATTTCCCAAAAAGACCACACAAATATAAACCGCAAGAAAACCGTTGCCTCCGATAAAATCAGTTGCCGAAAAGCTAAAAAACATGATCGCAATAACCAGTACGATGTACAAACCCTCGTAGTCAAGCCTGATTTTATTGATTACAACAGTTCCGATTTTTCCAAAAGCAAATCCAAAGAGTCCACCCAATAATAATTGCCTAAGGAGCATAGGTAAAACACTCAGAATACCGGAATCCTGGTTTACAACTAGGCCGGTAAAAACAATCGTTAAAATGTAGGCCATTGGGTCGTTACTTCCGCTTTCCAGTTCAAGGGTAGGGCGGAGGGTTCCCTTGAGAGCAAGATTTTTTGATCGTAGGATCGAGAATACTGCAGCCGAATCAGTGGATGAAACAATGGAGCCCAGAAGTAATCCTTCAAAGAGGGTAAAATCTGTTATGGCCCAAACGATAATCCACAGAAAGGGCTGTAACATTAATCCTATTGTCGAAAGAGATATGCCTTGCCAAAGAATAGGTTTTACCGACTGCCATCCAGTATCGAATCCTCTCCGAAAACAAAATGAAATTCAATGCAACAATTCCTATGAATTGAGCTGTTTTTGGATTGTCAAAATGTATTCCGCCAAATCCATCTGATCCTGCCAGAATACCGACTGCCAAAAACAACAGTAAGATGGGCACGCCAAATTTAGAAGAGGTTTTTCTGGCGATCAGTGATACGAACAACAGGACAGAACCGATCAATAAGATATTTTCTGTGGTTAAGGTCATATATCATTCTTTACGCTCAAAAATAATAAAATTAATGGCTTTCAAGCTTAGTTAATTTTACTGGATTGTAGACATGCGCTAACCCACAAACAAAAATAAGCGCAGCTATTTTTCTTGTTGAATCAGCTCTTTCAGTCATGATTCGCTGCATAAAAAACCTACTCTTGTCAGAAATGATTTTTAAATGTATCCATCTTCTCTTTTATTTTCTGGCCTGATATTAATCCGATATTTCTGTAGTATTCTCTCCGGTTGTTTATTCCATAGCCGGCATACCATATTTGCCCCATTCCTCTTTTGATGGGCCATAAATTCCAGGCACTTTCAGATTCAACACCCTCATCAGCGCTGTCATCTGACCGCGGTGATGAACCTGGTGCAGAACCATCACAGACAAAATTTTTCTGCGTTCCCACTGTTCACCATACATTTTAATTTTTTCCGTAAGGCCGTCATCAGTCCATTTATTTTGTAGCTGAGCCATCAACTCACCACTGTAATTTTTATAGGCAAGGATTATGTCGTTAAAGCTATCCGGAATTGGCTCATGTTCCAGTGCATCATGCGCAATGATTCCGGCCCTTGCGGGCATTTCGGTCAGAGTCTGCGTTATATGCCAGGCTAGCCGTTCCAATGAGCGAAGATGCTCTGACGCTTTCGTGGCTTTTGCATTGTCTGGGATGCTTTCGAATATCTTGATGGTAGCTGATTCTTCAGCTTTCCAATCTGCAATAAAGTCTTCAATTTTTCGGTACATGAGCGGTGGGGATTTGGTAGGAATTTCAGTAAGATGCTGTTTGGATTTCTTTTATGCTGTTGAAGTTACATCATGATTTGACCTGATCAAAGAGCGGCTTACTTTAAATTCATCAGGCCTGCACTTGCTCTGGAAAACGGACATTTTTGCGCTTAAATAAGGCCTGCTGAATAATTGCACTCATCTTGTTTGGAACATATTTATACTCTATTTTTCATCAATTGAACGCATTACTCAAACGATGAATTTTTGCATGCCATTCCAAAAAAGCAGGCACTTAAAAACATTCCGGTGATGCATACGAATGAAAATGAGCACGAAGGGCTTCGGCTACTTGCTTGCTAAAAAAGCATTGATAGTTCACTGATTGTTACTTTCTTTTCCTTGATGAAAAGAAGTAACCAAAGAAAAATCAAGACAAAACAATGCTTCCCGTACCCACCGCACCCCCGCCTGTTCTCGTCGGGCCAGCGCTCATTTCCAATAGTATGAATAAATAATAGGTAGCATTAGCAGTTTTTAAGCAGCCCTAAATAAGCGGCATATACCGTTCGTCGATCACCTTCAGATGATGAATCTGATGACCGATAATCACAAATCCCAGTGCCGTGACCGAAATCCGCTGGCCGAAACAAATGCCGCTATTTTCCATATCAGCTTCGTCAAAGCTGCTGAATAAATGTATCACTGATTGCCTGAGAGTTTTTAGTTCATCCAATAAACCGGCCATCGTTCTGCCGGCGGTTTTGGCATTTTGCCCAAACAGCTTTTCATCGTAACCCGGCAGTTCAGTCATTATCCATCCTGGCAAACCGCAGAGCCCTGTACGACTGAACCCGTTCGTTGTCGATGATATGCTGAAATATATCCTTCACGGTCCATTTATCCGGCTGATAGCGCAGGTCAGCAATTTTATTGAAGGCCGATAAATCAATGGAATTCAGCTGATCAAGGGAAATTTGAAATGCATCAAACAGGTCATCATGCTCTACAAGATTTATATACCTGTCGAAAACTGGGGGTGCGGATTAGCGCTTTTTTCATAGTCATTGTTGGTAAGATGAAACAAGTTAGAGCCTGTCTTTGGAGGATCAATAAGCGAAACCCAATTTGCAATTAAATCTCAAAATTTAATATCGAAAGATAAAAAACCGCTGACTCGTGCTACCGCGTTTTCATTATTAACATTTGAACAATCCAATAAGGAACTGCCAATGGAATTAAGGCAATATTCCAAACTTCCATTATTCCAACTTCTCATGTCTCTTTACCACTTCTCCACTTATACTGTTTTACCATTGAACAGTTGAACTATGAACCTATTTTTTCTGTTTCGAATATTTACGAAGGTAAAACTGATGCATAAAGTGCGCTTCAAATATGTTGATACTTTTGGCTCCGCCGAGAAATTCTGCTTCAATAAATGCTTTGCAGGCCTTTTCCAATACCTGGCAAACGACAAATGCTTCCTTGAGATCGCGGCCGATACAAACAGCGCCATGATTGGCCATCAGGGCGGCATTTCTTCCGTCAAGGGCTTTCACCGTTTTTCGAACGATTTTTTTTGTGTTGGGCAATGCATATTCGGCACAACGCACTGTCGGGCCAATGATCTGAGCCATGTCATCCAGGATTGGCGGTACTTCGCGACGCGCGGCAGCCACGGTAGAGGCATTCATCTGGTGGGTATGAATGACCGCGTGGATGGTCTTTCTGGTCCGATAAATCTCGGTATGAAGTTTCATTTCTGAGGATGGCCTTATGTCGCCGATGTACGTGTGGTCGTGATAATTAACCACGACAATTTCATCCGGAGTCATGGTTTCATATTCCCGGCCACTTGGCGTAATGGCCATAAAAGTATCGTCTATCCGGCAGCTTATGTTGCCCCAGGTACCTGAAACATACCCCTGGCGAAGCAGTTCTTTGCCTGCATCGCACACTTGTTTTTTTATTTCTTCTCTTGTCATCATGATGATTTCTGATTGGCGAATCTGACTCCGTTTGATTGTTGATAGGCTTTTTTAAGTGATTTATAAATGTTTTTATAATCCATGAACAATCGGTCGTAAACAGCCGCGTTTTCCGGATTAGGATTAAATTCTCCACATTTTTCCAACGATATTCTGCACGGCGCCGAAATTTTTGGCAATTCCTGGATCCTACCAAAGCACACATGGCAGCGCCGATGGCTCCAGCCATTTTAGGCTGATTGGTGGTATTGATTTTGCGTTTGGTGACGTCGGCAAACAACTGCATCCAGTGGTGGTTTTGTGATCCGCCACCTGTGATCCGAAGTTCTGGTAAGTGCAATCCAAAATCGTTTTCAAAATTCTCTACAATCCATCGGAGGTTGTAGGCAATACCTTCCGAAAGCGCTCTTACCAGGTGACCACGTTTGTGTTCCAGCCCCAGGTTATAGATGGTGCCGCGGGTAGTAGTGGTGCTTACGGGACATCGTTCACCGAGCAGCCAGGGAGTAAAAACCAGGTTATCAGCGCCGGGAGGCACAGCCATGGCCTCACTGTCGAGTAAACTATATATGGAGCCGGTGGAAATATGCTTTTTTTCCATGGCATAGAACCGCTCGATCATCCATTCGAGATTGGTCCCTGCCGATTCCGTAATTCCCACGATGAGGTTTTTAGTCGGGTCGGCGCTTTGCAGGCAAACAGCCCCGTGCCTGAATTTTGGTGCCCGCCGGGTCATCACTCCGACCCAGGCCGAAGTTCCCAGGTAAATATGGCCACTACCTTCATCGATTGCACCTGTGCCAATGGCGGCGCTTTGGGTGTCATCGCAACCACCATACACCGCCGTGCCGGGCTTAAGGCCCAGTTCGTCAGCGGCTTTTGGCGTAAGTCCTCCGACGAGGTCGGTAGATTTTACCAATGGTGGCAATTTACCGGTATCTATTCCCGCCAGTTTAAAGAAGATTCGCTCCCAGTCTTTTTTCTTTAAGTTAAATGCATAAGAACACGCCCCTGACCATTCGGCGACTTTTTTACCGGTGCAGCGAAACTTGAGGTAGCCGTTTACATCCAGAAAATAGGCTGTTCGGCTATAGATATCCGGAAGATGTTCTTTGATCCACATGAGTTTTGGGATCACATCTTTACCGGTGATTTCTATACCAACAACCGCCTTGAAAACTTTGCGGCCAAGAAAGCGATTCATGAGTTTTATGGCCTGACGTTCAGCGCGTCCGTCAACCCATGTGATGTTGTTGTGCAAAATATTGTCATCCCGATCCACGGGGATGATGCCCATGGCCTGGGTTGTAAACACAATCCCAACCACTCCTTCCGGGCGTATGCCCGATTGCTGCAGGATATCTTTGGTCGAAGTGGCGATAGCTTGCCAGTAATCGGTTGGGTTTTGCTCTACCCATCCCGGATTTGGGTATGAGAAATCGTAGCTTTTTTCGGAGGCTGCAATGATGGCACCGTTACTTTCCACCAGCACAGCCTTGTTGCTGCTCGTGCCGGTATCATGGGCTATGATGTACTTTTTTTCCATGGCGTCGTTCAGACTCCTTCCACGTTTTTAAAAACTCTTTCGAAACGCACCAACGCATCATCGATGATATCGTCTGTGTCGGCCATACTCGTGTACATGCGGCTTCCTGCCAGTGTCACTATCCCTTCGGCCATGTAAGCAGCGCCCATTTCTTCCATCATGTGCTTGCGCTTTTTGATTTCATCCAGCACTTTCATGATCTTCAGCCAATTTATCTTTACGAACATCACCCCTGAAGTTTCCAGGTGTACAACGGAGCCCTGGTTATAGGCGACATAGGGGAGGTGGTATTTATCGATCATTGCCTGTAATCCCTTCGTAAGGCGATCGCCTGCAAGTCCGGCTTTTTCGCATGCATTGTTTTTCTCGATTTCTAAAAGTGTATAATATCCAGCCGCTGAACTTATCGGATTTGCCGCCATAGTGCCGCCAACCATGGCTTTCTTTTTGGCGCCTTGCAAACCAGCCGCCAGGTAAGCCATCAGGTCTTTTCTGCCACCCAGTCCACCGGCTGAAGGGTAACCACCGGCGATGACTTTTCCGAAGACGGTCAGATCCGGTTTTACCTCATAATATCCCTGGGCGCCGCTGAGTCCTATGCGAAAAGCCGAAACCACTTCGTCCAGAATGAGCAATGCGCCGTATTTGTCACAAAGTTCACGGACCTGTTTATTATAATCGAAATCTACCGGTCGGGTGCCGCTTTCACAACCGATGGGTTCCAGTATTACTGCGGCAGTACCACCTCGGAAGCGATTCATTCTAAGTTTATTTTCCAGGGAAGATATGTCGTTTGGCCAGACTTCCTGCGTGTGTTTCGAGCACGACGCCGGGATGCCATGTGCTTCGAATCTGCCTGTGCCGGGAATGCGCATGCCATACACCATCTGGTCGCTCCAGCCGTGATACGCACCGCCCGCCTTGATGATTTTTTTCTTTTTTGTCGCCAGTCTCGCTACGCGGATGGCAGCCATGACGGCCTCTGTGCCGCTGCCGAGCATCCGGAAGAGGTCAACGGATGGATAGAGTTCACAGATTTTTTTGGCCAGTTTGTATTCGTATTCATGAAATAGACCCGTGGATGGTCCACAGGTGCTGATGAGTTCCTGCACTTTTTCGCGGACGGCAGGAAAATTACTTCCCAATACCGTTGGCCCGCCGGCCTGGAGAAAATCAATAAACCGGTTGCCATCGAGGTCGTACAGATATGCTCCCTCGGCTTTGGTGAAGACCAATGGAAACGGGTAGTTGAAAGCGAGATTGTGCTGCACGCCACCGGGGATATAATTCAGTGCATCGGACGACAGCGCATGGGATTTTTTATACTTTTCATCGAAATGCTTTTGGTACTGTTCAACTGCATCCCGTTTCAGTGGCCTGATCGGTTGTGCTAATAAACTGTTCAGTTTGGCATATATCTCAGTTGTATTGTGATACTCCTTAATGGCAAATCCGTTCGCGCTCATCTTCATTCACTTTTAAATACCTTACCACTATACTTAAGAATCCTATAAAAATACATTATGGTTTGATCTAAAAAATTCTGGAATTAATAAAAACCTAATTGCTGTGATTTGGAAATTACGGGTCAGATTTAACTTTCTAAAGGAAACCGGTTATATTTTCATGCAATATAAGACCTACAGCAGCACCATGACAAAATTTCCAGCAATTCTAATATTCGCATTGGCATGCATAGCATCATGCAAACCGGATAGTCAACCAATAATCACCTCAGCCCCAGATGCCGAAATAGAAGCGGTATATGACTCCGCCCTGGCGGCTAAATATGGCGCGGATGAGTATGGAATGAGAAAATATGTGATTGCATTTCTGAAACGAGGTCCAAATCAAAACCAGGACTCTGCAACAGCCGCTGAACTCCAGATGGCACATTTAAAAAATATTATGGAAATGGCGAAACAGGGTAAACTTGTTGTCGCAGGACGCATTTTTCGGGAAGGATGATTTGCGGGGGAATTTAGATTTTCAATGTTTCCACTATCGCGGAGGCCGAGGCTCTCGACCGGAACCGATCCTGCTATACAGGCCGGTCGCCTGGCAATGGACTTGAAGGAATGGTATGGTTCTGCTGCACTTTTGGGGCTGGCAGATATTGAGAAAAGAATAACAAAACAACAGATCGTCGAGTAACTGAGCTGCTATTTGCAGTTTTTATTCTCGAGGACAAAGATTCGAACTCCATTAAAGAAATACTTATCGTCTTTGATTTCCAGTTCTGCGGTTACCGGTGGTTTTTTTGTGAATGTAAATGTTACGGAGCCTTTTTCGCCAATCCCTTCAGCGGTCCATGTGCCGTTTTTGCTTCCCCGGTAGTCACTACTTTCTAACTTCAACATCCCTTTCGACATGATTTTGGACCGAAAAGTGCCATCGGGGCAGAGCCATATTTCATTCTGTTCGGTGTAATTGGTCTGGGAAATATATGACATCAAGTACTTGCTTTTAAGGCGTTCTGCCCAGTTGAAATCGCCGTGTAATGTCGCGATAGAAGGCGGCTCCACCACCGAGGATAGGATCAGTTCGTTGAAGTTTTGCCTGAACTCGGCGTCCTTTGTCACCGGCGTTAAAAGAATCATGACTATGGTCCAGCCATTTCCACCGTCGATAGCATGCGCATAGCCTGTGGCAGGTTCTCTCGCTCCTGATACAGTGAAATCAGCGGACATGGTGTTTCCGGATATTTTTGGCGAGCCTTTCATGGAGATGATGATGTTGTCAGTGAGTGCGAAACTGCCTTTCCAGATCGCCTCAAGTTCCGGCAGCGATTGTTTATTGGCATTGATGAACATATATCCTATTGCGTTGCTATTGGGCAGCATTAAGAAAAACTCATCACCTTGCGGAATCGTGCCATACCATCCGGTTGGTACAACGCCCTTATAGCCGACCATCGGTGCGAAAATGGCTTCTCCCTGCTGATAAATAGCGCCGCGTTTCAATCTTTCCTGGGCATTGCCGCAAAATGGTATAGTAAACAGTAGTATCAATGTAAATAAAGTCTTCATCTGAGCTTAGTATTAGAATTGAAAGTTATGGCTTATATGGCAAAGGATGAATGATAACTGATTTTTTTTCACCGCAGTTTTTTCACTGTTAAATAACGGCAACCATAAAGAAATGATTGTATGAGCATCTGGCTGTTTTTTGTGTGATGTTTGTCACAATATAATTGTACTATACCAAGTTTGTGTGATCTCCGTCACCAATGAATTAATTCTATAAATGCTTATATTTCATGATTATAATCATTTTAATAAAAGCATTTACTAGCGTGATTTGCGCCTGGTAAGTATAATCTTTCCAAGAATTTTTGAGATGCAGCTTGCCGGAAGATTCCTGAAACCAATAAAAATCAGAAGGACTATGGGACAATCCAGACGTGAGTTCTTAAAAATAGCCGGAATTGGTCTTGGCGGTATCGCCGTCACAGCGCCGCTAATCAACTGGGCAAATGGATCCATCAGTACCGACAGGCTGCCGGCGGAGGATTTCATCAGCCGAACGCCGACCTATTGCGAGATTTGCTTCTGGAAATGCGCAGGCTGGGTTTATAAAAACGAAAAAAACGATATCTGGAAAATCATCGGCAACGATGATGATCAGCACTGCAATGGTCGACTTTGCCCGCGAGGTACCGGAGGCGTAGGTATGTACTACGATGAAGACAGGCTGAAAACACCGCTCATTCGCAGGACTATCGACGGTAAGCAGCAGTTCGTCGAGGCGAGTTGGGATGAGGCATTGACTCTGGTCGCTGAAAACCTTGCTAAAATAAAAGAGCAGCATGGCCCTGAGTGTGTGGCATTGTTCACGCATGGTTCAGGGGGCAAATTTTTTGGGGATCTCCTCAACGCCTATGGATCAAACAGCATTACTGCTCCGTCGTTTGCACAGTGTCGCGGTCCTCGTGAAGTGGCTTTCATGTCCACCTTTGGTGAAGTGATCGCATCACCCGAGCGCACCGATATCCGCGATACAAAGTGCCTGGTGCTCATAGGTTCTCATATTGGGGAAAATATGCACAATGGCCAGGTTCAGGAAATGTCCGATGCCATTGACAAGGGCGCGACTATAATCACTGTTGATCCACGGTTTTCCACAGCCGCATCGAAATCAAAATACTGGCTACCAATAAAGCCAGCGACGGATTTGGCGCTTTTACTGGCCTGGACCCATGAGATTATATATAATGAATGGTACGACAAGAAGTATGTTGAGAAATATTGCTACGGTTTTGACGAACTGAAGGAGCATGTAAAAACCTTCACACCGGAATGGGCCTATGGTATTACGACTATTAAACCTCACATAATTCGCGAAACAGCCAAAGAAATGGCTAATGCCTCGCCGGCGGTTATTGTTCACCCTGGCAGGCACGTCACCTGGTACGGTGACGATACTCAGCGCCTTAGGGCAGTGGCCATACTCAATGCACTCCTTGGTTCATGGGGCCGGAGGGGAGGGTTTTATAATCCCGACAGAGCATCTATTCCCAGCTTTCCGCATCCGGAATTTCCGGAACCAAAGAAAACCTGGCGCGACGCACATCCCGGCTTGTACAATCTCGCGAGTGAGGTGGTTGCCAACGATATTTGTGATTCAACCATACCGTCACCCGACAGGGCCTGCAATTTTAAAGGCTGGATAGTCAATGGTACGAACCTTATTTTTACTCTCCCCGACCAGCGAAAAACCCTGGCGGCAATCCAAAGTCTGGAATTTATGGTAGTAATAGACACCATGCCCATGGAGATCACCGGCTATGCTGACGTGGTGCTGCCCGAGTGCACTTACCTGGAGCGCTACGACTATTGCCGGACGGATCAGAACAGGCAGGCGTCAATAGCCCTGCGGATGCCGGCTACGACACCGAAATACGACAGCAAACCGAGTTGGTGGATGGTGAAGGAGCTTTCCAAAAAGATGGGTTTAGAGCAATATTTTCAATGGAACAATATCGAAGAGCTGCTCGATTGGCAGTTGAAGCAAATCGGCTCCTCGCTGGAAGAAATGCAGCGCATCGGCGTCAAGAACTTCCCTCGCACGGACGATTATCTGTATTTTGGTGATGGCGAGGATATTGAATTCAATACCAATACTGGGAAAATTGAGCTTTTTGCCACTGATCTACAGAATGAGGGCTTCGATCCGATGCCGGTTTACACGCCACATCCGGAACCACAAACCGGTTTTTATCGCTTGAATTATGGCCGGAATCCGGCGCATACCTTTAGTAGAACGGCCAATAATCCAAACCTCACCGACCTCCTCGATGAAAATACATTGTGGGTAAATCCCATCGTCGCCAAGGAATGGGGACTGAAACCCGGCCAGCAAATATGGCTGGAAAACCAGGACGGTATTCTTTCCACGTTTGCCATCAAAGTCAGGATCACAGAGCGGATAAGGCACGACTCGGTGTATATGGTGCATGGCTTTGGACATACAGAAAAGCAACTCACACGGTCCTATGGTAAAGGCATCAGCGATACGGAAATGATCACAAACGTGATGACCGACCCCATCATGGGTGGCACCGGCATGAGGGGAAATTTTGTAACATTCAAACTGGAAAATCCACATTTAACCAAGAAGGAGGTGGCGTCATGAGATACGCAATGGCCGTTGATACGAAAAAATGCGTTGGTTGCAGCGATTGTGTGGTAGCATGCCAGACTGAAAACAATGTGCCTATAGGTTATTGCCGCGATTGGATTGTGGAAGTGACGGATGGTACATACCCCCAGCTTGAAATGGAGATTCGCTCCGAGCGTTGCAATCATTGCGATAACTCGCCATGCGTTCGTTGCTGTCCTACCGGGGCGAGCCATTATAGCGATGGCGGCATTGTTCTGGTAACCAAAGACATGTGCATCGGTTGCGGCGCGTGTATAGCCTCCTGTCCGTATGATGCCCGCTATCCGCATCCGGATGGGTATGTGGACAAATGCACTTTTTGCATTCACAGAGTACAAAAAGGGCAGAATCCGGCATGCGTGGAAGTTTGTCCGACCAAGTGTCTCTACTTCGGCGACCTCGACGACCCCAACAGTGATGTGTCGAAAGTTTTGCAAAAGCGCAAATTCAAGACGCTGATACCGGAAGCCGGCACCAAACCTCAACTTTACTTTTTAATCTGAAAAGGCTGAAATTATGAAAGAAGAACTCATAGTAAGTGGCAGGATGAATTATAAGGTCGATCCAACCCTTCACATCTGGGGCTGGGAAATACCTCTTTATTTATTTCTCGGCGGTCTGGCGGCAGGGGTCTTGTTTTTCGCGGCGCTCTATTACCTGCGTGGAAAGGACAAGGAATATCAGGCGGCAGTAAAATGGGTGCCAATGATCACACCGTTTTTATTGGTCATTGGACTTATCGCACTTTTTTACGACCTCAATCATAAGTTGTACTTCTGGCGTTTATACACTTCCATTAACCTGCAGTCGCCCATGTCATGGGGTGCCTGGGCGCTTTTGGTAATTACACCGCTATCGGTTGTGTGGTCAGCGACCTATGTCAGGGAAGCATTTCCGTTCTGGAAATGGCCCTTTGCATGGCTTGATACACTCGAAGACTTTTTCATTAAAAACAGAACTGTACTGGCCTGGATCATGATCGTGTATGCTTCCATTCTTGGTATTTATACTGGTATTCTCCTGTCAGCGTTTAATTCCAGACCGCTGTGGAATACTTCCATATTAGGTCCGCTGTTTCTTGTGTCGGGACTCTCGGCAGGCGCAGCGCTGATCATGATGCTTTCTAATAATCCGCTGGAGCGCAAACGATTCAGCCAGATCGACCTGATGCTTATCGGCATTGAGATATTCCTGATTATCCATATGTTCATGGGTTTCAGGGCAAGTACAGAGGTGCAGATCGAGGCGGCGGCATTATTTCTCGGTGGCCCATACACGTTGCCATTCTGGATATTTGCTGTATTTCTTGGGATGGTGCTGCCCGCGTTTCTGGAGATTTGGGAACTCCGGGGAAACCATATTCCGGCCTACATTCCCGCAATACTTATCCTTTGCGGCAATATTGCTCTGCGTTTTATCATTGTTTATGCAGGACAGTCAAGCCGTTATTTATATTGATGTAAACCTTTAGCGTGATGAAAACAAAAGGCAATACCTATATGAACCCCTACCTGGCTGGCTTTCTGCTCGGCCTGGTGTTGTTATCTTCCTTCTACCTCACAGGGCGAGGTCTTGGTGCAAGCGGCGCAGTAAAGAGCGTTGTGGTAAGCAGCGTGGCAACTGTCGCCGAAGGGCATGCCATGAAATCACCATTCTATTCCAAATACCTTGAAGGTGATCAAAAACCCATGAAAGCGTGGCTTGTTCTGGAAGTTTTTGGCGTGCTGATCGGCGGGTTCATTTCAGGAGCGGTGAGCGGCAGACTACAATTAAAATTGGAAAAATCACCAAAAATCACCAATAAGAAGCGCATCATGATGGCGCTGATCGGCGGGGCATTGTTTGGTTTCGGCTCGCAGCTCGGTCGCGGCTGTACGAGTGGTGCGGCTCTTACAGGCATGGCGGTGATGTCACTGGCAGGTTATGTAACCATGATGGCGATATTCGGAACGGCATTCGCATTAGCGTATTTCTTTAGAAAAAACTGGATTTAACTCAAAAAAAAATTCTCATGGGACCTATCGTACCATTATTTTACATACCGGAAGAACTGAACCTTCTTATTGCCTTTCTCATCGGACTGGGCTTTGGCTTTGTCCTGGAGCAGGCAGGTTTTAGCAGTAGCCGCAAACTTGCCGGCATGTTCTATGGCTACGACATCACTGTGTTAAAGGTATTTTTTACCGCCGCCATCACAGGAATGCTCGGGCTGTTATTTATGAATTATTTCGGCATGATCGACATGAGCCTCGTGTATCTCAATGAATACTATATGACCTCAGCCATAGTCGGTGGCATTATCATGGGAGCCGGATTCATCGTTGGCGGGTTTTGCCCAGGCACCAGCGTATGTGCAGCAGCTATTGGCAAGATCGACGCCATGTATTTCATCGGGGGTGGGCTTGTTGGTATTTTTATATTTGGCGAAACGTATCCGCTCTGGGAGAAACTTTACAATGCCAATTATCTTGGAATGGTGAAATTGTCCGATAGCATTGGTGTCAGCGATGGCATACTGGCGCTTATCGTCATTGTTGCTGCGGTGGTAATGTTCTGGATCGGAGAAATAGCCGAGAAGAAATTTAAGAGGGAAGATATTAGTAATGAAATCTAAAATCAGGAATATGAACGCACGAATCGTTTTATCCATTTTGATAGTCAGCTTTGGCTTGGTGGCCGCCATTTTGCCTCAAAAGCAAAATTCATCCATACAATTGGATGCCGCACAACTGCTCTATGAGATTCAACTGAGGAATCATGTGATTTCCGTCGATGAAATGGCCGACGCCATCATCAACAATGATCCGTATTACCAGCTTATCGACCTGCGAAGCCCGGAGGAATTCCAAACCTATAATTTACCCGGTTCGCTAAACATCCCTTTCGACAAACTTTTTACTGCGGAATGGGCGCCCTATATCGACCAGGTAGCCCGGAAAAATGTCTTTTATTCCAATGGCTCCACCCTTGCCAACGAAGCATGGATGCTGACACGGCAAAAGGGCATGAAGAATAACTATATCCTGGAGGGCGGTTTGAATAATTGGATTGCAACCATACTCACACCTACTTCTCCTGAGTCCACATTTGGCGATGAGGCCATTAATTCGTTTCAGGCCAGGCTTGGAGCGCGCCAGTATTTTTCCGGTGAAAGCGCATCATCAGCTTCATCTGCAAACAATGCCCCAAGAAAGCCTGTGCCCGCTAAAAAGAAGACGAAGGTTGCCGGAGGTTGTAGCTAAGGATACAGGAATTAAAAAGGTAAACATTACTCTATAGGTGCAATGAAAAAATCATACATATCCATACTCGGCATTCTCGTCATCGTGTCGTTGACTATCCTCATCGTTATTTCGGTAAGAAGCTGGAACGACTATGCATTTTCCAGTTCGGCAGAAAGCACCCATGCTTCATTGATTTCCGACAATCATTTCGTTGCACCGGATGAAGCCCAAAAGATGATTTCATCCACCGTAAAATCAGTCATTTTTATCGATGTCCGCAATCCGCGCGAATTCGATAATTTCCACCTTGAAGGAGCAAAGAATATCCCATTGCCGCAGGTTCTTGATAAGGAATACACATCGTTTTGGGCAGACAGCAACACCAAAGTGCTCTATGGCAATGATACGCGCCATGCTGATCAGGTGCGCACACTGCTCATCCAATACGGCTACACGAATATTTCTGTTTTGCACGGAGGCGCGGATTACTGGAGGCAAAACATGCTGAACGCCGGTCCTTTCTCATCGAAGGCTGAATATGATGATGAAAAGCTGAACACCGAGGCCCTCAAAGCGGCTACCGGCAAATAATACTAATAGATCTCAGGCACGAAAGTCTGCTCAAACATCGGGGACCTCACGTAGCTGTCATCCCTTTTCAGTTTTGGCAGTACGATCTTTGGTTGGTTTTTATATTTATAGGGGATTTTAGTCAGCAAATGGGCAATGCAATTCAGCTTGGATCTTTTTTTGGAATCGGCATTGACGACGTACCAAGGCGCTATTCGTGTGTCAGTATAGTGAAACATTTCATCCTTAGCTTTGGAATACTCTTCCCATTTTTCCCTTGACTTCAAATCCATTGGGCTGAATTTCCACCGCTTTAACGGATTATTGATCCTTTCCTTGAACCGTTCTTCCTGCTCTTTGTCGCTCACGGAAAACCAATATTTAATAAGTATGACACCTGAGCGCACAAGCATATTCTCAAATAACGGGCAACTTCTGAGGAATTCCTGGTATTCGGCTTCTGTACAAAAGCCCATCACACGCTCCACCCCGGCCCGGTTGTACCAGCTTCTGTCAAAAAGTACGATTTCGCCACCGGCAGGCAAGTGTGCCACATATCGCTGAAAATACCACTGGGTTTTTTCCTTTTCTGTCGGCGTGCCAAGCGCTGCGACTTTGCACACCCTCGGATTGAGCCGCTCCGAGATCCGTCGGATCATGCCGCCCTTTCCGGCAGCATCGCGTCCTTCAAATACTACTACTACCCGCTGCTTTTCCTTTTGGACCCAGGACTGGAGTTTTACTAATTCGATCTGGAGTTTTTCCAGTTCTTTCTGAAGCGTTTTGCCGGATTTTTTCACTTTGGCTACCTTGTCCTTTTTATCACCTTTGTGGCTTACTTCCAGAGCAACATGTTTTTCTTCCTTGGCGTGTTTTTTCTTGTGTTTAGGCATCGGATCGCAATTTTATGAAAAGTAGAAAATTGTTAATGCTTTACAAAACTGAGTCAGTCGGAGTCTCACTTTCCGGGAGTTTTGATTCCTTAATTGGTTTGGGCAACGTGATACGGAATGTCGTACCGACGCCTTCCTCACTTTCCACCCGAATGGCCCCATGGTTTTTTTCAATAAATTCTTTGCATAGAATCAGGCCCAGGCCGGTGCCCTTTTCCTTGTTGGTGCCAAGGGTGGAGTGCTTGCTGCTGATTGCAAAAATCTTCGCCTGAACCTCCGGACTCATGCCAACGCCGGTATCGTGGATGCCGATTTCAACAGTATCTTTCCATTCGTCGGCAAAAATAGTGATGACGCCATCGACATCCGTGAATTTTATAGCATTAGAAAGGAGGTTGCGGATTACCGTTTTGAATGAATTCAGGTCGGCGATTACTTCGAGTTTATCATCCGCTATGATCTCCACCTTGATCTTTTTATTGTGCGCTGCTTTTCCCAGAAGGCGGACATTTTCACGCAACACATCTACTACTTTGATACTTATCGGCGTCATCTCCAATCGCCCGGTCTGAGAACGGGCCCAGCCGAGCAGATTCTCCAACAGTTCGTACAGGTTTTTTAGCGATTTGTCCAGATCCCTGGCTATGGTTCGTATCTCCTCTTCCGTCAGGGAAGCTGTATGGTTAATTAATAAATGTGAAAAAGCTGAAAGCGAATTGAGCGGTCCCTTCAGGTCATGGCCAATGATAGAAAAGAATTTGTCCTTTGTGCTGTTCAGCTCTGTCAGCATTTCGTTCTGCTGGCTGATCTGCGTATTTTTCGTGACAAGTTCTTTGTTTGATCGCCTTTTATGCCTGTATAATTGGATAAACAAAATGGCAGCTACGGAAAAGACAACAACAGCGAAAATGAGAGTCACGATAAATTTCCTGCTATTTATCAATGCCTTTTCTTTTTGTGTATTCAGCTCCTCAAGGTTTTTGATTTCCTTTTCACGTTGTTCAATTTCCAGCTTATTCGTCAGTTCCTGAATTTTCTTTTCGTTGGCTTCGGAGTAGATGAGTTCGCTGATCTCGGCATTTTTCTGCTGGTAAATCAATGCATTTTTAAAGTCCTTATTTCCAAGATAGGCCTGCGCGAGATAGTCGAAACTCTGTTGCATCAACAGGTTGGAATTTACCTTTTCGGCATGGTTGAGGCCAAGACGCAGGTTTCTGATGGCCCTTGGATATTCTGCACTTTCTATACACAACAGTCCGATTTTGTTGTACGACTCTGCCAGCCCGGTGCCGTCCTTTATGACAGTCCGTATGTCCAATGCGGATTTATGAAAGTAAAATGCGCTGTCCGGCTGATTGAGCAGAAAGTAACAGTCGCCAATTTTATAGAGCGAGCCTGCCATATTAATCTTGTCTCGGAGCATAGTGTACTGGTGCAAAGCCTCCTTGAATTTGGAGATGGCCATTTGCTGGTTTATTCCACGGAAATACATTTCCCCGAAAAGCGCATGCGCTTCCGCTTCCTGTTCATGGAGGCTGTTGAACTGAGCATTTTTCAATGATTGCCGCAGCGCCAATTCTGCCCTTACCAGGTCTCCCAGGTCGATGTAGTTGCGGGCTTCACTGTTCATAATCTCCGAGATCATGTCGGTATATTCCAGGCTGTCGGCGATATGCAGAGCGGCAGCCTGGTATTTCAGGGATTCTGTAAAATTGCCCGTTTGCCTGAAGATATCAGCAATGGCAAGTTTGGTAAGCGCCAATTCCCCTGCGAGACCGTTTGTCCGTGTTACTTCTTCAATAGCATAGCATTCTTCCAGCGCTTTGTCATAATCGGACGTGACATATGCCTTGGATAATCCAAGATATCGCTGGGCTTTTATTTCAAATACCCTGTCGCCGAGCTGCATGCTGAGGCCGCGCATTTTTTCCGCTTTATCGCGGGCAAGGAGTGGTTCATTGCGAAAGTAGTATCGGATGAGCTTGTCGAGAATAATGATTTTTTCATCGTTATCAACTAAAAGAAAACGTGTCTCGAGGCTGTCGGCATAGTTCTGTCCCGATACAGAATAATGCCCCAGCAACGGGATAACTACAAATGCTATGCATCGCAATGTGTTAAAAATCCAGGGCATCATATTATAATAGTTGGTACTCGCATGAATGAACGGCAAATTTACGCGAATGTACATGTGGAGCAAGTATCTTGTCGCTGCCAAAAAATATTACTTTTGACAATAAGCATAATTTATCTAAGTTTGTCATCCCATAATATTATTGACTGACAAATTGTGTAAAATGGGTCGCTTTTAGCTTTTAAAAGTCCATTTAAATTCGTTAGCTTAAGAAATTATTAGCAAGAAAACGGCTCGTAGTTGTGCCGTTATTTTATTTTAAATCCATTTTGAAATGTCTCAATTTAATTATTACTCCAAAGAAGGGTTGGACAGGCTGCACAAGGAACTTTCTACCTTGAAAACTACAGGAAGGTCGGATATTGCCAAGCAAATTGCCGAGGCACGCGATAAGGGTGATCTGAGCGAAAATGCTGAATACGATGCCGCCAAGGATGCCCAGGGTCATCTGGAATTAAAAATCTCCAAATTGGAGGAAGTCCTGAGCAATGCCCGGGTGATCAATGAGGCAAATATTGATACATCAAAAGTATCAATCATGTCAAAGGTAAAAATCAAGAATAAGAAAAATGGAGCATCCGTCACTTATACACTTGTGTCAGAGGAGGAAGCCGATCTCAAGGCCGGAAGGATCTCCGTAAAATCACCGATTGGCAAAGGACTTCTGGGCAAAAAGAAAGGCGAAAGCGTCACGATTGCGGCGCCTGCCGGCAATATTGAATTCGAAGTTTTAGATATCTCACTGTAATGAGCAGTATATTCACCAGGATCATCAGGCGTGAAATCCCTGCGTATATCATAGCCGAGGATGTGGACAATGTGGCTTTTCTAGACATCAGTCCGCTGACGAAGGGTCATGCACTGGTGGTGCCAAGAATGGAAGTGGATTATATCTTCGATCTGCCGGAGCATCATTACCTCTCGCTGCATCGGTTTTCTGCGAAAGTAGCGCGGGCGATAAAAGCTGTGACCGGCAAGCGCATCGGTACGGCCGTTATTGGTCTGGAGGTGCCCCACGCTCATATCCATCTGATCCCCTTTGCCAGGATGTCGGAGTTGAATTTTGCCAATAGCAAACTCCAGCTATCCGGGGAAGAAATGGCTGAAATTGCATCCGCTATCAGCAACGCTTACCAGGGATTAGAATCCTGACGAAGTGCTACTTCACCCGCCCCGGATTTTCCTGAATAAACGATTTCCAGCTTTTGGCGCCGCCTTTTATGGATTTCGCGTTGTAATGATGGCATAGGGCCACAGCCAGCGCGTCTGTCGCGTCAAAAAGTTTTATTTCTCCTTCGAATTTCAATATGGTTTTCAGCATGCTCGCGACTTGTTCTTTGGACGCGTTGCCATTTCCGGTGACCGATTGCTTCACTTTTCGTGGAGCGTATTCGGCAATGGGAATTTCACGCGAAAGCGCTGCAGCCATTGCTACTCCCTGAGCGCGGCCGAGTTTCAGCATGGATTGTACATTTTTCCCAAAAAAAGGCGCCTCGAGGGCTACTTCATCCGGATGGTACTCGTCGATCAGGCTGATCACCCGATCATAAATTTTCTTTAGTTTGAGCTCATGTGAGCTGTATTTTGACAAATGAATAACACCGTATTGGATGAGAGTGAGCGCCTGGCCGGTGATTTTGAGAACACCATAGCCCATAACCGATGTGCCGGGGTCCATGCCGAGAATGATTTTTTCGGTCGGTTTCACTGAAGTCAGCATCGGCATTATGGTTTATCAAAGATAGTTCGCCTAAAATTCATGAATCATCCATAATTTTACACGCTATGCTGCTTTATTTTTATCTGATCTTTCTCCTCTACTTCATCTTCATGGCAATGATGATCATCGGATGGTCTGGCATCAGCAAAGATCAGAAAGCCATCGGGATGCCCGGGGATTTGGCAGTTTCTGTTGTCATTGCCGTGCGGAATGAAGAAAAAAATATCGTGAAACTACTTCGCTGCTTGTCTTCACAGACTTGTCAACCAAAGGAAATAATCATTGTGGACGACTGGTCAGAAGACGATACAGTGAAAATAATCCATGATTATTTGGTCGAAAATCCAATGCCCGTCAAAATCCTGAAAATGGAAAATATGGGCGGGGCATCCGGTTCGCCAAAAAAGGCAGCCTTAACCGCTGGAATTTCCATGGCTTCAGGCAACATTATTGTGCTCACTGATGGCGATTGCTATATGGGTAAATACTGGCTTCAATCCATGAGACAATCATTTTGCGATAGCATAATAAAATTTGTCAGCGGCCCGGTAGCTGTAGAAAGTAGCGACGGCCTGCTCGGCAAAGTGCAATCCCTCGAGTTTTGCAGCCTCTTAGGCTCTGGCGCCGCAATGCTGCAACTGGGCTATCCACTGATGTGCAATGGCGCCAACATCGCATTCCGCAAGGCAGCCTTTTTGGAGGTGAACGGCTACAGCGGCGTGGACGACACTGCCACAGGCGATGACGTGTACCTGATGCAGAAAATTTACCTGAAATATCCGGAATCGCTTTATTTCAACAAAAACGAAATGGCTTTGGTAAAAACACATCCTGCTGAAAGTCTCTCAGCGATTATAAATCAGCGCACGCGATGGGCGAGCAAATGGAGTATGCCCATGCTGCGATTAGGCTGGGTTTTGCCGGTGTTCCTGTTTCTTTTCTATATTTCTTTTTTAATCAGTTTGCCGGCTTTGTTTTTTTCATCAGCTATCTTGCATGCTGTGCTATTACTGGGATTCAAATTAATTCCAGATTATGTTTTTCTGAAAAAAGTGACAAAATTTTGTCAGGAGCCCATGGGCATTCAGGTATTTTTGCTGAGCGAATTAATCTATCCGGTTTATGCAATCTACATTGGACTGCGGGTGCATGTTGCCGACTGGCAGTGGAAAGGCCGTACATTTAAGTAAATAATCCATGACCGACATCGAATTTCAAATCCTTGACGAATTATATTTTCTGCAGTCATATAGTTACCTGACCAAAGCCATCGATTTCTCAGATGCCCAACTCAGTGAAGGCCTCAGGAGCCTGCTAAAAAAAGGCTGGATCCGATGTTACCGAACACCCAGTGAAGAAATTGATTTCTCCAACCGTGACTTTGACACGGAATACTGGAGTTATTACTATTTGGCCAGCAAGGCTGGTCTCTTGGCCCATAACAGCAATGACTGATGAATAGCATCGACGAAATGTCAAGGCCGCCGGGGTACTATGTCAGAAAAAAGATCCTGACAAGCTTTTCAGCCCTGTTTGGTTTATTTGTCATTGGCATTTCCGTCATTATTACCCTGCTTGGTTACCTGATACTCCCCGACCAGACTCCCGATGCCAACGATGGCGCGGTACAGCTTCAGAAACAGCCGCCTGGAGCTTCCATACAGTTTTTGAAAATCAGGAAAAACAGGGAAATAGAAAAGGTGGGCTTTTTCAGAAAAGCCATTCACGGTCAGGAAAATGAATACATGATTGTTCCCGTTACTGAAGTACAGGTCAATGGCATGTCTGTGGTGGCGACCGTCTATGGAAAAAGTGACTATTTCAACACCTACAACCTCCTCGATGCTGTGATGCCCCTGGGTCTTGACAGCGCCAACAATATCGTCGAAGTACCAGCAGATGGAATCATCAGGTATGTCGACGTCTATGGAAATAATCAGCAAACGAGCTATGCATCGCTTCTGGTGGACTTTCAGAATAACAACCTCGAAAAGAGGAAATATCTGCTGGGAACCGACCGGATGGGCAGAGATATGCTGAGCAGATTGCTGTTTGGCACACGGATATCGCTCGGGATTGGCGCAGTTTCAGTTCTGATATCCTTGCTCCTTGGTCTTTCCTTTGGTTCAATGGCAGGTTTTTTTGGCGGCAAAACAGATATGTTGATCATGTGGATCATGTCGGTTGTATGGTCTATACCCGGCATTATCCTCGTCATTGCCATCAGCATGGCACTACAAAGTCATGGAGTTTGGGTGGCTTTTGTGGCCGTTGGTTTTACCATGTGGGTGGAGGTGGCGCGCGTAATGCGCGGCCAAATCATGGAAATGAAGGAAAAACTTTTTGTGGAGGCAGCGCGCGCGTATGGAGTGAAGAATTTCCGGCTGGTGTTTGTGCATATTTTGCCTAATGTCGCTGGTCCACTGATCGTCATCGCCACGGCTAATTTCGCATCAGCGATATTGCTGGAAGCTGGTCTCAGCTTTCTCGGGCTGGGCGTTCAGCCGCCTACGCCTTCGTGGGGCATCATGATTTACGAAGGCTTTCAGGCCATCGGCACAAAAAATAGTCTGCATATTGTCCTTTTTCCAGCGTTGGCAATTTGTATTTTAGTACTTTCGTTCAATATGCTGGGCAATGGTCTCCGAGATGCCTATGACCCAAAAACACTTTTGAAGCAATGACGGAAGTCGAAACCTATAGATCAAAGTACGACCTGAAGGAGTTGGAATTGAATTCGCTTTTGGAGATTACCCAGGCGATCAATAACAATATGCCGGAGGATTCGCTATATAAAATCTATGAGTTTACGCTTCGAGCCAATCTGAATATAAAGAAACTTGCCCTGTTTGTGCTGGATGATCAATGGGAATGCAAGGTGAACTATGGTACCGTCACTGATTTTCAAAAAACTGCCATCGAAAGCGGATTTCTGAATTTCAATAAAATACAGACACTATCCGGAATTCGCGATACGCCCTTTGCCGAATTTCATACGGTGATCCCGGTGGCGCATAAGGAGAAGAAGCTGGCCTTTGTATTTTTGCACGACAGCGATGAGCCCGGAAAGGACGCTATCAATACCAATTTTATCCAGGCGCTGAGCAATATCATCATCGTTGCCATTGAGAATAAGAAGCTGGCAAGAAAACAAATGGAGCAGGAAATGATAAAGCGTGAGCTGGAAATTGCCGGCAATATGCAGCACTTTCTGTTTCCTAAAAAATTGCCCAATCAGCCCGGACTGCAGGTTGACACCTATTATAAGCCGCACCATAGTATCGGCGGTGATTATTATGATTATATCGAAACCAGTGAAGGCCAGATATTATTTTGTGTGGCTGATGTTTCAGGAAAGGGGATTCCTGCGGCATTGTTAATGTCTAATTTCCAGGCATCGCTCCGGACAATCTCACGGCAGACTACCTTGCTTCAGGAAATTGTGACCGAGCTCAACCACCAGGTAATATCAAATGCTGAGGGGCAACATTTCATTACCTTTTTTATAGGGCTGTATGATAAGTCGTTCAACCGCCTGAAATATGTGAATTGCGGCCATAACCCTCCGTTCTTAATTAGGGAGCGGAAAAGTGTGGAGTTGCTTATGGAAGGGACCACCATACTTGGAGTTTTTCCCGAATTACCTTTTTTAAATATCGGCGTTATTGAGCCTATCGAAGAGTTTACAGTCTGCGCTTTTACCGATGGTCTTACGGAAATAATGAATGCTAAAGGTGTTGAGTTTGGCCAGCGGCCGCTTACCGAAATCGTCGAAAAAGAACCTGGATAATGATCCGAAAACACTCAATATGAAGATTATATCAGCCATGGAGGAGTTTAGGGGAAAGGATAATATGCACGATGATATTACGCTGTTCACGTGCTACATTAACTCGAAGTTACTTTAATCTACTGCATGTGTGGCGCCTTTACAAATCTCCGGCCATCCTGAAAAAAATATATCCCGGCCTGATCTGGGACATAAAAACGGAGGCTAAAGAACTCTACCTAACCTTCGATGACGGCCCTTATTCCTGATCTCACGCCGTTTTTTTCTCAAAACCTTAAAGGATTTCAATGCTAAAGCGACTTTTTTCTGTGTAGGAGATAACATCAGGAGACATCCTGAAATATTTGAGCAAATTCTTCAGGACGGGCACGCCGCAGGAAACCATACATTTAATCATATGAAAGCATGGCGCACAGACGGAATAACCTACCTGGACAACGTGAAGAAATGTGATGAAATCATGGACAGGGCAGGGGCAAAACCGGAGAGATTATTCAGGCCACCCTATGGGCAGATAACCAGAGAACTGGCGAAAATATTGAGAAAAACCCATAGAATCATTATGTGGGATGTTCTTTCCTGGGATTTCGACGCATCACCCCCTGCGAAGCTGGGCTTATCGCGGACTATTGGCGCCACAGGCCCCGGAAGTATTATCGTTTTTCATGATAATTATAAGGCAGAATCCAAAGTCAGGTATATGCTGCCTGGGTTTCTGGAGCATTTTGCAAAACAGGGATATATGTTTAAAAGCCTTGCCGGATTGAATAGTTCGGCCGATAGATTCTGGTAATTTTGCAATTATGTCAAATATCATCGACACACATGCACACATTTATGACGAAGCTTTTGTCGGAGATCAGGCTGATATGA
Organism: Cyclobacteriaceae bacterium; assembly: GCA_034523095.1. Lineage (GTDB taxonomy): Bacteria > Bacteroidota > Bacteroidia > Cytophagales > Cyclobacteriaceae > JAAUQL01. The sequence goes on along the minus strand of JAXHKU010000039.1, from coordinate 63,687 downwards.
TCAGCCGCGCACAAGCCGCAGGTGTACAAAGGATTTATATGCCAAATATCGATACGGATTCCATAGCCCTGATGCTGAAAATGGAGGAGCAGTATTCCGGTATTTGCATTCCGATGATGGGGATTCATCCGTGCTACATCGATGCCGGATTTCGAGAAGCCCTCAGTACAGCCGAAGCCTGGCTGGGAAAACGGGCCTTTTGCGCTATAGGTGAAATCGGGATCGATTTGTACTGGGATAAAACCTATATTGCTGAACAAGAGGAAGCGTTTATCATCCAGTTGAACTGGGCAAAAGAATTGCAAATACCTGTCGCCATACATTGCAGGGAATCACTTGATTTAGTTCTTGATCTGGTGAAAATCAATCAGGATGGAAGACTCAATGGAATATTTCATTGTTTTACCGGGGATGCTAACCAGGCAGAAACCATCAAAGACTTAGGTTTTCTCATGGGCATCGGAGGCGTAGTGACCTTTAAAAATTCGGGGTTGGATGCCGTATTATCTACAATTGGATTGGATAACATGGTTTTGGAAACCGATAGCCCGTACCTTGCTCCAACACCTCACAGGGGAAAACGCAATGAGCCAGCCTATCTGGATTTTATCGTTAAAAAGGTCGCGCATTGTCTGGAATGCCCAGAGGAAGAGGTGAGAGCTACGACATCCGGAAATGCAAACAAATTATTTAACCATGCATGATATTCCACCAAAATACCGAATTGTACAGGTAAGCCAATCGTCACGAAAAACCGGCAACTCCAATATACTGATCATTTACACCGGCGGCACCATCGGTATGGTTCACGATGAATCGGGCAGCCTCATCACGATGAATTTCCATCAGATTATGCGGTACGTGCCGGCCCTGAAAAATCTGGACATCAACCTCACAGTAATTTCTTTTCCGGAACCGATCGATTCCTCCAATATCTGCATCCGCGACTGGCAGAATATCGGATTTATAATCCATGAAAATTATCGGTATTATGATGGGTTCGTGATACTTCATGGCACGGATACCATGTCTTTTACAGCATCTGCATTGAGCTTTATGCTTCAGGGACTGAATAAGCCGATTATCTTCACGGGGGCGCAGTTGCCAATAAGCGCCATTCGCTCCGACGCACGTTCCAACCTGGTGACTGCCCTGGAAATAGCCGGTGCCCGAATCGACGGTGAGCCGGTAGTTCCTGAGGTTTGCGTATATTTTGACTACCAGCTCATGCGGGGTAATCGCACTTTTAAGAAGCGCAGCAATCAATTCGCCGCCTTCGGATGTGAAAATTACCCAATCATGGCAAAGGCGGGTATTTCGATCACATATAATCGGCAATTGATCAAGCCATACAATCCGGCGATTCAGCTAGAATATGATGATCGGTTTTGTCCGGATGTGATGGTGCTTAAAATCTTTCCATCCATTCGTGAAGACTATCTTAAGCATTTTATTAAAACGCCAGGGCTTCAAGGGATTATTTTTGAAACTTATGGCTCAGGAAATGCGCCAACGGATAGCTGGTTTTTAAATTGTTTGACCGATGCTGTCGATCGTGGAATTATCATTTATAATGTCTCACAGCTCATCGGGGGTTTTGTGATGCATGGCCGGTATGAAACGAGCAAATTTTTCGAAGAAATCGGAATCGTAAGTGGAAGCGATATTACCCGCGAGGCGGCAATTACCAAACTGATGTTTTTGCTAGCCACCGAGCCGGATAAGGACAAACTTAAGTCCAAGCTTAAAGCCCCAATATGCGGGGAATTGAGCATTTTTTAGGTTGCCAAAAAAAAAAATCAAAATTTGGATAAAGTGTTTTTTATTGATTTATTTGTGCCTCCAAGAATGAAAAATAGCTTGGAGAGGTGACCGAGTGGTTGAAGGTGCTCGCCTGGAAAGTGAGTGTACTCCAAAAGGGTACCGGGGGTTCGAATCCCTTCCTCTCCGCATCGATCAGATTGACAGAGAATATTTTTAAATAAAATTTATAACCCATAAAGTATAGAATTCAAAAGTCGGAACTATGAAAAAGCTATTTGCCTTATTATTAGTAGCAGGGGTCATGACCCTTGGTTTTACACAAAAATCCATCGCACAGGATGAACAAGCAGCTCAGCCTACCGAGCAGCCTGCCGTTGAAACTCCAGCAGCACAGGCCCCCGCAGTAGTTGAGACAGCAAGCGCGCCGGAGGAAGAAAAAACTTTCCACCAGATTGTTAAGGACCAATTTATCGCCGGTGGTGTTGAGTTTATGTCCTTAATCCTTATTTGTCTTGTGCTTGGTTTAGCTATCGTTATCGAAAGGATCATCACTCTCAATCTTGCTACCACTAATACTAAGAAACTGCTTGCTAAGGTTGACGAAGCTCTTACAAAAGACGGTGTTGAAGGTGCAAAAGAAGTTTGCAAAAACACCAGAGGTCCAGTTGCCTCCATCTTCACACAAGGCTTGTTGAGGATGTCGGAAGGAATCGAAATGGTTGAAAAGTCAGTTATTTCCTACGGTTCAGTGGAAATGGGACGTCTTGAAAAGGGACTGGTTTGGATATCACTTTTCATCTCACTGGCTCCGATGCTTGGTTTTATGGGAACTGTTATTGGTATGGTGTTCGCATTCGATTCTATCGCTGCTGCCAACGATATCAACCCCGCACTTGTAGCTGGTGGTATTAAGGTCGCTTTGATCACCACAGTTGGTGGTTTGATCGTGGCTGTTATCCTTCAGGTTTTCTACAACTATTGTGTGGCTAAAATTGATGGTCTGGTAAACCAAATGGAAGATGCTTCCATTTCACTTATCGACTTGCTGGTACGTCATCACCTCACGAAGTAATTCGCGCCAAAATTTAAAACAGAATTATTATGGATTCATATGATTTCTTTTTATATCTCGGCTACCTAATGGTAATAGTGGCTGCGGTTTCCGCTGTATTATTTTCAGTGTTGAACCTTGTAACCAATCCCAAAAGCCTAGTTCGGGCCGGGATGAGTGTTGCCGGGATAGCAGTGTTATTTATTATTGCCTATTCCTTATCTGGCAATGAAGTAACTACTGAATACGCTAAATTCAACATTGATCCGGATACGTCAAAATTTGTTGGCGGCTCATTAATTATGGCTTATCTTCTTCTAGGAGCCACAGTACTTGGTTTGTTTTATACTGAAGTTGTTAAAATTGTAAAATAATGGCAAGAGCAGGTAGAAAAACTCCTCAAGTCAATTCGAGCTCAATGGCAGACATTGCCTTTCTTTTGCTGATTTTCTTCCTTGTTACGACGACGATGGCAACTGATAAGGGTCTGACACTTACTCTTCCCCCTAAGGCTGATCCAAATCAGCCTCCTCCTGATGTTACCAAAAACCAAAGGAATATCTTTAAGGTTTTGGTAAATTCATCGGATCGGATTTTGGTGGAGGATGAGCCTTTGACTGATGTAAGAAAAATTAGGGAAATGGTTAAGGAATTTGTCTTGAACTTTGGCTCCATGACCCCTGAAGATGCTCAGCTTTATAGTACACTTCCTGAGAGTCTTAGATCCGTTTCACTGAGGAGTCCAAGTTCTTCAGACAATCCGACAGAAGCTGTTATTTCATTCAAGGCGGACAGGGGCACAAGTTATGCTGTATTTCTGGCAATACTTGATGAACTCCAGGGAGCTTATTATGAGATTTATGGTGCACAGGTTGGAATGACAGCGGAACAGTTTCGCGGGCTGGACAGAAAAAAACCTGATGAACTTGAGAAGTACAATCGGGGCAGGGAAGGATTTCCAATGAATATATCTATTGCAGATCCAACAAAAATAGGAGGGAACTGATATGGCTAAGTTTAAGAAAAAAACCAATACTAGTCAGGATATTCCTACAGCATCGCTTCCTGATATCATCTTTATGCTTCTTTTCTTTTTCATGGTGACTACGGTATTACGTGAATCTTCTATCATGGTTGAGCAGAATATACCAAGAGCCACTCAGTTGAGAAAATTGGAGCAGAAGAAACTGGTGAGTTATCTCTATGTTGGTAAGCCAAATGATTCACGCAAATTCGGCGCTGAACCAAGGATACAAGCTAACGATGCATTTATGGAGTTGGAAGGCATTATTCAATTTATAGAGGAAGAGAAGAGTAAGCTTGCAGAAAATGAGCAGGATCAGTTTTCGATTTCCCTGAAAGTAGATGATGAAACCAAAATGGGTATCATCGTGGATATTACTGAAAAGATGCGTGATGCTAACGCAAGAAAGCTTATGTATGCAGCTTCCAGAAGAGCGGACAACGAATAGTTAATTATTTACGTCAATATAAAGGCTGCTTTTGCAGCCTTTTTTTTTATATTCAGCTATGGCAAAAAACATCAAGCGTGTTATTAATGCCTGGTGCATGTATGACTGGGCAAATTCCGTTTATAGCCTGGTAATAACGACTACTATCTTCCCGATCTATTATGCCTCTGTCACGAAGATTGCTTTTGGATCTGAAGGGGTCATTTTTTTTGGAATACCTGTTAATAACACAGTATTATATTCCTACAGCCTGTCGTTTTCTTTTTTATTGGTTGCATTGATATCACCGATGCTTTCGGGAATCGCTGATTTTGGCGGTTTACGAAAATCATTCATGAAGTTTTTTACCTATTTGGGAGGTTTGTCCTGTATCATGCTGGCATGGTTCAATGGGTTTAATCTGGAATTTGGTATTCTCTTTTCAACCTTGGCCAGTATTGGTTTCGCCGGTAGTATTGTCTTCTACAATGCTTATCTGCCGATTATATCGACAGAAGACAAATATGACAGGTTAAGTGCACGTGGGTTTGCATTCGGTTATGGAGGCAGTGTGATTTTGCTGATTTGCAGTTTATTCGTTATCAGTAATCCGGACTTAATCGGCCTTAAGGATGCTGGAATGGCCTCCAGATTGACCTTTGTTCTGGTTGGGATATGGTGGATTGGGTTTGCACAAATTACTTTTTATTATTTACCCGAGGACACACGATTTAAAGGATCACTCAATGACCTTATGAATCGTGGCTACGCGGAAATTGTACGTGTATTTGTATCCTTGAGATTGTACCGTTCGACTGCAAGATTTCTCCTTGCATTTTTATTCTATAATATGGGCGTGCAGACAGTAATCTACATGGCGGCACTTTTTGGAGACAAGGAGTTAGGGCTTTCTGCAAATGATTTGATCGTCACCATCCTCATAATTCAAATCGTTGCAATAGCAGGGTCCTATTTATTTGCTTTGATATCAGAGTGGAGGGGTAATAAGTTCGCCTTGTTGTTCATGATATTTACATGGCTGGGTGTCTGTATTTTCGCCTTTTTCATAAGGAGTTCGCTCCAGTTTTTTATACTGGGAACCATTGTTGGTCTCGTACTCGGCGGGATTCAATCATTGTCCAGAGCGACCTATTCAAAACTGATTCCTACAACGACGGTGAGTTATACAAGTTACTTCAGCTTTTACGATGTAGTGGAAAAATTGTCTGTTGTATTAGGTACCCTGGCATACGGGCTGGTAGAACAGATAACCGGTAGCATGAGAAATAGTACGCTGGCGTTAGCCATATTCTTCGTTCTTGGCTTTTTGACCTTATGGAGCGTAGCTATTCCCTTCCAGAGTAAACCAAAAGCCACATAGTTACCAATGATTAAACTGACTAAACTCCTGACTTTGAACTCAACATTTATTCATATACTGTGGATGGTTTAGTATTTCCACCGGTTGATTTAGCGACGAGTGTGGATCAGGGTAAGACCTTTATTTATGATGTGCTTCGAAAGAAGAATATCGTATTGACGCCGGAGGAATGGGTCAGGCAGCACCTTATTCATTTCCTGATCGAGGGGAAACAATATCCGAAGTCTCTTATGATATTAGAGGACGGAATGAAGTATGCGGGGATGAAGAAGCGAAGTGATGTAGTGGTTTATGATCGATCGGGAGGTGTTTTTCTACTGGCAGAGTGTAAATCTCCCCGAGTGAAATTGCATCAAAAATCCATGGAACAGCTCTCTCTTTATAATCAACATTATAAGGCAAGGTATCTGGCACTGACTAATGGTTTAGCCCTCATGGTTTACAGAATGGATTATGAACATAGCCAGTATTTTGCGGCGGAGTGTCTGCCGGACTACAAATAAAAAAGCCGACTTTCGCCGGCTTTTCGAATGGTATTTTACAATAATTTTTATCCAAGAAAACTAAGCAGGATACCCGCCGCTACTGCTGATCCAATAACACCTGCCACGTTTGGTGCCATGGCGTGCATGAGCAGGTGATTGGTAGGATCTGCTTTCAACCCTTCCATTTGTGATACCCGTGCGCTATCCGGTACTGCGGATACTCCGGCTGATCCAATCAGAGGATTTATTTTATTGTCACCTTTCAACACCAGGTTCATCGCTTTGGCAAAAAGCACACCTCCTGCTGTAGCTACCATGAATGACAACGCTCCTAATATGAATATGAGGATGGATTCTGATCTGAGGAAAACATCGGCCTGTGTGGAGGCGCCTACCGTAAGACCCAGAAGAATAGTTACGATATCAATCATCTGATTGCGTGCTGTATTGGCAAGTCGCTCAGTCACACCAGATTCCTTCAGGATATTTCCAAAGAATAGTGTGCCCAATAACGGAAGTGCACTGGGCGAAATGAACGTAGTGAGCAGTAATCCGATAATCGGAAACATGATCTTCTCGGTTCTTGATACTGCCCTTGGTGGTTTCATCCTTATTTTCCGCTCCTCTTTTGTAGTGAGAAGGCGCATGATTGGCGGCTGAATGACCGGTACCAAAGCCATGTATGAGTAGGCGGCAATCGCGATAGGACCTATGAGGTTTTTTACCGTGGTCCCGTCGGAAAGAATATTGACACCATTAGCCAACTTCGACGAGAGAAATATAGCCGTAGGCCCATCCGCTCCACCTATTATACCAATGGCCCCAGCTTCTGCCGCATGAAAACCCAGCGCTAAAGCGCCAAGAAACGTCGCGAAGATACCCACTTGAGCCGCTGCTCCTAAAAGTAAAAGTTTAGGATTGCTCAGCAAGGTGGAGAAGTCAGTCATAGCGCCGATGCCAAGAAAGATTAGCGGGGGGTATATACCCTTCACTACACCGAAGTACAAGTAATTCAAAACACTTCCGCTTTCATAAATACCTACCTGTAGTCCTGCATTCAACAGAAACGGCACATTGCCAATTAAAATCCCGGTACCTATAGGAACCAGAAGCAGAGGCTCATAGTCGTATTTTATCGCGAGAAATATAAATATCAGTCCAATGAGAATCATCACCCCGTGACCAACCGTCACATTCACAAATCCTGTATAACTCCAGAATTTACGAAGGCCGTCAAATAACCCAATTGATTTCTCGGTAAGAGGGGCTTTGGTGGTGTTATCCGAAAGGCTCGTCGTTTGTTCGTTTTTGCCAACAGTGGATTCTGATGTGGAATTCTGAAAAAACGAGGTCAGGACAGAGAGTCCAACGACTATCCCAATTACAGTTAATAGTCTTTTCATGATTATCCGATTTCAGCCAACACATCACCCTGAAGTACTGATTTGCCTTCTGATGTGTAAATTTTAGTTACAACACCATCCTGCTCTGCAAGGATGTTATTCTCCATCTTCATGGCCTCCATTGTCATGATTACCTGTCCGCGTTTCACAGCATCACCCTCTTTCACCTTTATGTGTACTATTATTCCGGGCAATGGCGACTGCACTTTGTTAAGACCTACGGCCGGTTTCAGACTGTCAACTTTCGTGGGTGGCTGAGCCGAACGCACAAGCTTTGGTGTTTTGGCGACCTTGATTTCCTGTGATACTTCCACCTGAAATACCGAACCATTTACCTCTACTTCAGCCACATTATCTTCAAAGGAAAGCACCTGAACGGCATATTCGTTTCCCTGAATTTTAAACTTAAACTTTTTCATTTTTAGAATCGTTGGTTGAGACCTCTTGTTACATTATATATTTTAGAACTCCATGGTGAGTACCGCCGGGATATTTTTTCAATGGTCAACACGGTCTTTTCGTCATCATGCATCTCATTGAAGTATAAAAACAGGGCGGCGCTGATTGCTGCTCCCACATCTACCGAAACCATCTGCGAAGGTGTTGGCACTACTTCGTCTTTTGTCTTTTTCATAATCCGTAAATTATTCACGAATTCCAGCGCTTTAGGCATGAGTTTGAATGCGTAATAGAGTCCGGACAGGGACAAAAAAACGATGACGTAGCCAATGAGCGCGATTGTGAGACTATCAGAAGTGATCTTCCCAAAGTCAAATATTAATTCTCCTAGAATTACCATGTCTGTTTTTTTAGAGTGGAATATTAGAATGTTTCTTCGGTGGATTCACATCCTTCTTAGTTGCCAGCGTCTGAAGTGCGCGGATTATCCTGAACCGTGTATTTCGCGGCTCGATGATGTCATCGATGAATCCGTATTTGGCAGCCTGGTATGGGTTAGCGAATTTGGCTTCGTACTCTGATTCCTTCTCCAGGATGTATTTCGATCGCTCTTCGTCGTCTTCGATCTCACGTATTTTTGTACCTTCAAGCACCTCCACAGCACCTTTGGCACCCATCACGGCGATTTCAGCCGTCGGCCATGCGTAGTTGATATCGCCACGCAATTGTTTACAACTCATCACATCGTGCGCACCGCCGTATGATTTGCGGAGTGTTACGGTAACCTTTGGCACGGTAGCTTCGCCATAAGCAAAAAGCAATTTGGCTCCATGTATAATAATGCCGCCCAATTCCTGGCTACTTCCTGGTAAAAATCCGGGCACATCTACAAGTGTGACAAGCGGGACATTGAAGGCATCACAAAAACGAACAAAACGTGCTGCTTTGCGCGATGCGTTGATGTCGAGTACGCCTGCCAGGAAGTTGGGCTGATTGGCCACTATACCTACTGACATACCGTTGAATCGGGAAAAACCTATGATAATATTTTTCGCATAATTCCTCTGCACTTCGAAGAATTCGTGGTCATCCGTTATGGCGTGAATAACATCGAGCACGTCATAGGGCTTGTTGCTGCTTTCCGGAATAATATCATTTAATGAATCCTCCAGCCTGTCGATCGGATCGGTATTTTCCTGCATTGGTGGTTCCTCAAGATTATTGCTGGGCAAATAACTGAGCAATTTCCGGATCAGCAACATACCTTCATCTTCATCGTTGACGAGAAAATGCGCTATGCCCGATTTGGTCGCATGCACGTTGGCTCCACCGAGTTCTTCGGTGGTTATATCCTCGCCTGTGACTGTTTTAACCACTTTTGGTCCGGTCACAAACATATAGCTTGACTTATCGCTCATGAGGATGAAGTCAGTGAGTGCCGGTGAATAAACTGCACCTCCGGCACAGGGGCCATAGATGGCAGAAATCTGAGGAATGACACCACTTGCCATGATGTTGCGCTGGAAAATTTCAGCATATCCTGCCAGACTTCGCACACCTTCCTGGATCCTGGCGCCACCGCTGTCGTTTAATCCGATAACCGGAGCCCCAACTTTCATGGCCTGATCCATTACCTTGCAGATTTTATTAGCAAATGTTTCGGACAGGGATCCGCCAAAGACGGTGAAGTCCTGCGAAAAAACATAGACGATGCGGCCATCGATCGTTCCGTGTCCGGTGACCACCCCATCTGATAAAAATTGCTGTTTATCCATACCAAAGGATTTGGTACGGTGCGTCACGAACATATCGAACTCCTCGAAACTTCCCTCGTCCAGAAGAATGTTTATGCGTTCTCGTGCCGTGAATTTCCCTTTTTCATGTTGAGAGGCAATGCGTTTTTCGCCACCGCCGAGACGTGCCTTGGCACGCATCTCAATCATTTCTTTGATTTTTTGTTGGTTTTTCATGTTATACCTATTGCTATGATTACTTTTTAGGTTCTTCGCAGAGTTCGGTGAGTACACCGAAGGTTGATTTTGGATGAAGGAAAGCAATGTTCAGTCCTTCGGCACCGGCACGGGGTTTCTCGTCGATGAGCTTTACGCCTTTAGAATTGAGCTCGTCAAGCGACTGCTGCAAGCCGTCAACTGCAAAAGCGATGTGATGAATCCCTTCGCCTCGTTTTTCAATAAATTTGCCAATAGGTCCATCGGGGGCTGTAGATTCAAGCAATTCGATTTTTGTCTGCCCGACCTTGAAGAAAGCCGTTTTTACCTTCTGGTCTTTGACTTCTTCGATGGAATAGCACTTGAAGCCAAGCACTTCTTCGTAGTATTTAATAGATTCCTCGAGATTTGCTACCGCAATTCCCAGGTGTTCAATGTGAGTTGCCTTCATGATATTGAGGATTGAATGTGATGTATTCGGGATCACAAAACTCCCCATATCCTCATGAGTAAACCATGATTATCGTCACTTTTTAGACTGATTATTATCCTGCTAATAATTAACGATGAACTGGTAAATGCTTTAAAATCAGCAATTTTTCCTTTTTAGTTATCCCAAAAAGCAATCATGAGAGGATAGGATAAGGCGGAATGAAAGAATAATGGCAGATTATGGTTTACGACAGGATGTTAAATTTTGAAAATTCACTGAATCACAACAAAAGAAGTCTAAATTGTATCCTTGGTATTTTAACAATTATTAACATCGGTGGCTGGGTGTATCCAAAACATTCACCTTATCTTTGCGTAAATAAAAATTATAATTCGCAGCTAATTAGTGAATGAACTTCAAAATCAATTTATTATAAAAAATAAATGAAACGAATCTGGGTCATAGTGTTATTTATTATCGTCAGTGCCTTGGCGGTAAATGCCCAGAACAGTCCATCTACAGAGTTTCCTAATGTAAAAAAGCAGAGTTTAAAGCAGCCTTTTGATGTTGAATTATTTCCAAACCCATCAGTTGATTTTTTAAATATATCCGTTTCAGATCCTGAACTGAAAAATCCCCAGTTTGATGTTTACACCGTAATTGGAAATAAGCTCACGTTTCAGGTGGAGCAGCAGGGGAGTACAAAGTATAAAATTAATGTTCAGGATTTCAGCCCCGGGTATTACCTGCTCATCGTAAGGGATCCCGTTACCAGGGCCAACCGCGCATTTAAGTTCAGAAAACTCTGAAGTTTTAGAAATCGGCGTTTCCGGGTGTTCTTGGGAAAGGAATCACGTCCCTTATATTTTTCATCCCCGTAACAAATACCATCAATCGTTCGAATCCTAATCCAAATCCGCTATGTGGAGCAGAGCCAAATTTGCGGGTTTCAAGATACCACCACAAGCTTTCCTCAGGAATCCCAAGCTCCTTAATCCGGCTATGTATGACTTCATAACGTTCTTCACGTTGCGATCCGCCGATGATTTCACCGATGCCCGGGAACAGGATATCCATGGCACGAACCGTTTTTCCATCCTCATTTTGCCTCATGTAGAAGGCCTTGATAGCCTTTGGGTAATTATAGAGTATTACTGGTTTTTTAAAGTGTTTTTCTACCAGGAATCGTTCGTGCTCCGATTGCAGGTCAGCGCCCCATTCTTCGATCAGGTATTTGAACCGTTTCTTTTTGTTTGGATTGCTATTTTTCAGGATGTCGATGGCTTCGGTGTATGACACCCGCTCAAATGGATTTTCCAATATGAAATTGAGGCGATCAAGCAAACCCATTTCACTCCGTTCCTCTAATTTCAATGTGCTTTCTTCCTCAATAAGACGCTGGCTCAGAAATTCCAGATCATCCTTGCAATGATCGAGGGCATAACGGATCAGGTACTTCAAAAATTCTTCGGCCAGATCCATGTTGTCTTCCAACTCATAGAAAGCCATCTCCGGCTCAATCATCCAGAACTCTGCCAGGTGCCTGGATGTATTGGAGTTTTCCGCACGGAACGTTGGCCCAAAGGTATAGATGTCCGACAAAGCCATGGCTCCAAGTTCGCCTTCGAGCTGCCCTGATACAGTGAGATTAGTCTCTCTTGCAAAGAAATCTTGTTTGTAATCTACCTTGCCATCTTCAGTCAATGGCGGATTTTTAGGGTCGAGCGTAGTCACCCGAAACATTTCACCGGCACCTTCTGCATCCGAACCGGTAATGATCGGAGTGTGAAGATTATAAAATCCTTTTTCATTGAAATAACTATGGACAGCGAAAATCATCGCATGCCGTATGCGCAGCACAGCGCTGAATGTTGCTGTTCGAGGACGAAGGTGAGCGATTTCCCTTAGAAACTCCAGAGAGTGTTTTTTAGGCTGTAAAGGATATTCATCCGGATTGGCAGGACCAAGAACTTCCATGCTTTCAACCACCAGGTCTATTGCCTGACCACTGCCCTGAGAAGCTGCTAATTTCCCAGTAACAGAAACGCACGCGCCGGTAGTTACCAATTTTAGTGATTCAAAAAAAGAACCCTCTGATTCAGCGACAGCCTGGATATTTTTTATTGTTGAGCCATCGTTAATGGCTATGAAGGTTACGTTTTTGCTTCCTCGCTTTGTGCGTACCCAACCTTTTACATTCACCGTAACACCAAGCTCAGGATTGGCAATGAGGTCGCGTATTTTTATTCTTTTCACCATATGGATTGATAATTCTAAATCGAGGCGCAAAGTTAACAAAAGAATGTTTGTAGCCCGATCATTCAAAGAAATATTGAATCTATGGTTCTAAAGCCATTTTTAATGGAAGAAGTATTGGGTAAATCTATTAAATTTGAACCGATACATTTCAGCTATGCAAAGATTAGGTTTAATACAGACGCTTAGTCAGAAACTCTCACCGCAGCAGATTCAGTTTATAAAACTGCTGCAGGTGCCTACTATGGAGCTGGAGTCCAGGATCGAGGAGGAGTTGGAAATAAATCCTGCGTTGGAAGAAGGTCAGGAAGAGCCCGATGAGCAGTCTGACCAACGAGGAAGAAATCGAGGAAAGAAATGAGTATGATGACGAGATAAATTTCGAAGAGTATCTTCAGGATGACTATGCCGGGTATAAGATGCAGGGCGATGGCAATAATCCGGATGATGAAGACAGAGAAATTCCCATTGCTACTTCCTCCACCCTGATCGATCAATTACATGATCAGCTTGGATTTCTGCGGCTGGATGAAAGGCAATTAAAAATTGGCAAACAACTCATTGGCAGTATCGAGAATGACGGCTACATACGCCGTGAGCTTGATGCCATAATCAACGATTTGGCGTTTAGTATGAATATTGAAACTGATGCCGATGAGATCGAAGAAATATTGCGTAAAATCCAGACATTCGACCCGCCCGGCATCGCAGCCAGGAACCTTCAAGAATGTCTCCTCCTTCAGCTCGAGCGAAGACATGACCACTCTGAAGAAGTAATTATCGCAATACAAATCATAGAGGACTGCTTTGCCGATTTCAGCAAAAAACATTTTGATAAAATTTCCAAAAAGCTCAATATCGAGGATGATGAAATTCTGAAGTCGGCCGTAAATCTCATTACAAAACTAAACCCAAAACCCGGAGGTTCATCCGCGGGGATAGTTAAAACCCAGTACTTATTTCCTGATTTCATACTGACCAATTCCAATGGCAAGCTCGACCTAACTCTGAATAGCCGAAATGCACCTGAACTTCGGATTTCGCGATCTTACTCCGACATGATGGATACCTACGAAAAGTCAAACAAGAAGGACAAGGGCCTTCGTGAGACTGCTACTTTCGTGAAACAAAAACTTGATGCAGCGAAGTGGTTCATCGATGCGATAAAACAGCGTCAGCATACCTTGCTCCACACGATGAAATCAATCGTGAACTATCAATATGATTTCTTTCTTTCAGGCGATGAGTCCAGGCTGAGGCCGATGATCCTGAAGGATATCGCCAATGATATAAACATGGATATTTCCACCGTGTCGCGCGTGGCCAACAGTAAATCGGTTCAGACCGAATTTGGTATATATCCATTGAAATATTTTTTCAGCGAGGGCATCGCGACGGATTCAGGCGATGATGTAAGCAGTAGAGAAGTGAAGCAAGCGCTGAAAGAAATGATCGATAACGAAGATAAGCACAAGCCTCTGGCTGATGACCGGCTGGAAAAAATGCTGAATCAAAAAGGATATAATATAGCCCGTCGTACCGTCGCTAAATACAGGGAGCAGTTAAACCTACCGGTGGCTCGGTTGAGAAAGGAACTATAGTGATAAAAAGATTTGCTGCGGCGATTTCGATCTTGTTTCATCCCCTTTTGATGCCTACATATCTTTTTTTTCTGATCATAAAATTTGCGCCTTCACTCATGCACCCATTAAGAATGGAGTCGCTCTATGAGATTTTGGCAATTATTTTTCTGGTTTCCTTTGTTATCCCTTCCATAAGTATAAGCGCATTGCGATGGACAAAATATATCACGGATTTTAGTCTGGCGGATCGAAAACAACGGTTTACACCTGTCTTCTTTATCGGGTGTTTTTATAGTATAGCGGCCTATATGTTTTATACAAAAATCAGCGTCAATCACCTGGTATTTTTAATTTTCACAGTAATCACAGCGCTTATTTTTCTGCTGCTTTTCATTACATTCTTTTGGAAAATAAGTATCCACGGAGCGGGAGCGGGAGGGGTACTTGGCATATTTCTGGCTATTGCCATTGGAAATCCGATAGCTAGTGTAGCCTATCTTCTTGCCGGAATTGTACTAATGAATGGTCTGATTATTTTTGCGCGGCTTGCCGTCAATGCCCATACGCCAAATCAGGTTTACACAGGCGCAACGTTGGGTTTGATAGTCTGCTTTTTCGCCGTTTATTTTATGATCTATTAAAACAATGCAAGCGAAAGACCGAATGTCATGGGGTACATGGTTGTTCCCATCGGTCCTTTATCTTTTTTGAATACCTCGGAAATGCTGTAATAATAGTATGCGCTGAAACCACCGACTCCCAGTTTCACATAGGTGCCATATCGAAGCGTATTTAACTCAAAACTTTGTTTGTCCTTGTCGGTCTTCTTTTCACCATCCGCTTCGTATTTGACCTTGGTCTTACTGTCGAATAATACGCCAAACTTTCCGCCCAGCGTAACTTTTATTGATGACTTTGGGTCATACTTGTTGGATCTCCAGCGGATTTCAAGTGGAATATCGAAATAATTGGGGTTAATCTGTGATTTCTTAAAATCAGTATTCAGGCCATAAATACTATCGAGCGGGACGAATTGCATCTCTTTTTCACCTTGGGCATCTATACCATATCCTATGGTGTAATCACTCTTAAAGGCATATTTCTCAGTGCCAATTCCTAATCCTGGATGTACAGAAAAAGAAGATTTGCCAATGTTGATATCATAAAGATAATATGCGTTGAAGGTGCGGCTTTTCATCGTATTAAACCCATAGCCAGAAGGATGATCCTGCATCCAATTGAAACCAAACTCAATTATTAGGTCACCGGGTATATCTGGCCTGCCTGCTTTTTCAGTAATGAGTTTCGTTGCCCGGGTTGCTTTAGAATTTTTTGGTGTTGCCTCCTGTGCGTAAACATTGGCAAAGAGCAATGAAAAAATCAGGAGGTTAAAGATGATTGTTGCAGTGCTTTTCTTCATATAAATGCGTTTCAGGGCCAAATATAATGTTTTTCGCTGGATGACAAGTTTTTCTTTTGTAACGGAAATTTATTCTATAGATTTGCATCCGCATTAAAAAATGCTTTTGGACCTGTAGCATAATTGGATAGTGCACCTGACTACGGATCAGGAGGTTGGGGGTTCGAATCCCTCCAGGTTCACACTGAAAATAAAGCACTTACGACGAAAATTGTAAGTGCTTTTTTTATTAGGGCAAACAAAAGTGCAAACATTTTATCACTGAGTTTAATGTGGAGTACATGTGGCATCTGGATTTTTTCTGTTTATCAAGATAAACCATCACCCCTAAAAAGTTGAGTTAGCATCCATATTTTGAACTCCCTTCCCGTTAAAATTTACTCCGCTTTTTGGAATCTTCAAATGGTAAATTCCAAAAAAAACCAATCCAAAATACATCTGGACAGACACCCCATTATTTTTTCATGTTAACCAATTCAAAACAGCATCTAAAATACGATTCGAACCCTTATACCCCAAAAAATACTACTAAAGTGCTATATAAATACTACAAGTGTGCCATTGCCTGATGATCCAAAAACCACCTAATTAGCCCCATCGAATACTAGAAAAGGCAGAGTCAAAAGAAAGAACGGCGGAAGAACAGATTTTCGTCGTGAGGAAAGAAAACCGGTATCCGATAGGAAGAATTAAAAATCATTCTTCCAAATGAACCATTATTTCATATCACCATGTCCGAAGTCAACCTGATTATTGCCAAACCCGAGGAACTGAAAACACTTATGTTCCAGTGGCTCAGATGAGTACAAGCAACGGGAATTGAATGAAGAGAAGAATCAGTTGAAGAGCAAACCCCTACTAAAGAGCAGAATTAGCCAACTACTATGGTGTGACCAAATCCACGGTCAATGCCTGGGTAAAAAAAAGGGTCTCCCGAGTCATGAGATCCACGGACGTCAGTATTTTGTGAAAGAAGAAGTACTCGACGCGATGACTACCATGAATAGACGGACGAAAGGATACTGGACACAACCTAACCTATAAAACCATGGAACACACCTACATCCGTGTCGGAACGATGTATTTCAAGAAAGTGATGGTACCACTCATCTCCGGAGATAAAGTAGAAAAGCTCATTCCCTGGACCGGCGAATGCATCAAACTCGACCATGGGAAACACGTGCTGGCCAATGTACCCAGGTACGACGGCTTCTGCCACCTGCCATCCCATACCGACTACAATGTATGAAACAAATAATCAGGATACTTCCAATTACTATCTGAGCATGGTTAAGGAATTAGCTGAAAAATTAAATTATAAAAATGGTCTTTATAAATACTTTGAGCACAGTGCTATCGTATCCTTGACAAAAGGTGATTACACCTTTTCGATGCAGCAAATCCGAAGTGCCCTTGATCAGGCAAAAGAGATAGGTGCATTCCAAGCTTTATGATAAACGCATTGGCCAATACTGGTATTATATACCAATATCTAGGAAAAGTATGACAGCCAACTGGATTTATTCCTTACAGGCATTAGCATTAATGGAAAGAAGACACGAGTATAAAAAACTCTCGTCCTTGTATCACAGCATCGGCAATGCTTATTACAACCTTTTCAGCCAATACCGGAAATGTATCGATTATTGCCTGCTACGCCCTAAAAACGCAAAAAAAATATGGAGGCGGTTCCTACCCCAACAGAATGCTGGCTTCGATTGGCAACGGCTATAGCCAAATGCATCAGGTTGATACTGCTATTTATTATTTCAAGATAGCATCGGATGAATCAAAAAAACGAAACGATAAATATGCCCTGGCAACGATTTATGGTGAAATGGTTGATATTATACGCTAGTAATTTCGATTTTTCATCCATGCTCGGGGAAGCTAAAAAATCGATGGATTTAGCGGAGGAATTACAAAGCAGACAAATGACTGCTCATGCATTATATAATCTTGCATTTGCCCATTATTTGAATGATGATCAGGCAAAAGCAAGGAATATATATATGATGCATTAGAAATTGCTCGAGGAGATTCGCTATTTAATGAATTGAAAAACAGCTATATCATACTATCCTATATATCGGATCCAGAACCGGAGATTATAAAACTTCGATGTGGGCTAAAACAAAGTGCAGATTCATTAATAAACATTGAAATAAACAATGAAGTCCTTGGTACAGACCACAGGAAATGCAGGAAAAATATGAGGCAGAAAAAAGGAATAATCAGATACTGCTCCAACAGGCTGAAATTAAACAAAAAAGCATGATTAACTATTTTCTTTTAACTGGCATTCCTGATGCTTCTATTGTTAAGTCATCCTCTCCAACGGCAAACTATCCAGCACAGACAACGGCTTGCAAAATCAACGCATCGATCAATTGGAAACAGAAAAAAATAGATGCGCTACCCCGGTAGTAGTAAAAGGCGACAGAACAGGACACGAGCCGCCTGGCACAAGGATCTGCATGACTGTCTGGGAGGAATGTTGTCAGGAATAAATATTCATTTAGCACTATGAAAAAAAAAATTGATTTATGACACCTGAAAACCAGCTGGTCATTTCGAGCGCAGTATTGACATGTTGGACCAGCTGCACAAAAGAAAAATGCGTCGTGTCGCGCACAATATGATGCCTGAGTCTCTCTTGAAGTTTGGCTTCAGTGCCGCTGTTCAGGACTTTTGCGACAACGTCAAGCAAAAGTGGGGGCGCTCCATGTCACTTTTGTTCCTCTTGGGCTTGAAAATTTATTGGTGGACCAAACCATGGCTATCACCATCTATCGGATCGTACAGGAATTGATGAATAATATCCTGAAGCATGCAGCCGCTAAAATCAGCAATCGTTCAGTTGAGCAATACCGAAAATCATTTTACCATAACGGTTGAAGATGATGGTAAAGGTTTTGACACTACTCATTTTAAAAATTCGAAGGGCATGGGCTGGACGAACATCCAGCATCGGGTTGCCCTTTTAAAGGCAAATCTGGATGTGAAATCACAAAAAGGACACGGCACTTCCGTTCAAATCGATTTTACAATTTAATATGGCTATCAAGGTTTTCATCACTGACGATCATTATATGGTCATCGAAGGCATTCGATCATTGCTTCAATTTGAGAAAAACTTCGAATGGACGGGTCATGCTATGAATGCCGCTTCTTGTCTGGCTTTTTTGCAAAATGTCCAGCCAGATGTGATCCTGATGGACATCAACCTTCCTGATATAAATGGAATAGACCTGTGCAAAGAAGTTAAATCCAAATATCCGGGTATAAAGATACTGGGACTTAGCTCCTACAATCAGCAAAGCTACATCCAGCGGATGATGACCAATGGTGCCTCTGGATACGTATTAAAAAATGCCAGTCGCTGAAGAACTCATGGCAGCGCCCATTGAGACCGTTGCAGAAGATCGCAAATTCATGAGCCTGGAGGCTGCATCTACAATTAAGCGCAATGAAGATTCAAAAAAACCCATCATTACCCCGAAGGGGAAAAGAAGTGTTGCAGTGAATATCGCTTGAAGGGCTTGACCAATACTGATATCGCGGATAAGCTGTTCATCAGTACAACTACCGTGGATACACACCGCAAAAATCTGCTCACCAAATTCGAAGCAAAATAATACCGCCAACCCCCTCATCAGAATGGCAGCTCATTATGAGTTTATCTGAAGAGGAAAACGAGCAGTCGCAGTCTTCGACTTCGCCCCTCCAAAGCCTTACGCAGCAGAACGATTAAAAACCCAGCACTGAACTGATAATAACCCTCTGACCACTCTTTCTGTATTAATCACTGATACTCCTCTTATGCGCGTGGTAGTCAGTGTATTATCCAGTAAGTGATGAGGTTTACGGTCTCAAGTAGAAATAAAAAAGCTTCTGGTGAAGGGAGGTTTTGGAGATGTGCTACTTTTCAGGTCATACTTAATAAGTCACCGCTCTTGGTATCTAATCGGTATTGGCGGCATTTCGCCTTCGCGTTTAGCCGCAGCCGCGCGCCACTTGGGCACTAGCGTCTCGATAATAGTTCTTGCTTTTTTTCCAGTATTGAGCTTTTCAATCATCCAGTCCGATGTAGGCTTGTGCCTTTGCTTTGCGTACTCACATCGGGGAGGGTGATGGGGCCTTTATGACCAAGTCTCGTGATAGATGACCGCAATTTTCAATCGTGCTTCCTGGGCTTTTCGTCATTCCTGAACTTATGATGCGGAGCGTTTCCACTGGAGTGATGAAAAGCCGCTCCGTGGCTGGCTGCGGCAGCAAAAGTTTCCAGCGCCACTGGGCGTGGCGAATGTCGGTAAGTGCTTTTTTCATCTGATCTTCCGAAGCGCCCAGCTTCCAGGCAAATTCAGCTTCGAGGTGGGTCTTTACCAACAGATGCTCCAGCTGCGCCGCGCTGCTCCAGTACCCTGTCCATATTGGCATATACGCTGTTTGTGAGTTCCACTTCGCTCCACGGCGGCAATACCGACAACTATTGGCGATGTTATTCGAGCTGACTTCGGATTTTGTGGTCCGTGAATTTCACGCCACCCTCTGCTTTATAAGGCATGTGGCAGTCGGCGCAGGAAACTCCCTGACGTGCATGAATGCCTGAGACTTATATACTTCATAATCCGGGTGCTGAGCTTTTATCATTGGCGCCTTACTGAGCGAGTGCGTCCAGTCGCTGAAATCGATGGCATCGTAAGCAGTTCTCCATATCCTCGGCTGTCGTTCCGTTGTCCCATGGAAAGGTGAGGTAAGGCACGCCTTCGAATGGTTTTTTCGTGTTGAAGTAGTATTCCACGTGGCACTGTGCACAAACTAGTGTTCGCATTTGCTGATGGGTGGACTGGGTTATGTCCAATCCTTGTCTTTCAAAAGCTTCTTTAAGGGCCGGTCTGCTTATCTGGAGATTCATCGTTTTTTCATTGTGACAGTCGGCGCACCCTATCGGATTTACCACGTCTTCTCCATGGCGAGCCCATTTGCCTTCATAGAATTCCTTCACTCCTTTGTCATTCATAAGACGCGGAACATCAGGGCTCTTGCAGGTCCAGCAGGTAGCGGGCATGGGGCCATCATTCGGGCCGGTCGGAGCGCCGGTGCGAAGGGATTTATATAGCGTCTGTGATGCCATATACGTGACCTTTGGGCTGGTTGTAATCTTTGAACTACCGGCCCAGAGAACAACCAGGTCAGGAAACAATTCCAACTGGTCGATATGTGCATTTCCGTTGTATTTGCTCACGAAAGAGGCGTCACGGGTACTCATATAGGTCTCGTATTGTTTGGCAAAACGACCCCAAATGACATTACCAGCCCCAACGAATATCAATTTTTTTCTGATCGAAGGCAACGCTTCTGCGTTGTTATGACGCTGAGTGAGCAGCCCGAGGCCAAAGACGTACGATGCAGTGATGATAATACCAGCCGAGCCAGGGTTTGGAGCGTACGTTCTTAAGGGAAGTTGATAGCGATAGTTAGTTATTGTTGGAATTGAGATTTCGAATGAAGTCGGAATGGGACTGCCCGGCATGGGCACCTGTGAATTGGGCGCTGTAGTCAAGCCCTTGACTCTGCCGTGTGGCACTTCGCGGTGGCAATCCCAGCACAGCTTGCCCTCACCATGCGCCGCTTTTCTTCCAGCCCGATTGCCAGCAGACCAACACCGGCATTGAGTGTAGCGTGACAGTTGCGACAATTTTGCTGCACAACCTCCTGGCCTGCCTCATGCATTTTTATCACCGTAGTGCTTGATCCGCAACGTAAAAATGGTAGCATGACTAAGTCCGTCCTTGGCTTTGAACAGGTATTTCTTTGTTGAATACATTGTTGTGCGGCACGTGGCAGTCGTTGCAAACAGCCACTTCCTTATGGCTGCTGTGCTGCCAGGTGGCAAACTCAGGCCGCATCACATGGCAATTTACGCAGGTCTCGGGGTCATCTGACAGGTATGAAACTGCGTTGGAGACATAGATCGCGTACACAAAAATGCCGACGAAGAATGCGATGAGCAGGTTCACGTAAAACATCCAGTTGCCGGGTGGCCGTAAATATTCGAAAAAGTTTGAATAAAGGCATGGTGGTTATTGTTTAGCGGTGGTAAACAATTGTGGCTTAAATGCAATCATAGCCCATGCCCAATTGTTAAACGATGATGCATTACCCGCGTTTTTGATTGCTTCGAGGGTTTCGGTGGCAAACATCTGCGAGTAACCCAGGTTGAATTTCACGTCTTTGCCAAGTGTAACAGTGTAAACCAGGTCTATCTCTGTACCGAGTGCCGAACCGGTACGTGCCGGCATCCACATCACGGTCGTGACAGATATTGATCGGGCTCATGAAATAGTGCAGGTCAGCCGCCAGGGTGGACTTTTCACCTAATTTAAAATTAAGTTTTTAATGAGGTCGATGAGTCCCGATGTGGTTCCATTGCCGACCTGTCCGTGCGAATTGCCCACATAGAAGTAATCCATATACCCGTAAAATTTATGGTTGGTGCCATATAGCGGGTTGAATGATTTGTCATTTGTGTCGGTGAGGTCTGTATCCTTACAAATATTCAACGCCCAGGGTCAGTGGGAGTGATGTCGGTCTTAAAGGTAGCGTGAAGCGTGATGCAGAAGTGCGCTTACATCCCCGTTTTCGGCCTGGTTCTGTCCACCCTGGTAATACAGCATTCTCCTTCGATCTTCCAAGGCCCGGCAATGAACTCCCCCAAAACTCCATAGGTCTGCCTGTTCGCAACAGCGTGGGCGTGCTCTGTGGCCTGCTGGCCGTCATCGTGAAAGAAGCAGGGACATATCGCCATGGTCAAAATTCTTGTTCCACCAAGCAAATACCATGGATTTATAATTGTTCACTCCGAAAGTATTCGGTACCAAGCGGGTTCCGCTGGTATCAAGTCGATTTTTTGGTTAAAAGCCAGCGCGATATGCAGTTTGCAGCCTTTTTCACTGTTTGTCCTTGTAAAGAGCACGGCGTCGTGGCTTCTGCCTTGTTGTGCCCAATCGAGGTCGCCCATAAACCGCGCGTTATCATAATCAAGTCGCCTGACGGCCTACGGTAAACGCAAATTTATCATTGAATTTATAGTGTGCTCCAAGCCTCATATAGGTTGGTGAGTGTGGGGTCGGATTTGTGGATCTGGCTGGTAACTTCCCCACATGCGTACATCCTGAAGTGAAATGCTGAGTTGTATTTTGTCAAGGGAATAGTTCATGTACAGGCGCGTGCGTTGTTCAATGAATAATGCCGGATCGCTGCCTTCCGGTGTGGGCTTTTAAATCCGTTGCGCATTTCTGCCCGCGGCCGCACTTCGCCGGTAAGGTAAATTGCGCCATAGCAGAACCAGATAAAGAAGAGGAAGACTAAAATCGGTAATACATATTTTTGTTGGGGTTTTGCCATAATTATGTTTATTTGATGAAATCCCGGTGCAAAAAGGCAGAATCAATTTAACTTTTTTATGCGTTAGATCATAGGCAATACCAAGATTTATCCCTGTTCAGGCGGTCAAATAATCGCACCGAGTAATAGGTAATAACCCATGGAAATATCCAGATGTCTGAAAAACGCTTTATCGTACATCCAGCTGATACCTGCCGATCTGCAGACATTTGTCAGTCATGTTTGTTTTGCGACAGGAACGCACATCGCAAGATTTTTAGAAGCGCTTTTTGTCACAAAATGGTTCATTGTAATTATGTGCGCCTTGCATGGTCATCCCTCCAGAAAGGAAAATCAGACCCGCGCAGTTAGTTGATTGGCAGTATTGCAGCAGATATTAGGTATTCTTACCGAACTGGTTGAACAAGGCATTGCTCCCTCCAAAAATACAAGCTATAAAATCGTTAACCGAATACCCGTTTGTAGTTTTCGACATACTTGCCGGCAAACGGCTTGAGCTCTCTGACCAGTTTAACCATGTCTGCTTCAGACAGTTTTTTCTAGCCTTTAAATACAGAAACATTTACTCAAGTTTCTCCGGTATCGCACCCGCTGCACAACCTGGACAAACGGCAGTGCATAACATACTGATGCAATTCTCAAAAAGGTGATCCCTGTTTTGGCCACCACGTGCGGAATATGTTCCGTGGCGATTTCTTTTGGCGTAGTGTCAATCCGTTTACCCATCATGCTGCCACCGGCCATGGTTTTCATGGCAATTACTCCATAACCACGGTCGAGCAGCGCCGGGAGGGCTAATTACTGAAAAAGATTCAAAACTTGGATCACGCACATTTAGCGGCATTTGGCAGGTGTCCAAGTTACAGACCACGGTCTTTGAGAATTTGCCAGGAAATACAAAATAGTCGAAGGATTCTGATGACCTGGTAAAACCAATATACCGGGTTTTTCCTTTCTACCTTGGCTTCAAGAAAGGCGTCCAGAAGACACCTTCTTTTCAAACGGCTGTCAACGTCTTCCTTGTTGGTAACTGTGTGAATTTGCCAAAGGTCCAGGCGATCTGTGTTGAGCTGCTTTCAGCGAAAGGTCAAGAGTCTTTACATCATCCACCGCATTTTGGAAGCGCTTTTTTGTCATAGAAAAATATTGTCCCTGCACCTTAGGCGTCAAGTGTTTCCATAGTATTCCTCTGAGCGGCCCTTATGATATCCCCGTGCATTGTCAAAAAACCGCACGCCGAGCTCAATGGCTTTTTCTATGATTTTTTCCGCATCATTCGGATTTTCCGGAATATTCTGCGTGGTAACCACCAAGACAAAAAGCGGTGGTTTTTTCACCCAGTGCGGATGATCTGGCGCAGTGGTAGTGAATGGCCAAGTTTATCTGTCCGTAACATTTGCACCTGCCCAGCCCGAAAAATATAGAGGAGGGCAGTTATGGAAGCGGATTTTTTGAGGAATTGTCGTCGGTTAGACATTGTCTTATGTTTTAGTGGTCATTGAATTATCGCCAAAACTCCAGGGAGTGCATACTGAAATTCAGCGTATTCTGTGATAGATTTCGATGCAGAACCGGCCTTTTTACCTAATGAACGACCAGTGACTATAATTTTCATTGACTGTTGTTTTTGTACTACCATAATCAATCAGTAAATTTCATTGAACAAGACTAACCTTTCATTGACAATGGATCGACGAAATTTTTAGCGGGAACTCGGGGTTGGCCGGTGCGCTCCCCTTTCTTCATTACAAAAATTGCAGGACACCGCAGAGTTCCGCCAATCTTGAGTCAGCGATGTGCAAATGATTCGTTGCTGTTATGGCACCAAGTTTATGCCTTTGATTTTCCTTTACCAAAACCAGGCAGAATCCCCTCAGCGACATATCCCGGAAAACGTGCATCCGCCGTATCCGAAACAGAAAAATAAAGCCCTGAAAAAGCAGGATATACCGATATCTGTACCTGAAAATCACCACCTGGATACCGGGCCGGAAGGATTTAACGGTCTGGCTCGATCCCGGAAGCGGCGCATGTGGTTTTAAGCCAGTTGCGGTCGGTTCTTATCGGCAAAAATCGACTTTGCCACCGAAAAGCGCTGCTGGGATCAGATGTACCGGCTAAACAGGCATTCACGAGCCGGACATTATATGATGGCGATCAGCGCTGTGGATAATGCAGCTGTGGACTTTGAAAGGAAAATAGTTCAATGCGCGAGTGTACAGTCTCCTCGGCGGCCCCGACAAGAAAGTACAGATCGAATTTTATGCCAGCTGCCTTGGATTTTGGGTGCTTCCTGAAGATGTGGCCGCCAAGTCGATGGCATTAAAGAATGAAGGTTACCGAATACCAGAAGTGGTTCTTTGCCAAATGGTCTTGCCGATGGTAATAAGGGCTTTGCTGAAAAATGTGGAGCTTGCTGAAAGTGCCTGAGGGAAACAACAGGCGAAGAGTACCGGCATAATGTTTTCGACAGCCTTCAATGCCTGGGACCTCGACTACGCGCTGGAATGGGCAAAAACTCCCCGCAGAACAATATCGGCCGGGATCGGATCGAGGAAGCATTCATTTCTGACAAAGCCCAACAGTTTGGCTGAATTGCGGGCGCAGCACGTCGATTCCCGTCGGCCACCAGCGAGCATTTTTATGGCCGCTGGGAAGTAGCTGAATTTTCGAAGCGTGGCGCCGGTGGATTATGTCCAGGCCGATCCTGAATGGTGCGGTGCGTGTGAGTGAACTTCTTGATAAAAATATGTCAGTTGGCCAGCGTGTTCGATGTGCGCGTCTGTCCCTCAGCGGGCACAATATCCACGCGGCGCTCCACGTGGTTTCCAGTGAGTGGCGCGCTACCTGCCCGCTCGGAGAATTTCTCCTGAACTGGATGCCATCGAAAACGCACTTTGAAAAATACCCTTCTCGTTCCTGTCAATGGAACCATCGCATAGCCGGATCGAGCCAGGTTTTGGTATCGAACTGGGATGAAAGAAAGTGGATGAAAATGGAGTCGGTAACATCCCTTTAATATCGCGTGTTACGGTGTTACTACCACTACTTTCTTCAGCGTGCTTGTTGCCGTTTTCTAGCCTCGATGATATACAAAACCACCCATCAGGGCGCTAAAATCAAGGGCCAAACTGGTGCCTAATCGGGGCTCTGCATCTGTCTGATCAGTTTGCCGTCGGTCGTTCAGAATGGTAAGACGGGTTCCTGACTGCGACAATAATTCAGAAGAAATAGTAACAGCACCGGGAACTTCGATCTGGAAAGACCAGAAGCAGGCTCATGGGTCCTTTCGCCCCCAGGCTCAGCAAATAAAGACTCTGTGTACAGGTACAGTTCCCTTGTTGGCTCCGGGATAGGCCTTCTATATCGCCGGGCGTATCTGTAATATAGTTGATCTGTCGCCTGGTTTTCAGAAAGTGCTGCGGCATCACACGGGTTTGTAAAAACGGACTCTTGCTTTAAACTGCTTTCCGCAGCAACCTGGTATTATGATCGAGTCCTGATTGTAGGCTACCCTGGTTTCCCTGATTCGTATCAGCGCACCACTGTTGTCATATTCATAGAGGGTCCTGAAAAGTGAACTTTCGCTGCTTGAAGAATCGGGACTGAAGTAATGGTTTTCGATTCGGTAAGTAAGGGGTTGGCCGTCAGTGGTAGTTTCTGAAAATATTGGCATACACATAAACTCCTTCCGCCCTGATTACTGTTGATTCAAAGCTTTTCGTTGTTGTACCAGCTCCGTGAGTGTTTTTTCGATTCCACCTTCTATAAGATTCATCTTGCGTATCGGTAGAGTTCCTGGAGTTCCATGGTTTGCTTTCCGTACTCATTGTAATCGACCGTGACAACCCGAAAATTTCCACTCTGAGGTGTCGTCGTGACGAGTTCGTTGCAATTTACCCCGTCAGCATTATAGTTGTACGCTGCCTACTATCAATATTACCCATTCATTATTATTAAAATTCCAGTAATAATCATCCTTCCGCAATGCCTGGTCCTTCGGATTGTCAGGCGAAAACCTGCCGGCTCCTGTTTGGGGAAGTGTTGATTATATGTTAATCCCGTTGTGATGACGGCCGGTTTATCTGAACCGGCATACTGTCGTAAGATACTGATGTATTGTAAAAACTGGTGGTGTCGCTGCCCGAATACGCTCGCCGGGCATCGAGTGTCTTTGTTAGCAGATTCGCCTATATACGTATAATATTTTTTCTGCAGGGTGCCTGATTCATAATTCCGGGCTTTTGTCTGGTCGTGTAACGTTTGAAGTACAGGCTTATGCTGCGCATTGTATTCATTGTGCTCCGTTGTAGTATACAGACTAAAGGATTGCCAATCCCCATCAGGGTACTCATTAGTAATCACTCTGTCAATGACTAATGAGTCTTCTGTATAAAGTGTTTTTCTTTGTTTGGCAGATGCGCGTTGCTCTGGAGTTTCCATGGATTCTGCGGTTCAATTTTCAGCCACTAGTTCAGTCACATCCGAAATAATCAACTTCCAGCCCGGATTCATTGAAACTCCAGTTTTCCGTAATACTGCCAAGTTGGGACTGATTATAATTATTGCAATCGCTGCACAGCTACAGCGCCCTGTGGTGACTTTGTTGATCAACCTTCCTTTATTGGTCATAAGGATAGCGTAAGTCGTCGTTTGTGCTTCGTAAGGTTATACCTTTGTATCATCTAAAAGATTGACTCCACACTTTCAAGTAAAAGTGGCCTTGGGCTGTGTGCTCGATTTTGAATGATAAATGCAGCGATCATTGCATCATGAGGGTAAATAAACCCGTTGCGCAGAAAAAGGGCAAAAAAACCATGGACGAACCGGATGATGCTTTTCATTGAAATGGTGCTAAATGGTGACAAGTTACGGGCAAAGCCACAAATTACAAACAGACCCATATGGCAATGAATTGGAGTTGATGGTTTATCTGACGTTATTGCTCTTCAACGCATTAAGCTTTATCTTCCATCGATTCCTCCCTTTGCCGGCTTGTGCGTATTGCCTTCGGTTTCTCGGTTTCTTCGGCTTTTCTGTACTGGGTCTTTCGCCAAACGGATCACTTTTCATTTCCTCGTTTTTCGAAATCAGTTGAGATATAGTTCAAGGGGTTAAAAAATTACTTTTGAAAAAAACTATTTGCATCTTTAAAATATTAATATTTTAATTTTTGCCATTACGAAGAACAATTAACTCTAATCAAATCACACATGAGAACAATTATCGACATATCGCAAAAATATTCAGTTGTTGCCGTAATTTTCGTTACCAGTTTTACTGCCTGTGGGGGAAAGGATGACCCTATCACCTGTGGAGCTACCTGGGCTTCTGACCTGCAGCCAGAATTAAATGCGATTAATACTGCGATGACCAATTACATCTCGGATCAAAGCGTAGCCAATTGCAATGCTTTGAAAAGTTGTCTACTAAGGCGATATATAGACTAAAGTTAAAGCCTTACGGCAATTGTGCTGCACTTGCAGCAGGCGAAGAACACAATTCAACCAGGCCGCTCAAAGAGTTTGAAGACGATTTCCCTTCCCACCTTATGTGATTACGGATTTAATTTATTGGGGTTTATAGGAGCTGTTGAAATGGTAATTTTGACAGCTCTTTTATTTTAATCAATCGGGAGTGATCATTTGGGGCTTTTGCTGGATTTTTGAATAGATAAAATGTCAACGATCATCTTGAACCTGTTCTTCAACGCATTGAGCTTATCTTCCAACTGATTCCTCCCTGGCCGGCTTTGTGCGTTATCCTTCGTTTCTGGCTTCTTCTTGGGCTTTTCTGTATTGGGTTTTTCGCTAAACGGATCACTTTTCATGGAAAGTGCTATCTCTCTTCGTTCGATATCTGACTCCGGTCACCGTCACTTTTACCTTTTGCTGAACTTTTACAGAGTCCGCCTGGATTTTGAACGAACATGGTCAGCCAGATGGCTTTTATGCACCAGTCCATCCTGATGAACTCCTATGTCTACAAATGCGCCAAAATTGGTCACGTTCGTCACCACACCATTCAGTGCCATACCTACTTTCAGTGTCATCCATCGAATGAACCGTATACGTCAATTCCGTGATTTCCGAATGAATCACGAGGGTCGCGACCCGGCTTCTCCAGTTCTTCCAAAATGTCTTTGCAGACGTACGGTAGACCGATGGTGGCACTGATGTATTTTTCTATCTTAATGGATTTCCGCAAGGCCCTTTTCCGCTGTCGAGATCTTTATGCTTCTGCTGATGTACAGACGCCATAGGCTTTCACAATACCGTAACTTTCAGGATGCACGGCGCTGTTGTCCAATGGATTTTTAGCATTTTTTATTCTTAAAAACCCAGCCGCCTGTTCGTACTGCTTATATCGCCAAGCGCTTGGAACCTTTTCAATGACTTCGCGGCTCGAAAATGGCCCGTTTTGATTCATGAATCCACGATGTTTTTTGCCAGTGAGGGGCCAAGACCGGAAACGTAACTCAGCAGTTCTTTGCTTGCGGTATTTACTTCCACACCAACCGCGTTCACACAACTTATTACCACATCATCCAGATCCCTGCTTCAGTGCGTGCTGATCTACGTCGTGCTGGTATTGTCCCACACCGATGGATTTTGGATCGATTTTCACTAATTCCGCCAGCGGATCCATGAGTCGTCGCCCGATGGAACCGATCCACGAACAGTTACGTCCTTATCAGGAAATTCTTCACGGGCAGTTTCAGACGCCGAATAGATGGATGCGCCGCTTTCATTGACCATCACTACCATGATTTCTTTTGGCAAGCCTATGGATTTTATGAAGCTTTCTGTCTCCCTTGCCGCGGTACCATTGCCAATGGCGATGGCTTCAATCTGGAATTTTGAGCATAACTCATGAATCACCGTAGCCGAACGGCTGGTGTCTTTCTGAGGTTCATTCGGGAAAATAGCTGTATAATGAAGCAAATTGCCCTGGCGATCGAGGCATACCACCTTGCATCCTGTGCGGAACCCCGGATCTTACCAAAGGACATTTTTAGATCCAAGTGGCGCAGAAAGAAGTAATTGTTTCAGGTTGTCCTTGAAAACGGTAATAGCTTCAATGTCAGCTTTCTTCTTCGTTTCCAACCGGGCTTCAGTTTCTATGGATGGTTTTAAAAGTCGCTTGTAGGAATCTTTGATGGCTGTTTCTACCTGTTCCGATGCGGAATTGGGGCCTTTTAGATAATGTTTTTCGATGATGCGTAGCGCGTCCTCTTCATTCGGACTAATGTCCATGCTGAGTATCATCTCCTTTTCGCCACGGCGCATGGCCAGCAACCTGTGCGATGCCACCTTCGCCACAGGCTCCTGCCAATCGAAGTAATCCTTGAATTTGGAGGCCTCGGTTTCTTTTCCTTTTATCACTTTGGAAGTAATGACGCCGGTCGTCATGAAAAGCTTTCTGATTCTGGCGCGGATATCGGCATCCTCATTGATCATTTCAGCGATGATATCGCGGGCACCCTGTAGAGCCTCCTCTTCATTGGCCACCCCTTTTTCAGAATCAATATATTTTTTGGCTTCTTTGTATATATCCCCCGGATGCTGCAGCAAACACAGCAAGTGGCTCAAGGCCTTTTTCACGCGCAACGGAGGCCCGGGTTTTTCGCTTGGGTTTATAGGGCAAATAGATATCCTCAAGTACTGCCATGGTTTCAGCATCATTGATCTTTTTGGCCAGTTCCGGTGTGAGTTTTCCCTGCTCCTCAATCGATTTCAGTATAGCTTCCCGGCGCTTATCGAGTTCCTGAAGTTGCGCCACACGGTCACGGATGGTAGCAATTACGACTTCGTCGAGGCTGCCGGTAGCCTCTTTGCGGTATCTTGCGATGAACGGCACCGTGCCGCCCTGTTCTATAAGGTCAATAACGGCCTGTACCTGGTTATTCCTGATGCCTAGTTCGGTAGCAACAAAGGCTGTATAGTTTTTTGTCATGGATTTTTATTGATATTGCAAATGTGTGAAATGTCACACCCTGTTTTTTAAAATCGGGCAAAAATAGCAACAAGATTATGAGTGAAGGAGAAATGAAAAGGAAAAAATCTGCAAAGCGCGAGATCATCGAGTGGGTGGTTTTTCTCGGGGTGATCGCGATATTGTGGGCTACAGGCTTGCATACACGCGGTGATCGGGTTTATCGGAGAAGGATTGGTTTTGAAAAACCGGAATTGTACAGCCAAAAATTTGAAGCGGAGAATCCGGCGAATGCGGAATTCCGACCTCGATCCTGACCGACCGGCAGGGAAATCTAGCACTATGACCTGAAGGATTTTCAGGGCAAGGTCATTTTTATGAATATCTGGGCGACATGGTGCCCTCCCTGTATTGCCGAAATGCCGGACATCCATGATTTATACCAGGAAATGAAAAATGAGGATATTGTTTTTGTAATGCTTTCCGTCGATGATGATCTGCAGAAAGCCATTCGCTTTGTCGATAAAAAAGGGTTCGAATTTCCAGTGTACCAGTTGGCCGGACCTATGCCGATGGCATTTGAAAGCAGCGCCATACCAACGACTTTTGTCATTTCTCCTGAAGGAAAAATAGTGGTAAAAAAGTCTGGAATGGCCAAATACAACAGCAAAAAGTTCAGAGAGTATCTATTGGAATTAAAGCAGAATTAGGATATCACCGGCCTGGCCGATCACAGTCAGGGACTATTCAAAAGCATATAAAATCCATAACAGAACCGTCAAAACACAAAAAAATATCTGCATCCAATTTGGTCAGTTCGGATTATACTTCTACATTTGCAACCTGAAAATTTAGATAGTAAAAAATACAATGGCACATCATCAGTCAGCATTAAAGAGGATACGGGCAAACGAGACGAAAAGGCTTAGAAACAGGTACTACCTGAAGACCACAAGAACCTTCATCAAAAAACTGAAACAGACTACCGTGAAGGAGGATGCTCAGGAACTTTATAAAAAAGTTTGCAGCCTGCTGGACAAACTGGCAAAGAAGAATATCATTCATAGAAACAATGCAGCCAACAAGAAATCGAAACTTTCGAAATTGGTGTCTGCCATACAATAGAAATTTAAAAAACGATTACACAGCCTCATCGCGAACCGATGGGGCTTTTTTGTTTTTAAGAGTTTGGGATTTCTGAGAATATTCTGGATTTTTAGTAAAAAACAAACCAATATGCCAGACTACCCCCCTAACTTGAAAATCCTTAGCTGGGCCGAAGAAGACCGTCCTCGAGAAAAACTCATGCTCAAAGGGAAGGCTGCCCTATCGGATGCGGAGTTGATTGCCATCCTTATCGGCAGCGGCACAAAATCGCTGAGTGCTGTGGATCTGGCCAAAATCATTCTCTCCAAAGTCAGCAACAACCTGAATGAACTGGCCAGACTGAGCGTCAATGATTTGAAAAAAGAGAAGGGAATCGGGGAAGCCAAGGCCATTACCATCGTAAGCGCACTTGAACTTGGCCGAAGGCGGAAAGAGGCGGAATTTACTGAAAAGCGCCAAATCACCAGCTCAAAGGGTATTTATGAACTGATGAAAGCCGACCTGCTCGACAAGCAACATGAGGAATTCTGGATCGTATTATTAAACCGCGCCAACAAAGTACTGAGGAAATTGCCAATAAGTTCAGGCGGTATTTCCGGCACAGTAGCCGATCCTAAGCTGATTTTTAAGTTTGCACTGGAAGAAAGCGCATCCTCCATTATTCTTGTTCACAACCATCCATCGGGCAACCTGAAGCCTAAGTCAGGCCGATAATGATCTGACCGCCAAATTGAAATCCGCGGGGAAATTCCTGGAAATCCCGGTACTCGATCACCTGATATTCGGCGATCAGGGTTATTTGAGTTACGCTGATGAAGGATTGTTGTAGTATGATTTATATTCAATGGAAACTATGAAAAAAATCCAGAGCTATGAGTAAACGAATTATAACAGTGATCGTGTTGGTCGGCTTGGCACTGTCGGTGATTTATACATTTACGAATAACAGGCCTGCGTTGGAAGGATATGCCGAGTCAATTCTGAAAAAGCGACAAGAAACCGACACCTCATTTAAGAATGATAAAGATTCGCCATTGACTGATGAGCAAAAGAAGGTTTTTACAGCATTGAGTTATTACGACATCTCAGAAAAATACAAGGTGA
Source organism: Cyclobacteriaceae bacterium (assembly GCA_034523095.1). Classification (GTDB taxonomy): domain Bacteria; phylum Bacteroidota; class Bacteroidia; order Cytophagales; family Cyclobacteriaceae; genus JAAUQL01. The sequence continues at coordinate 30,556 of JAXHKU010000039.1, read as the reverse complement.
TCGCCGATTTCGCGATTAACGACACCCAGCAAATCATTAAAATGGCCATTACTGATGGCAGTCAGCGCGAGTACTACATTTACGGAACGGCTCGTTTTAAACTGGACAATATGGAGTTGAAGCTGACGGTTTATAAGCCGGTCGATTTGAATAAGAAGTACTTTTTTATACCGTTTTACGATAAAACAAGCGGTGATACATCCTATGGAGGAGGGAGGTATGTGGAGCCGGAATTATTGAATTCTGGCAGAATGGAAATCGATTTTAATCTTGCTTATAACCCGTATTGCGCTTACAATCATACATACAGATGTCCCATTCCGCCGGCAGAAAACAGCCTTGATGTAGCTATAACCGCCGGCGAAAAAATTCCCGGATTTGTAAAATGATTCCCTGAATTATACCCCTAAAACATCTATTTTTGCGCCAGCCTTTCGCCTATTTATGATAGGAACAATTGATTTTTTGTCATGACAAGGGCTAAATAATATTATTTATCGTCCGAATAAAGTCTAATGAAAATTTCACTCAACTGGTTAAAGCAATATATCGATATCACCGAGACACCCGATCAACTGGCTCATCTACTCACCATGACCGGCCTGGAAGTGGAAGGATTTGAAGTATTGGAAACCATAAAAGGCGGATTAAAGGGCCTGGTAATTGGTGAAGTGCTTGAATGTGCAAAACATCCAAATGCTGATAAACTCAGCGTCACTAAAGTAGATGTCGGTGCTGGCAATGTCCTTCCGATTGTCTGTGGTGCACCAAATGTGGCTGTTGGCCAGAAAGTGGTAGTAGCTACAGTTGGGACTACATTATATCCCAGCGGAAGCAATGAAGGCTTTACCATAAAGCAGGCAAAAATTCGCGGCGAAGTTTCTGAAGGAATGATCTGTGCCGAGGACGAAATCGGTATCGGCACCAGCCATGATGGTATAATGATTTTGGATACAAATCTGCCCAACGGAACACCTGCCAACGAGCATTTCCACATTGAAAATGATGTGGTTTTTGAAATCGGCCTCACGCCCAACAGGGGTGACGCTGCATCACATATTGGCATAGCGCGGGATCTAAGAGCAGTTTTAAATCGCGACATTTCCTGGCCGGATATCAGCGGCTTTAAAGCAGATAACCAGTCCTCCAAAACGATGGTGACTGTGGAGGAAGCGGCAGGTTGTCCACGCTATTCAGGACTTTCAATTTCAAATGTCACGATTAGCGAATCACCTGAATGGTTGAAAAACCGGCTTTTATCCATAGGTCAGACACCGATAAATAATGTCGTTGATGTCACCAACTTCATCCTTCACGAGCTTGGTCAGCCATTGCATAGCTTTGATGCAGACAAAATCCATGGCGACCATGTGATTGTCAAAACACTCTCCCAAGGAACTCCTTTTGTGACCCTTGACGGAAAAGAACGTAAGCTGAACAGTAGCGACCTGATGATTTGCGACGTAAGTGGGGGTATGTGTATTGCCGGAGTATTTGGTGGGATCGATAGCGGGATATCTGATAAGACAAAAAACATATTCCTGGAAAGCGCTTACTTTTCTCCCGATTATGTGAGGAAGACCAGTCAGACTCACGCACTGAAGACAGATTCAGCCTTCCGATTCGAGCGGGGCACCGATCCGTGGAAAACAGTTTACGCGCTGAAAAGAGCCGCACTGCTCATCAGGGAAGTTGCCGGAGGAGAAATTTCATCTGATATCATTGATATCTATCCGCACGAGATCATGCCGGTTCGTATTCCAATGAAATTCCAGAATATCCATAGGCTAATTGGCAAAAAACTCAGCGACACTGAGATTTATGACATTTTGGGTCGACTCGATATTGAATGCGTTGATCGGGATGATTCAGGCTTTTTGGCAGTCGTTCCGCCATACCGCTATGACGTTACGCGCCCGGCCGATGTGGTTGAAGAAATCCTCAGGATTTATGGTTATGAGAATGTGGAATTGAAGAATCACATCGGGAGTGATTTTATGGCCGACTTCCCCGAAGTTACTATTGAGAATAATCAATTAAAGGCATCAGGACTTTTGGTTGATAATGGTTTTTTTGAGATTTCTACGAATTCGTTAAGTCAGGCCGCTTATACTTTAAATACAACTGGTTTTAATGCGGCAGAAAACGTAGAAATCCTTAATAAACTCAGTGAAGATCTTGGCGTTCTGCGCCAGACCTTGCTCTTTACCGGCCTTGAAGTGGTGGCCCACAATCTGAACCGTAAGCAATTGAACCTTCGCCTTTTTGAATTCGGAAAGGAATACAAAAAAAGCAGCGGAAAATACACGGAAAAGGATGTTTTAGCCCTTTGGATGGCAGGTGAAGACCACCGTGAAAGCTGGATGGCAAAGAGCCGGCCGCTGGAATTTCATGACCTTTCGACAATAGTTCTGAAGTTGATTTCAAAATTTACCAGGGGAAAAATTAAAACAAGCGCTATTTCTGATCCGGCATTCACTTATGGACTAGGATTTAGCATCGAAGGGCATGAAGTAGCAAAAGCCGGACTTTTGCAAAAAAAAATCTGTTCTGCTGTCGATATAGACGCTTTTGTGTTTTATGCAGAGATAGACTTTAATGGGTTACTTCTGCATACCAAAGACAGATTAAATGTGGAAGAAATATCAAAATTCCCAGAGGTTCGGCGCGATTTGTCGTTGGTTTTGGATAAGAAGGTGTCGTTTGAACAGGTTAGAGAGGTAGCAGAAGATGGGGAATTTTCGAGTCTCCTTGTAGACATCAATGTCTTTGATTACTATGTAGGAGAAAAGATAGAAAAAGACAAAAAAGCTTATGCATTAAGTTTTATATTGCAAGACAAAACCAAAACTCTGACCGATAATATCATCGATAAAATAATGCAGCGGATGATGGAAAAATTCGAGTCGAAGCTTGGCGCGGTGATCAGACAATAATATATGAAAAGAGACAGGTTAAATAGTGAACTTCAGGTACTCGAGCGCAAGATCAGGTTGCTAATGGCGCAATACTCCCAGGAAAGAAAAATGATGATCTGGAAAGCAAGTTCCTCGAATTAAAAAGCCTTCTCGCACTGAAAGAACAGCAAATTCTGGATTTTCAAAATCGAATTAAAATTAGTACTATTGTAGATAGTATTGCCGTGGGTGAAACTGAGGCAGCAGAAGTAAGAAATAAGATCGACGACTACATCAAAGAAATTGATAAGTGCATCAGTCAATTGAATAAGTAAAAGATATGTCTTATCGCGAATGGAAGAACTATCAATCAGAATAAAAATAGCCGATAGGGAATACCCTATGAAAGTTGATGCTGATGATGAAGAAACAATACGGTTGGCAGGAAAAAAAATCAACGAAAAAATTAAACTTTACCGGGATCAGTTTGGAATAGACGACAAACAAGATCTGTTAGCTATGGTTGCTTTTGATAGTCTTTACGAAAAAATCCAGTCCGAGGCCAGTTCGGTCAGCATGGGCGAGTCCGCGATAGACAAGGTTATTTACCTGAGCAGGTTGATATCTGATGTCACCGACAAGGAGTAGCCTGAACACCGCTCCAATTCTACTTTTTGCCCAGCACCCCTATTTTTAACCATTTAATCAATTGACTTATGTTTACCATAACCTCGCTATTTATTGCCCTTGGGGGGCTCGGTGCCGGTTTATTAATTGGCCGGATTTTGCTGAAAAAAGTCTATTCATCTGAGGAAGAAAAAGCCCGCGAACAAGCCGCTATCATCCTGAAGGAAGCTGAATTACAAGCTGAATCCATTAAAAAGGATAAGATAATTGAGGCTAAAGAGCAATTTCTGAAACTGAAAACAGAATATGACGAAGAGGCCAATCGCAAGAAAAACCAGATGATCGCCAATGAGAACAGGCTGCGACAACGAGAACAAAGTCTTTCGAAGCAATTTGAACAGACTAAGCGAAAAGAAGACGAACTGGATAGTTTGAAAGAAAACCTGACCGCTCAGGTTGAAATTGTAAATAAGCGAAAGTCAGAGTTGGAGAGAATTAAACAGGATCAGGTGATTTTGCTGGAGAAGGTCGCCAATTTATCCGCTGACGATGCACGCAATCAACTTGTGGAAACCCTGAAGGATGAAGCACAAACCAAAGCCTCTATCTACATAAAGGATATCCTCGAGGAGGCAAAGATGACTGCGACAAAGCAAGCGAAGAAGGTGGTTATTGAAACCATTCAGCGCACAGCCACGGAAAGCGCCATAGAAAACTGCGTCTCCGTTTTCAACATTGAAAGCGATGACATCAAGGGAAAAATCATAGGACGTGAAGGTAGAAATATCCGGGCGCTCGAAGCTGCAACCGGTGTAGAGATCATTGTGGATGATACTCCGGAGGCTATTATTATTTCGGGATTCGACCCGGTAAGAAGGGAGATTGCCCGATTATCGTTGCACCGACTCGTAACCGATGGCAGGATTCACCCGGCGCGGATCGAGGAAATTGTGGCTAAAACCCAAAAAAATATCGAGGAAGAAATTGTGGAAATAGGCGAAAAAACCAGCATCGAACTGGGAATTCACGGCCTTCACCCAGAGCTTATAAAACTTGTTGGACGGATGCGGTTCAGGTCTTCATACGGACAGAATCTCCTACACCACTCACGTGAAGTTGCTAAGCTTTGTGCAACCATGGCTGCAGAATTAGGGTTAAATGCCAAAATAGCAAAGCGAGCTGGCTTACTCCATGACATCGGTAAGGTTTGGAATGAAGAGCCAGAAATGCCGCATGCTCTTCTTGGCATGGAGTTGGCAAAAAAATACAATGAGAGCAAGGAAGTTTGTAATGCCATCGGTGCCCACCACGATGAAATCGAAATGACGACGTTGATTTCACCGATTGTTCAGGCGTGCGATGCGATTTCCGGCTCCAGACCGGGAGCGCGCCGCGAAATCATGGAGAGTTACATGAAGCGTCTCAAGGAACTTGAAGAACTCGCGCTGGGTTTTGAAGGCGTAAACAAATGCTTCGCCATCCAGGCAGGCAGGGAACTTCGGGTTATGGTCGATTCTGATGTTGTAACAGATGCTGCGGCGGCTCAACTTTCTTTTGACATTTCACAAAAAATAGAAAAGGAAATGCAGTATCCTGGGCAAATAAAGATTACCGTCATCCGGGAGATGCGATCAGTATCCTACGCGAAATAGATTAAGACATGTCAGAAATAAAAAGCAGGACTTTGTGGCCCTGCTTTTATTTTTATATCAAGCCCTGTTTGGGTTTATTGTCTGCATGGAACCAATGAAAAGGCCATTTTGAAATGAGGAAAAAAGTAGCGAGGACGGGAGTTGAACCCGTGACCTCAGGGTTATGAATCCTGCGCTCTAACCGACTGAGCTACCTCGCCATTTTTTGGGAGTGCAAACATACAAATATCATCCTTATTCCCAAATCCCGACCCGAAAAAGTATTTTGTAAGTATACATAATTATTCTATATTGAAAACCATAAACGAGACATGCATGGGGAAGACGCGATTTACATTTGAATATGAGTTTAATGCCTCAAAAAAAATGCTCTATCCTTATTTTGCATCAGCAAGCGGCCTCGCACAGTGGTTTGCAGAAGATGTAAATGTGGATGAAGATGGCAACCTTAATTTTATTTGGGAAGGCATAGACCATAAGGCAAAACTGGTAAGTCATCGCACTAATTCATACGCCAAATTCGTTTTTCTGGAGGATAATGAAGAAGGCCCAGATTCTGACTGGGTTGAATTCAAAATCGAACTGAATGAAATGACTGAAACCACCTTCGTCAAGGTGACCGAATACGCGGATTTTGAAGACAAAGATGAACAAACCATGCTTTGGGAAGGGTTACTACAAACCCTTAAGGAACTTGTTGGAGGATGAGTTTCTGAACTGTCTGCCATTAATCAAGCAACTCGTTATTCAATACTCTAAGAGTTCCACGTAACTTCATGAAAAGAATTGATAAACTGGTATTAGGGAACTTTTTGGGTCCATTTATTCTCACCTTTCTGGTTGTCATTTTCATCCTGTTATCCCAGTTTATGCTGAGGTACATCGATGAAATTGTCGGTAAGGATTTGGATTCTACGGTAATCATGCGCCTGATATTTTATTTCAGCCTGTTCATGACGCCCAATGCCTTTCCGTTGGCAGTACTATTGTCCTCCTTAATGACCTTCGGCAACCTTGGTCAGCACTTTGAGCTGACAGCTATGAAGAGTGCGGGCATCTCCCTAATCCGTGTTCTTATGCCAATATTCGCATTCGCTCTCATCCTCACTGCTGTCGCTTATTATTCCAATAATAATATCGTACCCAAGGCCAACTTGGAGGCATTTAGCCTACTGTATGATGTGAAACAGAAAAAGCCTTCCATGGAATTGAAAGAAGGCGCATTTTATAATGGCATTGAGAACTACAGCATAAAAGTCGGCGAGAAATTACCAGACGGTAAAACACTGAAAGACCTTATTATTTATGATCATTCTTTAGGTTTGGGAAACAAGCAAATCACAATGGCTGATTCGGGAATGATGTACAATATTCTCAATGACCGATATCTGGTACTGGAGCTGTTCAACGGCAAGACGTATCGTGAAGATAAAAGCAATAACGCTGCCGGCATAACCACCAAATATCCAGACCCTTTGCTGAGAAATGAATTCAAATCTCAAAAAGTAGTTTTTAGTCTGGCATCATTCGACCTTAAGGAAACCAGAAAGGAACTATTTGCGGGGAACAGGTTGATGAAAAATGAACAACAATTGAAATCTGATGTTGATTCGATGAGCATTGAGTATGTTGACAAGCGGGAAGAGGTCAAGGAACAGAGTTTTCAGTTTTTTGACTATCATTTGCATGACTTACTGAGCGTCTATAAGCAGCATGCTTTGGAAAGGCAGGAAAAAAAACGTCTTGAGGAGCTAGCCAAGGAAGAAAAACTGAGATTAGAAGAAGCGATTGAGAAGGGCGATACAGCGGCTTTGGCAAGAATTACTGAATCGACCGACACATTGGAAAGCAATCCGCCGCCATTAGCAAATACTACTTCCGTGGCTATACCAGAAATAAGGATGGATACATCGGTTCGAAGCAGGCTGCTACGCAAAAGGGGTGATTTTCCTAAAATTCAGCAAAATGATACCATCCGTTCGAAAGCAAAAATAGCTCTGGCATATGACTCAGTAGAAGTAGTTAAAGATACTACCATCAGGCAACGAACTGCAGAAGAGACCTACGCCATGCTGGATAGCGCCATGAATACCCCTGAAATGAACAAACTGGCAATAAGTAAGTGCCTTACCCATGTGCGTTACGTCAAAAACAATATGGAAATGCGCAACAGTCAGCTTATTACTCTTAAGGGCGAAATCAATAAGTTCGCTCTGGAGCAATACAAAAAATTGTCATATGCCTGTACTATTCTGATTATGTTTTTAATCGGGGCACCATTAGGCTCAATCATTAAGCGCGGTGGACTTGGACTGCCGGTCCTGATATCGATCTCCTTCTACATCCTTTTCTATGTAGTCTCCATGATTAGCGAGAAATATACACGAACTGACAGGATGGATCCAATGCTTGCTGCCTGGATGGCTAACCTTATTCTAATGCCGATCGGATTATTTTTCATGCGTCAAGCCCGAAATGATGCCCGTTTGTTTGACTTTGATTTTTATAGTGTGGCTTTAATGCAACTAAAATCGAGGCTATTCAAAAAGAATCTGAATTGAGCAAACTATATGTTTGAATTGAAGTTTAATGGGTTTATCTTTGCGGAATTTTAAAATTTAAAACATAAATAGCTAACATGTATTTGACGAAAGAAGTTAAAGAAGATCTTTTTGAAAAGCATGGTCGGTTAAAATCTAAAAGTGACACGGGTTCGCCGGAGGCGCAGATTGCACTCTTCACTTTTCGGATTAATCATCTGACCGATCATCTCAAATCAAACAAACACGATCACTCCACCAGGCTTGGTTTGCTAAGGCTGGTTGGTAAAAGAAGAAGAATTCTTGATTATTTGACACAACTGGACATAGAAAGGTACAGAGCGATCATCAAAGAATTGAATATTAGGAAATAACAAATGAGGGAATTCGATTGTGAATTCCCTCTTTCTTTCCTTTCCTCAAGCAACACACTACATCTTACTAATAATTTTATATGTCATTAAATGTAATTACTAAGACCATCACCCTCAGGGATGGCAGAGAAATCATTTTAGAAACCGGAAAATTGGCTAAGCAGGCCGATGGAGCAGTAGTTGTCCGCATGGGCGATACTATGATTCTTGCTACGGTCGTATCAAGTTTGGAAGCAAAAGCAGGGGTCGATTTTTTGCCGCTTTCTGTTGACTATCAGGAAAAATTTGCTGCCGCAGGCCGTATCCCCGGTGGATTTCTCAGACGTGAGGGTCGTCTCAGCGACTTTGAGATTTTGATAAGCCGATTGGTCGATCGCGCTATCCGCCCCCTATTTCCGGATGATTATCACGCTGAAACACAAGTAAGCATTATGCTTATTTCAGCTGATGCAAATGCCCAGCCCGATGCTCTTGCTGCCTTTGCCGCATCAGCAGCCCTGGCGGTATCGGATATTCCATTCAATGGACCCATTTCTGAGGTTCGGGTTGTCAAGATTGGAAATGAATTTAAAATAAATCCAGTTCCTGAAGATATCGCTAAGGCTGACCTTGATCTGATCGTTGCAGCATCCTACGATAATATTCTTATGGTAGAAGGTGAGTCTAATGAGGTCTCGGAGGAAGACATGCTTAATGCGCTCATGGCTGCTCACGAGGCGATCAAGGATCAATGCAAAGTCCAGCTTGAACTCGCAGCGGCTGCTGGTAAAACCGAAAAAAGGGTTTACAGCCATGAAACAAGCGATGAAGCCTTAAAAGCCGATATGAATGAAAAGCTCTATGACCAGGTGTATGCAATTTCCAAACAGGCAATAACCAATAAGCATCTTCGTCTTGAAACTATTAGTAATGTTAAAAAGCAATATGTTGAAAGCCTCGGCGAAGATCATGGAAAAGATCCGTTCTTAATAAATAATTATTTCCACGGCATCGAAAAGAAGGCAGCCAGAAATCTTGTACTTGATGAGCAGCGACGACTCGATGGGAGGAATCCTACGCAAATCCGTCCGATCTGGAGTGAAGTAAACTATTTGCCTACTGCCCATGGTTCAGCGATTTTCACCAGAGGCGAAACGCAGTCCCTTACTACAGTGACGCTCGGCACTAAACTCGATGAGCAAATGATTGACGCCGCTATGGTCTCCGGCTCGCAAAAATTCATTCTTCACTACAATTTCCCGGGATTCTCTACCGGCGAGGTTAAAATTAATCGCGGAACCGGCCGACGTGAAGTAGGTCATGGCAATCTCGCTATGAGGGCGCTGCGAAAAGTACTTCCTCCAGAAGATCAAAATCCATATACCATTCGTGTAGTTTCAGATATTCTTGAGTCAAATGGCTCATCGTCCATGGCGACCGTTTGTGCTGGAGCGTTGGCATTAATGGATGCCGGTGTAAAGATTAGCGGACCGGTATCAGGTATTGCCATGGGAATGATTTCCGATCCGGAGACTGGAAAATATGCCATTTTATCGGATATCCTTGGCGATGAAGATCACCTTGGCGATATGGATTTTAAAGTGACAGGAACGAGCAAGGGTATTACCGCGTGCCAGATGGACATTAAAATTAATGGACTTTCCTATGAAATTCTTGCTAAAGCGCTGCATCAGGCGAAGGAAGGCAGATTGCATATATTAAATGAAATTAAAAAGACGCTTGCAGAACCCCGCGATACACTGAAACCAAATGCTCCAAGAATTATTTCCTTTAAGATAGAGAAGGAGTTCATTGGCGCCGTGATAGGCCCAGGTGGAAAGGTGATTCAGGAAATCCAGAAAGAGACCAAGACAACGATTGTTATCGAGGAGAAAGACAATATGGGTGTCGTTAGCATTTATGCCCCTGATGAGTCAGCCGTTAAAGCTGCAGAAAAGCGCATCAAGCTCATTGTAGCTGTCCCTGAAGTAGGTGAAGTATATGACGGAAAAGTAAAATCGATCACCAGTTTTGGCGCTTTTGTAGAGTTTATGCCAGGTAAAGAAGGTCTGCTTCATATCTCAGAAATAAAGTGGGACAGACTTGAGAGCATGGATGGAATTCTTGAAACTGGAGAAGAAATAAAAATTAAGCTAATCGGAACAGATAAGAAAACTGGAAAATACAGACTTTCCCGGAAGGTGTTACTCCCCAGACCCGACAAGATGGCAAATCAGGAGTAGTATTTCCTGGCCGCTGATGCGGTATAGGCAAACACATTTTAGTGTATTGCAAGGAACTTAATTTCAGTGAACAAATGTTTTCATTTTAGTTATATTATAAAGTAGCCAATGAGACAATTAAAAATTAGCAAGCAGATTACAAACAGGGAGAGTCAATCCCTGGACAAGTATTTGCAGGAGATCGGGAAGGTTGATTTGCTCACCCCCGATGAGGAGGTAGAGTTAGCGAAGCGAATACGGGAAGGGGATCAAATGGCCCTGGAGAAACTGACAAAAGCTAATTTAAGGTTTGTTGTATCCGTAGCAAAGCAATATCAAAACCAGGGGCTGTCGCTTGGCGACCTGATAAACGAAGGAAACCTCGGCTTGATAAAAGCAGCGCAGCGATTCGACGAAACCCGCGGATTCAAATTTATATCCTATGCAGTGTGGTGGATCAGACAATCCATCCTTCAGGCATTGGCAGAACAATCACGTATCGTGAGGCTGCCCCTCAACAGGGTAGGTTCTTTGAACAAAATCTCTAAAACCTTTTCCGAACTCGAACAGAAATTTGAGCGAGAGCCATCTCCCGACGAACTTGCCGAGGTACTCGAAGTGAACGTATCGGAGATTGTGGACACGATGAAGATTTCGGGTCGTCATGTATCCATGGACGCACCATTTGTGCAGGGAGAAGAAAACAGCCTGCTCGACGTATTGGAAAATGATACAGAAGAGACACCAGATAATGGACTTATGACCGATTCTCTCCGCCGTGAAGTCCAGCGGGCGCTGTCCACACTTACACAAAGGGAAGCCGATGTTATCACCCTTTATTTTGGACTAAATGGCGAGCACTCCATGACCCTTGAGGAAATTGGTGAGAAATTTAACCTGACAAGGGAGCGTGTTCGGCAAATTAAGGAAAAAGCCATCAGAAGGTTGAGACATACCTCAAGAAGTAAAGCGTTAAAACCTTATCTCGGTTAACTGAGAAGTTGTTAATTGCACAGGTCTCCATGGAGACCTTTTTTTATTTAACAGTTTAAATGAAAACGGATGGAAAGTAGCATTGAAGTATTGATTATAGGATCTGGACCCGCCGGATATACTGCGGCTATTTATGCAGCACGCGCCGGACTAAAACCAGTAATGTATCAGGGAATGCAACCCGGTGGACAACTCACAATAACCAACGACGTTGAGAATTTCCCAGGCTACCCCGATGGTGTCAATGGACCCCAGATGATGATGGATCTGCAAGCTCAGGCCGAACGGTTTGAAACCGATGTTCGATATGGCATGATAACATCCGTCGATCTTAAGAAATATCCTTTTGAGGCAATTGTCGATGAAGAAACAAAGATTACGGCCAATACAATCATCATTGCCACAGGCGCATCTGCTAGGTGGCTCGGTATCCCGTCCGAAAAAAAGTTGAATGGTAAAGGAGTATCTGCATGCGCGGTCTGTGACGGATTTTTCTTTAAAGGCCAGGAAGTCGCGATTGTTGGCGGTGGAGATACGGCGTGCGAAGAAGCCACTTACCTGGCAAAGTTATGCAAAAAAGTGCACATGATCGTGCGCAGGGATGTCCTGAGAGCATCTAAAATCATGGCAGCCAGGGTTATGAATACGCCAAACATTGAAATTCATTGGCATTCAATAACTGATGAAATAATAGGTGAAAACGAAGTAGAGGCTGTAAGACTTAAACATGTGGAAACCGGCGAGAAAACTACAATTCCTGTAAAGGGATTCTTTGTGGCAATAGGTCATGAGCCGAACACCGGAATTTTCAAGGGCTATCTGGATATGGATGATGCCGGATATATCATTACTAAGCCAGGGTCAACCCGCACCAATATTGCAGGTGTATTTGCCAGTGGCGACGCTCAGGATAAAGTTTATCGTCAGGCGGTGACTGCTGCCGGAACCGGCTGTATGGCGGCGCTTGACGCAGAACGCTGGCTTGCCGAACAGGAAGGTGCCTAAAATCCACCAGATTCCATGAAACTGGATATCCTTGTATTCGCTGCCCACCCCGACGATGCGGAGTTATCCTGCTCGGGAACCATTGCATCGCATATTTCACAGGGTTACAAATGCGGGATTGTTGATCTCACAAGGGGCGAAATGGGTACCCGTGGAAATCCTGAATTGAGGATGAAGGAAGCTAATGTAGCAGCAAAAATACTCGGGATTAAGGCTCGTGAAAACCTGGGATTCGCTGATATCAAGTTTCAAAATGATTGGGATCATCAAATAGAAATTATAAAAATAATCCGCAAATACCAGCCGGCCATCATCCTTGCAAATGCAGAAAAAGACCGGCATCCGGATCATCCAAAAGCAGCCGAACTGGTCCAGCAGGCGTTTTTTAAATCAGGTCTGACGAAAATTGAAACTGTATATGATGGGGAGATTCAGTTGCCCCACCGCGCCAGAAAGCTTTATCATTTTATCCAGACGGATTATATCGAGCCTGATTTTATTGTGGATATTTCAACATTCTGGCAACAGAAACTCGACGCTATCAGGGCCTTCAAATCACAATTCCATGATCCGGAAAGCGAAGAGCCGGGTACTTTAATTTCATCGCCTGAATTTTTGGATTTTATCCATGCGCGCGCCAAAGCGTTGGGACACCGAATCGGTGCCAAATACGGTGAGGGATTCACCACGTCTACTACTCCAGGGGTGAAGGATCTTCATAATTTATTCTAAACGATCAAGATTCCGCATAAAATGCAGCATCGATTCCTTTTTATCAGGAATAGGATGATCCTCCTTTTTACGTAAAATCCAGGAGCAGGCTTCCATAATTTCCATATTACCATAGTGATGATCCCTGGCATAATGGACGAATTTCATTACCAAAAATCCATTGAACCAGGCATAGAATGAACGGATGAATTGTTTTTCGGTCGTAGCATTGTGCTGGATTTTTTGCGCTATTTCGAAAAATGAAATTGTGCTGAGGTATTCCTTCATAGCCAAACTCTGCGAATCCAGAAATGAAGTGTAGTTCCGGTTCCAAAGCATGGGCACACCATCACAGAATTGTCTTAATTCCACAAAAATATCAGGATGATAAGTGGAATAGGGCTCTTCCTGCTTCGTCTCCATTAACTCGAGAATCGACCTGCCGGTTCCAAAAGGTACGCGATGCGATGGCCTGGCTGATGGATAAACAGTGGCATTAGTAAGATTGTGAATGTCGCCTAATGGAAAGAGCTTCTGAAGAAAGTAGAAATCTTCACCGGCTTTGCGCAGGTTCATGCCTCCCTGCTTCTGGTAAACGGTTGATTTTAAGGTAATGCACGAACCAATGGTATGATAAGCATATGGAAAATGGGCGTATTTTAATGCCTGCACGTAATAGCGAAGGTGCAATTCATAATTTACGATTGCATTCCTGTTTCTCTCATCCTCAATGGTAGATAAATTGTGTTCAAAAGCCAATAAAGCGCAAGTAGCCCTACTGTTATCTCGATAAAAGCGTTCAACTTCCAGAAGGTAATTGCGGCTGCAGAGACAGTCAGCGTCAAAGCAGACGATGATGCCATTTTTTTGCCCGATGGATTCAAACCTACGCACTGCCTCATCCATTCCGATTTTTCGAGCTAATCCAACACCAGCGTGTTTTTCAGGTAAATCATAAGCACGGATAATATGAACACTTATCTGGTCGGTTTGGTGAGTTACGGTCCATTGCTCTACCTCATCTGCCGTCCGGTAATTGAACGATTTTATTGCCTCGGTCTCATGGACACCAAAGTTGATTACAACAATCACCTCGACGTGGCAGGCAGGGGATTCACAAGCGAACAGACTTGTGAGAGAATCTACAATTTTCTCTTCCGAATAGCAGGGAATTACTATGATTATCTTTGTGCTGTAGTTGGGTATAGCATGAAGCGCCGGCCCAGGCCAGGCGTATCGCTGAAGGTAGATATTTTTAGTAAATTCAGGGGGCAAGGCGCTGGATTTTCCAGGCATTATCGCCTGTCTTTGTAAAGAGTACCCTGTCGTGAAGTCTGCTCGGCCGACCCTGCCAGAATTCTATCCGGATGCGGTTCAATTTCATAACCGCCCCAGTTATCTGGTCGCGGAATCTGGCCGAGGAGAAATTTCGATGATTCCTGGACGAACAACCCTTTCAGATAAGTGCGTGATTCGATGGGTTGGCTCTGAGGCGATATCCTAGCGCCGATTCTGCTTTTCCATGGTCGTGTCTGGAAATATGCATCAGAATACTCCGGTGAGGTCTTCCTTGCTATTCCTTCGATATTGACCTGCCGCTCCAATTCAGGCCAGAAAAAAACAAGCGATATTGCCGGATTCGCAGCTAAATGTGACCCTTTCCTGCTCTGATAATTGGTAAAGAAAACCAATTTGTCGTCCGTGATTCCTTTTAGCAAAACTAACCTGCTGGAAGGTGTGTTTTCAGCGCTTACGGTGGAAACAGTCATACTGGTCGGCTCAAGGCAATTGGATTCTATGGCCTCTTTCAGCCATTTATTAAACTGAGCAATTGGGTCCTTATCAACATGCTTTACGCTAAGCTTAGCCTTTGAATAGTCTTGTCTGACTTGTGATATATCAACCATCCTCAAAATCTATTTTCTCTTCATGTTTTGAAACAGCAAAAAATAAGGGATTCGAAATTAGTATTATCGCCCTCATTTATCGAGAACGAAGGTAAAATGTTCATTTGAAATTTTAGTGGAAAATCAGCCCGATAGCCAGAATCTTCAAACATATTATTAATTTTGATCGGATCTACGGAAAGCCAATGGAGTTATTTAATTATAAGCAAGGTGAATTGGAGCCTCAAAAGGGCGACTTGCTTATATCCGAGCCATTCCTGAGAGATCCCAATTTTTCAAGAACTGTGATATTGCTCTGCGAGCATAATGCCGAGGGTTCTTTTGGATTTGTGCTCAACAAGCCGGCAAGCGTGGCTATCCATCAACTATTAGAAAAAATCAGCCGGCAAGACGAAGTATTCATTGGCGGACCTGTTCAGCAAAATATGTTGCAGTTTATCCATAGCAATAATTCCCTGATCGAAGGAGGACTTGAAGTGAAGTCTGGTATTTTTTGGGGAGGTAATTTTGAACAGATGATTGCCTGCCTTGAAAATGGCCTGATAACCAGCGATGAAATCAGGTTTTTCGTAGGATATTCAGGATGGGGTGCCGGCCAGTTGGAAAGCGAAATGGCAGTTAATTCATGGATAATCTGTCGCAATGCGCATGTCGAACAAATTTTAGATACGAATGTTGATTCCTTGTGGAAGGAAATATTGAATACTATGGGCGGGAAATATCGGATAATTTCCAATTTTCCTGTTGATCCGAGGTTGAACTAACCTTTACTAACTGACTTGTTATGAAAATTGAAGAAAAAGAAAAACTGGCACCTGAAAATGAAGGAATGACCGAACCGGCGGAAAACACCAATGAGCCAATTGACCAAACGGAACCTTTCGAGGAGAACCAGCAGGCCACCCCTGTTGCTGACACGCCCATAATCCACGAAGAATCCACGGAACCATTGGTACCCAAAGCTAAAAAAGTTACAGCCGCCAGAAAGAAAGTAAGTAACAAGAAAGCAGTTAAAAGGGCGCAGCCTGAAGTTGGGATTAGTGAGGTGCAAAATGCAGATATCCCAGATGTCGTTCAGAAGGAAGTTGACACAACCGAGAATCAAGAAGCAGATGCTCATACAGATGAGAGCGAACAATCTGGCATAGTTGAAATAGAGCAACATCTCGACTATTCGAATTATAATAAGAAACAATTAGTACTCGTTTTGGAAAGCCTGACGGGTGATGACAATTATAGTCAGATCGGCCGCATTTTAAAAGAAACAAAGAAGTCGTATGATGACATCCTCGCTGATGAGCGAAAAGCTGCCTATGATAAATACATAGACGAAGGGGGAGAAAAGGATGGATTTGAATACAAACTGGATGAACTCGATCAGCGATTTCAAAAAGCCCATGACAGACTCAGGGATCGCCGGAATCAATTCCTGAATAACCTTGAAGCATCCAAAGAAGACAATCTTCAAAAGAAACAAGCCTTACTGGACAGGCTGCGGGATCTGGTTGACACTGAAGAGACAGGTTCGAGTCTGAGGGTTCTTAAGGATATACAAACTAAGTGGCGTGAAATCGGCCCGGTACCCTCGGCCCAGCTCAAAAATCTGTGGGCGAATTACAATGCTCTGCTCGACCGATTCTATGACAATCGTAGTATCTATTTTGAACTTAAGGAACTGGATCGTAAAAAGAATTATGATCTCAAGATCGAGTTATGTGAACGCGCTGAACAACTTGCTTCGGGTGAGGACCTGGGAGAACTGATTCGCCAGCTCAACGATCTGCATGAGGAATTCAAGCATATTGGTCCGGTGCCGCTGGAAGCACAGGATATGATTTGGGAACGATTCAAGACCGCTTCCGACAAAATCTATATTCGCCGAAAGGAACATTATGAAACTCTAAAGGAATCGCTCAAGGCAAACCTCGTCGCAAAGGAAGGAATTTCCGAGAAAATAGCTGCATTCACTTCATTTGAGTCCGATCGTATTGCAGAATGGAACGAGAAGTCCAGGGAAATTATACAATTACAGAAAGAATGGGAGGCAATTGGTGGCATTCCAAAAGAAAAAGCGAAAAAGGTCAATAAACAGTTTTGGTCGGCTTTTAAAGCCTTTTTTGGAAAAAAGGGCGCATTCTTCAAAAAAATAGAGGAAGAGCGCAAAGAAAACCTTCGTTTGAAGCAGGAATTGCTCGATAAAGCAGAAGCCTTAAAAGACAGCGAAGACTTTCGGAGCGCTTCAGATGAATTGAAAAAACTCCAGGTCAGGTGGAAAGAAATTGGTCCGGTTCCGGAAAAATTCAGAAACGAGATTTTTAATAAGTTCAAAAAGGCCTGTGATCACTTTTTCTCGCGTCGCCGTTCGAAATCGGAGCATACAGAGCAGGAGTATAATGAAAACCTGGCTAAAAAAACTGCTTTATGCAGTGAGCTCGAAGAACTGTCTAAAACCGGCAAGGTTGATATGACTCGGGTAAAAGCCATCGAATCAGAGTGGGCAGAGATAGGATTTGTTCCCAAAGAAAATATCAAGAGTATCCAGCGGAGATACACGGATGTTATTGAAAAAATTACTGGTGTTGCCGGCATATCTGAAAACGAAAAGTACAAACTCCGGTTTATGGCGCAATTCAATCCGTCGTCATACGGACCGGGCGCAGACAGGATGATTCAAAAGAAAGAGGGTGTACTACGGCGTAAAATCTCCACGCTGGAAAATGACATTAATATCTGGAAAAATAATATCGACTTTTTTACATCGTCAAAAAATGCGGATCGGCTCAAGCGAGAATTTCAGGTGAAAATCGACGAAGCAAACAACGAATTAAAGAATCTTAAGGAGCAATTGAAGGTCATCAGCAATATCTGACAGGTGACAAAAAAAACACAGTATAGGTTTTGAATCTTGATTTTGAAGAGTAGTTTTGCACTCGCTTTTTAAGCAAAAGCCTCCTTAGCTCAGCTGAGGGCCGACTGTAAAGAAATGATCCGGTGGATCATTTTAGGGAGGCGCCGGAATTCAGCGCTGGCACCAGCTGAATTCGGCAGATGTTTATTGAAATAGTGAAAAGCCTCCTTAGCTCAGCTGAGGGCCGACTGTAAATAAATGATCCGGTGGATCATTTTAGGGAGGCGCCGGAATTCAGCGCTGGCACCAGCTGAGTTCGGCAGATGTTTATTGAAATAGTGAAAAGCCTCCTTAGCTCAGCTGGTAGAGCAACTGACTTGTAATCAGTAGGTCGTTGGTTCGATCCCGACAGGGGGCTCTTGAAAATCAGGCAGTTACAACATTGTAGCTGCCTTTTTTATTTTTAGGTTAAAACATTATTAAAACAAATAATGCGTTTTGACAGTCTGATTTTCAGGATTCACATTATTCTTTACGAAGAAACCTTCCACAGGAATAATTGATAGCGAGTTATCAATAACTATCCGTTGATCTTTATGACAGATCCTTTAATCTTCAATAAAGAAGCTTTAATCTTCCATTAGATAGGATTATCCACATAATTTTCTCTCCCAATCAGCCTCGCAATCATTTTAAGAAAGCAAGTTGCGCTGCGTTCTCTCCGTCCGGTATCGGACGGCAAATGTTTTCAGTATTCTGTAAGGGCTACCCTCAGAATCTGAAAACACATCTTGCAATGACACTCCCGAAAAAACACCCCTAATCCCGGAAATAAATGATTCGACAATGGCCCCATTTGATTTGGTTATATGGGCCAGTTGGTTTCAAAAAACAGAGTCTTCATTAGGTTAGGGCTTAAAGAAAGTTTTCGGAGGAGTAGGTGGAAGCAGTGATACCATCGGCTTCCAGTAGAACTGATGAAATACCCTCTGTTTGGTTATAGCAGAACGCTCATGATTTGATGGCAGACTATAACCTAATGATGACCATTAAAATCTCAATTCATTTTTGGCAATACCTTTTCATGGGTGGTTATCAAAAAGCACCTATTGTCCCAGAAAAGTGAGTGTACTAGGTAAAAAATACTACTATTGTGCTATAAAAATGGTACTAATGTAGTATAGATTTTTTTAATGCGTTAACCATGGTGCCTTGTTGAAGATCAATAACACACAATCACCATGAATGACCCTGATACTAACAACCATGATGCAAAGAGGAGATTTGATCACTCATCGAAGAAGCCCTTAAAAAGACCCTTTCAGATGGATGATGCTCAGACTGAAAGTAATGATACCTTTCTGGACGTAGATCACGCCGCTGCTTTCCTGGGCATTGCAAAACCCACCCTATATGCTAAATGTGCCGGGAAGACAATTCCCCATATCAAAAAAGGAAAGAAGCTCTATTTCCAAAAAAACGAACTCGTGGAATACCTGAAGAGCGGAAGACAAAGAAGCAGAAGATCAGATGCGCGATGAAGTACGTATTGCTGCAACTTCCAGGAGAAAGAGAAACTGACTAAGGAGACAAGGCAATGAATCAGGTCACAAGTTCTGCCCAAAAAACGCAGCCATCCAAACGATCGGCCCGGTTGCAAAACATTGAGAACTTCCTCAATGACTATTATGACCTTCGCTATAACAACATTACCCACCAGGTAGAGTTCCGGACGAAAGAGAATTGTCCTTTTTCACCAGTCAACAAAAATACCATGTATCGCACCATGAGCCTGCATGGAATCAAGACCTTGATTCATGAGATTAGAATATTGCTTGGGTCGGACTTCGTGCCCGAAAAAGAAATACAATCCAATCACAGAATATTTCCGAGACCATGCGATTCGTCTGGAGCGACAAGAATATTTGGAGATTATATCCAACAGCTGGCCAGCTATGTTCATGTGAAGAACGCTGAGCGGTTTTCAATTCAGCTGAAGAAATGGATGGTGCGCTGTGTGGCCTGTGCCCACCTGCCGGATTACTACAACAAGACAGCCCTGATTATGGTAGGAGAACAACAAAGCGCCGGAAAGTCGTCGTTCATCCGGTATTTGTGCCCACCGAAATTGTTAGGCTATATGACTGAAAATATCTCCACCGACAAAGACAGCCTGATCGCTATCTGCCAAAATTTCCTTATCAACCTCAACGAACTTTCCACCCTGTAGAAAATAGAGATCAACGCACTAAAGAGCATTTTCTCCAAGGACAGGGTCAAAGTCTGGCTCCCCTTTGAGCAGAGAGCAACTACGCTGAACAGAGTCGCGAGCTTCATGGGCTCAACCAACAAGGCCCAATTCCTGACCGATGAAACAGGGTCGGTACGCTTTCTTACGTTTGAAGTAGAAGCGATTGATTGGGCCTATGCAGAACGCATCAATATCGATATCACCTGGAGCCAGGCATTCTAGTTATGGATAAATGATTTTAATGCGGAATTGACAATGGATGATGTGCAAGGAGAATGAACTCATCAATAACAGCTACAAGGTCGTCACGCCGGAATTAGATCTCGTTTTGCGGTTTCTGAAGCCAGGAACCAAAGCGCACGACGAGCAGTGGGGTACCACCACGGGAATCGCTGAATACCTGACGGCACGGACGGACCGCAGAATCCTAATCAATGCCATCAACCTTGGCAGGGCGCTGAAAACGGCTGGTTTCAACAGGGAGCAGCGCAGTGGGCACCAGGATCAGGCGTTTCCTGTGAAAGGATATTATCTATTTCACAAATCATCTTACTAAGTTACTATTGCTCTTCTATTGTACAGGTTATCAGCAGGTTATCCAATAGTAAGATGTAAATATTATCCTACTATGATCTTACTAATCCTACTAAGTAAAAAAGGTCCCAATAGGGTAAGAAGTATTATCAAATAGTAAGATAGTAACCATAGTAAGTTACTATTGTAAATAAAATGTTTTTTTCTCCCTTAAGTAAATATCCGTCACATCTAAGCCTCAAAGAAGCTGGATATAGGAAAAGCCACTGAAAATCCAGATTTGATTCCTAACAGATAGTCCTTTGATAAATCTAGAGGGAGAAAAAAGTATGACATGTCAGATTTCTCCGGTTTACGATCGATGAGTAATATTCCGCAGCTCTGAGGGCTCTTTGCAAGATGTGTTTTTTGGGTCAAAAAACTTCTTGCCCCGATGAAATCGGTGGGGCATCCAGCCTCGCAACTCGGCGGATGATAAGAATGATTTGCTGGTGAAAAGAAAAATAATTCGCACAGCCGGTTTACAACAAAAAAGAATTCTGCAATATTTAAAAGTAGGCTTCATGCGTGTTGTCCTAAAAAATATATGCTAAAGTTCCATCAATGCTGGAGTTAAAACTAAAATTACACGGGGAAAAAGGGATAACACAGACTATTTTTTGCAGAATAATTGGAGGATTTGACGTAATGTCTAAGCAAACCGACATAATATATATATATTTGTCGAAACAAATCGACATAATATGGAGTCGCTTATCGAGTTTCAGGAAAATCTTTTACGGCCTGTCAGTAATATATTTCGCAGATATCTGCATCAGCAAATCAACTGGAATCAACGGATGATCGCCATCAAGGGACCACGAGGTTCCGGAAAAACAGACGCTTTTATTGCAGCATTTAAAATTCGATTTGGAGAAACTCTAATACCCGCGCTCTATATCACGGCGGACCACACCTGGTTTTATAACCACACTTTACTGGATACAGCAAACGAATGGTTTAAACTCGGCGGAAAGATTCTCATTATCGATGAGGTTCATAAATACCCGGGTTGGTCGGTAGAACTAAAAAACATCTATGATGGCTTGCCGGAAATGCAGGTTGTCTTTTCTGCTTCGTCGGCGTTCGGATATCTACAGAGGCGAAGCTGATCTGAGTAGAAGAGTAATAAGCTACTCGCTGGCCGGGATTGTCTTTTCGTGAATATCTGCTTTTTCCAAGGGGATCAATCATGATGTCTTTGACTTGGATACCATAAGAAGCAGCCATGTGGAACTAAGTCGGATGATCACTGGAAAATTTTCGAATACTTCCCGTATTTCACAATTATCTCAAAGTTGGCTATCTCCCAATAATTGCAGAAGGTGAAGAAACTTACCACCTGAAACTGAACCAGGTAATAAATACCATCCTCAAGTCTGATCTCGCCTACATTGCATCGTACAACTCAGGGACTGCTGTTAAGGTGAAACGGCTTCTAAGCGTTATAGCAGAATCAGTGCCCTTCAAGCCAAATATTTCTGCACTTGCAGCTAAGTTGGATTTGAGCAGGGATAGCGTCTATCAATACATTTATCAGCTCAAAGATGCCCGTCTTCTTAACGCGTTGAGCGCGATAGGAAAAGGAGTTTCAATGCTTCAAAAACCAGATAAACTTTTTCTTGAGAATACCAATCTCTCATTTGCGCTCAGGGAGCGACCGGATGTTGGAAATATCAGGGAAACCTTTCTTTTGAATCAGTTGATCAATACCTCTATGAAGGTGGAATTACCTGACTTTGGTGATTTCAGCATTGGAGATCTCACGATCGAGGTTGGAGGAAAGGGGAAAGACGACTCACAAGTGAAGAATCTGAAGGAGTATCTGGTTGCCGCTGATGACATAGAGACTGGTTTCGGAAAAAGGATTCCAATCTGGCTGTTCGGTTTTTTGTACTAGAGGTTTAAAGTATTTCCCGCTGAATGAGCGCGGTTTTTTCGTGGCAATAAAAGTATGCACCCAACGATCTGAAATAATCACCACTGCCAATATTGTCTTTAATAGCCAACCTTGACCACCGAGTATTAGCTGAACTATCATGCAATCTTGAACAAGTTTGAAATTTTTTCATTCGCTTCCCGCTTTCGTTCTATATCGAATCGCTTCAAATAGCTTTCTGTCGTACAAATTATCCGCATGGCCAAGCATTTCACGAATCAATTCAACCGATTCATTGAGATCCTTGAGTAAACTTGCATAAGAATGCCTGGCCCAATAGGTTGTAATCGGAGGTAAATCATTGGCTGCACAAATCTGTCGTAGCCATTTATTAGTAACCTTAAGTTTTTGACGGATAGTGGCATCCTGTTCAACGATATCCATTGTATTATTGATAATATTGAAAACGAATGAATTTTCATCCTTGTTCGGATTTCCCAGATAAACGATAATCTCAGAGATTATTGGTGAAAGGGGGATTTGCATTAATTCCTCCTTCCGTTCAGTCTCACTTGTTTTTCTGCGAACATATTCAATATGTTCAGGTTTGATGTTCTTGTATTGTAGATAGGCAATATCCCTGAAATTGATACCCTGGCAGTAAAATGAAAAAAGCCACAAGTTTTTCGCTTCATAAGCCAAGGTCCCCGGTACTGCTTTTATAAGAATCAATTTTTGGATTTCTTCCGCAGATAAGGCTTGCCCTTTACTTCCAGCGCCGAGCTTTATTTTTATATCCACGTTTATCATTTTGTTTTCGGGCAAAAGGATACAAATCTTCAATGTTGGATCTCTATCGATAGCTTGGTTGAAAATTATCCTAAGCGTTCTCATATACATAGCAATTGTATTCTTGCCTGCAGCTTTCTTTGTTTTGCGATATTTATGTGTGCGAGGCGTCTTAAGATAAGCCTCAAAGTCCTTCAAAGTTTGAAGAGTCAATTCATCCGGCTTCAACTCTTTGCCTTTTCTAAATTGTTGAAAAGCCGAAAACGCATTATTGTAGGCTTTAAATGTACCAATTCGCTTTTCCTTCAACAGATCATTAAGTGTATCTTGAAAAATGCCCAAAATACCTTTGCTAGTCTCCTTAAAGACAATTTCATTCTCAAGTCTTTCAAAGGAAAATGGCTTTCCATTTTTCATAATCTCTTCGCAGGCTTTATTTACTCGTACTTCAGCCGTTTGTATCCAGATTTGTCGTTGACGATTTTCAGCTCGGGGATTATTTCCACGAGCTTTTAGCCATTGCTCCTTGGACAAATAAAGTTTTTCAATATTCCCATCAACATTAATTCGAACTGGAAATATCTGCTGTTTCGATTATAAGTCACCCTGATTTTTACAGGGTGAAGGCCTTCTTTTTGGTCACCGTGTTCTCCCAAAGTATTGCGCGGCATTTATAAAGTTTTGCTACTACCTTTTCCATGGAAAAATAAAGTTAAAACATTATTAAAACATTTTATAGAATTAGCTATAATAATATGGGGGCTATGATTAACTAAAAACGGCCTAATTTGGCTTTGAATGAGGTTTGGTGTTTTTTGTCAATAGATATTTATCGTATTAGACAAGACTTTTAATCAGTAGGTCGTTGGTTCGAATCCCGACAGGGGGCTCTTGAAAATCAGGCAGTTAACTCAATTTTTAAGTTAGCTGCCTTTTTAATTTTTAGGTTAAAACGTCACTGCTGTCCAACAAAAATAAAAGGTGCTTGAAAAAGTCCAATAAGAGATATTTGTGTTGACCAAAACGCAGAATATCCATGGGCTTAATCAAGCGGATTAAAAATAGCAAGAAACCCTTATTGGGACAAATTCTTGACCTGATTCCTTCATCCATCGTCAATAGGGCAGTGAGCAAGTACCGCGGTGACCGTTACAGCAAGACATACCGGAGCTATGACCAGTTGGTGGCGCTTTTATTTGGACAGCTCAACAAATGCCTGACGCTGCGCGACATTGTCATTGGCTTCAATGTCAGTGCGGATTTTCTGTCCGGTGTGGGGCTGAAACAGTCCCCGGCAAGGTCTACGATGAGTTACGGCCATAAAGCGAGGGATTGGCGGGTGTTCGAATCCATCTTTACCGGTACGTTGGCCCATTACCGTCGCCTGTTTAGCAGGACAGCACATTACAAGGTGATACCACAATTGCAGGATAAAATCATCCATATCGTAGACTCGTCCAACTGGGTGTGGATCTTTAACCCGGAATTGTCATTAGGGAATTAAGTTGGAGCAAAAGGCTAGCTAAAATTTTGTGTATGGTTCCATATTCCTTCAATCCATTGACGTCTTTTCATATTTAGCGAGAGGTGCAACAATCGCTGATTTCCTGATTTGGTGATATATCCGCCAACGGCGAATATTTTATACCTGAGGGTCTTTAGCTGGTGTAGTGTGTCCGATTGTAATACTGCTTGTTTGAACAAGCTCATGATGTTGTAAGCTGCCATTACAAAATTGAGGGCGGCTTCGGTTGCTGCAAAATCCTGCATATTGAAGTGATCAAAGCCAAAGTCCTCTTTTAATTCCTTGATCCTATTTTCACAATCAGCCCTTCCCCGGTACATATCCCAAACCATTTTTGCAGACAGATCCAGATTGGTGATATAACAACTGTATCGATAGTTTTCATAAATACCCTCTTCCTGAAATAGTTTGAGTTGTTTTCCGGTGGCCTTTGGCCTCTTATCAATCTGCTGCCTGACTACTACCAGCCTCCTTGGTTTTTCCCACAAATCACTTTGATAGGTAGTTTCTGTGACCTGTAGGCCATGAGCCAATGTCCACCAGCTTGTTAATCCTGCAACCTTTCGCTGAATGGTGCTATAATGACGGGCCACTATGATGTAGTTGATGCCTTTCTGTTCCAGATAATTGAAAATGTCTTTTCCATAAAAACCACTATCTGCACGTAATAGACTTATCTTTTTCCCTTTTAGCCTACCGATGGTGTCTTCAAGAAAGGATAAAAAGTTGTTGGTGGTATAAGCATCGCCACTGCGCAACCAAAAGTTGGCAATCATCTTGCACTCATCGACAAAGGCCAGCAAAGGGTGATGGGAATTCCTGCCTGGCTTGTTTGGGTTATAGCCCCGCTTGGCCCCCTGTTGTGCCCCATAGCGGGTCAGAACCGTAGAATCAACATCCATCGTGTAGTTGTCCAATTTGATCTGGCCAAAAAACCATTGGCTCAGTTGAGAAAATACACGCTGATTAATGGCAAGGGTAAATTTCTTGAAATAACGTTGATAGGCCTTATGGCCTGCCATGGTTTTAAAACCAAATATCTTTCGCAGCACTTCATCGAAGCGGCTTACCTCTAAATGCTCAAAACGATTAGCTCCGCACCAAACACTTACCATGAAACAGGTGATGAGTTGAATTGGGCCATACCCTCGGTTCGAACCCTGCCCTGGCAAATCTTTGCTTACCGACTCCGATAAAATTCCAGTACGATCAAGAAGTTTTTTCATGAAAATCATCCCACTCCAAGGGGTGATTTCCTTATCCGTAAACACCAACTTTAAGTCCATATGGATTGTCAGAAAAAAGTACAACCAAAGTAGGCGATTACATACTGAAAAATCAAGGACAAGAAGCTAATATACAACACCTTAGAATCGCAATGTCCTATTGAACGCCATTAGACATTTTGGCTAATGACAATTTCGGGTTGAACCGCCTAGGGCAAACGCATTTAAAAAATGGACTAGACACAATGCCCCCAGAGGGGCGATTCCTCATAATTCTTCATTATGTTTGTATGTTTTAATGTAAAAAAGGGCGGGGGAGATCAGGTCTCATAACCCACCCTTTTTATATTGTAAATATACTGAATATCAGATAAATAGCCCACATTTTATGATTATTATTTGGTGGACGGCTTACATTAATAGAGAGACCAAATAAATCGCATTGCCGCCCCACTCACGGGAATTCGTTCCACGAAATGTTCAGCCAGGTTATCGACCCACGTCGGGCAGCCAGGGGCAATTTCAAACACGAGCTTTACGACATCGTCCTGCTGGTAGTCACCGCCGTGCTGTGCGGAGCAGATGATTGGGAGAAGGTAGTCTTATTTGGGGAGTCGCAGAAGCACTGGCTCATGAAGTACGCTGGCTTTGCCAACGGGATACCTTCGCACGACACGGTCAATCGGGTTTTCTCGCTTATCAATGCCGAAGAGTTCGGGAGAATTTTCATTCAATGGGTAAACACGGTGGTCAAAATCCGAGACAAAGAACTCATTGCCATCGACGGCAAGGCGGTTTGCAATTCGGTTGACAAGGCAAACAAACGCTCGGCCCTACACATGGTTTCCGCTTTTGCCACGCAATGCGGCCTGTGTCTGGGGCAAACGGCCGTATCGATGAAAAGCAATGAGATCACTGCCATCCCGGAATTGCTGGAAATGTTGGAGGTTAAAGGGAGCATCATTTCTATTGATGCCATGGGTTGTCAGCGGGACATTGCACGAGCAATCATCGGGAAAGGGGCCGATTATCTGCTGGCCGTCAAGGACAACCAGCCTTCTTTAGCACGGGCTATTGAAGACACCGTCCGGTTCGCCCGTCCGTCAGACAGCCATCAGCAGCAGGACTGCGGGCATGGCAGGGTCGAAACCCGGATGTGCACGGTCTATACCGATATGCAAATGATCGAAGACCCTGATGCATGGCAAGGCCTTTCCAGTATTGTCAAGATTGAGTCGCACCGTTATATAAAAAGTACCGGCAGCTCCGAGTCGCAAATCCGCTACTACATCTCCAGTGCCAAAGCCACCGCCGCCGACTTTAATCATTGGGTCCGTTCGCATTGGGCCATAGAAAACAAGCTGCACTGGACTCTCGACGTGGTATTCCGCGAAGATTATTCAAGAAAAAGAAAAGGCAACGCAGCCAGAAACTTTAACGCCGTATCAAAAATCGCCCTTTCCTTGCTCTCCCTGAACGACACTTACAAAGGTAGCCAGAGTAACAAACGCTTCAAGGCTTTGATGGATTTACCTTACCGAGAAAAATTACTCAAATTTTAAATGCGTTTGCCCTGGACGATTGCTGGATTTTCTTTAATAAGCCGGAGAAAATCCATAAATTCATAGCATCTAATAATCCCTTATGAAAATACAAAACATACCCATTCGCTTTAAGCGATCAATATTGCCATCGCAGTGTTGGCAATATGCGCAGTGCAGTGTACACCAAAAGTCGAGCAAATTGCCACAGACTTCAATCCCCAGGTTCACCCTGATTCCAGCGGATACATTCCGGTTCAACAACTTCGTGGACTGCAATATGGCGGAAGCCTGGGTAGGTGATACATTTCGTATTTTCCCCGGCAAATACGGTGAAGATCCGGTGTGGGGCTATTCCCGTGAACTGAAATTTGCCAGTGGCCCAGACCCTGATCATGCATTTAGTAGTTTGGGAGAAGATTTTATCGAGCCAAAGATGCCTCCAAATGCGCCGATTGGTGAAAAGGGGCTTCATGGTGCTGCCTGGTTTGAAACGGTGTATCAGGATACCGACGATCCGACAGGAAAGACGCTTTATGCCGTGTATCACAACGAAAATTATCCATCCACACTCCCGTATGATTCGTTGACTGGCGAAGGATATATCGACCGCTATTGGCCACAAGGGTTGACCGGGCCTGAATCTCCGGCAGCAGTTTGTCGTATAGGCATCATGAAATCCACTGATGGCGGATGGAGCTGGGATAACAAGGGATTATTTCTGGAAGATAAGCAGCCCCGAATGATCCTGAAACCATTCAACACATCAAACACATTTGCCGGCGGAGTTGGCGATCCATCAGCCGTAGCGAGTGGCGAATACCTTTATTTATTTTACGGTGAATGGCTACCCGGGTATTTATGATTCCGCAACCTATAGTCCTGAAAATGAATGGAGTGGCCAGGTGTATCAGCGTAGCCCGTATCAAAAAGTCCGACCTGGACAACCCGCAGGGTAAAGCGTTCCGTTGGGATGGCAGCGGCTTTACCATACCATGGGATGGCATAGGCATGCCTGTTGAAAGTCTAAAAATCCCAATTGCCGAGGGTGGGGGAGCCGCTTCTTCTCCGTCGGGTGGATTTCATTGGGGACCTTCCGTAAGCTGGAATGAGTACCTGGAATGCTGGGTAATGCTTATGGGAAAGGTTACGGGGCCGTCGTGGCTGGGAAGCAGCTATGTATATATCGTTTAATCCCAATAAGGATATTGGCGCAGGAACAAATTCACAGGCCTGGTCAAAACCACAATTACTGGTGGATAAACCTGGTCATACGATGTGGTATCCTTCCCTGCAACCTATGAATAATCAGGAAGATATTGAGAATAAACGTACCTGCCTTCGATTGGGCAGAGAAGCACGATTGTTTTATAAATTTTCAGACCTTGGACTCTACATGTCAGAGTATATAGTGCGGTTTGATAAGTAGGGCCTGCTGATAAAGCAAAAAATAGTGGATTCTGTTTTGTGGGGTTGGTTTTTATATCGATTTTGAGTAAACCAAATGCAAGGAAATATGCCCTCCACCCGAAAAAAGCATGCACCTCGTGTTCCATACGTTAGCCAAAATCAACTAACGATTGCCGGATTTGAAACACCTTTCTCACGAAATCTTGATAAAAATAACCGATGGGTGAGGTTAGCTGACCGGATTCCCTGGGATGAGTTGGCTGGTATTTATATGAGGCGATTTAGCATAAAGTCCACAGGGCGCCCCCCGTTGAATCCACGTATCGTCCTTGGTTCCATCATCATAAAACACATGTGTAATCTGGATGACCGGGAGACAGTTGCCCAGATCAGCGAGAATATGTATATGCAATATTTTCTTGGCTACAGCAGTTTCTGTTCGGAGCCTCCTTTTGACCCTTCTTTATTTGTTGAGTTCAGGAAGCGCCTGGGGGATGAGGTGATTGCAAAGATGAATGAGCGGATCATTTCATTATCTGAGGAAAAAGATAGAAAGGTGGATGATGATTCCTCTGATGATAATGATAATAAGGGAAGCGTGATTTTAGATGCTACTGCTTGTCCACAAGATATCGCTTATCCGACTGACCTTAATTTGTTATCAGAAGCCAGGCAGATAAGTGAACGGTTGATCGACACGATGTACAATCCGGCGAAGGATGCCAAAAAGCCAAGGACATACCGAAAGAAGGCAAGGAAGGAGTATCTACAAACAGCCCAGAAGAAATCCCCGCAGCGCAAGACTATCCGAAATGCAGTCGGCAAACAGCTGAGATACCTGAGAAGAAACTTAAAATCTATCGACCGGATGTTGGATCGACGACAAATCTTTCCGCTTGAATTTAAAGAGCAGAGGTATCTGATGGTCATCCACACACTTTATCAGCAACAGTTGGAGATGTATGAAGATGAGACGCACAGCGTAGCTGATCGAATAGTAAGCCTTCATCAACCTCATGTGAGGCCAATAGTAAGAGGCAAACTGAAAGCGAAGGTAGAATTTGGCTCGAAGATACACGTTTCACTGACCAATGGATTTGCCTATCTGGATACCATCAGCTGGGATGCCTTCAATGAATCCAGTGCAATGATGGACTACATGGAGCACTACAGGCAGCGGTTTGGCTACTATCCGGAAAAGGTTCTGGCCGATCAGATTTATTGTACCAGGGAAAACCGAAGAAAACTAAAGGAACTGGACATAAGGCTAATAGCCAAGCCGCTTGGAAGACCGAAGGCAGTGGCAGACCACGTAAGTCCGGGGCAGCGAAATCCGATTGAAGGGAAATTCGGCCAAGCCAAAAACGCATACGGGATGAACCGGATCAGGGCCAGGCTTAGAGATACTTCTCAATCATGGATAGCCTCGATCATCATGGTGTTGAACCTGGTCAAATTGGCCGGGGAGGCACCCCTATGCCTGTTGAGTTTTTCAGCGTGCAAAACACTTCTATGTGAAATAATTGAAAAATTACTCAGCGTCCATGATATCCAGCCAAATCTGGCATATTCTGAGCCTTGAGTTTTTCAGCAGGCCCTCAGTAAGA
>JAXHKU010000038.1:0-28089 GCA_034523095.1 Cyclobacteriaceae bacterium | reverse complement strand
ACATTCCGTTCTCATTCCGGGAAAGCATGGGTCAGGGATTACGAAACTAACCAACCGAAATCACCCATAAATATTTCAAAATCGTCGCTAAAAGTACTAGGTCAACATCCTCAATCCGGAGGCCTGACAAAATCCAGTGACAAACCATTGTACGCTCGTGCCAGGGTAGCGATGTTCCGGTCATCGCCGCTGAAGCTATCGACCGGCATACTGAGGTAATAGTTGATCGGTGCAAGCAGCGATGTGCTGTCAGGCTTCACAAAGCCGTACAATCCCACGCCAGTTGTCATTGCATCAGCGACTACGGTTGGAACATGCTTCTTGTTCCAGTTTGCCAGACAGGTAATAAGCCTGGTATTGTCACCGACCATATTTTTGATGGAATCGATGCGACTTAAATCGCCCTCCTCATTCATCAGCCAGTCGATTTCCTGAAACATTTTCGAATTGACAATGTGCGGATGGGTAATATCGAAACAGGTAAGCCAGATGATGCATTCAGGATTTGTTTCTTTGGCAGCTTTGTAAATTACTTCCCAACAGGCTTCAATGGCCTTACGGCTGTAGGCGTTATAATCAATTTCTGACATAAAGTCTTCACCTGGAAATGCCGTTCCCATCAATTCTTCAAAGCGCTGCTTTTCACTATCGAGCCACTTACCACCATTAACCTCACGGTTTGGCTGATAAAACCAGTCGATCATAAAACCATCGATTCCGGTTTTACCGACAGCATCACGTATCACAGAATCCAGGTAATCGAGGTACTTTTTAGTGAAAGGAATATGCCGGTCTGCCGGAAAGCCGTAGCTATATTCCGGATTTTCAATACCCCACCGCGTGTTTGATCCAATACACAAATAACCCATAACTTTTATTCCTTCATCGTGCCCAAGCCGCACCATTTCCGGCAGAAAATCGTATTTGAGACCTGGCTGTGGTGGCACCACGAGTTTTTGTACCATGCATAGCCGTTGCACGATACGATAAACGTCTGGATCGTATTCACACCCATATCCTTGTACCATCGGATGTGTTCTGCCGGCGAAGCATCTGCCCATAGTCCAGGCGCTGCGAAGGCATTTGGACCTCCGTCACCCCAGTTGAAATCGAGGTTGTAGGCTTTAATTTCATGGATTTCGGCCGGTTTTTTCGGATCCTGGCAACTCAGAAGGAGCCATGGTAGCAACCCAATAAAAGATAGAAGAAGCAGATTTTTCATCGTGAATCAGATTGGGACTCATTAAGCAATCTAAAGAAAGGTAAAGCAATTTTTTTTGATTTATTGAACCAGCGAAAGTTGGACCTTTGCCACCGCAATCCTTGAACCGGCAGTCGGATTCAACCCTTTAAAAGATCAGCCGCCTGGGCGGCAAGTCCCGGCGGCTGAATCAATGATTGGTAAATGAAGAACCTGTCCTTCCTTTGCTTCAGCAAAATGTTCGCAAAAACAATTGGGACCTTCAGTACTCCGTGCTTCCTTTGCCCTGCAGATACCAGTTGATTTTTCTCCCGTAAAGTACATCGTGAGCGCCAAAATGAAGAAGAGGCCAATGCTGCCAACCAATAAAGCGTACGTTTCGATCTGAATAATAATAAAAATAAAGCCGTAGATGAACAGCAAAGACCCTGTCAGCATCAGCGACAGTCGTTTATCGTCAAGTACAGAAGATCAATAAAACTTAATAAGCCCGATCACAGAAACGGCTGATACCTGTGAGATAGGCAAGGTTGTATCCTATGTGCTCTGAAACGGAAAGGAGCAAGTTATGAGATGGCAAAAGAGCCAGGCCGATAAGAAAATATAGAAACGCATGGATTCGCATTTTTTTAGACACCTCAACAAGAAGGAATATAAGGAAAATGACAGGGAGATTATCAGTATGGAATATTTTGAGGTCCTGAGCGATTTTTGATAATGATCCGCAGCGACGAGGAGATTCACACCAAACCTGGACTCGTCAACGTCATATTTCGCAGTCGTCCAGCTCTGCGGAAAGTTCCGGTTGAAATGCAGCACCTGCCAGTTGGCAGTAAAGCCGGCTTCTGAAATTTCACTTTCTTTCGTTGGAAACGCGCCAACAAAACTCGGATCGGTCCATGAGGATGACATGGAAACTTCCGTTTTTTTACCTATGGGAACAAAGTACAATTCTTCGCTGCCGCGCAGCGTTAGGTAAACCCCGAACGTATGGTTGAAAAAGTCAGCATCGCGCACAGAAATAAGAATACCGAACTTAAAAGTGATGATTCCATGGTTCCCGGTTGAAACGGCACACCCTGATTGTTGTACTGCAAAAACACCTGTTCCTAAAGATCGCGCAAATCGCTGATGCCTACGCTAAGGACAGCATTTTGCCAGAGAATATCCTTTTCATTTATTCCCCACTCTGCAAAATAAGATGATGAAAAATTTCCTGAAAGTTTCAGTTTAGAATTATAAACAATCACTTTAAAAATACCCTGATATCGTTCTTCCGGCACAAATATTAGATTCAACAGTGCGAGCTGATTTGGGATTAACTTAGCATTTGTAGCATCTTAAACGATACTTTTTTTGTCCTCCGATTCCAAATAAACTTTATAAGGGACGGTGAGAATCGGGCCGGTGACGGTTTGGCCTCTTGACCACATGTCGGTCACCTCATTAACGGTTTCTAACATGCGCCCTTCGCGTTCGATGATCAGGTCGTTGATCATCGATTGCGGTATTAGCAGGATCAGTATCAGTATTCCGATAGAGATAAGTTTGAATGTGATCGATTGACTGATACTTTCATTGATTTTGTCCAGAATGTTTGTGTTTTGATTTGTTTCCATGATTTTTATTTTTAAAAGAACTTTGTTATTCAAAGTGAAAAGACAAAAAAATTAGGTGGTCTGATTTGAAATTAGCTGCTCCAATGCGTTCAGATGTTTCCTGAATGCCTCTCTACCTGCCACCGTCACTGTATATTTGGTATTGGGTTTTCGCCCTATAAATTGTTTCACCACATCGATATAGTCTTCTTTTTCCAGCGCTTTCAGATGACTGGCCAGATTGCCATCGGTCACATCCAAAATCGTTTTCAGTCCAATGAAGTCTGACTCGTTTTTTGTTAAGAGTACAGACATAATCCCCAGCCGGAGGCTTTGTTCTCAAACGCTTTGTTCAAATCTGTTATAAGTCCTTTGACCGGTCGAACTTGAAATACATGATCGTTCCATACAGAATGTGCATCAACCCAAATCCTACTGCCCAGAATATCAGGCCGTATCCTGGTAGCAGGGCACAAATCAGTCCCAGGATTATTTCTACAATGCCCAGGTATTTTATATCGGTGACCGTGTATTTGCTGCCATTGATCAAAGACAGTCCATCCAATATACGAAATGCAGGAGCAACAATACTGTAAAAACCCCTGCTCACCAGGATGAGGATACACATTCCGCCAGTGACAAGTGGAATGATAAGATTTATCAGCAGGTTTCTGAATCCGGGATCTGAAAAACTGAACGACGTCTTGCTGTTCTTTTTGGCTGTCAGGTACAGTCCGGTAGCCACAGCCAGGATCAGAACTATAGCGGCAATTATTGATAATTTGATAATCGTGTCTCTTTCATCAATATAAACCTCCCGCGCCATTAATATAGACTGTTCGATATATACAATGCGGTAGGCCGCATAAGAACCGATGAGTGCGTAGATACCTGCCAGGATTCCGGATAGGCCGCTCAGCGAAATGAAATTGGAAGATCGTTCCATGATCTGCCTGATTTCGCAAATGTCATTAAGATAGTCCTTCGTTTGCTTCATTGTGAAAGTACTTTGAAATCGCAAAGTTAACTGTACAAATACGAAATCAAAACGAAAGCGGTATTTTTTTGAAAAGAAGCGGAGGGGAGATGGTGAAGCACAAACTAGGCTGTTGGAGAAGTTTTAATCATACTTCTCCCTTGTCGTATGAGATGGGGTATAGCGCCGGCCTAAATTCCGGCAACAGCGCTTTGGGTTCATTAGGTTTAATAGTAAAATCCCTTTTGCATGAGAATTAAATTTCTATCAGGTAAATTGGCCACAGGTTCAAAAGGATTGGGCGGGGCGGTTTGATTTGAAATCTAATCACACATCCTCAGATTGAACGTAAACCTTGTTTGGCACAAAACGATAGTAAGAATAAAAATAGCGTCGATGAAAAGAAGGAATTTCTTCTTTGAACACTACTACTGCGCTCAGCAGCTTTGGCCGCTCCCGTTGCAGCTTATCGGTGGGAGGACAAGCCTGTACTTACTGTGGCTCATATTACGGATGTACACATTAGCATAAACGAGGTGTGCCGCAGCACGGACAAAGGCAGGCGGATAAAAATTTAAAAGCATCAGCCAGATTTCTTTCTGAATGGGGGAGATTCGATTCATGATGCCTCTTATGATAAGGTGGAAAGGAAACGGGTGATTGAGCAATGGGATATCTGGGATGATTTTAGGAGTAGTTTTTCTGAATATGAAATAGCAAGTTGTATTGGGAATCACGATCCTTGGTGGGATGTTCCAGGAAAGGAAAAGGATGAGATGTATGGCTTGGAGTATGTCGTCAAGAGACTTGGAATGCCAAACAGATATTTCAGCTTTTCGAGGAAAATGAGTTGGCACTTCATCGTCTTCAATGGCAATCATAAGAATATTCTTCAATTTAAACAGTGAATTAGCTGAAAAAAGAATTAGATCGTCTTTCAGCCAAGCGCCCGTTATAATAGTGTCTCACTTTCCAATATTGACCGTAACCGGTACCTGGGAGGATGGACAGCATGGAGATCATAAAGAGCTAAAAAAGCTTTTTTCCGAGCGTAAAGACAAAGTAAAGTTGTATTGTTGAGTGGGCATCAACCTGTTGCTGGACAGAGCTTGGTACAACGGTGTTGATTTGTTTTTAATGGCGCGTTGAGTGGATATTGGTGGGGCATTGGTGGACAAGGCCTCTGCTAGAGAATGTTACTACTCAGGGAACGCCACCCGAGATATGGGGGGGTGAAGCTTTACGAAGATGGGGGTTGAAAGGTAGAAAATGAATATCACTGTACTCGGTAAATAAAGGGATGAGGTAAAGGATGTCGTCGTCCCTTAAAAACGGTTTAACGGTCTGGTTATCAACATGTTTATTGCGGAAATATGTGGATAAATAATGCAAGGATGTTTGTATTTTGGAGTGAAAACCTTGCAATATGATACAAGAAAATAGAGCAGATCAGGACCAACTCAACCTCTTTGCACCGGTGTTAAAGCAAATCGTGAACCCTAAGCACGCTTTGTGCGTGTTGGCCCATAAGATGGACTGGATGAAAATCGAATCTTCGCTTTCAAAACGATACAACAGTGACCAAGGCCGCCCCGCAAAGCCCATCAGGTTGATGTGCAGCTTGTTGATTTTAAAACACCTCTTCGACTTGAGTGATGAGGAACTGGTGGAGCAGTGGATCCAGAATCCGTATTACCAATACTTTGGCGGCATGGCTGATTTTCAATGGAAGCAACCATGTGCGAGCAGCGAGCTGGTGCATTTCCGTTACCGCATCGGCAAGGAAGGAGAAGCTATGATTTTCAGTGAGTCGATCCGTATCCATAAGGAGAGCAGTACAAACAAAGAGACTTCCAGAAAAGGGCCAACCAATGGAGTGAGCCATAAAAAAGAGAAACGGGTTTATTCCGATACCACGGTAGAAGAAAAGAATATCACCTACCCCACCGATACCAAGTTGTACAAGGCCATCGTTAAAACCTGCAATCGCATTGCCGGTAAGGAAAAGATACCACAACGCCAGACCTATGAGCGCACGGTCAAAAGGCTGATGCTGGCCCAACGCTTTCGTAACCATCCCAAAAACAAGAAGAAAGCCCTAAGTGCCCAGCGGAAGTTAAAGACCATAGCCGGTCGCTTGTTGCGGGAACTCGACCGAAACCTGCCCTGGTCGGACAACCGTTTTATCTATCAATCATTTATTGATACTGCCCACAAGATACTGGCCCAGCAAAAGGACAGTAAGCAGAAGATATACAGCCTACACGAACCCCACGTGTACTGCGTGGCAAAAGGCAAAGAGGCAAAGAAATATGAATTTGGATGTAAGGTAAATATTGTGTGGGGCGAATCGGGACTGATCATGGCCGCCAACCATTTAAAAGAAAACGTGCATGACAGCAAAGTGATAGAGCCTGCCCTGACACAGTTTGAACGGTTGCATGGTTACCTACCTCAAGAGCTAGTGGCCGACCGGGGCTATTGTGGCAAAAACACAGTGAAAGGGGTGAAGATAAGCATACCCCGACCGCCGACAGGCAGCTCGACGAGCTATCAAAAACAACAAAACAAAAAGAAATTCAGAAAAAGGGCAGGAATCGAGCCGATCATCAGCCACCTGAAAAGCGACTTTCGGCTCTCACGCAACTTCCTGGCAGGCATACAGGGAGACAGACACAACCTGATGATGTCCGTATCAGCCTTCAACTTCAGAAAGTGGATCGTGAAATACCAGCTACTATTAAAAAACTGGCTTCAATTTATTCTGCACTCCACCGAAATACCATGGCATCGACTGCTTATCTCAAACGTAAAATTGACTTTTTAAGGGACGACTATTTAACCACCGCTCAGCTGGCGTGCGGTCTTTACGAAGGGTGGCTTCGTACTATCCAATGAAAAGCAGGGACTTTATTCCGGCAAAATGGAAATGATGTATTGGTAACCGTTGCGCATAGTCTTGAAGTCAGAGGCTTCAATTTTTCATAAATTGATTGATCTCTCGGCGCAGGTCAAACAGAAGGGCTAAATCACACATTACTATTGACACATCAGCAAATAAATATCAATTAGAAATCAGCCCACAGCCTCTAATACTTCCGGGGTATTAGTTTTTTTCAGATAGGCTTTATGGTCATGTTCAATAGCACCTTTCGGAAGCCAGTTCCACATTGGCCCAAGATCTTTCTCGATGATA
The DNA here is from genome assembly GCA_034523095.1 of Cyclobacteriaceae bacterium. GTDB lineage: Bacteria > Bacteroidota > Bacteroidia > Cytophagales > Cyclobacteriaceae > JAAUQL01. The sequence continues at coordinate 21,118 of JAXHKU010000038.1, read as the reverse complement.
TCCGAGTAGAATTTTGGAAGTTGTGTTGTTTTTCCTTCAAAATAGTTGCGGAAGGAAGCATCATTCTTCAGGTTGTTCCTGACTTTTTTGTAAAACTTCACCCTTCCTGTTCCTTCATTCGAAACAGCCCGCACAAAATTCAGCCATTTTGGAATGCTCGTTCTATTGGCTCTGACTCTTTTATAGATTGCTTTCCAGGAAAAAGTGTATTCAGTAATATCGATGATGTGATCGTAAAAGGTTACCCAGTCATAATTCAGGGGCTTCACATTCATGGCCAGGTGATTATTCAGAAAATGAAACGGAAACGGCACTACGCGATCTTCCTGCTGATACTGGATATTGACGGGGGCTGCCTGACCAAAGGCTGACAGCAAGGAATAACCCGGAAAGGAGCCGGGCGACAAATCGACGAATTTTTTGGTAAGTTCAAACGGTTCTGAGCCAAAATCGCTATCCAACCCGAAAACAAAATTAGTCTGCAAATACGGGATATACCGCATGATCATATTGGTGTGTTCGGCGACCTGATGCACTTTTTCGAGTCCTTTTCGCTGGGAAGTTTTTGACTTATTTCCCATATCGTACCACGACTCAATACCCGGTAAAATGCCCCCAAATCCATTCTTTTGCAATCTCTTCAGGTTGGTTTCTGAAAGAATAGCAAGACTGCTTTCTGCTACAAACGTGAGACTGCCCGGCTTCACCGCTGATTCAATATTGTCCATGGTTTCATTGAAACGTATGCCGAAGTTCGGATCGTGCCAGCCAACCCATGGCGGCTTTTTCAAACTGGAAATAAAGCGCAGGTCTTCATAAATCTGGCCTTCCTCCATGGTTTGATAAGGTACTACCGAATCAATACAAAACGGGCACGTATAAGGACAACCCATACTGCCCATCATTGGAATCATCTGCATGAACGGCGCTTTCTTCAAATTTTGTTCTATGAATTTCCATCGCTCCTGAGCACTCGCAATGGTTGTCGGCTGTTTGTCGGCAGCCAGATACATACCGACTGGCCTGTGTGGACTTGCATCGGCAAGAATGTCGGCTATAATGATTTTATCAGTAAAACCTGTAACAAAATCGAAGTACTTTACGGCATCGTCGGGATAGCACCTCGCATGAGGACCGCCGAGTACTGTCACGGCACCTTTGGCCCGGAACATTGCACTGAGCGCATAAGACATAAAGGCCGATTGCGTGAATGCGCAAATGAAAACGACATCCGGTTTCTCGGGCAGTTCTTTGGAAATGTCCTCGAGTCCTGTATAACAGAGATACTGAACCTGATGTCCTTCCTGTTCGCACCATGTGGCGATGACCTGGGGCATGATGCTGGCCAGATTGGCGTTCATCACGCGCGCGTAGAGATCGCGGGTAGGTCCTTTATGCACCAAATCAATAATGCCAATTTTGAGTTTTTTGGGGGTAAATGAAATCATATAAAAATAATAAGGTTAGTCTAAAGTGGCGATAAGGAGAATTGGCAGGAATTAATTCAAAAGTTACGCCTATTGCTCATCGGAAGCAAACATATGTTTACTTATAATACAGGAGGAAATCAGTCATGGGATTATATGGAGAATTAATTCGAATATGCAGTTCCCGGGCGGTTAAGGTTACCTGTCAAGCCAGTTTTTGAAATCGGTTACTTTTTCGCGACTCACGATCATATCGAGGTGATCCATCATTTTCAGTTTCACGCCAAGGCGGTTGGCCGAATAGCTGAATATATCCTGAATGGCACTGATGTGTATGAGATAATTGCGGTTGATCCGGAAAAATGATGCCGGGTCCACCATCTGTTGGATCTGGTCAAGCGAATGGTCCAGGTCGTATTTTTTACCTTGATTGGTTCTCAAAAAGACTGCCCGTTCCTGAATGAAGAAACATTGAATATCATCCACGGAAATCGTGTGAAAATGCGTGCCGATCTTGACGAAGAACCGGCTTTTGTAGCTTGTCTGAAATTGATTGGGTATCGATTTTAGTTTTTCACTGATTGCAGCGCGTGACTGGTAAATGGATTTATATTTTTCCAGCGCTTTGAACAGGGCCACTTTTTCTATGGGTTTCAGCAGATAATCAACGCTGTTTACCTGGAATGCTTTGATGGCGAAGCTGTCGTAAGCCGTGGTAAAGATGACGGGCGTGTCGATTTTCACAGTATCGAAAATTTCAAAGCAAACCCCATCATCGAGCTGAATATCCATAAAAATCAGGTCGGGCGCTTCATGGGAATTCAGCCAATTTATGGCATCAATTACCGACTCGATCCTGGACACAATGGTGATGTCCGGCTCTAATTCTGTCAGCAATTTCTGGAGTTTATCGGCAGCCAGCCGTTCGTCTTCGATGATTAGCGCATTCATTGTATTTGCTTCACTGGAATTTTCACCTTGTATATGCCGTTCCCCGATTCGATTTGCACTTCCTTATTCAGCACAAGTTTCACCCGTTCACTGAGGTTTTTCAGGCCGGTTTTGGACGATGGTTCCAGGTGCATTTTGGGCTGCAGAGCATTTTCTACGATAAGGTTTTCCGATTCCTGGTAGATTTTAATCGCCAGCGGTTTTTCCCTTGTTGCTGAATTATGCTTGAGTGCATTCTCCACGAGGAGCTGAATGGAAATAGGCAAAATCTCATAGTTTTCAGTTTTTTTCACATCAATAATCAGGTCTATTTTACCATTGTCACGAATCTTTTGAAGGAAAAAATAATCATTTACGAATCCGATTTCCTTCGACAAATTGATGAGATCGATGTCCCGGTTTTCAAGAATATACCGATAAATCGATGACAACTTATTGATAAACTGCTCGGAGAGCTGCCCGTCTGTAGCCACCAGTGACGAAAGTGTATTCAGGCTGTTGAACAGGAAGTGCGGATTCACCTGGCTTTTTAAAGTTTCGTACTGGAAGATCAGCTTCTCTTCGCGCAATTTGGTTTCCCGTTTCAGTGCCCTGGTCCACTCGATATAAAAGAAAATTACCGATCCTATGGTTATTCCGATGATAAATGAATGAGGAATCGCCGGAGTTCGTATTGCACAAAATGGTTTAGCGAATTGCTGAAAGTGGACTCGTAGTAATACATCGCAAAGGCAATAGTGAGGAAGACCACAGCGGCAGAGATTACCATCACGAGCAGGTAAAACCGTATAAGCCTGATTAAAATTTGCTTTTTGTACGAAGTATCATGATTATAGGTGCCATGGGTAAAAATTCTTTTAGCGATAACCATGAATATTTCAAGTTGTAAAAAGGCAATGAAGAACATAAACCAAAAGTCGGATGTAAAAGGCCTTCCTTTCCAGATGAGGCTGAAAAATACCGTTACAGCCAGGCCGCCGAGGATCATTTTAATCTGATAAGCAATCTTTTTGGGAAGGTAGAAATCAGTAGCGCCGCGTGTCTTCATGATGAGTTGAATTTGAGGATATTTCAATTGATTTGCTAAAGTTTACGAATGCTTATTGCGGAGTAATAATTCCGCTGGCAGCCAGAACGCCCATAAAACTCATGAGTACAATAAGCGATACTGCCACAATGGCAATCGTGTTCCAGACTTTCCCGGGATGGTCATACCAGCGGCAAAGCATGAAAGCAAAGAGTCCTGTTTGCGGCACTATTTCAAGGTATCCGCGTACGTGATCGATCAGTGGAGTTGTCGTATAAATGAATCCTTCGATCGATCCTGCAGGAGCAGCGCAGGTTGATAAAATACATAGTCCGACGACCAGCCCCCACAGCTTTAACCATCCGCGTCGCACATGGATGAAGGATTCCTTAAAATACCAGAGCGCCAGTGCGAAAACCAATCCTCTCAAAATTTGCAAAGCCGGGCCCGCGGCGATCCATGGTGAATCGAATGGACGAAGCGTTGTGGAATTGTTGAATACCTCTTCATAGTTGAGGATGTTGGACGCAATAACTCCCATAATGAAGTAGGAAATCATATGTGTAGCGGTTATTCGCCAGAAGAAGGTGCCAAAAGAAAAACGCTGATTTTCCATGTCTTTAAGTTTAAATATTCATCAAATTTCATGTTTTCAGCCATTTCTATACAAGTAAATTATGCAGAGCTGTTGTTTGTGGGCGCAGAGTCGTTATTCTGTGATGAATTGCAGTATCGACACAGATAGCCAATTAATTATTCCTATTTTTGCAGCTTGAAAATCATGAAATAATATAATGGCAAACATCGTAGCAATCGTCGGGAGACCGAATGTGGGGAAATCAACGCTTTTTAACAGACTGATAGAGCGGAGGGAAGCCATCATGGATGATGAAAGCGGTGTGACGCGCGACAGGCATTACGGCTATGCCGAATGGATCGGTAAAGGTTTCACTGTTGTCGATACGGGAGGGTATGTCCATGGCTCAGACGATATTTTTGAAGGCGCCATACGCAGCCAGGTCATGACAGCGCTGGAAGAGGCAACAGTCATTTTGTTCATGACCGATTGCAGGGTCGGTCTCACGGACCTGGATAGGGAATTTGCGCAGGTGGTACGAAAGACGAAAAAGCCGGTCTTGATCGTTGCCAACAAGGCTGACAGCCTCGAAAAAGAGCAAAATGCAGTAGAGTTTTATGAACTGGGGATTGGGGAGATATACCCCGTTTCTTCCGTGTCAGGCTCAGGGACAGGCGATCTGCTCGATGAAGTGGTGAAGCATTTTAAATCTGAAGTTGACGGAGATAGCGAATCCAGCTTACCGCGCATCGCCATCATGGGAAGGCCAAACGTGGGCAAGTCGTCGTTTGTAAATGTACTGGTCGGCCAGGAGCGGAGCATAGTCACCGATATAGCCGGTACTACCAGGGATTCGATAAACACACGGTACAACCTGTTTGGCAAGGACTTTTTACTGATTGATACTGCAGGAGTTCGGAAAAAAGCCAGGGTAAAAGAGGATATTGAGTTTTATGCAGTTATGCGTTCTATTCAGGCACTCCAGAACAGCGACGTATCTATCGTGATGATCGACGCCCAAAGCGGACTGGAAGCACAGGATATCAACCTGATCAATTTGGCTGTGAAGTACCGCAAAGGTATCGTACTGATGGTGAACAAGTGGGACCTGATCGAAAAAGACACAAAGACAGCAGACCTATTCCGCAAGGAATTGGTGGAACGACTCGGTACACTGAATTATATTCCGATCGTATTTACGTCGGTCATCAACAAGCAGCGGGTAATGAAGGCCATCGAAACGGCCATCGAAGTATATACTGACCGGTACCGGAAGGTGCCCACTTCTGAACTCAACAACGTATTGCTCAAAGAAATCGAGAAGTACAATCCGCCGGCTCACCGTGGCAAGTACATCAAAATCAAGTACATCACCCAGCTTCCCACCAAGTCGCCAACCTTTGGATTTTTCTGCAATTTCCCCAAACACATTCAAAACCCGTATGAGCGGTTTCTTGAAAATAAAATCCGGGAGCATTTTGGATTCGCCGGGGTGCCCATAAAGATCGTGTTCAAAGAAAAATAGTTGTGGAGCCAAGACAGAAGCTATACCAGATTCTCTCGCGCCATGTGCCTGAAAATTCGGTTCACTATTGCCTTGATTTGTGGATCGCCACACCGTTTCATTTTAAAGTAACCCGTAACCGCAACAGCAAACTCGGCGACTATCGCTTCGATCCGCGCAAAAAGGATCACGCCATATCTGTGAATCATGGGCTGAACATGTATTCCTTCCTCATCACTTATGTGCATGAAATTGCCCACCTTGTCACGACCGAAAAATTTGGCCGTAAGGCAATGCCCCATGGAAAGCACTGGAAGGCCACATTTACTGAATTGATGCAGCCATTGCTGAATGACCTTGTATTTCCGCCGGAGGTATTGATTCCGCTGAAACACCATATGAAAAATCCCGCGGCCTCCACCTATTCAGACATGAAACTTGTAGATGCCCTGCGGCAGTTCGACGCCAACACAGACGGATTGGTGCCGCTTTCAGCGCTGGATAAAGGGGAAATATTTGAATTCAACAACATGATGTACACGCGACTCGATTTGCGGCGAACCCGCGTGCTCTGCCAACAAGCCGATACTTCCAGAAAATACCTGATATCGAAACTGGCGATGGTTCGCAGCCTAAAATAACCCTGTTGTAGCAAAATCAATATTCCCGTCACCAGATCGGGCTCATGGGTTTTTAGCGCTTTTTTTGTTTTCAAATACTTGATTACTTTTAGCAGATTTTTATGCCGATCACGCTGGATTTTTATTGAATTCGACAATCAAATAGAACGATTAACACAAATTGCCCATGAAAAACCTTTTTATACCACCGAATTATCAAAATCTGCTCGATGTCAACGAGACCGAAAAAGCGATCAAGCTGGTTAAGGATAACTTCCAGCAAAACCTCGCCGCAGAACTAAAACTGCGCAGGATAACAGCCCCGCTTTTTGTGTTGAAGGGCACGGGCATCAACGATGACCTCAACGGCGTGGAGCGAAAGGTGACTTTCCCGATCCGTGATATCCAGGAAGCCGAGGCAGAAGTGGTGAATTCGCTGGCAAAATGGAAACGCCTGGCCCTCGCCAGGCACAATATCGAATCGGGCTATGGAATTTACACAGATATGAATGCCGTTCGTCCTGATGAGACACTCGATAATATCCACTCTCTTTATGTTGACCAATGGGACTGGGAGCGGGTGATGCAGGAAAGCGATCGGAATCTTGACTTTCTGAAATTTATCGTGAGAAAAATATACGAGGTACTGAAACGCACCGAATATGTCGTTTGCGAACACTATCCGGTGCTCAAGCCGCAGTTGCCACATGAAATAAACTTCGTCCATTCGGAAGAACTGCTGCAGCTTTACCCGACTCTTATGCCCAAGCAGCGCGAGCATCAAATAACAAAAAAATACGGTGCCTGTTTCATTATTGGCATCGGCGGCGAGTTGGCCGATGGCAAACCTCATGATGGACGAGCTCCCGACTACGACGACTGGACAACACCCACCTCGCATCGCACCTTCGGCCTGAACGGCGACATTATGGTGTGGAACGACATTCTGCAGGATTCATTCGAACTTTCCAGCATGGGTATCAGGGTGAGCCCGGAGTCATTGGCCGAGCAACTAAAAATCTCCCGCCAGGAGCACCGCAGCTCACTGGATTTCCATCGAAAATTGCTCAACGGTGAATTGCCGCAATCGATCGGAGGAGGGATCGGTCAGTCGCGGCTCTGCATGTTTTATTTGCGAAAAGCCCATATTGGTGAGATACAATCGAGCATTTGGCCCGAAGCCATACGGGAGGAATGTCAGCGTAATGGAATCATGTTGATGTGATAAGTATTAACAGAAGTTATTGAAAATGAGGGGACAAAATTTTATATTTAACTATTAAAATTCAGAGACATGATCGGCTTTTTCGAATACCAATACCTAAAGTTCAAGAAGAACCACCTCCGCAATCTGGTAGCCCTTGCTGCTGTTGACGGTCATATTCATCAGAAAGAGCTGGATTATCTTTATAAAATCGGCGAAAAATATCAGCTTAAGCCGCAGCAGATTAAAAACATCATCGATCAAAAAGAGGATGCCGAGTTACAGGTGCCCGAGCTGCACCATCAGAAGGTGGCTTTGTTGTATGATTTCATCGGTATGATGATGGCCGATAATGTGATCAAGCCTGAAGAGCTGGATTTCTGTAAAAAAATGACCGGTAAATTTGGCTATAAGGATTCCCTCATTGATGAGATGTTGAAATTGTATAGTATCGGTGTAAATGATGTAGATGCGTGGGAAGCTTTTCTCGATACGGCAGAATCCTTCAGGAAGAACAAGGCGAATTGGTGACCGCCTGAAAAGTACCGTTAATCACTTTTTCATTGAAATATTATTCTGTGGAGTAGCGTATTATGTCGCTCCACAAAATATTTTTTTGGTGAACGTCGGATTGAAAAAAAGAATATTCTGTCGTGTTGCCCGATTCACCTGAAATTAAGTCTATTCATTTTGCCTTTTTGGCAAATTTAAATTTGCCTAAACACACTTTATTAAAAATTGCGAAAATTTCATACATAGAGATTATTATTTGCCATTGTCCCAAACAAGTACAATACTATGCCCGTTTAATTGCTATATTTGTAAAACATTTTAGACTTTGCTTTTAGCATGAAATTCCTTCCAATTGCTTTTTTCCTCTTGATCCCCACTATACTTTTTGGTGGCGATGATCCATTCGATACTATTTCTATAAAACCACTTGGGGTCAATTACTCAAAATATCAGGGAACAGATAAGCTGTATATAGTTGGTGAATGTGATGGCATGACCGGAAATCAGATAGTCGTCTTTCAAAACAGGCCTTCCTTCGAGTATTTTGAAAATAACGAAACGTTCAACCTAGAACAGAAAGAACTCGAAAATGCCATTTGGGCCGAAATTCTGGATAATGACGCCGAGCCGATTGTGGTTTTGGGTCGCTGGCATCAATACAACGACCGGATGGTATTTCTTTGCCATCAAATACTCAAGTTGAACAACAACGCCCCCAAAGTACCCTAAGGCACTTACTTTTCGTCCAAATTGAGTTCAAGGGATTTCAATACCCTTTCAGGAATAATATAAAAATTATTGCCTCCTTCTGGGTTGTCTTTGCTAATTTAGAGCATAGATAATTTTTAAACCCCTATTTCATATGAATAAGCAATTTAGCTTTAGCCTGCTGCTTTTATTGGCAGCTGTGGCATTACCACTTCGCTCCGAAGGCGGAGAGGCAGACAAGTATATCGGTCGTTGGGCCCTGCATTTCGATGAGGGCGTAGGCTGGCTGGAAGTTCGCCAGGAAAAAAACTACCTTGATGCAGATATGCTTTGGCGCTGGGGTAGCGTGATGCCCGTGGGAAATGTGTATGTACAGGATGGAAAGCTCATCGTTACGAGCACTTCAAATGCTGCATTTGATCAGGGCGAAGGAAATATTCGCACCCACATGGTAACCTCGATACTCGTACTGGAAGGAAAAGCTGATCAATTGGTTGGCAAAATGACGGAGCCTAATAAGAATGGTATTGGCGCAGTGGTTTTTTATGTCCATGCGCATAAAGTTCCTCCAACGCCTGCAAAACCGGACCTTTCGAAAGTGAAATACGGGCAAAAAATTCAACTTTTGGGTAAAGACCTCACTGGCTGGCGATTGTTGGAATCAACCGCAGTTAATGGCTGGAAAGTGGAACAAGGAATTTTGATCAACGATCCGGTACAGAAGCCGGGTCAGGCTCATATCAATTATGGGAACCTTCGAACGGATGCCACATTTGAGGATTTCAACCTTAAGCTAAGTGTTAATGTGCCTGAAGGCAGCAACAGTGGCGTTTACCTTCGCGGAATTTATGAAGTCCAGGTGATGGATAGTTATGGCAAACCATTGGACAGCCATAATATGGGAGCCTTGTACAGCCGGATAACACCCTCAGCGCCTGCTGAAAAAACGGCTGGAAGTTGGCAGGATATGGATATCACGCTGTGCGATAGGCACCTGACAGTGATACTCAATGGTAAAAAGATCATTGATAACCAGCCGGTTGACGGAGTCACTGGTGGCGCCATGACTTCAGACGAATCTGTACCCGGACCGATCTATTTGCAAGGGGATCATGGCAAAGTATCTTACAAGGACATTGTGCTTACCCCCATTCTGAAATAGGTAAAGATATTAAAAGTCAGGGAGCCGGCAACATCCACCGGCTCTTTTTTTGTGCTTTCACCAAAACATTCCTTCGCATAAATCCATAAATTGACAATCAACAAAGCTAATTTGATAATGAACGAAAGTACCATCGACCGGCTGTTTGATGCGCTCTGGCAGGAATTCGTTACAACCAATCCTCCTGCGGGTCATATCCACGATCTGTTTGTTCAGCGAGGTGAAAAAGTGATCAATGACCATGTGGCATTTCGCACATTCGATCATCCGTCTATCGACTTGGATGTATTGGCACGGGTTTTTACCAAATATGGCTATGTGGCAAAAGGGGCCTACCATTTCAAAGCAAAAAAACTCTACGCCAGGCACTACGAACACCCCGATCCGTTGATGCCGCTCGTGTTCATCAGTCATCTGAAAACACATGAATTTCCTCTGGATATTCAGCATATTATCCAGCGACTTGTTGAGCAGGTGCCTGAAGGATCTACTGAGGATGAATCATTTATTTATTCGGGAAGGCCATGGCAGGTATCACATAGTGATTATCAGTGGCTGAGGGAGGTGAGTGAATACGCGGCATGGATGGCGGCTTTCGGTTTTCGTGTCAATCATTTCACTATTAGCATCAATCATTTGAGTGCGTATAGTGATATAGCACAGGTCAACTCCTTTCTTAAAAATAATAGAATCGAGCTTAATTCAGCAGGCGGTGAAGTAAAAGGCTCGCCAGCCGTATTTCTGGAACAGTCATCAACCGTGGCGTATAACAAGGAGGTGGGATTCACCGACGGTAAATTCACCATTCCGGCATGCTATTATGAGTTCGCCCTGAGGTACCGGAAACCAGACGGACTATTGTTCAGGGGCTTCGTGGAAGGCTCCGCTGATAAGATTTTTGAAAGTACCAACAAGGGTCAGGATTTTAACAAATGACACATCAGCCAACCATGTCAAACGGTATATTTCATTGTGGAATACCCATGGAGATTTAGCTATTGAAGGCCGATTTTTTGCGTTTTAATTAATAACTTATTACCAAAATAGAATCCAGATGAAAAGCTCCGCTAAACAAAAAATCATTGTAGAAGATGACCGTACCGGAATAGATAAGGATACTCTAAAGCGGGCTTTCCTTGACAATCTGTATTATATCCAGGGTCGCATTCCGGAGCTTGCCACCCGCAACGATTACTACATGGCCCTGGCATATACGCTGCGTGATCGTATGCTGCACCGCACGCTTAATGTGATCCGTGAATACATCCGAAAAAAGTGTAAGCTGGTTGCATACCTTTCTGCAGAATTTCTCATGGGACCCCATCTTGGGAATAACCTTATTAACCTTGGGCTTTATGAGAAATTTGATGAAGCGCTTCGAGAGCTGGGCCTGAATATGAAAGAATTACTCGATCAGGAGGAAGAGCCGGGCCTTGGCAACGGTGGTCTCGGCCGTCTTGCCGCCTGCTTCCTGGATTCGATGGCTACACTGGATATTCCGGCCATCGGTTATGGCATCAGGTATGAATTCGGCATTTTCGATCAGCTGATCAAAGATGGCTGGCAGGTGGAAATCACTGATAAATGGCTCAAGTACGGCAATCCCTGGGAAGTGCCGCAAATCAATCTGTCGCAAATAGTGAAGTACGGTGGTCGCACCAGAAGTTACTATGATTCCAAGGGTCGGTACTGTTCTGAATGGATACCTGACTACATCGTCATTGCTGTGCCCTATGATACTTCGGTGCTGGGGTATGGTACTTCCACTGCTGCTGTATTGCGTCTATGGAAAGCAGAGGCCAGTGAATCATTCGATTTCCAGCGATTCAATAAGGGTGATTACTATGGCGCCGTAAATGATAAAGTCACTTCGGAAAATATATCCAAAGTATTATACCCAAACGATGAACAAGTGCGGGGTAAATCACTCCGTCTGGAGCAACAGTTTTTTTTCACATCAGCCTCCCTGCAGGATATGATGCGCATTCACTGCACGGAAGATAAGGGAGCAGTGGAAATGTTTTACAACAGCTTTACCATCCAACTCAACGACACGCATCCGGCCATCGCAGTGGCGGAGCTAATGCGGATATTGCTCGACGAGCATCACCTCGATTGGGACAGAGCATGGAGCGTTACGATCAGATCGATCAACTATACGAATCACACCTTATTGCCGGAAGCACTGGAGCGATGGCCGGTAAGCTTGTTTGGCAGGATTTTGCCACGACATCTGGAGATTATTTATGAAATCAATTTTCATTTTCTCAACCAGGTCCGTGAGGCATTCCCGGACGATGATGACCGCCTGAGTCGTATGTCGATCATTCAGGAAGGAAGTGAAAAATATGTCCGCATGGCCAATCTGGCTTGTGTGGGCAGCTCGGCAATCAACGGTGTAGCAGCCCTGCATACGGAATTATTGAAATCAGGCATTCTTCGTGATTTCTATGAATTATGGCCGCATAAATTCAGCAATAAGACCAATGGCGTCACGCCGCGCAGGTGGGTAGTTCTGAATAATCAGGCGCTCACCAAACTTATCAGCGATAAAATCGGCACCAGTTGGATAAAGAACCTTCATGAGTTGAAGAACCTTGAAAAGTATGCCAAAGACCCGGTATTTCAAAAGCAATGGCGCACCTGTAAGAGCGATGTCAAAGAATCACTGGCAGACCATATCTTCAATCAGGTCGGGATCGAAGTAGATACTGATTCCATGTTTGATGTATTGGTAAAGCGGATTCATGAATACAAGCGCCAGCATTTGAAAGTGTTGCACATCATTACCCTATACAACCGGATCAAAGCTTCTCCCGAGGCCGACGTCGTGCCCCGGACGTTCATATTTGGAGGAAAGGCCGCGCCCGGGTATTTTATGGCTAAACTTATCATAAAGCTCATCAATTCCGTGGCCGATGTCGTGAATAATGATCCGGACATTGGTGGCAAACTCAAAGTCGTATTCATGCCCAATTTCAATGTGAAAAATAGTCAGCATATCTATCCCGCAGCAGATCTTTCAGAGCAGATTTCTACGGCAGGGAAGGAGGCTTCGGGTACCGGTAATATGAAGTTTACCATGAATGGTGCGCTGACCATAGGCACACTGGATGGAGCAAATATTGAAATAAGGGAGGAAGTCGGCGAAGAGAATTTTTTCCTTTTTGGATTAAAAACAGAAGAGGTAGAAGAATTGAAAGCATCGGGCTACAACCCGCGCGAATACTACGAAAGCAATCAGGATCTCCGAAAAGTGCTGGAAATGATCAGAACGGGATTTTTCTCACCTGAATCTCCAGATCTTTTCAAACCCTTGTTTGATTCGCTCTATTACGATGATGCTTATGTGCTACTGGCAGATTATCAGTCTTACGTCGATTGCCAGGATGAAGTGGCAAATGTTTACCGAAACCCCGCCAAGTGGACGGAGATGTCTATTTTAAACGTGGCAAGAAGTGGGAAATTCTCCAGCGATCGCACCATCCGTGAATATTGCAGGGATATTTGGAAGGTAGAGCCCATACAGGTGAAAATTCCGGAATATAATCCAAAGGAGCAGGCTAAGATAAAGCTCACTCAGCCGCAAAAATAAGATCAGAACCCGATAGCCTGACGAACTCGCTGAAGCACAGGAAGCCCGATAGAGCGCGCTTTTTCTTCACCTTCTTCCAGCTTCTTTAGTAACTCGCGTGGATTTTCCATGTAGTAACTGAAAATCCTTCGCTGCTCACTCATCGTGTCACGAATCAATTCAAAAAGCGCCTGTTTGGCATGTCCGTAACCATAGTTGCCGCGCTCATAGTTTTGGCGCATTTCCAGAATCTGCGGTTCGGTAGCCAGAAGTTTATAAAGTGAAAAGACATTGCATGTTTCAGGATTCTTCGGCTCTTCAAGCGGCGTGCTGTCGGTGAGGATGGTCAGCACCCTCTTCCTCAGCTCTTTCTCCGGGAGGAAAATATCGATCGTATTGTTATAAGACTTGCTCATCTTATTGCCATCAGTCCCTGGTATAACCATGACTTTCTGGTCAATTTTCGCCTCGGGAACCACAAATATGTCACCGTACTTCCCGTTGAAGGCAGTGGCAATATCTCTGGTTATTTCCAAATGTTGCTGTTGGTCTTTCCCTACCGGTACCAGGTTGGCGTCGTACATCAGTATGTCAGATGCCATGAGAACCGGGTAGGTAAACAGCCCGCCATTCACGTCAGCTAAGCGATCTGACTTATCCTTGAAACTGTGCGCATTGGCCAGCATAGGGTAGGGGCGTGTAGCAACTCAGGTACCAGGTGAGTTCACAAACCTGCGGGATCTGCGACTGACGGTAGAATATATTTTTATCCTGTGTCGAACCCAAAAGCCAGCCAAGCTGCTGCAGTAGCAAGCGTATTTTCCTGGCGTTCTTTCGCATCTTTTATGGTGGTGAGTGAGTGCAGGTCTGCAATAAAAAACAGCGCCTCGTTTTTCGGATCTTTCGAAAGCTCGACGCCGGGCGCAATAGCGCCAAGAATGTTGCCCAGATGAGGTCGTCCGCTGCTTTGTATGCCTGTCAGAATTCTCGCCATATCATTTAAAATTTGCGCAAATAAAAGAAACAAATTACAAAGTGACTAAAAATCCCCCCGTAAGTTCTTTTTTGGATTCCGGTAACTTAATTTTACCATTGAAAATTATTCGATTGACTTAAAAATATCATTCCATGAAAAAATGGCCGCTTCTCATTATTGCAATTATCTTTTGTGGATTGACTGCCGTAAATGCCCAGCAAAAGGGCAAGTTCGATTTTGCTGAAGAAACGTTTGATTTTGGAAGCATCAAGGAAGACAACGGCGCCGTGGAGCATAAGTTTCTCTTTACGAATACCGGCGATGCGCCTTTAGTAATCCAGAATGTTCAGGCGTCGTGTGGATGTACTACACCAGCGTGGAGCAAGGATCCTGTGCCTGCCGGGGAAAAGGGTTTTGTGACGGCCAAGTTCGACCCGAGAAATCGTCCCGGCTCGTTCCGCAAGTCGCTCACCATCACCTCCAATGCGGATCAGTCATCTAAAGTGATTTACATTACCGGAATGGTGGAGCAAAAGCCCCGGACGCCTGCCGATCTATACACCCATAAAATTGGCAACCTGAGGATGAAATACCAGTCGCTCAATATGGGCAACATTACTACACAGAAACCCTTCACCCGATCCTTCGATCTGTTCAATGACAGCGAAGCACCGATCACCTTTCTGGACAAATTTGAAAAGCCGGATTACATCACCATTCAGCTGGAGCCGATGGTTTTGCCGCCTATGACACAGGGAAAAATCCTCATTACCTACAATCCTAAGGGAAAGAATGACCTTGGTTTTGTTTCCGATCCGGTGAAAATATTTACTGACGAATCAACAGACGGCGCGAAACCATTCCGCATCGTAGCCTCCATCGAAGAGTATTTTCCTCCGATGACCTTCGAGCAACTCGCTCAGGCGCCAAAGCTTACTTTTAATGAGATGAACCATGATTTCGGCAATCTGAAAAAGAGCGCTGTCGTGACGACGGATTTTGTGCTGACCAACAGCGGGAAATCTCCATTGAATATCAGGTTCATCAAACCCAACTGCGGATGCACCGTGGCCACGATGGAAAAGATGGATATAGCCCCCGGCGAAAGCGTCACGATGAAAGTGGAATACGATGCCACCGGCCGCCGCGGCACCGACCAGAAGTCGATCGTCATATTCTCCAATGATCCGTCGGCTCCTACGCAGCGACTTACGCTCAAGGCCACCATTGCCGATGCTTCATAAGCAGGTTGTACACCGTACTTTTAAGTTACTGGCATGACTTGTTTTAGTTGGAAAAAATCACCAAAAAACCAGGGAAGGCAACTATACCACTACCCTAGAAAAAATACTACGATTCAGTTTTGTGCCCAAATGGTTATGGCCTCTAAGAACCATTGAAAACCGTTAGATTATCGAACAAACAAAAAAGCTAATCAATTTACGAACCAAGAAACTACACTGCAATCGAAAGAACCATGCACCTCGACGAAAAAGCAATGGAGAAACTCGAACAGGTTTCAGACAGCGTTTTGGATGAATTAATAAGCCTGGATCAATACAACAAGGATATTGAAGAAACTAATGAAGCTATTGACCGGAGAGAGTATCTGGAACACAAAAAGGCTGTGAGGAAAATGAGAGCATGGCGTTAAAGATAGTATGGAATAAGCAAGAATGGACAGACATCGCCAAGGCCATAGAATGGATGCGTCTGGAGTGGCTTGCAAGCAGAGAGTTTGGTTGTCGAGGCGATTGTATCTAAATTTAAAGAATAATGAAAATATCCTGAGAAATACCCGCCAGATGAATCCAAAACAACTAACAAAGGAAATTACTATCGAGCATTTGAAACACGTGGCTTCCGAGTGTCTTATCGACACACGAAAATACCATTCGTATTTTTAGCATCAGGCACGTGAGACACAAACCCAAAGAGCATTAGCCATCTTTATCGGATTCTTGGCGGAGCGAGTACGGATTTTTTAGATGAAAAGCCGGGACTATGGTGGAGTTGCATATCACTGGGTTTTTGGCGGCTTTCTCGACGACTAATACCCATTATACGTGTCATTTCGAGCTAACCAGCGAGAAATCAATGTTCATTAGATTCCTCCCTTCGGTTGGAATGACGTAGGGAATTGGCCAGCGCGTGCCTGGGTTTTTGGCGGCTTTCAATACATCCTTTTTTACCAACACCGAGTGCTACCTGCAAGCTGAGTCAGCGGAGTTGAAAATAGCGATTTTGAAATATCATTCACTGAAATAATCCATGAAAGCAATGAAATCGTTAACTTTGATAAAAGAGAAATTATGAAATTACAGTCAGAGATTGAGTTAATAAAAAAGGAACTGGATAAAGTTGACGATGTCCATTTAATTGATGCTATAAAAAATTTACTGGCATATGGTAAAGCGAAGAGGTATGAGTCCAGTCTGGCGCCGATGAGCAAAGATGAATTTTATTCAAGGAATACACTATCCAGAAAAGCTATTGAAAGTGGAAATTTGATTGGTCAAACTTAAATGAGGAAATATTTTTCAGATAAGAATGTCTGACAGAAATATTGAAGTAAAATGGACACCATTTGCATTCCTGCGTTTGCATGAAATCTTTGATTATATCCTTTTTAATGAAAAAAGTATTGACCTGGCTCAACAGATCGTTGACAGAATTTTTGACAGGACGGATCAGTTGAAGGAGTTTCCTGAGTCTGGAAGTCCGGAGCCATTATTGAAGGAGATCGGTCAGGACAGCAGATTTCTATTAGAAGCAGGTCATAAGATTATTTATGAGTATCATCCTGTTATGAAAATAGTGATTGTAACAGATGTATTTCATACAAGTAGAGACCCATCAATTATCACCAAGTAGTAAGCCATCCCTTAAGACATCCGCACTATTGTAGGGGTTCGGATTATAAATTCTATTAAAGTAAATCCGACATTGCAAATGTCGAATAGCGGGCACGACTACAGCCACTCCACGCACACCTAATCACACTTGCCCTGTCGCTTTGACTACTTCGACGTAATCAACAGCATCCCAAACGCCAGTACATTCATCCAATAGGTGTATGGCTCAATGTAACTGAAACGCATGCACGTCCATTTCCGTCATCACCGAAATCAGCACCAACAGTATGGCGAAAAACTTAATGATAAACTTGGTCCTTTTGCTCATCATATGGGGGTTTTACGTTCTATGCGGCTAAAATACTGATATCAGTCATCTATTCATAACCGTTTAGGCCGTACTTTCGCAGTGCAGTAAAAAGGCATATTTTGGCACGTATCGGCACCGATATTCACGAGGCAATCAGGTTGTTGAAACAGTCGGAAGTCATTGGCATTCCGACCGAAACAGTCTATGGGCTTGCCGGAAATGCCTTCGACGCTGACGCTGTCGCGAAAATATTTGCCGTAGAAAACCGTCCGACGTTCGACCCGCTGATCGTTCATACATCCTCGGCAGATCGTCTGCGTCACTTTGTGGAAGAGATGCCCCCGGTTGCAGAAAAACTGGCCGCTCATTTCTGGCCCGGTCCCATGACAGTGGTCCTGAAGAAAAAGCCATTAATTCCAGACCTCGTCACCTCCGGATTAGATACGGTCGCGGTTCGGGTTCCGAGCCATCCGCTGGCACTTGAACTGCTGAAAAGCATCGATTTTCCATTGGCTGCTCCAAGCGCCAATCCATTTGGTTATGTGAGCCCAACCAATGCACATCATGTCGAAGAACAGCTTGGCGAGCGAATTTCCTACATTCTCGATGGCGGCGATTGCGCGGTGGGGTTGGAATCGACGATTGTAGCTTTTGAAGATAATAAAACCGTCGTATTGCGACTGGGCGGCACTTCGATCGAGGACATCGAAAAGGTGGTCGGTAAGGTAGAGGTTCGCCTCCATGCCACAGCCAACCCATCTGCGCCGGGAATGCTGGAAAGCCATTATTCGCCAATGACACCGATGGCGATCGGAGACATCAGAAAACTGATAAATATCCATCGCGGAAAAAAAACAGGAGTGTTATCGTTCAGCGAAGACTATTCAAAAACGCTGGATATTCCATGCTTTATACTCAGTAAATCGGGTGATATGGCGGAGGCAGCAACTCGACTTTTTTCTGGGTTAAGGCAACTGGATGCATTACATTTGCATATTATCGTCAGCGAATTGGTGCCGGAAGAGGGGTTGGGCAGGGCGATCAACGACCGGCTGCGTCGGGCAGCGATAAAACGAAATTGAAACTTTTTCCAAACCAAAATATATACAATGAAAACAGTTGATAATTATAATTTCGCCGGAAAACGCGCCCTCATCAGGGTCGATTTCAACGTGCCGCTCAACAGCAGTTTTGAGATTACGGACGACAACCGTCTGAAGGCCGCCCTTCCTACCATCAACAAAATCCTTAAAGATGGTGGTTCTGTCATTCTGATGTCGCACCTCGGCAGGCCGAAAGAAGGACCGGCTGAGAAATATTCGCTGAAGCACGTTGTTGGCTACCTCAGCAAACACCTGGGCGTAAACGTTCAGTTTGCCGATGATTGTATTGGCGAAGATGCCACCAAAAAATCAGCAGCACTGAAGGCCGGCGATGTGCTGCTTACTCGAAAACCTGCGATTCTACAAGCAGGAAGAAAAAGGCGACGTAGATTTCGCCAAAAAACTTGCCAGTTATGGCGACGTATGGGTAAATGACGCTTTTGGAACAGCCCACCGTGCACATGCCTCGACTGCGGTAATGGCGCAGTTTTTCAAGGATAAAATCTGCGGCTATGTCATTGAAGCGGAGTTGATCAATGCTGAAAAAGTGCTTAAAACCGGCGAAAAGCCACTGACAGCCATCATGGGCGGAGCAAAGATCAGCGATAAAATTCTGATCATTGAAAACCTGATAGACCGCGTCGATAACCTCATCATTGGTGGGGGCATGGCCTATACATTCTTCAAAGCTCAGGGTGGAAAAATCGGCAAGTCACTCTGCGAAGAAGACAGACTGGACCTGGCAAAGGAACTCATCGCGAAAGCAAAGAAGAAAGGGGTAAATCTGTTGCTTCCGATAGATTCGATTACCGCTGATGCATTTGACAACAATGCCAACAGAAAAGTGGAGGACAATATGAATATCACCGATGGCTACATGGGCCTGGATATCGGACCAAAAGCTGTTGAGGAATTCAAGAAGGTAATTCTCGCGTCGAGGACCATTCTCTGGAATGGCCCAATGGGCGTTTTTGAAATGTCAAACTTTTCCAACGGCACCAACCAAATTGCTGCGGCTGTGGTTGAAGCGACCAAAAAAGGTGGTTTCTCGCTTATCGGCGGGGGCGACTCTGCGGCTGCTGTGAACATTCTCGGCTATGGCGACCAGGTGAGCTATGTATCCACCGGAGGCGGAGCGCTTCTTGAATACATGGAAGGTAAAGTGCTTCCGGGTGTAGCGGTGCTTCAGGAATAGTAAAAATTCCAGTAAAACATAAAGCCCCGGAAACCATGGATTTTCGGGGCTTTTTTTATGTCCTTTCATTTGCGACTATCAATAATGATAATATTTCGACTTGCAGTAAATGCTTTCTTTAGACACCTCAATTTTTTTTAGTCTGGGGCCAATTGGCGAAATTTATTTGGGCATCTGGTTATGCAATCCCGGAGAAGCTGCAAATTGAGTGAAATGTAGTCGTTAAAGGGATTCGTGACTAAGAACACCGGGATTCAAATACCATATTAACCAACCTATACTGCCATGAAAGAATTATTTTGGATTCCTGTCGTTTCCAGAGTTTAATTACTACTCCCTGTTTTATCTCATCAGTTTTTCACTTGCTTTTTTGATCATCGCCTTGAAGGCCATAAAATTTAAGGATCAATTGGCAAATCTTGCAATC
Source organism: Cyclobacteriaceae bacterium (assembly GCA_034523095.1). Lineage (GTDB taxonomy): Bacteria > Bacteroidota > Bacteroidia > Cytophagales > Cyclobacteriaceae > JAAUQL01. Next base: position 985 of record JAXHKU010000038.1, on the reverse strand, counting down.
GTTAACGCGGGGGTTTTTCTGGCATTTGTATTCGGGTGCAAGATGATGCCTTTTCTGGAAAATATCCTTCACCTCTGTAGGTGGACCTCGGGATGTAGTTGTCAACCAGATGGGGTTAGGTGGGGTGATTTTAAGTTTCCTCTTCATTGTGATTTCAATGAAATTCATCAAAATACCAGGAGATTTCTACTATAGTGTTGGACTCGCGCTACTCGTTGGACTATGTGTAGAAAAACCGGGCTGCCTCCTTGCCGGCTGTTGTCGAGGATTTGACATAGAGAGTGGTTTTTTTGTTTCGTATGGCGATGGAGTAGCCAGGCTCCCATTGCAATTGATCGAAATGATGCTATACGCGATTGCTATAATTATTTTGTTAAAAGTCCGTGTGAATGATCTCGGCTTAAAATATTTTTTAGCCGTTATCCTATTTGTATTATACAATTGGCGCCAAATTCCTGAAATCACCGAATGACACCTTGGTTTTAGCTTCAAAATTTATCGGTATAAAAGGGATACAATGGATATATTTAATTCTGGCGGGAATTTCGGCGATTTGTTCTGCAATTCGTAAAGGTGTACCGCTTAAAGTGCCCTTGAGCATTCGCAGAGCATCATTGGGGGTCAATCTCATATATTTGTTCCTAATATCTGCCGGATTTCTACTGGTTTACCCGTCATTGTTTAGGTTAGAGATATTTGCCATCAATATTGCACTGATACCCGCAGTAATTCTAATAGCTGTACAGCTTTTGAACCGTATTACCGTTCCGAATTTCCGGTGGGTAGCGGCTTCTTTATTGGCTCTTCCGATGTTTTTGATGAGCCAGACCTTGCCTGTTGATACACTTCAGCAAAAAAAATATCGAACGCTCAGTCTTGGGGCGCAAGGGGGATCATTTAAAAGCCAGGTAGTAAACGACACTGATCCAAAGAGTTGCGGTAGCGCATCCTGGTCAAGAGATTTTGAAAATACATATATACAGTA
>JAXHKU010000037.1:0-108616 GCA_034523095.1 Cyclobacteriaceae bacterium | reverse complement strand
GGCAATCCGGTGAAAGTCGTCATCAATCCGGAACAAACTACTGCTGAAAAGGTAGAGCAATCGGTTTTTCTTCGTCAGTAAAAGCGCGAAACCAAAGTTGCTTATTCACTTGTTGCAAAACAGTGATATAGATTCGGCGATCGTTTTTTCACGTACTAAACACGGCGCCAACAAGATTGTAAAAGAACTGGCCAAAGCGGACATCGTGGCGAATGCCATTCACGGAAACAAATCACAGGGAGCAAGACAACAAGCACTGGGCGACTTTAAAAGTGGCAGGACTAATGTGCTCGTGGCCACCGATATAGCTTCACGCGGTATCGACATTGAAGAGCTGTCGCATGTGATCAATTATGATTTGCCGAATATTCCGGAGACTTATGTGCATCGTATCGGGCGAACCGGCAGAGCCAATGCCAGTGGTATAGCGATTTCGTTTTGCGACCATGAAGAAGTGGATTATTTGAAGGATATTCAAAAGCTGATCGAACAGCAGATACCCATTATTTCGGACCACCCGTACAGCATCGATCTCAGCGCTCCTCACAGCGACGGGGCCAAATCGACACAACGAAATTCGTCTAATCTCAGGAACTCATCAACCGAAAACCATCGCGGTGGCAACAACCGGAATAAACGACAGTGGCGTTACGCGCCCAAAAGAAGTTAGACTGGCTGGCCCCGACAGTATCAGGTCGTAGGTTCGCACTAATTGACGCTAAAACTCCACGAGCATCAGCTTGCGCAAGCCATCGTTAGGCGGTGAAATACCACAAAGAACTACCGAATATCCATCGAGCCAGCAACTGTATCGCTTGGTAAAATGGTAATCTTTCCCTGGAAGAAGGTCGAGACTGCGGGTTACTGAGCCATCGGTGGTTTTGAGCGTCAATGCAAAAAAGTCCCTGCCCGTATGCCCCATCAGGCTGAGGTTGCTGCCGTACAATGCTGAAATGTATGAAAGACCCAGGTTGGTTCCATAAACCTCCTGTCTTTTCAGGATCACCTTTTTCCAAAGCGTTTCCCCCAGATCTGATAAGCAGTAAATCAGGATATCCCCGGAAGTCACGGCATTGTCTTCATTGATGGTAAAATCCCAGGACAAGGGCGCTAATGAAATCCCTTTATGGAATTGGGTCGGAACCTCCTGCTTCTCAAAAATTGCGATCACTGAATTTTCCGGGGTTCTGAATGTCTGGGTGAGGTAGAAATCATCCATCGCTGCGTATGGGTTTTCAGCGCTTTTTTCAGCCTTGGAGTTTATGACAACCTTATCGGAATAGAGTTCGTCTACTTCCCTTTCCGTAAAACGGATCACCTCGTTATAGATAACCGATTTCAGTATGACATTTACTGCCAAGGCACCAAGACCTGTCAACCTGTTCCCTGACTTTGCGGAATAGGCCACTATCCATGAGGTGGCGCCGAGGGGCTGAATGCTGATTTCGCTGACATCCGAGTCATCGAACGGAAAATCGGCAGTGATAATCGTCCATTCACCGGTACGTGATGACCGGAAGCAGGTGTACATTCTCCGTGTTTCATTATCCGCTGCCGCATAAAAAATGTCACCCTTGTCAGTGATTCTTGCATTGGAAGTTGAAGGATTAATAGCAGGTTCAGGAAGGGTTATAAGTTCAGATGCAAGGTTTCCGTTAAGGTTGATCACGGTGAAAGCCGTCATGGCCGAATCGGGCGATGATGAATGATTGAAAACCATGAGTTTTGAGTGATTATTTGAAAGCACAATGTCAGGAGGCAGATTCCCGAGCGGAAACCTGGAAAATTCGGCATTAAGTCTTTTCAGAAAATCTCCGTTTCTCGAATTATGGATTCGAATTTCCAATTCACAGGTATCGGCAGTCGTTCTGGCGGATAAAAGCATGATACTGTCGCCCTTCATGAAGATTTGAGGTACACTTTTCCCTTCATCGAAAGTTATCTTCTTTTTCCATACCTCAAACAAGTACTGGTCATAGCGGCACAACTCCATGGTGTTTCTATTGAATTGTCGCAGCATAATAAAATCCCTTCCTCCGGCAGACAGCATCGCAGGTAAATCATACGGTTGAAATATGCCTTTGTAACCAAATTCAGTTTTTGAAAATACCTGCTGGGCATGGAGAATGGATGGAAAATACCCGATGGAAAAAATCAGCATGGTGCCTATCCGTAAAAATCTCATTCTATCAATTCGTTGAAATAGTGCGCTAAGAAATGAAAAAGCCGGTGAATTTCCATCACCGGCCAGAAAGTATGCGTAGTCACTGGATTTTTAATGCTTTTTATTGCGGCACTAATTCTTAACAGTGATGTTAAATGTAGGCCTTAGGCCATCACCGCCTGAACGGATTTCACTTCCGGAATCATGGATTTCAGAAGGTTTTCAATGCCCATCTTCAAGGTAACGGTCGCAGAAGGACATCCGCTGCATGATCCCTGGAGATAAACACTTACTACGCCATCTTCAAATGACTTATATTCAATAGCGCCACCATCCTGTTCTACCGCCGGACGAATGTATTCATCGAGCAGACTTCTGATCTTCAGGTCCATTTCCGTTTCCTCCAACTCCGGGCTATCGTGTTGCACAGTGAGAATATCGCGGCCCGATTCCAGAAAATACTCGATATGTGCCTTCAGTTTGTCTTTCACTTCGAGCCATTCTACATCATCCGACTTGGTGACTGTGATGAAGTTGCTCATATAAAATACACGACGCACATAGCTATATTCAAAAAGCTCTTCGGCAAGCGGCGCATTGGCAGTACTGGCTGCGTCGGGGAAGTCGTAGTTGGTGCCGGGCTCCACGAGCATATAATCAGCTACGAATTTCAATGAATTGGGATTTGGATTAGCCTCGAGGTAGATATTTACTTTCTTCGTTTCCATGTCTGAACTATTTTTCTAATTAACCTTATTCTGTCCAAGTTGTTCACCTTCCGAAGTTGCAATTACCGACGCGACCATGCAATCGCCCGTAATATTCACGACAGTGCGGCACATGTCCAGCGGTCTGTCCGGGGCGACGATCAGAGCCAGACCTGCAGCGGGAATTCCTGCCGCCTCCAGCACAATCACGAGCATCACCATCCCTGCGCCGGGCACTCCGGCTGATCCTATAGAGGCCAGCACGGCAGTAAGGACTATCGCGACCTGACTGCCCAGAGAGAGTTCTATACCCATGGCCTGCGCTATGAATACTGCCGCCACACTTTGATAAAGGCTGGTGCCATCCATATTGATAGTAGCGCCAAGTGGCAAAACAAAACTGGAAACTTCTTCCGAAACACCAAGCTTTTTCTCCACGCATTCCATGGTTACGGGCAACGTAGCCGAACTGCTGCTGGTGCTGAATGCCAGTAATTGTGCGTCGCGGATCCCTTTAAAAAAGGCCTTGTATTTTATCCTGGAAAACATCTTTAATATGGCGGGGTACACACCGAGGCTCAATATGGCAAGACCAAGCAGTACTGTTAGTGCATAGAGTAATAAAGCGCTTAGCACTTCAAGTGCCTTGGAAGGATTGCTCCCTGCCACTTCCACCACCAGTGTGCAAATAAGTGCAAAAACTCCATAGGGAGCTGTCATCATTATGAAGTCGATGATACGTAGAATCACGTCATTTAACCCCTCGAAAAAGCTGATGACAACGCTTTTTTTATCCGATTTAATCTGCAGTAATGCAACACCAAAAAGGATAGAAAAAAAGACGATCTGGAGCATATTGCTATTTTCCGAAGCGGATTTGAATAGATTGTCAGGAACAATATTTACCAATGGCTGTAACGGCCCCTCCCTTTTTAAATCTTCCGCTACACTGGTACTTGTCGTAGCATCGCTTTCAAACATCAGCATTATTTCCGTGCGCGTGTTTTCCGTAATGATTTTTCCCGGCTGGATAATGTTCACAATAAACAATCCTAAGGTTGTGGCTATGAGCGTTGTGCTAAGATATACGGCGATGGTTCTTGTACCTATTCTCGAGAGTTTAGACACGTCGCCAAGATTAGCTACACCGACAATGAGACTGGCGAAGATCAATGGCATGGCAATCAGCTTTAGCCCATTGACAAAAATCGTCCCGAAGGGCTTTATGTAATCAATGACAATACTACTGGGGATACCGGTGAATATGCAGATCAACCCAAAAACAAGCCCGGCTACCAGGCCTGTGAGTATTTTTATATGAAGAGGAAATGAAAGTTTTCTCATCTATTGCGGCAGTGTAGGCCTACAATTTGGATGATTTATTCAATAAATAAAAATCAGCGATTACCAGCGCCGCCATGGCTTCAACTATCGGCACGGCCCGTGGTACTACGCATGGGTCGTGTCTTCCCTTCCCTGAAACGGTAGTTGTATTGCCATGTACATCGATGCTTTCCTGATCCTGCATTATGGTGGCCACGGGTTTAAACGCAACATTAAAATAAATATCCTGTCCGTTAGAAATGCCGCCCTGTATTCCCCCTGAATGGTTGGTTTTAGTCGCCGGGTGTCCCTCTTTCATTTCAAAGAGATCATTATGCTCTGACCCTTTCATCTTCACCCCGTCGAAGCCACTGCCATATTCAAAGCCTTTTACAGCATTGATCCCCAGCATCGCTTTCCCCAATTCGGCGTGCAATTTATCGAATACAGGTTCGCCGAGACCAGCCGGTGTTCCGGTAATGACGCATGAGACAATGCCACCGATGGTGTCCTGATTTTTGCGCGTTTCATCGATCAAGGCGATCATTTTTTCTGCGATGGTCGCATCAGGGCATCTAACAATATTGGTGTCGGTTAGTGAAAGGTCAAGCTCAGCATAGGACTTTCCTAAAGCGATAGTTCCTACCTGCGACACATAGGCGTGTACCTGAATGCCCCTGGATTTTAGAAGCATTTTTGCTATTGCCCCGGCCGCTACCCTTGCTGCCGTTTCCCTGGCCGAACTTCGACCTCCACCGCGGTAGTCACGGATGCCGTATTTCTCCTGATAGGTAAAATCGGCGTGGGATGGTCGGAATTTATCTGCAATGTGTGAATAATCTTTACTCTTCTGATCTTCATTGTGAATCACCATGGCAATGGGCGTGCCTGTGGACTTTCCTTCAAAAACTCCTGAGAGAATCATGGCTTTATCTGCTTCCTGGCGTTGCGTAGTAATTCGCGACTGTCCGGGTTTGCGGCGGTCGAGCTCGTTTTGGATGTACTCTTCATCAATTGGTAAGCCGGCGGGGCATCCATCGATGATGACACCGATTGCAGGTCCGTGCGATTCTCCAAAAGTGGTTATTCTGAATTTGCGTCCGTAGCTGTTTCCCATTTACTTTTTGATTAATAAGAATACCGTAAGCCCAAGCAGGATTACTATAAGGATGTTGGCGGCAGTGCGAATAATTCCCCCCTGATTTATGGCGCGCAGATCATTGCTTTCAATGTCGATAATGTCATAAAAAGAGCCCAGGTCATTGGAGGAAATGGTAACGTTTTTTTTACTTTCACCTATAGCGACAATGGTGAAATTGGATCGCAGGGTATCATATTTTTCTTTGTCCGGATCGAAATAAACCATAGAAATGTAATCACCCAGGTCAAATTGCCCTGGCTCATTGGGTATCCCATAATAGCTGTAGCTTTTCGATCCGGTCACCTTTCCATTGGCCCGGTTGATGCTTTGTTGTACATTGGGTGGGTAAAAGTCAAAATCCGGTGACGTACGGATTATGGGATTAGTGATGGCTGAAATATTTCCCTCGCCCTGCACCGTGAAGTCGTAGGTGAAACTCTGCCCTGTCGATAGCTTCTCTGACGAAATCACCTCATTCAGGCGGTACTTCCCAACAGGCACCTGGTTTTTGAGCGGATGTTCGGGAAGGTTTTTCACTCTTACGGTCTTCGGTCTTGTGGTAAATTCCTTTTTATCGGCCTGCCTTGTTCTGCTGAAGAACGATGGGTTTTTAGCGACTTTATATTTGATCATATTAAAGGTAAGCGTCGGAAAGTTGACCTGCTCATTATTTAGCGGGTAATACTCCGCCTGAAAAAGATTGTACTTCCTATACCTCTTGCTATTAACTTCAACACTTTCGGCATTCAGATCAGAAATTTTAAAGTTTTCTTCCCAACAATTGGCGGGTGTCAGTTTTTTCTTGATTTCAGCCAATTGCTCGCTGATATCCGATGGCCATTGCATCTCTGCCTCATTGGTCACGGCCACGTATAATCCAAGGGTTGCTGTAAAGCCTTCACCGACATAAACCTCGTTCTTATCGACCGACAGAGCGAGGTAAGCGTCTTCGCTCACGTCGATAAATTCCTGTGGTTCGCGTCTTCCAAAAAAGTCCTCAAAGGGATCGTAAGCAAAGGGATCATGCTGCCGCTGCTGTATGGGTGGTCCTACTGTCACTTTTTTGCCTGGAGAATTTATGGCTTCACCATTGACATTAATCGTAAAGGGCGATATCTGGAAGGTTCCCTCTTGCTGAGGCAAATAGTTTTGAATGACACTCTGCGACATGGAATACTGGCCATTAATGATGTTGGTCGACGAAGAACTAGACTGCCCCGCCCGCTGAAATCCCGGGATTTCGGGAAAATTCCCCATGTTTTTAATCCTGTCGTTTTGCACCTCCACCGAAATGGTAAAGGCCTGATTTAGGGCGATGTTATCGGGCCCTAAAACTATTCTGATATTTTGTGAGAATCCAACAGCACAAAATCCTAAGAAAATCGTGATAAAGGAGAGAACGAGTTTTCCTTTCATAGACTCTTTTGGAAATAATAACGTTTTAGAATTAAACAATATTTTTTGGTTCGCAAAGTTATCAGAAAGGGTTGATAAGAGAAAACAATTCAATACCCAATACTAAGGGCTGGCTTTTAAATAAATGAGTGTTAAACATTTTAAATTCTAAGAGTATGCTGAAGTACGCCAAAGTGATTCTGACCAAAGTAAGCTTCGACGCCAGGTTATTCGAGAAAGAACTGCGAAAAGCCATAAAAACACTCATGAAGCACGAACGGACGGAATTGGAAGTCTGGTGTTATGAAACTTTCGGAAATCGCTACAAACCAGTCATCAGCAGGTGTTTTAGTCAATCTGTCCTTTCCTGATCGTTGACGCCGGTAGATAAAAAGGTAATATTTCTCATGATTCCCTGATACTTGGTACGCTTTAACGGCGAATAACGAAACACTTTATTGAATACCTCTTCGGTGATATCTCGCCACGCACCCGACGCTAGTTTTCGAATTCCGTCGGTCAGTTGGAATTCAGGTTCATCATGCGCTTTCGAAAACCGGTTCCATGGGCAAACTTCCTGGCAGATGTCGCAGCCGAATATCCAGTTCCCGGTTTTACCTTTAAATTCATCCGGAATTGCTTCCTTTAATTCGATGGTCAGATATGAAATACATCGTGACGCATCGAGAATTCCGCCCTCTAAGATCGCTTCCGTTGGGCAGGCATCAATACATCGGGTACAACTACCGCAGTAATCGCGGATGGGCAGGTCGTAATCGAGTTCCAGGTCAATGACCAATTCGGCCAGGAAAAAGTAGCTGCCGCGTTCTTTATTTAGTAAAAGCGTATTTTTTCCAAGCCACCCTAGTCCGCTCCTTGCCGCCCATTGCCGCTCCATGATCGGTGCCGAATCGACAAATGCCCGGCCTGCAAAGTCGCCAATTTCATTCCTAAGAATGGATAGAAGGCTCCTGAGTTTTTCCTTTATTACATTATGGTAATCCTTTCCATAGGCATATCGTGCAACACGATGCGTGGGATTTAAGCTGCCTTCATTCCCCGGGTAATAGTTGTACATCAACGATACGACGGACTTTGCCCCCGGAACCAATTCGGCGGGATTAAGCCGTTTGTCGAAATGGTTATCCATCCAGGCCATTTTCCCATGGTATCCTTTGGACAACCAATCGCTGAGATTTTGTTCTTCTGTACTTAATTTTTCCGCTTTGGAAATTCCGCAAAAATCGAATCCCAAAAGCTGGGCCTGCTCTTTTAAAAAGTTGGTGTGCTTATTTTTTTCAGAAGGTTTCACATCAGTCAAAAAGGGTTCCCGCGCGACCTGGTGGCGGTATGCCCAAGTGCTTATAGGCCAGGTTGGTGGCTTCACGTCCGCGGTTGGTTCTTTTCAAATACCCTTCCTGTATAAGAAACGGCTCATATACTTCCTCGATAGTTTCTGCTTCTTCACCGCACGCCGTAGCAATGGTGGATATGCCCACCGGTCCGCCGTTAAACTTTTCGATGATCGTGCGAAGAATCCGGTTATCCATTTCGTCTAATCCGTGGGCATCCACATCGAGCGCATTCAACGCCAATTGGGTGATTTCATGCGTTATGGTTCCGTCTCCTTTAATCTGTGCGAAATCCCTGGTCCGGCGAAGCAGATTATTGGCAATACGCGGTGTGCCACGGCTTCGCTTAGCTAATTCGTCAGCGGCATTTTCCTTGATCGGACAATGCAAAATGTTAGCTGATCGTAGAACGATCTTGGTCAGCAACTCTGCGTTGTAATACTCCAGCCGCGCATTTATTCCAAATCGTGACCGCAATGGGGAAGTGAGTAAACCAGCCCGTGTTGTAGCTCCAATCAGGGTAAATGGGCTCAGGCCAATTTGTACCGAACGTGCATTGGGCCCGGAGTCGAGCATGATATCGATCCGGTAATCTTCCATGGCAGAATACAGGTATTCCTCCACGATCGGATTCAGGCGGTGGATTTCATCAATAAACAAAACATCGCCCGGCTCCAGGTTGGTTAGCAGGCCTGCCAGATCGCCCGGCTTGTCCAGCACCGGCCCTGAAGTCATTTTCAGGTTTGACTTCAGTTCGTGTGATATGATATGTGACAGTGTTGTTTTCCCAAGGCCCGGAGGGCCATGAAGGAGTACGTGATCGAGGGGCTCGTTGCGGAGCACCGCTGCCTGAACAAAAATCTTAATATTTTCAATGACCTTTTCCTGACCGAAAAAATCCGAGAAGCTCTGCGGCCTCAACGCCTTTTCAAATTCCTTATCTGTGGGATTCATCCCCTTGGTTTCACCGCTCAGGTAATCTTCTCTCATGCTAAATAATTAACAGCTGCTAAGATAGCCTAAAGCCCAATAAAGAAAAACTGATTGGAAATGGATGGGACTTATTTATGCACACGAAATGTCTACTGAGCCATGGATACGGCTGGGTTCATTTCGGCGATGATTTCCTCTTTTTGCTCGTCAAAGAGCTTCAGGAAAGCAGGAATCAGGTCAGATGAATAGTCAGACGGCGAGTTAGTGAGTACACAAATTGCGATGTCATCGGCCTTGTTTACGGCAAGCTGGCTGCGGTACCCGTTAACATACCCGCCATGATACGCAATGGTGGAATTACCATTTTCAACAACTCTCCAGCCAAGGCCATAGTAGGATTTCTTGTACGCTTTCCATTTGCTGAAATATCTCCAGCGTATGTCGGTGGAAATCTGTGGAGTGAAAATATCCTGAAGCATCTTCTCTGAAATGACCTGTGGTCTGTGACCTGTCAGCGCAATCATGTAATTGGCCATGTCGGAAATACTCGCATTGACACCGCCTGCCGAAGCCACTACATAATAGGAGTCTTCGATTTTACTGTCTTTCCATCCTGTCTTTCGGGGCATCAGAGGAAAAGCCTTGTTTTCATTGGCCATCATCGAAGCATAGTCGATCGATGCGTCTGTCATATTGAGTGGCTCAAAGATTTCACGTTTTAACATTTCCGTATAATCAGATCCGGTGGCGGATTTTATGACCGGCTCAATGGCGGAAAAAACCAGGTTTTGGTAGGTAAATATCTTGCCGGGAGGCGCAATCAACTGAACTTCCTTCAGGGACTTAAACATAAAGTCGTAGTCTTTCCCAATTTCAATATAATTGGTATAGGCATGCTGTACCAGACCTGTACTTTGCGATAAAATATGCTTAATCTTCATCAAACTTGCATAGTCAGGATTTTGCAGTTGAAAATCCGGAACGTATTTCTGAACAGGATCTTCCCAATCGAGTTTCCCCTGACTTACCAACTTGCTCGTAAGTACGCCCGCGAATGTTTTTGATACTGACGCAATCCTGAATGCTGTGTGTATATCAATAGGATCGCCGGATTCAGCGCTTTTAACACCTAAGCCTTTGATATATACAATGCGTCCGTTTTTTACGATGGCTGATAGCCGTTCCGGGTGCACTGGATTTTTCAAACATTTCAACCGCCAGGGCATCAAAATCTTCAATAAAAGAATCTAATGCCGGAAAATGAGTCGGCTCCTGCGGATGTACCTCCTCCTTGGACGTAATGCTGGTATATACATGCATTAGTGCAAAAAGCAGTACAGCAAATAAAAGATGAGGTGCCTTTTTCAAAGTTGCGGTTTCTCCGATTTATAATTTAAATAACCTGTTTAACACCGGGCCATGATTGACCTCCATCACAAAGGTAATCAAATCACCCTATTATGAAACTATCCATTAGCTCCCGTCACATTGAGCAGGCGATTCACGTGTAAGAAATGATTTTGAGCCCGTGTATTTTCACAAAAAACACCATCCACTGTATTTTTACTACATGGAAAAAAGCGTAGTCCTCAATCATTCGGAAAATTGTCCGAATGGCGTAAATTGCGCCCTTTTAAAATAAACCATGCTTAACAGAAATATACTCAGCAGGTTTTATCCTGTTGTTCTCCTACTCATCGTCTTCGTGGTCTGGAAATGCAGAAAGGCCGAAAATGATTCGCTGACGATGGTAGAATTGAGCGGAACTACCATGGGTAGTATCACCTATTCGATTAAGTATTTCAGCGAATCGGGCATCAATTATCAGTCGTCTGTAGACTCACTCCTCAAAGTTTGGAACCTGTCCTTATCCACTTATATCCCGGAGTCCGAAATCTCCAGGTTCAACAGTGGTGCAAATTGTTTTGAGTATGAATCCAAATACTTTTATCCGGTGGTGAAGACAGCCCGGGAAGTCTATGAAAAAACCAACGGAGCCTTTGACCCTACCGTGGGGCCTTTGGTAAATGCCTGGGGGTTTGGACCCGATAAATCCATGGCACCGGATAGCGCTACGGTAGATTCGCTCCTGGTATTGGTAGGATATGATAAAATCCATTTTGATGAAAAAAAAGTCTGTAAAGACATGCCCGGAATGAAACTCGACTTTTCTGCGATTGCGAAAGGGTATGCAGTGGATGTGGTTGCAGATTTTCTTACAGAAAAAGGCGCTCAGGGCATTCTTGTTGAAATCGGTGGTGAGATCGTTTGTAAAGGCAGAAAAAGCAATGGTGATCCCTGGCGTACGGCCATCGAAGACCCAACGGTGGAGGTATATGACCGCAAAATTCTTGCCGTGGCCAACCTTGTTGACCGGGCTGTGGCTACTTCGGGCAACTATCGGAATTACTATGTGAAAGATGGTAAAAAGTATACTCATACGATCGACCCGGCAACCGGATATCCGATTTCACATTCACTCTTAAGTGCCTCTGTGTTTGCTGATAATTGCATGGTAGCAGATGCCTATGCCACGGCATTCATGGTTTTAGGTACAGAAAAAGCAAAAGAAATCCTGGCGAAGGATCCAAAACTCGATGCATACCTTATTTATAGCCTTGAAAATGGCGATCTGGCAACCTTCGCCTCAGAGGGCATAAAGGCATCTATAGAATTGATCCCTCATGATGACGAGACAGAAAAGGAAGTCCACAAACAGAATTAATTACTTGAAACCCATCGCTAGATGACAGGCCTGGCCTTATTGATACTTTTTCTTACTGCCCTTATTCCAGGGCTAGTCATTATCTATTATCCAGGCGCTCGGAAGCCCGACATCAAATACATGTTGGTGTTTGCGGGAGCGTTTATTTTTTCCATCACTATGGTACATCTGCTGCCAGAACTGATGTCTGTTTCCACCGACCCAAAGCTGGTTGGTATATTTGTGCTGGTTGGGTTTATTATGCAAATGCTCCTCGACTTTATTACCTCCGGCGTGGAGCATGGACATATGCACAATCATTCCCAACACGGGCGAATTTCACCCATAATTCTTATGTCCGGGCTGTGTCTTCATGCCATAATGGATGGTAGTATTCTTGTGCATCCGGGCCATCAACATGGCGCTATGGGCAACTCAGGCCTCATGTTTGGTATTGTGTTGCACAAAATCCCGGAAGCCATTGCACTGATCGCTGTATTGAGTTTCGTTTACAAAAATAAGCTCACTCTTTTGGCATTTTTAATCGTTTTCAGCCTGGCCTCCCCCCTGGGCTTGTTGTTGAGTGAGATGCTTAGCCACTATGAATTGCTTGGAAAGCAGGGATTTATCTTGTTATTTGCCATTGTGAGCGGCAATCTAATTCATATTTCCACTACGATTTATTTTGAAACAAGTCCCGACCATTCATTTCATAAGAAACGGGCAATTATTGGTCTGCTTGGTACCCTTCTGGCGATCCTTACGGAAATATTGTAATAACCAGCAACTTCCAAACAGGTTATTTGCATCTTCAAATCCGAGTAATTTTCCTTCCTCAGACCATTTGTTTTGAAAATATTTATATTTCAAAACGCTTTAATCCCAAATCATCAACTCTGTAAGCGCTTTAATTATCAATTCATTAACCTTTTAATTAAATCACAATGGCAAGAAGAATTCACACCCTGGCAGGTTATATTCATGAATATCAGCGCAGTGTGATGCACCCTGATGAGTTTTGGACGCAGATTGCTGAGACATTTCATTGGAAAAAAAGATGGTCTCAGGTGGTCGATTGGGAGTTCGACACGCCTAGTATAAAGTGGTTTCTCAATGGCAAACTCAATATCACGGAGAATATGTTTGAGCGCTACCTTTATACACGCGGCGACCAGGCAGCCATCATATGGGAACCAAACGATCCAAAAGAAGCTTCAATCACTCTGACCTATAAGCAACTCTATGAAAAGACCTGCGAGTTCTCCAATGCATTAAAAGCCCAGGGCATCGGCAAGGGAGATCGGGTAATAATTTATATGCCTATGGTGCCGGAGGCTGCTATAGCCATGTTGGCATGCGCGAGAATCGGGGCGATTCATTCAGTAGTATTTGCCGGGTTTTCAGCGAACTCGCTTTCCGACCGGATCAATGACTGTCAGGCACGCATGGTGCTCACTTCGGATGGCAATTTCAGAGGACCAAAAATATTCCCTATTAAAGACCTGGTCGATGAAGCGCTTAAAACGACCACAACAGTTGAAAAAGGTAATCGTCCTTGAGCGTACAAAGTCAAAAGTTGATATGGTGAAAGGCAGGGACATTTGGTGGCACGACGCTATAAAAGGGATGCCAAAGGAAAATGTTGCAGAAACCATGGACTCGGAGGATATGCTGTTTATCCTATATACATCGGGCTCTACAGGTAAACCAAAAGGTATCGTTCATACGTGCGGCGGATATATGGTCTATACTTATTATACCTTCAAAAACGTATTCCAATACGGCGATGAAGATATTTTCTGGTGTACTGCTGATGTCGGCTGGATCACAGGCCATTCCTATATAGTTTATGGCCCTTTGCTTTGCGGCGCTACAACAGTCATGTATGAGGGAATACCCACACATCCACACCCGGGTAGATTCTGGGAAATTGTTGATAAATACAAAATCAATCAATTCTACACTGCACCAACCGCCATTCGGGCATTGGAAGCTTTCGGATTAGATCCCGTTTTACCATATAAACTCGATTCACTCAAAGTGCTGGGCACTGTTGGTGAGCCTATCAATGAAGAGGCCTGGCACTGGTACCACGACCACATCGGAAAAGGCAGATGCCCCATAGTCGATACATGGTGGCAAACCGAAACCGGAGGCATTCTTATATCACCGCTGGCCGGCATCACACCAACTAAGCCGGCTTATGCCACCTTACCTCTTCCCGGGATTCAGCCTATTATTGTAGATAATGAAGGGCAGGAACTGAAAGGAAACAGCGTTCAGGGAAACCTCTGCATTAAATTTCCCTGGCCGGGTATTATGCGTACAACCTACGGCGATCACAGCCGGTTTAAAGAAACATACTTCAAATCCTTTAAGGGATTGTATTTCACCGGAGATGGGGTGAAGCGAGATGAAGACGGATATTACCGCATTCTGGGCCGCGTTGATGATGTCATCAACGTTTCAGGACATCGGATGGGAACTGCTGAAGTGGAAAACGCCATCAACGAACATCCAAAAGTAATCGAATCTGCCGTCGTTGGTTATCCGCACCCGATCAAAGGCCAGGGCATTTATGCCTTTGCGATCTGCGATATGAGCGACAGGTCGGAAGCCAACCTGAAAAATGAAATCCGTGTGACGGTAGCCAACATCATCGGGCCAATTGCAAAACCAGATAAAATCCAGATCGTACCGGGCTTGCCAAAGACCCGATCCGGAAAGATTATGCGGCGAATCTTGCGGCAAATTGCCAATGGGGAAACGACGAATTTTGGTGATACTTCAACCCTGCTCGATCCGGATGTCGTTCAAAAAATCATTGAGGATATAGATTCTGCCAGTTAAATCAAGGCGACACCTGGTATTAATCATTGGGAATTATACCGATTTTTGATTGAACCAGCTATTTGTAGCCGCGTGCTCAATAGACTCAAATTGTAAATAATGTTTGCAAGAAAATAAGTCGAATGGCCTCTAAGAAAACAAAGGAAATAATTTTGGTAATTATGCCTTACCATGTAAATTTGCACTCCCTTTTACACGGTGGTTGTAGCTCAGCTGGTTAGAGCGTCAGATTGTGGTTCTGAGGGTCGCCGGTTCGAACCCGGTCTTCCACCCCATTTAAAGCTGCTTTTTGCAGCTTTTTTTGTGCTTTATCAAAACCAAATGTCTCAATCATCATAATAAGCACATTAGTCGTGCAAAATCGACAAAAACCCATTCAGCATGTAGGATTGCGGAATTTCCAATGACACGTAATTTCAATTGTGATGCCATTATAAATTGAAGATGATGAATTTTGAAAGTTTTAACCAAAAAGATGATTTATTAGTGATGTAATAATTTTTTGCTTGTTTATTGCAACCAATTCATAAATAATACCGTATCTTTGTAATGTCAACGATTTAGTAATGTTTGTAAAACAAATTTGAAAGTAAGTCGTTAGATAGTAAAGTCAGGGCAGCAAGTGCCCCACAAACAAAAAGAATTGTCTTAGTAGTTTTTTCATAATTTTGGGTGTTTAGGTTGAATAAAGGTGAACTGCCAAGTTCACCTTTGTTTTTTATATGCAGTCCTATTCCCCGCCCGATTTTCAGCTTAATAATTGATAAACTACTGTTGCTTTTAATACCCCATTCGGTTAGTTTTACCGACCTTCCTACTCAGAAGGCATTTTTTTAAGAATTTTTAACCCAATAAGCTTTATACTATGAAGACATACGATGAGAAGCACATTAAAAATGTGGTATTGATTGGCGGGGCAAAATGCGGCAAGACAACCCTTGCCGAGACCATGATTTTTGAAGCCGGTCTGATCAAAAGAAGAGGAACTGTTGAAGATAAAAACACGATTTCCGATTATCACGATATTGAGCATGAGCGCCTAAACTCAGTTTATGCTACCTCCATGCATACTGAATGGCGCGGTTACAAGATCAATATAATTGACACACCCGGCCTGGATGATTTCATGGGTGAAATGGTATCTTCTATGAAGGTCGCCGATACATGTGTCATGGTGATCAACGCCCAAAATGGGGTGGAAGTAAGCACCGAACTCGTTTGGAACTACGCGGATCAGTTCAGGAAGCCGATGATCATAGCCATCAACCAGGTGGATCATCAAAAGTCCAATTTCGATATGGCTGTGGATTCAGTGAAAAAACGTTTTGGTTCTCCTGCCATTTTAATGCAGTACCCCGTAAACCAGGGAGAAGGATTTGACAGCATCATCGATTTATTGAAAATGACGCTTTATAAATTTCCCAAGGATGGAGGAAAGCCCGAAAAACTGCCGATTCCCAAAGACGAACAGGATAGAGCAAGTGAATTGCACAATCAATTGGTCGAGAAAGCTGCTGAAAATGATGAAGAACTCATGGAGTTGTATTTCGAAAAAGGCAATCTCGATGAAGATGAGTTGAGAAAGGGACTGAAAATAGGCATGATGAAGCACGAGGTGTTCCCCATCTTCTGCCTTTCGGCTAAAAATAATATGGGCAGTGGCCGGCTTATGGGTTTCATTGACAATGTGGCGCCGGAGGCTGTGGAAATGCATCCTGAAATTACCACCGAGGGAGAAGAAATTGTTTGCGATCCCACTCATCCAACTTCGATTTTTGTATTCAAAACAATCATTGAACCATTCCTTGGAAAAATCACCTATTTCAAGGTGACATCCGGAACCTTAAAGGTAGGTCAGGATTTGGTCAACAATCAAACGGATACCACAGAACGGTTTAACCAGCTGTTCATAATGGATGGTAAAAATAAAAATTCAGTTGACATGTTGTCAGCAGGAGATATTGGAGCCACCGTGAAGCTGAAAGACACGCATACCAACCAGACATTGCACGATAAAAGCGTGAGTTTTGCCATACGACCCATGGAATTTCCGGCACCGCGGATCACAACGGCCATCAAGCCAAGGGATAAAAATGACGACGAAAAACTCGCCGAGGCCCTTCGTGAAATCCATGAGGAAGACCCAACTATTTTGTACGAATATTCCAGGGAGTTGAAACAACTTATACTGAAAGGCCAGGGCGAACTGCACTTCACCGTGACCGAATGGAAGCTAAAGAATAATCACAAGATTGAAATTGAATTTTTAAAGCCGCGCATTCCTTACAGAGAAACTATACAAAAACCGGCAGATGCCGATTACCGCCACAAAAAGCAATCAGGTGGCGCCGGGCAGTTTGGAGAAGTCTGGCTGCATATTCAGCCATATTATGAAGGCATGCCAAACCCTGCCAACTTTAACGTGAGAGGCAAAGAGGTTATCGATCTCGATTGGGGCGGTCAGCTTGTCTTTTACAATTGTATTGTCGGTGGCGTTATCGACGCGCGTTTTATTCCTTCGATACTCAAGGGTGTCATGGAGAAAATGGAAGAAGGGCCGATAACCGGTTCCTATGCGCGCGATATCGCTGTCTTCGTCTATGATGGCAAAATGCACCCGGTCGATTCCAACGATATTTCATTCAAAATAGCAGGCGCTCAGGCATTCAAACAGGCCTTCATCAAAGCTGATCCAAAAATCCTTGAACCAATTTACAACCTTGAAGTGATGGTGCCGGATGATCTCATGGGGGATGTGATGACCGATCTGCAAACCCGACGTTCAATTATTCTTGGCATGGATAGTAAGGGATTGTACAAGGTAATTATCGCCAAAACGCCATTGGCCGAAATGTATAAATACACGACTACTCTTCGCTCGATCACGCAGGGAAGGGCCAGTTTTACGACCGTTTTTGCGGAATATGCACCCGTTCCAATGGAAATCCAGCAAAAGTTGATGAAGGAGATGCAGGAAAAAGAAAAAGAATAGTGCTATTTTCCTAAAAACCCATCAGGTAAGATAGCCGATGGGTTTTTCACTTTTTTTCACCGCGGTATTAGCGCATCTTCGAAGCATAAATTAAAACAATTATGAAAACATCAATAAAAATCCTACTCACTAACCTGTTTATTACTGGCTTGCTCTTTACAGCTCAGGCACAAAACAGGGTCATCAAAGAAGTTGATGCATTTGATAAAGTGACTGTTTCGGACAACATGAAAGTAGTATTCAGAAAAGCTGATAAAGAAAATGTAATCATGACCGCCACCGGAATTGATTATGATAAAATAGTCGTAGAATCCGTTGGTAGGGAGCTGAAGATAAAGTTGAAAACAGGTATTTACAACAATACCAGTATTAACATTGAAGTGGATTATGTGAAAATCAGGTCGATCGATGTTGGCAATAATGCTGACGTAAAATTTGAAGGGCCGCTCACCGGCGATCAGATTGAATTAAAATCCACAGGCGGGGCAGTACTAAATATTAATGTTGAAGCAGCAGCCGTAAAGGCAACACTCAACAACGGCGGCAGAATTGAAATTTCCGGTAAGACCGATTTACAAGAGGTCGATGCCAACCTCGGCAGCAAATACAACGCTTACGAACTGGAATCTGTAAATGGGTTTGTGAAATCCAACACCACGTCTGATGTGGTTGTCTGGGTTACTGATAAACTGGAAGCCAATGCCGGATCGAAGGCCGCCATCAAATACCGTGGCAAACCTGCGGAAGTGAAATCAGGTACGAGCCTCGGCGGAAAAATAACCGGCGATCTCTAGCGCTGGGTTTTTAATAAAAAACTCAGATCGTCGCCATCGATAAAGGCTTCCGGCTCCATTCCGTAACGGAATACCTTGCACGGCCCTTTTCCGGCAAAATACAACGAACCATTTTCCATTCGCAACAAAGAACCTTCAGGCAGCCCAACGACCGTTTCGGCAGGGTTTGCTGTTAAAAACTCATTAATCCTCATGATGCGCGTCTCACCGCCATGATGCTGTAGCGTTGCTTCCGTATAGTGTGCATTTATCTGAAAAGGAACAAGGTTCAGCGCCTGGAACGTTTCTGGCTGTACTATGGGCATGCTCATTCGTTGTGCGAATATGTGGGGCAGGCAATATTTGATCCGGCGCTGCCATCCGATAAAGAGCTTCCCATTGTTCTACCGCCTGCCTGATCGGCTGAATGAATTTTTTGGCCTGAAGTGTCGGCTGCCAATTGAAATGTATTGCCCCCTCCTACCATTATGGCGTCAAAGTCGGCCAGAAAATCTCCGGCGGTATCTACATCATGGATACTTACAGCCTGATACCCAATTTCTGACAATGCCGTAGCCACATTTTGCGCGTAATCGCTTTGTGAAATGGTGACCCCTGCATAGGGGAAAAAGAGAATTCTTCGGGTAGCTTTTTCCGAGAAAATCCTGTATGTGCTTTCGTGGCCACCCCAGATACGGTTCGCCGGGCATGGTTGAATTGCTGAGCAGTAGCATCCTTTTTTTCATGATTATTCGCCGATTATTGTGATAACTAGTTTTCGTGAACCGCCGTGGTTGCGGTGTTCGCAAAGGTATATCCCCTGCCATGTGCCGAGGTTGAGCCTGCCGGAGGTAATCGGTACGGAGACCGAACATCCCAGCAGTGAAGACTTGATATGAGCCGGCATATCATCGGGGCCTTCATCATCGTGGACATAATAGGACATTCCTTCGGGAACCATTTTATTAAAATGTGTCTCAAAATCCTGCCGTACCGTCGGGTCTGCATTTTCATTGACCGTGAGGCTGGCAGAAGTATGCTTGATGAAAAGCTGAAGCATCCCGACTTTGATGGTCGCTAACTCAGGCAACTGTTGCAGTACGTCATTTGTGATAAGATGAAACCCGCGACGGTATGGTTTCAACACCAATTCTTTCTGGATAATTTTCATATTACAAACTATTCAATGCGTTCATAGGCGCCAATATCAGGCAGTGGATCGCGAATATTTCCCTCCAAATCCGTCAAAACCCCAATAGCTGATCCATGGTCTTTGGCGGGTGAGAGCGTGTCAAGTCGGTAATCATATCGAAGCACATCCATAAACTGCGGATCAACATTGAGCTGGTTGCCCAGGGTGTCAAGAATATCCAGTGTCGTCCTGAAAATGTTGTTTCTGACCATGAGCGTGGTACTTGCGCCGCCATCCAGGTTGAACAAAATTTCATCCTCCTCTTCCCCATAAATTATCGTATTGAATAATGTAATCTGCAGATCATCGACGATGGAGCTGTTATCGTCGAGAAGGAGGTTATCTGAGAAATACACGGCTGGGTTTTCGGCAATAAATCCAGTGGGATAATTCACCATGGTGCAGTGTCGATACGTGTAATTACCGCCGGCGATATTGGCGCAGACAAACTGAACACAGTTATCGATCAGGGTATTTTCAGCCAGCAGATCCGAGGTGAAGGCCAATATCCCTGAATGGCTCATATTCTCAATAATCGTATTTTCAACAACAAGCTCCGGAATGGTGTCGGCATCGGGAGCACCAAGGCGGATGCCATAAATTGCATTGCGAATTGTGCCATTGTTAATCCGGTTATCATGAGTGCCCTCTAAAAATACAATTCCACCCCATTGACCGGGAATGTTTTCATAGGCAGCATCGAGCCGCACGTTCCTGAACAGTACCCGCTCCTCGGTTGTGCCATTGACAAGTAACTGGCCTTTCACATATAAATACGCATCTTTTCCGGCATAGACTCTGGTTCCCTTTTCAATAGTCAGACGACAAAGTGTATCGACCAAAACGGATTGATACAGCACATACGGCTTATCATTTGACCATACTGCGTCACAGTCTATTACTTCATTTCCAAGGTAAATGGCATCCTGTCCCCAAGCCAGGAGCTGGACATTTTGGACAATTCCATTCGTTTCAAAGACTACTGAATCCTAAACGAGGTATGGATTGTTGTCATTTCCGGGATCGATAAATACTTCGACCAGCACCAGCGCAGAATCTTTCCCCAATATTTCCACATTGGCCAATTCGTTGGTTTCTCTGCCATTGATGAAAATCCGGAATGGAGAATCGCTGCCCCCGGATAACGAAACCCGCTGGATTCTCAATGCTTTTTCGGCCCTGTTCCTGACAATAAACCTTTGTGTGGCGCTGCCCATACCTGTGAAAACCGTGTCGAAAACCACCGAATCAGTCGAAAATTCCAATCCGCCTGTAAAATTGTAATCCACGATTTCCTCGTCAGGAGTACATCTCCAGGTTGTCAGACTGAGCAGTCCAATCATTAAAAAAAGTGCAATGTTTTTCCTGATGAAAGTCATCAGTCAAGACTGCCGGTCTGAAGCTTCTCGGCATTATCAGCAATGCGTAGTTGTTCGATAAAATCGGTGATGTTGCCATCCATGACACTGGGCAAATTGTGCTGTGAATAGCCGATGCGATGATCCGTGACACGCCCTTGCGGGTAGTTGTAGGTTCGGATTTTCTCTGACCTGTCACCACTCCTGATCATCGATTTGCGCTCAGCGCCAATTTCTTCCTGCTGCTTCTGGAGTTCGATGGCATACAGGCGTGATTTTAATTCATTAAGCGCCTTATCGTAGTTCTTCAGCTTTGACTTCTGATCCTGGCATTGCACAACGATCCCTGTGGGAATATGCGTCAGCCTTATGGCGGAATAGGTCGTATTTACTGATTGACCGCCCGGACCCGACGAGCAACATTCATCCCTGCGCACATCGTTCAGGTCGATCTCTACTTCCAGGTCATCCATTTCGGGAAGCACCACCACGCTGGCTGCTGATGTATGAATCCGGCCCTGTGTCTCCGTTGCCGGCACGCGCTGCACACGGTGAACACCGCTCTCAAACTTCATCATACCATAAACGTCATTGCCTTCAACGGTGGCGACCAGCCTACTAAAGCCTCCGGCTGT
The DNA here is from genome assembly GCA_034523095.1 of Cyclobacteriaceae bacterium. Taxonomy (GTDB): domain Bacteria; phylum Bacteroidota; class Bacteroidia; order Cytophagales; family Cyclobacteriaceae; genus JAAUQL01. The sequence continues at coordinate 87,097 of JAXHKU010000037.1, read as the reverse complement.
TCCCTCGACAAAATCGGTCAGTTGGAGTTTCCAGCCCTGCTTTTCAAAAAATTTGGTGTACATACGGAATAAATCGCCGGCGAAAATGGATGCCTCATCACCGCCTGTCCCGGCCCGGATTTCCAGAATGACGTTTTTACTATCATTCGGATCTTTGGGGATCAGCATCAGTTTTATTTCTTCCTCAATTAGCTCTCTTTTGGGTTGCAGCTCGTCAAGTTCCACCTTGGCCATTTCGCGGAAATCGGGATCCTTTTCTGTTTCAAGCATATGTTTGGCGCTCTTCAGGCCATCGAGTATCTTTTTATACTCCAGAAGTTTCCCCACAATTTTTTCGAGTTCGCGGTATTCTTTGCTCAACCTGGAAAACTGCTTCATGTCGGCCATGGCGCCCGGCTGCACTATCAATTGTCCCACTTCTTCAAAGCGCGCCCTTATCGCCTCCAATTTATTGATCATATACTTCGTTTTTGAACCGCAAATTTAATAGTTCCGCACGTACAATTATAATTTAAACGTCATGTGTGTAATATTTTAGAGCAATGTCGGAACATGATGCTTGTTTCCACCTATTGCGCGTCACATGACCCGAATTTTATCTCAATGAACATTGGTACAACGGTATCGGGGACGATATGAAGCCACTCTAAACCATGGATTTCTGGGCATTTTCACCCGCCCATCAGAAGTATCACTTTCAACGCGCTTATATTACACAAACAGAACATTCCAAATCGCTATTATATTATAGTTTTTCATAAATTGGTCTGAAAAAGAGGCGATATTTCGGCCTTAATTTTTATTTCACATTCGCATTTTAAAAATAAGTTTATTCGATGAAGGGGTTCAGGTTCACAATCAGGCGCAAAATTATTTGGGGGTTTCTGGCATTGATTATCATTTTTAGTCTTAATGCATCCTACAGTGTCATAACCATTTACAAAGGTAACACGATCATCAGGCAATCGCAGGAAGTTATCAATCCTATCACCGATGCAGTCAATGATTTCATCCTTCTGGTTACGAGATCAAAGATGCTCGTGACCAACTGGGTATATCTGCAAACCAACGAGGATGATAAAAATGCCCTCCGCGCCATTCATGACCATGAATATATTGAGGTAAAAAACAGAATACTCCAATACTCCAGATCAGATCATGTTCAGTTCGGAAGTCGTGAAGCCTGATTCGGTCTTTATTCAGTTTGAACAATTACTGGAAATAGAGCAAAACCTGATGACGGAACTCGATGCTTTCGAAGATTATGAAGATCCGATTAAAAAATTCATGGCAGAGGAATCCATCGAAAGTGAAGTATTGCCGCGTTCTGCCCAACTCATCACGCAGCTTGAAGGCATCAATAATTACCTGAATGCCCAGAAAGCGCAAACGGATGCCGGTCTTATGAGTAATTTCAAACAGCTCATCAACACGACTTCCATTCTTGCAGTTGTGTTACTGATTATAGGAATTATTCTAGCCTTCTCCATATCAAGAGCTATCACTCGTCCAATCAACTACCTTCGGGCTATCATCGACAGGCTTGGGCAGGGTGACCTGGCTAAAATTGATAAATCCAAACTGTCGAATGACGAAATCGGGGATATGGCCAAGTCGCTTTCTTCCATGGCTGAGGGCTTTGGAGAAATCACGGTATTTGCAGAAAATATCGGTGCCGGAAAATACGACAGCAATTTCAAGCCGCTGAGCGAAAGTGATATGCTGGGAAATGCACTACTTGAAATGCGCTCGAACCTGAAAAAAGTTGCCGAAGAAGATAAGAAGCGCAACTGGTCAACCAGCGGACAAGCCAAATTCGGAGATATACTCCGCAGCTATAACGACAACTTCGAAAAACTTGCCGACGAAATTATTTCTAACCTGGTAAAATACATCGGAGCAAACCAGGGTGCGCTATTTATCATCGAGTCAAACGACGCCTCTTCAGAAGAAGAATACATGGAAATGGCGGCCTGCTATGCCTGGGATAAAAAGAAATTCCTCGAAAAGAAAATATACAGAGGCGAAGGACTTGCCGGGCAGGCATGGATCGAGGGCGACGTGATCTATTTAACAGAAGTTCCTGAAAGTTATATATCCATTACCTCAGGACTTGGTGAAGCTAATCCAAGAAGCATTCTGATCGTGCCTTTAAAACTTAATGATGAGGTACACGGTGTTATCGAAATGGCCTCTTTCAAGGAATATGATAAGTTTGAAATAGAATTCGTGGAGCGCATCGCTGAAAGCATCGCTTCGACCATTTCTTCCGTGAAAGTGAACGAAAGGACCCAAAAATTGCTCGAAGAATCCACGATGATGACGGAGCAGATGCGGGCCCAGGAAGAAGAAATGCGCCAGAATATGGAAGAACTTCAGGCCACCCAGGAGAAGATTCAGCGCGACCAGGAAGATCGTGAATCACGCGAAAAAATTGTCCTCAGCGGCACAGTGCTCATCGAGCTCAACAAGTCCTTTGTGATCCGAAGCGCCAATGAAATCTGCAAGGATATTTTCAAATACACACCTGCGGAAATGGAAGGCAAAATGTTGAAAGACCTGATGCAGAACAGTTCCGACCTCAGCATCATCCAGAAAGAAGCCACGGAAGATACGTTCTGGAATGGCGCTCTTGAAATGAAAGACCGAAACGGCAAGCCATTGAGACTACTAGTGTCGGCAGGCCAGATCCCGGATTCTGTTCATTACGACAACCTCTACGTGATTTACGGTAAGGACATAACCGACGTATGATGAGGAAATGTTGCTTTATAGTTTTTGCGGTATCCATAGTTGCCATCTATTCGTGCAACACGGATAAAAAAGTGGATAGTGACGCTATCAAAAAAGAGATCAACAACCGGGAGATCGTCCACGTTACGGAGTCGGAAATTCTGCAAAAAGCCCATGAAATCGGCAATACCATTGCAACAAATTCACAACAGGCATTAGGCGCAAAACTCAAAGGAGCGCTTGGGGCAGGCGGAGTCGAAAACGCCATAAGTTATTGCAATCTCCAAGCCATGCCCTTGATTGATTCGCTATCGAAGGAATACAATGCTCAGATCAGGCGCGTAAGTCTGAAAAACAGAAACCCCGCCGATGCGCCTTCCACACTTGAATTGCAGATTCTGGAAGCATATGAATCACAAACAGCCGATTCTTTAACATTATCGACCAATGTGCAGCCGCTGGGAAATGATCAGTACCTTTTTACAAAACCCATCATGATTGACAATGCACTTTGCCTTGCCTGTCATGGCACACCTGAAAATGGTTTGGCCACTGCAACACAAGATTTGATAAAATCCAAGTACCCTGCCGACAAAGCCATTGGATATCAGATCGGCGATCTGCGCGGAATGTGGAGTATTGTACTTCCTAAAAAGAGTATCGTTCAGGCGTTTTCCGCCGAGTAGCTGTCCACTATTTCCTGAAACCTGAAGCAGTCGGTTGTGTGGTCATTGACCAGCCCGCAAGCCTGCATGTGCGCGTAGATCACCGTGCTGCCGACGAACTTAAAGCCCCGTTTTTTCAGGTCTTTACTCAGCGCATCTGATTCAGGTGTTGTTGCCGGAACATCACGAATAGTTTTCCAATAACCGACAATTGGTTTTCCACCACAAATTGCCAGATGTATTTGTCAAAGGAGCCAAATTCCTCCTGAACCTTTAAAAACGCTTTGGCATTGGTGACAGTCCCCTGGATTTTTAGCCTGTTTCTGATGATTGCCGGGTCGAGAATCAATCCCTCAATATGTCGCTGATCGAACTGAGCGACCACCTCAGGGATAAAATCCGCAAACGCCTTCCTGTATCCTTCCCGCTTTTTCAAAACGGTGCTCCAGCTCAGTCCGGCCTGGGCGCCTTCGAGCACCAAAAATTCAAAATGCTTCCGGTCGTCGTGCACGGGTACGCCCCATTCGTCATCGTGGTATTTTTCGTATTCCGGAAAATGGCCCAAAGCCCAAAAGCAGCGGTTTGGCATATCAGTAAAGGTTTAGAGAATGTTATGAGAAATGAATGATTAAATTTGGGGAAACCTGAGCCTGTATCCTCTTGCTGTTTGGTATAATTCCCGGCACTGTAGTAAATATACATATACCTGTCTTGAATGAAAAAGAAAGAAACATTGTTAGGTTTATTGTATTGAATAAGTGATTGATCCTTCAGGGAATTTTTTTGCTATCTCATTCAATTTTTCGAATGCTATTCTATCGTTGCTTGTTTCGGAAGGTCTGAAGCATGCTTTATTAAAGCCATAAGTTGCACATAAAATCACCTTATTATTATCAACCCGAGCTTTAATTGCTAACGAGCGCGACCCCTTATATACTTCCTCAGTGACAAGAAAATGAAACCTATCGTTAGCTTCAATGACAAAATGAGCCATCTCCAAACCAATAATTTGTACATTTCATCAAATGCTGTTTCAGTATCCAATTGGTGATAGATAATTATTGTATTGGCCTTTTCAAATGGTTTTGTTTGTTCCTGTGAAAATGAATTAAATGAAACGAGAAGCAGTACATATAATATGGACGTTTTAATTTTTTGAATTATTTAAATAAATACTATTCAGACCTATTCATTGCACAATAATAAAGCCACTTTTGATTTCTTTACAGGCACATCTGGCAAGCATTTCCTCCCAATGTTTATGTCCTCACAAACCACTTGTTCCTTCCTACTATCTTACTGATATCGCGTTTCGGTCTTTGCAGACACAGACCGAGGTTAGTGATTGCTTCTCAAAGACCGCAAGTGCTTTTACACTATAGCTCATTGATAAAATCCTCGGAGTTACGCGCTTTCTTTTTGCCTGCCTTGATGAGCTTCATTTCCTCAACGGCTTCTTTTAGCTCCAGCATCAGTATCGCTTTTGCATCAGTGATTGCCCTTGCTTTCACATACGTAATGCTGTTTAATACTTCCAGCAGAGATGACGCTTTATTGTCAGGAATATCCAATATTACCTTCATGGCTAATGATATAATTAACTTGTTTCCAGTCCAAAGATACTATTTGCAAGTTTGAAACGCTGGTCATTTCTGTTTTTTTATGCCCTGTTGGCGCTCGATTGCACCGCATGAATCCGCTATATCTCCACCTCATCCAGATTGATAAATACAATCTGATTCACCTATCCGCTTATCGAAGTTTGCTAGGCTTTAACGAATCCCACTTCGAGAATTTTCATCCATTGAAATAAAAAAAACGTACTTTTAAGGGAACGTACTTAGAAATGGTTAAGATAATAAAAAAGGATCGGATAAATACCAAGCCTTCCGGCCCCTAGAAAAAGCGTTGAGGGTAATGGGAGAAGATATACAAAAAAGGATGCGTGATAAATGACAATAGCCTTTTGATGAATAATTCTGAAATTCAAACGATGCTTTAAGCAAAATAATAGGAGATATGGAAAATACTATGCTTATACAACTTACAAACCAAAAAGCCGCCGGGCTCTTGCGTGAGTTGGAGGAACTACACCTTATAAAAGTAATAAAAGAAAACGTTGAACCTGTGGGCACTAAGTTGTCAAAAAAATACAAGGGTTTTATCAGCGAAGAAGATGGACAGCGACTGAAGCAGAATGCAAATCTAATGCGCAACGAATGGAGCAGTATTTAATTGACACCAATGTGGTTTCCGATTACTTTTTCCTCGTTATAAATGGCTTCACTAATGGATTCAGTTATTGATGCTATTCCCAATATCTCTGTTATTACACAAATTGAACTTCTCTGCTGGAAAACGGATGCAGGTAAAGAGCAAATGGTAAAAGATTTTATTACTGATAGTAATATCCATTATATCATCTCTGAGATCACCGCACATACCGTCGATATTCGTCGGAATAAAAAAATTAAAACACCCGACGCTATCATTGCAGCCACTGCTTTGGCGCATGGATTCACACTTCTCTCAAACAACGATAAGGATTTTATTGGAATTAAAGGGCTTAAATACATAAATCCCTACCAACTATAGCCCTGCCTTAGCCCTGGCTCCAACGATCCAGAATTTAAATGACTATATCTCCACCTCATCCAGATTGATAAACTCGATCTGATGGTCTTCGCTGAGCGTGATGCCAACGATGGAGTTGGCGGATATTTTGCCAGAGAGTATCTGCTTCGACAGTTCATTGAGTACGCTGCGCTGCAATACGCGCTTTAGCGGCCTGGCGCCAAACTGTGGGTCGAACCCGATTTCACCGATATAATCCAGCACCTTATCATCGGCCTCGAGTTTCACGCCATTTTCGGCGAGCCTGGATTTGATGATGCCAAACTGCAGGTCCACGACCTTGCGTATATCTGCCCGTGACAATGGTGTGAACATGATAATCTCATCGATGCGGTTCAGGAACTCCGGCCGCATGGATTTTTTCAATAAATCCAGTACTTCAATCCGCGTAGCCTCCACAATCGCTTCGTTGTTGGTATCCTGGAGTTGAGCAAAGTTTTCCTGGATCAGGTGCGAGCCAATATTCGTCGTCATGATGATGATGGTGTTTTTGAAATTCGCCACCCGCCCTTTGTTGTCCGTAAGTCGGCCATCGTCGAGCACCTGCAACAAGATGTTGAACACATCAGGGTGTGCTTTCTCGATTTCATCGAGCAGGATCACAGAGTATGGCTTCCGCCGCACCGCCTCGGTAAGTTGCCCGCCTTCGTCATAACCCACATAGCCCGGAGGCGCTCCGATAAGCCTGCTCACAGCATGGCGCTCCTGGTATTCCGACATATCGATACGTACCATGTTGTTATCATCATCAAAGAGAAATTCTGCCAGGCTTTTGGCCAGCTCGGTTTTTCCTACACCGGTTGTTCCGTAGAAGATGAATGATCCGATTGGCTTTTTCGGGTCCTGCAGCCCGGCGCGACTGCGACGCACTGCATCGGAAACCGCCTCTATTGCCTCCTTTTGTCCAGCCATGCGCTTACCGAGTTCGCTCTCCAGGTGCAGTAGCTTTTCCCGCTCACTCAGCAGCATACGCGACACAGGTATGCCTGTCCATTTAGCGACTATTTCTGCGATGTCTTCACTATCCACCTCCTCTTTCAGTAGCGTCTGGCCATGCTGCATTTGCTTTATTTGTTCCTGCAGAGCAGCCAAAATTTTCTGACTTTCCAGGATTTGGCCGTACCTTATTTCAGCGACCTTCCCAAAATCGCCTGCCCGCTCAGCCCTGTCGGCCTCAAACTTTAGCCTTTCTATTTTCTCCTTTTCCTGCTGAATGCTCTGGATGATATTCTTCTCGTTTTCCCACTGAGCCTTCAACTCATTTCGCTTATCTGAAAGTTCGGCAATGACCTTGGAGAGCATCTTTTCCTTTTCAAGATCTTTTTCCCGGCGGATGGCTTCGCGCTCTATTTCAAACTGCATTATTTTTCGCTCCAGTTCATCGAGCTCCTCTGGCATACTATCGATTTCAAGCCGAAGTTTAGCGGCTGCTTCGTCCATCAGGTCGATCGCCTTATCGGGCAGAAAACGGTCTGAAATATACCTGCTCGACAACTCCACCGCAGCTATTACGGCGTCATCTTTAATCCTGACGCCATGGTGCAACTCATATTTCTCTTTAATGCCCCTCAGAATAGAGATCGCATCCTGAACATCCGGTTCATCGACCATGACACCCTGAAAGCGTCGCTCAAGGGCTTTATCTTTTTCTATGTATTTCTGATACTCCTGAAGTGTGGTAGCGCCGATGGCGTGAAGTTCTCCCCTTGAGAGGGCCGGCTTCAACAGGTTGGCCGCATCCATAGCGCTCTCACCGCCGGCACCGGCACCGATAAGCGTATGGATTTCATCAATAAAAAGGATGATTTCTCCATTAGAATCGGTTACTTCCTTAATGACAGCTTTCAATCGCTCCTCAAACTCCCCCTTATATTTGGCTCCGGCAATGAGCAGACCCATGTCAAGGGATATTATCGTTTTGGACTTCAGATTTTCCGGCACATCGCCATTGACGATACGCTGAGCAAGGCCTTCCACAATGGCTGTTTTCCCAACGCCCGGCTCACCGAGGAGGATTGGGTTGTTTTTAGTGCGTCGGGTTAAAATCTGCAATACCCGGCGAACTTCTTCATCCCGGCCAATGACCGGATCGATTTTGCCCTCCGAAGCCATTTTATTCAGATTCCTGGAGTACCGGTCGAGCGATCGGTATTTCGCTTCAGCATTCTGATCCTTTACCTGATCACCGCCCCGCAATTCCCTGATAGCCCCAATCAGGTGCTTTTTGCTGAATCCCAGGTCTTTCAACAGACTGGATGTCTTGTCATTTCCATCGGTTAGTGCCAGCAAAATATGTTCAATCGCGATAAATTCATCGCCAAACTCCTTGAGGTAGTCGGTGGCCTTTTGAAAAACGTGCTGCACTTCATTGGAAAAGTATGGCTGCTGGCCGGAACTCTTTGGATAATGGGCAATGATATCATCCAACTTTTCATCCAGCAGCAATCGGTTTACCGAAAGTTTTTTCAGGATAAATGAGATCACATTTTCATCCGACACCAGCAATGCTTTCATCACATGACCCGTATCCACGATTTGCTGTTGATTACTACCTGCCACTTCAATGGCTTTTTGGATAGCCTCCTGTCCTTTTATAGTATAATTATTGAAATTCATAGTCTTGCTTTTTACCAGTTTTAATGAACTCAATATTTAAACCAAGCCTTCAATAAGCCATTTTTCGGAATTTTTGTCATCATTCTTAACAAATCCAAAATAAAAAAAGCCATTATGTCCTGCTCTCCATAATGGCTTGTCCTATCAGAAAAAAAAGTCAGGCGTTAATTTGTCCCTACCAGGCGTTCTAATGCAAGAAGATATGCCTTATCGTAATACTTTGTGAGCACATTCCAATCGAAACTTACGGAAGCACTCTCAGCCCTGTTGCGCATCTCTACCCGTTCGCGTCGGTTTTGCTTCACGAAACGGAGCATCATATTAGCCAACTGCTGGCTGGACTGATGAAATGTGTTCTTCACCTTATCAATAACGAAAATGCCTTTTTCATCAGGATTCGGAACATTATGAATAACAAAGTCTCCAAAACCGGATAGGTTACTTGTCACAGCGGGCACCCCGCGCGCTATGCTTTCAAGCGGTGTGTAGCCCCAGGGCTCGTAATAACTCGGGAAAATACCCAGGTTGCAGCCTCGCGTAAACTGATCGTATTCGATCCCCCAGAGCGGGTTAGTCGGCACGATAAAATCCGGATGATAGACGATCTTCACCTTGTCATCTGGTTTATTCACCATATTAGAACTCCTTAAAAACATAAGTATCGGATCATCGGCATCGTTGTGCAGATTGTGGGTAACCACCGGGGGCAGCTGACCTGTTTTCCAGGTTTGCAGTGTGCGCCGAAATCTCAGCCGCCAGTAGTCATCCACAAAATTACTCAGTTGCGGCAGTTTATTGTCAGCCAAACCGGCGGCTGCTGTAAACAAACGCGAACCGACCTGGCGTTCGATCGACTGACAGGTCTGCCGTAATTGTTCCATCATAGCTTTGCTTTGCATTACGTCCGGATTGATGGAATGATATGGCTGTTTTGTAATGAAGAACATAACCACCGTTTTATTGATATGCTCTTTTTGCATCATGTAGTTGAGCCGCGCCAGTGCTTCCAGTGTGAGTCCAAAGCCTTTATTTCTAAATTCGAACCTGCCGGAAGTATAGAAGTACAAGGTCCTGTCGAGATCGAACGTGTAGCTGCGGAAAAAATGCGCCATGACAAACTGATTGATTTTTTCCTTATACGTTTGATGAAGGTTCTGGAATTCGTGCAACACATGGAACCGCTCTATATTGATCCCGTTTGGTGTCACAATATCGGGCTCGCGGCCCAGCAGGTATCGGCATTCTACCGCTGTGACTTCGCTGACGGTGGTAAGAACATGGGCGCCGTGTGCCGCTGCACGTTCTATCTGAACCTGGGACTGAATGTTGAAATTTTTTGATTCTATGGCCCAATCAAAAAACGGCAGATGATTGTAAAACTCCGGATCATTCATGGCGAGATACCGGCCCAGCATGGTAGCATGCGTGGTAAATACGATCGACAAGGGCACATTCTTTCTTCGCAGATCCGGTACATGAGAAGCCGCCATCCATTCATGAAAATGTGCGATTAGCTTAGTTTCCTTTGGTTTTTTCGTGGTAAGCGCCTCGAGGAATTGCATTGCCAGGTAACCAAACGCAACCACCTGGTTGATCAATGGATCATCCGGAGTCTCTATGTGGTGTTGCTCCCACAACTGAAATTTGATGTCGGCCAGACGGTTGTAAATGCTAAAAGGATTTAAAAGGATGATCTGTGGGCGACCGGTGACGAGCCATCTGCCATAATAGACCTCGCATCCGGTTTCACGTAATTTGGCAGCGGCTTTCGCAAAGGGTCCTTCAATTTCTTTAATTTCTTCAAACTCAGTGACCGCCGTGCTCTGAAAATACGGGCCTATCAGGCAATAATTATCGCCCAGCTTTTCCATCATGGTCGGCACTTTGCTGCGCAATACAGTATAAATCCCTCCTACCTGATTACAGGCTTCCCATGAAATTTCGGTTATCAACGTACTTTCTATCACCTTTTTGGTGAGTCGGCCCTTAATGGCAGGCTTACTTCTCTTTATCTGTAGCATATCGTATAAAAATGTTAATTCGGTTAACAGGTCATGCTAAATGGCCTTCAACCAAATATAAGATTTAGAGGTGAAATGTCGAATAAATAATCACACTTACTTTTTTATACCTAATGAAATGATAATTCAATGCCGTTTAGATAAGAGAGATGTATGTCTGCGCAGGAGTCAAATGATTATAGAAAGGCCCGATATGCTATCATCATCCGACCCCATCCGGGGTCGAATAGGGTTAACTAAACTACATTGAATGATAATTTTCTAAGTCCAATCACGGCTACAATTCTAATTGACTTTTAGTGGCAATCAGGAAGCACTACCCTTTTCTATCCAGATTGACCCGGTCAATACCGAATTATGGAATATTGACGTTAATCCTTCATGACCATTAAAAAACCGATGCCAAGCTGAAATGTGGCTCGTATATGATTAATTTTGTCCTGTAAATCACCATTTCTACTATGAAAAAAGTACTGATTATCCTTGCTTCCATCATTGCCCTGTTGTTAGTCGCGGCAATTCTTATTCCGGTTATCTTCAGGGATGACATCGAAAAACTGGTGCGCAAATCCATCGATGACAATATCGATGCCCACGTCTATTACGACCCGTCAAAATTTGACCTCACCATAATCCGGAGTTTCCCCAATCCCACCGCGTCCATTCGTGACTTTGGTATTGTAGGTACGGGTGTATTTGCCGGAGATACACTATTCAGCACAGGCAGTTTCGGAATTACCATTGAACTATTTAGCCTTTTCGGCGATGAATATAGGGTAAAGTCCATCGTCATGGAAAAACCACGTATTCAGGTAAAGGTGCTGAAAAGTGGCGCTGCCAATTATGAAATCGCTAAAGAAGCCGATGAAACTCCAGCTGACTCGCTGGAAGAAAGCTCCACTTTTAAAATGAATATTGCCAAATGGATAATCCGCGACGGCTATTTCAGCTATGACGACAGGACGATGGATTATGAAATGATCCTTGACGGCATCGATCATGAGGGAAGTGGCGATCTTACACTCGATGTGTATGATCTGACTACACTCACCACCGTACAAAAAACCATGGTAAGCTATGAAGGCGTAAAGTATCTGAACGGGCAAAAAGTCTGGGCTGATGCGATAATTAATATCGACATGCCGGCGTTCAAATTCACGTTCAAGGAAAACAAAGCCAGCGTCAATGACTTTCCATTCTCATTCGACGGTTGGTATGCCATGCCGGCAGAGGACATGGATATGGACATCAGTTTTGCTACTGACAAGGCAAGTATAAAAAGTTTGTTTTCGCTGATCCCCGGGGTTTATACAGAGGGTTATGAAAACATCAAAGCCGAGGGCGATATGTCATTCAGCGGTTTTGTTAAGGGAACTTATTCCGAAACATCCATGCCCGCCTTCAACATTAACCTGAAGGCAGAAAACGGCATGATTGCGTACCCGGATCTACCGACACCCATAAAAAACATCGCCATAGACATGCTGGTGGATAATAAAGATGGCAACATCGACAATACCATGGTCGATATCAAAACATTTCACATGGACATGGGAAATAATCCGATCGACGGATCGCTGTTCCTCCGAAACCTGAAGGATTACAGCATGAAAGCGCATCTGGCCGCGAAGCTCAATCTGGAAGAACTCAGCACGATGTTTCCCATGGAGGGAATGACGCTCAAAGGACTTTATACCATCGATCTGAAGGCTGACGGCATCTACGACTCCGTACGGCAAATTATGCCTGCGATTTCGGCGACCATGAACCTGGACAACGGTTACATTAAAACCAGCGAGTTTCCCAAAGCGCTGGAGAATTTCTCCTTTGCTTCTTCGCTCGCCTGCCCCACTGGAAAAATGCAGGATTTCTCCATGAACGTCAGCAACTTTAAAGTAGCCATGGAAGGCGATGAAATGAGCGGCCGACTGAGTTTACAAAACCTCGTGGACTATCAATGGGACATGGCGCTGAAAGGCAGCCTCGACCTGAAAACAATCTCTGAAGTGTATCCGATGGAAGGGATGACTTATGCAGGAAAACTACTGGCGGATATTCAGACATCCGGGAAGTATTCGGATGTGGAAGCCGGACGATATGATAAATTCCCAACTTCCGGCACGGCTGCGTTGCAAAATTTCACCTACTCCGGTACCGACCTCCCGCAAGGAATGACGATAAAAAATGCCTCTGTTTCCATGACACCGAAGCAACTCAATATAGATTCCTTCGATGGCACAGTTGGCAGGAGCGACATGAAGATTAAGGGTTTTCTCACGAATTATATCGACTATGTTTTCCAGGATAATGCGCTGCTCACCGGCAAGATGACCCTCTCGTCAAAAGTACTCGATGTAAATGAATGGATGACCGGGGAAGCTACGGAGGTTGCTGCCGCTGAAGATACGGTGCCCATGGAAGTTGTGGAAATCCCAAGGAATATCGACTTCGAGTTTGCATCGACCATCGACCAGATTTACTATGACAACCTGGTACTGAGGCAAGCCAAAGGTCAGCTCACAGTGCGCGATGGCGTGCTCGACATGAGCGACCTTTCATTCAACCTGCTTGGTGGCGCCATTGTCATGAATGGAAAATACGATACCAGAAAGCCTGAAAAACCCATGTTTGATTATGCCCTGAATATAAAGTCGCTGTCTATTCCACAGGCGTTTACGAGCTTTTCCACCGTTCAAACCTTTGCTCCTTTTGCGCAACTGATGAATGGTGATTTTTCCACTAACTTCAATATCAGCGGGGCGCTCAATAAGGACATGACGCCGGTGTATGAAAGCCTCAATGCCGGCGGCCTTATCGAAATCGCCAATGCGTTTATGAAGGAATCAAAACTCGTATCTGGTGTCGCCGGATATTTAAAATCTGACCTTGGATCAAAGCAGCTTACGCTGAAAAATGTGATTATGAAAACCAGGCTGACGAATGGCCGGGCATATGTATCACCGTTCGACGTATCCATGGGTGAACAAAAAGCCCAGATTGCAGGAAGTATTGGCGCTGACGGTTCGCTGGATTATACGCTCAATACAGAAGTAGATGCCGGAGCCTTAGGGCAGCAGGTGAATCAGCTTTTGGCAAGTTTGCAGGGTCAGGATGCCAGCAAGGCAAGTTCAAAAGTAAATCTCAACTTCAAGATCGGCGGTACCTACGACAGCCCGAAAGTAATCCTCGCCGGAACAACCAATGCCGATGGCACTACTACCACATTGCAGCAGGAGGCTAAAACAACAGGTAAATGCCCAGGTAGATGCAGTAAAAACCGAGGCCGAACAGAAAGCGCAGGCAGAAGCAGACAAACTCGTGGATCAGGCAGTGCAGCAGGCTCAGCCACAACTTGACACCCTGTCGAAGAAAGCCACTGAAGTCCTCGGCGAAGAAGCCGGCAAATACATAAACGATAGCCTTAAGGACGATGCTAAAAAGACAATCCAGGACCTATTTAAAAAGAAGAAAAAGAACTAACTGATGCTTTGGGGAATAGACCTTGGCGGCACCAAAATCGAAGGTGTTATTTTAAAATCCATGGACCAGCCGGATGTGGTAGCCCGTTTGCGCATACCTACCGAACAGAAACAAGGCTACGAACATATACTTCATCAGATAGATAAACTCATCGGTATGATGGCCAGGGAGTCCGGCGCCAGACCGGAGCAGATAGGTATCGGCACACCCGGCGCTCTTGATCCGAAATCACAGTTGCTCAAAAACTCCAATACTACCTGCCTCAACGGCATGCCCTTCAAAGCGGACCTTGAAAAAATCATTAAAATTCCAGCATCCATCGCCAACGACGCCAATTGCTTCGCCCTGGCTGAGGCAAAAATGGGCGTGGTAAAATCGCATAATATCCAGGCAGAAGTTGTCTTCGGAGTGATCATGGGTACAGGTATTGGCGGCGGGTTGGTGGTCAATGGAAAAATAGTTAACGGCCGCCATGGCATCGGTGGCGAGTGGGGTCATAACTTCCTCGATGAGTCGGGTGGCAAGTGCTATTGCGGAAAGACCGGATGCGTGGAAACGGTGATTTCGGGTACGGCTACACAGAAGTATTACCAATCCATCAGCGGCCAGGAAAAGACACTGAAAGATATCGTGAGCCTGCATCGTGCAGGAACTGATGAAAATGCGACATTAACCATCAACCGACTTACCCACTTTTTTGGCAAAGCCATCTCTGTGGTCATCGACATTGTGGATCCCGACGTGGTCGTCATCGGCGGTGGTGTCGGCAACATCGACGAGTTGTACACGGACGGCGTACAATCTGCCCGCGAATGGGTTTTCAACAATGGGCTGGAAACCATTTTCCTTAAACCCGAACTCGGCGACAGCGCCGGGGTCTTCGGTGCCGCGATGCTGGTGGGGTGATTGCGCGGAAGTCTTAGACGCTAAGCCCAAAAAAGAGTCGTATGGTAAAACCCTGGTGGATACTGTCATGGTAAATTTCGTTGTCAATATATTCTCTTATCTCAAATTTTTTACCTACACTAATTACTTCTCACCACATGTCGTATTCGTCATGAGTGAACGATTTTATTTTCTTTATAGCAACGGGCCTTAAGTGATCCTCACATATCAATCGTCTTATAATTTCATTTACCATAAACCGTCGATGTGACTATTAATTTCTTAATATCACCTCATTATCGCCGAGTCTATAAATAATTCTTTCCTTTTATATCCCTCTCATCTTTTCAATAGATTGTTACATTGCTTTTGATTATCAAATCCAAAAATATGCCATAAACATATTAACAAACAAATAAATGCATAGGAAATATCATCCATATATCAATACTATAAATCCCTTTTCAATGTACCCTAAATATAAACACGAACCTTAAATGAATCAATGAAGATTCCTTTTCCAACAGACACTTACTCCCTTCATATTATAATTTGCTATTGTTTATTATACACTCCCCCCTCTCCTTCTCCCTCCCGTCCCCCTTTCCTCCCTCCTCCCTCCCCCCCCGGCTTCGGGATTAGAACCATATAAGAAATTCATATAACAACATCTTATCACTGATTCCCGCACTTCCTTCGGCCCATAGGTCGGTACATTGGCTTTTACCGCAAAGTAACAAAATATGATCGCCTCCTGATCCCGAACGTGCACATATTCATGGCCATTGACTAAATATATAATCTTTCCGACACCAGGCGGACGTCTCATAGGGTTTTAGGTCCGCAGAACCACAATCGCCTGCGCTCAACCGGCAGGCAAGCTTAACTTGCGACGAGATGGGAGCCTTATTCTTAAAAACGAAGTGCTTGCACAACAAAATAATGGTCGTGTTTCAAATCGTTGGATAAGCCGATTTCAACCGGTTTTCCTGAGTTAGGATCGAAAAGCTGAATGGCAAACCGATACGTCCCTTTTGGTTTTATCGGAAGATTGGCTGTATACTTTTCCACTGAAACCTGATCCGGCATCCATTTCATATTTCCTGCATCGTCAATTTCAAATTCTATTGATTCAAGTTGAATTACCAACCGGAATCAGCCTTCCTTTTAACTCGTAAGCTGAATATGCCGGAGCTACGCCTTTATTGAGCCACTCCATTTCAAAAGACAGTTTACCACTATTGAATTCAATAGTTTTTATCGATTTTGGGAAATACCAGTACCCGCAAAGGTTGAGTATTTCTATGGTGAAATCGGGATTATCTTTGAGCCACTCTCCCAAATATCCATGAAATCCGACGTAAGTTGGGCGCATAATTTTTACTGCATTCCGAAATACATCAGCCCCGCTTACACCGTATTCAGGTATTATGTCTCTCCCGTTTTTCCCAGCCAGTAGCCGTTTTCTTTTACTTTTCCGTAATGCTCAAGCTTGAAGATGGTGGGCATGGTTTTATATGGTTCGCTGGAAAACTCCGGGTGCCTGACTGTCCAGGTTTTAAGGTCATTTTCCATGTACCCTTGTACCATCGGGCTGTCATTCGCGCAACGAGAATCCGTTTTCGAGGGCATACTTTACTAATTCCTGTTGATCTTCATCCGACTTTTCGTACGCCAGTAAATCGTCGGCAACGATTAATTGTGTTTTCTTGTAATGCTTCAAATGAAGGTCCATGTGCGTCTTAATCTCTTCTACGGTAGGTGCAATCCGTGTTGAAAAATAGGTATGTCCTTCGCCCCATTCACCGATGCTTCCTACGTCGATATACCTGACCCATGGTAAGTCATCATATTTATCAGCGAATGCTTTGTGAAAGTTGTTAAGCTTCTCGAGATAGACCGGGTCGTTCCAATCCGGGGTCCATGAAGCGGATCCATATTCAGGGCGTTCAATGCCTTTTGCTCCTGCCTGGCTTACCCAAAAAGGCGTAGCATAACGGATTCCATTTACTTCTTCGGGCACGGAATTTGGTGCCCCACCCGTTTCTTTACAAGAAATACGAAATGAAATCTTATAACCCATCGGCACATATTTTTCAACAATGTCATCGATGTATGACCAGTCGAATTTACCTTCTTCAGGTTCGAGATACGCCCATGCCAAACGCAGGTAAAAATGGTCCATCCCTGGAAAATTGACTAAATCCTGTCTCATCCTGAATCAGATATTTACCAATTCCATTGTCGAGCATGTGATGATACCAGCCTTTGTCAGGATTAGCTAACGGCCTGATAGTATCCCATTGACTCACCAAGTCAGTTGTCTGAGGTACAAAATTTTTGTTCGCTGAGCAGGATAACAGCAATCCTGAAAGCAGTAGAAAACATATTTTATTCATCTTCATTTTAGTTTTTAGCCATCATCAAGTTTTTTGTCAATTCTTCACGATGTTTTGATGATCTACAAGTTCCTATTTTTCTGGTGAATGCCTATACTAAGTATGTCCAATTATATGATTTACCGCAACGCGTTGCCGAAGGGAGTCGCCGGTTCGAGGCATATGCGATGTTGATAGACATGGCGTTACGTTAGGCCGAATTCATAGCTAAGTTCACCAAGAGCAGCAGGATCGGTCTGGATTTTCAAATGTACGGGCCGTTTATAAGCAAAATTTACCCAGTGTGCTCGATTGGCTTGTGCCGCCCTATACGGCTGGCAAAATGAAGTTGATTGATTTTACGATCAAGTGGCTTTAACGCCTATGGATTTTTCATGCTTTTTAGTGCCCCTTCCTACCGCAAGTCTAGCGAAGCGCAACTTGTGGTGGTCATAGTTCAAGCTTTCAGCTTGATTCAAACGACACGCATCATGTCCTCCCGCACTGGTCTTTGCGTCTCGCTAAGTTCAGTCTGATGCAAAAGTGCTCCTGATCACGAAGTGCCTATTTCCTGGCAATTGGTTAAATATTCTATCTTAAGAAACCGGGCGGACGCCCTATGCAGTTTTAGGTCGCAGGACCGCTATCGCCTGCCTCAACCGGCAGACAAGCTTAACCTACGACCAGATGAGTCCTGTGCTGAAAATAGTATTATCTTTAGTAGAGGGTAAATGACCGAATCGCTGGATTTTCAGTGCTTTTACACGCTACCTTTGATACAAACCCTGGCGTGTTTATTATTACAATTAACCTCCTGAAAAATGGTCCAAATTCCCATAACCGACACATCATCCATCCAACGGATATTTGAGGCCCAGCGCGCTAATCAGTATCATGTTGCTCAGGGTACAGCCCGGGATCGCATCCTGAAACTTCAGCGGCTGAGTGACTCAGTGATGAAATACCGCGGTGAAATAAGAGAGGCCCTCTATAAAGATTACCGGAGACATGCCGCTGAGGTAGATCTGGTAGAAATCTTTCCGATCACCAGCACGATAAAACACACCAAAAGACATTTGCGACGCTGGATGGCTCCGCAAAAAGTAGCCACTCCCATGTCCATGCTGGGATCTTCGTCCTGGATTGAATACGAACCAAAAGGGGTGTCCCTCATCATCGGCCCGTGGAACTTTCCTGTCATGTTGGTGCTGGTGCCATTGGTTTCAGCAATTGCTGCCGGCAATACGGCGATCATTAAACCCTCCGAAATAACGCCGAACAGTTCGGCGGTGGTGAAAAAAATCATCCGTGAAGTTTTTGAAGAAGGAGAAGTCGCCGTGATCGAGGGTGGCGTTGAAACTTCAACCTCGTTGCTTGAGTTGCCATTCCATCATATCTTCTTCACCGGTTCGCCCGAAGTCGGCAAAATCGTCATGGCTGCAGCAGCAAAAAACCTCACCTCCGTGACGCTGGAACTGGGTGGTAAGTCGCCAACCATCATCGATGAAACGGCCGATATCGAAATCGCCGCCTCCCGCCTTTCTGGCGCCAAGTTCATGAACAACGGGCAGATTTGCATAGCGCCTGATTATGTGCTGGTGCATGAGAGCCGGTTGAACGCGTTTATCGATGCCATGAAAAACCGCATCAGATCCTCGTATGGCGATAATGCTGCTGAATCAGAAAGCTATATGCGGATTGTAAATGCACGAAATTTCCAGCGGGTACAATCCTATCTTCAGGATTCGATCAAAGCCGGGGCAAAAGTAGTACACGGTGGCAATACCGATGCTTCGGATAATTTTATTGAACCGACCCTGGTAACAGACCTGCCTCCGGACTCACCACTGATGCAGAAAGAAATTTTTGGTCCGGTACTGCCAATAATGCCCTATAAAGATTTGCAGGAAGTGATTGACTTTCTCCAATCAAAGGAAAAGCCACTCGGACTGTATATTTACAGTAAAAACAGGCAGAATATCAAGCGCATACTGCAATCGACCCGTGCCGGTGGCACCTGTATCAACAACAACGCTGTGCATTTCTTCAATCCCAACCTGCCTTTCGGTGGATCGAACAACAGCGGTATAGGCAAATCCCATGGCAGGATCGGTTTCATTGGATTTTCGAATGAACGGGCCGTTTATAAGCAAAATTTACCCAGTGTGCTCGATTGGCTTGTGCCGCCCTATACGGCTGGCAAAATGAAGTTGATTGATTTTACGATTAAGTGGTTTTAACGCCTATGGATTTTTCATGCTTTTTAGTGCCCTTATACGCTATAGCGATGGTTAAATAATTCTATACAGTATCTGGAAAAACGCTATTTTTAACATATCAACAGAAACCCGTTTCAATTATGACAGACTTTGAATACCACAACCCCACGCGGATTTTTTTCGGAAAAGACCAGTTACAGAAAATCGCCTTTCAAATACCTAAGAACACAAAAGTCATGCTGCTATACGGCGGTGGCAGCATCAAGAAAAACGGCGTCTATGACAACGTGAAAAAAGCGCTGGCCGGTTATGATATCATGGAGTTTGGTGGCATCGAGCCAAATCCATCGTACGAAACCTGCATGAAGGCTCTTGAAATTGTCAAGTCCAACAACATCGGATTCCTCCTTGCAGCGGGTGGTGGATCGGTCATTGATGCAACAAAATTTATTGGCGCTGCAGCACTTTTCACGCAGGGTGACCCATGGAAAATCCTTTCTGAAAATATCCCGGTAGCGGCATCACTTCCCATCGGAGCAATACTCACCCTGCCCGCAACAGGCACCGAAATGAATGGCAACTCGGTTATCAGCAAAAATTCCACGCAGGAAAAGCTGGCATTTTCATCGGTCCATTCTTTTCCAAAGTTTTCGGTGCTGCTACCCGATGCCGCCGGTTCATTGCCTAAAAACCAGGTGGCCAATGGCGTCGTCGATGCCTTTGTGCATGTGATCGAACAGTACCTTACCTACCCATCCAATTCGCCGATTCAGGATCGATTCGCGGAAGCCGTCCTGCTGACCCTCATCGAAGAAGGCCCGAAAGCCTACGCCAATCCCGCCGATTATGAATCCATGGCCAACCTGATGTGGAGCGCTACCATGGCTCTCAACGGACTGATAGCCACTGGTGTGCCCGGCGACTGGTCCGTACACATGATCGGCCATGAACTCACTGCATTTCACGGCATCGACCACGCCCGAACGCTTGCGATTGTCCTTCCTGGATTGTGGAAAGTGATGAGAAATGAAAAGAAACAGAAACTGCTGCAGTACGGCGAGCGGGTGTGGAAGATCTCCGAAGGCACCGACGACGAGCGCGTGGATGCCATCATTGCCAGGACGGTGGGCTTTTTTGAATCGCTGGGAATTAAGACCCACCTCAGCGATTACAACGTGCCGCGCGAAACCATTGGTAAAATCGTGAACCGTTTCGAAGAAAGGAAGCAGCTATCCATTGGCGACCGAGGGCTTATCACACCAGCAGTGACCCGCAGAGTTCTGGAGGTGCAGATGTGATAGATTTGTTTTGCTGGTAATTGTGTGTCTTAGTGAGACGCTAAGACTAGGTTGGAGAAGGGGCAAAAAAAAGGTATATGTCGAACTAATAATTCTAAAATATTGTTATTTTTATATAGAATTTTTACTGACAAAATCACTTAGCCTAAACCTCAATACGATCTAAATATCAACACATTAACTCTTCTAAGCATATGAAAACAAATAACTAGTCTAAGCTTTGATAATTCTTTATTGTTATGTATTATTTACTGCTTGTGAAGAAACTGTTTCGGTCGTAATGATCAGTGAGCCGGTATTCAATCCAAGTCTGACATATGGTATATGACTGATAGAGGGCAATTTGTATCAAACCATTACCAGCACACAATATGGATGCGCGGAGATTACGGATAACATAATACCGCGATGGCACATCTATACCTGAAATACGTTGATGTGCAGGAATGAATCATTAAACAAGATGCTTTCTGCAAATACTAATCAATTCTACCGATTTCTATTACCATTTTGGATGGATGTATAATGGTATGCAGCCACTGACAGCCTCAGCATAGCCCCGTGGCTGGATGTGCCTACACGGACGAATGGATGCAATTCGTATATTACCTGGCGGATATAAGTGTGTGGATTAAAGCTCAAGAAGCAAGCACCGCTCAATCGGCTAAGCCCTAATGCAGGTGGGATAATACCTTGGTTTTACAGGGTCAGGCGGTGTGCGAGTAACCATCGTCATCGAAAAAATTTGAAGGGAATGGGTAGCTTATTTGGTTGATGCTGCATCAGGGTAGGTGGTGGAGTTTGATGTGCCAGATGATGTAATTCGGTATGGAAAATATACACTATTGTGGCGATGGTTACATAGTAGTTTTGAGTGAGGCAAATCCATATATACGACCTTTACA
Source organism: Cyclobacteriaceae bacterium (assembly GCA_034523095.1). Taxonomy (GTDB): domain Bacteria; phylum Bacteroidota; class Bacteroidia; order Cytophagales; family Cyclobacteriaceae; genus JAAUQL01. The sequence goes on along the minus strand of JAXHKU010000037.1, from coordinate 65,263 downwards.
ACATTTGGCATATCGCATTCGTTGTGTTAAGGACTGATTTCGTCCATAGCGTTCGCCCGATGCAAACCGTTCCTGTCCGCAAGTTTAACGAAGGATAACAAGTGTCTGATATCATCCCACCTCTGCCTCCTTCCAAAAATGTTTTAGATTCTGTGCCATCTTCCGGGAATTGACGAAGTCAAAAAACGACCAGTCATTACTGACAAGCGAAGCGCGATCAGGAATCTGTAACTGTACCGCCCAAAGTAAAACCTACATCTGGTTCCCCCTTGAGTCGCTCGGCTGTGCCGAGTGACCAGTATATTTTAAGCCTCTGGCTCATGTTTCCAGTACTTTTAGCGGTGAAAGCGGACAAGCACTGCTATAATACCATGATTCAGGATTTGTTACATAACCTGCCTCAACCGGATTATTATGAATATACTCGATCTTCTGATCAATAATCTCAGGATAGTTCAATTCAATCGGATGATTTGTCTTTTGCCAAAATAGATAGGTTTCATTCTGCTTTTGATATTTAGCAAAATACTTAAACATGTGAATCAACCACTCTCTCCTGCTTTCTCCGGGCATTTGATCTATCAATTCTAAAATCCTCTTGGATGTAAAACTTTTACTATCCCGTAATATCTTATTGAGATCACCATTCAAGCTCCTCGCTACCATGTGAATGTGGCTCGGCATAATTACATAACCAAAAATCTCAAGCCCTTTATGTTCTATGCAATACTTCCAGCTGTCGATGACAACATCGCAATAGCACTTGCGGGTAAAAATATCAATCCAACCTGCAACTGTGAGGGTAATAAAATAAGGATAATCTGTTTTGGCCTTTCTGAGTTCAGACATTTCAACAAGCTAAAAACAATCCGGCAAACCGGCAAGATGCCTCAATCATATTTGTCACTCGGCACAGCCGAGCGACTGAGGGAATCACTCAATGATTGCACTGGTGGCCTTCATCATGGTGATCATGATGCGCGCACCCTACACCGGAATCATCGATCTGACCACGCAGAAATGCTTCCGTCAACTCTTGTACATTGCCGGCGCACCCTCGATATACTTCCATCCCATGCATCTGCAGAATGTTATAAGCACCCTGTCCCATGTTGCCGGCGAGCATCACCTGCACACCTTCTTTCTGCAGAATCGCGGCGATGTCGCTCTTACAACCACAGCCTTGGGGCGATGGCAGAAGTTCGGTTTTTTCAATATTAAATTTTTCACCAATAGTAAATATGGTATAGGCTTCACAATGACCGAAATGGTCATCAACCTGGTTGCCCCGTGTGGGGACTGCTATTTTCATGATTACTTTCTCCTTTCTTTGTTATGTATAATTTGTGATGGTAACTTCCTTCGCGCATCATCTTTGTACCGCAAGTCGGACAGTCGCTGTCCCTGCAAGGTACACCCGGAACATGTGGCAGACGTGTGTCGCAATTCACGCAAATGCAATACCCGGAATTATCCTCTTTTTTGAATTCCTTTTTTTGATTTAATCTTCTCAGATCGATGCCACGGCAATACGGACAACTATGTGCCTCGGCTTCACTGATAACCAATTTCATGCAACTGCCACACCTGTACCAGAAGTCATTGGTATGGAAATTTCCCCCTTCAATGAAAATGGCTTTGCCTTCTACAAATGCCTGTGCTATAGTCCGTCTGGCGTTTTCGTAAATTCTGGTGTATGTCGACCTGGAAACATGCATCTCTTTGGCAGCTTGCTCTTGAGTTAATAACAGGTAATCTGCAAGCCTGATCGACTCATACTCCTCGTAAAGTAGTATGAGCGGATCAAGGTTTGCCTCCGGAATACCGAAAGGCCGGAAACCCTCCATGATCGGAGGGTTTGAAATGACTCTGTTTCGCTTTGGCCTCGGCATGCTCTATTTCAATGCCTTCATCACAGCTTCCTTGCTGATGGATTTTGTGCAGAAAAACCAATCGTAGCATTTCACGCCTTCTTCTTTTCCTTCTACACGGTCCTTGGCAACGCCGCATGATCCTGCCGGGGGCACGATGACATCATCGCCGGGTTGCCAGTCTGCCGGTGTAGCTACACTAAACTTGTCAGCTGTCTGGAGTGCAATGACTACGCGTTTCAATTCATCAAAATTGCGGCCCAACGATAGCGGATAATAAATGATGGCTCGGATCTTACCGACCGGATCGATGAAAAATACTGCACGAACTGCCTTTGTATTGCTTTCGCCCGGTTGCAGCATACCGTATTTCTTAGCCACCTCCATGGTGATATCCTCGATGAGCGGGAAAGTCACCTCCATGTTTTTCATGCCTTTGTACTCAATTTTCTCCTTGATGGTCCTGAGCCATGCAATGTGGCTGTAAAGGCCATCAACCGACAAACCTACCAACTGGCAATTGAATGCGTTGAACTCGGCTTCCATCCTGGCGAAGGTCATAAACTCAGAGGTACAGACCGGTGTAAAATCGGCCGGATGGCTAAACAGTATCACCCATTTTCCTCTATAATCAGAAGGAAAATGGATGTTTCCCTGGGTAGTCACCGCGTGAAATTCAGGGGCATCATCACCGATGCGTGGCATCGCAATAATTTCTTGTTCCATAATTTGTATGATTTTATATGATGTTTCAATGAGACAAAAATAGCATTTATTTTGAACATATGTTCATAATAAATCATAAATTTGAAAAACCATAAGGACAAATGGAGACAAGGATAAAACTTAGCGAGACACGCCAATTCAAGGCGATTTTTCCAAATACACTCAATGCGAATGAAACACTTTTCGGCGGACAGGCCCTACAATGGATGGATGAAGTGGCATACATTACAGCGACCCGGTTCACCAGGCAGAAGATGTACACGGTAAAAGTGACCAACATCGAATTTCTTAAGACTGTACGTCCCGATTCCATTGTGGAAGTAATTGGTTATGTGGAAAAGGCTGAAATGGTGCGTTTGAATGTTAAGGTGGAAATATTTATGGAGGAGATGTACGGGCAGGGTCGTGACAAAGCGATGCAGGGAGTGTTTGTGTTCGCGACATTAGATGAACATCACCGCCCGAAAAAGATTGATTACAGCTTTATGGAAAATTAATCTTCTCACTGGCTCCTAAAGGCACACGAAGCGAGTCACGACACCTAATTTTTAAGTTGGTTTTTTAAATACTCTTTTACTTGAATTTTATCGGCAGTATAAAGCGTAATAACCGTTTCCACCACCTGATGCTTTCAGGTTCCCATGCGAGATCTGATTATCTTATCTTCTTCGTCGGAAACCATACCCGAATTCCACGAATACAAACTCAGATTACTCCTTTCTACAATAAATTACAATCATCTTTATAATCTCCTGATAACAGGTTTTTAAAGGTATTACATCTTTCCCCTTCCTTGGGCGTGGGGACTATAATATTTATTCATCTAATATTTTTCATTATCCTTCATGATTTTGTCATCATACTGACCCCTGGATTCATGAAGTATATCAATATTTCGAGCATAAATCTCCTTAACTGAATCAGTCGCGTTTTCAATATTTCCCCTGATAACTTGCTAAAACAATCTTTAATATTGTGAGTCATGAATTACATAATCTCCATATATCTCAGTCAGCGAATTATACGAGGCAAGACAAAGATTATATTGATCCTGGGCAAAAGCCTCTCTGATTTTGTTTTCAAATTCCATTACCTCTTCCATCAAAGCATCTGGTCCATCTGAAGGAGGAAAACAAACTTGTGCGTTGGTTTGCTGGGCTATGTAAATGAAAAAAGTAAAAATCAAAATTGATTTCACAATTCAATATACAATGCGCGTCGTATAATGCTCTATAATGGCGTAAAACGATTCTTATGTTTCGGCTTGTTTATATCGATTACAGACCTCCATATCTTTAAGGATATTTTAAAAGTAACTATACACACGGCAAGAGGTACATATGTACCTCTTGCAGCCCAAAGTTGAATAATCCTTTGAGATTCCTCGCTGGTTTACAATGTAAGATCAGAAGTCCTTCAAACTCTCAAACTGGAATAAATTCCATAAATTGCACCATTCATCTTCCTTATATGATCGACAAAATTGTCAGCTTTTTTAAGGATCTTCTTCATATTTCCTACCAGGACACACAAGGCTTTTTTAAACTGCTGTCGATCTGTTTCCTAGGAATCGCATTGTATTTTGGCGCAAAAGTACTCATGACTCAGGGACCTCACTCCCTCTGCTGCTGATGTGCTGCAACTTGACAGCATGAAGCAGATCCTCGACAAAGCCATGGAATTATCAAATCAGCCGCTATTATTTTCCTTTGATCCGAATACTGTGTCGCCTGATAGCCTTGTCCTGCTTGGCGTTCCTGAAAAGGTAGCCGGCCGGTTTATCAACTATCGTAAATCAGGTGCCAGCTTTCGTGTGAAATCAGATATCATGAAAGTGTATGGTTTCCCGGAAGATATTTATACCAGCCTGCTTTCATTCATCAATCTGCCAGATAGTATTTCAAAATCTGTTAAAAATCCAGAAACACGCCTGGACATTAATTTGACCGATGAACAAGCGCTGGTGTCATGCGCAAACATTGATGTTGCCCTGGCAAAAAGAATAATTAGCTACCGCCAGCTTCTCGGAGGATTCATTCATGAAAGTCAACTGGCCGAAGTGTATGGAATTACAAGCGATATGCAGTCCCGGGTTGAAGCTTGCGTCTTTATCAGAAAAGGGTTTACGCCCAAAAAGGTTCGCATCAATAAGGCTGATGAAAATACGTTAAAAACCCATCCTTATATTTCCGATGCACTGGCTTTTGACATTCTCAGGTATCGCGAGGTAGTTGGTTCCGTAAACTCCACCGAAGAACTTGCGGGCTTTAAATCGGCCAATACCGCTGATTTTGAAAAATTGATTTCTTATCTTGACTTTGCTAACTGAACAACAGGAATGAAGCAAATTCTGCAGTCGTATCTCCGGAGACTTACAGACCTCTCTACCAACAATAAATCATTGTTGTTGCTTCGCCTCACATCGGAACAATTCATCGATCTGCACGATTTCAATTTTTTATATAAAAATTCGTCCTTCGACATTATCACTAACCTCATTGCCAGAAAATCGCGCATTCCTCTTTGCCAGGTTTCCAACAGCCGCGATGAATCAAGCAACAAAGTGAGTAAGAAGCTGAAACGGCTCTTCAGGATAGACAACTACATCCTTGAAGAACGGGGCTCCAAAGACCTGTATGTCGGGTGGCCATTTATCAGGGGGAAGTTTGCCGATGGCACGCTCGTTCGTTGTCCTTTGATTTTTTTTCCTGTGGAATTAAAAATGGACGCCAACGACTGGGTTCTTGCACCTCGCGACGATGTGAGCATCACCTTCAACAAATCCTTCCTGCTGGGATTCGGACATTTCAGCCAGATCAATTTACCGGAGGAATTCCTCGAACAGACGCTGGACGACCTGGATCGCGATAGTCTGGCGTTCCGCACTGCGGTATATAATCTGCTGAAAAATAGTCCGGTGGAATTGAATTTCAACCAGGAAAACTTCCTGAATGAACTGGTGAGTTTCAGCGAGTATCATAAGGCTGATTTTGAAAGCACACAACAGGAGGGCGTTCTTAAAATGTTTCCTGAAGCCGTACTTGGTATTTTTCCGCAAGCCGGTAGTTACCTCGTGCCAGACTACGCTCATCTGCTCGAAGAAGACCGCTACGAGGATATAGAGGCTTTTTTCCTGTCACGCTCCCAGGCACAACCCGAAGAACCCGGTAAACACAGCGCCGATTATTTCTACTTTCTGAATAAAGTTCGTGAAGAAGATACCTACACACCCTTCAAGCAGGATGCCTTCCAGGAAAATGCCCTGAAAGCCATAAAAAAAGGCAATTCGATGGTAGTGCAGGGACCTCCGGGTACTGGAAAATCACAGCTTATCTGCAACCTGATCAGCGACTTTACCGCCAGAGGGATGCGGGTTTTACTGGTTTGCCAGAAAAGAGCAGCGCTCGACGTAGTGTATGAGCGCCTTGAAACGGCAGGTATGGGTAACTTCGTGGCGCTGGTTCACGATTTCAAAAACGACCGAAAGGAAATTTTTGGCAAAATCCATCACCAGATCGAGCGACTGCAGGAATACCGCCTGCTCAACAATGGCCTGGACGCCATTCAACTAGAACGTAACTTTGTGCAATCGAGCCGCCGGATCGACCAGATCACGGAGGAATTTGAAGAATTCAAACAGGCGCTCTTTGACGAATCAGACGCCGGGATTTCCGTCAAGGAATTATACCTGATCAGCGATAAAGATGGAGAAACCATCAGTCTGAAGCAGGAATACCGGAATTTTACCAATGACCGGCTGGCTGAATTCGAAGTGAAACTGCGGTCTTTTTTCGGGTACTTCCGGCGATTCAACAAGGAAGGATACATTTGGCGAAATAGGCTGAGGTTCGTCGGATACGGACTGGAGCAGCTCAACATTATGAAGTCCATCCTTCGCGAAATTCCCGAATACCAGGAGCAAATTTCGAGGAAAATCGAAAACCTGCTCGGCGCCGGAATGGATTTGAAGTTTGCCGAACGCATTTACGAAGAGCGTGAAAACCTCAAGGAAATGTTGCGACACCTGAAGGATGATCATACCTATACCTACTTCCAGCACATCGTAAAATCGCATGATGTGAACTCCGAAAGCTTTCCGGATTTACTGTGGTTGTCAACCATGCGTCGCACCCTGCTTGGATGTTTTGAAGCTCCCGGGCCGGAAATCAGCCTTGACACCAAGGAACTCGGCGCCTTTCAAAAAGCGCTGCAAGCTAAAATGCAGGCGCGCAAAAACCTGCTGGCCAACCTCCGGTGGTTCCTTTTTTCAAAAGACAAGGACTGGATTGGCAAGGTTCTTCTGGCCAATAACCTAAAGCGCTCGGGGCCTGACTACCGAAAGCTGGAGAAAATGGTAGATTTCCGCCTGAACCTGGAGCATAACATCACCCGCCTGCGGTCGGTAAAATGGCTCATGGAAGTACCGGAATTCTATCTGAAAAACGTATTTGAAATTTGGTTCGACCGGGCAAGGGCTGCCGTGACATCCTACCTGATCTTTGATAACTACCGGAATTTCAAAGCCTATTTCAATACCACTAGTCTGAAACGCGAATCGTTCACAGAAAAGGTGAACCAGTTGTATTCCGTCATCATTCCGATACCGGGCCGCATGGCGGTGTGGCGCAAATATTTCCGTGATGCGCGCATAGACGCACTCCTCAATGACGCCCAGCTCAGCGAAAAAATGATCGCCGTTCTCGACGAAGATTTTGACGCGCTGTGCGACTTCGATAACCTGAAAAACGATCTAAAAGATTACGAGCGATCGGTGATCGATCGGGTGGTAGAATTGAAAGAGTACCGTAGTGAAAAAGAAATGTTGCAGGTGTTTTACAACAGCATTTACATGGCTTGGATCGATCATATCGAAATAAAATATCCGATACTGCGAGCCATCAATTCGCAGAAATTCGACCGGATGCAATTCGATCTCCAGGAGGCAGTAAAAGAAAAATTGCGGATCAGCCGCAATATCTCGCTGTTGAGATTGCGGGAGCGCACCTACGAAAAGGTAGAATTTAACCGGCTCAACCATATGGTGACCTATCGCGATCTGGATCATCAGGTCACCAAGAAGCGACAAATATGGCCGATCAGGAAACTGGTACAGAACCACGAGCGCCAGGTTTTCGACCTTCTCCCTTGCTGGATGGCGAGTCCGGAATCAGTCTCTGCGATTTTTCCAATGATGCCGATTTTCGATCTGGTGATATTCGACGAAGCTTCGCAGTGCTTTGCAGAGCAGGGCATTCCGGCTATGTATCGTGGCAAGCAGTTGGTGGTGACAGGCGATAAAATGCAGTTGAGTCCGTTTGACCTTTATAAAATAAAACTGGAGGAAAACGATACCGATGAGTTGCCATTGGAAGTAGATTCGCTGCTCGACCTCACCGGCCATTACCTTATGCAGGTGCAGCTTCGCGGACATTACAGAAGTAAATCACTCGACCTGATTGAGTTTTCCAATAAGCATTTCTACAATGGAAATTTGACGCTTTTACCGGATAAAAGCTTTCTTGATCTGGCAGAACCGGCCATAAATTACATGAAGGTTGACGGACTTTGGGCCAATCAGACCAATGAAGTGGAAGCCCGCAAAGTCGTGGAAATTGTGGCGACGATGACCCGCGATCAACCGACGAAAGAAATCGGTGTGGTGACATTCAACGCGCGCCAGCAGGAACTGATTCAAGATCTCCTGGAAGAAGAGGCTGCGACTGGGAAATTTGCCATTCCGGCAAGTTTATTTGTTAAAAATATAGAAAATGTCCAGGGCGACGAACGTGATATTATCATCTTTTCCATCGGGTACGCACCCGATGAGCGGGGTAAAATAACCTATCACTTCGGCAGCCTGAACATGCAAAAAGGTGAAAACAGGCTTAATGTGGCCGTGACCCGTGCCCGCGAAAAAGTGATCGTCGTCACGAGTATTCTGCCGCAACAATTGCGCGTCGATGACACAAAAAACGAAGGGCCAAAATTATTGAGGGAATACCTGGCCTACGCACTGCAGGTTTCGTCCGGTGAATTTAAGCCATTCCCAAAACCCGATGCCCGGTATCGTCCCGCATGGTTTCTTAAAAACCGGCTGAAAGAACTTGTCCCTCAACTCAAAAGCAACCTCGACCTGACAGAGGAATTACCATTCGCGGACCTCACAGTGAAGAAGGGCGAGCAATACCTTGGGCTGGTCCTTACCGATGATGACCTTTATCATCAAAGTATTTCCGTAAAGGACATGCATATATACACGCCATTTACGCTTACTGCCAAGGGATGGAAATTTATGGGTATTTACAGCCGTGAATACTGGAACAATCCGGAAGCCATCAAGGACCGCTTCCTGAAATTCATACCTGAAAGCTGAGCTGGGTTTATTCTGATTTTTCGATTCGAAATCCAACCGAAAGGACTTCCTGCAAGGTGTCGATCCGCATGAACTGATCGATTCGGAGCACGTACCTGCCTCGCCTGGTGAAGGAATAATCTTCAAGAAATGTCCTGGTGACATCGTAGTGACCGCCAATTCCATTGCCAACAGGTACGCCGGTTACCGGATGAAAAAGCTGGACATTTTTCAAATCTTCATTGACGAGCTGGCCGGTAGAATCTTCCAGATAGTATTGAATGTATAGGTTCTGGAATTTGTAATCGCCCGTTGTGCGGACATTGAGCGAAAGGTCGTATTTGTATTGGAGGTTGCTTATGTCAAATTCGAAGACGGCAGGATCGTTAAAAACCCAATACCTGGCTTCAAAGTCCTTTTTTCCTTCAAAAACGTTGTTTTTATCGCATCCTGAAAAAAACAGACACATCCCTACAATGCAGCATCTGGCGGCTAATCTCATACTATTGGCTTGGGTTGCTATTTGGGTTGTTATTGCGGTTGCGGTTAGGATTGCGGCGCTTTTTCTTTTTCTTCGATTTCTTCTGGAATTTCTTGTCGAGCAATTCCAGGTCGTTGTTTAGCTGATCTGATTTTTCTTCCTTCGGTGCCAGCACATCCTCATTGAGGTTGGCTGGTGACTTTCCGGCTTCGTTCATTTTCAGAATTTCTTTTACTCTGTCAATAGACAAAGAAATCCAGGCGTTGTCATTATTGAATCCAAACCACATGATTTTCCGGAATATATCCGTCTTCTGTAGCCTGGCCTCACCCTGTGCCGTTATCAGGGGTTTGGTCACTTCCGGAACATCCTTGAGCGCTTCCATGTAGGTATCGAGCTCATAATTGAGGCAGCATTTCAGGCGTCCGCACTGGCCGCTAAGCTTACTGGGATTCAGTGACAAATTCTGATAGCGGGCCGCTGAGGTATTGACACTTTTAAATTCTGTGAGCCAGGTGGAGCAGCAAAGTTCTCTGCCACACGATCCAATGCCACCGAGTCTGCTGGCTTCCTGGCGCATGCTGATCTGCCGCATTTCTACCCTGACTTTGAATTCTGTGGCCAGCGCCTTGATAAGCTCCCGAAAATCCACGCGGTCGTCGGCAGAATAATAAAACGTGGCTTTCGTGCCATCGGCCTGATACTCCACGTCCGTAAGCTTCATCGCCAGTTTCTGGGTCGAAATGATTTCACGCGTCCGCTGCAACATTGGCTGCTCCTTCTGGATGACTTCGTCAAATTTCAAAAGGTCCTTTTCATTGGCATGACGATAAATCGATTTTATCTGATCATCAATAGGGATCTTCTTTTTCATCATCTGCAGCCTGACGAGCTCGCCCTGCAGCGCTACATAACCAAGATGATGGCCGTTAGGCACATCCACGATTACAGCGTCGCCATTGCAAAGCTGTAGTTTATTTACATTTCTGAAAAACTCCTTTTTGCCATTCTTAAAACGAATCTCCACGATGTCAAACTTTTCGCCGATGGCCATGTCCATTCCGGCCAGCCAGTCGAACGAATTCAGTTTGTTGCATCCGGACGTTCCGCATACACCGTTGTTTTTACACCCTTTTACCTGGGTGCCATCCCCACTATCGCATGTTGTGCAGCCTGACATATTTGAATCTTAATTCGACACGTTGTTACGTGTCATGAAATTAATACAATGTTTAATAATAAAAAACCCTACTCCAGCGCAAGGAGGTCTTGACCGATGTCTTTCCGGAAGTACGCATCCTTCCAGTGAATCGCGGAAGTGCCGGCGTAAGCCTGATTCAACGCAGCCTGAACGGTATTTCCAAAACCGGTTACCGTGAGTACCCGGCCACCATTGGTAAGCACTTTTCCGTCGGTCATTCGCGTACCGGCATGGAATACAAGCGCTTTTTTGTCAGCGGCTTCCAGACCATGTATTTCATCACCTTTTTTATATTCACCAGGATATCCGCCGGCTACCATCACTACTGTGGCTGCAGCTTGCGGGTCGATTTCCACATTAATATTGCTGAGGTTGCCCGAAGCTGTTGCTTCCATGAGGTCAACGAGATCGGTCTTTATGCGTGGCATCACCACTTCCGTTTCCGGATCACCCATGCGGACGTTGTATTCGATCACATAAGGCTCGCCGCCGACATTCATCAGTCCGATAAATATAAATCCTTTGTAGTCGATACCATCTGACTTCAGGCCTTTGATGGTTGGCTTAATGATTCTTTCCTCCACTTTTTTCATGAAAACCCCATCGGCAAATATGACGGGCGACACACTGCCCATGCCACCGGTATTAGGTCCTGTATTGTTTTCCCCGATGGTTTTATAATCCTTGGCTTCCGGAAGAATTTTATATGAATCCCCGTCACTGAGCACGAATACGGAAAGCTCGATGCCGCTGAGAAAATCTTCGACTACCACGGTGTCGCTTGCCGCGCCAAACATTCGCTCATTCAGCATTTTTTCGATGGTGGTGATAGCTTCCTGTCTATCATGGCAGATAATAACACCTTTACCCGCTGCAAGTCCATCCGCTTTGAGCACGGTCGGAATGCTTGTAGTTTGCAAATAAAGAAGGGCATCACCAAGGGAATCCCTGGTAAAAGTCTGTGAACCTGCAGTTGGTATATGGTGGCGGTTCATGAATTGCTTGGCAAAATCCTTGCTGCCTTCCAGTTGAGCGCCTAATTTTCCCGGGCCTATAATTTTGAGATTCTTCAGGTTTGTATCGGCGAGCAGGTATTCGCGGATTCCGCCTACAAGCGGTGCTTCGGGACCAACGATTACCATTTCGATCTGTTTGGAAATGATAAACTGTTTCATTTTCTCGAAATCGTCAACGGCAATATCTACGTTCTCAGCGAGGGCGGCAGTACCGGCATTGCCAGGTGCGACATAAAGGTGTTCGCACCGCGAACTTTGCCTGGTTTTCCAGGCGAGCGTATGTTCTCTGCCTCCCGAACCTATTATCAGAATTTTCATTAGTTTCAATTTTTGTTAAAGAAATCCCGTTTCAATCGGGGACAATTGGTTTGGTAAAAAAATGTCAGTTCGCGTGATCCGACATGAATTTTACGCGAAGTAACCGCAAGTCTTCCTCGTCAAATTCGTCGGGCCCGAGCGCCTCCAACGCTTCGCTTATATCATCAGATTCGGCTGTCATAAAATATTCATAAACTTCATCCTGTTTTTCCGGGTCGAGGATGTTGTCGATATAATAGTCAAGGTTCAGTTTTGTGCCGGCATAGCAGATATTCTCTATTTCGTCGATCAGTTCAGTGTAACTCAATCCCTTGTCGTCAGCGATTTCACCCAGATCTACTTTTTTATCGATTTGCTGAATAATGTAAATCTTTGTTTTCGATTTATTAACCGCCGATTTTACTACTATCTCTGATTCGGTTTCGATGTCATTTTCATCCACATACGTTTGAATCAACTCCAGAAACGGCTTGCCAAATTTAGCGATTTTACCCATACCCACTCCGTTGATTCTGGCCAACTCCTCGTTGGTGGTAGGATATACGGTGGCCATTTCTTCGAGTGAAGGATCCTGGAATATCACATATGGAGGCAGGTTTTTGCGCTTTGCCACATCCTTGCGCAGCTTTTTGAGTAATTCAAACAGCGTAGCATCGTACGATTGGGTAACGATTTTTGGTTCGTGGTCTTCCTTCTCCGATGATACTTTCGAAGTCCTTGTCCTTGACAAGCATAAAAGAATGTGGTTTTTCCATGAAAGCCCGTCCAGTGTCCGTGAGTTTCAACACACCGATCTGGTCGAGGTCTTTCTCGAGAAAATGATGAAGCAGCGTTTGCCGGATTACCGATGCCCAAAATTCGTCGGTTTGTTCCTTGCCTTTGCCAAAGACGGGCAGTGAAAAGTGCTTATAGCTTTTTACATACTGGTTTTCAACACCCCGCAATACATCCGCCAGGTGCTGGAGGCCGAATCGCTCGTCGGTTTCTTTAGCAGCTTTGAGCACCAAAGTGACGTATTCTTTACCTTCATAGGATTCTGGCGGGTACTTGCACACATCGCACCACATGGATTTGCCGCATTGCGAATCATCGTATTTTTCACCGAAATAGTGCAGCAACTGTTTCCTCCGGCACACAGAAGATTCGGCGTAGGAAGACATTTCTTCCAGCAGAACTTTGGCATTCTCGCGCTCTGTGACAGTCTTATCTTTCTGGAATTTTTCCAGCTTTAATATGTCCTTGTAGCGATAAAACAGTATGCAATTACCCTCAAGTCCATCGCGGCCGGAACGCCCGGTCTCCTGATAGTACCCTTCCAACGATTTTGGTGTGTCATAGTGAATGACAAAGCGGACATCAGGCTTGTCGATCCCCATGCCAAAGGCAATGGTGGCTACGATTACATCGATCTCTTCATTCAGAAAGTCGTCCTGGTTTTTCACTCGTGTGGCTGGTTCCAGTCCGGCGTGGTAGGGAGCCGCCTTTATGTCATTAACCTTGAGTAGGTTGGCAATTTCTTCTACCTTTTTGCGGCTCAGGCAGTAGATGATTCCCGACTTGCCTTTGTGGTTCCTTATGAATTTTATTACCTGCTTTTTTGCATGCACTTTTGGCCGGACCTCATAGTAAAGGTTTGGCCGGTTGACAGGAAGATAAAAACAAATCTGCCGAATCCAGTTCGAGGTTTTTCCGAATGTCAAGCTGCACCTTGGGCGTAGCAGTTGCCGTGAGCGCGATCACGGGCAGCTTACCGATGGCGTCAAGAATGGTTTTTATGCGGCGGTATTCCGGTCTGAAATCATGACCCCACTCCGAGATACAATGCGCCTCATCGATCGCGGCAAAGGATATTTTGGCCTTTTTCAGAAAATCAACATTTTCTTCCTTGGTAAGTGATTCAGGTGCTACATAAAGAAGCTTCACTTCTCCTGTGAGTGTTTCCTTTTTCACCTGGGTCATCTCCGCTTTGGACAGGGTGGAGTTTAGGAATTTGGCATTAATCCCGAATGCATTCATCTGATCGACCTGATTTTTCATCAGTGCGATGAGTGGCGATATCACAATAGCGGTACCTTCCTGCACGATTGCCGGCAACTGATAACACAAGGATTTTCCTGCTCCGGTAGGCATGATGACAAAGGTGTTTCTACCATCCATCAGGTTCTGGATAACGGCCTCCTGGCTGCCACGGAACTGACTGAATCCAAATACTTCTTTAAGCTTTTCCCTTATTCTGTCCAATGTAAATTTCGCTTTGGTGCTTTATTGTAAAAACGCAAGTCAGATGTACACACATCTGACAATATAAATTAGTGGATATTTTCGAGTTTTAAAATAATTTTTTCTGATTTAAAATTAAACTCTTTGTGCGCCGCTGCAGATTCCTTCAAATGTGTCTATTCAGGTTGGAGGGCCTGCTATGATTCATGATTAATTGCCCTGAAAAATAAAATCCCGGGCTATCCGGGATAAAACGGGAAGTAAAATTAACTCCTTTTTTTTGAATAATGCATCGATAATTCAATAATTTGGGGCATTGAAACGAGGTAAATAAATATCACCTAATAAATAAAATATGAGCAGGCAATCAAGCAATACATTTGTGGTAATAATGGCTGGCGGAGTAGGTAGTCGATTTTGGCCATATAGCCGGACCGCCCATCCGAAACAATTTCTGGACGTTCTTGGTGTTGGCAAATCCCTGCTTCAACTTACTTACCACAGGTTTTTGCCCTTATGTCCGAGAGAAAACATCTATATCGTTTCGAATCAATCATATTATGGCCTCATTAGGGAGCAACTTCCCGAACTGGCTGACGACCAGATATTGCTCGAACCCGATGGCAGGAATACGGCGCCATGTATTGCTTATGCTGCGTATAAAATTGCCAGCCGAAATCCGGACGCCATTACCATCGTGACTCCGGCCGATCACGCCGTTTTTATGGAGGATGACTTTGTAGAAACATGCCGCACCGCTCTTGATTTCGCCTCACAGGGACACCGGCTTGTTACAATTGGCATTAAGCCCAGTCGACCTGAAACCGGATATGGATACATTCAGTTTATTCACGATGCAGAAGGTCCGGTGAAACCCGTGAAGACATTCACGGAAAAACCCCAGCTCGAACTGGCCAAAACATTTCTTGAAAGTGGCGACTTTGTATGGAATGCCGGCATATTTATCTGGACTACAGAAACTATTATCGAGGCGTTTTGCAAATTTCTCCCGGAAATCGCCGAAACCTTCAATGTTATTTCACCACAGTACTATACAAAGCAGGAACGAGAAAAAATTGCCTGGGCATACGCCAGAACCAAACCGATATCGATAGACTACGGCATAATGGAAAAAGCGAGCAATGTCCATGTCGTGTTTGGCGATTTTGGCTGGTCGGACCTGGGATCCTGGGCATCGCTGCACGAATACCATAATAAGGACAGCAACGGAAACGTGATCGATGGCACTGCCATGCTATATGATAGTACCCAATGTATTGTCAGGTCACCAAAGGAAAAACTCGTGGTGGTTCAGGGTTTGGAAGGATATCTTATCGCTGACTGCGATGACGTGCTGATGATCTGCAAAAAAGACGATGAGAAAATGATTAAAAGCATCGTCACCGATGTGAAAAGTGAGCTGGGAGACCAGTATATCTGAGCAACGCTGCCCAGCAATCATTTATCTTTCTGCATTCCTTCGCTGCTTCAAGGACTCGTAAATTACAACTCCTGCTGAAACAGAAACATTCAGGGAGGCAATTTTGCCCTCCATGGGAATTTTGCATGTGGTGTCGCAAAGGCTTAAATATTCGGGTGAAATACCATCTTCCTCCGATCCCATGATGATGGCCACCGGACCTGACAAGTCAGTTTCATAAATAAGTCCATCAGCCTTTTCCGTACAACCCACTATGCGAATACCGCTTTGCTTCAGAAATTGAATCGCCTTTTTCAGATTGTCTTCCCTGCATACCGGAAGAATACTAAGCGCGCCCGCTGAAGTTTTCATGGCATCGCCGCCAATGAGCGCGTTGCCTCTGCTCTGGATTACTAGTGCATCTACACCGGCACATTCCGCCGTTCGTGCTACAGCGCCAAAATTCCGCACATCAGTAACTCTGTCGAGGATGAGAATAAATGGCTCCCTTCCTGAGGAAAAAGTTGACTCAACGACATTGTCAAGCGAATGGTACTGGATCGCCGACATAAAACCAATTATTCCCTGATGATTCTTTTTTGTTACCCGGTTCAGCGTTTCCAGTGGCAATTGCGAGAATGGAATTCTGAGGCTTTTTAGTTTGCCGATAAGCTGACGGATGAGGTCACCGTTCAGGTCCTTCTGCACCATCACCTTTTCGATTTCCTTACCGGCATCGATGGCTTCCATCACGGCCCTGATGCCGTAAATAAAAATATTTTCAGAAGGCTCCTGGGGCTTATAGGGTCTTACTTGATTTTTCCGGTTCTCCACAATTCTACTGATTTAAACCACACCTTGTCGTAATTTTTCTTTCGCATTAGCGTATAATGATCATCGGTGAAGACATTCTTCACTTTGTAAAATGAAAACCTTAGGTTCGGCATTGTCATATCCTGATTATAAACCCATTCTATCAATTCCTCTGATTTATATGCATCATTGGGTGGGCCGAAAATAATGTAGATTATTCCCATATCGGTTTTCCAGCCTTCCTTAAAGCTGGTAAATAAATAATTCGCGGAAGCGACGCGCTCATAATACCGTGCAACGGCCTTCGAGGCCACTGATGGAACCTGGGCATTGTCGATCCAGAACTGGTCGAACGCTTTCTTTGGATTTTCAGCATTCCTGATGAGGGAAGTTTCAGCGCTGGTCGAAATGTAAATCAGCGGCGGCATTATTTCATTGAAGGTTTTCACCAGTGGAAAAAACTTGTCTTGTACTCTTAAGCCAATTCCCTTGGAGCTACTGCTGTCTTTTTGAAAAAAGTAAAGTCCGGATTTATCAAATTGAATCATTTCTCCGGGTTTAACCATAAAAACTGAGTCTGCACTGAAGCCCGGGCTGCCTTTTTTTTCCTCGATGATCATCGGTGGCACTGCCTCTTCAAATTCGAACGAATAATGAAACCCGTAAACTGGTCTTTCATAGGGCTGAATGCTGCTGACCATGAATTTCTTATGGCTGTTGATAAAACTATTCAGGTATGGTGTAGTTCCATCGGCATCGAAGAATATGAGTCCGTCATTGGAGAAATTATAATCAGGGATAAGGGGAACATCAAAATTATAGTCAATGCCCGATTGCTTCGCAATCACACTCAGAATGGC
The DNA here is from genome assembly GCA_034523095.1 of Cyclobacteriaceae bacterium. Classification (GTDB taxonomy): domain Bacteria; phylum Bacteroidota; class Bacteroidia; order Cytophagales; family Cyclobacteriaceae; genus JAAUQL01. The sequence goes on along the minus strand of JAXHKU010000037.1, from coordinate 47,985 downwards.
CACATCAGCCTTGGAATCATAGGGCACCACCACCTTTATGTAAACTTTTCCGGCCATGATGGAAATTATGTGCTTTTTAATGTCAAGCGTGTCCATATATACCAAGTCGCTGGTATGATAGCTATCGACGAGCCGTAACGTATAATGGAAATCGTCAAAAAAGCGGTCATTGAAACTAAGCTCAAAGTGAAAAACTGCGGAGTCTCCATCCTGAAAAACGTGATGCTCGGCCCGCACTTCATTATTCATTTTATAATGATAGGCTATGTTTTCATCAATAAACACACCCTGGGCGATGGTTTCTATGGCAACCGACAAAAATATAGCCATGAAGAAAAGTGCCCTTTTCTTTGTCACAGCGAAAAAATGATCCGTACGAATGCCTGATTTATCCATAACTATTACCAAAAATTGAAAACGCCTTAACGCAATCATGAGCAATTAAATTAATTTATTTTACTTTACAATGGTTTAAAAACGCATTAAATGCCCGTCTATACAACTGAAATTGCATCCGACGTCCTTGGATCAGACAACCCAATACATCAACGATTGTTGAAGCCCTATTATTTAAGTATTGGATATGTATCCGGTGATATTCTTGAAATAGGTTGCGGACAGGGGCGCGGCGTGGAGTTACTCCTTTCACGGTCGAGGACCTACACGGGTATTGATAAAATTACTGAAGTGGTAAATAGCCTGAAAGCCAGGTTTCCAAAGGGTGATTTCAGGCAAGCCGTGATACCGCCATTAGCCGGACTCGCTGACAATTCATTTGATTTCGTGGTCAGTTTCCAGGTTATTGAGCACATCAAGGACGATGATTTGTTCATGAGGGAAATACATCGCGTATTGAAACCCGGTGGCAAAGCACTTCTCACCACACCAAACAGAAAACTATCGCTTTCGCGAAATCCATGGCACATTCGGGAATATACCAGCGAGGAGTTGAAGTCATTGGCCGGAAAGTATTTTCAAAGTACTGAAATGATGGGTATAGCCGGTAACAAAAAAGTAATGGATTATCATGACCAAAACCGGGCATCAGTCAATAAACTCATGCGCTGGGATTTCCTGAATCTCCAGTACCGACTACCTGCCTTTTTATTAAAAATTCCGTATGAAATTATGAACCGATGGAATAGAGGCCATTTGCAAAAATCGAACAGCAGCCTTGTCGATGAAATCCGGTACGACGATTATATATTAAGTGCAAACCCCGACACAAGTCTCGATTTGTTTCTGATTGCTCAAAAATAAAATGCCTTCGTTGCTGAAGGCATTGACCAACCATGGGTATTTAACGCTTTTTTTCTGTAGGAATCAGATATGTCTTATCAACCGGGTTTTTAAGTGTGCTACGACTTCCCTTGGGCGATCCCTGCGGATCATGTGAAGGTCATTACCGATGAGCGCAAGTCTCAATCTTTCCCACTCACTATAGCTGGCACCGGTCAGTAAATCCGATATTCTGTTGTTGAGGTCCACCAACATAGTGCGATAGGCGAGTTGGTGTCCATGATCATACGAGGTTTTAATATACTGCCTCACCAGTCTTGTCAATTCATTTGAACCCTCCGTTGAATGGTCTTGATTCTTTTGTGGAGCATTTTTCTCGATTACATCGTAGAAATGGGTCATGATAATTTCAAAAGCAGTCATAATAGCGAGTTTAAAAATTACAACTTTATATACGAATAGTTATAATTTGGTAACCTCGTTACAACGTTAATTTTGATCTGAAAGCATTTTGGAAAAACAAGGTTCGCAAGGCATTAAAACCAATACCCTAAGTTGAAGTGGAAATACGTGGCTGATGATTGCGTATCCTTGGCCATGGCAAACACTATGGGCCCGACAAGGCTCTCATAACCCAGCGAAAACCCATAGCCAAATCTGCGCTCCTGACCGCCTAAAAAACCTTCTTCGGGCACCGTGTAAAACCACTTCATCGGATAAACCGCATCCAGGTAGTTTGCCATACCCGACAGCAGGACTTTCGGAATTATTTCATACTGCAACGTGAGCTTGGTAAGGAAATAATTCGGTACTACGTACTCCTTGTTCTTGGCGCCTAAATATTGATTGACGTGTTTAAATCGGGGATTGAAGCCACCGATAAAATAGTAATCGGCAATATTATAGCTCAGCTCATCGACCGAGGTAGCTACTATTGAATTCTGGGAAATAATTGAAAACCGTTTGGTAATCAGGAATCGCCTGGGTATAATAGGTTTCAACTGCGAAAAAAGGCTTTGGGTACACCGTTTGAGAAACCAGAACGGATGACGAATCATTTTCAAAAACACTGAAGTCGGTTTTCACATCCAAAATCTGTTTTACCGTGACATTTAAAAAAGTACCGGATCGGAAAAAATACCGTTTATCTAGAGTGTTGTAGTTCACAAATCCCATGAGGATGAAATCCCTGCTCTTAAACCTTTCAAAGGATTTCACCAACTCGCCCATTGTGGGATTCTGGTTGGCGTACTCAATCTGAAAACGTCCGCCAAATGAAAAATTCTTGAAACTTGATGATTGCAACTGACCATATAGATCGAGGTTGTCAGCGTTGAGGGTGGCCGTCTGGATATTACCTTCGAAAATACGGCAGGATGTTGTTTTGATAGTACCCGCCAAACTGGAATCCAATATTTTGCTTTTTACCCAGGTACTTAAGGTAATTGAGGTCAACCCTTGGATTTTCTGAGATAAATGTCTCTAAAAGGGTTCGTGAATTTTTGGATACAAGATTCCGTATTGTGAGATTCAAATTAAGAGAAATCCTGTTTTCAGAATCATACTGGAGACCTAATTTCAGGTACCCATCTTTGGCTTCACGCACATCAATCACCAAACAGTAAATGGGGCCATTGTTGATAATTTCATAGGTTACTTTCTCGAAGTATCGTGTTCCATACAATATGCTTATTCGGTGTTCTATTTCATCGATGGACATGATGGATCCTTCCTTAATGTGCAGTTTTCCCTTGATTATTTCAGGGCTTATTTGGTCGTTTCCGGTAACGACGATATCAGTAATAAGGTATTCGCTCTTTGTCTTTAGTTTTTCCACCACCTTCAGTGGAGCGATAGCCCTCAGCGAATCTGCCAATTTTTGAAATATCCCTTCAAATTCTTTTCCTATCTCATTTCCCTTTTCGATGATTTGCTGCCATTCTTTAAAACTCGTGGCCTGAAAATCCTTGAGCGATGGTTCAAGGTAAATATCTACCTTCTCACGTTGTCTGCGCGAATCGAAAGCGCTTGTAACGAATGCCGCCTGCGTTCAACACTGATATCATGTTGTCAAGTTCTTCTTTATGAGCTTAAATCGCTGGCCACGAATACCCCAATGACAATATCTGCCCCCATATTAATCACTTCCTCCACCGGAAAATTCCTTACTAATCCGCCATCCACTAACAATCGGCCATTAATTTCCACCGGAGTAAATACTGTTGGTATAGCCATACTTGCCCTGATGGCCTGTGCAGAGAGCCCTTATTGAGGAGAACAGGTTCACCTGTGGCAATATCCGCGCCGACACATGCAAATGGTATTGGTAACAGGCTGAAATCTGCAATATCATGTGCAGACCTGGTAAGCCGCGATAGAATTTCTGAAAGCTGCTGGCCTTCGATCAGTCCTTTTGGCAACCCGGGCTTCCACCCTTCTATGGGCAACTCCGCCAGATACCGACCATAATACTCCTTCTCTTCAATGGTAATCTCTTCCAACGGTATTCGGTTACTCAAAACTGCATCCCAGTCTATTTGGGACGCAATTACCTCAATTTCATCCGCCGAATACCCAAGAGCATACAAGCCTCCTACGATACTGCCCATACTGGTGCCAGTGATATAATCCGGCGTAAGTCCAGCATTTTCCATGGCGCGAAGTACCCCTATATGTGCAAGTCCTTTTGCACCCCCACCACTTAAGACAAGACCAACTTTTGGCCGCACACGCAGGCTATCCTGGGCATGCAATAGAAAGGGGAATCCTGAAAAAATTACAAGGAAAAAGTAAATTGTACGCCTGTACATTTGTCTGGCTGATTGATATATTCACAAAGATAACAACCTGATAGCTATATAAATAAAATGGCCTGAAATCCATGGAATTATATTCCACAGATTTCGGCCATTAGGGGGTTTAGGAATCGATATTTCTTTATTTTTATTTTTTTTTTTAATTTTTTTTTTTATAATAATTTTTTTTATTTTTTTTTAAATTTTTTTTTTTTAAAATATTTTAATATTTATTAATTTATTTTTAATTAACTGTCTGCAATTATACTCCCCATGGATGTCTTTGTGGTCTTGAGAGCATAGAATTGGCTTCATCGTCATTTTTGAACCGCTCTGTTACCGGATCCCAATAAAGCTTTCTTGGCAACTTCATAGCGATGTGACTTACAAGGCAGGCCGAGCATGATCTGTGCGCTGACCTCAGCAGGGGCTATTGTCAGCGCTCTGGATTTTATACAATCCAGCCAGTTCTTATGTTGATCAGGACTTTGATACAGATGAATCTCGTCCGGACCAATGACAGAATCGAGTATTTTAGGATCACTGGCATCGAGCGACTTATGGGATGGGTCGGACGATACCGGATCACTGGAGGTAACAGGTTTTCCCCTGGTCACAAAAATCCAGCCTTCGGTGCCAACGAATTTCACGCCATTGGGATAGCTGCCTGAAATAAACATGGTAGCGCCATTAGCATATTTCGCCTTGACTTTAAAATCACCATGGACATTCCACAAGCCACTTTTCGGGAAATCAGCCTGAGCCTCCACTTCAATTGGGCCTGTGAATTCCGTATCCATTCCCCAATGTGCAGTATCCACATGATGTGCCCCCCAGCCTGTGATCATCCCCGCTCCAAATTGTTCGCATCGAAGCCATCCAGGCCGGTCATACCCCTTTTGTGGGTGAACGCGCATTTCGGTGTAATATGCCATTGGCGTGGATCCCAGCCACATTTCATAATTCAAATTGGACGGAATTGGCATTTCAGGGGCTTCCGGGCCTGACGGGTCACCGGGTAAACCGATATAGACTTCCTTGATTTCACCAATACGACCATTGCGAACCAGTTCGCATGCGCGATGAAACTGAGGCCATGGATTAAGTGAGCGCTGTTGGCTGCCAATCTGGAATACGCGGCCCGTGCGGTGCAATATATCACTCATTTTTCGACCTTCATCAATGGTAAGCGAGGTTGGTTTTTGAAGATAAATATCCTTTCCAGCAAGTGCTGCATCAATGGCCGGGCGGGCATGCCAGTGATCGGGTGTACTGATGATCACCGCGTCGATATCACTGCGCATTAATAATTCCCTGTAATCACCGAAGGTGGCCACATCCACATATTTAGGATTACCGGTTTTTTCGGCATAGTATTTCTCAATGAACGCTTTGCCGTCCTTAAGACGGTTACTGTCGAGATCGGCTACGGCGATAACGCGGGCCTCATCGTAGCGCAATGTGTCGGGTAAGTCGTGGCTCATGGCAATCCTGCCAAAGCCTATCTGACCAATATTGATTTTATTGCTGGGCGCTGATTTGCCAAAAACGGTGGACGGAACAATTGTCGGAATGGCAAATGCGGTGGACATCCCTATAATGGAAGATTTAATAAACTTTCTTCTACTGCTCATGATTCTGGGTTTTATTCATTCTTTTTGATACGTCATTTTTGAACCGGCACTACGCTTACGGCCGGTGGATATGCATAATCGCGCCACAACCGCTCAACCTGCTCAACGCTTACGGAGCCATCGTAAAGAAGCATCCTGTAGCGCAACTGGTAATTCTGATGCGGTTTTATTACCCAATCCCTGTCCATTGCCGGATTAAAATTAAAAAAAACATCTTCAACCTTTCCATTCGTTCCGGTAGGCCATATCCTGATGGGTTCCGGGAAATTGTAGTTCGATGGGTTTGTCATAAACACCACGCCGGATGTTCCCGCCACCGACTCACCGTTGATATCGCACCAGCGGGCTCTCGTGCCATTGCCAGTGCTTTTGTCCTTGCCGTCAGAGGTAATAATCTTCGCAGTACCATCATTCCATTTTTCCGTTGCCCGCAATCCAAATCCCTGGTAGCGGTATTCTTTAATCGTGAAAACACTGTCAGTTACATTATTAAACGTGGAAACGAAATCGATTACCCGGAAATCTGGTCCGGCATCCCAGACCTTCACATCCCACTTCTCTTTCAAAATCACTAAAAACCCATCAGCAGTGACGCCGTTAAGGTCAACGTGGTCGTGTAAAACTTTGAAACCCGCATAGTACGGATTTTCCGTAATAGATGTGACGCTCACCGGTTTCACGGTGCCCTCGCCCTTGATCAAATTCCAGAAATCGATGATTTTTCCATTGTATTCGGTATGAGTCCATGGATTCCATAATCCCATGTGATGATAATGATCCGGGGGTTGAATCCGCGTTAGCACTTCCCCTTTTGGCGTCCACAATGGATGGATAAATCCGCCCCGGCGAAACAAAGGCGATGCACCTTTCGGAACTGGCGCTTCATCAAAATTGTACTGAAGAATATTTTTATCGCCATATCTGACCAACAGGTTATTGCCAAGCCTGTCGATGGAAACAGGATTCGCCGCCTCAGCGTCCCGGGAATTTTGTGATCGCAGGGAATACTTTTTTACAGTACCTGCAGGTGTTTTGCCGGTAATACGCCAGATCAGTTTATGACCATCGTCTATGACCAGCGCCGCTTTGGTAATGGTCTCCTTCCCCTTTATCACTTCTACTAAAACGAGCGTGCTGTTGGCTATATCCAGATTCAATCCATCCAGACTCGCCTGAACCACGATATCATTCCGATCATAAGGTCCTGCATTTACGGTGATCTGCGCTAATTCCGTCTGCCCGATGACAGGGAGGAAATTGAAAAAGCAAAGAATTGCTAGTGTTAAAAAAATCTTGTACATTATTGTGTTGATATTATATGCTCCAGGGCCATTCTCAAAATGAGTTTCAGCTGCGGAATATAGAATATTTAGCACAAAATTGAAAGGTGATAGTGAATTTGACCAAAAGCATCTGTCCCGTTTTGGGATTTAGGTTCTTTTAAAATCCCCATATGGGATGCTTCGGCATATATGGAACTTTAAAAATGCCTGACATTTCCATAAATACCTGCTTTTTAGAAGAATCTTAACATGGCATTAATATTGAAACCTGTAATGCAAAACGAATTCAGATGATAAAGGAAAAGTCGTTATTCGCATTTCTCGGGGAAGTAAGCCCTTTGAACATTCTTTTGGTTGATGATGACATGGCTTCGCAATATGTAATCACCAAAAACCTTGGACTCCTCAATCGAAATCTTGATCTGTGCGACTCTGCTCATGATGCCATTCGGCATGCCCAGCGCAAAAATTATGATCTCATCATTGTTGACCTCAATATGCCGGTAATAAACGGTTTTGAACTAACCAAAACACTAAAAATCACGAGCCAGTGTAACGGCAGCAATCCTAAAGTGATTGGCACTACCGTCATGGATCATCCTCTTTTGCCTACGCTTGTCATGTACTCGGAAGTCGATGATTATATTATTAAATCTGCTGATTACGGGGACCTGAAGGAAAAAATAGTAAATCTTTGCTATTTGCATCAAAACTAATCCCTGAAATACCCTTGATAAAATTTCTTAAACAATTCCTTTTTCCGGGCAAACCGTTAGCCATAAAAATATGGCTTTGGAGTGCCATGGCCTGTGTGGCATTTTTACTCGTAAAATCATTTTTTGCCCCGGCATCTGCCTCCAATGTTTCAGACCTCATTTTAATGGCTTATGGTGCCGGATCGCTAGGGTTTTATCTGTTGGTTTTCGGCTTCGACTGGTCGAGGTAAACAATCTGCCCGCTTAAATCAACTGCTGAAGAAAAGCAGTTCTATTCCATTGGCCTGTTTTTATAATGATATTCAAAAATTTCCCCGTGAACGGAGGTAGCTTTTCGGGAAGTCTGGGTATATTCATTAAAACCCAGTCGATATGAAAAACCGATCACTTACCATTGTCCTGTTACTACTTCTCACTGTTCCCCAGCTCTACGGACAAAAGCAGGGCATCACCCTTGAAGAATTCATATTTAATGAAGCTCCCTTTAAAGAATGTCATGCCTCCACGATTGCAGAAACACCGGATGGACTTGTTGCTTCGTGGTTCGGCGGCACCAGGGAAAAAAACATTGACGTAGAAATATGGCTGAGCATGGAAATCGATGGCAAATGGTCTAAACCTGTATCTGTTGCCAATGGCGTACAAAACGCATCGCTGCGCTACCCTTGCTGGAATCCTGTGCTTTTCCAGATACCAGATGGAGCACTGCAATTGTACTACAAAGTAGGTCCCAGCCCCAGCGATTGGTGGGGATTACTTATTGAATCAAAAGACAATGGCAAAACCTGGGGAAGTCCGGTAACATTACCTGCAGGAATACTGGGGCCGATAAAAAATAAACCTGTTTTGCTTTCCAATGGCACATTGATAAGTCCGACCAGCACAGAGAATGACGGCTGGAGAATTCATTTTGAGTATTCGAGTGATTTAGGTAAAACATGGTCAAAAAGTGATCCCATAAACGATGGGAAACAATACAATGCCATTCAACCCAGCGTACTTACATATCCTGGCGGCAAGCTTCAGATAATGGCCCGGAGCAAGGAAAACGTCGTGCTTTCTTCCTGGTCATCGGAAGGTGGCATCACCTGGACTTCACTGGAGCCATCCGGCCTCCCGAATCCAAACTCCGGTACAGACGCGGTTACGCTGAATGATGGCCGTCAGCTCATTGTTTATAATCATATCGGCAAGAAGCCAAACCAGTGGGGTGGCAAACGATCGCCACTGAATGTGGCCATCTCGAAAGACGGGATTAGCTGGGAGGCAGCCATCGTTCTGGAAAACGAACCTGGGGAATTTTCATATCCGGCAGTAATCCAGGCGAAAGACGGACTTGTTCATATCGTCTATACATGGAAGCGGGATAAGGTGAAGCATGTGGTAGTGGATCCTTCCAAAATTGCCTCAAAACCCATACTCAATGAAGTCTGGCCGGAGTAAGCAGGTTAAGAATTATGGGTTATGGGTTATAAATGAGTATTGAGTTTAGAAATCTGTATATACCTGCCAGTAATTGATCTGATCAATTACTGAAAAGGAGGTGCGCTCATATTAGATTTTTAACATTCCACGAAATCCTCTGGCAGCATAGTAAGAGTCGGCACCATTGTGATACATGAAGACTTTGCCGTACGCGACGATCGCAAAAGATGGCCCCTCCGAGTTTTCTGATGTCCTCTGGGGTTTTTACCCAACTCGATGTTTTGGTGTCGAATTGCATTAGTTGTTGCAGATCACGATACTGCTCCTCTGTTATCAGTTCAATGCCGATCGCTGCGGCCATATCAATGGCACTATTTTCAGGTTTGAATTCTTTCCTGGACTCCAGTGCTTCACGGTCATAGCAAATACTTCTGCGACCTTTGGGACTTTCCGCTGAACAATCAACGAAAATATACTCTTCCGTTTCCGCATCAAAACCCACGACATCCGGCTCACCGCCTGTTCTTTCCATTTCATGGAGCGACCACATTTTTTCTGCGTTGGAAGTGGCATCCAGTTTTGCCTGAATTTTAGCCCATTCAAGACCTATGTGGCGATTCATGTTTTTATCGAATCTGGCTTTTAAGGTCTTGATAAGTTCTTCATGTTGTTCAGGTAATAACTCCGCTTTATTTCTCTTTGTCATGTGTGCTACTAATAGAAGGTGTCCATAAATTTGCGCGCAGGTAACTTAAAAGAAAATCCAGATCTGCTAAGTGAAACGAGACCGAAATTTATAAATTCGCGCGGTCTTTCAGGATCATGGTTTGGCACGGCGCTGATCATGACAATATATTTACAAAATATAAATCAGGAACCAAAGCCTTAATTCAAATCATGACTTTTTTTCAATCTATCATTCTTGCCATCATCGAAGGCATTACGGAATTTCTCCCGATTTCCTCAACGGGTCACATGATTCTGGCGTCCAGTATTATGCATATACAGGACGATGCATTTGTAAAAACCTTCGAAATCTCCATACAATTGGGCGCCATTTTGGCGATCGTAATCATGTATATAAAGCGATTTTTACAGAGCATCACAATATACTTTAAGCTAGGCTTTGCATTCTTACCTACGGCCATCGTTGGATTCACTGCGTATGAGTATATCAAAGAATATCTGTTCAACTCCACCGTGGTGGCCATTTCACTAATAGTTGGTGGAATTGTATTGATATTTATTGATAAAAAGGTGGAGAATCAAAAAAGCCAGACTGTCGACCTCGAAGACATTTCCTATAGAAGAGCATTTTTCATCGGACTCATTCAGTGTTTATCTATGATACCGGGCGTATCCCGGGCGGCGGCTACTATAATCGGGGGCGTGTTTAATGGATTAAATAAAAAGCAGGCCATGGAGTTTTCGTTTTTGCTGGCCGTCCCGACCATGTGCGCGGCGACCGGTTACGATTTATTGAAAACACCCATCAGCTTCACGAGCCATGAACTTGTATTGCTGGGTGTAGGGCTGGTTGTCGCTTTTATCACTGCCTGGTTTGCGGTGAAGGTATTTCTGAAACTGGTGGAAAATTATGGATTCAAATATTTTGGGTACTACAGAATCGCGATCGGCATTGCATTCCTTTTGTTGACTCGGGTATTGGCGGATTATTTTTAATGAAGGTACTGACTGGCTTCCTCTAGGGTGATGTACATCAAACATCAATCTGACGGTGAGTTATTTTGTAAAAAAAAAAAAAAAAAAAAAAAAAAAAAAAAAAAAAAAAAAAAATTTATATGTGAATGATCTCTGCTCGTATTAAATATATCAAGAATATTGATTGCGTCTTTTGCTACCTCAAAGCATAATTTTATAACTCCGAATCTCTCTAGTAGCGAAACTTGCCTGTATATTAATCTTGCCAAATGAAGCTTATGTTCAAAATTTACTGGAAATCACTTAAAATATTTATGCCAAGGACATTTCATACCCGACTTTTTTTGCAACTTAACCGCTTCCCTGCCTTACGATGTCAATTATATTCGGCAACGATGTATATTATTACTTACATACATCCCAGATCTCTTTATCCAATTTTTTACATATATCCTGAATCTCTTACTATGAGAGTCTACCTGAGTAGGTGACCGGCCGGACTAGATTCTCCCTGAATTGGAAGACATGCTGATCCTCTTCTTTTGAGATAAAGTTATCATTCATCATCGATTTTCACTGACCAAATATAATCATCCTAAGGTGTATCCTACTTTGGTCAACAGTATAAAGCATCTTTTAAAAGTCTCGCGTCCGCTTCTTCATGGCAAATATATTACATAGAGTTACTTCCTAGATCAGAACTGCTACCCATTATACTAATTCTCTTATCAAGTTACTAATTTCATGGCTTTAACTAGATCAAGTTTCCTCCGCAGATATACTTATCAATGTCATGCCTCTATCCGAATCATCCACATCATCACTATTGACGACATAGCCCTTGGGGGCCTCACAGGCATGATATGGTTTCAAAATCGTTCCAAACCCATCACCGTCTTCGTCTCGGAAGAAAAGCTTCACTTCGCAAGTACCAGCCTTCAGCGTCTGATCGACCGCGCGGAGGAGTGAAAGGTCATCATAAGTATCTTGCGAAAGTTCCCAGAACATGACCCCGCCGCAATTCTCCCTGGCGAATACCGTTTTACGCACGATCTCAGGAATGCCGTTGTAGTAAAGTTGTCCGAACTCATTAGAGTAAGCGTTGTTCACATCCATCTTTACGATTTCCGCATACTGCTTACTACCTACCGGGTCAAAATTGTACCCATAAAATGGCATACCCAGCACCAGCTTCTCCGGAGCCATTTTTAAGTCGATTGTCCAGTATTTCAGAGCGCTTTCTGCGAAAGAAAACGGCGAATGCTGCCCGGGCAAATCCGGCCGCCACGGGCCGGTTTTATCATACGCCATGATATTGATAAAATTATAGGCTGCCAGACTTGCGGACGTCACAGCAGGATGAATACGACTTGCATCCAGCGCGGTGGTGATGATCTTGCTTTTAGCGTGTAGAGCATTACCGAGGCCGACAACAAATGGCTCATACAGGGTGTCGATAGCCGGCAGCAGGTTCCACTCGATATCCACGTCAACGCCATCCAGATTGTTGGTTTCTACAAATGTCATGATGGACGAAATAAATGAATCCCTGGCATCCGGGCCGAGGACTCTTTTCCAAATATCCTTATCAGGTTTGCCTCCACCAGCCAGTGAAATAAGCACTTTAACTCCAGCCTTATGGGCTTTTTTCACAACATATTCCATATCACCCTCACTGTCCATCACGAGGTTTCCGGCAGGATCGGGATTGGCAAAAGCAAGACACAGATGAGTAATCCTGTCTAGTTCGATGCTGTCGATTTCACCGAAGTTACCTGCCAGTAAATATCCAACGACCTTAAATCGGGTATCGGGTTGGAATGCATCCGATGATGTGGAAACCGGTTTTGATTTACATGAAAGCACCAGTAAACAGGTTAACACAAGTAAAGGAATGTATTTCGTTGATGAAATCATAAGTGGAAGTTTTGAGTTAAATCTGATAAAACAATCAATATGGATCAGGAGATCAATTTAACAGACATTTCTGTACCGGCAACAACACACCTCGAAACTGCTATTTCACCATGTACGATCTGCAAAAATGGTTTTCCTCCATCCAACCCAACCATTCCATAACCATTTTCAGTAGATAGAAAGCTTTGGAAATTGTCACCGATCCGTGAATCAATAAATAGCGTTTTTTCCACCGCATCATAGCGTACACCCGTGAGACCCTGTAATAACCCGTAACTCGCCAGAGCCCGGGCATACCAATGGCCGCATTCATATTCATTGAATGGGTTTCGGATTCTTCCGTCATAGCGCTTCCGTAGCTCGCGAATAATATCCAGGCCTGCCTCCACTTCACCCACGAGCATGAGGTGTGAAGCCACCTGGTATTCGATGCCCGTCCATACTTCGTTGCTATACACGAACGGCAGCGACAATGCACCGCCTTTGGGCCAGGTACAAAGCAGCAGACCTCCCTCATTGCCGAGCGCATAAGATGGTCTCTGAGGATTTACGTGTTCCGAAAGGTCCGTTTTCAGGTTGTATTTGTGTATGGATTTTAAATGACTTTTTACCTTTTCTCCATCAATAAACCCTTCCAGTCCACACATAGCGCCAATCCAGGCGCCCAGTATTCCGTCGGATAGGCAGCCGGTACCGTACTGGTATTTTGGCCCTTCTTTCATTAATAGTTCGCGCGCCTCTTCCGAATAGTTGATGTTCCATGACTCAGCGGTTTTCTCCAGCGGGCTTGGTGTTTCCAGTCCTTCCCACTGGATTTTCTGGATAAAATATTCTCCATCATAGAGCTGTTCTTCAAGATAGGCCTTCCCTTTTTGAAAAAGTTCATCATACACTTTCATATCCTCATTCAGTGCATTAGCCATTTTCACGGTAGCAAAGAGCGCCCCGAGATAAAAACTGGTACACATGCCATCCGGTCCCCAGAACTCAATGTCGTAGGTGTTGTGATGTGGTTCTTCCACAATTCCTTTGCGCTTCGGGTCCCAGGTATGAATGCAATAATCCATGCTCTTCCTCGCCTCCGGCCATATACTTTTCAGCCATGAAGTATCGCCGGAAATGCGCCAATCGCCGTATACTTTCACGTAGATTCCGCCAAGCTGACCGTCGGCGGCGGCGTGAAATCCGTGATCATTTATCCTTACGGGCAGCGCAGAGCGGAACGTCTGATGGCCTGATTCATCCTGGTTTTCCTTGAATTCGGTCATGCGGAGCGACCTCTCCAGCCTTGGGAAAAGGTGAGGAATCGCCTGCGCATAATTCCAGACATGCGTGCAAGAGCCATGGCAACAACCGCCATCATCGTGGCATCCCTCCCAAGCCCATAAGCTGCCGTCTTTTTGCCGGAGCACTGTCGGAGACTTGAGAATCGTGAGGTTGGCAGCTACGGATTCCAGAACTACATCTGGGAGCGACTGCGAATAAAATGCATCCCTGAATGCTTCGGACTTAAGCTTTAATTCAGAATAGTTGTTTTTCCAGTAGGAGGCCACCTCGTGAATGTCCCTGAATCTTGCCGAATACCACGGCTCATAAAAAAGTGCATTATATTCATCGGAACAACATCCATCCCCGGATTTAGCCATACACTCTGCCAGTTTTTTCGTGATATCTACATCGCCGGGGCCACGCCGAATGTTGGAATGCGGCACATACCAGCAGAACATCAGGTTTATCGTTTTTGTCTCCCCTGCCTTCAGACTTACAGGGACGTAAAGCGATGCCCCTGGCGAATTCTCCTTAATTCCATCTGCCGGCATGTTTCCGGCTTCAATGTCCTTCCAGATGATGGATCGCGAATCGAACCACCCGCCTCTGAACAGGCTGTGATCTACGGTAGCGCCTGGTGCATCGGTAAAAATTCCAAAATCACCTTTGAAGTGTGGTTTGTCAGGAAAGCAATTTTGGGCGAGGATAAATCCGTTGTCAAGGTTTTGAATGGAATCGCCTTTGTGGTAGTTGCCGCCAAACTCGCTGGGGATTTCCATCTTCATAAAGTTGAAAGCATGGTATGAAAAAACACCATCAATGGCCTCATTTGACGTGTTGGTGAATGCGTATTCCAGGGCAGCTACCGGCAGGCTCGAATTATCTTCATCCGTTGGAACGAATGGACTCCAGCCTGTCAAAGCCACCCTTACCGGCATTTTATCGTCCTGTAGTTCCACCGTACCAAATGGAAACCGTGTATTGAATTGAGCTTCCTTAAACCTCGGAAATCCAAAGGAAGTCTCCCCTGCCCCGTTGCCGGTATTGGGTCTGCCAAATATTTTATAGCCAGGCACAGGTCCTTCGAGCACCCTGGCTATGGATTTTTTACCTTTTATGGAGAGCGCCGCAAACATGAAGGGCTCATGGAAAACATCGGGAGTATTGCGTACTGAAACGTGCGATATGCATCCGCTGCCTTCGAGGCATACCATACCTGCGCCAATGCCGCCAAGTGGAAATGCCAGTTTGTTCAGGAATGGTCCCTGATAGGGTTGATTAAAATTGCGTGAGAAATGTCCATCAACCATGGGGTGGTCAGGAGAAAATCCATTTTTCGCATCGTGGCTGGTAGGGCTATCCGGGGCACAGCCCAATCCAACCGCGGCGCCGGCAACTGTAGCCATGGCGCTGGTTTTAAAAAAATCGCGCCTGTTAAGATTTCGCTTTTTCATTTTGGGTTATTAGAATAGTATAAATCAGCAATTACATCATGGGTTGGTTTCATTTTCTGCCACAGCCACAGCGATGTAGGAATCTGCAGTGCCGTAATAGATAAACCATTTTCCCTTAAACCTGACGAGCCCTTCGATAAAAGTTACATTATTGACCTGCCCCGTGACTTCGTAATCCTTCTCCGGACTGATAAATGCCTCCTCTGCCCGGGCTATGGATTTTAGGGGGTTTTCTTTGTCGAACAATACCTGAATACCTGCCCATGTGAGCGCCTCGTTTTCAGGCCGGCCTTTTTCGGAAGGAACTCCATTGGATATTCCATTGTAAAAAACGATGATGCCCTTTTCAGTGAGAAGTGCCGCCGGACCGGGTTCACACATGAGGTTGTCTTCATTCAGTTTGTCAGGTCGCGCTTGTAGTGCGGGGGCATAGTAGGAGCCGTCGTCGTTCATGACAGGATCCCAATGAATAAGGTCGTCCGAAGTGGCGAGGTATAATTCACCCACATTCCAGTACATCTGGTATTTGCCGTTCACTCTCTGGAAGCGATCATACGATCACCAACCAATTGCTGACAATCAGCCCGGACTTAAAGCTTAAGGTTTTTTCTAATTCCTCATCCACATTGGTAAAAACCACTCCATGTTTCCTCCAGACAATCAGGTCTTCGGATGTGGCAATGCACAACCTGGTCTTTTCACCATCATAAGCCGTGTATGTCATGTAGTATGTGCCATTTTCATCTTCCACGATCCGTGGATCTTCCACGCCACCCTCCCATTCCAAAGCAGTATATTCATCCGGTTCAGGATAGAAAACCGGTACCGGCAACCGATCGAAATGCAGGCCGTCTTCGCTTACTGCCAGTCCTATACGCGAAGTGCCGTTGAATTTGCCGACCGTATCTTCTGCGCGGTAAAGCATATATACCTTGCCATCTTTGACCACGGCACATGGATTAAAGACATCTTTTTCTTCCCATGCCACAGTGTCCTGCCGCATAGGGCAGAACCACCTGGTATCCTGGGGACCAAGGATGGGGTTCAGGGAATCGACCTTTACGAACGGGCCAATTTGCCAGTCGTCCGCGGTATATGTTTGTTTTTCATTGCAGGAAATGATAAAAGTCCAAACGGCTATTGCTAATAGTATCCTCCTCATGGCGTTGTCTTTGAAATGATTGGTTTAATTTAGTGAAATTCCAGGGGATCAACATCAGCTCGTTTACATTCACCATGGGATGTTTCCTATATTTCATGGGTTGATGGATGTACAAACTTTCTGATTTTACAATTTTTTAAGTGGCATAAGCCGAAGGTCATCTGACTAAATGATTTATATTTTTAACAGCGACAAGAGCTATTTTGGTTTGCCGAAGAATTGTTTAAGAATTGATGAGGTTGCGTGGTTTTAAATGTGCGATAAAATTTTGGATAAATCGGAAAAATTGGGAAGAATATACATTTTTAGCGATAATTTTAAGGAAGAAATATTCATAAAATCAGATGTTATGGAAAGAAGTATTTTATTTAACGGCATGCTTTTACTATTGCTTATTTCATGTGAAAAAGATATCCAATAAATCAGAATCAGTTGGAGAAATTACGATAACAAATTGCATGGAGTATTTAAGGTAGTGAATTAATTCCATTTGAAGTTGCGCAACAATTATCATATAAGGTTTGGGAAGAAACTCAAACAAGATATACCGAGGAAGGCTAAGTTGAGGTATCGTACTATATTTTTTCATTAGCTCAAAAAGATAACGTCAAAAATCAGGGCAGACTATGATTACCAAAATATCGTATACCAACAATGATAGGTGAAATCATAATAATTTCGGATAAGTATAAAACCAACAATTGTATAGGAGTAGTATCTGAAATTAATGATTTTATGAAAGTATATCCAGAATTCAAAATATGGTATACGTATTCAGCGGAATGTATGTTATACAAACCAAAGAAGTGGAGGCTCAATTTCTTACGTAGCTTGAGAAGGACTTTATCGGAACACTGGAGATTAATGGTGACATGACGGTTTTAAAAAGATCAGACTTTAGAATTAATTCTAAAGTTGTAATTTATCAATAGTTAAATTTCGGCTAATTCCAGAAAATAAAAAAGCCTCCCCCTCGCCCACTTTTGTCGGAAAGCGTGCTCATTTTGGATCATTATGCTCATCACTGGGTTTTTAACGATTATTTACTGGCGAAGGCGGTTGCATACAAATAACGAGTGGGGTACTTTTAACCAACAGAATTGAAATCTTCCCATGAGACTCACGGCCTTATTTTTTTTGGTTCTTCTTTTTGCATCGTGCAAGAAGGAAGAAAAACCCAACATCCTGCTCATCTTAGCTGATGATCTGGGCTGGTCCGACATTGGGTGCTATGGCAGCGAAGTGGCGACGCCCAACCTCGACCGACTTGCATCTCAGGGCATCCGCTTCACCCAGATGCACAATACTTCCAAGTGTTTTCCGTCAAGGGCAAGTTTAATGACAGGCGTTTACGCGCAGCAATGCGGCTATGACAAATCCTACAACCAGCCCATCAGCCATGCCGTGACGCTGGGAGAAGTGCTGAAAACTGCGGGTTATCGTACCTTATGGTCGGGCAAGCACCACGGCGTAGAAGCACCGGTTGACCGTGGATTTGACAGGTACTACGGCTTACGCGAAGGCGCCTGCAATCATTTCAATCCCGGACCTCAAAGAGAAGGGGAAGCCATGCCGGCCCAGAAACGACCTGACAGACCGTTTTTTGTCGATCATGAAAAATTTCAGCCGTATTCGCCTCCAAAGGATTTTTACACCACGGACTACTTCACCAGGTATGCCATCGACTGGCTGGAAGAGTATAAAAATGATGATAAGCCATTCTTCCTTTACCTGGCTTATACAGCGCCACACGATCCGCTGATGGCCTGGCCGGAGGATATCGCAAAATATAACGGGAAATACTCCGATGGCTACCTGGCGACCCGGGCTAAACGGTGGGCAAAGCAAAAGGAAATGGGCCTGCTCAATCCCAATTATCTTCTTTCTCCGGAAACCTATGAACCCTGGGAGTCGCTCAGTGATTCCATGAAACGGGTGGAAGAACTGAAAATGACCGTTTACGCGGCTATGATCGACCGGATGGACCAAAAAATCGGGGAAGTTCTCAGTAAACTCGAAAGCCTGGGCAAACTCGATAATACCCTCGTGATTTTCCTTTCAGACAATGGCGGGTCAGCGGAAGTTGTTAACATACCAGGCGATGGCAATATTGGCACGGTAGGTCAATGGACATCGCTCGGACCAAACTGGGCCAATGTCACCAACACACCATTCCGCTTTTATAAGAATTATTCCTACGAAGGTGGCATTTGTACTCCGATGATCGTCAGTTGGCCGAAAGGCATCGAGGCAAAAAATGCATTCAGTCGTTTCCCCGGGCATTTTGTCGATATCATGGCCACGCTGGTGGACATCACGGGCGCCGATTATCCTTCCGAATTCAACAATCAGAAAATTGTGCCTATGCAGGGCATGAGTTTGTACCCGGTATTTCAGGGAGAAGTCATGGAAAGAGAATCACCCATTTTCTGGAAATGGGCCAAAGGACGCGCGGTACGAAAGGGCGAGTGGAAAGCCGTTGCCAATGGTGTTGAGAGCCCCTGGGAGTTATATAATATGTTAAACGATCCTTCGGAGACAGAAAACCTTGCTGCGCTCCAGCCGGAAATTGTTGATGAACTGGATGTATTGTATAAGGGTTGGCTGAAAGACAATGAGCAATGGACATCCGAAGGAAATTAATGTTAAAACATCGCGCCAATGCCAGATAATAATTTCAGGATCAATACCAATAAATCCGAACTCGATGTCGCTGTCATCCATCATTTTTTATCTACGCAGTCCTACTGGGCGAAGGGCAGAAGCCTGGAAACTGTGAAAAAATCCATTGAAAACTCATTGTGCTTCGGCGTTTATCACGGGTCGAAGCAGGTGGGATTTGCTCGGGTAGTTTCTGATTACGCGATTTTTGCATGGATTATGGACGTATTTATTTTGCCCGAATACCGCGGACAGGGTCTTGGAAAAGCGTTGATGCAGTCGATCACAACACACGACAAACTCCAGAACTTGCAGCGTTGGGGACTGGGTACTGAAGACGCCCATGGGCTCTACGCACAATTTGGATTTGCCCCAGTCGCCAAACCCGCCAATCTGATGGAGATTGTGAGAAAACCTCAATGAATCGGGTTCACTAAGAATTCAGGTTAATGTCACTTTAAAAATATTAACAGGATTGCCCTTTCCTTTCAGAGAAATGCCGCCGATAAGCTGAAAATTGAAGAATGAAGGTCGTTCCAGTCTGATCTTCAAATCTTCAGACACAAGCAATTCCGCATTGAATTCATTGCATTTACCTTGGATTCTGGCCGCTGTATTGAGTACGTCGCTATGATAGGCAATTTCCTTTTTAATGATCCCCACTTCCGATACTGTCACTTCACCAAGGTGAACTCCGGCTTTGAAAAAGGGTAAAAATCCATACTTATTCTCATAGTAGTGCGCCCGCTTCTTCAGGGTGTTTTTAAACGTATAATAAGCCAGCATACAATTGGCATTTTCAAATCCTTCGTCAATTCGCCAGGTAAGAACTGCCTCATCACCCACATATTGGTACACCTCTACCTTGTGCGCGAGAATCGCATTCGTGAGATCACTAAAACTGTCCTGTATCAACGTACTGAACCGGACATGGCCGAGATTTTCTGCATGGGTGGTTGAATCTTTCATATCGAGAAACATGAATATGCGTGATTCCACCCTGGGTTTATGATACTTTCCCAGTAACAGATTGATAAGTATACGGCTGCCAACCTTGGTTCTTATAACCTGTAAAAAATAGATAATGCTGCTGACGATACCCGAGAATATGATCCATAAAAGTGTATTGGGTGAGAGAACAAAATCGATGATATTCACCGTGGTCATTTCAAAAAAGTTTGTGCTGACGAAGGCAAGTATACTTACTGAAAATACAGCTATTACTACCTGTATCACTGTTTTAACAAGGATAATAAACCAATATTTTTGCCTGTTAAACCAGCCATGATTAAGAATAAAATCAACGATAGCAAACGGAATTCCTGTGGCAAGTCCCAGAATCATTAACTGGATGAGGAGCCTGCTTAGATCAAACGGTAAGACCCTTTCAAATGCCGGAAGGGTTTCGATGCCCCAGACACGGGTAAAACCAAATAAAAATGCCGCAAAAACCCAGGTTGTAACCGCAGATACGAGAAGCTTAAGGAAATTGCTAATACCACTTGTTTTCATATAAAAGGACTAATATTTCCATTTCATAAACAGGTTTAGATTTAATCACCTCTCCCTGTCTGTTTAATTGCCTTTTTTGTAAGAGGTGGGCTGGGAACATCTTGAATATTTACTTCCTTGTTTGCTGTTTTTATATGTAAATCGCGTTGAGGAAATGGAATTTCTATACCGGCCTTCCTGAAAGCATTATCGATAGCTATTCCGACGACGCTTTTCGATGCCAGGCCATTGTCGTAAAGCGTCCAAAAGAGCACCTTAAAGTTAAGGGAACTATCCCCAAAACCAGTAAAAATTATAAATGGTGGTGGATTTTTCAGTATAAGTGGCTGGTGGGAAACAACATCATTCAGTATTTCCAGCACTTTCGTAGTGTCACTTCCATAAGCTACTCCCACAATGATTTCCTGCCTGCGCTTATTGTCTGACAGCGTCCAGTTGATCATATCATTGGAGATGAGGTTTCCGTTGGGCACAACTACTTCAGCGCCATCGAATGAGCGGATAATACTGGCCCTGAAACCGATTTCTTTTACTTCGCCAGTGATACTGAGCGTACTTATCTGTATTACGTCGCCTACCTGAATGGGTCGCTCAAACACCAGGATAAGTCCTGAAACAAGGTTGTTGAAGATATTCTGAAGGCCAAAACCAATACCAACTCCAAGGGCACCGATTATGATCGTAATGCTGCTGAAGTCGATCTTTGCTGCGCCTAATGCGATAACAAAACCTATGACGATAAGTGACAGCCTGATGATCATTGAAATCGCGCCCGGCACACCCCGGCCCATTTGAAAGTGGGTAAAAATTTCTTCCTGTAGTATAAAACGGATGAATCTGGAAATTAGAATGGTCACCCAGATGGCGATAAAGAAAGCAAGTATACTTCCAAGGGTGAAGTTAAGTGATCCAAGATGCCATTGCCGGCCAAGTATATTGCTCACCCATAAATAAAGTGGATCAAAGATCATGTAACTTTTTAACACACGTATAATCCAAAAGAACCATGCTGTAAGATTAAACAGGCGAAATGCGTTCGCTTTAACCTGCGCCGAATGATTCAATACGATATTCATGGTTGAAATATGGCTGTACTGCAGTACGAGAGAGAAAAGACTTCTCACCACCTTCAATGCGGAAATGATGATAAGTCCGCCAAAAACCATGGTAAAGGCGCCATCTACGAGGATCCCCGCCATGGAAGTATTACCTAAAACGTTTAGAATTATTGACGCAATTAGTACTGCTATCGCCATTTTGATCAAAAAAACCGAGCGTAGCCAATTGAATTGCCGGGTTTCATTCGCCAATGCGGTCCTATTGTACAAGAACGATCCGAGGAATAGTAGAGAAAGACCAGATAAAACAAGCATGGCAAGTCGATCGACGACTTCCATCTCGCTGAACAGTTCAATGAACTGGAAAGCAATAATACCAAAGGCAATAAAGATGAAATATTTTTTAGGTATGGACGGGAATATGCCGGGTATGAGTGAAATGATTGGATAAATAAGTAGGAAGAAAAAGTAATTCATCATCTCATCGGAGATGTGGGGATAAAAAACCCTTGTAATAAGAATTGAGATGAGAACAGTGGCCGATAGCGGGTGATTTATTATAAAGAGCGAACTCTGGATATTCGAGTCTTTTTTCTCATCAGACCATTTAATGACCTCTTTTTTAGTAAAGAGTAGGATGAAATACAGAAAGGCGGTAAAAACGACATGATAATAGATTTTCTTCCGATAGATCTCCGTGAAGCGCATGATCACCCGCAGGTTTTCTTTCACCCCAAGTTTAATGCGCGTCCCGACCGACAAGTGCTCAGGATCGTTGGAGAGTACTTGCCAGATCGGTGGTTCCGTAAAGGTAAATACTGTTGAAAAAAATTGCTCCCGAACACGCTGAATGCTGCTTTCAAGTTCACTCAGGTAAATGAGGGAGTTAGTGAGCTCATTCTGTTTTTGGAGAAGTTCGTTGTAGTTTTTGGTGAGTGGTTGAGCAATTTTTTTTATTTCACCAAGATTTGTTGTAATTCTCTCCAGAAGCGCAGGTATCCATTTTTGCTGAACGGCAATTTCATCGGTTTTTTCCCAGCGAACCAGAATCGATTCAATCGTGATTTTCGCGTTGCCCAGTATCCGGATGCGGGCATCAATCGACTGTTTATAATCATTTAGCTGCAGACTGAGTGGAGCAATATCATCCTCGAGTTGCGTGGCCTGATTTATATCCAGTTTTTCAATATCCATGATATCTACCCGCTCTCTGCAGTTCCTCCAGGGATCGAAGCAGGCCTGGTACTACCGCATTAAAACGATATTCGGATGATTTATCATTTAGTAATGCTTTAAATCCATTGAGAGCAAGCAGCGTATTTTCCGTTTCCCGACTTATATCTTCCATAGAAATGGCAGCGGAAATATTTGCACCCGTAATGGAATCTTTCAAAATGGCCTCCTGGGCAATTAAATTATTTGCCTGGGCAAGCAATGCCAACCCTACCAAAAATATCAGGGAAAGTCTCGTTGTTGGAATTGGCTTAATTATGTTGCAAGTCAGAATCATTAGAATTGGCGGTAAACCAGTTTAGTCAGGTATATAAAATTGTGTCGATGCATTAAACCTTTTGTCAGAATATGTCTCTAAGGTCGAAAACGTAGCAAATTATTAAAACTAAAATTCTACAGGCAATGAAAAAGTACATATTATTTTTAGGCTTATGTGTTGGAATAGCGTGTGTGGCCACGGCCCAGAGCACGCCAAAAGTAGCAAAAACCCAGGCAAGACAAACAGCCAGAATTGCAGATGGCGTATCCGATGGCCAACTGACGCATATGGAATCAAAGTATCTCCGCAATCAGCAAAGGCAAATACAGCACCAAAAGAAGGTGGCCAAGGCCGACGGTGTAGTCACCCCTCATGAAAGGCGAAATATCCGGCACGATCAGCGTGTGGCTGACCGGTCGATAAGACGTCAAAAGCATGACTTACAGGGCGGTATGTAGCCGCAATCTTAAATAAGCCAGGAGGCTGTCCGGTTCGGATGGCCTTTTTTTGCCTTTTATTGAAGAAAACGCACCGTAAATGGATAGCGGAATAGAATTCCGTCTTCGGCTTTTTTAGCAGCATAGATCATTAGTGAAATATGCACCGCGATCAGCAAGATCAGCATCCAGATACCAATATTGAAATAAATAAACACCGCGGCGATCACCATCCAGATCGTGAACGAAATCTGGAAATTAATCACCTCCTTAGCATGGATTTCTACCTTGGGATATTGATGTTTTTTCAATGATCGGACAACCATCGGGGCAATAATATTCCCGAGAGGTATGACATATCCGGCCAGGCCCGATAGGTGACAAATCAATGACCATTGTCTGTCTTTCATGCGAATTAGTCTTTTTTAAATGTAACCATTTTGACTGTTTAATTGAAATTATAGTCACTCAAAAAATCCTTTGCTGATTGCATGATAATCAAACCGGATGCTGAGTAAGAAAATACCTGAAAAAACAACTTTTACCAATTGTGACACTGGGCTGAATTCCTAAAAGTATAAACATTCTGTGAGCAAATTGAACTTACCTCCTTCTGCTGTTCATACCTCTATTGAATAAGTACAATAATATTGATTTGTGGTGATTAAAACGACACTATTGAATTCCAATTTATAATGTACTATAATATAGTTTGTTATGTGCGTATCTTTAAATCATGTATTTAAATTTATGTCCCCATTTTTGAAGGTCGTCCAAGCTTCTTAGAATGGTTTAATACAAATGAACATCTCGTGAAGCGATATTTTTTATTCATCGTATTTGTTTTCATCGGCACCGTATCCTATTCACAAGGCAAGGAAGAAGTTCGCGTTTTTAACTCGATCCACACCTCTGAAGTTGATTTCACAGATTTCGCTAAAACAGACGCGGACCAGGCACAAATAACACTTAACGCCCTGCTTCTGAACGTAACGGGCCCCACTTCGATAAGTTACATCGCGCTTCTGCTTACTAAGTCTATTGATAGCCAGGTCGAAAAAGTGAGGAGCATTTATAGCTGGATAGCCCTTCATATCACCTATGACTCAGCAGCTTTGTCCACTGGAAAGGTGCCCGATCAGTCGCCCGAAGCAACTTTGCAGCGCAGGAATGCCGTCTGTGAAGGCTTTGCCAGATTGTTCGTCAGGCATGTGCCGTAGTGTAGGCTTGGAAAGTCGGATGATAAAAGGATTTGTCCATGAAGAAGGCGCAACCTATGACTACCCTAACCACGCATGGAACAGTGTGCTGATTGATGGAAAATGGAGACTTCTGGATGTTACCTGGGGCGGACTGTATTATCAAACAGCCCTACAGGCAAATGCTGCAAACCCATTAAATCACCTTACGGCGTATTTTCTTCCTGACCCCAAATCGTTGGTGTTTTCACATCTTCCGGAAGATCCCTATTGGCAGTTGCAGCCTGGACTTATTACCCTTAGGGATTTTATGGCTGGCGAAAACAGCATAAAAGCCAGCCTCAGCAATTCACCAATGGCCGCCATTGATTTTGAAAGTCTAATTGCCTCTGAGGAAAAACTTGATTCGCTCGATCGGGAAATTAATTTCCTGACCAGAATGGTGAATAACCAGCACAATGGAAGCCGTGAATACGCCCTGGCAATTACGTATTATTATAAAGCGCAACAGACACTTGAAAAGGCGGAATCCAGTAATGGCGTGGAGGAGCAAAAACTCAAGTTATTGGCGCGTGAATATTATCAAAACGCACTGGCCCAACTTGAACTGTTGGATGAAAATGATTACGAATTTGAGTTCTCATTAGATTTTGCCGTGAACGTAAACCAACGCATGAGCCAACTGCAATAGGCTATACGACTTTTTTTAATACATTTGTTTGGAAAACTTTTCCCTTTCGGCAAGATCATCGGACAATGCTTATACAGTTTTTCTATGGTTTATTTGGAAGTATAATTGGAGGCGTAGCGTTTGGACCGGTAAATCTGTCAGTTGTAGAGCTCACCATAAAAAAAAACCTCCCTTCGGCCAACAGGTTTTGCCTGGCTGCGGCACTTGTGGAAATAGGTCAGGCTTTCATCGCCATCCTTTTCGGAAAACTCATATCGAGGAAAATTGAAGAATTCCCGGAGCTGAAACTCCTGGTGATTTTATTCTTTTTTCATTCTGGGCTTATACTTCGTACTCAAAAAGAGACAAGCCACAATCTAAACTCAACGCTACCGGACAACGATCCAGTTTCCTCAACGGCATCATCGTGGCCATTTTAAACCCGCAATCCATACCATACTGGATATTTGTGCTGGCCTATCTCAAATCAGCCAATGTACTGGAACTTTATTCGGTCAAACTATGGCTTTTCCTCACCGGCGTAGCTATCGGGAAGTACATAATTCTTGTGATCTATAGCTACCTGAGCTTTTACATAAACCGGCATATATCCAACCTGAATAATTATGTCAGCAAATCCATCGGGGGATTCTTATGGTTATTGGACTCATTCAGGCCATCCGCTATTTCTTTATTTCCTGAAAATTAAAAGCCCCGATAAATCGGGGCTTCCACACAAAATGAACACAGATGACTAAAAAGTTGACTACTAAAACTTTACTAACCTCGCATTTTTCGTAGCAAAATTCATCTGTATATTCCCTAATAGTTATATAAAGTAACCAAATAATACAATTTTTTTTCAAGGTGTTCCAGCCTCCCTGTTATCGAATTGATTTGCTGGTAGTTGGGCAATAACTTTTCACGCATGTGGAACATTGCCCAATAGCCTTTACCGGTTATAATACGGTATTACCCATACCTGAATTGTCGAATATGTATATCTTCAAATACAATTGACCAGATATGGATTTTTACCTATTTTTTCACGAAAACAAGCGGACACCATATGACCAAAGAGCAAATAAAGGAGCAGATACAAGGTTGTAAATCGGAGTGTGAGCATCACCTGAATAATGAATTACTGCCATTCTGGTTCGAACGGGCCATGGATAAGGTAAATGGTGGATTTATCACGCATTTCGATAAGGACGGTAATGACACGGGGTTGAATGAAAAATCAATGCTCGGCCAAGCCAGGAGCATCTATGTGTATGCATCAGCGCATCGACATGGATACGGTGGAAGGCGTTCCGCCGAAATGGCGCGTCATGGCGTCGATTTCCTGATCAATAAAATGTGGGACGAAAAGAACGGAGGTTTTTACTGGATGACCGATCGGGCCGGGATTGTGCTGATTGATGAAAAAATACTCTATGGCCACAGTTTCGCTATCTATTGCCTGAGCGAATACACGCTGGCTACCGGCGACCAGCGCGGCGTGGAATTTGCATTGAAAGCATTTGATCTGATACAAAAATATTGTGCCGACACACATTATGGCGGTTATTTCGAAATGTTTCATCGAAACTGGGAGCTTAAAGGCCCGGGAGCTGCCGGAGGCGATCGCAAAACACTTGATGTACACATGCACCTGATGGAAGCTTTCACAGCACTGTATGAATGCACCAAAGCTGAACTGCACCGACGTAAACTGCTGGAGATCATCGAACTCATCTCCGACAAAATCCTCCATCCTGAATATAGAACCGGGATTCCGCAGTTTTTTGCTAATTGGGTTGTGGCGCCGCAAATCAAATTTGACATCGTATGGGGCTGGGATCGTTTTACAGCCGACGGATCGAAAGGCAACGCGCAAGACAATACAAGTTATGGTCATAATGTGGAATTTGCCTGGCTGCTGATGCACGCGCTGGATATTCTTCAGATATCCTATAGCCATTATGAAGATATCATCAAAAAGGAATTTGATCATGCACTGGCCGATGGCATCGACTGGGAATTGGGTGGCGTATTTGTGGAAGGTTCGCACTCAGGCGGGGTTTACGATCGCGAAAAGGAGTTCTGGCAACATGCTGAAATGCTCATTGGCCTGGCACAGGCCTGCATTTTATTCGATTATAATAAATTCTGGCCGGTCTATCTCAACGTTCACAGGTTTGTGTTTGACAAGATAATTAACCATCAGGTTGGTGAATGGTGGCCACTGCTAACCCGGCAGGGCGATCCAATCTGGACACACATGAGCCACAATTGGAAAATAAACTATCACACCGTGCGGTCGATGATTGAGACCATAAAGAGACTTAACAAACTAGCGTCTGCGCCATGATCCTTAAAGAATTTGATGTATCTAAAATCGGCCATAACTCATAATTCATAACTCATAACCCTACACCCCTTGTCAATTTCACTTAATGCTATCGACTGGATCATTGGAGGTGTCCTGCTTTTTGGGAGCCTTTTCGCCGGTTTGTATATTGCCCAAAAATCCAAAGCAGGTAAGAGTAGCTCCAACTTTTTCCTGGGAGGAAGAAATATACCCTGGCCGGTCGTAGGCGCATCACTCTTTGCCACCAACATTGGCGCGGAGCACCTCGTGGGCTTATCGGGCGACAGTTATCGATATTGGATTGTCGGCCGGCTCGGTAGAACTCACGACGTTCATCACACTTGGATTTGCCAGTGCATTTTTATTTCCCTACTACATTAAAAACCAGGTTTTCACCATACCGGAGTTCCTGGAGTTGAGGTACAATCGTCAGGCAAGGTTGTTCTTTTCAGGGCTCATGCTCATAATAAGCGTTATGACCAAGCTTGCTTTTACTCTCTTCGCGGGGGCGCTGGTCCTAAACAGCCTTCTTGGATGGAACGTCATGACAACCGTGGTATTTATTGGATTTGCCGTTGCCGGTTTCACGATGATCGGGGGATTTACTGCCGTGGCTTATACAGATACCATCCAGGCGTTCATTATGATTTTCGGAGCGACAGTTATGCTGTTCATTGGTCTTGATAAAGTTGGCGGATGGTCTGCGTTGATCGAAAAGGTTCCGGAAGCCATGACAATCGCCAGGCCCTACGACGATGCCGCGTATCCGCTTTGGGGCATATTGGCAACGGCTTTTTACGCGGGAATATTTTATTGGGGAATCGACCAGGTGAATGTCCAGCGAACCTTAGCCGCTAAAAATCTGAACCATGCCCGGTGGGGCGCTATGTTTGCCGTGACCCTGAAAATGCTCCCGATATTCATCTTCGCATTGCCCGGTGTCATCGCGTTTGCGCTTTTCCCTGGAATGGAAGGCGAAGAAACCCAGAATACCTTTGTCGTACTGCTCAATAACCTGTTGCCATCGGGTATTCGCGGACTTGTGCTGGCATCATTGATAGCCGCGCTGATCACTTCGCTGATAGCAGTACTAAACTCCGTTTCTACACTCGTGGTGCGAGATTTTATCATAGAATTCAAGCCCGGTCTTTCAGATAAAAAGCAGGTATTTACTGGACGTATCGTCATTTTCATTGCTTCACTTCTGGGTATAGGAGCTGCATATATCGTGTATAAAAACGAGGAGGGGCTGTACAAATACCTTCAGACGATCACTGCATACCTGGTCGTGCCCGTATTTCCGGCAATATTCTTCGGAATTCTCAGTAAAAAGGTGACGCTTACCGCCGCTAAAGTTTCGGTTTTAGTCGGGATAATTATATCGACGGTATTCGTCATCGATCAATTCATGGGGCCTGAAGCCGGCGGCAAAATGTTCCCTTTCCTGCACTATCCGCTTACGCTAAATTTTGGCTATCGCGGTCTATGGGCTACATTCGCCATCACGGCTGTCCTGTTTTGGGTATCATCATTTACTGAAAAAACCCATGCGGATAAGCTGGACGAAGACAACCTTTAAATTTAAAAAAGGAGCCACTCCATTTTCCGGACTTACCGACTGGCGACTTCACCTGGCAGTGCTATCGGCCATTTCGATAAGTCTGTATATCTGGCTCAGTTAGCATATTCGATGGCAAGGTGAAGAAATGTGTCTTTTGTTCATGACATTAGGATTTCATCGAATTTTAAAATTTACCAAAACCAGCCTGACAATGGTTTTTTGCTAATTTTGCCCGCTATTCGGGTAGCCTAAGGTGCTTGCCGGATTTGTCAAAACAAAATACCGCTGAAATTCCATGGAGAAAAAAACCAGCCAACGCGTCGCCCTCAGCGTTTTTTTCTTTCTTTCCGGATTGTGTTATTCCAGCTGGGCATCACGTATTCCAACCATCAAGGAATCGTTGAACATCAATGAAGCCGAGCTTGGCTCGCTGTTGTTCATTATGCCGATAAGCTCGCTGGTTGGTTTACCGATATCCGGATGGTTAGTATCCCGCTTCGATAGTCGCTGGCCGCTTTTCATTGGATTCTTGTTTCATGCCATGGCGCTTTTTATGATTGGCAATTCCACCAGCATACCATTTCTTATGGGTTCTATGGTCTTTTTTGCATTTTTCATGAGGATTTTCAACATCGCCATGAACACGCAATCCATCACCCTGCAAAAGGTTTATGAAAAGAAAATCAATGGCTCCTTTCACGGCCTGTGGAGCCTGGGAGGTATTGTGGGAGTTGGCATTACTACGCTCATGATCGCGTTGAATGTCAACATACATATTCATCTTTTATCCATAGCTGCGCTACACTTTAGCGATGAGCCTTGTTTTTTTCAGGTACCTCATTCCTCACGATAAAGCACCGACCGGCAATACGCTGAAACTCGGAAAACCTGACGCCCAATTGCTGGTGCTTGGATTTATCGTCATGTTTACGGCGATCTGTGAAGGAGGGATGTTCGACTGGAGCGGAGTCTATTTCAAGGAAGTGATCGGCGTGGAATTATTTACGTTCGGGTATCTTATTTTCATGATCTGCATGACAATGTCGCGGTTCATCTCCGATTTTGTTGTCCACAAAATTGGCATGAAACCCATGTATAAAATCAGTTCGCTTTTCATTACCTCAGGAATCGCCATTGCCATTATTTTCCCCACATTTTGGCCTGCGCTCATCGGGTTTTCCATGGTTGGCCTGGGGTCTGCTGCGGTCGTACCAATGACGTTTATTCTTGCCGGAACTTCAAAGAAATATTCCGCTGGCATAGCCCTTTCTGTGGTCGTCACTTATGCACAGGTAGGCATTCTCATGGGGCCAGTGATCATCGGCTATCTGGCTCACGCCGTCAATCTTCGTCTGTCATTTTTGTTTATGGCTTTGGCAGGGCTGGCGATATTGCCTGTTTCGAGGTACTACTTCAGGAGGTTTGGCAGTGCAGAAGCATAGGTTTTTTTATTAACCACTTCTCGATGATTCGTAGGTCTCTCAATGCAGTGAGTAAGCAATTTTCTCTTTTGAATAGCGCTTTTATCAGGTTCAGCATCCGTCTGCAGTATGCCGTGAATCGAGACATGCATGGACTCATAACAAATAATTCAGTCATAAAGGAAATTGGCTAAGAACTATCGCACATCCTTACCGTTTTACCTACTGGCAATCAAATAAAATTTTAAATGGATATCTTATTAATTTGGTACTTTTGAGTTGATGGACAAGGATTTAAATATAAGCAAACTGATCAAATATTGGCTTGATGCCTCTGATGATGATTTTGATACCATGACCGCAATGTTTGATTCAAAGAGATATAGCTGGTCATTATTCCTTGGTCATTTAATGATTGAGAAATTATTAAAGGCATACTTTGTCAAGGTAAATGCAGAATATCCTCCAAATATTCATAACCTGTTGAGATTAGCAGAAAAGGCAGGTTTAGAATTAACTGAAGAAAAGAAGGAGCAACTCGTGACCATTACCGCGTTCAATATCAACGCCAGATATGATGACTATAAATTAAGTTTTAAGAATAAGTGCACACCTGAATTTACAGCTGCTTGGATTGATAAATTAAATGAACTAAGGCCATGGATAAGAGCATTGATCGAGCATTAACCAAATATATTAGTTTGATAAAGGAGAAGTTTTCAGATATTGAGAGCGCCTATTTATTTGGTTCTTATGCTAAGGGTAAGTCGAACGATGATAGCGATATAGACATAGCACTGGTATTTAAAAATTTAGATGATTCAAGGCGGTTTGATGTGCAGGTACAACTGATGTTGCTTGCTGCAAAAATTGATACAAGAATAGAGCCGCACCCGATATCGCACGATGATTTTCATTCTGAGAATCCATTTGCCGTTGAAATTAAAAGGACGGGTATTGAGGTTGCCGCTTAAAATATTCTATTTCTTGTACTCATGAAACGGAATGTCTCAGTCAAAACACACTTCGACTCCGCTCAGTGTGACAAGAACAATTGTCGGGTTGAGCGTAGTCGTACTGGTTGAATATTTATGGATAGTGGGGTGGTGGTTATGTGTTTTGGGTTTTTTGTTTTTTTTTCCGGGGTGGGTTGTGTTGTTGTTTTTTGGGTTGGGGGGGGGGTTGGGGTCCCGCGGTGGTTCTCGCCTCGGGTTTCTCGCCCGCCGCCCGTGCCCCCGGGGCCCGTGGCGCGCGCGGTGGCCGCGGCCCCGGGCCCGGGCGGGGCCGGGGGGGGGCCGCTGCGCTGTGCCCCTCGCGTCGCCCGGCGGCCCGCCGCGGTCCCCTCGGCCGGCGCCCGGCGTTGCGCGGCCGCTGGGTCTGCCCGCCCCCGTGCGCCCCGCTCCGGCCCTGGGTTGTTTCTGTGCTTCTGCTGCCGCTCCTGCCCTTGTCGTTGCGCCTGGGGGCCTGGGGTCCCGGGCCCGGGGGGCTGTCTCTGCGCTTTGCTTGGCCCGCCGTCTTCGGTCGCGCGCGGCTCCTTCGGCGTGGCGGGGGTCGGCCCGGGCGGCCTGGCGCCGTCCCTTGTCGCCTTGCCCGCGGGGTCGGCCTTCGGGGTGTTCTTTGCCCGGCCTTGTTTGTCTGCGCCTGGGGGCGCGTTTTCTTTCTTGTCGTGCCTCTTTGCTGCGCCTTTGCTTGGGGCCTATTTGATGGTTGTTAACACTCCTGGGGCATAAAATTTAAAGCCTATTGCACCAGGCATTGATACTAAAAAGACACATGGGACCCGATGAGTATGGTGGTGAAAATCCTGAAAGAACCAGATCATCGCCTCTTATTCAGCAACTCCTTGACGAGAGCCCTGGTCAAGAAATACAAGGAACTCCACAGTTTCTATAAAAGAATCATTAAGTACAAGGATCACGTGTTCCCGTTTTTGTATCATGTAGGAATGTGCCACCCGATAATAATGCTTCCGAAAGGGCCATCAGAAACATCAAAGTCAAACAGAAAATCTTAGGTCAATTCCGATCAATGAATGGCGCCAACAATTTCGCCATCATCCGCTCGGTCATTGATACACTCAATAAAAGGTCTCAATGTCTTTTTCAAAACCTCCGACTAATCGCCAACTTTAATACCTGAGTAGTTACAATACTTTTAATAGAAATAAACTTAAGGGACGAATTCATAACGTTAGATAAAAAAGCATTGTACAATAAATAGGATTATGATCGGCCTGTAGAGCCAAACCAGAAGTCCCAATTGACCCGCATCGCATATGAAGGGATTTATAACATTGGATTTCAATCACTTTTTTGCCTTGGCAGGCCTAATTACCATAGGAAAAAAGTTGCCATTACCTCCATAATTGAGACCATTTTTAGTCAACCAATCCCCAACCAAATCGTCCGGAAGTATTTTTCAAACATCAATCTTTTTGAATAGTCCAATCCATAGTGATTTTGTATTTTGCATCTGGTATTCGCCTGACTGTTGACTTACATTTACCATGGAAAAGCATCTAAACTCCATACAAAAAATCTTAGCTCAATATGGTCTGAAAGACGCTTCCATAAAAAGAATTGCCGGGTATGACAACGCGAATTACCTCGTCGTGGCTGAAAACAAAAAATATGTCTTTAAATCCTATCCCTACAGCAAAGAATTAAACGACCTGCTCATTGCCGAAACGGAACTTCTTGAGCATCTCAACGCTGGAAATTCCTCCTATTTTCCGAAACCGGTTAAGAGCACCTCAAATGCTTCGGTTTTCGTCGGGACGGTCCATGAAGAAGAACGCTTTCGGAATGCTCACCTGGCTGGAAGGCGATTTCTTCTGGGAATCGGTACACACACCAGAATTGTTCATATCATTCGGCGCATTTCTGGCCCGGCTCGACAGGTCGCTCCTCGGTTTTGAAAATTATGTCTATAAAGCCAGGCAGTACGACTGGGATATTCAGCATCTTCAGCTCAGCGAACCCTATACCAGCCACATCGCCGATCCGGACGAAGCGAAAACTAGTGGATTATTTTGTTCTACAATTCAAAGAAAACGTAATACCTCAATTGCCACTTCTTCGAAAATCGGTGATTCACAACGATGCCAATGACTGGAATGTGCTTGTCAATGGCGACGAGGTTATTGGCATCATCGACTTTGGTGATACGGTGTATGCCCCATTGATCAATGAGCTCGCAGTGGCTATTACTTACGCTGTCATTGGAAAAGCCGATCCATTGTCATGGGCGACCTATATAATCAAGGGCTATCATAAAATCCTGGCGCTGGAAAAGCGAGAAGTGGAATTGTTGTATTACCTCATCGCAGCGCGGCTTTCTCTCAGTGTAAGCCAGTCAGCTATTGGCCGACACCGTGATCCTGAAAACAGCTACGTTTCCATTTCTGAAAATGCCGCCTGGGAATTATTGCACTTGTGGCTGTCGATCAATCCGGAGCGGGCGCGTCATGCTTTTGGATCAGCGATAGGACTCGAAATGTACCCTGTAGAATCGATTCAGGAAAAAATTGACCGGCGGTATAAGTACCTAAATCCCATAGTTTCTATAAGTTATAAGGAGCCGCTATGGATGACTAAGGCCGCGTTTCAATACATGTACGATGGCTACGGCAATACTTTTCTGGATGCGTATAATAATATTCCTCATGTCGGCCATAGCCACCCCAAAGTAGTGGAGGCCGGGAGAAAGCAGATGGCTATGCTCAATACCAATACCAGGTATATTTATGATTTGCTCGGTGACTATGCCGGGCGCTTATTGTCCCTTTTTCCGAAACCCCTGAGCAAGGTTTACTTTGTGAATTCCGGAAGCGCTGCAAGTGACCTGGCGATCAGACTGGCGCGGCACTATACGGGCCGCGAGGCGGTTATGGTTATGGAACACGGATATCACGGCCATACGTGTACGGGGGTTGATATAAGTCATTACAAATTCAACAATAATAAAGGGCCTGGGCGAAAGCCCTATATTCTCAGTACACCGATGCCCGACACCTATCGTGGCGCTTACCGGGATGCTGATGCCGGCTACAAATATGCTACAGAAGCCAGGGATTTGCTGCTATCGTTCCCAGAACCTGTGGCAGCATTTATCGCGGAGCCTGTCGTAGGCTGTGGCGGACAAGTGCCACTGGCCCAGGGCTATCTTCAGTCGCTTTACCCATCACTCCGGCAATACGGTGCGGTGTGTATCAGCGATGAAGTTCAGACCGGTTTTGGGAGACTTGGTACCGATTTCTGGGGTTTCGAAGCGCACGGCGTAGTGCCGACATAGTCGTAGTTGGAAAGCCAATGGGCAATGGTCATCCGATGGGTGCGGTCATTACCACGGACGCCATTGCTGAATCATTTGAAAAGGGTGTGGAGTTTTTTAGCTCTTTCGGCGGAAATCCGGTTTCATGCGCTATTGGCCTGGCGGTACTTGACGTAATTAGGGAAGAAGGTTTGCAGAAGAATGCACTTGAGGTTGGCAATTACTATAAACAACTGATGGTCGAGATAAGTGTTGAATTTCCATGCATCGGTGATGTGCGGGGATCGGGATTATTTCTTGGTTTTGAGATAAATGATGATGCCGGCCAACCGGATACCGCTCTTGCCTCGCACATAAAGAATGAATTGCGAAAGCGCCATATCCTCATCAGCACGGACGGACCGTACGACAATGTGCTGAAAGGTGGGCGTGCCACTTGTTTCAGCCAGGAGCTAATGCAAATCAGGTAGTCAACGAAATCAGTGACATACTCAGAAAAAAGATATCAACTTGAAGTGTTGGCAGGCGCATTAACCGAATCAAACAATTGAAAGCTTAAACACCGACGCTACTCGTCATTACCTAAAAACTAATACCTCATCACAGAATTTTCTTGGTTAAGGAAAATATCCAACCGTCCAAAAGAATTAGAATGTTATGATCGGTGCGATATCGTATGTTTATGACTGATTTTTTAACAAAACACTCATGGGTAAATTATTTCGATTTGGCGAAGAAGTAAAAGGTTATGACATTCCGGTCTTAAATGAGCGAGAAGTACGGGCGGCAGCCGGGATATTGTTTGTGTGGGCACTTTTAGCCGTGACGGTAGCTATAACCAAAGGTAGCTTCGCACTGCTCAAATATTTCATTCTCGCCTTCCTCCTCGATTTTATCGTACGTGTTTTCCTGAGTCCGAAGTTCTCCCCCACGCTGATCATGGGCCGGTTGATAGTTAAGCGTCAGGTACCGGAATATGTAGGCGCGGCACAGAAAAAATTTGCCTGGGTCATCGGTTTGATTTTAGGACTCATTATGCTGGTATTAGTTGTTTTTGTTAATTCCTACAGTCCTATCACCGGCCTCAGTTGCCTCATTTGCCTGGTCTTCCTGTTTTTTGAATCTGCTTTTGGTATTTGCCTGGGGTGCATCACCTATGGCTGGTATTATGGCAAAAAAGCCAGGTATTGTCCGGGTGAAGTTTGCGAGATAAAGGACCGTCATGAAATTCAAAAAACCTCATGGATGCAAATTGTTATTGTCATTGGTTTCATTGCATTTGTAGCCGTATCAGTCATTCTGTTTAATGACACATTTAGTGAAAAACCCAGCGATCTGTTCAAGATCCTTAGTGGTAATTGATGCCTCTCACAAGCTGTTTTCGGAAAGGTGTTAAATTCGGAAGACCACGGTTAGTGAGACATTGTTATACCTGCTGATCTCACTGAAAAATCAAAGTATATGAAAGTACATTCTGCGATAGGTCATCCGACATTTAGAGGTAGAATAGCTTTTGGATGATCGAACTGGTATTTTTGGTTTGATTAACAATGACGATATATGCTGTTCACTCCCATAAAAATTGGCCCGCTCACCCTGCGCAACCGTTCTATTCGCGCCGCGGCATTTGAAGGCATGAGCCAAAACCATGGAGTTACGAAGCAATTAATTGATTATCACCGGGCAGTGGCACATGGAGGTATCGGCATGACAACTGTGGCCTATGCAGCCGTGCAGAAGAGTGGATTATCTTTTCCGCATCAGCTTTGGCTAAGAAATGAAATAGTACCCGATTTGCGAAGACTCACCGATGCCGTCCACGCGGAAAACGCTGCTGCCAGCATCCAGCTTGGACATTGTGGGAATATGGCGAAACATGCCCTCATCGGTGGAAGGCCGATTGCACCATCTGCCCATTTCAATTTCTATGCGCCTTCTTTTCCACGGGCAATGACAAATTCCGATATCGCTGATACGGTAAAGGCTTTTGGCAATGGTGTCCGCCTGGCGCAGGAAGCGGGTTTTGATGCGGTTGAAATCCACGCAGGCCATGGGTACCTGATCAGCCAGTTTCTATCGCCGGCAACCAATAAACGGCGTGATGAGTTCGGCGGATCGCTGGAAAACCGTATGCGTTTCATGGAGTTGGTAATCAATGAAGTGTTGGAAGCGGCTGGCGGAAAAACGGCCGTGCTTGTTAAAATGAATATGGCTGACGGCTTCATAGGCGGAATGGAATTTCCCGATTCGCTGGATGTAGCACGAAAACTTGAAAACCTGGGTGTACATGCTCTTGAATTGAGTGGAGGATTTGTAAGTCGTGCGCCAATGTATATCCTTCGCGGAGCCATGCCTGTGAAAACACTTGCAAAGCATGTTGACAATGCCTTGATGAGCCTGAGCGTCAGACTGATTGGAAATTGGCTTATTCCCCAAGTGACATTTACTGAAAACTATTTTTTGAGTGACGCCAGGAAATTCAGACAGCAATTGAAATTACCGCTTGTGTACGTGGGAGGAATACTTTCAAAAGAAAATATTGATGAAGTGTTATGGGAAGGTTTTGATGCAGTAGCTATCGCCCGGGCATTGATCAGTGACCCTGATTTTATTCGAAAAATCCATGCGCAAGAAATGGCCAAATCATCATGCGACACCTGCAACCATTGCATAGCTGTGATGTACAACGGGCCCTTCGAATGCATTCAAAATATTTACCTCTTCCATGAGATCGATTACTGAGAATAGAAAAGTCGCGCTTGTAACCGGTGGGTCATCGGGTATCGGATTGGCAATCGCACATCAACTTGCCCTGAGGGGGTATTCGCTTCTATTGGTCAGCAACCAGAAAAACGAATTGGCGGTCTGCCAGGCTGAATTCGAGAAACTTTCTGGCCGGAAGTGCTATGCTCTGTACCTTGATCTTGCTGAAGAAACATCAGCTTCTGAACTTTTCAATTTTAGTCGGAATCAACATTTAGTTGTGGCGGTTGTGGTGAACAATGCCGGATTTATGAACTTTTCGGAAGTAGCAGAAACACCCTTCGAAAAAGTCCAGTCCATGCTTCAAGTACACATGCTGACGCCTACGAAGATTTGCAGACTTTTTGGTAAAGAGATGAAAGAGCGAAAATCTGGATATATACTCAATACTTCATCCATTTCGGCTGTCATGCCCTATCCGGGCATATCGCTCTATGGACCCACAAAAACCTATATGCGGTATTTCACCAGGGCGCTGCGGTCAGAAATGAGAGAATATGGTGTAAAGGTGACTTGCCTCATTCCCGGCGCTACTGGCCACGCCACTGCATGATTGGCAAAAGGTATAATATTTTTCATTGGCTATGAGACTGCATGTCATGCATTCGGCAGAGTATGTGGCATCAGCAGGCGGTACGGGGCGATGTTCAACAGACAAAGCCGAATGTACCCAGGCTTTATGAACAAAATTGTCATGGTGGTGGTGCCGTTGGTTCCAACATGGTTGATCGAATTGATAAATCACAGGACTAGTTGGCTGAAAAAGGAATAGTTGTATTGTTGAATTTTGCATGTTGCATGGTAATCAATAATCACAAGAATTAAAACAATTTCCTCTGAAAGACAGAGCACCCATTTTCTACACTTTCACTAAATTTTATGCAACTCCATATTATCTCCTACCTGGTCTCAATCTGCTCTGGATTTGGATCATTATGAAATAAGATAGGTTAGACCGTGAACCAATCAAAACCATTTGCTTGTCTTTATACTGGGTGGATTTTTCAGCACACTGGTAGCGGGATCATTCAATTCGCTTTTTTATTATTGTTAACTCTCAGGTTGCACATAAAAGTTAGAGAAGTTAGGCTTTTTGAAGTGCAATGATGTTTTATCTTTTCAGAGGTCATCAATGAGCGAATTACTTTAAGGCTGCCGCCACGGTGTTGCTAATCCGCAAAATGAAAGCGTACAACGAGCCTGCCGATGCGCTGGTTTATGCCATGACGGTTGCATGGATCTTTTTGAAACTTTTGACTATACCGCAAAGTTGGGTATTTTTATTTTTCGCCAGTCCATCCTCCTCCATGGTCTGGCGGGATATGAGAAATCGATATTGGAGGAGATCCAAAATCAGGGGAGTATTGAAGATATGATCCCTATATCTATGCGGGTGGGTCCGCATATAACTCACTCCCCAGCTTCCCTCACATGAGTTCCTACCGTGCCACATTAATGATGTGTTACGAGATCAAACAATACTAAGATGGCCGAATCAGCTCTGCGCCAGATACGCCAAACCGCTCACGCCAGAGTATGCACGAATTATGGCGAAGAATTCCACTGAGTTTTACAAGAGACAGTGGGTCAAGGTAGATTGCAGCATCCACTAAATTGCGGGGCTGGGGTGAGGAGGATACAGGGGAGGCTCAATTATTTCCATAAAGAGAACGGAAAGAAACTGAGAACAACTAAAAATAAATGGCTGATGTGCCTACGGGGACAAGCAAGTAAAGCTCAGACTATTAGAGCTGACAAAGGGAAATTTCGAAACATATTTAACCCAAAAACCCTCGTATAGACTTGAATTAGGTGGGAATGCAAACACAACCATGGTTTTCAAGGAAAGAAGGAAGAACCATGAGGTGGGCCGGGAAAATCTATGATCATCATAGGAAATTCAGATACCGGGTAGACGCTATATCAAATAATCTTAGAAAAAGGTTGGTAGCCTGAGAAGCGAAAGCCACAGAGAAAGCAAATCACCAACCGGATTACGGGTCAGCTTAGACAAAATCCGGAATTGAGAAGACGAATAGCAACCGGAAAATTTGAGAATATTTTCAAAAAGGACATTGATCCCACCGATTACTTTATCCTGAAAGAGCAAACCAAATCATGCAAAACAAAGAAGTTCGCAGGTAAAGGCGCGCCTTCGGAAAGCCTCGATATTGCTGTGATAGCAGAGGGATACGAGGCCAAAGAAATGAAAAAATTCCGGGCTAGCGCCGCGTAGAGTTATATCACCGACAAACCGCCTTATAATAAATATAAGAACCTTATAATATTTATGCTGTTGAATCAGTGTCGCAGCAATCCGGTACCGATATTCCCGGCGAACATGTGTATAGCAATACCCCGCTTAGCACAAGCTATTATACTTTTGATGTTTCACGATATCTCACCACTACCGATTATAAAAGCATTGTGATTAGCGGCAAATGTTTCCTACGACCAACAGATCTTTGTTCTGATAAACTCAAAACGCTAGGTGGTGGAGGTTTTTACAATTTGTATACCGGATGCACTTCCGATAATGAACTATCGCCCAAGGTCAGCATCCATGAATTTGGCCATGGATTTGGCGGCCTGGCCGACGAATACTACGAGTCCGAAATGGCGACTTCTGACTTTTATAATTTGCAGGTGGAGCCAGGGAACTCAACATTACCACCAACGTGGATTTCGATCGCAAATGGAAGGATTTAATCCAGAAGGAATTCCAATACCTACTCCTCGTATAGATGAATTAAAGGGTAAGATCGGTATGTTCGAGAGGTGGTGGATATGTATCGAAAGGGATTTATAGCCCTGTCATGGATTGCAATATGAAATCAAAATACTCCGAATGATCCATGTCCTGTTTGTCAGCGGGCGCTGGAGCTGCGGTTAAAATATATTATGGATAAAAGGATAGAGATGCCGTGATTATTTAATTCTAGCGAGCCCCTATTTTCTTTGGTTCCTGTGTAAAAAATTTTCATGTCGGATTGTTTGGTACGCTAGGAGCCCATTTACACTAAATAAGCATTGGTACACCGTATCACAACAAAACCGGCTTATGGCCCTTTAAAATTTCTGCTACTTTATATAACACCACAATTTCAAAAAGTTCGGCCGGAATCAGTAGAATCCCACCAACGATCGCCGTGATGATTAGAGCAAAACATGCCCCTGCCAATATTTCAAAGACCCCGGCAAAAAAGGCGACTTCACCGACTGGCTTACGGAGCCTTAACAGTGAAACGCCAAATATGATGAGGATGCCGCCAAACATAAGCGACTCTGCCCCCAAAATGAACTCTACTGCAAGCGGTTTATAAAATACACTTATCAGGTCATGACCAACGGATAAAGTGACGGCAAACATGATAATGTAGGATGTGATCTTCAGCAAATAATTCTGATACACGTATCCCACAAGGATGAAACCTCGCTGAAAAAAGAATAAGGAAATCAGTATTAGCACTTTTAGGATGCCATAGATCGTGGGGTTGAAAATCATTTCCTGCTTGTAGTAAAAAAAGTAATCGGCGGCAGCTTCTGCGAATCCAAGTATAAAATATAATAGGCCAAATATCCATGCCACATTCAACTGGTTAATGAGGTAATCTGCCGGTCGCTCTGTATCAATATCGATATAGAACAGCTCTTTAAAAAACTCAGAAACTCGCTGAGGCATTCCCGAATCATTGCGCGCAATGATACTCAGGTCATAATCAAGCGCAGCCAGAATCGCCTTAATTGTAAAATCACGAGGCATCACTTCGCCGGCTTCAATTCTCTGGAGAGTGCGCACACTGATGTTGCATTTATCCACGAGTTCTTCCTGAGTCAGGCCTTTATCTTTTCTCAGTTCGATGATCTTGCGTCCTAATTCGGGCTGTTTCATGTTGGTAATGTTTGTTTGTCAGACAATGATACGGCGCAGGCAAACACGGGTGAATTAAATATGAAGATGTTTACCCGACATTTGCCCGACAATCACTTTTTCATCCTCACAAAGCTATCTTTTCCGGTAATAATTTAGGAATAAAACAGTCCTGATGAAAAAAAATTAAAAAATCTTAATTTTTTGCTTTTCAATGACTTATGGAATAATTTAACCCTCCAATAACCCATGCCTAATCAGGTTGTAAGTAACTGATAAATGCCCCGTAAGCCATGGATAGTATATTGGTGATTATATTTAGTATTCCATAATACAAGGAATAACATTTAGACTTTTCCAGAATGAAAAACCCGTTTAAACGCTCAAAAGACAAGGAGAAAAAAACCTCCGCCCAGGGAAAAAACGCCTGGAAGTTCATCATACTCGGTGCCATTGTCTGCTATTTATTTGTCGCTGCAATAAATGCCGGTGTTGAATATACCTCTTCCGACGAATACTGTCAGTCGTGCCATGTGCACACAGAAACAGATGCTGCCTGGAAACTTTCCACCCACTTCGATAACAAATCGGGCATAGTTGTTCATTGTGTCGAATGTCATCTTCCTCCTCATGGCGAAGGACATTTTTGGGCCAAAATCAAGCACGGAAGCAAAGACGTTTATGGTATGGTCTTCAAGGATACAGATAAAATAAACTGGCAGGCAAAATCTGACCCTGAGATCGCCATCGACTTCACATATATGAATAGTTGCCAGAAATGCCACAGCAACCTGTTCCCGTCAACCCTGTCTGATAATGGCGGTGATGCTCACCTTCACTATCAAAACAACCTTACAACCATCACATGCCTCAATTGCCATATAACTGTGGGGCATTTCGATGAAAACAACATTCATGCACACAATACCAATTTTGGTGTGGATGTTACTGAATCAAAGGAACTATTTACTGAAGCTACGAGTGTTACTGAATTTGTGAATTTTACTGAAAAGATACCCGGCACCAGCGTTAGCTTCGAAATGGTAGCCATACCCTCTGGTACTTTCTCAGCAGGCAGCACTGCTGAGGAATTTGCACATAGCACCAATGAAGCGCCTCAGGTAAAGGTGAGCGTGTCGCAATTCTGGATGGGAAAAGCCGAGGTTTCATGGGATGAGTTTCTTGCCTTTTTTGCTGAAACCAACAGCCAGGGACATGCCAGCGACACCAAAAATGTAACACCCGAAAACGTGGATGCCATCACCGGTCCGACCGCACCATGGGGCGCGCCCGACCAGGGCTGGGGCAAAGGATCGCGGCCAGCCATCACCATGAGCCATCATGCTGCTGAAGTTTATTGTCAGTGGCTATCGAAGAAAACAGGTAAGAAATACCGCTTGCCAACCGAAGCCGAATGGGAATACGCATGCCGTGGAGGAAAAGACACACCGTACTTCTTTGACGGCTCACCGAAGGACTATACAAACCAGGGCTTCATGAAATCCATCCTTGGGGCTAAAACAGATTTGATCAGCGAATACGCGGTATATGCCAATAATTCATTGATGAAAACCCAGGAGCCTTCCTTCGTTAAGGAAAATCCTTTCGGTCTGCTGAATATGTCGGGCAACGTCTGGGAATTCATTGCTGATTATTATTCAGATGATACCTATAACCAATATGGTGGAGAAGTGTCCGATCCTACCGGTCCGGAAAGTGGTGAAGAATACGTGATCCGCGGCGGCGCTTTTGACAGCGATGCCATAGAACTTCGCTCCGCCAATCGCGACAAGACCCAAACAGAAAAATGGCTTGTCACAGATCCTCAAATGCCCAAGAGCATCTGGTGGTATTCCGATTCTAAAAACGTCGGGTTCCGCGTAGTGTGTGAATCAGAAAAATAACTTTAAATACTCATAAACATGGAAAACACGAAAAGTAAAGGCCTGAACAGAAGAAACTTCCTCACCTCAGCGGTGAAGGCAGGAACAGTAGGCGCTCTGGCTACCGGAGCTATCCTGTCAGCCTGCGGAGAAAAAAAGCTCAGCAATGCTGAACTCGGTCTCCCCGAAATGCTCGATAAGGCACCCGATGGTAAAAAATTAAGGGCAGGTCTGGTGGGCTGCGGTAACCGCGGCACAGGTGCAGCGCTCAATTTTCTGGCAGCCGGCAACGGA
This sequence comes from Cyclobacteriaceae bacterium, assembly GCA_034523095.1. GTDB lineage: Bacteria > Bacteroidota > Bacteroidia > Cytophagales > Cyclobacteriaceae > JAAUQL01. Next base: position 3,982 of record JAXHKU010000037.1, on the reverse strand, counting down.
CTGGAAATCGTTGCGCTTGCCGATGTATTCCAGGATCAACTGGATGATTGTCGCGCCAAGCTGAAAGAGAAAAAAGTAGAAGTGGCAGACAACATGTGCTTTGTAGGATTCGACGCTTATCAAAAACTCATCGACAGCGATCTGGACGTAGTATTGCTTGCCACACCTCCGCATTTCCGCCCTGATCATTTTGAGGCATGCGTAAAAGCCAAAAAGCATGTCTTCATGGAAAAACCTATAGCCGTGGATCCGGTAGGCGTGCGGAAAATTCTCACCTCCAGCAAGAAAGCGGAAGCCTTTGGATTAAAGGTGATTTGCGGTACGCAGCGCCGTCATCAGCGCGATTATGTGGAATCCTATGCCCAGGTTGCCAATGGCGCTATCGGACAAGTACTGGCCGCTAAAGCGTACTGGAACCAGGCCCATGTGTGGTTCAAAGAGCGCGAAGCAGGACAAAATGATATGGAATATATGCTGCGCAACTGGAACAATTATAGCTGGCTCAGCGGCGACCACATCGTGGAACAGCACGTACACAATATCGACGTGATCAACTGGTTTGCTGGAAAATACCCGGTTTTCGCTGTTGGATTTGGCAGCCGGCAACGCAGAAGGACAGGCGACCAATTTGATAATTTCAGCATAGACTTCAGCTACGAAGGCGGATTGAGCATGCACAGTATGTGCCGGCAGATCGATGATTGTGCCAATGGTGTAGGTGAAGTAATCGTCGGAACCAAAGGCATGATTAGACTTTCGGATTCCGATCCGCATAAAATTTATGATCTGAGCGGAAAAGTAATCTGGGAATATGACTATCCGAAGAACGAAAAAGGTGAATCTACCGGAAAGGTCGCGCTCACCCCATACATTCAGGAACATGTGAATTGGGTAACAGCCATCCGCAACAACACCCTCATCAACGATGCAGAACCCTGCGCACTTTCTACGCTCACGGGTATCATGGGCCGCACAGCGGCATACACCGGGAAGAAAGTTACCTGGGAAGAAATGATGAAATCAGATATGCGCATGGGCCCGACAGAATACGTCTTAGGCAATCTGGATATGACTTTCGAAGTACCCGTACCAGGATCAGCAGTAAGCTAACTTATAATTTACCGAAAAATGAAAAACAACAGAAGACAGTTTATCAAAAAGGCCGTTGGCTCTACGCTGGGTATTTTTGCTGTTCCGTATATTATTCCGGGCTCTGCGCTGGGTAAGAATGGAGCCGTTGCTCCGAGCAACAGGATCGTGCTGGGAGGCATTGGCCTGGGCTCACAGGGCACCTGGAATTCACGTGATTTCCTTGCGAAAAAGGAAGTCCAGTATGTATCGATTTGTGATGTGGACAGCATACACCGCGACAAAGCCGTTTCCATGGTTAATGGAATCTATAAGAATAATGACTGCCGCAGTTATGCCGATTACAGAGAATTTTTGGAGAAGGAAAAACTTGACGCAGTCACCATAGCAGTGCCAGATCATTGGCATGCGCTTATTGCCACCGCTGCCGCCAATAAAGGGATTGATATTTATGGGGAAAAGCCATTGTCCCGATCCATTAAAGAAAGCAGGGCGATTGTCAATGCCGTAGAAAAAAACAACGTGATCTGGCAAACAGGCAGTTGGCAGCGATCTTTGGAGAATTTTCGCAGAGGCGCCGAACTGGTCATTAATGGCCGTGTCGGTAAGATCACCCGCGTGGAAGTCGGCCTGCCAAATGGTCGCAAACCCATAGGCACACCGCCGATCATGGAATTACCTGCAAGCTTAGATTGGGAGATGTGGCTCGGCCCTGCCCCAGCGGTTCCTTACAGAGGAGTATCGCACTGGGACTGGCGATGGATTCTGGATTATTCCGGCGGCCAACTCACCGACTGGGCAGGACATCATATCGACATTGCCCATTGGGGACTTGGCTATGACCGCACAGGACCAATTTCTGTGCAGGGTGAAGGCGTGTATCCACGAGAAGGAATTTTTGATGTACCCGTGGAGTATGATTTCACCTGCGAATATGCTACCGGAGTCACCATGCGCGTGGCAAACAGCAGCAGACTGGTTCATGGCATGGGCACGGCGTGGTATGGAGATAAAGGATGGATCCATGTTGACCGCGGCGATGTGATACGCGCCAGCGAACCCAAAATACTGGAAGAGGTGATCGGTCCTGAAGAAACCCAATTATACAAGAGTACCGATCATCAGCAGAACTTCCTGGATTGCATTCGTTCCCGCAAGGAAACAATCACCCCTGCCGAAACTGCCCTCCGTTCTATCAGTGTTGGCCACTTAGGTGAAATCGCCATGCTGACCGGCAAAAAGCTGGCCTGGGATCCCGAAAAGGAGATTTTTACCAACAATGAATACGCCAACAGGTTGCTGATGCGGCCATATCGGGGTGAATGGAAACTAGACATAAACAGCTAAGAAGCAGAGTCATGAAGAAAATAAACATTTTTAAATCAACAGTTCAGTTCATACTGGTTGCGGCTGTCATAGCCACATTCACACGCTGTGAAGATTCCACGAAACTCCAGGCGCTTGTTGTCGCCGATAGCGAGGAAGTAGGTGTCGGCATAGGCACGATCCTGGAAAACTCCGGTTTGTTCAGCGCAAAAGTTAGCAGCAATAACCCTTCGAATTTCAAGAAATACGACGTTGTCGTAGTCGATGTAGCCAAAGGCGATTGGAATGACGAGGCAAAGGCCGCTTTCGCGGAATATGTGAAAAATGGCGGAGCTTCGGTGCTGGTCGGCGCATCTGCAGTTGCTTTTGGAGACTGGGTGGAAATGACTGAAATTGCCGGAACGCCAGCAGGCGCCGGACTTGTGAAGTCTTCCGATGCCTATGAATATTCCGTTAGAAATCTGAAAAATGACCATCCGATAACTGCGGGTTTACAAGCGAATTGGATGCATTCAACAGATTATCTCTCCTTCAATACCGCGATGATCACCGGACAGACCGAGGTAATTGCCACTGCATGGGCCGATACATTGCACGGCGGCGACGGCGCTCATCTCCCGGTCATGGCGACGATAAACTACGGGAAAGGGCGTGTGTTTCATACCACCCTCGGCATCAATGCATCTGCCGCTGATCTGACTCCGCTTCAATGCGTTGGTTTCATCACCATCCTTCAGCGGGGTGCAGAATGGGCTGCTACAGGTGTAGTCTCGCAAGCTGCTCCGATCGACTTTCCGAATGCAGTAAGTACCCACGAATGGCCGGATTATAAACCGCTGACCGTTGATCAGGTACTGGAAAAAACGGCTACTTACGAAGTTGGTAAAAGCACAAAATATCTTGAGGATTTCACGATGATGATCAGGAATAGCGATGGCACGGCAGAATCCTATGGTATGTATGAGGATAAAATACTGGCTTACCTCAATTCACCTGCATCAGCAGAAAGTAAGAAATATATGTGCCGTGAGCTGAGCTGGATGGGATCTGAAAAATCTCTGCCCGAACTCGAAAAACTGGTCGATGACCCGGAACTGGGTGAAGCCGCAAAATACGCCCTCGCCCGACTGAAGCCATAGAATAGTAGAAACAAATTAGTCCGTTGATAAACAACAAACCTTAAAAGTTGGGTAAGTTTGATGACTTACCCACTTTTTTAACATTCAAAACCCGATCATGAAAAACTTAAACAGAAGACAATTCCTCCGAACCAGTTCAGGCGTCGCTGCGGGTCTTGTCGCAGCGCCATTCATCATGAAATCCTGTGTTTTTCCATCAAAACAAATCACGATTGGCATGATCGGCACCGGCAGCCATTGCATTGACTGGAACCTGCCACCTTATCTGGCCATGGAAAATGTGCGCGTCCTGGCAGTTTGTGATGTGGACAAAGAGCGCATGATGAATACTAAAAAGGTAGTTGATGAAAAATATCAAAATACAGATTGCGCTACCTATGGGGATTTCAGGGATTTATTGGCCAGAAAAGATATCGATGTTGTTCATG
>JAXHKU010000036.1:0-107586 GCA_034523095.1 Cyclobacteriaceae bacterium | reverse complement strand
AGATAGTAAATAAGGGGGCGGGGAATAGGAATTTGAGGAGAGTTGAGGAGGAGGCGTGATGGAAAATGGACGAGAAAAAAAGCGGGAACTGAGCCGAGATGGAGTCCTGTTCACCCTATTAAATTTGCTCATTTTCATACCGCTAAGTTTAAAGTTCTCTACTTTTATCCTGTTCAAAAAAACCAGCCCAGTTTCAGATTGGCACTCGATACCCTGTTTTTGGAATATTCAGACATTGAAATATAAAGTCATCAGCCGTTTATATTCTTCCGAAGGATAGGCTGTCAACCATAAAATGGAAAGCAGGAAGATACGTTAAGACCACGGTTAGCGTTTTCCCCCTGACTTAGTCGTCTCGGCTTCGCCGAGTGAGTTATATATTTTTGAGCCTCAGGGTTCCTGCTATTTGGCAAACGATACCGTTTTTCCAGCACCGGGCGGACGCCCTGATTAGGTTTTAGGTCGTAGGACCGCTTTTGCTTAGAACTACGATCAGAGGAGAGATAATTGGGAATAAATGGGTACAAGGAAGTTTTAGCCAGACCTAAGACCAAGGAAGGGACCACTACCTGGGCGAAGGAAATGCAAAGTATGCCCGGTACTTCGATGAAGGCATCTTTGAACAGACCGATGAATTTTTAAGAAAAATCCACACCCACGCCGGAAGGGCAGTGAAGTGTTAATTTGGAGTAAATGGGGACGAGATAGTTTTAGCGAGACAGGATATATATGCAAAAACGCACAAATTAAGGATGACGTGTATGCAAAAAGGTCAGAACTCTCAGCCCTGTGCCGGAATCTGTCAGCTTTTTCCCGTTTTCCTCGCTGGGGACACCTGAATATTTCATTTAAGGCCCTGAGAATTCAATCTATGAAAATTATTTCTCAGAAATCGATGATTATTTAATCCTAGAGGCGTCCGGGACACCCACCGAGGAAAACAGGAGGTCAGAATTCTCAGCCCTGTGCCGGGATCTGTCAGCTATTTGTAATGATTTCGCAAAATCCACACAGACCCCTGAACGGTGTCCGGTGACACCTGCCATTTATATTGTATTATTTGCATTTAATAAAACACGTCATCGGCGGTTGCTAAGACTAATGAGGGACTTGAAGGGTTCTAATAGCGGGCGGTACTACGTTGCAAATGTCGAACAGCGGTGTCACCAAACAAGAAGCTTTTTGATATCAACGGCAATTAAAACGAGAAGCCCAGCCACCTGGAATACAGTGATAATTGATTTCCATGAACTTAAGTGTGCGTCCGAAATCGACAGTATATATATTCCAGTAAGAAGAGAAGCAGGACTTCGAGAAGTAGTCCAAAAGCTTTGAAATACTTTGCTTGAATTAATTCCTTTCTTGAGTTCCTGTAGTCCCTCAAGAGAACAAGACAGAAGAAATGTAAAAATGTTATAAGCACTGTAGCACCATCTGTAAATACATCAAGGTTATAGATGCTATTTCCGTTAGAAACAAATCTACTTAGCAGGTTGATGAGCACTATTACTCCTATTGTAAATCTTAAGTATGGAATCATGCGATCTGAGTGGTTATAATAAATTAAACATCAATAGTCGGGTTCCCCTCTGCTGTTTGTAGTCTTCCAAAGGTAAGACCGCAAACCATATTGAAAAGGGTGAGCTTAGTTCCAGCGAATGAATAGAACGGAAGTACATTCCGGATTATTTCACCAATTCCACAAGATCCTCTGCATTTAGCTCAGCACTCTTATTGAGTTTATCGCCCGCCATATATTTCTTCAGACTGTAGAGCAACTGCCTTGCTTCCGGCCGTTGATCCATGTTTTTCATGAAGTCTATCCCACTGATCATTATCTTTCCTTTCCCAACCCTGGCCTCAACTAAAAGCGCCTCCGGCCGGTTGGTAAACCAGTCGTCAATGACGCGTACTACGGGCTTCAGATCTTTGACGAAAACCCATCAAGCCTGATGCCGTTGGAGTGGCTCATGGCATCCCACCATTGCCAATTGGAATGGTATTGCGTAGGAAAGTAATGGAAGGCTGCATGAGCCGGGTCGCACAGGATTCCCAGGCTATTGGGTAATTGCCCCCCTGTCCAGGCCGTGTTCCAGAAAATGCTTGAAAATCCAACACCGTCATTCAGGTATGGACTTTTGGCGCTTTCCGGTATGCTCCATAAAACGAGACCCCCCTCAGCAAGTTTTTTCAGGACATCATCAGTTATTGAACTAACCATCATTACACCTTCCACCTGTTCCAGCGTTTCAGGAAATACCCAGAAATCCCAGTCATTCACAAAGTCATTCACATAGGCATGCAAGGTAAGTTGGGCCGCTCCAGGGAAATTTTTAAGAGTAAGTCCCACAGTTCCGAGATGTATACCGTTTCCTTGCGGAATAGTAATTTCATCGAATTTGCCGTCAAACAGGGTGTCTCCTTTTTGGTCGGTGATCCACCAGCCGGAAGAAGCATCAGGTAAAACCTCCGGGCCGAAATGAGCGACTTCCAGTGTTGCAGTAAATTCTTCATCGCTGGTGAATACGCGCTTTTTCATTCGCGCCAGCGGAACGGTACTGTTGCAAAACCGGCTATACTCTTGCGGTGTCACGTATCCCTTTTCTTCCCAGAAGGGATCAAGCACGCCGACAAGCGCTGTACCCTGACCGGGGAAATCGTGCAGATCGAGCAACTGGAAACCAGCCATACCCGGTGTGCGCAGCGCAGCTTCGATGTCGGCTTTATAACATAAAGTCTGCAGTTTCCCTGAAGCGAGGAGGAAGCTGTCGGCCAGGTTACCCATGCCGTTTTCAATTAATGATTCCTGAAAAATCTCGAAGTTTTTGGCTTTCAGCACCCCGTCATATTTGTTTATTTCTTTGAAATTGGGATACACACACCACTGACCGATTTCATGACTCACTACGGGCCCTTGATAATGTGTCAATATTTCTGACCAATCGAAATCGGTAGTGGGAGGCATGCTATTGATACTGCTGGCGAGGCCGGCACCCCAGGCCTGGATGCGGGGTTCGGGCGTATTCTGATACTGGTTTTCTTGCAATGCCGGCCATCCGGCGCCACCTGTATATAGGCGCCGGCTATCTTTCGCTTTCCAGTATTCCACAAAATCGGCCAGGTAATTAGCGTGGTTTATGCCACCTGGTTCATTGCCATAAGACATCAGGCAGAATGACGGATGGTTGCCATACGCTTTCACAATTCGCTCGCTTTCGTCATACACATATTGGTCGATAGGCTTGCCATCACCAAGGGTTGTTGACTGGTTGGCCCATGAGCTGTTTTCAATCTGGAGATATAAACCAACCTCATCGGCAGTGATGAAAGCGGCTTCAGGAGGGCACCATGAGTGAAAACGCAGGCTGTTGAGACCATGAACTTTGGCAACATTCATGATGCGTTTCCATGAATCGACATCGGTAGGCGGATAACCTGTCTTTGGAAAAATGGCGCATTCGAGGGTGCCACGGATAAAGATAGGTCTGTCGTTTATAGTAAACCAGGTGCTGTCCACCGCGATGTTGCGCATGCCAAAAAGCACCGAATCCTCATGGGTACCAGTTGTTGATTCAAGTTTCACAAGCATGGTATAGGTGTTAGGGTAAAATTCATCCCAAATACCCAGTTCGTCGCCCATGGAAAATTCATAAGTAAATTCCTTGCCATTGCTCAGGGCTGATATTGGCTCAAATACGCGGGTTTTTGGCGCATCAGCGCCCGCTTTATTCAACACAGTGGAAATAGTAATTTCCCCATCCGGAGTATCGTTTGTGATGTTTCCAATGGTGCCTTTCACCATCACTTTTCCCCGGGCAACATTGGGGAAAATGCGGAAATCTTCTACGTATATGGCCGGTTTGGCTTCCAGGACTATTTTGCCTACGATGCCGTTCCAGTTAGATTGCGTATGGTCAGCGATGCTGTGCGAGTTGATACCGGGATCGACCTCCTTGATGCGATTATCGACCCGTATGGAAATAGTGTGCTTTCCCGGACTCAGTAATGAAGAAAGGTTGTAGTTGTGCGGAGTGGCCAGGCTGTTTTGCATCCCGACTTCCACACCATCGACCCAAACCATTGTTTCCCAGTGACAGCGTTCCAGAAACAGTGAAATATACTTACCTGTCCAGGAGGCTGGGATTTCGACAGTTTTATTATACCAGGCTGCTCCCGCATAGTATTTCACGGGCTGGAGCCAGAACGGTATTTTTATATTTCCCGGTTCGCGATAGCGCGCGTATTTATCGGCATGAAACCATGAGGAATCGACAATGCCGCCAGTCCATGGGGTTTTCAGGGATATTTCATCACCCTTTCCATTGGTGGTCATGGAGCCAGGGAGTGTGATTTTATCTTCCAGATTCGTTGCGAACCAGCGATTTGCCACGCCCTCATCGAGTGAGTCGATTTGAAATTGCCATTCACCAGAGAGGTCGATGGTGGTTTTTTCTTCTGCGTGCACTGGAAAAAGAGCGAAAATGATCAGTGGAGGAGGAGCAGGTTTTTCATGATGAGGCCTGTTTAAAAAGTGGATTATGAATGTGGCATTAAGTTACGACTGCCCGCGTGGGAATAAAAGTACAGAGATGGATTCTTTGTGGAAAGAAGTGATTTTGATCGAATTGATTCGTCTAGCGAGAGGCTCACGGCGCGACTCCAAAGAATGACAAGGTCTGGACCAAATTTCCAAATGACTTTATCCAAAAACAATAGAACAATAGAACACGCCAACATATAGTGTTCATTTAGAAATTCTCAGGCCAGCAACCTTATTCCCGTTGATTATAATTCAACACGATATTCAATTTTCCACCTAATCCGGTTTCATGATTTTGCGTAAGGTAGAAATGCGGATGTCACTCGATGCACGTCATTCGAGATGTATGTTCCTTTACATTCGTTTTCCTAATTGATGCTGAATAAGATGAGCTTTCTTCTTATCTTTACCAATTCAGCAACCATAAAGGCTTGAGATCTTCGTTCAAACTCGCTCCGCTTTGGTGCCTCCCCATACTTCTGGTCAAAAACGTTTATGGTTTTTGGATTCTTTATCATCGTAATAATCCTTTCTTAGTTTTTTAGCTTGTTCAATTCTTTTCGAAGGCTCTGTTTCTTCTGAAACCATGTAGCAGATGTTAGTTTGTTGTCATCGAAGAAGGTAAATATTCGATAAAAGTGCCGCCAACTTCAATTCCTCATTCATAAATCCCATCCTCAAGACGTTTGAAGAACTTGGTCGAATTCGATGAGGATAATATCACCATCTGTAAGACATAATCTACTTTATCCTTTACACTCCGCTTCACCCGCACCAACAAATTGAGAAGTAATTTTAAAGGGCTGAAGGATCCTCATATGTCAATCGTAAAAGTAACCAATTCGTTCTTCCCCATGATGTATTTAATCCATAAAAATAAAATTGGTTTTTTTAGCTACTCCATGAATGGGTTAACGAGCGCTCAACTGTATAAGCGAGACGCCAGAGTGGAGAAAATCCCAAACGTTTAATGCATTACTCAAAAGGCAACCTCCACGTCCAATGTATCAGAAGTATTTTCCAGGAGCACTCTTCTGGGTTATTCCCAGAATGGGATGAACGAATTCGGGGGCGATTTCGCAAAGAGGTACCAGGGTAAAGTTTCTATTCTGAATTTGCGGATGGGGAATCGTCAGTTTTGGTTCGGTAACGATTTCAGACCCATAATACAGTATATCGATATCGATAACCCGCGACGACCATTTAATATCTCGTACTCGACCCAGCGACTCTTCTATGCCAAGGATACAATCAAGAATTTCCAAGGGGTACAGATCACTTTCAACTTCAAGAACCTGGTTCAAAAAATCGGGCTGATTTTCAATACCCCATGCCTTGGTTTTGTAAACCGATGAGGCGCTTGACAATCGGGCCGACCTGTTGCGAAATTTCATAAATAGCACGTTCAAAAACCCTTAAACTGTCGCCCTGATTACTTCCTAACAATAGAAATATTCCTTTCATCCTGTAAATCATTCAATAATATAAATATGCTTTTTTAAATAGTCATCTACTGCTATCATTGCGATAATTATAATTATAAGCTCATGAAGTTCCTGCGTAATCTCCTGGCCACCATCGTTGGCCTCTTTGTTTTCACGTTTATCATGTTTTTCCTTTTGATCATCATTGCCTCGTCTGGCTCTGAAGAGAAATTGGTGGAACTTAAAGAAAAAACCGTTCTTCACCTGAAATTGAACAAACAAATTCTGGAACGCGAAGTGGAAGATCCTTTCGAGGGACTGCCCATTTTTGCCGGAATGCAGGAAGGTGGGATAGGGCTTATGGAGCTGAAAGACGCCCTAAAACATGCTGCCGATGATCCGAAAATCGCGGGAATATTTTTGGAAACTCCCGTAATGATGGCGGGCATATCCTCCATCGATGAAATAAGGGCATCGCTGGATGAATTTAAGAAATCTGGAAAATTTATTTACAGCTATGCTGAAATGTACACCGAAGGGGCTTATTACCTGGCGTCGGTTTCGGATAAAGTATATATGAACCCTGATTTTGCCATGCTGGAATTCAACGGCTTGAATATCGAAACCATACATTTCAAAGGGCTTTTTGATAAGCTGGAAATCGAACCGGTCACCATTTCGGTAGGCGACTACAAAGGAGCCGATGAGCCATTCGTAAGGAAGAATATGAGTGAAGAGGTCAAAGGTAGATTCACAGGATTGTTGACGAGAATCCATGGAAATATTTTGAAAAATGTCGCCGATAGCCGTTCCCTGGCATTTGATGATGTAAAAAACATTTCTGATTCATCTCTGGTAAATCTGGAACAGGATGCCGTGACCTACGGGTTAGTCGACCAACTTGCATACAGGGATGAAGTTCTCGATTTACTGGCCGAAAAAGTTGGTGTGGAATCGGCAAAGGACCTGGTGTTTGTCGGCTATGAGAAATACCGCAAATCATTCAGCACGTCAAATACCTCCAAAAACAAAATCGCGGTGATCATGGCTACGGGGACTATCGTCCCGGGTAAAGGAGATAATCAGTCTGTTGGTTCGGTGAAGTTTGCCAAAGAAATACGTACTGCCGCCGACGAAAGCAGCATCAAGGCCATCGTGATCAGAATCAACACTCCGGGTGGAGGCGCTCTTGCCAGCGATGTGCTGTGGCGTGAACTCAAACTCGCTTCTGAGAAAAAACCGGTTATTGCGTCCATGTCCGATCAGGCCACTTCAGGCGGGTACTATCTCGCCATGGCGTGCGACACCATTCTGGCACAAAAAAATACCATTACCGGTTCGGTAGGATTATTCGCCATGCTTTTCAATCTGAAAGATTTTCTTGGCAATAAACTCGGGATTACCACGGATCACGTGAGCACCGGGCTTTTCGCCGACATGTATAACATGACTGAGCCGCTTTCGGAGTATGAGTTGAATTACCTGAAGAAAAGCACGAAACACGGATACGAGTCCTTCGTGGCCAAAGCTGCGGATGGCAGGGGGATGACTCCGGCGCAATTTGAACCATTGGCTGCCGGCAGACTATGGTCTGGAGACGAGGCGCTGGAGAATGGTATGGTTGATGCTATCGGCAATTTGGAGGATGCAATAGCCATTGCGGCATCTGTAGCCGGGGTGGCAGATGATTACCGGATTCGTGTTTACCCGGTTCAAAAGGCGCCATTTGATGAGATTATCGAGATTTTGTCAGGCACCTCCGAAGAAGAGGCCATCGCCAAACGATTAGGTAATCTGGAGCCATTCCTGAAAAGTGTAAAAACACTTCAGGAATTAAAAGGTGTACAAGCGCGTTCCCTGGTGGAAGTGAAGTTTTAGGGCATGAAGCCCTCCACGCCGTTCATCATAGTCTGATCAGTAGTACAATACGCTTTAAGCAGGTCGGCCGCAAGGCATGAGTGCGCCGGGTAAATATATACCAGATCGCCAATGTTGGTTTTCCTGAGAAATTCGTCTGCACAATGAATCAGGCCGTGTTCCTGTGATATCGCCTTCAGGTAAGCGCCAGGAATAAGACCACTCCACCCATCGGTCGCGGGGTTTGCCAGCTTACCAAAATGCTTAGTACCGTCAGCATCCTCCAGTATTTCTTTTGAAAAATGTACAGCGCCTCCATGGATCAGCAGCTCATTTCGATCTGCGTTTTTCCCAACAACCGGACAAGCCACTACAACGGCAATGTCGTCATAATCACAGGTGCCGATATTTACCTGCATGGTATCGTAAAAGACAAAATTCCCCGGGGAGATTTCATCTACAGGGCCAAAATCTTCAACAAGCGTGCAGCCCGGCGTATCCCCAATGGTGATGTAAAAACCCGGGGTATTTCCGAAATGATCCCAAAGTCGTTGAAGTTGAGACATGATTTCCCTGTACAGCTTCAACACAGTTTCTTTACCGCGTGCGCCATAGGTATGTCCCGGATGGGAATAAAACCCGGTAAATGAAAAATTCTCCTGTATCCGTATTTCTTGCAGCAATTCATTGATTTTTTCATGATCATCGACAACGATCCCCGATCGCTTGCTACCTAGATCAATCTCTATTTTTATACCCACCTGCACATTTGCCGGAAGTCGGCTCGCCAGCAGCCTTACCGCCTCAGCATCATAGACCAATAATTGCAATTGAATGCGACCCGCCAATTCGGCGATAGCTTCTGCTTCGCGGATGTTGACCGGGAAGGCGATCAGGATGTCGCTCCAGCCATGGCTGGCAAAGTATTGAGCCATTTTCACAGACGATACCGTGCAGGTAGTAATATTTTCCTCCCTTAGCCACTCACTGATCATCGCCGACTGGTGCGTTTTGAAATGTGGCCGGAAGCCAAGATTTAAACGGCGGGCTTTGGAAGACATACGGCTGATGTTTTTGCGGCATTTTTCCTTATCAAGTAACAGGGTAGGTCTGGTAATTTGCGCGGTATCCATATGATTTAATGTTATGTGTTTGACTTCGAAAGATGAGTAATATAGCGTATCCTTAACTAATGCCCATAAAAAATTTAATTAGTAGTTGCATTCTGCTAAATTGCGCTCCGGATTTTTGCTATAAAAATTATTTTTCATCAATAACTCAAACTGATCCGTATGAAAATCGGAATCATTAAGGAAACATCAGATAACCGCGTGGCCATTGTTCCTGAGCTGGCGAAAAAGCTCCAGGACGAAGGCAATGAACTTATCGCAGAAAAGGATTGTGGAATATTGGCGCTTTTTACCAATGAAGCCTACGAAGCTGTTGGTGTGAGGCTTACGTCAAGGAAGGAAGTTCTTGAATCAGCCGATATTCTTCCAACCATTCTTCCGCTGGACAAGGCTGATTTAAAGCAACTAAAAAAAGACGCGATTCTTATCTCGTCTTACCAGCCCTATTTCTCCACGGCAAAGGTTGAAGAAGCCGCGAATCACCAGTTGACCGTGTTCAGCATGGACATGATCCCCAGGATTACCATCGCTCAGGCTATGGACGTGTTGTCATCCATGGCGTCGATAGCCGGTTACAAAGCCGTAATAGATGCCGCGTATCATCTTCCCAAATATTTCCCGATGCTCACGACTGCTGCGGGCAGCATTCCGCCAGCTAAGGTATTGGTGATGGGAGCGGGGGTGGCTGGTTTGCAGGCGGTGGCAACAGCCAAAAGGCTTGGATCGGTGGTGCAGGCTTTTGATACAAGGGCGGCCGCGAAGGAAGAAGTGGAAAGTTTGGGAGCCAAATTTGTAGAAGTAGAAGGCGCTAAGGACGACAGAGCTGCCGGCGGATATGCCGTGGAGCAAACAGAAGAATACAAGCAGCGCCAGCTCCAAAAGATCTTTGAAGAAGCCGTGAAGTCGGATGTCATCATTACGACAGCCCAGCTCCGCGGTAAACCGGCTCCAAAGCTCATCACGGAAGCAATGGTTAAAGAAATGAAGCCGGGTTCTGTCATCGTGGATATTGCGTCTTCAACAGGTGGAAATTGCGAATTGACAGAAGATGGAAAAACAGTGGTGAAATATGGAGTTACCATCATTGGGAATTCAGAGCTCGCCGCTGAGGTACCTAACCACGCCAGCCAGCTATTTGGCAAGAACGTGCACAATTTTCTCAAGATATTCCTGAAAAAGGGTGTTGTTGAATTAAACATGGAAAATGAAATCCTGAAATCGAGCTGCATTGCCCAGAAGGGTCAATTACTTTATAAAAAATAATCCTGACATATTATGAATACCATAATAGATTTTATCATCAACAACATCGAAATGATGTATATCCTCACCTTCGCCGTGTTCCTGGGCATGGAGGTGATTTCAAAAGTGCCCACCGTGCTTCATACACCGCTTATGTCGGGCGCCAATGCGGTGAGCGGCGTGGTCATTATCGGCGCCATTATCCTGATAAAGAACGCCAATTCTGATGACTACCTTATACTCACTGTGGGGATGCTAGGCATTGCCCTGGCAAATGTGAACGTCATAGGAGGCTTTGCCGTGACCAACCGGATGTTGGAGATGTTCAAGAAGAAGAAAAAATAACTAAAAACCCAGAGATCGTGGAAACCTCCGTTTTAAACTTTTTATACCTCATCTGTATCGTTTTGTTTATCATCGGCCTGAAGAAACTCAGCCACCCCGATACAGCGAAAAATGGCAACCAGATTGCAGCTTTGGGCATGGGTATCGCCATCCTGCTTACCATATTTTACCCCATGGAAAACGCCTCCAACAACTACATGTGGATCGTAGGAGGCCTGCTCATCGGTGGGGTGGCAGGCTACATAGCAGCAATAAGGGTGAAGATGACATCAATGCCCGAGATGGTATCGCTGTTCAACGGTCTCGGCGGCGCTTGTTCCATGCTGATCGCCTCCGTAGAATTTTATAATCTCCAGGCGGCAGGCGCTCCAATGATGAGCGTTGGCGTATTAACTATTCTCTTTGCGCTGTTTATCGGTACGGTGACCTTCACAGGAAGTATCGTAGCCTGGGGCAAACTGGATGGATTCTTCCGTGATTCGATTGTGCTTCCCAAACCGCAAATAATAAACATCACCTTATTGATTGCCATCATCGCTCTCAGCGGATTTATTATGGCGCAGCCGGAGATGAATTATACCTTATTTATGGTTTTGCTGGTACTTTCAGCTTTATATGGCATCGCCTTCGTAATGCCTATTGGAGGAGGCGATATGCCGGTCGTAATCTCCCTACTCAACTCTTTTTCAGGTATAGCTGCGGCAGTTGCCGGTCTTATTTATGGAAATGAAGTGATGATCGTGGGTGGAATTATTGTCGGTGCATCCGGAACCATCCTGTCCATATTGATGTGTAATGCCATGAACAGATCCCTGCTCAATGTGATCATCGGTGGATTTGGCGGCGGAGGCACATCACAAGGAAGTGGACGCGAAGCAATTGCAAAAGAGGCTTCACATGCAGACACAGCCATCCAATTGAAGTATTCAAATAAAGTAATCATTGTGCCTGGTTATGGGCTCGCAGTAGCCCAGGCACAGCACGCCTGCCATGATTTGGAGAAATCGCTGGAGGCGGAAGGTGTGGAAGTATTATACGCGATACATCCCGTTGCCGGAAGGATGCCGGGGCACATGAATGTACTGCTTGCAGAAGCGGATGTTCCCTATCCGAAACTACTGGAGTTGGAAGATGCCAATGAGCAATTTTCTTCCACCGACATGGTGCTGGTCATTGGCGCTAATGACGTGGTAAATCCATCAGCTAAAGAAGATCCAGGCAGCCCTATTTATGGAATGCCAATTCTCGAAGTCGAAAAGGCAAAAACCGTCATTGTACTCAAGCGTAGCATGAATCCCGGATATGCCGGCATCGAAAACCCGCTGTTTTATGGCGAAAAGACAAAGATGTTGTTTGGCGATGCCAAAGCCTCACTCAGCAAGTTGAAGAGTGAAGTAGCCAATGCCTGATAAAGCCGCAAAAAATCCAATATGAATATAGAAAGCCGGCTGTAAGCCGGTTTTTGTGTTTGCTGGAATTTTGAAGGTTTTAATAAGCCATGACGGTAGGCAGGGGGCTTTACTATCCGGCGCTATGTTTTTTCAGCCTTTTGCAAGTGGATCAGTGGATTATGTGTAATTTCACTTTTAATCATGTTGGCATAAATTTTTAATAAGTCGCTATTTCAGCGAGAATGCCATACCCTTAGCGACCCATTGATGACATGAATTCTATTGCATTCATCGACACCGAAGTAGAGCCAAATAGTGGAAGGATTCTTGACCTGGGAGTTATCAAGGATGATGGAAGTCTGTTTCATAATGCTTCAATAAATGGTTTTATCCAGTTTATACGCGGCAGCCAATTCATTTGCGGACACAATATTTTCAATCATGACCTGAAGTACATAGTTGCAGCCATCCGCGAAGCGGGAATAAATCCGGCCAATAGTATTGATACTCTGGTCCTTTCTCCCTTGCTTTTTCCCACCAAGCCGTATCATGCCCTGCTAAAAGATGACAAACTGCAATCAGACGACGTTAATAACCCCTTAAATGATTCCATTAAAGCAAGAGATTTGTTTCATGATGAAATAGCTGCTTTCAGGCAAGTGGACGAAGCACTTCGGCAAGTTTTCTATCTGCTGCTAAAAGACACAATGGAGTTTCAGGCCTTTTTTCGTTTCATCGCTTATACGAGTAAGAATGAAGACCTCGAAAACCTCATTTGGGAAAAGTTTGGAAATGAAATTTGTACACATGCCCATCTGACCAAAATAATTTCCGGGCATCCGATCGAACTGTCGTACTGTCTGTCCCTTATCTACTCGTTCATTCACCACAGGAAAATTCATTCAATTACTCCTCCATGGGTACTGAAAAATTATCCTGAAGTAGAAAGGATCATGCTCCTCCTTCGCAATAAACCTTGTGTAACAGGTTGTAATTATTGCGACAAGGCATTGGACATCCATGTGGGTTTGAAGCGGTTTTTCGGCTTTGATTCATACAGAACGTATGCAGGGGATGCACTACAAGAGAAGGCTGTGAAAGCGGCCGTTGACAACAAATCGCTGCTCGCTGTATTTCCAACGGGTGGAGGTAAATCAATCACCTTTCAGGTACCGGCATTGATGGGTGGGGAAAATTCCAGGGGCTTGACTGTCGTCATTTCACCATTGCAATCGTTGATGAAAGACCAGGTTGACAACCTCGAAAAAGTCGGAATCACTGAAGCGGTAACCATAAATGGCTTGCTCGACCCTATTGAGCGGGCAAAATCATTTGAGCGCGTGGAAGATGGCTCGGCCTCCATCCTTTACATATCACCGGAGTCTTTGCGTTCAAAATCCATCGAGCGATTGATCCTGGGACGGAATACTATCCGTTTTGTGATCGATGAGGCGCACTGCTTTTCATCCTGGGGCCAGGACTTCAGGGTTGACTATTTATACATCGGAGATTTTATCAAGTCGATTCAGGAGAAGAAAAATCTTCAGGATGGAATCCCGGTATCGTGCTTCACGGCCACAGCAAAGCAAAAAGTCATTGAGGATATTCGCTATTATTTCAAGGACAAGTTGTCGCTCGAGCTGGAATTATTTACATCCAAGGCTTCAAGAACTAATCTGCAATACAAGGTTTTTGAGAAAGGGGAGGAAGAGGAAAAGTACCAGGCAGTCAGAGACTTGATCGAGGAAAGAAATTGCCCGACGATCATCTATGTTTCACGAACCCGAAAGGCATATTTACTCGCTGAGCGCTTGACCAAAGATGGGCTCATTGCCAAACCCTACCACGGCAAGATGGAAGCGAGGGAAAAATCTGCCAACCAGAATACCTTCATCGAGTGGTGAAGTGCCCATTATGGTGGCGACATCGGCTTTTGGGATGGGTGTAGATAAAAAGGATGTCGGCATGGTGATCCACTACGAAATTTCCGATTCGCTTGAAAGCTATATACAGGAAGCGGGCAGGGCAGGTCGTGATGAGACGATCAGCGCCGATTGCTTCGTGCTGTTTAATGAAGAAGACCTGGTGAAGCACTTTATCCTGCTGAACCAAACGAAACTTTCCATTAAAGAAATTCAACAGATATGGAAGGCGATAAAGGAGATTACCAACCTGCGTTCAAAAGTTTCAAACTCGGCCCTTGAGATAGCGCGAAAGGCCGGGTGGGACGAGAATGTAGTGGAGATTGAAACCAGGGTAACCACCGCCATAGCCGCCCTGGAGGAGGCCGGTTACCTGAAACGCGGACAAAACATGCCGAAGATTTTTGCCAATAGCATTCTCATGAAAAATGCCCGCGAAGCCATCGACAAGATCAACGCATCGGAACGGTTTGACGAGAAGCAAAAAGAAAAAGGCATCCGAATAATCAAAAAACTTTTCTCCAGCAAAAGCCACAAGCATGCAAACGACGAAGTAGCCGAAGCACGTGTAGACTATATTAGCGATCACCTTGGAATAGTGAAAGGGGAGGTTATCGGTATTGTGAACCTGCTGCGTGAGGAGAAAATTCTGGCCGACACCAAAGACCTTACAGCCTACATAAAAAAGGGAGAAAACCTTAACCGATCGCTCCACATTGTTGAAACATTTCGCAGGATAGAATCCTACCTGTTGACAAAATTTGATGAGCAGGAAAGGACTTTTCAGATTAAGGAACTAAACGAGGAGGCAGAGGAAAAAGGGTGTGAGGAAGTAACCACCGGCAGGATTAAGACTATCATCAACTTTTGGGCGATCAAGCATTGGATTAATCGCAAGAATCTGGAATACGCACGAAATTACATAGGGGTAGTATGCCTGCACCCCAATGATCTACTTAAAGAAAAACTGCAGAAACGCCATGAACTGGCGCGATTCATTGTAGAGTTGCTTTACGCGAAAAGTAATTTAAATGCTACAAAAGGCGATGCAGATAAAGAAGAAGTATTGGTGGAGTTTTCCGTTCATGAGTTGAAGGATGCGTATGAAGTCGCCCAGGAACTCTTTAAGCTGCACATCAGCATCGACGATATCGAGGATGCCTTGTTTTATCTATCGCGGATCGAGGCCATTAAAATTGAAGGGGGCTTCATGGTAGTGTATAACGGTCTTACCATTGAACGCCTGGAACAGGACAATAAAAAGCGGTACACCAAGGATGACTACGAAAAGCTGAACCAGTTTTACGAAAACAAGGTGCAACAAATACACATTGTCGGCGAATATGCCAGGAAAATGATCGATGACTACAAGGAGGCCTTGCAGTTTGTGGAGGATTACTTTCAGCTGAACTACAGTTCTTTTCTGCGTAAGTATTTTCCGGGAAGCAAGGCCGATGAGCTCAAAATGAAGATTACACCCGGCAAATTCAGGCAACTGTTTGGAGATTTATCTCCAACCCAACTGAGAATTATTAAGGAAAATGAGTCCAAATATATAGTTGTAGCTGCCGGGCCCGGGAGCGGAAAGACACGGGTGCTGGTTCACAAGCTCGCCTCTTTGCTTTTACTGGAAGATGTAAAACATGAACAACTGCTCATGCTCACCTTTTCCAGGGCGGCAGCCACCGAGTTCAAAAAGCGCTTGCTTAAACTGATTGGCAACGCAGCCAACTATATTGAGATAAAGACATTTCACTCCTATTGCTTCGATTTGTTGGGAAAAGTTGGAAGCTTGGAAAAGTCACATGTGATTTTAAAAAAGACGGTTGAGAAAATCGTGAATGGCGAAGTAGAAAGGAGCCGGATAACGAAAACCGTATTGGTGATCGATGAGGCGCAGGACATGAACCAGGACGAATACAACCTGATACGTGCCTTAATAGAGCAGAATGACGATATGCGGGTAATCGCTGTCGGCGATGATGACCAGAATATATTTGAATTCAGGGGAGCAAGCTCAAAATATTTGGAGCAGTTTATCCGAACTCCCCAGACAATAACACATGAGTTGGTAGAAAACTACCGGAGCAAAAGTAACCTTGTCGAGTTCACCAATCATTTTGTAAAGCGGATTAGCCATCGTCTAAAAGATACTCCTAATCATTGCCAAGCAAACCGACAATGGAAGAATTAAAATAGTTCGACATCAAAACGGTCAACCTCATTGCACCACTGGTAACCGACATACGAAACTCTGACCTCACGGGTACAACTTGTGTACTTACGAAGACAAATGAGGAAGCATTGCAGGTTGCAGGACTCCTTTTGAAAAGCGGTGTAAATGCGAAACTAATCCAGACAAACGACGGCTTCAGCTTATTCAATCTTTTGGAAGTCCGGTATTTTTGGGGCCACCTGAATATGACGGAAGATGTTTTCACAATCAGTGACGATATCTGGGAAAATGCCAAACGCGATTTGATTTCCAGATTTAGTGGTAGTTCCAGATTGGAAATATGCGCAAACATCATCCGGGATTTTGAAGCAACTAATCCAAAGAGGAAATTTAAATCGGACCTGGAAGTATTTATCCGGGAATCCAGACTGGAAGATTTTATCGCGGGCAATGGAGAAACGATCATTGTCTCCACCATTCATAAAGCCAAAGGGAAAGAGTTTGACAATGTTTTCATCATGCTCGATAATTACAATCAGGGCACAGACGAAGGCAAGCGCCAGTTGTATGTTGCCATGACGCGCGCCAAACAAAAGCTGACCATTCACTTGAACTCAACTTTTCTCGATACTATTTCAGTGGAAAATATGGAGCGTATCCATGATCCTGACATTCATCTGCCACCAAATGAATTAGTGATGCACTTGACCTTCAAGGATGTCTGGCTGGACTATTTCATTCACAAGCAGCCGCTCCTTAGCTCATTAACAAGTGGTGATGAGCTGGTCATAAGCGGTTACGATTGTCTTACGGCAACAGGTAAACCGGTGCTAAAATTTTCCCAGACCTTTCAGAAACAGCTGGATGAGTTGAAGTCAAAAAACTTCGAATTGACCAGGGCGAAGGTAAACTTCATTATTTACTGGTTAAAAGAAGGGGCAGAGCAGGAGGTGAAGATCATTTTACCGGAGTTGCATTTTCAGAGAAATGATCCTCAGCAGGAAGAGTAGGGGAACAGTGTTAAGCAGGATTTCTAATCGATTTGATGCTCTTTTTGAAATGACAACTTTTCTTATCATCTATGCTTTCTCAGAAATTCTTCATAGTCGACCACTTCTCCTTTTTCAAGTTCTTCCATACCATGAAGTATATCTTCTTTCTGCTCCAGGGATAAGGTTTGCCAAAAATCATCGGTGATGTTCTTGCTGAAAATCTTTTTGATCGATTCTAATATACTCGGATTATCAGTTTCAAGGATCATTTTCACTATTTCCAGTTTTTCAGCATGGATATTCATACTCTTTTTCTTTTTGACAAATTTAAAAAATAAATCAAAAATCTCATTTTGCCTTTATCTTACGCTTTCCTAACTTGACTAAGCTACATTGAATATTGTTCTATAATATCAACTGAAATGAAAAGGATTTTTTTACTATTACCTCTTCTGCTACTCTTCAGTCCTGTCTGCGCAATGAGCCAGCAAATCAAGACAATGAAGCAATAAAGCCACCATTCTTATGGGAAAACGCCACAATTTATTTCCTCCTCACGGATCGGTTTTACAATGGCAACCCTGCCAATGATGTAAACTTTGACCGTACCGGTGAAACAGCGGTATTGAGGGGATTCCAGGGCGGCGACATCGCCGGCATCACCAAAAAAATCGAGGATGGGTATTTCACAGATCTCGGCGTCACGGCAATCTGGTTTACCCCGGTCGTAGAGCAAATTCATGGTATAGTCGATGAAGGCACCGGAAGTACCTATGGATATCACGGCTACTGGACGAAGGACTGGACTGCCCTCGATCCAAACTTTGGAAATGAGGCAGATTTGACAGCTTGTTGATGACGCGCATTCCCGGGGGATTAGGATCGTGCTGGATGTGGTCCTGAATCATACCGGACCCGTGACTGATGAAGATCCGCAATGGCCTGATAGCTGGGTGCGCACAGAGCCACAGTGCACCTATCAAGGATATGGCAACTCGACCGTTGCTTGCACGCTGGTAAAAAATCTGCCTGATGTGCGAACCGAAAGCAATGAATCTGTGGAATTACCACAATTCCTACTCGATAAATGGAGCAAAGAAGGCAGGTTGGCGAAGGAGTTACGCGAGCTGGATGATTTTTTTTCGCGAACCGGATATCCCCGCGCACCGAAATATTATATCATAAAGTGGTTAACGGATTACATCAGGAAATATGGCGTGGATGGTTTTCGCGTCGATACGGCCAAACATACTGAGGCATCGGCATGGACTGATTTGTACCGGGAGGCTGTAGCGGCATTTAAACTCTGGAAAGAAACCAATCCGGAAAAGGCGCTAGACAATAATGACTTTTTCATGATGGGAGAGGTTTATGGTTATGGCATTTCCGGCGGACGATTATATAACTATGGTGACAGGGAAGTCGATTTCTTTGAAAACAGTTTCCACAGCCTGATCAATTTCGAGTTTAAGGAAGATGCAAAGGATGACTTTGAAGCGATATTTTCAAAATATGACCAGCAACTCAGCACAGCGCTGACTGGAAAATCAGTGGTCAACTACCTCGCCTCCCACGACGATGGCGGGCCATTCGATAAGAATCGCGAAAGCCCCATGGATGCAGGCTCCAAGTTGCTGCTCTCTCCGGGTATCGCCCAAATATACTACGGCGACGAAACCAGCCGCCCGCTGGCAGTGGACGGTGTGGTTGGTGATGCCAATTTGCGTACGTTCATGAACTGGGATGAATTACATCAGAACCAGCAACGCGGAGGATTTGAAATTGAACAGGTGCTCACGCACTGGCAAAAACTTGGCCGCTTCAGGGCCGCACATCCTGCAGTCGGCGCCGGCCGACACCGCATGATTTCCACTATACCTTATTATTTTTCCCGAACCTTAGAAAGCAACGGACACTCAGACAAGGCGCTGGTGGGACTGGGTTTGGAAAAAGGTGAAAAAGCCATACCTGCAACCGGTACATTTGCAGATGGCCAAAGCGTCATGGACCATTATTCAAACCAAACAGGCGTAGTAGTCAACGGGCAAATCATACTCGATACGCCCTTCTCTATCGTATTAATAAGCGCCAATTGATCACCTTTTTATAGCATGAGCGCCTATTTCCAAGTTATGGGGCATTTTAAGGACGACACAAATGACAAAAGAAATTTAACAGTATTGAGTTTGACAATTTTTGCTTTGTGGACAGGCTTGCGGACTGATTCCTCAAACGAACCAAGAAAATCGGAAAGTTCAGCTCAGCAATTGGACACAGCAAACGTAATAAAAATTGGCAACTTTTTAATTTTAGGAAAGTGGGTAATTATGTGGAAGGTTGGATTGGGCTGACGCCAAAACTATCGTTTGAATTTCTCCAACTCTATGCGAGATGGCACAGGTGACACTCTGACTTTTGTGACTTGTGCAGATTATGTTTACGCTCCTTTTGGACTGGTAAAAAGATAAATCAGAGATTAAAAGCGGACTCCTAAAAAAATATTTGCACCATTACAGACAGGATTCATACAATGGATATTGGACCTTTTGAGTTTCAAATTCTAAAACTTAAAGAGAGTCGACTAATTTTTGTTCTTTGACAATGACCCAGAGGGCAAGCAAACATTCTTTCATTCTAAAAGGAGACATCAATGATAGTGATGTAACACTTCTCTACGGGATTAAAAAGGAAGTATATATTATGGAATAATAGGAATCAGTAAAGAAAATTTTGTTGAGACATTGGAATAAGAGGTAAGAAGTTAAAGGAATTGACAGAAGGAGATTTGGTAAGGGGTTATTTTTGTGTTAGATGAAACAGTGAAGTGGAGTAACAGTTTGGATAAATTTTTTGACAGTTTTCCAAAACGAGCTACTTTCAAACTATAATATCATTGCTTTGGAGTCTTGTGTAGGATTATATGGACAGCATACATACACATTCAAGGACAATATATTGCAATCAATAATTTTAAAATCGACAGCTATTGGACAGTAAACTACTGATGGGAGAAAGACAAAAAAACCCACAATCACTCGATTGTGCCAGGTGAAAAATACAATAAGGCATCGTACTGGGTTTTGGAAAAAAATATTAAAGTAAATGGTATAGAGATGGTTTTCTATAAACCTCCAACCCCAGTGCTTTTTTACCGTGTCTGGCAATTAAAAGGCTCCCATCACCTGGGGGGGGGGGTAAAAAGTAAAGGAAGTAGGGGGGAGGGAGATAGGTATTTCAAACTCATCGGCGTCGAGGTAGGCGGGAAAGCTATCACGGAATTTTTGAAGTTCAGGCAGGTTTAGAGTGATGGTTTCGATAGACTGCTCGCCGGAGACTGTGTTTAATAGTTGCCCTTTATAATTTACAACCATGGAGCGACCGGCGTATTCGATGCCCATGCCATCCGACCCGGTCCTGTTTACCCCGATGCAATAGCATTGATTTTCCAGTGCGCGCGCTTTCAACAGTGTTTCCCAAACCTCTGTGCGCGAAGCAGGCCAGTTGGCCACATAGATGAGGATATCATAATCAAGCCCGCGAGCTGCGTTATACCGATTCCGGCTCCAGACGGGGAACCGGAGGTCGTAGCAGACCAATGGCAAAATATTCCATCCGTGGCGATCGCGAATGAGTTTATTTTTTCCCTGGGCGTAGGTGACATGTTCGTCTCCCATCCGGAACAGGTGTCTTTTATTATAAAAACTATAATCTCCTTCCGGCTCCACCCAGTACAGGCGATTGAAATACGCTCCTTCATCTTTTACGATATAGCTGCCGCAGATCACGGCACCGGTTTGCGAAGCCATCTGGCGCATCCATTTGAAGGTGTGGAGATTCACAGGTTCGGCATAGGTTTTTGCGTCCATAGTGAACCCGGTGTTGAACGTTTCCGGAAGCAGAATAAGATCAGTCTTGTCTTGAAGATGCCATATTTTCTCCTCCAACATCGCAAGGTTGGCACTGATGTCCTGCCAGTGCAGGTCCGTCTGAACGATAGAAATACGCATTGATTTAAGAATAATTGTTCCGCTTATTAATAAAGCGGAATTGATTTACGATATCAGAAGTGAAGCAATCCATTCGCCATTACCTTTTAGCCATTACCCATTACCCCTCCTGAATTACTTTTTGGTTGGGAATGTCATGCGGTATTCCACTTTTACAATCCCTTTGCTGATGTTCATCAACTTGCTTTTCAGCAATCGTTTTTTAAAAGCAGTAATATGGTCGGTGAAAAGGATTCCCTCGATGTGATCATATTCATGCTGGATAATCCGCGCTTTCATACCGTCAAATTCCTCCTCATGCAGCTCCCATTTTTCATCATAATACCTGATCCTCAGGCGCTCGCGGCGATCTATATCTTCCCGTATGCCGGGTATGGAAAGGCATCCTTCTTCATAAATCCAGAATTCTCCGGATTCTTCCAATATTTCAGGATTGACGAAAACCTGTTTCCAGTTGCCGATTTCTTCGTCTTCAAGCGGCGTGGTATCCGCCACAAACAGGCGGAGGCTCTTGCCGATTTGAGGTGCCGCCAGACCAATGCCCTGGGCATTATACATAGTTTCGAACATATCGGCAGCCAATTGTTCCACATCAACTTCCCCTTTCACGATTTCTTCGCCCGGTTTTTTTAGTACCGCATGCCCAAAGGCTACAATTGGATAAATCATTAAATCAGTGTATTTCCGGGGCAAATTTACAAATCCCCAATTAAAAACCATTGTATGGCCCGGGACATCCTTTTTATATTATTTTTACCTGCGAAGTACAGGTAACGAAATCTCATGAAACGATCGACACTACTTACCTCTGAAGACTACTGGGCCATCTGGACGGGTGGTTTTATATGATACTGGGCATATTTTTCTTCCTGATAATCGGGAGAAATGTCATGGAACCGGACATTCATAAAAACCGACAAATCCTTGCGGAACAATCTGAGCTGCCTTTTAAAACCGTCGCAGGGTTTAAAGCGGAGGAGCAATTGGATCAATTGACCGGAGCCAAAACGTCTTTCGGAAAAGCGATAAGTAAATTGACGGCCAGACCAAAATCCTGGAGTGATAATCCACTGGTCGCGTTTTATATTCCGGAGAAGCCGGTAGAGCCGGATAAAATCCAGATAGTAGCCGAGGCCGGATTGCAAGTGGATAAGCTGGAAACCAAGGCACTTTTCCTTGAGGAAAATGCAAGAGCGGCCCTTTTTCAGAATGATTCACTGAATCTTGCGGCAGCATCAGCGGCGCTCGCGTGGCACAAGGCAGATTCGGAATTTAATGCCCTTCAGAAAAAGTCAGCCAGAGGAGGCTTCAGCCTGTTTCCTAATCTTCTGGTTTTTGCCTTGATTCTGTCGGGTCTCTTTGGCATTGGGGCCTATTTCATGGGACATAAATACTTAAAATTCATAATCGGTTTTCTTGGCGTATTTGTCATTGGCCTGTTGGCATTTTTACTGGAATCCCAGACAGATATGAAAAATATCGGTATGGGCTATGCGCTTTGGGCCATTCTCCTCGGCCTGATCATCAGCAATACAGTCGGAACCCCGTCATGGATAAAACCCGGTCTGTTGCCAGAATATTTCATTAAGACAGGCCTCGTGCTGCTGGGGTCTGAATTATTATTAGGAAAAATTATGGCTATCGGCCTGCCCGGGATATTTGTGGCCTGGGTGGTGACGCCTATCGTGCTAATCGGCACCTACTGGTTTGGTCAGAAAGTACTTAAAATTTCCAGCAAATCACTCAACATCACGATCAGCGCGGACATGTCGGTGTGCGGTGTTTCGGCAGCGATCGCCACAGCCGCCGCCTGTAATGCCAAAAAAGAAGAACTGACAATGGCCGTTGGGCTTTCCATGGTTTTCACGTCCATCATGATGGTGGCACTTCCTGCCTTTATCAAAGCCGTAGGAATGCCGGAAGTGCTCGGAGGCGCATGGATTGGCGGCACTATCGATGCCACCGGAGCTGTAGTAGCTGCCGGTGCGGTTTTGGGAGATAAAGCATTGAATGTGGCGGCGACCATTAAAATGATCCAGAATATCCTCATCGGAATTATCGCCTTCGGCGTGGCAGTGTATTGGGCAGCCAAAGTGGAAAATACCAAAAAGTCCAGCGTGGGAATCGGCGAGATATGGAAGCGTTTTCCAAAGTTTGTACTGGGATTTATTGGCGCTTCGTTGCTTTTTACCGTGCTCTCAGAAGTATTACCAGAAGATATTTCCTCGGCGTTCATCGATCAGGGCATCGTGAGCGGGTACGTCAAAGATTTACACTCGTGGCTGTTTTGCCTCGCGTTTGCGAGCATTGGACTTTCGATTAATTTTAAGGAACTCAGGCATCAATTCTCCGGAGGAAAGCCGCTGATCCTCTACGCTTGCGGCCAGATATTCAACTTGATTTTGACACTCCTCATGGCGTATCTGATGTTTTATATCGTTTTCCCGGATATCACTAAAACTATCTGAAATGAAAAACTGGTTGAAACTCATTATCTGGATGGTTGGAATATGGTTATTTATTAAATCTGCACCCATACTGGTAAGCATGAATGGCGAATATGCCCGGTTTATTGAAACGGCAGAAAGGCGCGGTTTAAATGTGACCGGCCTGTTTTATAGTGAAGTGCCTGAGACTTTCGCGGCGGAGAAAAAGCTCCAAAAATCCAGGGAGGAAGCAGCGCGGGACTAATAGCGGGAAATACCCGTTATGGAAAAACTTCAATTTTTCATCCTCTTTTCAAGTTCAAACAGTTCGTCGCGAAGGCGTGCGGCTTCCATAAAATCAAGATCGCGCGCGGCTTGTTCCATCTTTTTCCGTGTCTGATCGAGCAAGTGTTTCAACTGGTCTTTGTCGAGATAGGCCATGAGTGGGTCGGCCGCTATTGTTGGAAATTCCTGCTCCACATAGTAGCGCTTCGTCGTTTTTTTTGAGTCGGCGACTTTGGTCTGCTCCATGATTTCCTCCCTCGATTTTATCACAGTTCGTGGCGTAATATCATTTGCCAGATTGTAATCCAGCTGGATTTTGCGCCGCCTGTTTGTTTCTTCGATTGCCACCTGCATGGATTCCGTGACCTTGTCGGCATACATAATTACCTTGCCGTTGACATTGCGGGCAGCGCGGCCAATGGTCTGCACGAGCGATCGCTGATTTCGGAGGAAGCCTTCCTTATCAGCATCAAGGATAGCAACAAGGGAGACTTCCGGCAGATCCAAGCCTTCCCGGAGGAGGTTTACACCGACGAGCACATCAAATACCCCAAGTCGCAGTTCCCGCAGAATTTCCACACGATCCAGGGTCTTAACTTCGGAATGGATGTAGCGGCATTTTACGCCCGCGCGCTCAAGG
Source organism: Cyclobacteriaceae bacterium (assembly GCA_034523095.1). GTDB lineage: Bacteria > Bacteroidota > Bacteroidia > Cytophagales > Cyclobacteriaceae > JAAUQL01. The sequence goes on along the minus strand of JAXHKU010000036.1, from coordinate 83,209 downwards.
TATTTGGTCAACTCTTCAGCCATTCGTTTTGTTAAAGTCGTGACGAGAACCCGATCACCGCCTTTTATGCGTTCGTCAATTTCCTCGAGTAGGTCGTCGATTTGATTGAGGCTGGGCCGAACATCGATCACCGGATCCAAAAGACCGGTTGGCCGGATAATCTGCTCCACGACCACACCTTCTGATTTTCGGAGTTCATAATCACCTGGCGTAGCGCTGACGAATACCACCTGGTTTAAAATTTCTTCAAATTCATTGAATTTCAGGGGGCGGTTGTCCAGGGCACTCGGCAGGCGAAATCCATAATCCACCAGGTTTACTTTTCTGGAGCGATCTCCACCCCACATAGCGCGGACTTGCGGAATGGTCACATGACTTTCGTCAATGATAAGCAGATAATCTTCAGGGAAATAATCCATCAGGCAAAATGGCCGGTTGCCGGGATTGCGCCGATCGAAATAGCGCGAGTAGTTTTCTACCCCCGGACAGTAACCCAATTCGCGGATCATTTCCAGGTCAAACTCTGTTCGCTCTTTTATGCGCTTGGCTTCCAGAAACCTCCTTTCTTCTTCGAAATAACTGATTTGATGCACCAGGTCATCCTGGATTTCTTTTATGGCCACCTCAATAACATCCTTGCCCGTCACGAAAAGGTTTGCCGGATAAAGGGTGACGATCTTTTCTTCGGTAATCTTTTTGCCCGAATCGGGGTTTATAATCTGAAGCGACTCAATTTCATCGCCCCAGAAAATAATCCGGAAGGCAAAATCAGCATACGCCGGATAAATGTCCACAGTGTCGCCTTTCACGCGGAAATTACCTCGCTTAAAATCCACCTCTGACCTAGAGTAAAGTATATCCACAAAGGAGAACAGGAGTTTGTTTCTGGGGATGGTATCACCAACCTGGAGGTTGATTATATTTTTGCCGAATTCGGCAGGGTTACCGATACCGTAAATGCAGGAAACAGAAGCTATGACGATGACATCGCGCCTGCCGGAAAGCAGTGAAGATGTAGCGCTGAGGCGCAATTTTTCGATTTCTTCATTGATGGAAAGGTCTTTTTCGATATAAACATTCGAGCTGGGTATATACGCTTCCGGCTGGTAGTAATCGTAATATGAGATGAAATACTCGACTGCATTCTCAGGGAAAAATTGCTTGAATTCTCCATAAAGTTGCGCGGCGAGGGTTTTATTGTGACTCAGAACCAGTGTCGGGCGGCCGGTTTGCTGGATGACATTGGCCATGGTAAAGGTCTTTCCTGAACCGGTAACTCCAAGAAGTGTCTGGGCGGGCTCACCCTGGTTGAGTCCATCGACTAATTGACGGATGGCCCCTGGCTGATCGCCGGTTGGTACGTATTCGCTCGTCAGTTTAAAAGACATGGTTTGAATTTGATCCATAAAAATAAGCCAATTAATAGTTATTGCTTTGGCATTTATTTATATTTTGACAATGTTTTTATAAACCGCAACGAGTACTTTTTTAATTTAAAGGGGAGAAGTATAAACCTATGTCAGAGAACATCATTCTGGTGCAAGCATTGGCTGAGCTTGCATATTCTATTGCACTTGCCGATGGACAACTAGAAGAAAAAGAGAAAAAGGCATTTAACGAAATCATCGACTCGGAACTCGGAAAAAGCGCCTGGTCTGCGAAAAACAGGTTTGCTATTTTGGAAGAGCGCGTTTCGCCAAATATTGATCAATCGTATAAGATTGCCATGTTTGCTATTAAGATGAACAAGAAGGATTTTACGCCAGAGCTACGAAAAAAGTTTATCAATGTCATTGAGCGAATAGCGGGTTCGGTAGAAGGGCTTCGGTCCGAAGAGCGGGAGTTGATCGATCGCTTCCTGCGCGATGTGGAGATGATTTAGGAATTCCAGATTTCCCAGGATTTTTCTGCCTGTAGGATCAGCATTTCATGGCCGTTTTTGGTTTGGGCACCATTTTTTGATCCGGCTTTTAAGAATGCCGTTTCTGGTGGGTTATAGATCAAATCGTACAGATAATGATTACTTCCCAGCGCATGATAGTTAAGGTCTGGAAAAGAATCAATGTTGGGCGACATACCCAGCGGGGTGGTATTGATAATCAATGGATATTCATCAAATATTTCCGACTCTTTTTTCAGATCGTCATAGGTAAGATCTCCCTTGTTACTATCGCGGCTGACTTTAAGATAAGAGATGCCCAGGTCGTCGAGCACGGCTAAAACCGCTTTAGCTGCACCACCTATGCCGAGAATCAGGGCTCCGCTTACATGCTTTAGCGGCACCCACTTTTCCAGTGAAGTCCTGAATCCATAATAATCGGAGTTGTATCCAGTCCGTGAGCCATCCTTTTCGATTTTTACGACATTAACGGCGCCGACCTTTCTGGCACTGTCATCGAACTGTTGGAGAAAAGCCATGATCTCTGTTTTATATGGAATGGTGACGTTGAACCCGACCAGGCCAGGGATAGTAAAGACACCATTTACTTTCTGAATGGAATCAATTTCGAAAACATCATAGCGGCAATTGGTAATTTCTTCCCGTATGAACTTCTCACTGAAAAACTTTTTCGAAAAGGAATGGCTCAGCGGATATCCTATGAGGCCAAATTGCCTGAACACAGAAGGGTCATTTTCCGTAATCATTGGCAATTTTCTCAATGAGAATGATAAGCAGTATTCCAATCCCAAAAAAGAGCAGTGCCTGCAGCATGTGCGGGTCGCCAACTTTTTGAATATAATCGTTGGGTAGTAAATTCCGCTCTACCAATGGCACCACTTCGCCTTTGCTTGTAAGCCTCGTTTCCAGTACCTCTTTCCAGGGCCAAATTTTATTCAGACTACCGACCATGAAGCCTGCGAGTACGGCCACCGTGATATCGTGGTATTTGCGAAGAAACCATGAAACAATATGTGAAAAACCCAGAAGTCCTGTAACGCATCCCGCACCGAATACCAAAAGAACAACCACATTCAAATCTTTTACTGCCCCGATGATATATTCGTATTTACCCATTATCAGCAATATAAAACTACCTGATATGCCAGGGAGTATCATGGCGCAGATGGCGATCATTCCACTAAAGAATATAAAGAAATAGCCGTCAGGCGTTGTCGCCGGAGTAGCTGAAGTGACAAAATAGGCCACGACAATGCCCGCAATGCCCGCAAAAACTACAGCAAAATTCCATTTCTTTATTTCCCGCGCCACCTGAAGAGCAGAAATAACGATGAGACCAAAAAAGAAAGACCATAGCGGGATTGGTTCATTGTTTATGAGGTAATGAATGAGTTTGGCCAAACTAATAATGCTGGTGCCGATCCCTGCAAAGAGCACAAGCAGAAAACTGCCATTCACATGGCGCCATAGGTCTTTTAGGTCGAATCGAAATAGCAGGCTGAGTGCAGTTTTATCAAACGACTTGATGCTCTCGAGGAGTTCCTGATAAATTCCCGTGATAAAAGCGATGGTTCCACCGGAGACGCCCGGTATTACGTCCGCCCCACCCATACTTACTCCTTTGAGATAAAGCAGGACATAGTCCTTGGTATTTCTCATGATTGGTTGTTTAAATCTATATGACAGGATGACTATTTATGTAAAAAATGAAGAAAGGTATCTCCTCTTAATCCAAGGCGGATTGTTTCAAGCGGAATCACTTCGTTAGGAGCGATATTTCCAAGATTCACATTATTGCCCAATAATTTTATAAACCAAACCTGCTGGGCTTTTAATGGAGCCTCCCAGATGATTTTTTCATAGGGGATTTTAGTAAGTATTTCTTCTACTAGTCCAGACCGCACTTCTCCGGTCGAGCGGAAAAGGCCGACGTTGCCGCTTTCCCTGGCCTCGCCTATTACTTTATAGGCGCCGGCGTCGAGTTCCTTCTGCATCAGGTCGATCCATTTGTAGGGAGGGATGATTTTATCAACATCCTTGGAGCCGACTTCGGAAAGTACCGTTACTTTTTGCGCAAGCTTATTGATGAAATCGCATTTAATCTCATGATCCAGTTCTATGGAGCCGTCGGATACTTCAGCGTATTCAAGTTCATATTTTTCCAGCACCTTTACATAATCGTCAAACTGCCCACGGATAATAAATGCTTCGAAAAGAGTACCTCCGAAATACACGGGGACATTGGCCTTTTTATATACTTTAAGCTTTTCCTTGAGATTCGGGGTAACAAATGATGTGCCCCATCCGAGTTTCACAATATCCACATGGTCTCCGCTTACGCTCAGAAAATCCTCCACTTCGCGTATGCTAAGTCCTTTATCCATGGCCATGGTAAGACCAATCTGCCTGGGTTTCTCAGTTCTTGGTGGCAGGTCATTCAAAAAATAGTTCATTTATTGTCTTGTCTAAATTGATCGATTATTTTATAGAGCGCTTTCTGAGTTTCAAGTTTAGGGATGAATTCGAAGAGCGATATATGTTTGTCAAAATCCAAAATTAATGCATTTTCCAGGTGATTATAGGCTTCCTTGTACTTGCCAATGGCCAACAGGTAAGCGGTGGCTCTATAATACAACTCTGCGGAATCAGGTATTTCGTTCAGCGCCTGTATGATAACATTCAATGCCTTTTCGTATTCACCCTGTTCATAATATATAAATGACCAGTCCAGGAAGATGTCACAATCTTCAGGGTCGAGCAGGCTGGCTTCTTCCGTAGGCGTCCAGGCTGGAGACCAGATTGCCGACGTGATATTCCGCTTCGGCTACTTTTTTCCAATACTCTGAGTTTTCGACATCAAGTTTCAGGGCTCTGTTTAGGAAATGAATTGCCTCATACCATTTGCCTTGTTCAGCCAGGCACTTGCCAACGCCAAACCAAGCTTCTGAATAAAAGGAATCGTGCTTCACCGCTTTTTGGTAATATTTCACCGCCAGATCGAAGTGCTGAAGATTTTCGTAGGCTTCCGCAAGGCAACAGTATGTTTCAGCGCTGGCTCCCTCGATGTCGAGTGTTTTCTTATAGGAGTCAATGGCCTGGGGGTATTTTTCCATACTCATGTATGTGTTGCCCAGGTTGAAAAAAGCTGATGCGAAGTTGTCGTCGATGAGGGTGGCGTATTCAAAAGCCTGGATGGCATCTTCAAATTTCCCGAGCTTGTGATAGACCGTTCCTATGTTGTACCACGCATAATGCGAATATGGGTCAACGTCGATGAACTTTTTGTAATAGGAAATACTGTGCTCCAGTTCATCCGTTATATCCAGACAATACGCCAATTCATAAAGCGCATTTTCATGATTCAGGTCAAGCTCAATGGCATTTTTGTAAAACTCGATAGCTTTGGAGTATTTGAAAGTATTCTGATAAGCCAGTCCGATATGATAATAAACATCAGCCTTGTCATCGCTGAAGGGCAGTGCGGATTCAAAGTAACTAATGGCGTCCTCGTAAAATCCCTGAACTAAATATACATTTCCTTTCACGGCCAGCAATTCCGGGTCGTTGGGCTGCATAGCAAGGGCCTTATCAAGAATAGCGTGGCTTTCGTCGTAGCGCTCCAGATTCGACAGGATTTCAGCGTGTTGCGCCATGAGGCCGGTGGAATATGGATATTGATCCATGGCAATAGTGCAGGCTCTAAGCGCCATTTTATTATTGCCTGTTTCCTGATAATGTGATATGATTTCTTCGAACTGGTCGATGTGATAAAACTCGAGAACCTGATTTTTCAGCTGGAGTTCGAAGTTTTTTATCAATGAATTTAACTCGTCCTGTCTCTTGAAACTCTCGCCCATTTCTACAGTTAAATTTTTATGACGGTATGTGCATAGTTAAGGAAAAAAAACGAAATCCTAAAATGAGTTAGATCAAATTAAAGGTTCATGGCCTGACCATAGAAACTAAAGCAGGCTTTCGTTTTTTACCTGTAATTGCCGTATGGATCGTTTGTTCAGGGATGCCAGAGACCGCACGATTTCGTTGGCCTGTGAGGCATTGTGGCAATCGGAGCCGATGAAATCGACAAGCCCGTCTTCAATAAGGCGCATGGCCAGCTTCCTGGCTGCCGTGGAATAATAGCCACTTAGCGATAATAAATTTACCTGAAGCCTGACATTCATGTCCCTCAGCATCGCTATGGATTTTGGGTCACTTTGCAGATAGATATACCGCTCGGGGTGTGCAAAGACCGGCCTGTATCCGTTGATATTCATTTTGAAAATCGCTTCTTCAAGAAAAGCAGGTTTGTTGAGAAAGGAAGTTTCGAAAAGGAGGTATTTGTCACCGAACGTGAGCAGCGGCTCATTGTTTTGCAACATTGCCATGAGTGTGTCATCGAGGAAATATTCGGCGGCAGCCTCAAAGATTATTGGAAGTTTTTCTTTTTCTATACGCTTCTTTACCGCTAGGGCACCGGATACTATATCGGCTGCTGTGTTGGGATACTGGTCTCCCTTCACGTGTGGCGTGGTAATTACCTTCTTATACCCCAGCTTTAGAAAGGTGTGCAGGATATATATAGATTCTTCTTCAGAGATGACGCCATCGTCTATAAAAGGGATCAGATGGGAATGCACATCAACAATGAAAGGCAACCTGGCGGTACTATTTTGTTTTTTGAAAATATTGAACATGTGTAAATTTAGATTGGAAGGAACTTCCTGATTTTCTTCCAGTTTGAAGGCTTTTCGTCTTCATAATAATTATTACCATAGGCATAGCTGTCTGCCGATGCTTTTTTGACCGAATTCAAAATCAACGACAGGTTTTTGATTTTGTTCACTTTGATAAGCCGGTTCACATTTTTCAGGAATGTTTTCTTGCTATGACCAGCCCGGAAGACATAGATAGGAAGAGTCGCTATTTTTAATGCCTGAATGCCATCGGTCACCAAACCTACCGGTGGAGTGTCGATAATGATCGTGTCATAGATTTCGCAAACTCTTTCGATAATACTCTCGAACGCACCGCCAAGAACTAGTTCTGATGGATTTGGCGGTACCGGTCCGGCGGCAATATAATGCAGATTTTGAACGGATGTCTCCTGGATGCAATCTTCAATGCTGTGTTTGTTAATCAGAATAGTGCTGAGGCCCTTTGCGGTATGAGTGTCAGGAAAGACATCCTGAAAGCGTGGTTTTCTCATATCCAGATCCAGAAGAAGCACTTTTTGCCCACGCAGGCTGATGATGCCGCCCAGGTTTATAGCGACAAAGGTTTTACCTTCACCACTTATGGTACTGGTGATTGATATAATTGTCTTGCTGCCGTGACCATTAAGAAACTCCAGGTTGGTTCTGATTGTGCGGAAGGCCTCACTTATCTCAGATTTCAGGTTGTTGTTAATAACCAATCGTGAAGATTTGAGCGCTTTGTTGGTGTAGAACGGAATAGAACCAAGTACGAATGCCGAAGAAATCCGCTCGAGCTCCTGCTGAGAAGTGATTTTGTTATCGAAGAGATAACCAATACTGATGAACAAAAAGCTAATGAATACCCAGACTACTACGCCAATGGAATAGTAAAGTATTTTGTTAGGTGAAATGTGTGCGGAAGAGGAAGAGGCCGAGGATAAAATTCGGAAGTCAGTAACAGTGCCGGCTTGTGCGAGTTCAAATTCGGCTTTGTTTTTAATTAGCGACAGATAAAACTCTTCGTACAATGTGTAGTACCGCTCTGTTTTTGTGTATTCGGTGCGTTTGCCGGGGAGGGAAACAAAATCTGACTCAAGTTGACTTTTTCTTTTCTTGACCTGATCAAGGGTTTCATACAGGTTCACGCGGGTCGTTTCAAGGTATCTGACTAGTCTATTTCTGAGAAATTCAATTTCCTCATTCTTTTTCTGATAGGCAAAGGTGTTTTCATTATAAGATCCCAGGAGTTGCTGTTTTTCCTCATTCAAAGCATTGAGCCTTTGTAGCTCTTCGGATGACTCACCTGAAAAAGCCGCGAGATCGGCAAGGTTTAGGTCAAATTCCGAACCCTTAACTACTTTATCAAATAGGCTGTTACATTGATCAATTTTCTTTTGAGTAACGAATCTTTGGGAGTCCAACTGCTCCATAATCATAATGGTTCTTGCCAGATTGGCATCGAGGTTTGTCGTTTTGTTGCTAATGGTAAAATTTTCGAAATACTCCTCGAGTTCTGACAGTTTTTCCTCGGTTTGTTTCAACTGTAGATTGAGAAAGTCGATCCTTTGCTTGTTGGACTTATTTTGTTCTAACTGTGAATAATAGATATAAAGCGTGTCTATGGCCGTGACGATATGACTTGCCTTGTCGCGGTTGTAATCCTTGAACGAAACCGTAATCGTTTGTGCTTTGAAATCAAGAGGCTCGACAGTGAGCGCAGCGCCGAGATAATTCACGAGACCGTTTATACTGTTAATCCTGAAAAAATATCGATTGTCGATTTCGCGTGTGTATTTCAAAACCGGTGAAATAACAATTTTAAGCTTTTCGATTTGAATGGTGTCATTGAAATGAAACACCTTGCCGATAATCTCGCCATCTGGTGAAGGCAGATCCATGGAAAACTCATTATCGCTAACCAGTGTCAGATCGATGGACCGGTCGTAATACTCCGGGGGGCAATTAATTACATGGACTAAAAACGGATTGTATGGGTACCTTTCCTCAAATAAGATGTCGCCATATTGGTAATAGGATACTTGCCAGTTTAGTGCTTCAGCAACCTGGTTGAGAAATAGCCTTGATTTTATGATCTCGATTTCACGGGCAAGTACGTTAATGTCATCATCAAAACTTTTAAAACCGAGCACCTTGGCATCACTTTTCACATCGACCTGCAACACCGAAGACGACTGATAAAGCGGACGCGTGTATCGGACTGCCAGATATGAAGCCGCCAGGCAGACCAATAACAGAATTATTAAAAAAGGCAAATTGTGTATTATCCTTTCGCGTAGTTTGCCAAGGTCGAGCATTTCCATTGGCGACTCTCCTGCATCCGGATTAATGAAGTTCTGATTATTCTCTTCCCTCATAGTTATTGATTGTTCAGACTCACGATCAATGTAACCAAAGTAAGAGTGCTGATAAGTACTGAAAAAATCGTCATAAAGTCATTCATCCCTTCGGTGACGATTTTACGATTGGGCTCTATGTAAACAATATCCCCCGGGAGCGCGCTCGTCATGGAAGTGCGCATTCCTTCTATCGTAGACAGGTCGATTAAAAAGACCTGGGGATGATGCAAGTCGCCACGAATAAGCCGGATGTTTTGGGCTTTGCCCTTCAGGTCAATACCGCCCGCGAGCGCAATAACCTCGATGATGGAAGTGTTCTCGTTTTCCAAAGGGATCACCTTACCTCCCGGTGCACCCAGTACCACTACCCGTTTGTTGAGGTATTCCAGCGTCACAAAAGCGTCTTTATAGAAATTATTGTATTTCATCGAAAGGTATTGTTCGGCTTCGCGCAGGTTCATTCCAGCGATTTTCACCGTATCGACCATTGGAAATTTCACACTTCCGTCAGCAAACACCTGGAATTGCGGTCGTTGTTGCTGCTGTTGATTCTGGTTGATGTCCTTTTGCAATTCAAAGTTCGGGTCAATAATACGCTCGCCCTTATTGGTATACACACGTATATTGAGCAAGTCATTGGGCTTGATGACGTATTGCTTTTCCAGCACTTCGATGTCTGAAGAAAGCCATGCCAAATCCTGATCTTCTTCAAGTTGGAACATCAGATGGTATTTATATGACTTGCAGGAAAACAAAAAGAGTCCTGCTACCAAAAGAAAAAAAGGAAAACGAATGAATCTTTTCAACCTGCTCTTTTTGGAGTAAAGATAAATATTATAAAGTTATCTCAACCCCAGCGATGCTTTATAGTCATTAAAAGTAGGCAGATTTTTGTCCTTTTCGGAAATGACAGTAGCGGTTATACCCCAATCGATCAAAAGTGAAGGGTCGTTGAAATAGATACCTGAATCTGACTCTTTATGATATGCCCTGGTGCATTTATAAAAAAGGTATGAATCTTCCAGCGCCAGAAAACCATGGGCAAATCCTTCCGGCAGGTAAAACATGTTTTGTTGTTCTCCTGAAAGTTCTATTGCATAATGTTTCCCAAAACTTGGTGATTCTGGCCTGATATCAAGGGCAACATCAAGAACCCTTCCAGCGATAACCTTGATCAGTTTGCCCTGGGCAAACGGCGGCTTTTGAAAGTGCAGACCGCGCATAACACCCTTTTTGGAAAACGAAAGATTATCCTGGACGAATGACAAATTTAGCCCCAAAGACTTGAAGGTAGCCTCATTATGCGATTCGGTAAACCATCCTCGGTTGTCATGATAAACTGATGGAAATATCTCGAGCAGCCCCTCAATCCCGGTTTCCTTTATTTCCATGAAGATTAATGTATTTTTGAAATGGTTCGGTGGTACTTGTCTATTACTACCTGCTCATCAAATTTGTCCACAACCAATTGTCGTCCTTTTGATCCCATAAGTTGTAGTTTATCTGAATCTAGATTGTACAAGTCGAACATCTTTTTGGCCAGGTCTTCGCTATTTTTTGGTGCACACAAATAGCCATTTTCCCCATCGATCACCACGTTTCTGCAGCCGGGAACATCGGTTGCTACAATCGGCTTGGCCATACTTGCGGCCTCGAGAAGTGTTTTAGGCGTTCCTTCCCGGTACGACGGTAACACAATGCAATCGGCTTTTTCAATATAGGTTCGCACATCTTCGGTAACACCAAGGTATTCGATCTGGCTTTTTTCTATCCAATCGTAGATCATCGCTTTGGGGATACCTCGTTTGTGCTTTTCATCGATCGGGCCAAGCAATTGAAATTTGGCATCGATGCCACGATTTTTCAGTGAATCGATCGCCTCGATGTATTCCAGAATTCCTTTGTCGTAGATAAGTCGGGAGATCAGCAGGAAGGTAAATGGCTTTTTTACATGTTTGGAATCAGCCGGCACAAAATCCCTCGTATTGATGCCTGACCCCGGCAGAAGGTCGCAAACCTCTTCCCGCACTATTTTTTTCTCCATGAAAAGCTTCAGATCATCACTATTCTGAAAAAATATCTTTTTGGGAAAACGAAAGGCGATCCTGTAAAGCATGATGGCCACCCGCGACACGAGATTTTCTTTCAAAAACATGGTGCCGAGTCCGCAGACATTATTTACCACCGGAATCCCAAGCATGGCTGCCGCGATGGTGCCGTAGATATTGGGCTTGATGGTATAATGCAGTATCACGTCGGGTTTTTGCCGCCGGTAAATATGATAAAGTTCGAAGATGAGCAGAAAATCCTTCAGCGGATTAGCACCGCGGCTATCCATTTTCACCGGAAAATGAGTACATCCTAATTCGATAAGTTTTTGCGTGTATTTATCGTTTGGGGCAATCGTGATAACTTCATTACCTTTGTCCATTAGCGATAGGACAAGACCTTTTCTGAAGTTGTAAATGTTCCAGGAAGTGTTTAAAACAACCGCTATTTTCATGAAGTCACAGGATGCACTGATGCATTAAATCTGTAATAAGTGGCGAAAGTATAAAATATATTGTTTTAATCTTAAGCAGATAATTTCTTTTTTGTCATACCAATGATTCATTCTTCACTAAAAACGATCGATTACAGAAAGTAAAATTAACTCAAAATACATTGACAAAACCCACCAACGCGAGTTCAGACGACAAGGCAGTATTAGTTGCCGGGGCATTTTCCACACCTGGTCCCGCAAGGGTCGAGGAATACCTCGACGAACTGGAATTTCTTGCCACAACGCTCGGATTAGAGACTGTGAAAAGGTTTACGCAAAGACTTAATAAACCGGAAACTGCCACATACATTGGGAAAGGCAAAGTGGAAGAGATACGGCAATTTGTTCTTTCTTTCAAGATAGGTACCGTCATTTTTGACGACGACCTCACGCCTTCGCAATTGCGAAACCTGGAAAAAGTTTTCAACTGCAAGATTTATGATCGCAGCCTTCTCATTCTGGATATTTTTCTGAAAAGAGCACAGACATCACAGGCCAGAACTCAGGTAGAACTTGCACGGTATCAATACCTGTTGCCACGACTTACAAGGATGTGGACGCACCTGGAGCGACAGAGAGGAGGGACAGGTACACGGGGAGGTGCCGGTGAAAAGGAAATTGAAACTGACAAACGGGTCATCAAAAATCAAATCACCTTGCTGAAGGAACGTCTGGAAAAAATAAACCGCCAGAATGCCACACAGCGCAAATCACGGGCGGCTATTGTTCGCGTTGCGTTAGTAGGCTATACCAATGTCGGCAAATCCACACTGATGAACCTGCTCACGAAGTCAGACGTGCTGGCTGAGGACAAACTCTTTGCGACCGTCGACGCAACCGTTCGCAAGGTGGTCATCGGTCAAATCCCTTTTCTACTGTCAGACACGGTGGGTTTTATCCGAAAACTTCCACATCACCTTATCGAGTCATTTAAATCAACACTGGATGAAGTTCGGGAATCAGATATACTTTTACATGTGGTCGATTTGTCGCATCCGCTGTATCACGATCAGATGGAAGTGGTGAATAAAACGTTGGTGGACATTGGGGCAGGAGACAAGACACAGATTATACTCTATAATAAAGTTGACCGGATAGAACCACTAACCAATGATGAGGAGGAAGAAGGCGGTGATGAACGTATGGATATTCAGCAACTATTGAACAGCCGGAGCGACAGCGAAGTCTATCTATCGGCCACTAAAAAGTTGAATATCGACGTGCTGCGGGCGGTATTGATTAAAGAAGTGCGCAAAGCTCACCTGAGGATTTACCCGAATTACCTCTTGCCCGAAACACATTAAATTCCAGCGATTCCATTATTCGTGTTCGCCATTTTCAAGTAAAATGACGCAAACATCCGGACTGCAGAGCCACGGTGCCTGGCGCAGTTTTCTGAAGTTGATTCTGCCAATAATGTACTGGTTTTCCAGGGCCTTGTATTCCTCACTTATGGAAATAAAGGCATTTTTTTCAATGATTTCAGGCTTGGTAAACCGCAGGTAAATGTTTATCGGGAAATCATCAAAAAGCTCGAGACCCGACTCCTGTGCAGTCTTTTTATACTCGTATTTATAATTATAGGTTAAGGCGGAAATGTCAGAAAGTACTGCAGATCCTGTCGGATATCCGCCTGCTCCTTTACCTATAAATACCTGATGCTCCGAAAAGGCTCCTTCAACGATCACACCGTTGAATTCACGCTCTACTTTGTACAATTCACTTTTGTTGCTCACAAATTGCGGTATCACCATGGCTACCACGTGGCGGTCATCTATTTTGCGACTTTTCGCCAATAGCTTTATTTTATAGCCCCGCTCCCTGGCAATCTTGATATCAAAGTCCGAGATATTCTGGATGCCATAATTAAACACCTCATCGGGATGAACCACCAGCCCGAAAGCATGCGTGAGGATGATGCATAATTTATATTTTGCATCATAACCTTCTACGTCAAGCGCCGGGTTCGATTCGGCATAGCCAAGCCGCTGGGCTTCGGCAAGAGATTCATCAAACGATTTGTTTTCTGAAAATACCTTCGTAAGAATAAAATTCGTGGAACCGTTGAAAATGCCCTCTACGGCATTGAGAAGGTCATTGTCATAATACTCCTCCAGGTTTCTGATGATCGGAATACTGGCACAACACGAACCTTCATACAAAAGGGATACCTTATGTTTGGCTTGCAACTCCAGCAGTTCGGTCATATTATCGGCGACCATTTTTTTGTTGGCTGTCACTACCGATTTGCCGTTTTTCATGGCGGTGGTTACAATTTCATAAGCAGCGATGGGGTCATCGATCAGCTCAAGAACCACGTCGACATCCTGATTTTCCAGAATGTCTTTTTTATCAAAGGTGAAATAATGATCGGGGAGCGAACGCTTTTTGGTTCGATCCTTTACGCATATTTTCACTATCTCTGCTTTGATACCACGTGTTTCTTCCAGCACACGATACAATCCCTGGCCTACGACGCCAAATCCAAAAATCCCAAGTCTTAAGTTGTTACCCATGTTTTTCAAAAAAAATCTCTCGCCGATGTGCCGGGAGAGATTCAACGTTTAATCATTTATTTCCGGCTTATTTTTCCCTTTCAGGTAGGAGTTAGCACCACAACGCCAAAGGGCATTAGGTTGCCAAGGTTTCAATGGGCCTATTCCCTCCACCTTTCGCAATAAGAACACTAATTTCAAGAACGATGCGCAAAGTAAGCAGATTGATTGAATCAATGCAATGCTAAGTTACAGGGAAGGTCAATTAAATGAATTGAACGTTGCCATGGAAAATTATTTTTGTCTATTTTTGCGATCCAAAATTACGGCCTCGTAGTTCAATGGATAGAATAGAAGTTTCCTAAACTTTAGATACAGGTTCGATTCCTGTCGAGGCTACTGATAACAGAACGCTACCCCTTTTTTTCCTTCATAGACTTCTCCCTCTTGATCCCTTTTTTTTTTTTTTCTTTATTTTACATAATTTGTGATAAATATTTACATAAACTATTTTCACAAAGATTTCCTTATATTCAACAAACTGAACATCAGGATTATATCCATACATTCGGTAAATGTGACTATTTGAAGAAGGTCCCAAGGAGGACTGAAAAATCCATTCCGGCCTATTGGAGAACCCAAATTATATATATATGATGAGGCCGCCCCTCTTCACCCCTCTTTTTTTTCCGGGTAACTACGGCTCTTGACAGGGGGCTGTAGTACCTGCTTCACCAGGCGATTTTTATCTTGTCTATACTCTATCTCTTCGTACGGTGTATCCCTGATAAGGGAATAGTGTTAATCAACGATTCTTACCCTATTTATCCCGCAATCCTGGAGATCCTATATACCCCGATGATCTCTTCCCATCAATATCAGATGAAATTATAAAATCTCGCCTGCACTCCCAATCTGACAACAGGTAGCAATATTTTGCAGATTAGTTCCATGGATCACCTTTCTAACAAACTGGCTACTAAGGAGCCTCAGATATATTTGATGACCCCCGCATGCATTCAATTTTTGGGGGGGTATATCTGCTGTCGACTTCTCGCTTTGCTTTACAGTCAATGGGATCTCTGATAAATTTTCGATCTTCCCGAATACCCCTAATCTCTTCTTTTGAGGTTTCAGTTTGTTTCAGGACCACCCCATGATATATACCCCTTAATCGTTAGCTCTCCAATACTCTATCAAATTATATAGACTTTTCCTCCTCCACAAGTTTCTCCTTTTTTTATATCCCCTCATATTCTTATAAACAAGTTCTCAAGATTATTATTATCAGCTCCCGCTAATTAGGATCTGGATAGACTTCTTCTTCCAATCTTCGCCTGACTGTCACAGATCCTCCTGTTTTCTCTAACGCCATAATACGATGGTTATCCAACTTTAACACTCCTTTTGAGTAAGCCCCTTTTCCCGTCGTAAACGCATGATTCGTTCGCCTATATCCATGCCTAAAAGTACTTAAACTAAGAAATAATTACCAAATGATTTTTAATAATTCTATTAGGAATATAATGGCCTATAAAACTTTTAAATACATATATCTCTATCATGATAAAACTCTCGATTCCCAGGAACTCTCCAGAAGCTGGGTAGGATCTACTAACGCTATCCATGAAGCGCTGGGTCAGTCAGGCTCTATCAAAGCGCCGGAGCGCTACACGATCGAAGATTTTCCAAAACAAATCGGCCATAGTTTGAACTATAAAGGAGCTGCCTTGTTAGTATCCCAAGGAATACTGGTCCTCACAGCAACCTGGTGCGGTGGTTTAATGGAGAATTATTATGTATCCCCTCCGTAAGACCTTCCAAATCGCTTGGGCTTGGAGCGGCCTATTGGTCTTATGGCTCATCGTCATTGTGGGATTATGTTTGCTGATGTCAACCGCTATGGAGATAGAGATTTAAAAAGCAGGGCTCTTGAGTTAGAAAAAATGCACTGCCAGCTTCTTGAGCTATATGACGGCTATAGAAACCATTAAAGACGCAACTCATGGACAGATTCCATTTATGAACCCGAAATGTTACCTGATACCCGCTATCAACTGACATCCGTAAGCCCTGTTTTTACTTGTCTCTCTTAAAAAACCTAACAGCCGGCCTGTTTATACCCAAAAGATTTTTGACCTCAACACTTTGCTCACAGAGTTAACCAAATGAGAATGGACCGGCCTCATGGGCAGACTCAAACGGAGAGTCTTCTTTTCCGCTCCCTTGGATCTCGACACTGACCGTACTCCGGGATGGGTGTATCAATTCGCCTGGATAGGTATGAGCTGATATTCCCCATCCGGAAATCGCCAGCGTCGCAATACAGTATAAAAAAACCGGCGGCACCGGCTTTATCTTACTCGAATTTATCCCTGCATGGTACCGACATCTATTTATAATCAACTACAAAAAATGAAAAATGGCAACACCCCGGGTTTTCAAATGCCTGTAAGTATCAGTGATACGCCTGAAATTATCACCGCAAACCTCAGATCGGTGAAAGACATTTTACTGCGAATACCGGAGGGGGCTCTTGATTCAAAAACACAGGATCCACAGCCGATGCGATCGCAACGATCATCATTCGAAGACTTCTGGCATTATTACGCTGGTATCTGATTTACGCAAAAAACGCAAACAGTACCGGGACTTTCCCTGGGCGCTGAGACTGACCAGCTCAAAGATGGCATTGCAGCGATTAAGTCCGGACTTACTTTGCTGGAAGCGCTACTTCGACTCGACCTCCGGAATCAAGCTATAAGCGCAGAATCTTCATGCCTGAGGAGCAGGTCGAGCCCTTATCCTGGTGGCAGACTCTGTGAGCAAGAGGCTTCCGGACTATTCTTCAGAAATCGTTTAGGGGCCTCGTGCCCCTTTTTTCTTTTTTCAAAAGTAATCAGACAATACTATGAATTACTCTGAACTGAATTCAATGGTGATTTCGACCCTTCCGTGATGGGTCTTTGATCTTTCCCTCCCCGTGCTCATAATCTTCTTGCAATCCACGGATCCGGATCCACGAATAGCAATATGGCTGATATCTGTACAACTTAACCAGCATGAAGTACCACCATAGTAAGTAATTGAAAGTGACGATGAATGTGATAATCAAATCCCGTAAAAAAAATTGCTGGTAAAGAATTTTCCGACCTGCCAGCAAAGGTGTATTCAGATTTTGACGCGGCCATTAGTGCCTTAAACTCTTTTCACTTCTTCCGGTATGATAGTGGAAGAGGGTATGCCGTGTGATAGGTTGAGAATGTATTATTCCCTTACTGAGGCCAAACGCGTTAATACTCATGGAAACTGCTATAGCCGTCCTCCAACCCGGTCTGGTTTGGCGAGGAGGCTTACCGCTTAATACTCAAAACGCTGTCATAATAAAGTACAACGCATTGAAATAGATTTGAAAAACATATTTAAAGCCATGAAAAAAGAACTTACAGCCAGCATTACAGTAAAGCTTGATCCCGACCTGAAGCGTTTTTCGAGGTAGCGGAGGTCCCCTGTCGATCTACTTACGGCACGCTATAGGTGCAGCTATAAAACAGTACCACGAAATCGGGCAACTACCATTTAACCATTTTTCTTAAAAGCCCACTCTAATGGACGCAACACTGCAACTTGTATGACAAGATGAGACGGCTCTTCGCCTTCCATCGCTTAGCTTACAAAGCAAAACCCGATCTGGACGACAAATAAACGACCTGGTGCGTGAAATGATGCTAGGGGAATAAAAAGGGCTCCTGACAGCGGAGCCCAAATTTTGAAACCAACCAATAACTTTAATTCAATGGACAAAAGTACTGATATTCAGTCACATAAGCAAGAGTCACCGGCTGAAATTCCAATGGGGACACAGGAACATGCAACGGCAAGTCTCCTGCAGGCCAGTTTTGACCTACGTGGTAGGTTTGTGAGGCAATCGCATTACTTCATAGTTGCTAAGGAGGCCATGGAGCCGTCTGGATTTTTTGCGAACTTCGGGAGGCTCCTCATACAAGAACTGGCCTTCCATTGAAAACATGTCAAATTTTACAACGAATTGACCGGTATTGACGACTACGATCATTTATTCCGGCTCATCAAGGTTCAAAACGTGATACTGGAAGCGGCGCTCAATGGTGCCGTGATCAATAAGCAGTCAATAAGAGAAACATTTCTTGACCTAAATTTTTAACCACATGCCACAGATTGAACGCAAAAAGGATGAAACACCCATTCGTCAAATCAAACAAGTATCTCCTCACTTCTTTGACCTTGCAGAACTACCTCAATGATCGGTATGAGATCCGCTATAATAAAGTGTCAGATATGTTTGAATTCAGGAAGAAAAACCCCGGCGCTGATTCAGATTTCACGGCCTGGAAAGTGGCAATCTTTATTACTGCAAAACCAATAAATTTCCTTATATCTTACCTTACTCGCGACTGCTTCGTGGAAAGTTGTCCATTTAGGGCATATTTTGAAGGATTTCCTGAATTTTGTCCTTTTGCATTGACATTATTGTAAACGCACTTCTCAAATTAACCAATGATAGGGTTACTCTTCATGTATATTTTCCTTGCCCAAATTTAATAACGATATTCCTTTGTGTTTCGATCAATCGGGGACTTCTTTCTGAGGGCTATTCCTGATGAAGGGTTATTCGACTTCTTTTGACGACAAGGCCTCTACCATCCGGAAACTTCTTATCATATCGATGACTGCTCTCTTCAAAGCAGGAGTCCAAACTTAGTTTCTATCAAACTTGAGATATCCAGAAGCTATGGAGCCAGGGCATAGGGGGGGGACTTCGGACCCCAGGTCTCCGGTTACTTTTTCCGAGGGGGTTCAGGTCCCCTATCCCTCTATATCTATAAATCAGCTTTAATTATGAAATGACCGAGAGGGAGAAAACCTTCTCCCCAGAATTATCTGTACCGGCTTATTCCCCCTAGGATGTCATGATTTTTTTATACCCCGACTAGAATGTGACCTTATTCCCTATTTGGTGGGCGGAAGGTCCTATTTGAATACGACTCGAGGGGAAAATCCACTATGGGTATTATTCAGAAGTCGTACATTGTCACCTTTTAAGTCACCTTATATTTCTACAATCCCAAAATTTGTTTTCTCTGATCAATACTCTTCTTGTATAACATTTTTCTCTTACTACATCTTACTACACGCCATTTTTGTAGTAAGTGTATACGTAGTAACAACGAATTTTGTTTTTGCCTTTTTATCAATCTGGATTCTCACTTAGATTGTACTGCCCTCAACCGGTCAGAATAGGGGGCTCCTCTTTCATGTGATCCACTAACCCTTCCCCCTGTAATTTTTAACGAACTTTACAATCGTTACTTTATTTCGTTTATGTTGTAGGACGAACCTACTTACATGACACTCTTACAGATGTCCCTCCACCAGGGAGAGGTCTAAATTCCAAACTAAATCCTACCCTGAAACCTCCCGGAATCGATAATGGACGGGGCAATGCCATTTAAGGTGCTGAGTCTTACTTTCCAGGAATCTTCTATTGTCCGTGGCGGTTTCCACGCAAATGCCCTGATTTTGATTTCGCCCCACACTCAAACTTATCGACAAAGGCTAAACTACCCGGATAGTCCCCCGAAGTCCTTATGACTTGATGGATCAAAAGAGCGGCTCATTAATACAGCTCATGAAAATCGAGCTCGGCTTGTATGAACTGATCAATAGTCCAGTTCACAGCGGTGTTATACCCAATGTACTTTATCCCTGGGCCTGTTAATCCATTTTCTGTTCAGTCAGTGCAGCCAGGGATGGTAATATGGTACTCCAGTACCGACACTTTGGCAAAGGAAATGGCAGCGATGAGACATGCTTTAACAACCTCGCGATTAAAATTGATAGATGGCCTACAGTGCTGCAGGTTCATAATAATGTCCAGGATACCAGGAAAGGATCACTCATTAATAAACTAACATATCCCTACTTCTTTTACAATTCAATTTCTTTTTCAATCTTTATTCATTGCAAAAAACCATCCCACCTTTACCTCTCTTTTTTACCCAAAAAACACCAAAAATTCAAATTCATATCTTAAATAAACAATACAATAACTTATTAATATATTAAATCATAACTTTCTAATATTTATCTCTACCTAAATTAAATAAAAGAAATCATCTTTAAAGCACCTAAAAAAAGCGTTTCAATAATATACATTCTCTCATTAAACAACAACTCAATTTATTTCCCTCTATTAAGTTTACGCAAAATATATATCTCAAAATCCTTTAATTATCTCTGGGGAGTTTTTCGATTATACCCTCAATAAAGGCACCTTTGAGGGGGTGCTTAAAAAAATGGGATGGGTAGTAACCAAAATAAACCAACCAATACTCCACCACATGAAACTATTCCATAACAAATTTTACCATATTCAACACACATGATTTCCGTAAATTCAACACTAAAATCAATATCCCCGCCAATCATCCATAAATAAGCGCATTAAAAATTTTCCCTGACCCCTTCAGGAATTTTTAAGCTTCGGGGATTAAAATGATCAGGACAAAGGGTGGGCACGAGTTGGATCATCAAATTGTAGCAGACCTATTGTAATACAATCTCACATCAATCCAATCCCAACATTCATTATCCTCAATAACCTTAAACCTTGAATAATAAGGAGATTTTTTGAAAGACATTAAATATCTGAATTGAGAAATATTTACATAATCATATAAACACAATAATCAATTTAATATAAATTCCTGTCGGGCTACACCGCCCGCCGAAGCATTTGCGAAGGTGGGCTTTTTTTATGTCCAAAGTTAAAATTTAACCTGAATCAATCCCGATAGTCATAAAGTAAGGGACTTCAATTTTCCATGAATATTTTGCAGAAATCAGGCGGACACTACAAACTGGTATGGGCTAACCGTGCATTATATTGGATGTAATATTTGGTGATACATCAGCCTGATAAGCCCTCACTTCAGTTGATGTCTTTGTAATATTCCACCTCTCCGCCGGCAGCCAGTTCGGATACCCTTGCGACGAGTGATTCCCTTTGTTCTTCATTCAGTTGGACAAATGATTTAGCCAGCTCTATTTTCTCCTTGATAAATGTTTCATTTTCAGCGCCCGTAATGAGAACACTCACAGGAAGTGACCAGACAAAATATAGGGCATCCTTGATAGAGAGTTTATCCGGTATGGCAGGTTTGTCAGTTTCCCAGGCGAGTTCATCACGCTGCATTTTATTGGCGAAAAATCGTCCGTCGGCCATCGTTTTCATGGCGAGAATACCAAGATTTCGTTCAATGGCTAAGGGAAATACTGCATTAATGAAATGGTCGAGATTCGCATCGACTACGTTGATGGGCATCTGGATGGTTTCGAGAAATGGGTTATCCTTAGTCATTTCCAGGACACGCAGGTGGGCCTTGGGATTTTGGTGGCCTGTAAAGCCGACATGCCTTACTATACCGTCCTCTTTTGCTTTTTGCACTACATCAAAAACTCCATTGGCGATTCGGGTATCCACGTCTTTTGGATCTGAGACTGCGTGAATTTGCCATAAATCCAGGTAATCAGTTTTTAGCCGGTCGAGCGAAGCGTGAAGGTGATCCTGCATGGTTTTAGCGTCGGTGGCAGTGGATTTGGTCATAAGAAATATTTCCTTGCGGTACTTAGGAGTAAGGTATTTTCCATAACGGATTTCACTGGTATGCGGGCCGTATGATTCTGCCGAATCAAAAAAGCGTATGCCGCCGTCAAGTGCCGCTTCGATCACTGCCTGAGCGTTGCGTTCGGTAGTCCAGCCGATATGATACCCGCCCACGCCCAGCATGGTCACTTCTTTGCTTGTTTTGCCGAGCAGCCTTTTTGGGAGGACATAGCCCCACTTATCCTTTGAGTTGGCGGAGGCCAACGTATAATGGTTCGCAGGAATCATCATCGCCGCTGTAAGACCGGTGACTTTTTTTATAAATTCTCTTCGTTTTTCCATGGGTATGATATTTAGGAGTAATTGCAGGAGGAAAGAAATTTACATAAAAACCATGACAAGCGGCGTAGAAATCGAAGTTTATTAGTTTGGAAATTAGAAAGTACTCCAGAGTATGCCTGGGCAAATAGAGCAATTCGTGGGAACTAACTGGCCCTATGCACCATTTGTCTCAACCATCATGAGCAGATCCTCGATATGCTCGCGGTTATTGGCAAGCCGGGGTACTTTGTTCTGCCCGCCGAGTTTGCCTTTTTTCTTCATCCAGTTGTAGAATGTACCGGGCTTGGCGAAGTGGACTATCGGCGCCTCCAGGGCAATATTTTTATAGCGTTTTGCCTCATAGTCCGAGTTTACCTCCATGAGGGTTTTATCAAGCACTTCAATGAATTTATTCGGTATTTTTCGGCATTTCAGTGAATTCGATGATCCACTCATGCCCGCCCTTTTTGCCCGTATCAATGTAGCGCGGGCCGGCAGTATAATCACCAATAATGGCGGCAGTTTCTTCACAGGCACGTTTTATGGCGATTTCTGCATTTTCTATAATCAGTTCCTCACCAAAGGCATTGATGAAGTGTTTGGTGCGGCCGGAGATTTTAATTCTGAAGGGATTGAGCGAAGTGAATTTTATCGTGTCGCCGATCATATACCTCCACAGACCGGCATTGGTAGATATGATGAGCGCATAGTTTTTATTGAGCTGCACGCTCTCAAGCCCGATGGTTTTTGGCTCGGCTTGCCCGACTTCTTCAATCGGCATAAATTCATAGAATATGCCGTAGTCCAGCATCAAAAGCAGATCGCGTGAGGTGGTTTGATCCTGGATTCCAAAAAAGCCTTCTGAGGCATTGTATGTTTCGAGGTAATTCATTTTAGGCGAAGGTGCCAGTTTTTTGAATATGGCCTCATAAGGGTCAAATGATACCGCCCCATGAATAAATACTTCCAGATTGGGCCATACTTCATGAATGTGGCGCGTCCCTGTCATCTCCAAAATCCGCTGGATTAATACCAATGTCCATGTAGGTACGCCAACGATATTTGTAACGTTTTCATCAATGGTTGAACTGGCCATCCGCTCGATTTTCTCCTCCCATTCGCTCATGAGGGCTATCTCCAGCGATGGGGTACGGGCCAGTTGAGCCCAGAATGGCAGATTGGACATGATCACCGCGGATACATCGCCATAGTAAGAATTGGAATTGGCATCGAATTGGTTTATCTGCTGGCTGCCACCAACAGCCAGGCCTTTTCCGGTGAACATTTTGGATTCCGGATGATTATTGTAGTAAATGGAGAGCATATCTCTTTCCTCCCTTGAAGTGACAGTCCGTGAGGGCCTCCTGCGACACAGGGATGAATTTACTCTTTGCATTCGTGGTGCCTGATGATTTGGCAAACCATTTTATCTCCGACGGCCAAAGGACTTGTTGTTGCCCGTTGAGCAACTTTTCAATGTAGGGAAAGATATCTTCGTAGGTGAAAATTGGTACGCGACCTTTGAAATCATCGAGTGTCTGGATACCATGGAAACCATATTCAATACCAAATTCAGTTTTTTTTGCGGTTTTAACCAGGTAAGCAAAAACATCATTCTGGACTTCGACAGGGTACTTCAGAAACAGATCAATGTCATGAATCCGTTTCTTCATCACCCAGCCCATTATGGAATTGATGATCTCCACTGGTATCAGATTTTGCGTTTTAATTCAAAGTTCATACCGAGGTACACACGACGTACCTGTTCATCCTGGGCCAATTCTTCCGCTGTGCCGGCTTTGAGCAGCTTACCCTCAAACATCAGGTAGGCCCGGTCGGTAATGGAGAGTGTCTCGTTCACGTTATGATCGGTAATGAGTATGCCGATGTTTTTATTTTTAAGTCGCGCCACGATGCCCTGAATCTCTTCCACGGCGATCGGATCCACACCGGCAAACGGTTCATCGAGTAAAACAAATGCGGGGTTTACGGCAAGCGCCCTGGCTATTTCAGTTCTTCTGCGTTCTCCACCAGATAGTACCCTGCCGAGGTTTTTCCGGACATGACCGAGGCTGAATTCATCGATGAGCTTGTCGGTCTGGTGTCGCTGCTCGGACTTGGAAAGTTTTGTCATTTGCAACACAGCCATCAGATTCTCTTCGACCGTGAGGGTGCGAAATACGGAAGCTTCCTGGGCCAGATACCCTATTCCCTTCTTAGCCCTTCGGTACATGGGCAGGTTGGTTATCTCCTCATTTTCGAGATGGATTTTTCCCGCATTGGGTTTTATGAGGCCAACGATCATGTAAAATGTTGTCGTCTTTCCGGCGCCGTTAGGCCCGAGAAGTCCGACGATTTCACCTCTGTTGACTTCGACCGATACGTCGTTTACAACTGTTCTTCCTTTGTAAACTTTAAATAAACCGCTTGAACTCAGCTTCATACTTCTTCAAATCGTATGTCTTTCACCCGTAATTGCAGTGAGGTGTTTTCCTGGTATTTATTGATATCAATGTAATATGCCATACTGAAACGCATCCCGCTATCAATCATTTCATAATATTCAGCAAATCCAAATCCGATTACCTCTATGGGCGTATCGTCATTATCCTGCTTCACAAAAAATTTTAAATGTTGGTTTTTAAGAATTCTTGGACGTCCATATACATGCAGGAGATGGGAAACAAACACCGGCTGCATATTGCCCGGACCGAAGGGCGCCATCTGTTCCAGAATCTCATGGAATTTGAAACTTATATCCTTGAGCCTGATTACAGCATCTATGTCTATGAGGGGCACCAGTTGTTCGCTGGAAATGCTTTCAGCAACGATGCGTTCAAATTTCTCCTTAAACGCTTCAACGTTGTCCACGGACAATGTAAGCCCGGCGGCATACATATGGCCGCCATACTGGTCGAGCAGATCAGCACATTGCGAAATGGCTTCGTAGATGTCAAATCCATCCACGGAGCGAGCAGAGCCAGTAGCTTTGCCGTTTGACTTGGTGAGAATGATGGTAGGCCGGTAATACTTATCGATGCATCGCGACGCAACTATGCCGATGACGCCTTTGTGCCAGTCTTCTTTGAAAAGCACGGTGGACTTCAAGGTTCCGGTAAGCACGTTTTTATCGATCATGTCGAAGGCCTGATGCGTCGTGGCACTGTCGAGATCACGCCGCTCAAGATTTCTATTATCGAGGCTTTCGGCTAACGCTTCTATGCTTTTATAGTCATCGGCAAGCAGTAAATCCACAGCCGTTTTTGCATGGCTCATCCTGCCGGAAGCATTGATACGGGGGCCTATGCCAAATACAATAGAGGTTATATTTACCTCATTCTTGATGCCGGCCATCTTTATAAGCGCCTGAAGACCTATTCGCGGGTTGTCGTTCAATTTGTTGAGGCCGTGATAGGCCAGAATCCTGTTTTCCCCAACGATGGGTACAATATCCGCAGCGATACTTACCGCAACCAAATCCAGGTAATCGTATAGCAAGTCTGGATCGTAACCGTATTTCTCGCAATACGCCTGTAGTAGTTTGAATCCCACACCGCATCCCGATAATTCATTGAACGGATACCGGCAACCTTCCACTTTTGGGTCCAGAATAGCATAGGCCTGCGGTAGTTTTTCTCCCGGAAGGTGGTGGTCGCAGATGATAAGGTCTATGTCTTTTTTATTGGCATATTCGGTTACATCCACCGCTTTGATACCACAATCGAGACTTATCATTAACGTGATGTTGTTCTCAGCCGCCCAGTCGATACCGGCTATGGAAATTCCGTAGCCTTCTTTGCCCCGGTCTGGAAGGTAGAACTGAACGTTCTGGTAGAAGTTCTTGAAAAAACCATAAACCAGCGCCACAGAAGTAGTTCCGTCCACATCGTAGTCGCCATAGATAAGAATGTTTTCCTTGGTGTCTATAGCCTTTTTAATGCGAATCAATGCCTTGTCCATATCTTCCAGAAGGAAAGGGTCGTGGAGCAGGTCGAGCGATGGGCGGAAAAAATTACGGGCGAGTTCGGTATTTGTAATTCCCCTTTGCACGAGGATTTTGGCGATGATCGGATTCACCTCGAGGTCTTGCGACAACTGCGCTACCACCTGTTCATCCACATCTTCCTTGTATATCCAGCGTGTCGTCATTGGGACTTTGTTTACTTTTAATTGCAAACTTAGGTATTTGGCTCTCCTTATCTGAGGGAATGAGCAATTTTCGGCTAATCTATATTAATCTGTCGATATCTTTATTTTTTATTTTAACAGGGTCCAGGGTTAAAAATTGTTCCCAAAAATCATTTTCCGGAACCGGGGCTGTTACTCTCATTTTTTCGTTTTTCACGGGATGTTCAAACACAATTTCTCTTGCATGGAGATTGATGTTTTTATCAGTATTCGGTTTGTGAAATCCATATTTCAGATCACCTCGGATGGGACAGCCTATCGCGGCAAGTTGAGCGCGGATCTGGTGTGGTCTTCCCGTCAGCGGGGTCACTTCCAGCATATAATGGTCGTTGAGCCGCCCGAGTATTCTATAGCTAAGCTCTGCCTTAAGTCCGCCATCGATATAGTTTTCAGATGCCGAAACCGTATTTCTTCCATGGTCCTTCACCAGCCAGTGGATCAGTTTGTCGCTCTCCACTTTTGGCTTGTTTTTTACGATGGCCCAATACTTTTTATACACCTTATGGTCTCTGAATGCTTTGTTCAACCGCTCCAAAGCTTTGGACGTTTTGGCCATAAGAACTACCCCACTTACCGGCCGGTCGATCCGGTGAACTACTCCAAGAAATACATTGCCGGGCTTCTCGTACTTTTCCTTCAGGTAGCGCTTACCGGTTTCCACGAGAGGCTCATCGCCGGTTTCGTCACCTTGTACCAGCACGCCGGCGGGTTTATTGATCACAAGAAGGTGATTGTCTTCAAATAATATATGGAGTTTGAAGGGAGGCATTCGAAAGATTTAGTTGTAATAATACAATGGAACGCCAAAGTTACCCTAAAATTTTTTCCGTTGTGCATGAAGAACAAATTATAGCCATTTGCAGAATGCCCAATGACGACATTCGGGAATGGATAATTTTTCATGCTCATGGATATTTACTGCATTTTACCGGAGGTTTTAAGCCTTAAGGCTTCGATTTTTACCATCAATTCCTCAGCCTCTACTGCTTTTTGATCGCTGGCAGCCCTGTTATGGTGCGAAAGTTTGTACGACTCCTCGAGCAGGGTTTTGTATTGACGTGTGAGTTTGTCGACCTCGGTTTCTTTTTTAAATATCCCAAACATATGCAAATACTTTTTTATGATTAATATACAGAACCAACACGCTTTGCAACGATAATGTTTTAATCTTCCGCTTCTGTCGTTAACTTGCCAAAACAACTCATCAAACTATAGAAAAACACGTCATGAAAAACACCCTGTTTTATGCTGCATTAGTACTAACTTTCATAATTACCTCCTGCACAAGCAAAACCGATAAGGCAGAAGCCACTTCCGCAGAACCCATAAATCCCATGATCCAAAAAATTGCTGATTTGAAGGCAAAGGGGTATGAAATCGTCGATTATCATGGCCACCTGAAAGGCGGACTCACGATGGAAGAACTGCTCGAGCATTCCAGGGCAACGGGTATCGACTATGGCGTAGCATTCAATGCAGGTGTAGGATTTCCGATTACAAACGACTCATCCTTAATGGCCAGCCTGGAACAATACAAAAAATACCCGGTTTACATCGCCATGCAGGCTGAAGGTCGCGAATGGGTGAATATGTTTTCTCCTGATAAAATTGCCCTATTCGATTATGTTTTCACCGACGGCATGACCTGGACCGACAGCAAAGGAAGAAGAATGCGTCTCTGGATGAAAGACGAAGTTTTTGTCGATGACAAGGAGGACTTCATGGATCAGCTTGTAAGCAAAATAGTGGGTGTCATGGAATCGGAGCCCATCGATATTTATGTAAACTCCACCTTTCTGCCCGATACCCTGCAGCCGGAATACGACGCACTCTGGACTCCCGAGCGCATGGATAAAGTGATCAATGCCGCGGTGGCCAATAACATTGCTATCGAGATAAACGCCCGGTATAAAATACCATCGGCGGCATTTATAAAACGCGCCAAGGCTGCCGGAGCGAAGTTCAGCATGGGAACCAATAATGCCGACAAGGAATTGGGAACACTGGATTATGCGATTCAAATGATCGAAGAATGTGGGTTGGAGCCAGGCGATTTCTTTAAGCCGGTAAAAAAGTAAAATTGCTTTTCTGGTAGCATTCTCTGAACTCACCGCTGGGTTTTCGGCGCTTTTTTACCCTGAATCCTATGCACAGGGGTATTTGGGTAGGGGGCAGCTGAAAGGGGAAGTGTTAGGATGAATGATGAATAATTTACAAAGGTTCTTTCGGACAACTCCCCGAAAAGCGCCAGATAAACACACAAAATCATGGCAAAACGAAACCAACGCAAGAATGAATTTCAGAAGTATCTGAATTCGCTGAAAGTAAAACCCGGCAAAGCAATTTCCCTGAAGAAGGACTACCATTCTGACTTAAAAAAGAAAATCGTATCGAAGGAAGAAGGCGTGCAGATATTGGATGAAGGCCTTGAAAATCTTGCCCAGATGCAGGATAAATTATATGCTTTCGACAAGTACAGCGTGCTCATTGTGCTGCAGGCAATGGATGCTGCCGGAAAAGACGGGGCCATAAAGCACGTGATCAGTGGGCTGAACCCCAGCGGGGTGAAGGTGGCGAGCTTTAAAAGCCCAAGCAAAGAAGAACTGGATCACGACTACCTGTGGCGTCACTACAAGGAGCTGCCCGGGCGCGGCGAAATAGGGATTTTCAATCGCTCGCATTACGAAAATGTCCTTGTAACCAAGGTGCATCCGGAGTTTCTTCTCAATGAAAAATTGCCCGGCGTAGAATCGGTCAAGGATATCAATGCGAGCTTTTGGAAGAAGCGTTACAAGCAAATCAACCAGTTCGAGAAGACACTCACTGAAAATGGAACCATCATTTTAAAGGTATTTCTTCATGTGTCGAAAGACGAGCAAAAGAAGCGTTTTCTCGAAAGAATCGATAATCCATCGAAAAACTGGAAATTCTCCGTCGCTGATGCGCAGGAAAGAAAGCATTGGGATAAATATACCGAGGCTTATGAGGAATTGCTAAGTGCCACTTCTACCGACTATGCACCATGGTATGTGCTTCCGGCAGATGATAAATGGTTTACCAGGCTCTGCCTTGGAGCGATTATTTATTTTGAATTTGAAAAACTGCAACTGCAGTATCCGAAAGTATCCAAAGAGCAAAAGGCGCGACTCCAGGAAATAAAGGCGGAGTTATTGAAGGAGTAGAACTCGAACTGGAATAATTAAGCTTTTGCTCATCCGGTAACTAACTGAGGTGGTTCAGATTCTGACAACCTGTATCAAAAGCCAGCCATTGTTGGTGAGTTGACGGAGGTCCATCCACCGTTCATGTAGTAATTCTCTCCGTTGGTTGAATAACACCGGCCGATTCTGGGTTTTTGCCGTATTTCAAAGTACATCTCTAGACTTGAATAGGGATACGCATAATTAGTTAATTTTGAAAAAACCGGTTTACCGGTTTTTTTTGATTAGCTGTGGAGGGATTCAAATCCTGCGCATTCCTTTACTAGTATAATTACATCCGGTTATCATGGATTTTTAGCACAATTCATACTACACATTTCATCAGTAGTATTACTTTTGATGTCTGTTAAAAAAACAAATGCCCAAAAGCAGTTTCTGTCACATTAATCCAAATTAAATCAAGGGTTTACCATGAGAAAATGGCGTATTGAAGATTCCTCTGAAATCTATAACATTGAAGGCTGGGGAGTGAACTATTTTTCCATCAATGAAAAGGGAAACATCGAAGTAACTCCCCGAAAGGACAGCGCCAAAATAGATCTTCGCGAACTGATTGATGAGTTACAAATTCGTGACGTGTCCACACCGGTTCTCATACGTTTCCCGGATATTCTCGACAACCGCATAGAAAAGATGACGAGTTGCTTCAAGCTGGCTGCTGAAGAGTACGATTATAAGGGCACTAATTTTATTGTGTACCCGATCAAGGTAAACCAGATGCGCCCCATCGTGGAAGAAATCGTGAGCCATGGGAAAAAGTTCAATATCGGATTGGAAGCCGGTTCAAAGCCGGAGCTGCACGCCGTCATCGCCATCAACACAGATCCGGATTCGCTGATCATCTGCAATGGCTACAAGGATGAAAGCTACATCGAATTGGCGCTGTTGGCCCAGAAGATGGGAAAGCGGATATTTCTTGTTGTGGAGAAACTCAATGAAATAAAACTTATAAACAAAATAGCCAGAAGGCTAAAAATCAATCCGAATATTGGCGTTCGTGTCAAACTCGCCAGTTCGGGGAGTGGAAAATGGGAGGAGTCTGGTGGCGACGGCAGCAAATTTGGCCTGACAGCCAGTGAGTTGCTGGAAGCGATGGAGTATCTGGAAAAAAATAATATGAAGGATTGCCTGAAGCTGGTGCATTTTCATATTGGCAGCCAGGTGACGAAGATCAGGCGTATCAAGATAGCGCTTCGCGAAGCTTCCCAGTTTTTTGTTCAGCTTTACAAGCATGGATTTAAGATAGATTTTGTTGATATCGGCGGTGGCTTGGGCGTGGATTATGACGGCACAAGGTCGGCGAACAGCGAGAGCAGTGTGAACTACAGCATCCAGGAATATGTGAATGACTCTGTATATACGATCTCCGATGTGTGCGAAAAAGCACGACATTCCTCATCCTAATATCATCACGGAATCGGGAAGATCGCTCACAGCCCATCATTCAGTACTTGTATTTGAAGTTCTTGAGGCAACCAGCCTGCCCGAATGGGATGATAATGAGGGGTTGAATGAAAATGATCACGAATTGGTGCAGGAGCTCTATGGTATCTGGGATCAATTGAACCAGCCAAAACTCCTGGAATCATGGCACGACGCCCAACAAATACGCGAGGAGGCGCTGGACAGGTTTAGCCTGGGATTGATTGACCTTAAAACCAGGGCGCAGATCGAAAGGTTGTTTTGGTCGCTGGCACGTGAGATTTACAACATGTCGGGAAATTCCAAGCACACACCAGACGAATTGAGGCAGTTGTCAAAACTCCTTTCCGACAAATATTTCTGTAATTTTTCTCTCTTTCAGTCCTTGCCAGATTCATGGGCTATCGACCAGATTTTTCCGATAGTGCCATTGCAGCGCCTTGATGAAAAGCCAACAAGGTCGGCTACGCTCCAGGACATTACCTGTGACTCAGATGGCAAAATTGACAATTTTATTTCCGTGAAAAACACGCATCATTATCTACCCGTGCATCCGCTGAAAGGGCGTGATCCATATTATATAGGTGTGTTCCTGGTCGGCGCCTACCAGGAGATTCTCGGCGACCTGCACAACCTGTTTGGCGATACCAATGCCGTGCACGTGACGGTGGACGGCACAAGTTATAGCATTGACAAGATTATCGATGGGGAGACGGTAGCCGAGGTGCTGGAGTATGTCCAATATAATTCTAAGAAACTTGTGCGAACTACGTTGAAACCTGGGTTACTGCTTCCGGTGAAAGCGGGAAGTATTACAGCCCTGGAAGGAAAGGAATTTCTGTCCGAAACTACCGATCCGGTTTGTATGGCTATACTTATTTGGAATAGCGCCTGCAATATGAAACCATAATAAACACAAAAACTGGTTCAGCATCTCACCTGAACCTTTTTTATAAAAAGTTTAGCCGAAGGCGTAAACATGTACAAGTAATCAAATAATACTTATTAATAATTATCCATACCTCATTTTTATTTTATCATGAGTATCAATATTTTTTACCCCCATCTATGAAAAAACTACCTTCTTCTTTCTAGCTAGAAAATCCTTTTCTGTGTCCCATCCAACCCACAAAAGCCACATGAAAGGAAGGTGGGAAATAATATGAACAAAGGAAAAGGGTAGGGTTAGTACCAATAAACGGGTGGGATAGAAAAATAGTACGGTCCGGATGGACCAATTACAGAAGCGGTTTTTATAATACTTATGAATCACAAGTCAATTGTTTCGTGCGATCATGTGTGGCCTTGGATGGTTTGTGAGGATGGGTGGAGGATTCGCCATTGAGTGGCCCCCTGGCGATAACCTTAGCACATTAGGTGGGGATTGATTCTAACAGTGGGATGGCAAGTGTCTCCTGGGCAACCGCCATTGAACTCCATGATCCAATAGGTGAGTTGGTTCCGGAAGAAGACCACCCCTTGAAAGTATGAGAAGTTTAGTAAAAAATATTAAGGAGAAATATACCATGAAGTTTTAGAGACAATTAAGGTTTAAGGAGACTATAATAGAGAGGGGGTTATGACGAGTGGCGAAAGAGATTTAAGCGTAAAAATATAATAAAGGGATGAAAAATTAATTAGGACGAGTATATGGGCCCAAATTCGGGAGGCAATGCCCAAGCGTAAGTATTTTATTTTTGATTATTCAATCCAACCCTTGGCTATGAAGATGACTTTAACCAATTTTTTGAAGTAAGCGGCTTTTTGAAAATTTTTATATATGGCAGACGTCTTATGCCTTTATTGGGCTTATGAAGCAGGATTATTGAAGGTATTAACAATTATGGAGCCCTGCCAAAAAGTGCCCTCGTCGGCGATGATCATGAGGTGAGACGGCGCTAGATACAACCCAAGACCCGGCTAGGTTTAAAAAAGGAGCTAGCCTTAGAGCTGGGCCCAGCCGAATCGTCCAATAACCACATGATGCTCGGTCATCTGATGGAATGGTTTTATGCAGGTCTGGGCGGTATTTACCAGGCAGAACTCGGTGCCTAAGCAATATATTATGCGCCTAAACTGGGCCAGATCAGCTGGGTAATTTCCTACAACTGGTTAAAGGCCTATTCCTGGGAATCAAGGCTGATGAATTTTTATTGAGAGTAGAAATACCAGAAGATGCATCAGCGATCATTATGCTCCGTATTGGAAGTCAGGGCATGTCAAAAATAATACGGACAAGAGTAGTATTCACGAAAAGTACTTTTCCCTGGGTAGTGGGAAGTTTGAAATTGTAGTGAACTAAGAAATCTGAAAACAATTCAAGCGAAACGCTTACACCGGCTTTCCTATCAAATCAAACTCATGAGCGGCGGTGATTTTTATCTGTGCGAAATCACCAATGCGCAGGTAATTTTCTTTCGCGTCGATAAGTACTTCGTTATCTACTTCCGGTGAGTCAAACTCCGTCCGGCCGATAAAATTCCCGGATTCTTTCCGGTCGATGAGTGTCCTGAATGTCTTACCAATTTTCTGTTCGTTGAGCTCAAGGCTTATTTGTTCCTGAAGTTGCATCAATTCAGCGGCTCGGGCTTCTTTAATTTTTTGGGAGATGCTATCCTTCATTCCAAAGGCGTGCGTTCCATCTTCATGCGAATAGGTAAACACGCCAAGCCTTTCAAATCGCCATTGTTGCGCAAAATCCATCAATTCGGCAAAGTCCTTTTTCGTTTCACCCGGGTGTCCGACAAGCATCGTGGTTCGTATGGCAATCCCCGGAATCTTACTCCGGATATTTTCCAGCAGGCTTTCCGTCTTTTCTCTTGTCGTGCCTCGCCGCATGATATCTAGCATGTTAGAGGAAGCATGCTGAAGAGGAATGTCGATATAACGGCAAATTTTTGGTTTGGCGGCCATCACATCCAGAATATCTTCTGGAAACCCGGACGGGAAGGCATAGTGCAGCCTGATCCATTCGATGCCTTCAACGTCCGACAATTTATCGAGGAGTTCGGCCAGGTTTCGCTTCTTGTACAAGTCAAGTCCATAGTAGGTGGAGTCCTGGGCAATTAGCAATAATTCCTTCACACCGTTCTTTGCCAGGTTTCGCGCTTCGGTGAGAATGACATCCATGGGCTTGGAAACATGTTTTCCCCTCATGATCGGAATGGCGCAAAAGGAGCAAGGGCGGTCGCAGCCTTCGGATATTTTCAGGTACGCGAAGTGTTTTGCTGTAGTGGTCACCCGCTCACCGATGAGTTCGTGCTTGTAATCTGCCTTGAATTTTTTGAGCAGCGCCGGTAATTCCATGGTTCCAAACCACGCATCCACGGCGGGAATTTCCTTTTCCAGGTCCTCGCGATAGCGTTGGCTGAGGCACCCGGTCACATATACTTTTTCAATGAGTCCTTGCTTTTTTGCATCGGCATATTTTAGAATGGTATCGATCGATTCCTGCTTGGCGTTGTCGATGAATCCACAGGTATTGATTATTACTACATTGTTATTATGTCCATCGGCTTCATGCACTACCGGAATGCCATTGCCCTTGAGCTGGGTCATGATGACTTCCGAATCGACGAGGTTTTTGGAACAGCCGAGTGTGATGAGGTTTACTTTTGGTTTTTTTGAGCCCTTGGTTTTCAATACAATATAGTTTGCTGCAAAAATAGGAAAAAATCCATGGGCTTTTCCCGTGATACGGATTGCATATATCAGACAGCGGGCGGGAATTAAAATTAAAAAGGTAAATTTGCGTTTCCTCAAAAACGGCCTTCTGTGAAGCAAATACTCGGTTTTTTCACCTTAAGCTTTCTAATCCTGCTCTTTTTTTCATCCTGTAAGGATGAAGATTGTGTGTCGACGGCCAATAATTATCTCCTGGTGAATTTTCTGGACCTGGATACACTAGAAGAGGGGGCCATAAATATCAAAGCCAAAGACACCTTGTTTTATGCGGTGAAGGCAGTTGGGAGTGATTCTGTTTTCTATAAAAAGGCAAAAAAGGTTTCATCACTGGTGCTCCCTGTAAATCCTGCTGCCAACCAGACCTCTTTTCAGTTTACGATGATCGATTCCATTCGCTATGATACGCTGTCATTTAATCCAATTGTGCTGGATACGATCTTTTTTCTCCATGATACGCCACATGAAATAAGCGTAAGTTACAACCGAAAATTCAGGGTAATTTCTGAATCCTGCGGTATGGAAATCAGTTACCAGAATGTGACTGCTGATACCAATACTTTTTCATCGTCTGCATTGATCACGGACTATCTTTCACGACTTAATACTGTAAACATTGAGGTATATTTTTAGCCTATTCTTGTTGCTTACCTCTGTATTTGCTACTGCGCAAATAAGCCGGTATGCACCATCTGCAGTGCGGGTGGGGGGTGACCCGGGAACGTTTCTTTACCAGATTTTCTCCCAAAAAAGGAGTTTTTTTGAAATAGAAGGCGATATGGATATTGATAACTTTTTTGTCGTGGCGGATCTGGGCTATTCCGGAGTGACGATTGATGAACCTACCTATCGCTATGAAAACAACGGCACCTACCGGCGGTTTGGTGTGGATATCAACTTAATGAAAGACGATCCGGACCTGAATGTGGCATTTTTTGGAATCAGGCACGGACATGCAAACTTCAATGATAAACTCGAATACGACACGCGTGCTGTGATTCAGACTGATACCAGGTGGCCAAATACAACGGAAACAACGAGCAATGACAAAGCCAGGGCAAACTGGGTTGAACTTAATACCGGCTTACGGATCAGGATTGTGAAACAATTGTATATGGGGTTCACTGTGCGCTATAAGCTTCTGATGAAAGTTACCGGTACCGAGGATCTCAAACCGTATTATGTTCCAGGCTTTGGTAAAAATGTAGGAACCTCAGCAGCCGGATTCAACTATTATATTTCCTACAGGCTGCCCTTCAGAAAAAAGATAATTTATACGGAAAGCAAGGTTGACAAACTGAACGAAAAGAAAAGTAAGGAGAAGCCATAATCCATCACGGTATTTTGCCTTTAGAATGGTAATAATTCCATGGATGGTATCGGCAAAATGGTTGTGAAAGTTGGTTTATTTCAGGATGTTTTACTGAAGAATGAATCCACAAATTCAGTCTTATTGAAGATTTGAAGATCATCCACCTTCTCACCAACACCGATATATTTAACGGGAATCTTAAATTCATCGCTGATACCAAGGACAACGCCGCCCTTTGCCGTGCCATCTAATTTGGTTATTGCAATCGCGGTGACATCTGTCGCCTTGGTGAATTCCCGGGCCTGGATTATGGCATTCTGACCAGTACTGCCGTCGAGGACCAGTAAAACTTCATGTGGCGCATCCTCTCGGAATTTTTGTATCACACGCTTTATTTTCGACAATTCATTCATCAGGTTCACTTTCGTGTGCAGCCTGCCAGCCGTGTCAATAATAACCAGATCAGCACCGGTTTCCACACCATGCTTCACAGCGTCGTAAGCTACTGAGGCGGGGTCTGTATTCATGCCATGCGCCACCACCGGAACACCGACGCGTTGTCCCCAAAGTTTCAACTGATCTACGGCAGCAGCACGAAAAGTATCAGCAGCGCCAAGGACTACTTTTTTTCCGCGTGATTTGAACTGACTGGCTAATTTGCCGATTGTAGTGGTCTTGCCGACGCCATTGACGCCGACGACGAGCATGATGTAGGGTTTTTTATCCTCAGGCAGGCTGAAATCCTGCTGATCGCTGATGTTGTTTTCTTCAAGCAGGCCCGCGATTTCTTCCTTTAATATCTTGTCAAGTTCCTGAGTGCCGATGTATTTATCGCGCGCGGCGCGCTTTTCGATACGCTCTATGATTTTAACTGTCGTTTCCACGCCGACGTCTGATGAGATGAGTATTTCTTCCAGTTCATCCAATACCTCGTCATCAACGGTGGACTTTCCAACCACCGCCTTGCTGAGCTTACTGAAAAAGTTGGACTTACTTTTTTCAAGACCTTTGTCGAGCGATTCTTTATTGTTTTTTGAAAAGAACTTGAACATAGGCGTGCCTGAGATTTAATTAAGAAAAAAAAATCCCTGAGGATGCAGGGATTTTCAAACTTGAGCTGTATCAGCCTTATTTTTTGAAAGCATCCTTCACGTGGTCAGAGCTTACGATTTCTTCTTTGAAAGAATACCCACCGGTTAATTCATTCTTAACGGCCTTAATGACTTTGGCGTAATTCTTTTCGCCTTTTGTTTTTAGCGTAGCAACAACCTTCTTAGCCATGACTATTTAATTTCTTTGTGAACGGTATATTTTTTCATAATCGGATTGTACTTCTTCAGCTCCAGCCTTTCGGTGGTATTTTTCCGGTTTTTGGTGGAAATATATCTGGAAGTACCCGGCATGCCTGAGTTCTTATGTTCTGTGCATTCTAAAATCACCTGAACCCTGTTTCCCTTTTTTGCCATTGTATGATCTATTTATCTTTTACCAAACTGATATCAAACCTTGTTTTTGCGCCTTTTTCAGAGTGGCAGTGATTCCATTCTTATTGATGGTCTTAATGCCGGCTGCAGAAACTTTCAGGGTAATCCAACGATCCTCTTCAGGGATATAAAATCTCTTCTTCTGAAGGTTGGGGTAAAACTTTCTTTTGGTCCTGTTATTCGCGTGAGAAACATTGTTTCCAACCAATGGTTTCTTCCCCGTTACTTGACAAATCCTAGCCATTTTTTATGTAAATTATGTCGATTCCCAAATTGGACTGCAAATATGAGGAATAAAAATCTAAACATCAAAGCAGGCTTTACTTATTTTATCCCAATGATAAACGTACAAGTATATTCATTCCGGCCGCCCCACGATTTGGCATTACTGATATTATCTGAGCCTGACTTTGTGCCTAATCGATTTTGAAATACCTTTGAATGGCAATTTAATAAAGAAGACCGCCAAATATCCATGGTTAAAGTAAGATCCAAAGAACAGGCCATAGCGCTGGAAGAAAAATACGGCGCAATGAATTATCACCCGCTTCCAGTGGTGTTGAGTCGTGGATTGGGAGTGTTCCTGTACGATGTGGAAGGCAGGCAGTATTATGATTTTCTATCAGCGTATAGCGCCGTTAATCAGGGGCACTGCCATCCCAAAATAATCGCCGCATTGACTGAGCAGGCTTCCCGCCTTACCCTTACATCCCGGGCATTTCACAATGATATGCTTGGTGTTTATGAAGAATACATTACCGGATATTTCGGTTATGACAGGGTACTACCCATGAACACAGGTGTGGAA
The DNA here is from genome assembly GCA_034523095.1 of Cyclobacteriaceae bacterium. GTDB lineage: Bacteria > Bacteroidota > Bacteroidia > Cytophagales > Cyclobacteriaceae > JAAUQL01. The sequence continues at coordinate 45,139 of JAXHKU010000036.1, read as the reverse complement.
GGAGGCGAAACTGCAGTGAAATTGTGCAGAAAATGGGCATACACGGTCAAAGGCGTCCCCACCAATGAAGCCAAAATCATTTTTGCGGCCGGTAATTTTTGGGGCCGTACCCTTGCCGCGATATCCTCAAGCACCGATCCATCGAGCAGAAATGGATTTGGACCGTATATGCCGGGATATGTGATTATTCCATACAATGATATACCGGCATTGGAAAAGGCGTTGCAGGATCCTACTGTTGCAGGATTTATGATCGAGCCGATTCAGGGTGAAGCCGGGGTTTTTGTTCCAGATGAAGAATATCTCAGCAAGGCATACGCGCTTTGTAAAAAAAGCAATGTTTTGTTTATCGCTGATGAGGTTCAGACGGGCATCGCCCGGACCGGCAAGAAGCTGGCGTGCGAGTATGAAGGAGTAAAGCCGGATATCCTGATTCTAGGAAAAGCGTTGTCTGGTGGAGTATTACCGGTTTCTGCCGTATTGTCGAGTCATGAAATTATGCTGACTATAAAGCCGGGAGAGCATGGCTCTACGTTTGGCGGCAACCCGCTTGCATGTGCGGTGGCAATGGCTGCATTGCAAGTGGTAGAAGATGAGAATTTGGCGGAGAACGCATTTCGTCTCGGAAGAACCTTTCGCGAGCGAATGCAAAATCTCGTGGATTCCAACGAATTAGTCACTCTTGTCCGGGGAAAAGGTCTGCTGAACGCCATTGTAATTAACGACTCAGAAAAAGGTGATACTGCATGGAAAATCTGCATAAAACTCATGGAAAATGGACTATTAGCTAAACCCACGCATGGAAATATAATAAGATTTGCTCCTCCGTTGGTTATCACAGACAGTCAATTACACGATTGTTGCGATATTATTGAAAACACGCTTTCGCAATTCTGATTTTAATCATTAAGATGTCCGACATTCACTAAAATATTCTTCCTTGCATTTAAAAACGATCGATATTTATCTATGAAACGTTTGGCTTTAGCTCTGTTGACAGTTTTTATTTGTTTGGGATTTCAGCAAATGAAATACATAAAAACCAAGGTTAATGACAGCATTACATTGTCCTTACCTGAGGGATTCCGCCTGCTGGATAAAACCGAGGTTGACCGGAAATACGTGGCTGCGAAAGCTCCTCTGGCTGCTTATACCGATGCCATGTCAGGCACCGTGGATATTGGTGTAAATGTGGCTTTTTCCCAGTGGAATCCGGAGGACCTGGAAATCATGAAGAGCTTTTACAAATCCAATATCATGGGTTTGTATAATGAAGTCCGGTTCATTACTGAAGAAGTAATTGAAGTTGACGGTCAAAAATACGCTGTATTCGAATTTGTATCTGTAGTAAAAGACGAAGAAGGCACCTCTTTTGATCAGAGTTCAACGAGCAAATACACGAGGATTCATTATGGCATCATCAATCGAAAGACGCTGTTATTGAATTTCTCCTGCCCTGCCACACAGCAGAACACATGGGCGCCGGTGGCAAAACACGTATTGGAATCAGTGAAAATCAAATAAACACTTTGATGACCTTTTCGGTTAATTCAACAGAGCGTTTTATGGCCGAAGCGCTAAAGCAGGCTAACATGGCTTTTGAAAATGGCGAAGTTCCGGTTGGCGCTGTCATCGTGGCTGGCAATAAAATTATCGCCAGAGCCCATAACCAGGTAGAGTTGCTAAAAGATCCGACAGCTCATGCAGAAATGCTGGCAATAACTTCGGCATGCGAATACCTTGGCGGAAAATATCTGGACGACTGTACGCTTTATGTCACGCTCGAACCCTGTGCAATGTGTGCCGGAGCCATGAATTGGGCTCAGCTCGGAGCGGTTTATTACGGAGCCGCAGATGACAAACGAGGATATTCATTGGTCGGAAAAATGTTGCTTCATCCCAGGACAAAGGTTTACCAGGGTCTTTTGGCTGAACGAAAGCCGCTTGCTGCTGGAGGATTTTTTTCGCCAGTTGCGTGACTAATACCTGGGCATCAATCGTGTAAAAAATATTGAATTATATAAATTGCATTCTATTGTATCACTTAAATGAATTGAATTATGGCATTTGAACTCCCCGCACTACCCTATGCAACCAACGCATTGGAACCGCACATCGACACAATGACCATGGAAATCCACCATGGGAAACACCACAATGCTTATGTAACAAATTTGAATGGCGCCATCGCAGGAACTGATATGGAAGGCAAATCGATCGAACAACTCATGGCGTCAATCAGCAAACTTCCTGTCGCAGTCAGAAATAATGGCGGCGGACACTACAACCATTCCCTCTTCTGGAAAGTCATGGGCCCCAATGGAGCAGGCAAACCTTCCGGAACCTTGGCTTATGCGATCGATCAGGCTTTTGGAACGTTCGACAAATTCAAGGAAGAATTCTCGAAAGCAGGAGCTACACGATTTGGCTCGGGCTGGGCATGGCTTTGCAAGGATGCGAAAGGAGGATTATTTGTTTCTTCGACCCCCAATCAGGACAACCCCATCATGGATATTGCTGAAAAGCCAGGTATTCCTATCCTCGGTATGGATGTTTGGGAACACGCCTATTATCTCAAATACCAGAACCGCCGCCCTGACTATATTTCAGCTTTCTGGAATGTGGTTAATTGGGATGAAGTGGCAAAGCGATTCGCTGATGCGAAATAGTCATTAACATGTATCACAAAAAAGCCCCGATATATCGGGGCTTTTTTGTTTCATTCAACACTAAGTACCGTGTTCATTGACCACGTTTTTTAATGATTTTCTCTAAATTGAAAACAGCCGAAATCGACTTTATATTTCAATTGTTATTCAATAAGCCTCCATTGTATCTGACATGAAAAAAGTGCTGTATATCCATCAGTATTTCAAAACACCAGAGGAGGGAGGCGCACTTCGCTCATTTTATATTGCCAAAGGTCTTGTGGAGCGTGGTCATCAGGTAGATCTGATTACTGGTCACAATGAACCGGAGTTATTGGTAAAATCCATTGAAGGAATCAATGTGCATAGCCTCGCGGTGTTTTATGAGAATAAATTATCAACAAAATCCAGATATATCGCATTCCTGAAATTCGCAGTAAAAGCCATACAATACTCAGGAAAGATTGTTAAGCCAGATATTGCATACGTCACTTCCACACCCTTGACCGTCGGCATCATTGCGCTATGGCTGAAATGGATGAAGAGGGTGCCATATATTTTTGAAGTTAGGGATTTGTGGCCGGCCGCCCCAATAGAGCTCGGGTTTATGAAGTCAGGAATAATTCAGCAACTGGCTTTCTGGCTGGAGAAAACGATTTACAAAAACGCGGCACATCTTGTGGCACTGTCGCCGGGAATCATGGAGGTCATACTGGAAAAATATCAAAATGCCCGGGTTACTGTGATACCCAACATGGCTGACATCAGTTATTATGGGGAAAAAGCGGTTTTTTTCCATAAGCATAAAAACTTGGTAATTGGATACTTTGGCGCAATGGGCGTTGCCAATGGGTTGATGGCGGTGACAGCGGTTGCCGAAATCTGCCAACAGCAAGACCTGCCTATTCAGTTTATTTTGATGGGTGAAGGTTCGGAGCGGGAAAAACTTGAGCAGGCTGTTGCCGATAAAAAACTCCGTAACATTGAGCTATTCCCCAGGGAAATAAAAACGAAGTAGCACAAGCCATGAATCGGGTAGATGCGTGTCTTGTTTCATTTTTGAAATACCCTGTTCTCGAAACGTGCAGCCCTAATAAGTTTTTTGATGCACTAGCTGCCGGCAAGCTGTGTATCGTCAATACCAACGGTTGGTTGAGAAATTTAGTAGAAGAAAACCGATGTGGTTTTTATTTTGATCCGGATGAACCGTGGACCTTTCCGGCGCTCATTCAGCCTTTCCTTTCTGATGCCCGGCTGTTAGAGGAATTTCAACAAAACGCCTTTCATTTAGGTGAATCGCGCTTTTCGAGAGCCGCACTCGTCAGTCTTGCTTGTGAGCTTGTGGAAGACACGTTCACAAAAGATCAATAAGCAATAGGTTTATACTTTGACTCATTGAATATTTTTTGAGCGTCTGTATTCCGCATGATGTCCGGCAGACTTAATTCAGGATGTTGCTTTGCATATTTCCGGACTATCTGCCAGCCAACCCATCGGCCGATTCTGCCGGGACAGTTCTCACCTATTTCAATGGTTTTCGGCCGCTCGCTCAGAAATTTATCCTTTATAAATGGGCTGGTTTCGTATAAGGCCTGATTTTCCAACAACCCGGCCCAGATTACCTGCTCATGCTCCACGATATCACCTGACTCAAAGGAAGAATAGCCCGTAAACAGGCTATCCGGAGTACAGGGCATCAGGTTTTTGGCCATGAAGTATGCCTTGCCGTAAAAAACCATATCGGCTAAGGCCGTCTTGTCTTTCATATCGGTATCATTGAAATAGTTGGAATATAAAAGAATGATCTGCGGAACCATATATTCTTTCTGATACCTGTTGAGCAGGTAATCAGGCATGCCTTTGGGTTGGTATTTTCCTTTGGGTCCAAGGTAATAATCCAGCCCTATGACGATGACACTATCGGTAATATAGAGGTCATTGGCGATACCCGTCACCACCGTCTGGATTTTTGGGACTTTAAAATCAGGATAATAATATTTTAAATAGCGGAAGGCGTCTTCAAACTGAAGCCGGATGTCTTCCATATCGCCAAACGTCTTATCGACTTCATAAAATAGCGAATCAATATCACTGGCATTGAGCAGGTCATGGTACCTCGCTACGATGATTTCGGGAATTAGATATTCAGAAATATGCAAAAAGGATTCCGCAAATACGGGATTACTGTCGAGCAGGGCGCTGAGTTCCTCTTTGGTAGGAATTTTGTGGAGTTTTTTATCAAGCCGCTCTATGCTCACCTCGATTTCGACATTGGAAACATCGGGCGCATCGATGCAGGATTTCTTACCGCATGAACCAATCACTTGTGCGATAATGGAAAATAAAACAATAACGACAACTGACTTTTGAAATTTATCCATACTACCAACAATAGACGGCCATGAAAATATTTACCGTTGCAATGTTAGTGATTTTGCTTAATAATGTCGCTGATGCGCAAACGAAACTGGGCATAAAGGTCACACCCTCAGTCGTCAGTCAGCGAATCACCAATCCAATGGACACGGCAGGTATCAATCCTGCAAACGCAAGACTTTCATTCCCCATGATGGCCATTGCAGACATTTGTATTGGGAAAAATTACTATTTCTCCACCGGAGTAGGGTTCATTTCGCGGCGGATGCGGTTTGAAAAACTGTATGCAACGGAGGATGAAACGATCGACCTTAGGGTTCAATATCTGCAGATTCCCGCCACGCTCAAACTCTTTACCGATGAGGTCGCGCTGGACAAGCGCTTGTATTTTCAGTTTGGTCCGGTGGTCGAATTCAAACTCCACGAAAGGACTGTTCAGGGCAGTTTGCCGGAAGATTTTGTCCCCGGCGGTGGTAATATTACCATGTTATTCGCGGCGGGAATGAATGTACTTGTTTCACCTAATACCGCTATAGAAGTTGGGCTCAACTACAGTCGTGGCCTTATCAACATATTTGAATATTCCGGAATGACTGAAGATATTCCCAACGTCCGATCCGACTTATTTGGCATTGATATCACTGTGAAATTTTGATTGAATTTTGTGAATTCACTACTCCAGCTTGGGAGCGGCTTCAAACCTGTCTTTGAGATTTGGGATGATAATCCTAAAAGTAGAACCAACGCGCATCTTCGATTTTACAGTCACCTTACCCTTTAATTTTTCGACAGTTTCTTTTACGATATAAAGGCCTAATCCTGAACCATGGAAATCTTGCGTAGCGCGGAAAAACATTTCGAAAATTTTAGGCATATAAATTTCTGCTATACCTATACCATTGTCGGAAACTTCGATGATGCAATCACTATTTTCGATGGAAGCCTTCACCTTCACAAACTGTTTTTCTGCATGAGGATTAGCGTATTTGAGACCGTTTGAAATCAGGTTATTCAGTATGATACTCAGGCGTTGCCGATCGGTATAAAATTCCATATTTTCCTGGAATTCACTTATTCGCTCGATTTTCTCGGCCGATGATGTATAGTATTGCGCTTCGAAAATCTCGTCAATCAACTCTTTAAAGTCGATTTTGTTAACTGTAATACCAAGCCTGGAGTTTCGCGACAGATTAATGATTTCCTTTATGAACAGGTCAAGTTTTCTAATGCTCTTCTCCTGGAGATCTACATACTCCATCACCTTTTCCTTGCTGCTTTCGAGTTTCATTAGATTTATAAGTCCCAAAATGGAGGTGAGCGGGGCACGCAGGTCATGTGAAACACGATACACGAAGCTGTCCAGTTCGCTGTTTACTTTTTGCAGATCGCGGTTTTTTTCGATGAGCTTCATCTGGCTTTGCTTCAGTGGCGTAATGTCCTCGATAAATACTGCCACACCCTTTATTTTGCCAATTTCCCTGATTGGAAAAGTCTTTATTTCCCAGACGCGATCATCACCGTCAAACTTATCCTGCTCCAGATAGATGCCGGACTTTCCAAGTAAGGCCGATTCAAACCGCGCTTTCCAGGCTTCTTTTTCATTTTCGTCGGTAATGTAATCAAGTACGAAGTGGTTGATCTGCGGTGTTTGCTTATAGCGCCGTTTGATTTCGTTGGAGAACGCAGTGTTGAATTCGATGAGCTCAAGACGATTATTTACCAGCCAGGTCACGCGGTCAGAATTGTCGAGAATCGAACGCAGATTTGATTCCTTATCGATATAATCTACTATACGTTCTGCTACCTTGTATTCAAGGTTTTGATTCAGATCCTTGTATTCACCAATGATTTCCTCAACATCCTGTTGCAGGATGGAAAAGGCATTGATCAATTCGTAGTTTGGATCGTTTTCGTCCACATCGATTTCTACCTTACTAAATTTACCATCCCATGAAATGTGACCCAGCGCGTCGAGTACCTTATTGGTGTTTTTTTCCTGGTTCATGGTAAATGATTCTATCATATCCACTAATTCTTCCTTGCTCTTCTGAATCAGGCGCTTGCGATTTGACAGCCGATCCGTGATGTGGTACACAGTATTATCAGGCGGGAGAATGCCGGAAGTGATTTTATGAAATGCTTCTTCCGGTGAATTTTCAAAGTAGAGTTGTTCTACTCTTTTCTGATAGAGGAACTTATAAATGCGAATTAGTGTCTTATATTTTGGTGAAATCACCAGGAATTTTTTCTGTAGGTGTTTTGTGAGTTTTCGGTTTCCTTCGATGATTGCCCTGCGTACTTTGATCCCGGGATGTGTTAATTCCTGCACATCCCAGATGAGATCGGCCCCCTGTGTTCCGGCCTCCTGAAGAATATGAAGAAGCGATTCAGAGGCCCTTCGGACATCAAATGGGCTGGGCGAACCTTTCGACACGATCAGAATAACGCTGTCGTCCATCCAGTAATGCCAGCTCTGAAATTTGTTGTCAATGGAATTGTAACTGAAAAAGCGCTCTATGGTAACTTTGCGTCCACCGATAGGAATGTGCGAAATGGCTTCCGGAATTTGCCATAATTGATGCAATGAACGTACAGTTACTAATTCAGATTGAATGGGCTCCACTTAATAAGTTGATTTGGTGATAAATATAGCTGACGCTTTATGGAAAAAACCACTAAATCCTGAACCAATCTGTTTATGTACAAATATTTTATAAAAGCAAAAAAAAAGGCTGCCAATCAGGTAGCCTTTAGTTGATACTTGCATATTTTCGACTACTTCATATTGAAGGTGTATTCGCCATCGAGTGCGGCGATGCGACCACCCAGTTCTGTACCATCCGGTACAGCGAAATTCACCCTGAAGGCGGTTTCAGTAAGTTCGAGCACCGACATGGCAACAGCATCGGACCGGGTAATGGTTTTTCCATCATCGCTTACTGTATATCCTCCGGACGGCCATACGGCTTGCGCTCCTACCGGGTGACCTGAACAAGTCATATTTGATTTTGTGAATGATAACTTAAAAGCTAACCAATCCGCAGAGGTAGTCGCTGTACCGGCGGGTACACTCACGGATTGTACAGTCCATTCGGTCTTGTCGGATAACAACCGGATGGTTTTGTCTTTTGCTGATTCATTGTCTTTGTCTCCGCAGTTCTGAAAGGTCACCAACACGGCTAGGGCTATCACACCCAACAAAAATAATCCTGCTTTTTTCATGTCTTTTAAATTCTGGTTAATGAACAATTGCTAAAAGTGACTTAAATGTCGCAAAAAATATTTTCATTCTTTCTCCACTACCTTCTTTTTTCGACCCCGCGTAATTTTTCACCGATATAACTATTATTGTCCACAATAGTGAATGATTCAACGGTATCGCCGCGGGGTTCTATTCATTTCCCGAAAAGGCATTGAGCAGGTAGAAGGCTCCGTCTGTTACAATCTCGTCTTCTTCTGTGAGCTGATCCATACCGGTCAGTTCGATCAATCCCTCTGATTCGATACCCGTAAAAACCTGAACCTTTTTGAAAGTGACTCCATCCGCTGAAGTAGATTCCTTTTTAAACAAATATTTGTTGGTCCCGACGGTAACGATCGCAGTTACCGGCAGGGTGAGCGACGGGTTATCTTCGATTACGATGGAGGCATTGGCATACATACCCACTGTAAAATCTGCGGTATTTCCATGGATATGGACATGGACATTGATGGCTCTTTTATCCTCCGACAAGTCCTGACCTACCAGAAATACTTCGCCCTCATAAATCGTGGTTGCCTGGCTGGGGACTTTAAACCAGACCTTCTGGCCTTTTTTCACTTTTAGCACATCTTTTTCATACACATTCAATTCAATATGCAGGTGATCAGTATCCACGATCTCGTACAATTCCTCTGGCGGCGCGGCGAATCTGCCGACAACAGTATTCATCTTTTTCACACTTCCGGTAATCGGTGAACGCAGGAAAAATCGCTGCTCTATTTTACCCTGACCCAGTTCTTCAAAATTGACGCCGATGAGACTGAGTTTGGATTTCAATCCGTCCATCATTGACAGGGTGGTTTTATAGTCAGCCTCGACAGTTAAAAATTGCTTTCTGGATATGGCATCTTTTTCCTGAAGCAGGATTTGCCGGTCATACTCTTCTTTCAAAAAGGCCAGTCTTGCATTGATCTCAACATATTGCTGCTGAATATCGATAAACTCCATGCTTTCCAGTTCGGCCAGCACCTGGCCTTTTTTCACATTATCACCGATAAGGAAATTGATCTGCCGCACATATCCGGGGATCATCGGACTCACCACGGCATTGTTTTGTGGTGGCACATCGAAGTACCCGTTGGCTTTAATCACGTTTTTCATATTCACTTTGGCGATGTGACCCGTTTGGATGTTTATTGCTGAGACCTGTTCGGGCGTCAGAACCACATCGTTTTCGGCAACTGGGTTTATGGCGGATTTTTCAGCGGGGACATTCTGTTTCTGCTCTGAGCAGGCCACCGTGAGCAACATTAGAAGAGAAATATATTGTATAGTTTTCATGGTATTCTGTTCATTTAACTAAATAATTCATTTTCAGGGTAACAAGATTGTATTCGTGGAGGCTGTCAAGGTAACTCAATTTCATACTGATGGCCTGCCCGATACTTCGGATAAATTCCAGGTATTCGATTTCGCCATTTTTGTACAGCAGGTCTGCATTTTCCATGATCAGGTCAGCATTGCGCAGCGAAACTTTTTCGTAGGATTCAACCATATTAATAAGTGTGTTCCGCTGGTTGTTCAGGACTTGCAGGTCGCTGAGAATAGTTAAGTATTGCTGCCGGTAGTTGTTATTTGCCATGTCATCATTGATTTTGGCCGACTGTATCTGCCCGCTGTTTGGCCTGAACCACAATGGAAATTTTACATTCAATTCCCATCCGTCAAATCCCTTAAACCGGTCGATCGACTGATTGAAATAGCCTAACCCCAGCCGTGGAGATACCGTGGATCGCTGCACTTTCACGTTTTCACTCGATACCACAAGTCCCTGGTTCAGGTAAGAAATAATGGCCGAGTTCTCAAGTTGGTTTGCCATACTGTCCGCGCTGTAGTCGAGCTGTACTTTCTCCAGCGACTCCGGTGCAGCGTCATAAGCGACATCGGATTGCAGCACCTTCATCAGCTTTTGTTGAGCGGCGACCTTATCTGCATCAGCCTGCTGAAGCGCCAACCTGAGCTCTTCGTATTTCGAATCCATCATTACTTTCGAAAGCAAATTGCTCTCACCGGATTCATATTTTAATGTCGCAATTTTTACCGCCTCCTCATATTGCTTATAATCCTGACTTACCAGCTTCAACCGCTGTTGTCGCCATACTAGCTCATAGTAGGACAGGCTGACATCCATCTCGATTTTTTTTGCCACCATCCGTTGTTCAGCCTCGCTTCTTGCCACCTGGGTTTTTAAGTAAGAGGTCATGGACGATTGATGAAAAGGCAATCCAAAATCCTGACGAACAACCCAGTTGTAATCCGATGCTTCTGTGCTTATCTGACCGTTCATATAGGAAAACTCCGTATCGCCCAGCGTCCAGCCGGTTTTTACCAATGCCTTTTGGCTTTCCACATTCAGCGAAGCATTCTTCAATTCCAGATTATTGGTCTGCGCGATGCTCAAAGCCTGCTCCAGTGTGATAGCGCTTTGCTGGGCATTTGCCAGAAATGGAGATAGTGAAATGGATAAGAACACGATGATTACTTTGAGCCCATACCTGGACAGCCTGTCTTTGATGCCTCCGCCGTAAACTACTTTGTATATGACCGGTAATACAATCATGGTGAGCAGCGTTGATGTTACCAGTCCGCCGATCACTACGGTAGCCAGTGGTTTTTGCACTTCTGCGCCAGCGGATACTGAAAGCGCCATGGGGAAAAAGCCTAATGCAGCGGCTGCGGCGGTAAGTATCACGGGTCGCATTCTGGCGCGCGTGCCTTCCAGAATGCGCTCCCTGATGTCTGAAACGCCCTTTTCTTTCAATTCATTGAAATACGATATCAAAACAATACCGTTGAGCGTGGCAATACCAAAAAGGGCGATGAAGCCCACCCCGGCAGAAATACTGAATGGCATATCCCGGATCCACAGAAGAAATACTCCTCCGATGGCAGCCATTGGAATAGCCGTGAATATGATGATGGCCTGGGTTATGGATTCGAAAACGAAATACAGCAGAATAAAAATCAAGGCCAGCGCCAGTGGAACGACAATCTTCAATCGTCTGCTGGCATTTTGGAGGTTTTCAAATTGCCCGCCATAGGTGATATGGTAACCTTCTGGCAGTTCAATATTGGATTCGATGATTTGTTGTATTTCACCAACAAGCGACTCCACATCCCGGTTGCGGACGTTGATGCCTATCACGATTCGTCGTCGGGTATTGTCCCGGGATATTTGTGCGGGGCCATATTTTATACTCACCTCGGCCAATTCTGTTATTGGTACGCGCTGTCCGGATGGTGTATCTACCAGGATGCCCTCCAGGTTTTCCAGCGATTTTCTGCTTTCCCGATCAAAGCGCACCACCAGGTCAAAGCGACGCTCACCTTCAAAGACCGTACTTGCCACCTTGCCTGCAAATGCCGACTGAATCAGGTCATTGATTTCGGCAATGGTCAGACCGTAAAGGGCAAGTTTTCGCCGATCATAGGTCACAGTCATCTGAGGCAGACCCACGATCTGCTCTACGCTCACGTCCGCGGCACCTTCTACGTGCTGGATGAGTGATTTTATTTTTGTGGCGTTTTCAAACAACACCTGCAGGTCTTCTCCATAAATCTTTACAGCCACATCGGCCCGCACGCCGGTGATCAGCTCATTGAACCGCATCTCAATCGGCTGGGTAAATTCGAATTCCACACCGGGAAAAACCGAGATAGCCGCCTTCATTTTATCAGCCAGTTCTTCCTTGGTTTCAGCGCTCACCCATTCCGATTTTGGTTTTAATTTCACAATGATGTCCGACATTTCCATAGACATCGGATCGGTTGGCACCTCCGCAGCGCCGATCCTGGAAACCACCTGGGTTACTTCAGGGAAGTTGGCGAGCAGGATGCTTTCTATTTTTGTACAAAACTCCACTGTTTCGGTAAGCGAAGTGCCAGGCTTCAGGATGGGCTGGATGACATAATCTCCTTCGTCCAGCGTGGGCACGAACTCACCGCCCATTCTGCTGTAAGTGAATATTCCCATGACAAGCATCAGGAAAGCCCCAGTCAGGATGAAGGTTTTGTGGTTGAGCGCAAAGTTTATTGAGGGCAAATAGAGTTTATCCAAAAATGCCATAAGCCGATCACCAGCTTTTGGCTTGGAGTGTACTTCAGGTTTTAAGATAAGCGCTGCCATTGCCGGTACGTAGGTCAGGCAAAGAAACAAAGCGCCGATGATGGCAAAACTAAATGCTAGTCCCATGGGCCTGAACATTTTGCCTTCTACATCAGTAAGCGAGAGGATGGGGATAAACACAATGAGAATGATAATCTGACCAAAAAAAGCGGAGTTCATCATCTTCTTGGAGGCATCCAGCGTGATACTGTCCTTAGCCAGTTGGCGGTCTCTGCCGGTCAGCGCCAGCAGTCTGGCATTGTTTTGCGTAAATTGAAACAGCACAAATTCCACGATAATCACCGCGCCGTCGATGATGATACCGAAGTCTATGGCGCCCAAACTCATCAGGTTGGCAGAAATGCCAAAAACATGCATGAATGAAATGGAAATGAGCAAACAGAGCGGGATAATCGACGACACAATAAGACCGGATCGCCAGTCGCCCAGCAGAAGCACCACCACAAAAATGACGATCAGTGCGCCGAATATGAGGTTTTCGGTAATGGTAAAAGTGGTTTTGTTGATCAGCTCCGAGCGCTCAAGAAAGGGATTGATCACAATTCCCTTCGGAAGGTTCTCCTGAACCACGGCAATTCGATCTTTCACTTCACGGATCACTTTGCCGGAGTCGGCTCCCTTAAGCATCATGATCTGACCAAGAACTTTCTCTCCCTGCCCGTTGGCCGTGATAGCGCCAAACCGCGTGGCATAACCCATTTTCACCTCACCAATATCCCTGATCAGCACAGGGACATTGTTAGATTGTTTCACCACAATATTTTCAATGTCGTTGATGGTGCGGATCATTCCTTCGCCACGAACAAAGTAGCTTTCCTGGTGTTTCTCGATGTACCCGCCCCCTATGTTTTCATTGTTGCTCTCTAAAGCATTAAATACTTCACCAATCGTAATATCGATCGCCGACAGCTTGCCGGGATCTACCTCCACCTCATATTGTTTTAAAAATCCACCCCAGGTATTTACCTCCACAACCCCGGAGATTCCCATCAGTTGCCGCCGCACCACCCAATCCTGTATGGTGCGCAATTCCATCGCCGAATAGACTGTATCATATCCCGGCTCCACGTCCAATATGTACTGATAGATTTCCCCAAGACCTGTCGATATAGGCCCCATTTCTGGCGCGCCGTAATTTTGCGGAATCGTTTTCTGGGCAGATTGCAATTTTTCAGCGATTAGTTGCCGGGGTAAGTAGGTGCCCATATCATCATCGAAAATGATCGTGACTACCGACAATCCGAATTTTGATATGGAGCGAATCTCTTTTACACCCGGCAGATTACCCATTTCCAGTTCGATGGGAAAAGTGATGAATTGCTCGATGTCTTCTGTCGCCAGGTTGCGCGAAGTGGTGATCACCTGCACCTGGTTATTGGTAATATCCGGCACGGTACCCAGCTCTATTTGAGTGAGTGAATAAATACCCCAGATAACCACTCCTATTGTAAAAAGTAATACTATAAGTTTATTCCTTATACTAAACGAGATAATCCCATCGATCATGGTTTCTTATTTTTATGCAAAATGAAATAGAAAAGAATTGACAAAGCCCGAAAGGCCTTGGGCCGGGCTACACCAGGGTTGGAGGCGCTCTTAGCGAAGGCGGGCTAAGAAAAGTAATATACCCGTGTACCACTGGAAAAACAGTGACTTTTTCAGTAGTGATGGTCGAAAAATCGCGGCAATCCAGTGAACAACTTAGTATTGCTGGCGCTTGATTACTTCCGAAACTGAGGAATTTTGTGTTGACATCACCCTTATAAACCTTGAGGTGGTTTGCGCCGAGGTCATGGGAAAAAGTCGCTTTTACCAGATCGGCTAAGGAAGGATCGGTCGGCTTACATATGCCTGACATTTCCGGAAAAAAGTGGCTGTGCGGCACCATGGCATGACCCAATACGAGCAGCATAGACAAGGTCAGCAGAAATAGTTTGAAGGTCCTTTTCATTTCGGTTAATGAGTAAATTTAATCCATTTATTTCCAAAAACTCATGACAAGTATCAGTTTTCAACCAGTGGTGTAATAGGCACTCTTTACAACCTACTTTCACAAAATTCCATCGTTTATATGAGCGGATGGGTAAATACTCTTAGGTAATAGCTAAAAGGTAATGGGTCAAAGGGTGTCGGTAATGCTTCACTAATGATGAGAATAAAAATATTTCATGCCAGTGTTAAAACCTTGTTGCCGGATTTTCCACAATCTTCTGCATTGGCTTTTACCCTTTAGCTTTTACCTATTGCCCAAAAACAAGGGAGGTTTAAAATATGTTCATGTCAGTTGTAACTTTTTTCATACAGAAACATCTTACTGGTGAAATGACAGCCGAAACTTTCAAGTCCCGGATACTACCGATGAAGGGAAAATTTTACCGGTATGCCTTCAGTATCCTTCGGAATCAGGACCTGGCCATGGACATAGTTCAGGAGACCTTCATGAAAGTTTGGGAAAAGCGCGCTGAAATGCATGGAATACAGAATCCGGAGGCCTGGTGTATGACGCTTACTCGGAATTTTGCGCTGGAGAAACTCAGATCTAAGTTTCACAGGAGTGTCGACATGGATGCCGTGGGCCAGCAGGAGACAGGTTTGCCGTCGCCATTGCAGCAAACGGAAATGGCAGAGACGATGGCGTTGATCGATAAGATTGTCGACCGGCTACCGCTGAAGCAGAAAGAATCTTTTTTGCTCAGGGATGTAGAAGGTTTTTCATACCAGGAGATCAGCGACATCACCGGCCATAGCGTCAGCGACGTTAAGGTGTGTATTTTCAGAGCAAGGAATGTCATTAGGAACAGGTTAGTAAAATTGCAAAGTCATGGACTTGAAAAAACTGGAACTGTTGGTCGATAAGTATTTCAGGGGTAGCACTACCCTCGACGAGGAAGAAGCGCTGAAAAAGCACTTTTCTTCCATGGCCAATGCCGACGATCCGGACTCCGTATATTTCAGGTTTTTAGATCACTCTTCCTCGAAAAACGCCCCGGGAGCCGATTTCGATGAAAAGATCATGAGCCTCATCAGCGAAAAGGAACCTGTTCCACAGAAAAAAAACGTCATTTTAAGGTATTGGTATCTGGCCGCATCTTTTGCGCTTTTGCTCGGTTTGGGCTATAGCTTCCGCGATGTGATCATTCCTGCTAAGCAGCCGATTACAATCGCTGAAGCAGACACGTGGGAGGATCCGCAGAAAGCATTCGAAGAAACGAAAAAGGCATTGATGATGCTTTCTTCAAACCTGAACAAAAGTGAAGAGTACGCGGCCGAATTTTCAAAATTTGAACAAAGTCAGAAAAACGTAAAAAAAAATTAACATGAAAACCCTATTCACAATCCTGGCATTAGGCTTCGCGCTGATAGCACAGGCACAAAACGACGCAGTCACCAAACTCTTCAATGAGTACTACAACGATGAAAATTTTACAAAAATCTCAGTTTCGAGCAAGATGTTCGAACTCTTCACGGAAATAAAACCCGGAGATACCGACGAGCAGGAAATCCTGGATGCCATAAGCAAACTCAAGGGGTTGAAAGTAATCGCGACCGACAGCGTCGCCAATTCAAAACAGCTCTATACCAATGCCGTGAAGAAAATTTCCGGAAGCGGGTATGAAGAGCTCATGGAAGTGAAAGATGCCCAGGAAGACATGAAGTTCATGATCAGCGAGCAAAACGGGATCATCAACGAGCTCGTCATGGTCGTGGGTGGAAAAAAGAGCTTTTTTGTCATGAGCCTCTACGGTGAAATTGATTTGACAAAAATCTCTAAATTGTCCAAGAGCATGAATGTGAAAGGTATGGAATACCTGAAAAACCTGGACGAATCTGAAAACAAGAAATAAGTAGCCGACCGTGCGATTCATTCTAACCCTGGCCTTTTTACTTATTTTTTCTGCCCTTGTCAACGCTCAGAGCAGCGCAGTCACGGAATTCAAAGATAATCATGAGACGTCGCTGGCCATGTATTTCTATCCGTCAACACTTCGCATGATCAATCTGAATCAAAATCTGGAATTCAATGAAATGATTCGGGAAATAAAGAAGGCCAGGTTTTTCAGACTCGACAGCGGAGCGGTGACACCGTCGGAATTATCAGCGCTGAGCGAAAGCCTGATCAAAAGCGGTTATGAGGAAATGATGGTGATGAAAAGCCCTGACATTGATATAGCTGTGCTGGGCCTGGAAAAACACATACCTGAGTTCGTGGTGATATCCAGAAAAGGCGATGAATGCATGCTGTTGGAGGTGGCAGGCATCCTTAATATTGCCAAAATCCCAAAGCTGATGGATGCCTTCAACAACGGCGGTTTCCTCGATGTTCTCAACCTGAAAAATAAAAAGAATGACGGATCTGCTGACCATTGACAATCTTGTGAAGGACTATGGCCGAATCCGTGCCGTAAACGGGCTGACGCTCCGCGTGGAGGAGGGCTGTGTATTTGGCTTGCTCGGCCCCAACGGCAGTGGCAAAACTACGACTCTGGGCATCATCCTGGATGTAATCAAGAAAAGCGCAGGAAGCTATACCTGGTTTGGGAAGCCATCGAGTGCCAGATCGCGGCAGCAGATCGGCGCCATCCTGGAGGTTCCGGCATTCTACCCCTATCTTTCTGCCCGACGCAATCTCCGCATCATTGCCCAGATCAAGGGAAGAGGCGTGGAGAATATTGAGAAAATCGTAGAAACTGTCGGGCTGAAGGAAAGAATCGACGACCCGTTCCGGACGTATTCGCTGGGTATGAAACAGCGGCTCGCCATCGGCGCAGCGCTCCTTTCCGATCCGCCCGTCCTGATACTTGATGAGCCTACCAACGGTCTTGATCCGCAAGGCATCGCCGAGATCCGCAATGTCATCCTGCAGGTTGCTTCTCAGGGAAAAACCATTTTGCTGGCCAGTCATATTCTGGATGAAGTGCAGAAAGTGTGCACGCATTTTTCAGTATTAAAAAAGGGCTCGTTGATATATTCCGGCACGGTTGACGAGGCGCTCAACGGAAACAGGATCTTTGAATTGGCCTCTGACAATCTTGACTCGCTGAAAGTGGTCCTTGGAGAATATAATGCCGTGCTGAAGGTGGAGGAGGAGCGGGATTGTCTTTCTGTCCAGTGCCGGGATGACGTTGGCGCTATGGAAATAAACCGGTTTTTAATCTCAAAAGGTATCGTGCTCTCGCACCTCACCAAAAGAAAAGGTAGCCTTGAACAAAAATTTCTTAACATTCTCCAGGAATCCGATGCTCAGAACAATTGAAACGGAATGGCTTAAACTGAAAAACTATAAGGTCTTCTGGGCGCTGGTCATTATGTACTTCGCCGGACTGCTCATTATCCTTTCGAGTGGGATGTTCCTGATGAAATTCCTCAAAAGCAAAGGTGCCGAATTCGAAGGCATCGACCCTACCATTATCCCGCTATACGATTTCCCGGATGTGTGGCAAAATATGGCCTACATCGCCACCTTCTTCAAGCTGATTCTTGCTTTCATTATCATCATTTCCATCACGAACGAAATAACCTACCGCACCATGCGGCAAAACGTGATCGACGGACTGAGCAAGTGGGAATTTCTGAAGTCTAAGCTGGGACTCATTCTGGTATTGTCGATTTCGGCAGTGGCTTTTTTGTTTGTGGAGGGACTGGTCATGGGCCTCATTTATTCCACGGTCAACGGTGTCGGGGATATTTTCAGTGAAATGGAATTTCTGGCCGGTTATTTCCTGGAGCTTGTCACCTTCCTGTCGTTTGCCCTATTAGTTGGACTGGTGCTGAAAAAGAGTGGATTTGCCATCGTGTTTATTTTCATGTACACCCTCATTTTCGAACCTTTCATCACGCTCAACCTGCAATACAACCAGTTGATCAAGGAGCATACAAGTTGGATTGTGCCTTATTTCCCGATCCGCGCTATAAATAACCTCATACAGGTGCCATTCCAGCGCTACGCCTTCATGGAGTTTCAGGACTTTATCGCCTGGAAGGATATCCTGATCGTGTTGATCTGGCTGCTGGTATTTCAGGGGATTATTTATCGGTTACTCACCGGAGAGACATTTAGAAATGAATTAAGAACAATTGAACAATTGAATTTAGAATTTAGAAGTGCGTTCTTATGGGCTTTGGCTGTTTTTATGGGCTGAAGAACTGCTAAAAACCCGGTGATGGCCAACCTCTGGCTCATGGCAGGCGCTTACGCCAGGGAGGTGAGACATATAATTTTTACATTCGATTTTTAATAACTATCCATACAACCCTTTAAATCCTTTTTAAAATGCAACGAAATGTATTTCTTCAGTACCTGATTGGCTTGGGCGCGTGTCCGCTTATGATGGCCAATGTCAGTGTCAATGCACATGCCGGCAATGCCGCGTTAAAAACCGATGGTTCAGCCGCTGAACCGACTTTTATTGAAAACTGGCTGAGCGACCTGCTCAATACCATGGATACAACGCTCGACAGGGAAACACAGGAAAAACTCCTGGCCGGCTGCGGCAGGGGATGTTTCAACCGACATTCGTTCAAACAGAATATTGCCGCCAAAGGGAAGGGCGATATCGATGAACTGCTAAAGGCATACCGGGAGTTTTTCGAAGCCTGGATCGAAGACGATAAATTTCATATTCGCTTTGGCGAAACCTCTTCAATATGCTACTGCCCGGTGGTTCAGAATATCAAACCAAAACCCAACGATATCCACTGCGAATGCACCAGAGCCACGCAACAAGCCATTTTGGAAACTGCACTTGGCAAACCTGTTAAGGTGGAAATTGTAGAATCCCTGCGACGAGGCGGTAAGACCTGCCATTTTGTGGCGGATTACAAGGTGTAGCAAAATACCGCTGTCCGGCAGAACATAATCAACGACGATGGAATCAGCGATAAGCCGTTTGTTACATGCTACGAGCCGCCTCCATTGTCATTTCGAGATTCAACATTTTGGAAAAACTCACAAATTTTGATGACGAGTCCAAATTAATAAAATGCGATTATTCCCGGCCTTGTGCCGGGATCCCCAGCTATTTGCAGATTGGTCTGGAAGCTCACGCAGACCCCAGAATAAGTCCGGAGATTGCTGCTTTTTATAAATAGGTGAAATTCTCCGCATTACATAATTACGTCATCGGTACCAAAGGGAGAAATCTATGACTCACCAGAATGATTGGCGATTTACGATCAGCGATTTTTGATTTCAGAAGTGTTAGCCTATGGGCCTTGGGCGGTTTTACGGGCTAAAAGAATCGCCAAAAATCCAGTAAGTAAACTTACCGTCTCTGGTGAATTTTTATTGATATAAGCACGCGTTACGCTGCGCTAAACGCGCGCCATTGGAGCAATCAACAGTTAATACTAAACAGTCTTTGCGATTATGGCGGGCACTTTGCGTCCTTTGTTTGAAATTAAAAACCATTGAACCATTGAACTAGTGAACAATTGAACTATTGAACCACTGAACCATCTTTCCCCAGCTCCTCACGGCGTTTTTTACGCAGCTCAACCTTTTCCAGTTCTTTGGCGGCGGCTTTTTCGGGAGTCGTTTTCCAGCGGTTGTGCATCCAGACCCACTGTGTTGGAAATTCCTTGATTTGTTCTTCCACGGCCTGGTGAAAGCGTTCTGTGTTGATTCTGATATCTTCGTCCCGGTCGCCGGTGCGAATCAGTTCTATGGGTTTTCCCCAGATGAATTTATATTTATTGCCGGTGGTGCGAATATAGGAGGTAGTGAATACCGTGGCATCACTGTCTAACGCCAGCATGGCTGCACCTATGGGGGTATAGGCTGGTTTGCCATAGAAATCCACGAAAACACTTTTCACCTTTGTATCCTGATCGATCAGCATGCCCAGGCTGTTGTTCTGTTTCAAAAACTGGAGAATAGCCTTGTAGGTACTTCCGCGAGGCAACACTTTAAATCCTTCAAACTCGCGGTTTTTCACGGCGAAGTCATTCAGCTTTTCATTTTTGAAGTTCGCACCACAGCCCCGGCGCTAAAACCCTGGAGTGTATATGCTTTGGCCAGCGCTTCCCAGCATCCAAGATGCGGAACGATGTTGATGATTCCTTTGCCACGCTCATAGGCCGCCACAGCGTTTTCCCGGCCCACGACTTCCACATTGCTGAAGTAGGTCTCTTTGTCATGGACATGCCACTTGATAGCCAGTTCTGCCGCCGACCGACCAAGATTCATGAAAACTTCTTTGGCCATTTGGCGGATTTCTGCAGGGCTCTTTTCACCGCCATAGGCAATGGTAAGATTCTTAATAGTTCGCCTACTTTCTTTTTTCACTATATAAAAGGCAAAAAGTCCAAGCTGACCAAAGGCATAGCTGGTCCATTTCCATGGCAATAGCCTTACACTAAAGAGTATAAATCTGACTAAAAGAACGATAAGTGAATACTTGAGGGATTTTCGAAACTTGCGAAAGCTGCCCATTGTTATTGGATTTTTTCCAAAAGTAGTGATTCTATATTATTGTTCCGGCAAATGATAGGGTTTTGGAGGCATTGGTTTTCTATGAATGCTGCCAGCCAAAATCAACAATACACTGATGAGAAGAATTGCGGAGGCAATGAGAAGCGATATGTTGACTAAACTGTAGATTTCGAAGGACAAGTATTGAGGAAAGGACCGGAGACTGATGAATCCTTCAGTCAAAATTATTCCAATGAAAAGTAAAATAATCCCAGCCCGTGTAAAGAGATTCCCTATGTCAAGTCGAAGTTGCTGAATCCACATTCCAAGGATAAAGCAACTTGCCACCCCGAGGTACATGAGATGAAGGTAAAACATGATCATGTCCCTGCTTGTAAAAATGAGTGTGGTGAACTGGGGAAATGCCGATATTACTTGTAATAATACTTTTACAATCCAGGACAACAGGGCGGTGATGAGCAACCATCGTGCCCAGGAAATGGATGCAATCGGATGCTTTCGCCCGATTTTAACGAATACAATCGTCAACAGAATGGCTGAAATCAGCTGTGTAAAAGCACCGGTAAGACCGAAAAATACAACAAAACGATTTGCCGTAATTCCATAAGCCGATAACGACAAAGTAAGAAAAACTGACACCAGGAGTATTTTGGCAGCCAACCGTATGGTCGCCTGATGATTCAACACACCCAAATTTTCCAGGTGCCTGACAAATATGGATAATATGGCAAATGTGAACCAGCCGTTGTACTGGAAGTGAAGGTAAAAATAGACGGCCATGTCGTACCAGGCAGTGCCCTGTAGTCCGGCTACTGCCAATGGTCCGAGTGTCATCGGGCCAAGTCCGGAAATAAGGAAAAACACCATAGCAACCCGCATGAGCCGCACGCTTAGGAGTTTGTTAGTGGAATTTTTGAAGTATTGAAATATGAATATGGCTGCCAATACCGTATGCGCGGTCGAAAAGATAATGGAGTAAAGCCCATATCCGGTAAACGGAAAGGTGACAAGCATACCCAAAACCGAAAGTTGCAAACCAATTATTATTCGGTACATACGCTTGTTCAATTTCGGCAAGTCAGGCATCTGCATAGCGAATGCCGTTATCGCAAAAGCCATAAACATCCAGCCCAGAAAACCAGTGTGGGAATGAGCGTGCGTCCAGTAGCGGTCGTTCAGCCAGTAAAAAGGAAACACCTTATGGTATCGCAGGAAGGTACCAACCGCCGTTGTAAGCGCCAGATTGAGGATCGACAATCTGATCCCTGTCCGAACGATGGATTGTTTACTGATCAAGTGGTAGTCCTGAGTTTACTGATAATGATGATGACAAGATTCACAAAAAACCCAAGAATCACCAATACATTCAGTAGTCCGGCAAATTGCCGTCCATCGGTATGCATTGCTACATCCGCAACAATGCGGCATACGATTCCGACCTGCAGTAAAATCCCCCCAATACGTCAGCGACTTATGGTATGGTCTCATGGCAAGTCCGGCCACACCGGGGAAAATAATCGGCGCATGCGCAAATATCATGGAGAAAGTAAATCCAAGGAAAAAGCTATGCAGCATAGCGTCATATTGATATAAGATATTGAATCCAAAAATCATAAAAATCCCACTGACAGCCAGCCAAAAATACCCGGCCAGGAGGAGCGTTCCGGTAAACCTGTGAATACCGGTGGCTTTTGCAGATTTCCGGGCGATATCATAATGCAGCAGCCATGTAGCCATAAAAATCATTCCCGCACCTGTGATCAACTTACCTGTTGTGTGGTACGGCAGCAGTATTCCAATCAAAAAAATACTGATGGCAGCAATCATGGTTTGGCGTTTCAACGGAGACTGTGGAAGGAATTTACTCAGTTCCAACCTTTCCCCGAAAACCGTCAGCAAAATGAAAGCGATCCACCATGGTGCCGCCGCCGGATAAAAAGCTTTCTGAATAATCAGCAAATTTCCAATAGCCCAGGAAAGTGCCCCCAGAAGCATCACATAGTAATAGTTTTCTTTATATCGCCTGAGCAGGTCGATATAAATATAGATCAGACCCAGGCTCCCGATTGTGAGCGTTCCCATAGCAATGGCCTGCTTACCCAGCAGAAAGAAAATAAAGCTGGAGCCGGACACTACCGGAATGATGTACAGCCATTTCTTTTTGAGGGCTACGATGCGTTCCAGGCAGATGAGTGTTCCCAGGAAACTGCCCACCATCAACGCTCCGTGTTCACCGGCAACCTGCCCCATAGGAATCGACCACCCCAGCCGGAACAGTCCGGCCAGCATACCGAGTATCAGCGATACGAGTACTAAGGGTATGACGAAAAAGATCTTTTTATTCGGTGAGGTCTGCATGGCTCATTCAAAATCAGTGCAATGGACAATGTGTAATTTTATGATAGCTAGGAAATGCCTTCAGGAGTCAGTGAGTATAACTTCTTTATTGATCCTTGATCATAATCAGACACATCTTGAATGCTTCCACGGCGTGGAGGGCATGAGGAATATTGGCAGGCATCAGGATCATTTCGCCTTCTGCGACTACGTGTGAGCTTTCCTCCGATACTCACTTCCGCTTTTCCCTCAACAACTTGAACCACCGCATCAAAGGGAGCAGTATGCTCGCTGAGGCCCTGACCTTTACCGAATGCAAAAAAGGTAATATTACCGCCTTTTGTTTTTATAAACTGTTTGCTGACGACTGCGCCCGCGGCGATGTCGATCGATTTTTTCAGGTTGTAAACTATTGCCGGTTCAAATGCTTGCTTTTCCATGATGTAGATTTTATTGCTTATTTATAATGATTCTAATTTAGGTAGAATTTGTAGGGAAGAATATGACCGAAATCACAAAGGAGTAAAGTATTTTTTACTTGATTGACGGTTAGCAACGGGTTTATCCCAATGTTAAAGAAAACGGCAAAAGCGAGTAGCTTGACCGGGTAACTAAAAGCTTGGGCGGTGGTGGATTACAGGTTTAGTTTCTTAGGATTTTGCCTTGAATCAAAAACGGCTGAAATCAATATTTCTTTTTGTCACCATACAACTTCGAAACGATTTTATAATTCCCCTCCACCAAATATCTGAAACCACGGGTAAGAACCATTGGATTATCTTCCACCTGCCCCATTTAGGATGCTTTATCAGCAGAAGGGGCCTTCAGGATTATTTTATTTTTTATCGACTTAGCAACGGTTAGGCCCGCTACTTCTTTGTAATAACCGTAAATTTCTTTGAGTTGAACTTTCGCCAAATCTGACCAAACGATTCGCATATAAAAGGATTACCAATTTTCAGATTCCTTTTCTAAATTCTCCTGCGAAGTGATTCTTCCATTTTTGTAATCTTGTTCTGATCGGTCCCCAATTGACCTAAATTGCTGTGAAGACATTGGCTTCATCCTGGATTCATAGGATTCAGCAACGGCTTTCTTTTTCAGGCTTTCCAATTCGTTCAAAATTGATTTATCCTGTAATCCGGCTAACCATTCAATCAATTCAACTTTTTTAACCGCGATATTCATAGTTATGTAAGCAAATGAGTGAGTAAAAATAACGTTTTTCAACGGAATTTGATTATCGTTTAAGTTTAACCTTTACTGCTCCCGCCTGGCCCAGACCAGCCAGTTATGATTTGTGTCAGATGATTTCCGGATCGCAGATCCGGTACGATCAGACTTCGACATTGGCAAATGTCGAAGAGCGCGGATTGGCAGAGTGGATTATGCTTAAAATCTCGCTGTCCGACATTACAAATGTCGGACAAACGGTCCCGGGGATTTGAATCCGATTATTTCTTTCAGTCGTTGATCAAGAGCCAAGCAACATGAAAAAACAGGGTGTGATTCCTAATCCAAAAACAATAAAGCCACCGTAAAGGGGCTTTACGTTTCTCAGGACAGGACGCTCAATAACCTCAACCTAAATTTCATCAGAGGATGGATAAGTCGGGCCGAAGGATCAGGATCAGCCATATCCTTGTCTAGTGGAACATAGGCCTGTTAATGCGTTTGTAACCCAGATTTTCTGAAGGCCTGATCCACCCCGCCTGGGGTGAGGGCCATGATCCAGTCGGCCCGAATGTCGTATAGTTCCGGTACAGGTAGCCGATCTTCACCACCAGTATATCAGCTTTTCGTGGATCCAGTCCCAGGTTTGTAAAGTCCTTTTCGTAGATGATATGGTTTTCGCTTTTTGGTCACAATCACGTTAACACTTCCAACTTTCACCACAACCTCTGTCTCGGCATGGATATCCCCATGCTCAATAGCTTCAACGGTACCCGAGAGAACAATTGGCGGGGCATACCGTGTGTGCTCGACCGGCAGCTCCTGCGAGAGCTGTAACCTTTCCACCTGACACCTACCAGTTCTGCTTTCTCAACCAGTTCTGGTTCCTGGAATAGAAGCATAGATGAGGGTTGGCCCCTTATCAGATTTGTAACTCGGGCCGTGCCAGAATTTCCTTCAATGTCCAGGTCACATCTCCGGCGCCGCCAGCAGGTAGGATTGTCACCCATATCACTGATGCATGAAGGGATGTTTGTCGCTGGCAATGGCCTTATTAAAACTTTCTTCCAGTGATGCAGTAGGGGCGACAAACTCAAATTCATTCCGTACCTCCCAGAAACTTCTGGCCAGATCTTCAGCTGTGGAAGTCACTTTTCCCCGGTCATCCCCGGTAACCATCACCACGGCATGATTGCGGGGCTCATCCGCCCAGGCATACCCTATCCAGATAGCAGCATCAACGATCCCCATCCTGTGCAGCTGCCGGAGCTACTCTCGCATACAGACTTTTTCCAGGTTCGATCCGTGTGCTGGTCTTCTCACCAGGCAAGAGGATGGGCACTGGAATCCAGGCTTTATAAGCTGGCTTTCCTTTCCCACTCTCGATTCGGTCCAGGATATTTTCCAGTGCGCGTTGCTTGGTATCCATAGCATCTTCATGGGGCGCCATCCGGTAGCAGGTAATCAGATCGGTGTTATGCGCCAGCCTTTGCGACACATTGCCATGCAAATCCATGGAAGTGGAAATTATAGTTTCTTTTCCAATCACCTCACGTATCCTTGCAATAAAATCCCCTTGGCATAATCATCCAGACCCATGACGCTCATGGCTCCGTGGATATCGAGGAACAGACCATCATAAGGCAAATTCTGCTTTAGCATGTCCAGGGTTTTTATAAGAAGTGATTCATAGGCATCGCGGGTAACGGCACCTCCGGGTAAGGCATGACCAGTGAGCGTAGGAAACCATATGGCGCGGTTACGATCCGGCATATCCGGAGAAAGAAATGGGTAGGAGTTTATAACCGCCTCTCCGGTTTGAGCATGAAAAGCTTCTTCCTGGGTAAGTGCCGGCGAAAAGGTGCTGGATTCAATCGCTATTCCGGCGATGGGATTCGCGGAAGTTCCTTTGCATTCTGATTCTGTTCGTTGAGGAGTGCATCCAAATGCAAGAGAAGGCGGTTAACAGCCCGAATAAAATCTTTTTCATACCTGATATTTACTAGCCAAGGTATAGAAATCCATGCAGGTTGCCAAGTGCGCATTATAAACTTATTCTCATTGATTTCAATCCATTTGAATTATCCCATGCCGCTCCTTTTTGCAGATATTTGAACAGCCCATGAAATCCCTAATCCATCATTAAAAGTCCTTCTTATTGCCCTTACGAATGATGAGCCATATGGGCAAAAATGTCCAGAGGCATAGCGCCAGCAGGGAGATGGCCATACCACTGCCACTTCCAAAAAATTTGTTGAATATCAGCGCCGGTGTAGCCCATCAAGCACGGAAATATCGAGCTTGAGGATAAGAAGTATTCTGCCCAGATCGATTGGATTGAAGAGTGAAAAAGCGATGGCAAATTTTTCCGTTGGATAATCCTGCAGTAACAGCAGTGATATCAGGAAAATCCCATCATACACAAACGCCATAAAAAGCCAGATCAGGATCGCCAGGCCAAAGCCCTTCAGGCGGTTTTCATGGATCAGCGCTATAAAAAATGCTATACCTGTGAAGATGAATGTCAGAAATAGCCCGGCTACCAGCAGTATAAAAAGATTGATCACATGGTCTGATCCAAAAATTCCGTAAATGACGAATGGCAACGATATTCCAAAAAATAAACTTATGGAAAGGGACAAACTGATACCAAGGTACATTCCAAGGAAGATCTTGTATCGCGGCACCGGCTGGGCGAGGAGCAGTTCTACAAACTCCCTTGAATTATAGAAGTTCATCACGCCAAATATGGTTCCGATGAGTGGAGTAAGGATAAATGTAACGTTCATAAGGCTCACGATAGCCCGCGACACATCATTGCTCATGTACAGGAGCACCATTCCTGTGATGAAGTAGAACAAGAAATAGATGATACTCCATCGGCTGCGGATGAGGTCTGAAAAACTGTACCTGAGTATTTTATCCATTTTCCTTCTCCAATATTTTTGCAATGGCCCGCTCCAGGGATTCTTCCTGCTGAGTAATCAGCATTTCCTGGTATGTTCCTCTGAAATACACTTTTCCCTCCAGCAGAAAGACAAGTTCGTCAGCGATTTCCTCTACCAGGTTCATAATATGGGTTGTAATCAAAAATGCCTTTCCTTCCTTTTTCCTCGCCAGAATTAATTCCTTGACACGAATAAGAGCAATCGGATCAAGGCCGCTCGTGGGTTCATCAAGAATGTAAACCGGGCAGTCAAACATAAAAGTCAGGGTAAGATTCACCTTTTGCCGTGTGCCGCCGGAAAGCTGGCGGAGTTTTTTGTTCAGGCTGTCGTGCAAATTCAAAATAGCGATTAGTTCATCCGTCTTCCCCTTTATTTCGCGCACATCTTCAATAAGACTGATCAATTCCTTCACGCGCAGATTTTCGGGAAACCGGGCGATTTGTGGCAGATAGCCAAGTTGCCGGCGATAGTCCCACTGGTTTTTTATTGATTTTCCATCGTAAATAATCGAACCGGAATCGGGCAATACCAGTCCGAGTATCGATTTGATCATGGTTGTTTTGCCGGAACCATTCGGACCCAGCACAGCGGTTATTTTACCGGGAGATATGGATAAGTCAAATCCCTTCAATACCTCCAGCCTGCCAAACTTTTTTCTAATCCCTTGTATTTCAATCATAAACAATCTGTTTCATAAATGGCTCTGCATCGACCAGTGATTGCGGCGTAAATACCGGCGCTACCTTTTCGGCAACATTCAGCATATCGATGAAAAAGCTTCGCATCAGTATAATGGACTCAGGCACTTTGCCGATAAGGTAGGAAAAGAGTTTCACGGGCCGGTGCGGGACATCGCCCAATCCATCTTTGTCGAGGTCATAACCGGTGTATTGATCCCAATAGTTGTGGTGGTATTTATTTGTGCTCTGAGCGCTGTTGGTGATCAGATCGAAACTATTACCAATGAAATTATTATACGCAAATTCATTGTCCATGCTGTTGGCAAAGATGTTCATCGCCCAGCCATTGTTCCGGAATTCGTTGTCGGTAATCCGGAGGCGGTTGCACCCGTCGGAAAAAAGTCCCACCGTATTATTGATAAATTTATTGCCCGAAAGTTTACCGTCGCGGATCTCCTTAAAGAGCAGTCCATAAGCTCTCGTGGTGCCCCAATTCGCATCAAGAGAACTGGTTTTCGATCAAATATCCATACCAATTTGATAGATATTACAGCGGCACCGGCTGCCATTTTGCCCTGAACCAGTATTACCTATATAATCGTCCTAGTTGGAAAACATGAAGTGCAATCCGTACCTCACGTTTCCATGGCTATTGTTATTCAGGATTTTGCTGTCTTCCACGAATTCGAAATAAATTCCATCGCGATGGCCTGTGATCTCATTGCTTTCGATCGGAGCACGTTTAGAAGCGAATACCACAGTGATGTCATTGCCGGAATTGGCACTGAGTTCGTGGCTTTCCCTTTAATTACATTGTTGTCGTTCCGTGCTGTATTTACGCCTTTTTCAGGTAAATACCGATAATTAATGCGTCCAGCAGTGTATTTCTTCGATGGGTCGATATAGTCACTTTCTTCAACACGTATTCCCGCCCAGTCCTGCGTGAACGAATAGCCTACATTTTGCATTAAAAATCCACGGATGGTTACGCTGTCGCTAAGTATTCTGAAGATTTCTCCCTTGCGGCTTCCATCTATCACCGGCATATCAAGTCCGATGAGGGTAAGTGGCTTTGAAATTTCGATATCGCTTTCGGCGTAAGTGCCGGAACTCACGAAAATGGTATCGTGTGGAGCAGCATTATCAATGGATAATTGAAGCTTTCCCATGCCTGGTGAAATGGTGATATTCCGGCCTTCAGCAAAACTGAATGCCATGAATAATGCCGCTAAAACCAATATTGATCTTTTCATTTAGCGCCTTGTTTTAGCTATTTGTCTGAAAACTGTTCACGCAATTCGGACCATGTGTAAAGAATGCCTCCGTTTTTCTGCTGATTGTCCAGCGCGCTGGTATTTTCCGAAAACGGATTGATATATGCCCCCATGGGGCTGGGCATATTTTCACTGACAAGGTAAACCACGAATGTAGCATCTGAAAGCTGACCTGGCCTGTCTAATGTATTTGTGGCAAGAATCGCTATGATGCTTTCATCCACAATTTGGTGTCTATATATCTAGATGCATGCATTCTACAGCATCAAACGAAAAGGACTTTCCCTTTGTGGTAACAAGTTGACAAGCAAATCGTTGATCGACGACTGACATGCGGCAATGGCTGCATTTTTCACTACCGTAATCGATTGGTTTTATTGCCGGTTTGCATGCCGACATCATGATGGCGAGCAGCCAAAGGCATCTTAATAATCGGGTCATCATGGAAATTACTTGTTTTTTCCTTTTAAAACAAAAGCGCTAAAAGCACATAACAATGAAACAGCAATGAATATAGATCCGTAATGCGGATAGGAAATTGCATTGAAATTCAGGAGCATTTTGGAGCCAAACAAAGGTGGTTGATAAGCCTGGCCCGGAATCTTGATCGGGGCGTCCGTGGCCAGGTTGTGGCCGTAATCATATTCCCAGAGATAAAAATCATAAATACCCAGGGCGCCAAGTATAACGATGAGTAATCCCCAGGCGAGCCAGAGTTTTTATTGTTTGTAAAACCCAGTATCAAACCTAATACACTCATTCCGATGATGATCTTTGGGAAATATTTTAATTCGGGTATCGACTCAGGTTCTATCATTTTCATCCCCACATAATGATTGAGGATGTTAATATTCTGAAGCGTGCCCTTATCGGTACCGCCAAGTTTGTTTATCCAGATATACATGGTGACGCCATCCGGATATTGTGGCGCTTCGAGCGTAATACGCCAGATTGGGGCGAGGAATGTACCCGTCAGAGCTATGGCGCCGACGATAAAAATGATTTGGGAGATTTTGCATGCGGGAATTTTTTAAAGCTCTTTTTCTCATTTGCGTTAAAAAAATGAAGCACCACTATCCTGCGATAGAGATGCTTCAGGGATGGATAAGCTCCATCTTTAATCAATAAACATCACCATCACCACTATATCATTCATGTACATCACTCCCAAGCCCCCACTTAATTTTGGGATTGGAA
Organism: Cyclobacteriaceae bacterium; assembly: GCA_034523095.1. Taxonomy (GTDB): domain Bacteria; phylum Bacteroidota; class Bacteroidia; order Cytophagales; family Cyclobacteriaceae; genus JAAUQL01. Next base: position 14,687 of record JAXHKU010000036.1, on the reverse strand, counting down.
TTTTTGGCCGAAACCCTTATATATCCTTGCATTTCCTGATGAAGAGCGGAGCAAAAATCTGTACAGTAGTAAGGATATACACCTTCAGAAAGTGGCTCCCAGAATAGAGTTTCAGTTTGCCCGGGCATTATCAGCAACTCTGCATTTTGAGCGCCGGTTATAGCAAATCCATGGGGAACGTCCCAGTCCTGTTCAAGGTTGGTGACGTGGAAGTACACTTTATCTCCGACCATGACACCTTCGATGTTATCGGGTGCGAAGTGGCTCCTGATCATCGTGCCGTAAACATGAACCTCATCTCCCTTGCGAATTACTTTTGAATCGGCCTCCGTGAGGGTGTTCTGTCCACGTGTTGGTTTTCTTCAAGTGGGAAGTATTTTACCTGTTTATCTTTGATCACCGAGGCAAGTATTCCCTGCGCATAGTGCGGCTCGCCCATGGTAGGAAAGTCCAGTAAGAGCTCCATTTTATCGCCTGATATATCAAAGAGTTGTGCGGAATGTGCCAGCTCCGGACCGGTGGGCAGGTACCTGTCTTTCGTAATCTTGTTCAGAGCGATGAGATATTTGCCATCTTCCCATGGTTTCATAGATCCTCCACCAGGAATGCTTAAGGTGTCCGATGGAATAGTAGGCGGGGACTCTGTCGAGCACCTGGAAGGTTTGAGACTCCATTTTACTATCTTCTGACGTTATGAAGAAGGAAGTATATCCATTGCCACGGCCGTCGAATTCGGTATGTAATGGGCCGAGACCACCTGAGGATACTGTGCCTGCCAGTATGGATTCGAAATTAAGCACAGGTATGCCGTCAATCACTTCGTCAACCTTATTGGCTTCGATCGCGGCGATCATCTTTGAGAATGAGTGTACTGTAAGGTCGGCAGACAGTTTTCCGCTACCTACAATGAACTCGCCGGTAGGATTCACATCTACACCATGTGGAGATTTTGGAGTTGGGAGATAGTACATCAAACCCGGGCACTCGGCTGGGATAAGTACCTTTACGCCTTTTTTCTTCTCAGCAGTTGCAGAATGTGTCTTATCGTTATAGAAGTTGTGATAATACTCAGATGGCCATTCATGGAATTTGCCCTGAGCAAGATACTCTTCTGCTTTTTTCCAGTTTACGGCCGCGATGTAATCTTTATCTCTCTGCGAAGCATTTCTCTCCTTCATCGTATTTGCCTGTTCCGAATTATAGGTTGTGAAGAAAGACCAGCCGTGCGAAACCCCTTTGCCTGAAGTGAGCGAGGTCATAGTCAAACCCCGGAACCAGTATCTGGAATGCAATATCCATGGCGCCCGGCTCCTGACCACCTTTGATAAAGGTGATGGTTCCCTTGAAATTTTCTTTGTAGGAATCAATAGGAACATCTCTTTGCGGAATCGGAACACTGAATCGCGTTGATGATACTAAATATTCCGTATTCTGGGTAGGATAGGGCGACGCATGGCTGCCTGCAGCATTTGGAATCTGGATGATTTCAGTAGTCTCAAAGGTCGTCAGGTCGATACGGGCTATCCGCGGGGTATTATTGCCGTTTATGAACAGGTATTTACCATCGTGCACCCCTTCAGTCTGTGATAGTTTCGGGTGATGCGAATCATCCCATGGAATGAATCCGAAGGTGGTCATAAGCATCGGCTTGGTTTCTTCATTGAATCCATAGCCTTTTTCCGCATCGAGACTAAATACCGGGATCGTCTTCAGTAATCGGCCTGAGGGCAAACCGTGCACTGTTACCTGTCCGCTAAATCCTCCGGAGAAGAATTCATAGTAGGTATCCAATTCCCCGGGCGCTACATATACTCTTTGAGCAGCATTTGAATTGCCCAGCGCACCTGCCGTCTGTTGCCCACTGTTGCCGCAGCCCGAGAAAATCAGGGAACCGGCCAGCCCAAGAGCTAATAAATGATAAGTAGATTTCATGTGAATTATGTTTAAGATTGGGGTGTTTAAAATGATTTAATCCAGGGTGCGGAAGTATTCGAGAACAGCTCTGGCATCTTCCTGGGTAAGTCCCTGGTTTGCCATCACGGTGTTGTATTTGCCTAATAATCCACGGGCAATGGGGTCTTTCATAGCCATTTCTTCCGGATTCAGGATCATGTTCATGATCCACACGGGCGATCTCCTTTTCATGACTCCGTGTTGTGCCGGGCCTACTTTATCTTCATTGGGCATGTGGCACGCGGTGCATTTGAGTTTGTAAATTTCTTCGCCTTTTTTTGCCAGGACTTCATCAAAATCGCCAAGTTCCACACTGGTGATTGGGCCGAGACCTTTTTGATTTTGCCAGTCGGCAACAGCCTCTTCGTAGGTGAGCGGTTTTGCCATTGGCGGTGGAGCGAATTTTCCTTTGGACTCGCTGGAGCTTCCGCCACAGGCGCTCATTAAAGCAATGGCTGCTATGGCAAATAGAATTATGAGTTTTGAATTCATCATGGTAATGTTATTTTTAATTGGTCTTAAATTTTGATGTGAATTTAGACGAGCCATACCACGGGCGTTTATGATTTGAATCATATCGACCAGGAAAGGCTGAAATTGATGGATTTTAGGCCTTTTTTTTGAAGGATTATCTGAGAAAAATCTTGTGCTGAACGATATTCAGCCTTCCATCCTGTTGCAGCTTTTTCACCGTACGGATTACGGTCTCAACGCGAAGTCCTGTCATGTCGGCAATTTCCTGCCGTGTATAGGGCACGCAAAAGTTGGGCTTGCCTTTGTGCTCGGTGTTGTCGCGGAGATATTTGAGGAGGGTAATGATGATGTGGTCTGGGCAATAGGAAGAGATTTCTTTGAGGAGTATAGCTTTATACCTCAATCTGTTTGCCAGCGACGAGGTGAACTTTTTATGAATTTCGAAGTGTGCATTCAGAATCTCAATAAACACCGCTTTCGGAACCCGTGCCAACTCTGTCTTTTCGGTAGCAATGGCGTTATTGGGATATGGAAAATCACCGAGTATAGCCGGCTCACCAAAGCTCTGCCCGGCCCTGAAAATTCCCTGGATAAATTCCTGCCCGTCATCACTGAAACTGGACATCTTCACCGAACCTGAGATCACCTGGTAGTAAAACAGCGCCGGATCATCCTCCAGAAAAACATATTCATCTTTCTGAATTTCAAAAAAGTGAGCTTTATATTCTGTGAGAATTTCTTTCGGTATTATCATCCGGGAATGTCAGGTATTGTACTGGTAAAGTTAGAATAAATATGGAAACAGTAGTAATCGCGAGGTCGCACCTTATTTCCCGGCTAGTTCCAGGGCATGGACCACTTTTCCAAAAAGTACATTGTTTTCGAGGTAGATATGGAAGTGCATATCCATTTCGAAGTTTTTGAGCTCTTTAAAAAGTATCTTAAACCCAGGGCTGCTGTCTTCTGGAGCTACGTAGTTATTACAAAAGTTGCGAAGGGATTTCAGCGAAGTCCCGGTGAGTACGTGGTCTTCTTCCATCCAACTGATCGAATCGGAAAGCGTCTCAGGAGCAATACCACTTCCATTGTGCATGGATGTTTCGAGGTTTTTAAAAGATGGGAATACGATTTCCTCTTCATCGCGCATATGCTCCAGCAATTCAGTGCGAAATTCGGCAAATCGTTCGCGGATCATGCGGCAACTGCGGGTGCGTGACAGAATGAGCCTGTGTCAGGTTATCGATCAGGCTTTCGATTTCAGGCATCACTTCGGCTACGTAGGCATGATGGTTATTGATGATATAATCGATCGTAAAAGAGATCGACCAGTAGTTTGTTCGCAGTTGCGCCGGGTCAGGACGATCCGCGTTTCTTATTTCTTCGTAAATCCCTTTGGCATTGGGATAAACCTCGCTCAGTTTTTTGAACCCATATTTGTAATACGGCAATCCATGCTTCTCGAAAAAACCAACTGGCATGTGGAAACTGCCTGATAATTTCAAGGATGGTAAGGTTCAGTGATTCTACCTTGCGAATGGAGGTTTTCCATAATTCCGGCCCATCCTGCAATACAACCCATTCAAAAAATCCGGCGTGTTCCTGAAGAAAAAGCTTATTCAATGGAGCAAGACTATGATCGCTAAGAATAAGTAGGCGCTGACCATCCGTAAGCTGTCCATAGAGACTAAGGACGGTCTTCTTTCTGAACCGCTTGTCGATCTCTCTTACGTCCAGTATAATATCATCGTTGGTCATAACCATATGCTAATATAAATGACGAAGGTATCACGTTCCGGGTACTGTGTTTATGACCCATATCATAAGGCGTACTTATTTTAATAGCTGACAAATACACTAAATTGGATATTCCTCCCCATCCTTGGGATATTGCCCCAATCGAGGTGCTCAAAATAGTTTGTGTCGAAAATATTATCGACTGCCGCGCTGAGCCGCAAGGAGGCGTGGCCTCTACGAAAGGTCTTTTCTAACCGCGCGTTGGCAATGCAATAGGCCGGGGAGTCAGATTCGCCAAAGGCTTCGTTTATCCGGCGCTGTGCCGTCGATGCTTCTACTTCGCCATATATGTGCCACGATGTACCCGCGTGCAGTGCCAGATTTAAGTTGTTTTTGAACGGAGGAATGAGCGGAAGTGGTTCATCATCCACCGTTTTTCCATAAACGGCCTTGGAAATATTTAAAATATCCAGGCGTCCTATACTTAAGCCGATCTGCGATTCCATGCCGGCCAGTTGGGCATTGTCCAGATTATCATACACTTTTACTCCCTGGGCGCCGATCGTCATCGGGCTCAGCGACGGATCATAAATTCCCATGATGTATTGTGTGAAATGGTAGTAGAAACCCGTAATAGCTATGGAGATTTTATCCTTTTCGAATCGCAACGCTATTTCGCCCTGCATCGATTGCTCTGGATCCAGCGTTGTTTTGCCAACGTAATCGTATCCGTCGTATGCGCTATACAGATAAAAGCCAAATTGTTCGCTTTCGTTGGGCATGCGCTGGCCGAAGGCGGCACTTGCCCTGGCAGTAAAATATTGCCTGAAAATATGCTCAAAACCCAGGTTGGCATTTACAAGGATTTTTCCACCCGTCGGCGTGCCGTAATTGAATACCGAAAACTGCCGTTCGCCGAGTTCGCTTTTCATTGCCGCTTTGTTAGCTTCCAATCGTAAACCCCCTGTTGCTGATGAAAATTTATTTATTTTCCAGGTGGTCCGGTTATAATACCCGGCCACATTGCGCTGAATGTCGGGCCAGGTGAGCATAAACATCGGCGACGATTCATCAGGATACATGGTCATTTCCGCGTAAGCGGCCGAATGGTAAAAGTCACCTTTCATTTCGCCCGAAAATTTGTCCCCAAAAGCATAGTAGCCGGTAGCATAAGCGCCAAAAGTGCTGGTATTTCCGGGCATATCCATATGCATCACTACATCGCGGCCGGTATCGTCCATCACATGATCTACATGATTATAATAGACCTTTGACGTTAAGTAGTTGAACTTCCCGCCGTGGAAGGGCTTGTCATACGATAAACCTACAATATGCGCCCTTGCCGAACTCACGTCCATTACCAACGCCGGATAGCCAATATCCCAGGCGTTATCGCCGATGTAGGAAAGGTTGATTTGCCCGCCGTCCTTTTGGAGCAGTGTAGCCGAGGCCGCATAATTCACTTTATTATAGGATGAATTGTCGATGATTTCTCCACCGCCGGCACGGTAGTTTTCCCCTTTGCGATACGATGCCGACAGACGGATGGCTAACCGCTTCTGATCGAAATAGGAAGTATTGAAAAGCGCCTCCAGGCCATTGTTGGCGGAGAGGAACCGGCTGCCAAACGAGCCGGTCCATGGGTTTTCATCGCTTAATGACGGCCTCTTAATCTGCATATCGAAACTACCGCCCACGGTAGAGCCTGACTGAAACCCATTGGCGCCCGGACGGGCATGGATTTCCTGCAGATTATTTGGCTCCACATAAGATGTAATGGGATCCATCTTGTCGGTACATGCCCCAAGCATGCGCATGCCATCGATGGTCACGTTGATCTGGCCGGCGGAAAGTCCCCGGAGCGTTGGCTCCAGGGCGTAGTTGCCGCGCTTTATGGCCCATATACCGGCGAGTTTTTCCATCACTTCGTCACTGGAACTCAATGGATCAGACTTATAATATCGCAGGGCGGTATTGTACATATCTGTATGATCGCCCTCTACCACCACTTCGTCGAGCTGATATTCCCATGCCACATAATCCGGCCTGCCGATGGAGTCCAGAAACGGTGTCTGGGCTCCAGCCGGCAATGCCAGGAGGCATATTCCGAGTAAACTCAGTAGGCAGGTTTTCATATGTATCATAGGGATTTTAGAATGTGACATCAAAGTCGATGGCCTGGGTCTGATCACCGATCGTAAGCGCCAGATTTATCTTCCAATATCCATCCATGGTAAAATTCACCTTTCCCTTATAATGGCCATCAGCAGTAAGTACAGGATTCACATTGTTGGGCGATCCGTGGCCCATATCGGGCATTTCGGGTTCCATGGAAATGGTAAAATCTCCAGAGGCCGGCCATTCCATCATGGTGGCTTTTTTGTGAACAGTCACCTCGAAATCATTGATTCCTACCAATGGTTCTGACGGCTGCACATAGGAAACGAAGTATTTGTCTGTTCCCATCGAGAATGATTTCATGCGTGATTCTTCCGGCATCTTTATAATCACGGGGAGGTCCAGCTTGCCGGATTCTTCGGTCTCATCATCCTTTACTTCGATGGTGAGCATCCAGCTGCCCATGTCGCCCGATGGCATTACAAATACCACTGCGCCACCAAAGACGCCCTCTATATTTTTACCAGCTACCGGATTTTCGATAGGGCAGGCGTGTTTCATAGTGCCCATGTCCATCATGGGTTTCAATACAATTTCGGCATCAGTATAATCGCCTTTGACGCCTGCTTTCGTCAGCACGATTTCCAATCGGTTATAGCCAACAAACAGGGAATCATTTTCCTGGTATATTTTTGCCGTCAGCGTGGTGCCGGGTATTTGCTGTTCGGCAAGAATGGTGTAGTTATCGAGTTCCGAGACAGGCTCCGGATCATTGCTATCGCATGAGATGAAGAAAATTGACAAAAATGCCAGACAGATAAAGTATATGCTAATTTTTGTTTTCATGATTTTCAGAATGGTAAAATATGCAGCCACCGCCATTACTCGTGGAAGTAGCGCCTTTGGTTTTTAAATAAATTGAATGGAAAGCCGAGGGGTAAATTCCCTGCGGAAGAAGTCAGATGGTGAAAATCGGGGGATGAAAAATGATGCCATGGAAATCACCCGCATGTAGAGAAGGTATTACAGGCCGCCTGGATACCTCCGACGTATATTCTTCTAAATAAATCGCAATACTTTCTGACTGGACAAACTCTGATTTCTGATTGTCAGGAGCCACAGGAGTCTGACTTCGCTCCTCGGCTTTGCGGAGTTTTTTCATCAGGTAACATTGACCATTGCACGTGGATTCTGGATTGAATCGGTTTACGCACAGATTGGCGGCTATATAATCCTTGTACGTCTGATAGTAAATGAGTACGCTCACCTTCTCAAATGATTGAAAAACCATGAGGGCCGAAAGAACCAATGCAAGTAGGCGAGTGATCATAGTTTCAAAAATAGTTCAGAAGCAAAATCTCCCTTATGACTGAAGTCATAACTTTAACAATATGAAGGAAGAATTGTTCTGTCGGCATCATCCTATCTGATTCATGGTAATATTAAGCGTTGGTCGGATGGCAAGGGCTGAAGAATCTATTATCTTCGACACAATAATCGGATCAAGCCCAGAATTATAAATTTTTACCCGACACCACTCACCTTTGCACTAAACTTTCGTTTACTTTTATAAGGAATAAATCAACTAACTCTAAACTTTTTTATTTATGAAAGGTGAAACATCAAAATTTCTGATTGGATTTATGATTGGGGCTATTGGAGGCCTTTTTGCAGGTGTACTTTTAGCGCCGGACAGCGGAAAAGTGACACGGAAAAAAATCGTCGATAAAACCGGTAGAATCAAGCAGGACCTGGAAGACTTAGCTGCAGCGGCCAAAGACAGTATTTCAGATACAGTAAATGAATACTGGCAGGAGACAAAACCGAAAAGCACAAAATCATTCAAACGCTGATTAATCATTGGTGACGAGATTGCGCGCTCCTAAGCACATGGATGTGGGATATTATTAGCGAAAGTTATCGATTAGCCATTATCCTTTTTCTCTATGATTTGGGCGTGTAACTAATCCGTTTTTTGAACGGCTTACGAAAGTGGGTCAGGTTGTTGCAACCGTGGCGTGAAAAAATTCATTGTTTAGCCAGCTTCTGCGAATTGCCTGAAGAAACAAATGATTCGATAGTTTATTCAAACCTCCATCCGCCACAAGGGCATGGTCATACAGCGTGGTCCACCCAAACCGCGTGACAATTCAGATGAACTCGTTTCGAGCACATCTACCCCAGCTTCGCGAAGCGCGCGGTTAGTCAGTTTGTTTCGATTGTATGAGATCACACGCCGCGGACTCACGGCGAATACGTTTGCGCCATCGTACCATTGTTCGCGCATGGCGAAATCAGGATTTCCGTCACCGGTTTCCACGATCTCCAGGTAGGGGATCTCTTTTTTCAGCACCGTAATGATCGATTCCTTCACACATTCTTTATCAATGATCACGTTGCCTTCAGCATCCATTCCTTTTTTGCGAATAATCCAGGTCTGAAGTACTGAGTTCATGGCATCAGGGTAAGTGACGATGAGGTTCTCGTCGATGATCGTGAACACAGTGTCGAGGTGCATAAAATTTCGTTTGGAAGGCAGATCCACCTGGTACACCCTCTCGACCGCTGAGTTTTTCAATACCTGCTTCGCCAGCAGTACGATAGCCTTTTCATCCGTCCGTTCCGAACAGCCGATGGCAAGGGCCTTATCAGACAGAACAATTACGTCGCCGCCTTCGATGGTTGGTATTTCTCCGGTAATTCCAGTGCCCGGATAAACTGGTTTGAAGTTATCTCTGAAATCAGGGTGGTTTTCGAAGATCAGTTTTAGCAGATGTGATTCTCCTTGTCTTCCTGAAAATTTCATGTGGCTGATTATCACGCCATTTTGGATCACGGCCGAAGGGTCGCGCATGAAATACGTGTTGGGACTTGGGTTAATGACGTATTCTTCATTGTCAAAAGCAAAAATGTATTCGCTCTTAATCTTCTTTTTCAACTCCTTTATTTTTATGCCGGCGATGAGCATGGAAGCACACTCGGCAGTAGAATACCTCGCAAGGATATCATCGATCAACCCCGGTGATGTCGTTTTAACCATTGCGTTCGTCAACGTTTTTTTCCGTAGCGACGGATCAATCAATACTTCCACGAGCAGATCTTTCAGGCGATACACACATGCCCCTGAAGCATCCTTGATCAGGTAGGCAAATTCATCGTGTTCACGCTGCATGCCTTCCAGGTACGGCACATCTTCGAAAAGCAGCTCACTGGTGTTGCCGGGTGTCAGCCGTTCTATTTCCCTGCCGGGCCGATGGATAATGACAGCTTTTAGTTTGCCGAATTCTGAGTTTAGGCTTAAGTTCATGATATGAGTGATTCAATACTTTTTATGAGGTCATTTAGATAGTAAGTGTCGATATCGGTGAAATCATTCAGATTTTCGCTATCCACATCCAGCACAAGCGCCACCTCACCATTTACAATAGCCGGCACAACTATTTCTGATTTTGACTGTGAACTGCAGGCTATGTGCCCCGGGAATGCATCAACATCGGGCACAAGGATTGTCTTCTTTTCTGCCCAGGCTGTTCCGCAAACGCCCTTACCCTTTCGGATACGGGTACAGGCAACCGGCCCCTGAAACGGTCCAAGCACAAGTTCGTCACCCTTCACAATGTAAAAACCAATCCAAAAAAACCCCAGCGCTTCTTTTAGTGCGGCGGCGATATTGGCCAGGTTAGCGATGAGGTCGCTCTCATGGGTTATGAGCGCTTTTATCTGGGGAATAATTTCCTGATAGGTGTCTTCACGACTCAGGCCGGTGGTGATATGGAGGTCTTCAGCCATGTTATTGTTTTTTAAACCAGGTGAGTGTATCGCCGAATACGATTTCTTTCGCTTCAAAGCGCGCATTTCGGAGTTGCGGCGCGCTGATGCCGTCGCCAAAACAAACTGATGACTGGAATACACGAGCTTCATCCCACAAACCTTCGTTTATAAATGCCTGTAGCGTTGCGGCACCGCCTTCTACGAGGAGCGACTGGATATTTCGTGAATATAAATCGTCAAGTACACGTGAGAGGAAGTCCTCCGTCGGCAACTTCACAAAATCCAGGTTCGGTTCATGGCTGGAGTTTTGGATATTATAGCAGATAGTTGGCAGTTCACCGCTAAAAAGATTCAGGGTACGGGATAATTGCAGATTTCTGTCGAGTACAATGCGCAGGGGGTTTTTGCCAGGCCAGTGCCGGGCGTTCAGCATAGGATTATCGCGCAGGGCAGTGTTTCTGCCGACCAGGACTGCACTTTCCTCGGTGCGCCACTTATGAACCAACTTCCTGGAATATTCGTTCGAAATCCATTTAGAAGTATAGTCCGGTCGTGCGATGAATCCATCAGCAGTCTCGGCCCATTTCAGAATGACGTATGGTTTTTTGTGATTAATATAGTTGAAGAAACGCCTGTTGAGTTCCAGACCCTCGCTTGCCATTATACCAACTTCTACATCAACTCCGGCGTTTTTCAGGATAGCAATTCCTTTACCTGCAACCTGCGGATTCGGATCCACATTGGCGATGATCACTTTTTTAACACCGGATGCCACCAGCAGGTTGGCGCAGGGTGGAGTTTTACCATAGTGAGCGCAGGGCTCCAGGTTCACGTACACCGTGCTTTCGCTTAATAAATCCCTTTGCTGTACTGAATCAATGGCGTGCACCTCAGCATGCGGGCCACCGTATTGCCTGTGAAAACCCTCGCCGATGATCTTATCTTCATGGACGACCACACAACCGACCATCGGATTGGGGCTTACGCTTCCCAGTCCAAGTCGGGCCAGTTCCATGGCGCGCTGCATATATTTTTGATGGATATCCAATTGTGCCGCTTTTTACAAAGGTACTTTGAATTCACAGATGATAAAATTTTGGCTCATGGGCTTTTTGGTTATTTTCGGCCCATCATATGGATTCGTAATGATGGTAACCGGTCGTAAATACTCACTCAGGCAGCTTTACAGGGAAATCTATGATCCATTGCTGGGACTATACGAACCGAATGAGAGCAGGAAGCTTGCGCTGATGGTGCTGGAGCATTGTTGCGGGGCGACTCCGGAACAAGTGCTGGTTGGCGATTCCACATATCCTCCGGATAATATTGTTTCGTCTGTTCAATCTGTATTGTCGGAATTAATGCACGGAAAACCCATACAGTATATCCTGGGCTTTGCCTACTTTTTTGGCCGCAAGTTCATCGTAAATCCATCCGTCCTTATACCACGACAGGAGACCGAGGAACTCGTTAAGCTTCTCTCATCTCACGTGATCGCAGAGCGGAATGAAGGTGCTTGACATCGGCTCTGGAAGCGAGTGCATCGGTGATCCTTGGGCGCTGAGCGGAAGGATTTGGAAGTCACGGCCCTGGATGTGGATTCAGACGCGCTAAAAGTCACAGAGGAAAACGCACGGTTGCATAGCGTAAAGATAAAGGTAATACAGGCGGATATATTGACCGTTGATCGCCTGCCCGATACCTATAATATAATAGTAAGCAATCCGCCCTACGTCACCGAGTCTGAAAGGCTGTTGATGCACCGAAATGTGCTGGATTACGAGCCATCGCTGGCGCTTTTTGTCGATGATGCCGATCCGTTGATATTTTATAGACAGATTTTGTCTCTGGCCCAAGAAAGTTTATCAGCAGACGGGATGGTTTTTTTTGAAATCAATGAACAACTGGGCGCTGAAGTGGTGGCTTTGTGCCGGAGGGCAGGATTTAAAAGGCCAGAACTTTTTAAAGACATGAATGGTAAAGACCGGATTGTTTTCGTATCCTTATGAATTGTATATGAGTTTCACAAACAGCCATCATTCCAATGCCTAAAAAAACCAATAAAAATTTTGCTTGTTATTGGAATCTCCATATCTTGTAGTCAAGTTGACTAACTAAGATGCTAATCAGCCCAATAATTGTTAATGAGCACCTGCTTAGCCTCAGTCGGATAAAATCAGACAGATCGAATGATCTGAACTGGGATTAGGAAGTCTGTTTTTTTGTTTTAGATTAGCTGAGAGAATTTCAGCTATCGCAGTAAATACCAAAAATTATGAAACCCTAATTGCGCAAGCAATTGAGTCTATATGTTTCACCTAAATCTTAAAACTTATGCGTATCTCTACATTGCGGAGAAGTATTGCACTCTCTCTGCTATTTGTGGGCTTCATAGCAAGCCTATCCTACGCTCAGGAAAGGACGATTACCGGTAAGGTATCGTCAGCGGAAGAAGGAACTCTTCCTGGCGTTAACATTATCCTTCAAGGCACGGGCACAGGAACCGTGACTGACATCGATGGTAATTACAGCATTGTGGTTCCGGGTGCGGAAGCCGTTTTGCAGTTTTCATCCATCGGTTATACTACTGAAGCTGTAACTGTTGGAAACCAGACTGTCATTAATATGACACTCGCTGCCGACGTTACTTCGCTGAAGGAAATTGTGGTTACAGGTTACACCTCGCAAAGGAAAGCCGACATCACAGGCGCCGTTGCAGTGGTTGACACCAAATCCATGGAGCAGATTACTGCTGCCAGTTTTGTGCAGAAACTCGATGGCCGTGCTGCCGGTGTTACGGTGAATGCCAGCGGTCAGCCGGGTGGTAGAAACAACGTAAGGATCAGAGGTATCAGTTCTTTCCAGAACAACGACCCGCTGTACATCATCGACGGTGTGCCTGTTGAAGACGCTTACAACAACTGGCTGAACCCCAATGACATTGAGTCCATTCAGGTGTTGAAAGATCCTTCTACTGCCTCCGTGTACGGTGCCCGCGCCAACAACGGCGTTATCATCGTTACCACCAAAAAAGGACAGAAAGGCAAAGCCAAATTGACTTTTGACATGAGCTTAGGCAGCCAGACTCCGGTGAAAGGGTATGACAAAATACTCATGCAGGATCCGTTTGACTACTACAAAATTGTCACACAAGTCCACCAGAATGCGGTCTGGGCGTTCCTGCCAACATTATGGGAGATCCGAATAACCCGAGTAGTTCAAAATGCGTTTGGCCAAACAATGGTGTTGACCAGTCGAACAGTCTGCAAATAAATGTTCCTCCAACTAGTCCGTTGTATTATGATGAATATAGATTTTCAGACAGGCTTATAATGGAGTCATCTCCCGGCACCAACTGATCCGGATGAAGTATTCGACCCATCACTTGTTCAGGACTATAACGTAATTTGTATCAGGCGGAAATGAAAATGCTATATTCAATATTTCGGCACAATGGTTCGACCAGGATGGTCAGGATAAAGTAGCAACTGGTTTCAGAGAAGCGTCTATCCGCGCAAACAGTGAATTCAAGATAGGCAAGAGAGTTACCGTTGGCGAAAACCTCGCTGTTTATTAGGGAGCAAAACGTCGGTGGTGTTGGCAACCCGGACGAAGGTTCAGTTGTTGGTAACCTCCTGAAGATGCAGCCTGTGGTACCTGTATATGACATCGACGGATACTTTGCTGCACCAAAAGCCGTATCTCTTGGTAATGGAACCAACCCGGTAAGACAGGCATATATGAGCGAGAAACGTCATCAGGGACCTACAACAGTATATTTGGAAATATATATGCCGCGGTAAACATCCTTGAAGGTTTGAATTTCAGAAGCAGCATCGGTTTTGACAGAGAGCGACTTTATATGTATAAAAGGCATGGGATTCCCAACTCCTGAAAACTCGGAGCCATCTACGGTAACACAATTGAATGAAAACCATGGATCGGGATTTACATGGACATGGACCAACACCCTTACCTATAACAAGACCTTTGCTGATAAACATAACCTCAGCGCATTGTTCGGTGCGGAGGCCATCCAAGGTCAGTCAAATAGTATGAACGGCACAGTCTCATGGCAGGTTATCTGTCGCTACAGGTATTGATTCCTGGTATATCCGCGATGCGCTGGGCGATCCAAAGACTAAGAACGTGAACAGCTATGGAGGAACAAGTTCATTATCTTCCCCTTTTTGCCAAGGTGGACTACAACTATGCAGGCAAATACTATTTAAGTGCTAGTTTTCGTCGCGATGGTTCATCAAAATTTGGTGCTAACAACCCGATACGGTACCTTCCCTGCATTCAGTGCAGCCTGGAGGTTGTCTGATGAGTCATTTATGAAAGGCATCAGCTGGCTGAACGATCTTAAATTGCGTTTTGGATCTGCCATTACAGGAAGCCAGAATATCCCTGGCGGAAGGGTGCAAATATTATGACGGTGGAAGCACATTTGACACATTCTATGATATAACAGGCGGCAACACATCCCTGGTGCCCGGTTATCGTTTGACCGCCATAGGAAATCCTGATATGAAGTCGGGAAGAAAACGTATCGCCGGGTTTTGGTGTTTGACCTCGCGTTTTTCGACAGCCGACTCAATATCGTATTTGACGTATTCTCACGCAAGCAATACGTA
>JAXHKU010000035.1:0-23782 GCA_034523095.1 Cyclobacteriaceae bacterium | reverse complement strand
GAGGGAACTTTAATTACCCTCATATCAACATAAAAAAATCCTCCTGGAATCCAGGGGATTCTTTTGTTTTTGGGGAATGGAAGGTATCGTGATGCTGCACAACTGAACTCCATCGGCACGGATTACGATGAGCTAAACGCGCTAACGAGTATTTTCAGATTATCCCGATGTTGGGAAGGACCGGACGAGAGGTGTGTTCAAAGCTCTGGTTATCGTCGGAAGCGCATTTTATTAGTATTCAATTAACTCGTAATTTGTACTTCGCCCACCTGATTCTTCTTGTTTTAAGATTCCTTTTTCAATTAAATCTTTAATGTCTCTTAAAGCTGTATCCGCTGAGCATTTGGTTATTTTAGCCCATTTTGATGTTTTCAGTTTACCATCAAACCCATCGAAGAGTTTATTCAGAATAAGTCTCTGTCTGCTATTTAAAAATGGTGTCTATATGCTTATCCCAAAAATCTGCTTTTTGAAATACTTTTTGCATTGTTCCTTCCGTAGTTTCCAATGCGCGGTATAAAGAATTTAAGAACCAAATAAGCCAATCAGTAATATCTCCACTACTATGTTGGACTTTTTGTAAAACAGCATAATAAACCTTTTTCTCAATAAGTATCTGGTTTGATAGACTATAAAATCTTTGAGAACTATCTTCCGACCTTGCTAGTAACATATCAGAGAGAGCCTCTTGCTATTCGACCATTTCCATCATCAAAAGGATGAATGATGATAAACCAAAAATGAGCAATCGCTACTTTTAATACAGCATCTAATTTTGATTCACCGTTTAACCAATCCAGGAATAAATCCATTTTTTGTTCAACTCTCTCTGCTGAAGGAGCCAGATAATGAATTTGTTCCTTACCCAAAGGGCCAGAAACCACCTGCATATCACCACTACGATAACATCCGGCATCTATCCGTCGCATACCACTCCAACCAGTTGGAAATAATCCAGATTCCCCATCCAAATAACCGTTCTTCGTTTAATTCCTCTTTAAAGCGTTGTGTTGCATTTAACATCATTTCAACCACTCCATCAACATCTCTATTTGCAGGCATTACAGCGAGCATATTCCATCCCTAATTCTTCTCGCAATTGAAGACCGGACTTGTTCAAAGTTCAATGCTTCACCTTTCATCTCAGAGGATTTGAAAACATTCATCGTCAAAGTAGATAGTAGAGCTTCTTCCTTTATTAAAAGGCCGAAAGAGGCCATTTGCCCCTAATATCTTTCCTTGAAAACAGTGTACTTTTCCTGAAAATCCCATTTATTTCTTTGTCATCCCACGTGAAATGTGGCCATTGTTCATATTGATAAATATATTTTGCCATTTTAAGCAAATCAGTTTCCGGCAAATATGCCAATTAATCACCGCATATTTAATGCGAATATTAGAATTATTCTCCGCATGTGGGATTTTCTTGCATTGGATACATCGAATCGCTAAACTAACCTTCGCGCATATATCCTGAATGTTCATTGTGCAATATTAATGGGTATTTGGCAGATATGAATCGAAAAAATAAAGCGCGCGCTTTATGGCTGTGTAGTTATCCGAAAATCATTAAAAATCCAGGGAGTAGGGCGGGCTTTTCTGTAGGCCCAATCAGACGGCACTTTCTACTGGGTCATTTGCGAGAGGCACTGAAGGTGAGACTCTTTCTATGGTTTGGCCCGCGGAAAAACCATAAAAACCCAAGCCGGCTTTGTTAAATAAATCAAGGACAGGCAAGTTCAGCACGACGAATAGTTCGCCAAGACGGTCAGCCTGAATTTATTTCAGGATCGCTCCCGCACTCGACAGATGCTGAAATTAATTCAGCATGACGATTTGTGCCGTTCGCATAAACCGCAGAAGTGAACTTTAGCGCTAAGCTTAAATCGATTTATGCACATTTCATTGTGCATTTATTAGCATATATTGTTAATTGCGTTGTGCATTTAGTACCTTCGTAAAAACTATTGTATGAACAATGAGAACGCTTTATCAGAAATTTGAGACGCTTTTACAAAGTACGACAACAGACTTTAAGCGCTATTTATACGATGAAATCTCGTGGGATAGTCGAATGATTGGGATTATCGGCGCTCGCGGTGTTGGTAAAACTACCATGATTCTGCAATATATTAAGGAAAATCTAGGCAGTAAAAGGGCATTATATGTTTCGGCAGACGATATGTTCTTTGCTGAAAACAAGCTGCTTGATTTGGCTGATGATTTCTATAAGAATGCCGGAGAATATTTGTTTATAGATGAAATACATAAATACACTGACTGGTCACGCGAATTAAAAAATATTTATGATTCATTTCCTTCCTTAAAAATTGTTTTCACGGGTTCGTCAGTCCTTGATATACTTAAAGGTTCTTCCGATTTAAGCCGTCGTGCTATTATTTACAAATTACAAGGTCTTTCATTTAGGGAGTATCTGAAATTGTTTCATAACTACGAAACAGAAATATATTCGTTAAAGCAAATCGTCAATAACGAGGTCAAGCTTAAGGACATAGCACATCCGCTACCATTGTTCAATGACTATTTGAATCGAGGGTACTATCCTTTTGGACTTGAAAAAGAAATGAATTTACGTTTAGGGCAAATCATTGTACAAACACTGGAAACAGATATTCCTCAATATGCCAACCTGAATATTGGAACGAGCCGTAAACTGAAACGATTACTGTCCATTATCGCTGAAAGTGTGCCCTTTAAACCTAACTTTTCCAAAATATCCCAAATACTTGGCGTGAGCAGGAATTCTTTGGACGATTACTTTTCATATATGGAAAAAGCCGGACTCATTGGGCAGTTACGGAACGAAACAAGCGGTATTCGAGGATTAGGAAAGGTTGAAAAGGTTTATCTAGATAATACAAATATCCTGTTCAATTTAGGTGGAGATAAATCAAATGCAGGAAATATTCGAGAAACATTCTTCTTCAATCAATTGCGGGTAAAAAATGAAGTAATATCATCAGAAAAAGCTGATTTTTTCATTGATGATTATACGTTTGAAATAGGCGGCAAGAACAAACAGCAGAAACAAATCGAAAAGGATAATAAATCATTTGTTGTTAAGGATGATATTGAATTTGGTTATCTCAATGTTATACCATTATGGGCATTTGGTTTAAATTACTAAAGAACTAAAATGAAGATTTGCCAGGTGTTAATCGGTTAACTGGCCGTGAGACGTAAGCCCACTGTGTACATCTCCTACTACCTGATGTACAGGTTACCCAGATTTTCATCGGGACAGGTTATAACGGGCAGCGAAGTTAGAGTGCCTTTCTTCCTCATTTTGTCACCTTGGGTTGATGTAGATTGGATGTACACGAAAACGTAAAATATCCATCGATTCCGGCAATTCGTGGCCCTGCATTTCTTAATTCGATCAGGAACATATAATTTTAGCCCTTTCACGAAAAGATTACGCTAACCGGTTTATAAATACAGATATGAAATTACTCCAGGGAAAAACAGCGCTCATCACCGGCGCATCAAAAGGAATTGGCAATGCCGTGGCAAAAAAGTTCGCCGAACACGGTGCCAACGTAGCCTTCACCTACCTCTCCAGTGTGGAAAAAGGCCAGGCCCTCGAAAAGGAACTCGCTGCCATGGGAATTAAAGCAAAAGGCTACCGCTCCGACGCGTCGGATTATGCGCAGGCTGAACAATTGATCAATGACGTGGTGGCAGAATTTGGGGCACTTGACGTCCTGGTGAATAACGCGGGTATCACCAAAGACACCCTCCTGATGCGAATGACGGAAGAAATGTGGGATACGGTGATCAACGTAAATCTGAAGTCGTGCTTCAACACGGTGAAATCCGCCACGCGCACCTTTATGAAACAAAAAAGCGGCTCCATCATCAACATGACTTCGGTTGTCGGGCTCAAAGGCAATGCTGGCCAGGCGAATTATGCTTCGTCCAAAGCCGGAATTGTAGGATTTACGAAATCCGTGGCGCTTGAGCTTGGAAGTCGGGGCATTCGCAGCAACGCCATCGCTCCGGGTTTTATCGAAACTGAGATGACTGCGGTTCTTGATGAAAAAATGGTGCAATCGTGGCGCGATGCCATCCCCATGAAGCGAGGTGGTACCCCTGATGATGTGGCAGATTGCGCAGTCTTTTTGGCATCGGACCTATCCGCCTACATCACCGGACAAGTGATCCAGGTAGATGGCGGCATGCTCACCTAATATATTCGTAATAATCATCAGATAGCCCGGATGTTGACCTTCGGGCTATTATTTTTGTAGTAGAATACGCAATTCCCAGGATCGCATGAACAGGTTTAAACTGTTGTTTGAAAGTTCCCCGTGGCTCATATGGATTGGTGTGCTCATTGGCGCTGTCTATGCCCTCTTGCTTTATTATCGGGTTAAAACACCCTGGAGCAGGCAAATGAATGTGGCGCTCATGGCTGTGCGATTCCTGATGGTAACGCAGCTCACCCTCCTGCTCTTCGGGCCGCTGATCCGACAGATAAAAAATGCCAAAGAACCGCCATCCGTAGTACTGGCGATCGACAATTCCCAGTCCATCATGGAAATGACCGACAGCCTCCGTATTGACAGCCTGGAGACGGCCATCAACGCACTGAATCTGGAACTTCAATCATCCGGATATATCACTGAAATCAGAACGCTGGACGGTGTGACAAGAGAGCAAAACATTGACTACTCATCCAAAACCAGCAATCTGCATGCGTTGCTGGAAGGTATTCAAAACGACTACGAATCCAGAAACCTTGCTACCGTAGTGCTTTTTTCTGATGGTCTCTACAATTCGGGCAGCAACCCTTCGTTCAGGCCATATAATTTTAACATCAGCGCGGTAGGATTAGGCGATACCATTCAGCATCCTGACATCAATCTGAATACATTGCTTTACAATAAAATTGTTTATCTGGGTAACTCCTTTCCAGTGGTCGCAGAAGTTTTCAGTCATAATCTGTCCGGAAACACCGCCCGCGTTCAACTTCTGAAAAACCGTCAGGTAATCGAGTCAAAAACCATTGATATAAACAGTAACAACCAATATGATCAGGTTCAATTCTTAGTATCTGCCGACGAAAGCGGGATGCAGCGATACACCGTCGTGGCATCGACCGTGCAACAGGAACGCATCACTTCCAACAATACCAAAGACGCTTATGTGGACGTAATTGATGGAAAGCAAAAATACTGTTGATCGCTTCGTCACCTCATCCGGATATTAAAGCCATAAAAAATGCACTGGAATCCAATAAGAATTATGAACTGGTGGTGCACATTGAGGGGATGTTTCCCTATGCAGAAGAAAAGTACGATGCGGTAATTCTGCATCAGGTGCCCAATCGGCGGCGGCAATATCAGGATTTACTTGCCAAAATAAGCCGTGAGAAAATCCCCGCTTTCTTTATTTACGGGAGTCAAAGCGATCTGAATGCCTTCAATACCATGAACGGTTGCGTGACGATACTGCCACTAAATGTGCAGTCTGATAATGTTTTCCCGCACTTCAACGAAACATTTAACAGCTTCCTATACACAAGGGAGAATTTGGACGCAATGGATGCATTCTCACCAGTAAAAGTGCCATTTGCCAATTTCACGATATCCGGTGCAGGTGAGGTTGTACTGCATCAAAAAATTGGTAAAATAATCACCGAAAAGCCATTGCTGGTTGTTCAGCGATCGAACGACTGGAGCAGTGCCGCTATGGTTGGGGATGGTATGTGGAACTGGCGAATTCAGGAATTTGCCAAAACCCGGGACACCAAAGCTTTTGATGAGATTATCACCAAGCTAATCCAGTTTCTTTCCACTCGCGAGGACAAACGAAAGTTCCGGGTCTATACGGTGAAAAATGAATTTCTTAACAACGAACCGGTTGTTTTTGAGAGTGAAATTTACAACAGCATTTACGAAAGAACATACAATCATAAGATCGACATCCGCATCAGCAATGAAAACGCGCTGAGCCAGGACTACACCTACGTGACCAGTCAGCAGAATTCTTCGTATCGCATCAATGGACTTGACGAGGGCATTTATCATTATTTAGCTACCGCCACCATCGACAATAAAAAGGAGACAGCAGCAGGATCGTTCATGATAAAGGACCTCCAGATTGAGAGTACAAACCTCACCGCCGACCACCATCTCTTGAGAAATATTGCTGAGCAGCACCAGGGAAATTTTTACACGTCCGCTGAAATAGACCGCCTGAAAAGCGACCTGTTGAGCCGCGAGCCGGTCGATAAAATTTATTCTACTGAAAAATATCTCGCCATCATCCAGATGCCGTGGGCATTTTTCATATTAATATTATTCGTTTCTGCCGAATGGTTTCTGAGGAAATACCACGGGGGATATTAACCAATGAAAAGATGAACAAATCAAGTATTACCCGCTTTGCCCTGTATGGATTTTATGCGGTTTCCATTGTCAATTTGTACGCGCAGGTGATGAAAGTAGAAATTGCCGATTTTATCAGCAAACCCCTGCTGATGGTCACGTTGTTGATTTATTACCTCACGGCCAGGAAATCCTCTGCTACCATGTTGACGTGGTTAGTCGCTGCGGCACTCGTGTTTTCATGGGTTGGCGATGTATTGCTGATGTACCAGTCGCGCATGGCAAACCTGTTCTTATTTGGATTGGGGGCGTTTCTGGTAGCTCAGGTGTTTTACATTATTGCCTATCGCAATGCCATTGATCATGATGTTCAGCTTCCGATGAGTAAATTCGTGGCTTTCCGGCTCGTATTTTTGATAGTTTATGGTGGAGGATTAGTCTTTATACTTCATGAGAAATTGGGCGATTTGCTCATCCCTGTTGCGGCTTATACGGCTGTTATCATCGCCATGGGAATTTCGGCAATTCTGCGAAAAGGAAAGACGTCAGACAGTAGTTTCGTCTTAGTTTACAGTGGAGCCTTGCTATTCATCATGTCCGATTCCATGATCGCTATAAACCGATTTTCACATCCATTAGTTCAATCCGGATTGCTGATAATGGCGACCTACATTGCCGCTCAGTTTTTGATTGTAAAAGGGCTTTTGGCCCATGAGGAGGCTATAGAATCAGAGGAGTGATCCGTGCGATTCTCGTAGTAAAACGGTACAAAAAAACCATCCCGAATAGGAGTCGGGATGGTTTCGTTTCACCTAAAACGAATTAATAAGTGGTTGTGGATAATTATGGCTTCCTATGCGCCATTGGGTGGTTGTGGGAATGATGTCGGCTGCATTTTAAATGGCCCTTTTCTGACTGATGCATTAACAATCCGGTTGTCCTCACCTTCATTTATGACCTGGTCTTTGATATTGCCGCCGATGACCGTGCAGTTTTTGGTGTATTCGGTAAGAACGACGGCCGCCTGATCAAAGGTGGCATTGCTGAAGTTATTGCCAAGTATCATAGCATTCTCAACATAGTCGCCAAGCATGATCATTCCATAAAAATCCACATCGATGCGATCAAGTACCACACCCGCATTTCCATGACCGGTAAATTGATTATTCCTGATTTGTGCATCATGGCTGCTCGGGCACATCACTCCGACGCTTCCATCACCCAGTTTGAATTTATTGTTCTTAATCACACTGAGAATTGGGAACCCTTCATCAGGATATTGAACATGACGATAATCGTTGATCAGGACATTGGTTGTGCCTTCAGATGTAGAGAAGGTATTGCCAACAATATGTATACTCCATTCGCGATGAAGGTGGCGAATAGGCATAAATAACGCCCAATCAATCTCATCAACCAAAATATCAACTCCACCATAACTATCAATAAAAGAGCTGTTAAGCACATCGATTTACAATATTGATGTTGTCAGCAAAATAAATCGGCCACATGCAATCTTTGAAAGTGTTATTCGCAGTATAAACTTTTCCACCGTCACATCCAAGTGCTTCGAAACCATCTGCCAGAAAATTCAAAACACACCCCTCCACCAATAAATCAGCTTGTAGCGGTGCATCGGCAGTCCACCATACATCTGCTCCATACCAGATCGCGAGTGCCACATTCCAATCCATTTGCCACCAACTACCACCCGATCCATCATCTTTTCCGCCGTAAAAATCGACATTCTTGACCACGTTTCATATATATTGTCGGCATGTAACTTTCACTCCAATCCGAGAAGACAACAATGGCATACAGGTCTCCGCCAAAGATCGGCTCAGGCTACACTGAACAGGCAAAACCATCAGGAATGGTAACGGTCATACATACAAATATCACCTGCAATGAATTTTATCAAAGAGAAAGAGACAAAAAGCTTCACAAGGCAAACAGCTAAGGCTGTCATAAATGTTACCTTACCCTCCTTATTCCACAAAGTCACGCACCTCTAGTCTAAAAATTGCCCCTCCACTAGCTGCACCACGCCCCAGGCCAGCAGCTTTTCATCGGCAAAAGCCTTGACAAGATTTTAGTATCATCGACACCATTAGGATAGACTTTAAAAACAGGACCGGTGAGCGTGGAGGCTTTTCCTTGTTCATCGGAAGCTGGACCTAGCTGTACATCTTCCTGAGTACAGGCGAAGAACATTATGAGCATAGCGCTCAGAAATAAATAGGTGATCTTTTTCATAGAAAATTGGGTTGGTTATGGGCGAAATATCAATAAATACCCCAAATGTGACCCTTTACCACAAATCATCCAGTCTTTGACACTTTCAGACCACAAAAAACTTTAATGAAAAAGCCGGATAGGGTTTGCTTCATTCCTAATCCGGCTTCTGACCTTTATAAAAAGGCAATTAAAATATTATCGGGTTACGGCCTTCTCATTTTCATCAGACTTTCCTTCCATATTCGGTAATTATCCACAATAGTTTGGCCCAAAGGATTTTCTCCTTCGTTGTCAAATTTGGCCCCGGTGATTTGGTTGTTTTCTCCAATGTTAAGTACTGTTGTGGAGTTATTTCCTCCGCCGACAACCGTATTATTATTTCCAAACAGTAAAATCTTCGTATTTCTCCCCAAAACCTGGCAACCAATCGACGTCACTTAGTACATACTAAACCTGAGAAATTGTTGCCCAACATAAGTGAGTTTGTAGTCCTTGGATCAACATATATTCCTGCTCTTGCCTGGCCTTTAAAAATATTATTCCTAATAATGGCATCATCAGTTCTCCAGTCCCAGATACCTGTCCAAATATCTCCCTGCAAATCAAACAGGTTTTTCTCGATCAGTACTTGCACAGGATTTTCATTATCCACAAGTCCATAATCCTTACGATCGTCTGCATATAGCTAATTGCGCCCCATGAGTTGTTCAGATAAAATTCATTACGCGAAATTTCATATTGGCCACCATTCACTTGGCTTATATTCATTAAGAAACCAGTCTGCATTATCTATATAAACGCCTACCCATTCCTGTGGTATAAAATTCGTTACCCGAAATAACTCCAACTCCCACCAATATTTTCCTTAAAAAATAATTCACGCTCCTGAACTGACTGGACCGTTTTGGCAAAATACGATCTTTCCTTTTTCAATACTCAGTACTGAAAAATGCCTAATCAATGTCATGAATTGTACAGTTGGTAACTGTTATATCAGTGTTGGAATAGGGTAGATTATTATCCCACCAAAAATCAGGACCACCTGCAATCCCGGCACCTAGTACCCATACGTTCGGATCTTCCGGCTCGGGCTTGCTGGCAAATTCTACATGGTCAACCACTGCTGTTATTTTATGATCTGCCGGGATGTTGAGTAACTCGTTATATGCCCAGTCATGTAGTCCCAATAAGCGCCCAAAGAACTGCCCCCCGCCTTCCTTCGCTGGGAAGGTTTATGAATGACATATTCGAAATCCGTGACATTTCCTCTCAGGAATTTTAAGAGTTCAGGTTGGTGATTTGCATATAGTATATCCATAGTAAGGGAGGCCAGGCTACGGGTTTGATGATTGTCTTGCCCATCCCGGCACCATTAAAAGTTCCGCTAAATTCCTTTACCAGGATGAAGTCGATATAATATGTTCCTTCATTAAGCTGGACTGTCGCCCCGAGCCCGGCGGCTTTGGCATCGGCAAAAGCCTGCACAAGGTTTTCTGTGTCATCGAGACCAGGTGGATCGACTTTAATAACAGGGCCGGTAAGTTTGGAGGCTTTGGCCTGTTCATCGGCAAGCTGGCCTGACCTGAACCTCCTCCTGCGAACAAGCAAAGAGCATTATGCATATAACGCTCAGCAATAAATACGTGATCTTTTTCATAGAAAATTTGGGTTGGTGATGGGCGAAATTTCACTAAAACCCCACAATGTCATTGCCACAAATCATCCAGTCTTTGACACTTTCAGACCAGCTGAAGGCATTCCTGGTATCACACAAATAGGCATAAGTAAAAAAAACCACTCCGCAATACGTGGAGTGGTCTTATTAAAACTGATTGTTGGTTGCGAGTAATGTTTAGTGTCCTAATCTGGCAGGATGACTCATGCGGGGTGGATTCCCTTTCATCGCCTGGCTTGAAATGTGGCCCCATTTTATTGGCCTTTGTTCCTATAACTTTGTTATCCACACCATTATCGGATACCTTATCAGTTGCTACGCCCTGAACCACACAATTGCGCGTATATTCCCCCAAATAAACATTTGCGTTGGAATAGGCTGCCTGTTTGAAGTTGTTGGTCAGCACCTTATTGTTTTCTGCATATGTTCCTGATGCCGCATCACCTTCCAGGTACACGCCTACGGCTCCCGTACCTTTGAATGTATTGTTCCAGATTTTTGCATCGACGTTGTTCAGCCCCATGATGGCCGTTCCTCCTTCCCGGGTGTTGAAGGTATTGGATTTGATGTCGAATAACTGCGGATACTCATAATCCGATTTTAATGTTCGTAATAAATCATTAATATAAATACTTGTCACGCCAGCTGGGCTTTGGAAATCATTGCCAATAATCGTAAATTCCGTTCGCTTGGTAAGAAAATACGTTTGGGAAATATCCCTAACTCCACCATTCATTGTCGGCTATAAATAAATCAGCATAAGTGCCTTCAAAAAATTTATTGCTCTTAATGATGACCTTGGTACCATAGAACCCACCTATAAAAATTTGCTGAGACCCCCCACTGATGATATTATTCTCAGTTTTGACAACACAGTTCTCACTCAGGCCAAAGAAATCAGGTCCGCAAAGGCCATTTTCAAAATACACAATTTGTTACTGAAAAATCTCCAGAGGTCAGGGGTTCAGTACCGGGTAGTTGGCGAACATAACAGTTTCCACCACCAAAGACGAACAAAGCTACATTGCCTATAGTTCCATAAGCACCATGGCCTCCATCACCTCCGGCAATGAAATCCACATTATCAATTACCACCCTTTTATATAGCGCGTTTGTCGGAATTAAATTGAGTACTATAATCCGATAAACGTAAATAGACTTGTCAACTCTCCATAGATTGATTCACTTATCGGCCAAAGGCGCATGGCATTACCATCATTAATGAGTAATGTCATTTGTGAAATATATACATTACCTCCAATAAAGGTAAATAAAGAGGGATTTAGGTTTAATAAAAGGGCTTCCTCACATGGCAATTCGGGAAGATTTGAAATAACTGTTTTCCCCTTACCGGCTCCGCGAAATGCTCCAAAGAATTCTCGCACTTCAATCATCCCTATCGTGTATGCCCCTCAACAAGTTGCACCACAGCCCCAAGGCCCAGCAGCCTTGGCATCGGCAAAAGCCTGGACCAGATTTTCTGTGTCATCGACGCCGGTAGGGTAGACTTTGAAAACCGGACCAGTGAGTTTGGAGGCCTTGCCTTGTTCATCGGCAAGCTGGCCTACCTGAACCTCCTCCTGCGAGCAGGCAAAGAGCATTATGCATATAACGCTCAGCAATAAATACGTGATCTTTTTCATAGAAAATTTGGGTTGGTGATGGGCGAAATTTCACTAAAACCCCACAATGTCATTGCCACAAATCATCCAGTCTTTGACACTTTCAGACCAAATGTCACCTTATAAAAAGCCATCCCAACTTTAAGTAGGGATGGCTTTCATTACTTGATTAGGTAATAAAATCGGTTGGTAGTTAATGCATTCCCGGCTTTCGACATTTTAAATGTCTAATAGCGAGGCTAATCGTCATCAAATTTTTATTAAGAAGCCAATTTTTCAGATTTGTTAAACTTGCTGATATCAACAACTTTCCCTCTTTCGCAGGCCCTTTAATCACTTTTCTACCATAACTCACGATGTAGGCTTTCACAAATCACTTTATTATTCATTCCATTTCCAATAAATACCACCGATTCATATTTTAATCATATACCATTTCCAAACAATCATCCCCCCACAATCAAAAGCATATCTACTGCCTAATAATTTTTTACATTCACATTTATACAAATCAAAGGCTTTCCCACTCAAGTTTAATAGATTTTTTTAACCACATTAATTTTTTTTGGATTCCTGGCCGATAAAATCAATCATAAAAATACCATCGGGCCAGGCAGAATTATACATACCCGGTTCGCCAACCAGTTCAATCTCATTGTTTTGAATCTGAAAATTACAAGCGTCAGGGTGCAAGCCTCCATCCCACTGGGGAGGTATGTTAGCCTGGATTATAATAAAACCACCTAATGCATTTATTTCTACCATTTTATTGTAGCTGTATTTAACATTTGCATGTTCACCCCCATAAAAAGGATTTATTATTATCGTTGGCAATTCGGCTCCCACTTATATTCCTTAAAACAATCTACATTTCACATTAATTCACAATTCAATAATACGCCACCCAATGGATAATAAATCTTCATCTTCAACGTACCACCTCCCCTCCTATAATATACAATTATCAATATTGTAAGGAGTAAATACGGTTTCTCCAACATATTTCCCTTTAAAACTCAGGTTCTGAAATTTAGAATTTGCTGTATAATTCTCAAAGGAACTTCCACTTATTCGGATGACTGCAGCCATAAAATAAACTACTTCACCATTGGTCCATGTGTCAAATGGATAACTGGGATTATCTTCGATTATATCAAAACTATATCAACACCTATATCACCACCCCTGAAAGTAAAAAGCATAGGATTGCTACTACTTAGTTCCACCCGGGAGGCTGTGCACAAGAGTTTTATTTTTCCCGGAACCCATAAAGAAACCACGAAAATCAGTGACTTCAATATTATCAAAGAAAAATTCTCCTTCTGCTAACTTTACAATTGCTCCAGGCCCAGCAACTTTTGCATCTGCAAAGGCCTGAACCAGATTTTCTGTGTCATCGACACCGGTGGGATAGACTTTAAAAACAGGACCATGAATTTTTACCGGCTTTGCCCTGTTCATCGGCAAGCTGGCTACCTGAACATCCTCCTGCGAACAGGCAAAGAGCATTATGCACATAACGCTCACAATAAATACGTGATCTTTTTCATAAAAAATGGGTTGGTTATGGCGAAATTTCACTAAAACCCCACTATGTCATTACCACAAATCATCCAATCTTTAACACTTTAGACCACTGCAGGCATCACGCTTAAATTGAAATTATTTACAGTTGGGATTAAGATTCACTTAGTGGTTCTGGGAATTATGGCTTTCGTGGGGTGCCTGGTGAAAGAATTCTTTGAAACACTTACTGAAGTACGAGAGGTTACTGAAACCGCAAGAATAAGCTGCCGAACTCACGTCGAGGTTTGAACTGGCCAGCAATCTCTGGGCTTTGATCAATCTGAAGTTGCGTATATAAGCATTGGGCGACATGTTTGTAAGCGCCTTGAGTTTGCGGTAGAGCACTGAATGACTGTAACCCGCCTCTCTTCCAAGGGCAGACGTAGAAAACTCAGGATCATGATAACTTCTTTCGAGAATGCTATTGAGCCTCCCCATAAATTTTTCATCGGCCGTGACAACAGCATGACCTGCCGGGCTGTTAGCCCATGCCAGGCTGAATTTTTCGCGGAGGATTTTTCTTTCCCTGAGCAGATTTTTCATCCTGGCTAAAAGCATTTCCTGATCAAAGGGCTTCGTCACGTAGGTCATCGGCACCGCAATCGTATCCTTTGATCTGGTGTTTTTTACCTGCCTTTGCCGTGAGGATAATCACCGGTATGTGCCTCGTGCGATCATCGGCCCTGAGCTTTGAGCATAATTCATAACCATCCATTACAGGCATCATCAGATCGCTGATAATCAGATCGGGGATTGTTTCTATTGCCTTTTTGAAGCCTTCGTGGCCGTCTTCGGCCTCTGTAAAGGCATACTGATGATCACAATTCTCCATGATATAATGCCGCATGTCGGCATTATTCTCTACAACGAGGATCAATGGCAGCTTCTGTTTGGTGAGTACATTTTCCTCAATCGCATCACTCAGGTCTTCAGCATCTGGTGTGTGATCATATTCCATAAATTCCTTTTCAAAAGAGGGAAGCTTTTCATTTTCACCACGCACCATCTCCTCAGGATTCAGATGCATATCTCCCATCCGCAATCTGATGGTAAAGGTAGTCCCTGCACCTTTAACGTTACTGACGTCGATAGTTCCTTTGTGCAAGGCAACCAATTCATGGACAAGTGCCAGACCAATGCCCGCGCCCTCATGATTTCTGGTGCGGCTGGCATCAACCTGATAAAAGCGATCGAATATCCTTGGAACCTGGTCTGCGGGAATACCTTTTCCTGTATCAGAAATAGTTATTTCTACGGATTCGGCCAACTGACCATCATACCAAATGCATGCTTCTGATTGCCTCACAAGAACGTGCACAAGTCCACCTGTCGGTGTAAACTTCAATGCATTTTCCAAGAGATTATCCAGCACATCCTCCAACCTGTCGCGATCAAAATACACCAGAATTGGACTTTCCGGAAGTTCGCAGGTCAGCACTATATGCTTATCAAATGCGGCTGATTCAAAATTGGCAACAATTTGTCGGACGAAATCTGCCAGGTCTGAACATGTCGCTCTCAGTTTTAACTTGCCTGCATCGAGCATACTGAGGTCGAGAATCTGGTTGATGAGCTGGTGCAGCCGGCGGGCGTTTCGCCTCATCATCAGTGCACTGCTTTTTATTGCTGCATCAGTGGTTCTGCGTATGATCCCTTCCAGTGGGCCAAGTATAAGTGTGAGCGGCGTTCGGAATTCATGGGAAATATTCGAAAAAAATTCAGACTTGATCCGATCGAGTTCACGCAGTTTTTCGGCCTCCGCATGTTCGAGTTTGGCTTCATGCGCAAGCCTGATTTTTTTGAGGTCATACATTCTCCACCCAAGCACCAGACTCAGACCAATTAAGAAATATAGTAGGTAGGCATACGTAGTGGCGTACCATGGAGGAAGTACAATAATTTTTAGGTGTGTGCCTTCCGTATTCCATTTCAGATCATTATTGCTCCCGGTAACAAAGAAATCATAGGTACCCGGAGCGAGATTGGTATAGGAAGCTGTCCTGTTTTTTGCATTTGTAAATATGGTATCTTCATCAAATCCATCTAGCGAATAAGCATACTGGTTGGCGTCTGGATTGGCATAACTCAAGGCGGCAAATTCAATACTCAAAACACTTTCGCCTGCATGAAGAGTAAGCGTCTTAGTATGGTATAAATCCAGTAACCGCAGGCTGTCAGGTTGCTCAAAGATTGATTTGTGATTGATGTGAATATCCGTGATCCTGATGGGTGGCACAAACTCATTCAACCTGATACTATCGGGGTGAAAAACGGTAATTCCGTCCATGGCGCCGAAGTATATCCTGCCAAGTCGATCTTTCCCGTGTAAGCCACCAAATACGGCTTCCTTTATGATGCCTGGATTGTTGTAGTAGGAAAAAGTATTGGTCGCGGGCTGATATTTCACAATTCCCGGCATGGAGGATCCGGTATAAATCCACAGATTATTGTCTTCGTCGGCAACAAATTCATGACCGCTTTGCGGAAAACCATCAGCTGATGTATAGTTTTTAACTTGTACGGTGTACAATTTCTGTGTGCCGGATTTACTTAAATGTAATCGCTGAATTTTTTATAAAATCGGTCGTCCAAAGTGTGCCATCGCCGGCCAGATCGTAAAAAGCAATTCCTAAAAGCGGATTATTGCCAGACAGATCGCCTTCACAAATCACTGCATGATATTCTCTTTTCAGGGGGTCAAACTGATAAATCGAATCCCCCGTGACCATCAGGTAAAAATCCGGTTTCACAGGTATCATACGTCGTAGTGGTTGACCTTTCGTGGAATCTGCCTGTGTTGCGTTTTTATCAAATGCATTAAATACCACGTTCTTCCAATTTACATCAGCATCTATCGAACTGAAATCCAGCCAATAGAGCCCATTGCTACATGCAATCCACAGTTGCCTATTCATATCAATGCCCATTCCGACAACATTCAACCGTCCATTCATTCCCTCAAAGTTGCCCGAACCGAATTGGTAAGTGCATCCATCTTTTCGATTTGAATTATCGACACATTCCTCCCGGAAATAGGCTAACTGACCAATAAAATTCGTAATCCATAAACCACCCGTACCATCAGGAAGGATAGATTGGATGAAATTATCCACACTGCCACCAAAACCAATTTCAAGCGGAAGTTTTCTGAAGAAAGTAAAATCCCGGTCGGTCACATAGAGTTCATTGTTGCTGCCTCCGATAAGAATTCGTCCTCCACCCAAGTCATAAATAGCCGAATAGTTCATTCTTGGGAGGCTGTTTTTATTGCCATCAACATGATACTGTTTTTGAAACCCGGAACGGTTGCTCAGGTTCAACTTAACTACGCCGAACGGCCAGTCACCCGAAATCAGTATCCGTTCCTCAGTCAGATATATTCCAGAGGCATTCGATTTCCAGAAGGTGCCGGGATCATTTTCGTCTTTTTCGAAGAGCAAATTCTTTGTAAAAACCGGCTCCTGCGCAGGATTCCATGATAACCGATAGCCATAAACCACATTTTCATTCAACACGAACAACTGATCCCTGTTGTCAAAATACAAGTTATCGATCCATCCTGTATGTCCCTGAAATCCCATATCGTGCGAAAATTCATACCAATCGAAATGGAAATCGACGGACTGAGACAAGGAGTCTTGCCCGTAGGGCAATGTCCAGTAACGAAACTTCGGTGGGATATTTTCGAAATCATCCTTATGGGGTCTTCCGGGTCTCTTCAATACGAGGTAATTGGCAGCCCCTATCCAAAGATTTTTCTCACGGTCAAGAAAAAGGTTTTTTGTCCAGTAGAACCGATCAGGGTAATTTTTAAAAAAACTTCCACCGAAAACCCATTGCTTATTTTTCTGAATAAGCCTGAAAATCCGGGAATGGGAGTTGATCCAGATATCTCCATCTTTGTCCTGTAAAAGTTTCAAAACTTCGGGCCTGAAAGCTGGAAATGTGAAATAGGGGGTACGAACGTATTCACTGCTTTGGGCAGTATGATGATCAGATTGGAACCACACGGGACTTATTTTATCTTCCGGTATCCAAACCGAATTGGCTAAGAAGCCACTCTTTTCTTTTAAATCCTCAAGAAAACCAAGTGGAAAATAAAAGAGCACTCCCCCCTTAAGTCCCACCCAGAGATTTTGCCTGCTATCTTCCATAATAGTCGTGATTTCAAATACATCTGGAGGCTTTTCTTCGCTATCCTGATAAAAAAAATCGGTAGGGGCATTAAAACACACTCTGGTGAAACCGTCAAATGCCGGCTGATATACAAACAACCCGATGTTGGAAAAAACCCAGAAATTCCCATATGAATCAGTCAGAAAACCAGGGGCAGCGTCAGGGCTAATACTTTCGCCGCTTTGTTCCAGTGTCGATCTAATTGGATAGGTTTTGACCCGGTAGCCATCATAACGCTGGATCTGAATCTCACCCCCCAACAATACAAATCCCTGCGGATCCATGGCAACCTGATCCATGTACACATCTATTTCAGGATATTTTTCCTGCAGGTATTCAAAGGATGAGAAGTCTGATTGGCCTATTGCAATAGTATTCCAACTTTCTGCAGCCAAAAAAATGACTACAAAAAAAATCGAGCCAAAAATGGGCAATTTAGGTCTTACTGAATATTGCGTCATTCAAATAAAATTTTGAATTCACAATCCTCAAACCACCACAACTATTGAAAGAAACGGATTAATTTAAGAATAAAACATTGAATTTCATACCATACGGCCGGATCTCTGTTGGTAAAAGTGCTTGCGGCCCATGAGAAATCTACGGCATCAGAGGTGCTATCCGTGCGATTCTGGTAGTAATTGAATGGAGTATTCTAAAAATCGGATGAGCAGTTGACAATTCAGCACAATTTGCTTCGGCAACATTCAGGTTCTTTTCATTTGAAATCAGGTTGTCTTTGTTAGGTACAATCAACTGGTCGGCGCGTTTCAATCGCAGGTAAAGACATACTTTCTCCTTTTTGCGTCCGAATGTGCCAAATACTTGCGAGGTGAGCCCTTGGGTTTTTTCTGATATTTGAAGGATGCCGTCTTTAAGATTTACCTCGATGCGGTTCAGGTAAGGCATAGGCCCCTCAAGTACCACTTTTTGTTCTTCGCCGAGTGATACAAATACCTGACAGTCCAGATCGACCTTTACCTTCTCGAATGACTCTACCTGGATGATGCGCGATTCATTATTGGATTTGAAGACTTCGTAGATGATGAGGCCGACCACAACGAGCCCCAGTGCTATATAATAAATGAGTTCCTTTTTCATGCGAGGTAATCTTTGTCCTATAGATGACAAAGCTCCATAAAAAGTTGCAGGAGTGTGCAGGAAAATTTGTTAATAGATGTTATGGGGAATGTTAAAAAATGTTAAAACTCGAAACGACGGGGCCCAGACAGGTTATCCTTTATTTCACCATACGGAATAATCAATCCCTCCATCTTATGGCCAAGACCAAAAATACGCTGTTATAAGTGTTGTCAAATCCATTCCGCGAAAGCGGAAACCTACCTGATCACTGGATTTTGATAGGCTTTTGAAGCATCATCGACGACAAGAACCCAGTCCTGACCATAGCCCGTCGTTGGCGGTATAAATTCCTGCTGAGCGTTTTTTGCAGATTTACCAATTACCTTAATCTCACCGCTGCGTGGATTATACCAACATGCATTTATTTCCTTACCGGAAATTTTCGATGTATTCAGTGTGAATTTCTGCCCTTGGGCGCTGTACACAAAAATATAATCTTTGCCCCTCGTCGCCTGAATGCGATCGTTGGCATTCCGTCCGTTTGTAATAAGTGACTGATCCGGCACGCGATCGAGCATCGGTCGCGACTCGATCAAATACCGCAAATATTTCATCTGCCCGGCACCCGGCAAATCGACAGCCACATACCACGGATAATGCGGACCATTCACCGGAGTGCGATTTGGTGCGTACATCTGCCAAATGTCATGGCATCCATAGGTATGACCAAATGCGCCGGCAAAAACCGCTAACCAGGCATGTTTGCGTACGTCGTAGGCGCTGGATATGCCAAGGTCGGTAGCGTTGAAGCACACGGGATGATCCTCATAAATGGTTTCTCCATCCAACACCGGCTTCACCGGCTTCCTGTTATAAACAACTTCAATGCGATCCCATACATTATTTTCCCGGCAATGACCGGTCTGAAACATATTGAAGTCGAGCCATGAGTCATTGTGAAACCATTTGGAAGATCCACCATCTTCGACACTGTTTGGCTGGGGGTGGAAGGTCATCAAGGCTTTGTCTGGCCCTCCTACTCCATCCACGATACCGGAAGCCATAGCTCGCCATATGGCCACATCGCCTTCATTCCTCGGATTGCGATCGCCGCCGATGATCCAGATGATATTCTTCTGATTCTTATATCGATCGCCGATCCATTTGCCATAGATTTTCGCATTTTCTTCATTGAATATTTGCGGACCTGCACCCCATCGATCGGTAAATACTTTATCGCCCCATGTGGGCAGCAATCCAATATACAACCCGAGCTGATCGGCCTTGCGAATGATATAATCGACGTGCTGAAAATACGCTTCACGTGGTTTTGTCGGGTCGTCATTTTCAGGGGAATCTCGCCATACGGATTTGGATTCATGTAGCCCGTCAAGTTCTGCCAGTGCCACTGCCTGAATGACGGTGAACCCCTTTTCAGCCCTATTTTTCAGGTACAAATCTGCTTCCTCGCGGGTGAGTCGGTGGAACAATTCCCAGGCAGTATCACCAAGCCGAGAAAACGGTTTCCCGTCCGGATAAACCAGGAATCGATTATTGTGCGCTTACACGGAGTTGCTGCGAAAATAGCGGGGAAATGGCCAAAATCGACAGACTACAAAACAGGAGTAATTTTTTCATTGGAGTGTATTCAGTAATGGATATATGAGAGTTTAGTCATTTTGATTCAATGTCGTTTAGTTAAGGATGTTTTTGACTTTTCCTCTCCCTTCACCCTCTCCAGAGAGGGACAATAGGTGCTTAACTAAACGACCGTACACTATAATCTTTGAAACCTGATGGATAATCAACGCTTTCAAATTTTAATTGAGTAACAGAGAAAAGGGCAATCGAAAAAGCATTCAAAACCCAGGCGTATCCGTCTAAGTGATATCCCTGATCTGCTCCATCACATTTTCCGGCTCGAAAACATCCCGCCAGTTCTCTTTGATCAGCAGGGGTTTTCCTCGAACGATGGCTTTATTGGCGGCATCACTAAATACTGCCCCTGGAATCTGATCATAAATTACAGCAAGCTGAATGTTGAGATGGCCTAATAGAAATTCTTTGGCTGCTTCGGCAGGTACGCCCTTTTCAATTACGATGTCCAATGCTTCCCTCACGATCACCTGCAACGTGGAGCAGAGCGTTTCGACCAGAGCGGGTTCCAAAAGACCCATTTGCTCTACGGTGATCCTGTAATTTTTAATGACTGGAGAATACCATCTCTTTTTTGTGAGTTCATCGCCGATGGCATAGTCCGCATCGTTGCCCTGCATAATGGCGCTCACGGCAACTTGTTTGGCTTCTATACCCCCGAAAAAAGTCCCGCTGGGCTTCTTTCTGTCGGCTCCCAGTTAAAAACAGACGGATGTGCGGGATGTGAAATATATACCGCGATATCATCGCGATGGAAAATTTTACCAGCCAGATGCAGCAGCCGGATCCAGGGTGACAAGCAGTGCGCCAGACTTCATAAGCGGCACTACACCTGACGAAACTTTTTCGATGGCTACATCCGGCACGGCCAGAATCACAATATCCCCATGTGGCAAAACTTCCATTTCCTGTGACACTGATATGCCTCGCGGGGCAAGTCGCTCTTTCCCCGCATCGCTCAATTCGAGATAAGCCATGGAATAATCACTATTTTTTAGATTATCGGTGATGCGGCAACCCATTTTGCCACCGGCTCCAACTAATACTACTTTTGTCATTATTTACTCAGTTAAAATGTTCAAACAGGTACCGGGCACTTTCCTGCACCCATTCATGTTCTTTTTTTATGGTTGATTCAATATCTGCTTCAGGCGGAGGCCAGAGTTCCAGTATCATGGAATGACACCTGCCAATGGATTCGAGCATATTCACGACGTGGCGAATGGGAAGCCTTCCCTGACCGGCTGGTGTTCCTACGATATCGAACCCCATCATATGAGGCTTGCGCCTGATCGTATAATCCTTCAGGTGGAAATTGATCGTGACCGGTCGCAGCATTTCAAAAACCGTTTCAAATCCTTCGTCCGCACCGAGTGAATTCGCGGGATCGAGGCAAATGCCAACGAATGATGAATAAGCCTGATCGATTATTTCGCGAAATTCCCGGGCTTTGAACCGGTCATGATTTTCAATGGCTAAGCGGATATTTGATTGTTCGAGTTCCGGTATTACTTGTCTTAGTATAGCATGGATTTCAGACAATTTTGGCTCATATCCCTGTTGGTCGATGACGATCCGCAGTAAGTGCGCGCCAAGCGCCCTCGCTATCCGGATATGCTCTATTATATTTTCCACCATTAGTCCTCGCGTCCCTACCTCTATGGTGATGTTATGATGCGATGCGTGGGATTTGATATCTTGTAACTCGGCTTTAGAAAAGTGTATGAGCGGCAAGTTATCGGCGATCTGCACAAGTTCAAATCCATGGTTAGCGGCAAATTGAAGAAAGCCAAAAATATCCATAGGTTTTTCGGGCATGTTACTGGGTACACCGATAGACCAGGCCAATGCATACGTACCTAAACCAATATTCATCTTGAAAAATCCTCCATTATACTCTTTTCGATTCCATCATTAATACTACTCTGTGTGTTCCTAATTCCAGCCTCCTACATTCCACTTCCCTCTTCTCCCTTTCCACTTCCCTCTTCCCACTTCCCTCTCACTTCTCCCACGACTTCCCAAATTTTTTCAGATCAATAATTTTACCGGTAGCTGCAGTTCGTATGCCGCCCAGACCATCTTGACCGTTTGAAAATTATCTCTCCCGGTCGTTTCCGGCGCTACCCTTTACCAAGCATATCATCGAGGATATTTTCATTGATGAGGACTGCCCGCTTTCATGATTCACTATATAATCAGGACTGGCCCATGGATAGGCTGGGAATTTGACAATTTCGGAGGTTGTTCCCTGGCGAGTAGTAGTCCGGATCTCAAATCCGGGCCCAAGGTACAATGTCCCTTTATCACCCTCCGCCAGTATAAACACCGTGGTAAAAGCATCCTGTTCAGGAACCGATGAATAGGAAAGGTCGGCAAAACAGGCATGCGATTTCCCATCTGCATCATGACCGATGCCACATCCTCGCCCCCGCATCGTTTGATTGACCTTAAGGGTCTGACACACAAAGGCAGCTCGCACTCGCCAAAACATAAACCGCGCGACATCCAGAATGTGAGAGCCCATATCCCGTGAGAATGAACTTATCCAGCTTAGCAAGAAATGGCTGGATTGTCGAAGACCGGGAAGCCGGAGTTGAAAGACAGCCTGGCTTTGAAAGGCTTTCCGATAACCCCGCTGTCCAGAATTTCTTTAAACCGGCGAAGCGGTCTTTCCCACCGATAGTTCTCGTGTATGTAGAATTTGGCACCGGCATCGCGACACATCTGCACCATTTGTTTGGCGGTTTCAAAATCGGGCCCCATGGGTTTTTGACATATTATATGATTAATCCCATGATCGAAGGGCCAGTTTCACAAATTTGTAATGCGTATCTACGTCCGTGATGATGTCCACAAAATCAAGCTGTTCCTTCCGCAAAATAATTCTTCCGGATCATCGTAGGTGTGCGAAATATGAAAACGTTCAGCCAATGTGGCGGCTTTGGAAAGGGTGCGACTATACAGAGCCACACACTCGAACGCCTTCCAGTTCCAGCCCGGCGCGAATTGAAACTGGGACCAAAAGCCGGTGCCAAAAATGGCGAATTTCAGGTTTTTCATAAATCTTAAATCGTTACTCGGAATCATCCAAAAAAAAGCAATTCATTGAACAGGAAAAATGAATATTGGATAGTTGAAATTGACTTTCAGAATTATACTACCTATGGATAACAAGCTAATAATCCGTTTATCCTGCACAATGTTCAGAATTGCCGGTTTACCCGGCATTTTCTATGAAGTTAGAATGAGAATATGACTAGAATTCACCCAATCTTGAAAAATCGTACGCAAACCTTTTCGTAAATGTTGTTATGAGTACGATCATTCCGACTGTAGAAATACCTCCAATGACCACGTCAAATGGAATATTATCGGGTTTTCCACAAATACCTTTAAAATTATGGTGTGGC
>JAXHKU010000034.1:0-208476 GCA_034523095.1 Cyclobacteriaceae bacterium | reverse complement strand
CGATCCGCTCAACCCGGCCTATAGTCGGTAAAGCCTGTTTGGAAAGACGCAGGTAAATCGAACGGACCCAGTATCACCAAGCCTTTTTTGAGAGAGGGGCGGTTATACAAAACAGGAGCAGTGCCGGAAAAGAAAAGCCCCGGAACCAGTGGATCGAAATTACAGTTCCATCTATTATCACATCTGTAACTTTTGAACTTGCAACTGAGCGATTGACTTATAATAAGATGCATTCCAAACGGAACACCATAGAGCAGACGCTGTTACAGGGAAATTATGATATGCGGCCACTGTGGCTATGGCATCATACCGCACTTCGACTAAAACCAGCAAAGCGCAAGATATACTATTACCGTTGCCTGGGCTCAGATAATTACCGCTTTGAAAAAGGAAGAAAGTGTGATTGCAGGCCTCTTCAGGCAGGAGTATGTCGATGAACTGATATGGCAGGGTATTGTGGAGTTGTGTGCGGGAGCCAGCTCCGTAGAATCGCAAAAAGAAGTTAATAAAAGAATAGCTGAAGCCAAAAAGGCCGATCCTATGCTGAACCAAAAGGCATTTCTGGGAAAACAAAAAGCCAAATCCATGAAGGCGATGGATAAATCGTTGGATGCCTACCAGGAAGGACTTACTCCAATAGATCAATTGAGGAAACGAATGCCTGACCTTCAAAAAGGATCAATGAAACCATTAAGAAACAGCTACAGGATATACAAACACACGAAATGCACCTTGGGAGAAAAATTTGAATTATTAGATTTACGAGTTTCTTGCACCAAAATAGATGGAAAATAATTTGAAAACCTGAATATCCCAGATAGAAAAGAAAAATCATCAAACTGCTTGTTAAGGAAATATTAGTAGATCACGAAACAATACACATTCGCCACTCTATACCTGTTAGAGAGGTAAAACATGGGGATGAAAAAAAAAGTTATAAACTGTGTACGTGGAGTAATGACCCCTCCTTGCGGTGTGCCTGTCAGCGTTGCTCTTTGCGTTCCATCCTGTTGCATTACGCCTGCTTTCAACCAGCGTTCTACATACATCAAAACCCACTTTTCCTGACAGTAATGCTTTACTGCTTTCATCAATAGCTCATGGTCAATGTTGTCAAAGAAGCCCTTGATATCAAGGTCAATAGCAAAATCATGATTATACGTGTTGCGATTGGCTTGTTCCAGGGCTAGATGTGCATTGCAATTGGGACGATACCCAAACGAACTGTCGTGAAATTTTGGCTCTACTACCTTTTCTAAGTGGTGCCTGACTACTTGTTGCGCTACTCTATCCAATACCGTGGGAATGCCTAACTTGCGCTCGCCCCCTCCTTTCTTGGGTATCGTAACTTGCCTGACCGGCTCAGGAATATAACTTCCGGAGGTGAGTCGGTTCCATAGCTTGTAGAGTTCTTTCACCTTGTTTTTATCAAGGTCTGCCAAACTCATGTTGTCTATGCCTCCACTCCCCTTGTTGCTACGTACTTCCTTATAAGCCTGCCAAACCATTACTTTGGTTACTGGCTGTGACTTTGTCTCATAATAATCAATCATCCCTGTTACGGTTGTAAATTGTTATGTCAACTCAACATGCCTGGCCCTTTGCTCCATTCCCATTACAGAAACTTCTTCACTACTACGGCCAGGTCTGCCCCCTATATCTCAACCACATCCATGTTGTCTGCTTCCTCTCTCGATTTTACAGAACGATATAGAGTTCACTTGTTCCTTAAAACAGCCTGAATACTTGTCCTGCCAACTTAACCCCGGATGCCGTGTACCCAGTAATCAGGTGTCCGGTACACTTTGTCATGGATACAAACGTAACTACCCATTTTTGACATCTCCTTTTGCGCTTACGAGGCTTCGTCATTGGTTCACTTTTGTTCAACTCATTGTATTCGCACCTACAGGAATTCTTATTCCCGTTTTTCCTTATCGCTCACCACACCATAGTTTCCTAATAATGCAGCATAAGGTGGTTTAATGACTACTCCTGAAAGTCGTCATTGAGAGACCTACTCTCATCTGTCTTAAAGCACCAACAGCCCAAAGGCTGTTGTTCAAGTCACACACGTTTTGCAGCTACCCGAAGGTGGCGAATTCGAAGCACTTCACTGTCAACCAAGCACAAACTTTGATAGAAGCACAAAGCTTGATTTAACCACTGAATCGCCACTTTTGGGTAGGTGCTGTTGTGTGCCGTACTTCTTATTTTCGCACATATTTTACTTTTTTCATTCTTTCTCCGTTTAGTAACAATTCCCCATTTTGGATTTCTAAACTATAAAAGTCTACAAGTATTTTGTTTCTGGAAATTAATAAACCCTTTGTCTTGTATTCATTTCGGAAAGTAATGTCATAATTCATTTCGTCTAAATAATTTATATTTAGTATTGTGTTTGTCTCCGAATTTACATAATCACCATTTAAGGATTTGAAATCAAAACTATTTTCTATTCGTTTTACTTTCGTCAAACTGTAAGGCGAATGATTAACATAGTATGCTGTTACCTGCATTTCTCCTTTTGAATTTTTGGTAAATTCTTGCTTAAATGCAGGGTCGAACTTTTGATGAAAAATGTTATCTGCTTCTCGTTCTAATTCAACATCATTTCTACCTATTCTCTTTAAAAATATCTTATTGTCTTTTTTCTCAAAAGTAAATGCAAAATCGGTTTCAGTTAAATAGGTTCCTAAGATTTCATCTTCACTAACATATGTGCCAATAGTTGTTGGTTTTGTTACCAAATAGGTTTCTTCTGATTTCAATTCAAAAAGTACATCAGCCATTTGTCGTGTTTGATTATAAGGTATAGATTTACCTGTATTAGTCAGCGTTACAATTGAAATTTTGTTCTTCGGAAATCTGATTACAGTTGCTTTCCAAGCTCCTGTTGCACCTTCGTGAAAACTATAATCTAAGTTTTTGTACTTTCCAAATTCAAGACCGAAACCATAATTGTTAAATTTTGAACCATTCATAGTTTGTTGACTTTGCAAAATGGTTTTTCTGCTGAACTTAGAAATGCCTTTACCTTGTACTAATTTTTCCCATTGAATTTGGTCTTCTAAAGTTGAAAAAATATTGCCATCACCGCATACATTCCAAATCCAATTATAGGTTGTCCAAGTGTCAAAATTGAAGTATGCTCTTGCTATCTGTCCACGAATTTTCGAAAAGTCATTCTCGAAAGAAGTATTAGGCATATTCAGTTGTCTAAACATTTCGTTTGTAAACTCCACAAAGGTTTTCTTTGAGACTTTTTCTACAATTAGAGCCAATAATATGTAGTTCGAGTTACTGTATAAATATTTCGTGTCTGGTTGAAAATTCAAATCAGTCTGTTTACCAATCAAATTTAGTACATCATTGTTGTTAAAGGATTTTTCCCACCAAGTAAAACCTTGTAATGACCATAAATCATAGCAATCTCTGATGCCGCTTGTATGATTTAACAAACTTTGGATAGTGATTTTATCGCTTATGTTTGGGTATAAGTCTGGAAACCATTTTCTAATATCGTCAGAAAGTTTAAGTTTCTTTTTGTCAATTAAAGTCAATACTGCCAAAGCGGTGAATTGTTTACCATTTGAAGCTATGTTGAACCGAGTGGTATTTTGAATAAGAGTGCTATCTGTTAAGTCTGCGTAGCCTGCGTACTTCTCATAAATCACTTTGCCGTCTTGGATTATTGCTGTTGCAATTCCTGGTGCATTTTTTGGCACGTCTTGGGTTGCAATACTGTCAAGAAGTTTGATTTGTTTTGTTGATAATGAAACCTGTCCTAAAACTGTCGAGTAGGATATAATTGTCAAAATGCTTATTAATGTTATTCTCATTGTTTCAGTTTTTAGGTAGTGTCGTTTTAGTATGGCACACAACTAAACGATAAGTGGTGGCAATCCCCTACAGGATCGCCACCCTATCGCCTTTATTTGGCAACAACATCTACTTTTTTCCTGTATTGCTTCTTACGTTTAAAATACGTACTCACGTAGCCCCTGTCCCGGTTCTCATCCCTCCAGAAGACGTATTGACCCGTGGCGCGGATTTCGTCCATGGCCATCTTCATGTAGGCAAATGCTTTGTCACGGATGATTTTGGCCCCGGTATCAGCGCCATTCTCACCATTGGACCGACCCAATACCACCGATAGCTCATCGGAAGTGTTGGCCGCAGTATCGAGCAACGTCATATCCATGCCAATGGCACGAAGCGGGTCAGGAAATTGGGCGCCCAATACATGCAGGTCGCTGAGATCCTGCAGCATATCGGCATTGGAGCTGCCTTCACGGATGGTCTGCACCTTGGCCATGAGGTCGGCATCGTTGCGGTAAGCAAAGCTGAAGTGGTGAAGCAACTCATCGCGGAGTGCAAAAGCCTGTGGCGATTTGTTGCGCCATTCTTTCTGTGCCTCTTCCTTGCTTTGCGATTCGCGCGCCCATATACTCTGTGCATAGCGGCAGGCTCCCGCCCTTACCGGCAGGTCCTCGACCAGCGACCACTTGAGGCCGGCCCCGGTCAGCATCGTTTTGTCGGCCTGGCACCAGGCCACTAAGTTTTCTGCTTCCTGCACTGCCTCGCCAACGGGCAGACCGGGCTGTTTTGTGATGTCGTCAGGTAATACCTGGATTTCCCTCAGTTTCGAATCATAATTTGATTTTGACATTGATTGAAATTTTTAAAGTGAAACATAAGGGTACTTCTAAAAACTAAAGTATAGTTTTTTTAGCAGAAACGGGCTATTTTAAGAGAGGAAATCCAGACATATGAAACACCAGCAAACTCCCGGCTTATTTGACGATCACTTTATTTTCGAGAAGTTGAATAAATTGAATGATCCACTTGAAAAGCTTGATAAATACATAGACTGGCGAATATTTTCACAGACGTTAGAAGAATGTTTCGAGCCTGAAACCAAGGATAGCTCCAAAGGAGGTCGACCGGCATACGATCGGTTAATGTTGTTTAAAAGTAGTATTCTTCAAAGTTTGTATAATTTATCGGATGAACAATTGGAGTATCAAATCGTGGACAGATCAAGCTTCAAGCGTTTTTTGGGTTTGAGGTAAAAAAGCGAC
Source organism: Cyclobacteriaceae bacterium (assembly GCA_034523095.1). Classification (GTDB taxonomy): domain Bacteria; phylum Bacteroidota; class Bacteroidia; order Cytophagales; family Cyclobacteriaceae; genus JAAUQL01. Next base: position 203,392 of record JAXHKU010000034.1, on the reverse strand, counting down.
AGGGTACCGGATAGCCGTACATTTTGGTTGTTCCGTGAGTCATTGATAGAAAAAGGGGTTGATAGTGGCCCTATCTCCGTTGTTTCAATGACCAGCTTGACAGGCTGGGTATTCTTGCCAATGAGGGCAAGATGGTGGACGCAAGTTTTGTGGAAGTACCACGGCAACGCAATACTCGTGATGAGAACAAACAGGTTAAGGACGGGCAGGTGCCGCATTCCTGGCAAGATAAACCAAACAAACTGGCTCAAAAAGATACGGATGCCCGATGGACAAAAAAGAACAACGTGAACTTTTATGGGTATAAAAACCACGTAAAGGCAGACACAAAAAGCAAATTGATCGTAAAATATTTGGTTACCGATGCCTCTGTCCATGATTCCCAGTCCCTGGAGAATCTATTGGATGAGAAAGACCAGGGGCAGGAATTCTATGCAGACAGTGCCTATACAGGGGAGAATGCGGAGAAATTGTACACTAAAAATAAAGTCATCAACAAGGTTAATGAGAAAGGATACAAAAATAAGCCCCTAACGGAAGAACAAAAGATATATAATAAGGACAAATCCAAGGTAAGGGCCAGGGTAGAACACATCTTCGGTTTTATGGAGAACAGTATGAATGGTTCTTTTATCAGGACCATTGGTATGGAGAGGGCAAAAGCCAAGATCGCACTGATGAATATCGCATACAATATTTGCAGGTGTACACAATTAAAAACGGTGATATCTTTGGGATAGGTCTGCACAGCGAAGAATATACGTAAAACATAAATAACTAATAATCAGTGAAATAGCATATAGACGAACTAAAGTGAATAAATACTGAATCACTATTCAGAAAAAAAAATTTTCAAAAAACAATTATACCCTCCAAAAAAGGAAGTTTAGAAGTTCCCATAAATACCTTGTTCTTCGAAGAACTATCAGCCTTAGTGATAAAACCTTCAAATGGTAACCCCACATACGGTGAAAAATTTCAAAAAAATTTTACACATAAGTCGATGCAGATGCATGGACCGTTGAAATAGTCGGCGATGACCCATGCCGGCTTGTAGATTTCGCCTCGTCCGCCCCATTGTTCCGGGAAAATTATGGGATACCGCCGGCGACCCGTCGGACGATTAATGTTGCTGTTGGGTTTCGGATTCTTTTTTATCCCGGTAACGGATTTAATGTGACGGCGCCCTGTTGCATGATCAAAAAATAAAGCTGTCGCAGGTGGAATGTGATTGATTGTGGATATGGAACAATTTAACTTACGTGAGATTTCCAGAATCCCTATGTCGCAACGCAAGAAAAAACCAACGGAGCATCAAAGTCAGAAACTAGCCGCAGCGCATTACCGGAATGAGTTCTTTCGCAAGATGAAACACATTATCGACGCCTGTTGCGGCGCCGACATTACCCTTTGATACCCCATAAAATACTCAGCGGTGCCGATTTGTGCCGAAGCACTCCTTTCAATTTTAAAATAGCTGACAACAATATAGTACCCAATATTATTTTAAAGAATGCAAAAGTTGCTCTGGCAGAAATTTTTAAAAAAGAGAAGATTATCATTGAGCCTTTCCATTTAGAGATTGCACTGGCCGATTACTATACAGTCGTTTTAACCATCATAACAATGCACGCCGTCCTGGGAGAAGATGACTTTGACCAGGCCGATAAAGTAAAAAATGCATTGGGAATATTCGCGGCAGACGAAGAAACCTACAATGCGGCAAATAGACGGATGGTTGATATTTTGCATTGTTATGGCATTTATGAATGTGATTTAACCAAAAAGCTTATTTGGTTTAAACATGATATTATGCCTCCGACTGGCTATCCCGATACATTGAAAAACACCATCGAAATATACTCAGAAATCACGCCAAACATATCTCTGTGAAGTTGACGGTAGTTGGCGCCCTGCCGTTCGTGTCGGGTGGGCATTTGCATTTGACGGGTGCAAGTGGATTAGCATTAAGGCCTCTGTTTTCAATATTAAGAGCCCGGATATCGATATTCCCCTCGATGTTTACATTCAATCGCATGCATTAATGCGGCTTTCTGAGCGGATCGATTGTTTTATGACAGGCGTTATCCACTTCAACATGTATCATTCGCTTGCAGATCCGAAGATTTGTCATGATAGCCATGGTAATATTCTGATAGAATATATCTTCTTTGGAATAAAGGCAGGGTATTTCAGAGCGGATGTCGTAAATGGCGATTATTCTTATCCGTACTTTTCTTTTCATTACCAACGCCAGCACCCCTGAAGGTCAATTACTTGAAAAAAATACAGGTCTTCAAAAACTCGATAAAAAATACTTAGCCCTCGATAAGTGCAGCACCTACGTAAATTCTGATATAGGCAAAAGTGAAAAGGTGCGTGAAATATTTATATCCGCCGGTTGCCAATGTTTGTTGGATTTATATGAAAAAATGAATCCTCTGCTGACAAATAAACACGAAAAATTTGTTGCTGACCAATTGCTTAAGTATCTAAGTGTAAAGGAATACAGTGCCCCGGCTTTTCCTCAAAATTCATTATCCGAAATGGGTATTGGCGAAAACGCAGCTAAGTAGGGCCAGTGCTTAATAAAATTACACTTGTTTAGGCCATATCAATTATTTATTTTTCATCAATTCTACGCTTGACAAATTCATGGATCTTGGCACGACAATACACAAATAAGGGTGCGTGGTAAAGGAAGCATTTTTTACTCATAGCACACAAATGAAAAGCGACGCACCTTCGAAAGACTTCGTGCTATCTTGATTTTCTACCCAAGCTACCTGATGGCGGCACTGCATTTGGTTACTTTCTTTTCCTTAAGGAAAAGAAAGTAACCAATCAGCAAAATTTCAATGACATTTTTCACGAAGTCATTAGCCGAAGCCATTTCGTGCTCATGGTTTGCGTCGTATGATTCACAAACAATGTTTTTCCGTGCACGCTTTTTTGGCATGACATGCCACAATCCCGCTGCTTTTGTCGGGCCAGCGCACAATTTCCGTATAAGGTAATATGTTCCAAACAAAGTGAATGAAAGTTATTCAGCAGGCTAAAACCAGGGACAGGTATGAAAGTCACGGAATAGATTGTTAATACGGCTGAGATAAGTGCGTTGGCTCTATTCAGTCCTCTAATGCTTCTACGTTAAGGAATCCACGTCATTGCGAGATTCAATTTTTTTACAAAACACACAAACCGAGATGACGAGTCCAAATAAATAAAATGCGATAATTCCCGGCCTTGTGCCGGGATCCCCCAACTATTTGCAGATTGGCCTGAAACCTCAAGCAGACCCCGGAACAGGTCCGGGGATTGCTGCTTCTTATAAATACTTGAATTTCGGTACATTACATAAAATACGTCATCGGTAGCGAGGTACGGGCAAAGCAATCTCTTTGATTGGGCAGATTGCTTCCCCCGAAATATCGGGGTCGCAATGACGCAAGATTTCTTAATTAATCTTCATAAAAAATCTAGTGAAAATGCCCTTCGACTTCGCTCAGGGTGACTGTCAGTCTGAGCGCCTGCCTGACAGCAGTCAGGGAGTCGAAGACTTACTTCTTAACTAAACGACATTGACCCCGCCAGCGGGGGACAGACCTCTGATTAGATTTCATGAAATCACAACACAGAAGTTTTCTTGTGCTGATAGTTCTTTTAGCGCCTTTGACATTGCCTTACCTCATTACCTGTTTCTTTAAGTGCGTTTGCCCTGACTGTTAAACACTCAGGCGCATAGAATAAATTAAATAGTTTTGTATGTTTGGTAATTCATAGGCCCCCTAATAGTCTTTATTTCCATATCTTGAATCCTAATTGAACTTTAATACCAATCATTATGAAACGTTTACTTTTTCTCGCATGGGCAGTTGTCATAATACATGCCTGTACTCAAAAACCGGAAAATCCTACCGTTACCACTTTCGCGCCTGGAACGTCCGGACCAGACCGCTCTGTCCTTCCCATTCATGAGCCAAAGAGGCCTCTTTACAACCAATTGGATGTAAAGGATGCTACAGCTCCAGAACGGTTTGAGGTAAAAGCACCAGAGGGTGCGCCTAATGTGGTTGTTATCCTGATAGATGACATGGGCTTTGCTGTTCCCGACACTTATGGAGGCCCGATCCCGATGCCTACCATAGATAAGATCGCGAGCAATGGACTCACCTACAATCGCTTTCACACCACGTCATTGTGTGCACCAACACGCACCGCGCTGCTATCCGGCTACAACCACCACAGCAACAACATGGGTGTAATTACAGAAGCGGCTACTACTTTCCCTGGTTATACCGGAGTGCGCCCGCAAACCATCACACCGATGGCCGAAGTGCTGCGCCAAAACGGATATAACACAGCCATGTTTGGTAAAAGCCACGAGGTTCCACCGTGGGTAATTTCAAATAACGGTCCCCAGAACCTTTGGCCTGCACACTCAGGATTTGAAAAATTCTATGGTTTTCTGGGTGGTGAAACAAATCAGTGGTCACCTCTTATCTATGATGGTGTAACCATGATCGAAACCCCAACCGATCCGGATTACCATTTTATGACGGATATGACAGAGCAGGCAATCAGGTATGTAAACACACAACAGAGCCTTCAACCCGATAAGCCTTTCTTTATTTACTTTGCACCAGGCGCTACCCATGCTCCGCATCACGCTCCGAAAGAATGGATCGATAAATTCAAAGGCAAGTTTGACCAGGGCTGGGATAAAATTCGTGAAGAATCTTTTGCCCGCCAAAAAGAACTGGGCATCGTCCCTGCGAATACAGAACTCGCTCCTAAGCCAAAAGACATTAAGGATTGGGATGTATTGTCGGCTGATGAGAAGAAACTGTTTGCACGACAAATGGAAGTATATGCAGGCTTTGCAGCATTTACAGATTATGAAACCGGTCGCTTTGTGAAAGCTATTGAAGACCTGGGAATAATTGACAACACCATTATCATCTACATCTCCGGCGACAATGGCGCGAGCGCTGAAGGCCAAATGAATGGAATGTACCAGGAGATGACCTATTTCAATCAATACCCTGAAACCGTGGAAGAAATGTTGAAACACTATGATGAATGGGGTTCTCCAAGCACATATCCTCACTTTTCTGCCGGCTGGGCTGTTGCCATGGATGTGCCCTTCGCATGGACAAAACAGGTTGCTTCAGATTTTGGAGGTACCCGCAATGGTATGGTTATTCAATGGCCCAAAGGAATTAAGGCAAAAGGCGAAATTCGTTCGCAGTTCAGCCACGTGATTGACGTAGCTCCAACGATTTATGAAGCTGCGGGCATTCCGTCTCCAAAAATGGTAAATGGCATAGAACAGGATCCGATTGAAGGTACAAGCCTTGCCTATTCTTTTGACGATGCCAATGCACAGGAAAAACATAATGTTCAGTATTTTGAAATGTTCGGAAACCGCGGTGTTTATCAGGATGGCTGGTTAGCCAGAACAATACACCGTGCGCCCTGGCAGTATCAAGCGGCTGTGACATTAGCAGAAGACAAATGGGAATTGTACAATACGAAGGAAGATTTTAGCCTTGCTAAGGACCTGACTTCCGAAAATCCTGAAAAGTTGAAAGAGTTGCAAGCGCTATTCATGGCAGAAGCAGAGAAGTATCACGTACTTCCTATTGATGATCGGCTGATGATCCGGACAAATGCTAAAGCTGTCGGAAGACCAACATTGCTAGGCGACCGTACCTCTGTTACCTACTATGAAGGAATGAGAGGATTAGGCACAGACATCTTCATCGACCTTAGAAACACCTCATACACCATTACAGCAGAGGTAGAAGTTGCCGCGAATGGCAATGGCACCATCGTATGCCAGGGTGGAAGATTCGGAGGACTTTCCCTCTATATGAAAAACGGGAAACCCACTTTTGGATATAATTTCCTCGGCATAGAAAGCTACAACATCATGGCAGCACAAGCGCTGAAACCCGGAAAACACACCCTGGTTTACGACTTTAAATACGATGGTGGCGGAGCCGGCAAAGGCGGCGTTGGAACCATTACTGCAAATGGAAACAAAATCGCCGAAGGAAAACTACCACGCACCCAACCTGGGATCTTTTCGGTAGATGACCTGGCTGATGTAGGTATCGACGATGGCACCCACGTTGCTGACTATGGCGCTTCTTCCAAGTTCAATGGTAAGATTGAAAAAGTAGTTGTAGAAGTTAAGAAATAATTTCGTTGAAGATAATCATCAGCGCAACACTCACATCCGACGAAGAATTCTGGGTTTATTCATATCTCAGGGACTTCGTCGGATTGGCTGTAGCTGCTTTTACTGATTGATAACTCACCGTAACCCATGAGATGACGATAGCGATGATCCCTCCTGTCACAAAACTCATCACTCCGATTTCAGTTTTATAGACAAAATTCTCCAGCCACCATTTCATCAGAAACAGCACTGCAGGTATTGCTAAACCGATGGAAATAAGGACAAGCTTTGTGAAGTCCTTCGACAGCAACAAAACTACGATGCCTACACTGGCCCCAACTTCCTTAGGTTGCAGATTGAAAATTTTTTGTGACGAGTGGTGAATGTGCTGGACGGGTGGGACCTATGCGCTGAGGCTCTTACAGAATGATTTGGTAAACATTTACAGTATTGTGCTTACCCTTCATTTCGATTTCTCCCCAGGGCTTGACATTTATAACATCTTTTGTTTTCAGGTAAACATTTTCACTGATGAGAATGGCATTGGGAATGCCCCTGGTCAGGGATTCAATACGCTTGGCAGTATTTACAGCATCGCCGGTAATCGAGTAGGAAAGTCGGTCGTCGGATCCGAGGTTGCCCGCGATGATCCAACCAAAATTGATCCCGATCCCAACAACAACGGTGTGCTTCACAATGTCGCTGAGACTTTTATTGATTTCTTTTAGTTTTTTGATCATATCAACAGCACACCGGACTGCTGATATCTCCGGATTCTCAATGGGTACCGGCGCTCCAAATGACACAAAAATCTCATCACCGACAAATTGGTTTACCACACCATTGTGCTTCTTTATCACTTCCGACATTTTCGAATAATACATGTTGAGCACGTGGACAACCTGATTCGGACTGAGATCTTCGGCCAGTGATGTGAAATTTCTTATGTCGCAAAAAAGCAATCCTACCTCCAGTTGCTCACCTTCTTTCATTTCCTGCCGCGATTGCGCCAATATTTTCTTTACGATAGGTTCAGGCACGTATTTGGTGAATAGGTCGAGTGTTTTATTTTGCTTTGCTATGAGCCTGTTAAGCTTCAGGTTTGCTTTCTTTATCTCCAGCAATCTTTTAAGCTCCTCTTCCCTGGCCTGCTGCAACTTTTGTTCGGTATGGACAAGATGGGTAACGTCCTTTTGCACCGCTAAATATTGATGAATTATCCATGCCTCATTTCGTATGGGCACAATTGACCATTCCATGTAAAACTCAGTACCATCTTTCTTATAGTTGATTGTCCTGCCGCTCCATGTTTCGCCTCGTTGTAGTTTTTCTTTCAGGTCGCTGAAGATGCCATGGTCTGTAGCCGGCCCCTGAAGCATTTTCGGCGATTTGCCAACTACTTCCTGAAAACTATAGCCAGTCATTCGTTCGAATGCAGGATTTACATAAATAATTGACTGCTCGGGTTCATCAAGATTGGCATCGGTAATCAATACGCTTTCAGTCATACATTCTGTCATGACCGGCCAATCGACCTTCTTTCTGTAAAACTCGTTCATTTGTTGATCACCATATTATGGCTGGTTGTTTTGCCCCTTTGTATTATCAATGGGAATTGGATACAAAATTAAAAACATCGGCCATATTAACAGGGTTTAATTGATAAGCATTTAAAAATTATTGCGCTATCCCAAGAACACATCCATTTCAAACCGGAGATCAACGGTTTAATGTGATTTTATTCCACTGAATTATCCATAGCACAAAATACTTCTCCCCTCGCCCAAAATCTTCGTCTATATAAAAGCAAATTGGTTTGTTCCGCTATTTAACGGTATATCCTTTTCCTTCCATACAGGCTGTGAACGCTTTTTTGAAATTATCCATCATTGCCTGCGTTTGTGCCGAAGCCGCCTGAGTGCTTTGTTGTGTGCCTGTTGTGCATCTCCAGCTTATACGGGCTCGTCTTACCTGCCATAGACCTCCCACTATAGCGCCAACGGCTGCTCCTTCACCGGCATCACCGGAGATAGCTCCAATTGCGGCTCCAGCAGCTGCACCTCTAGCCGCTGACCACGAACTGCTGTGCCATCCGGAGAGGTATCAACAGCCGCTGCCTGAACTTCAGGAGGATTTATAGGATCTACACCTGTTTGCTCTTTTGCCCAGTTATAGCATGCCATTTCATCAGCATCCTGTACTTCTTTTGTTTGATCCTTTGTGGGAAATACATAAAGTCCAAGGCTGGCGGCCATAGATTTGGTTGTCGCCTGCTGGGCATACATATCTGAAACGAACAGGACACTTACGATCGAGAGTAATAGTATATTTTTCATTTTCTTAATAGCTTAGAATTCGTTGGGATTCATAAAAATAAAACCTAATTGCCTGAGGGCATCGGCTTCGTTGTAGATGGTATAGCTCTTGACAATTTTACCATTTTTAATTTGGTACAAGGTATTGGCAAAGATGTTGACCGAACCAGCATTTTCCTTGTAGTTAATACTCAGCTCTGCCCAGTTCGATACCCAATCGCCCTGATTTTCTCCTTCGGTGATGGTGACAGCGATATTCCTGTTCCTGTCATACTTGATGCTCTCATACACGTTTTCAATGTTGAATTGCCACGTTTCGATCGCCTGGTCTTTGTTGATAGAATCGCCTACAGAAGGACCAACGCCCATGTAAGTGTCATCCAGATAGTTGCCCATGGCTTCGTAATCCATGTTTTCAACGGCCTTTACATAATTACTTACCAACTCCAGGTTTGCTGCCTGGTTATTGCCCTGCATACTGCAACTCGTTATTACCAGAGCCGACAGCAGTAATAAATTTAATTTGAACATTTTACAGAAGTTTATGATGATTTAAAAAAGCAAAACGAGTGCTGAAGGTAAGTTTTCTGATGAACAACTTAATGATCAACACTCGTTTTTTATTAACAATTTTCCCTTGACAATTTTCTATAAATTAAAAGCCAGACCAGCGCTTATGGAGATATAGCTCTGATTGGCATCAAGATCGCCTGACTTGAATCCTGAATAGTACTTGGCGGCAAGTTTAAAGGACGTCGAGTAAGACATTTCATAAAGAATACCAATCTCTGGTTTTATAGCGAAATGCCATGGGTTTTCCTCAATTCTCCACGTGCCCATTTCTGTGTTTCTTTCTGTGTACATGGTTCCAATGCCAAGGCCTACATAAGGCTTTAGCGGCTGGTCATATAAAAATAAATACTCTGCAGCAAGTAGCATAGGCAACTCATTTTGCGTGCGGTACTGGATCCCGGACAATGTTTCTGTTCCGGATGTATAGCTATCGTAATCCTTTCTTTCATAAAAGACATTCCAGCCAAGGTCGAAGCCAACCAACAAATTATCTTTTATGGCGCTTCTGTACTCAATAAGCGCACCTCGAAAACTTGGTGCAGATATGTAATCTGCTAAATCACCAGAGCCAAACCCAACCGAATACTGGACCGACATGTAACTTGGCTGCTGACAATACGCATTTTGTGATAACGCCAAAACGGCGAAGGCTGCTATAATTATATATTTTTTCATCTTATGTGCTGATTTTGAATGGGCTAATTATTTCGTATCGAGGTATGGTGACTGCTCGAATGCCTGGTCGATGGCCTCGGTCACCCGACTTGTGTTATATGATCCTGAAAGCAATCCGTTTGCTGCTGCAGTCCATACCCTGGAAGGTTCAATATAATCCGGTCCGTTGGCCACTAAAGTCAACACAAGTGTGCCGGTAGTGTAAGAGGAAACCGATGGATATCCCCAGCCCCAGCCGCAATACCATGGATAGTACCAGCACCAGTAGTCGTACCAGTAGTAAATAGTGGTATTGGTCCAGGTTGCCGGAAACAGAACAAGGTCAGCATCTTCAGGGTCATCTACCCTTTCCCAGCCAAGAGCAGCCATATTAGCCGCGATCTGGGTGAGCATTTGCGTGTTGTATGGTTCTTTTACAAATTCAGGATCTTCACCTTCCACGATGTCTCCGGCGATTTTTACGATTTTATCAGGCATGGAATATTTTCCCTTGCTGGCAAAATCATAGGTCTCCTCAAAATTCGTGTAGACGATATCGAGATCTTCGTAATACTCCGGCCCTTGCGGATAACAACCCGCCATCATTGCAATAATGACGAGGTAAATGGCAATTTTACTTTTCATGCTTGTTTAGTTTAACTGATGATTTAATTAAAAGGTTATTAATTGGATAGTTACTTATTGATATGCACTGGTCGGGCACTTGGAATGAATGTTACAGGCCAAATCGATATTGCAATCCGCCCATAACCTGGTTGCGTGAGCCAAGAAAGCCGACTTCCATTCGCAACATCAGGTGCCTGTTTAGCTGGTACTGAGAGCCTACAATAAAGTTCCATGGATCTTTCACGTTCTTATCCATTGAGTACTGTACTGTAGAAGTACTGATATTATTCAGAGCCCGATCGGCAGCATTCAGTATTTCACCTGCCTTGTCTAATGCGATGTTAGCCGATTCGTATTTTGCTTTGTTTACCGGGTTGTTCTGCTCAATAGCCGACAAATCGTTCCACCACTCATCGACTTGCTGCTGGGCATCTCCCACTTTTTCAATTCCCTGATCGACTTTCATCCCCAGATCTCCGCCTCCTTCAGGCAGCACCTCCGACAAGTCCAGCGAACCGTAAGTGTCACCTGCTATTTTTACCCTGAATCCGCCGACCCATACAGCAATATTACTGTCCGGTTTTTTTAGTTTGAATGACTTGCCAAAGCGTGGGCCAAAAACAAAAGACCTTGCGGGCTTACTAAGCTGTGGAACATCGGTCCAGCCTACGTTCATGTCCAGAGCCAGAAAACCACCACCCACCCCTATTGTAGGCGTCATGCCTATTCCAAATGTTGTTGAGTTAAAATCAACGGTTGTTCCAGTGGACAATATCTCTTTATCAGTGCCGGTGGAGTCCGGTATCCATATACCGAAATTAACTTCTGTTGATGCCTGCGCCTGGCCAAGTATGCCATACACATTCAAAAATGGAAACAACCAGATGTCGGGACGTACCGTCACGGCGCTGGCGGTGGCTATAGCGTCATCAAACCGTACGATACCATCCAGGTCGTACATTTCGCCTCCATTGAAGCCAACAAAAAGGTTATCGATAACAATAGCAGAATTTGACCCGAAATATTGAATGCTAATACCAGCCGAGTAAGGAAGGACATAGCCGGCATTGGTGGCCTTTTCACCCCAAATTGGCAGGGAGTATGGATAATCTGCTGTTTTTAGACTATCAATTATGGATTCATTCTTTTTGCCAACCTCCTTGTTGGTAAAGACCTGACTATAAGCAAACTGACTTGTAAAGATGCTCCCAGAAAACAGGATAACTAAAGATATTACCAGGAATCTGGCACGATTGCCATTATCAAATTTAATCATCATTTGTGTCCAGAAAAATGGTTGGTCTTCGTGATTTTTGTTCAAAAGTATCCAGAAAAACAAAACAAGCAATAGACAGTCTTCACAACCATACTATTCGAGAGGAATTTTCGGAATCCGCACGACATCGTGCAACTGATCGGGTTCAGTCACGCCCATTATTTCCTTTACAGACATGGCCAGGATAGTTGTTTCATGTGAATCAACCCGTTGGGAGAATCAATCAGCGTCCTTGCGAAAGCGAAGAATTAAGAAGGCTCACAATAATTCGTCGGACAAATCTCTGCCAAACGCCCATGCTTTATTTCAATTATGTATTATTTTGCTGAATGAAGCAAACTAACAACGCAATCAACTGGATCGAGGTTGGGTATGAGCTATTTGCCCTTGAAGGTCCGGAAGGCATACAGGTTGAAAGGCTATCGCGCATACTTCATCTCAATAAATCAGGGTTTTACCACTACTTCGAGAACAGACACCGGTACATGGATTGCCTTCTCAGTGAGCATGTGGCGAAAGCAAAATCTCTCACTGCAGAAATAGACCTTTTAGGCAACATTATTCCAGACTTATTGCAATTGTTGCTGCGCTACAAAACTACTATATGCTTTCACCGACAACTTTTAATTCATCATGCAAACCCAGAGTTATACAAGTGTTTTAATGATATAAATAGCCATACCGACCAGGCCTTGCTACCCCACTGGGCCGATTTTATTGGTCTGCCGGAGGATCATGAACTGGCCTCCCGGTATTTTGGTATTGCACGCGACATGTTCTATTCCAGGATTACACCTAAAACCATTAGTATTCAGCTATTTGAAGAGATTGTTCGGGAAGCACAAAGCGTCGTGCGGGATCTGCTAATCAAGCGCCAGTTATAGACGGGACCGTCTAGTTCTCTCTCTGGAATGTTCGTCTACTATCAGTATCTTTGGGAAAAAATAATCTTTTTCTGAACTCATCCTCGTCATACGGAATAGTAAAACCGCGCCACTCCTAATTAACACAATAATGAAATTACTTAGCCCATTTCTCTTCGTCTACTTTTTTTTCCTTCTGTCGTGTGAGCAAAAAAGTCAGGAGCAACCAGTTGCAGTATTGCCTGACATCCAGGGTATAGATCGTACCTCTTTACCCTTGAAGCAGCCCGCGCGGTCCACCTCTACTGAGCTTGATGTTCGGAACGTTCCAGCCCCTACCCGCGTTGATTTTAAAGCGCCCGAAGGCGCCCCAAACGTAGTGGTGATCCTTATCGATGACATGGGATTTGGCGTGTCAGAAAGTTTTGGAGGTGCTGTTCCTATGCCTACGCTGGATCGCCTGGCACAAAATGGCCTGCGCTACAATCGGTTTCACACCACCGCACTGTGCGCCCCCACTCGCATGGCATTGCTCACGGGTTATAATCATCACTCCAATAATATGGGTGTGATTACCGAATTGGCAAGTACCTATCCGGGCTATACGGCGGTTAGGCCACAAACCATCACACCACTTGCCGAAGTGCTGCGTCAAAATGGATATAACACAGCCCAATTTGGAAAATGCCACGAAGTACCACCTTGGGAGATTTCAAATAATGGCCCGCAGGATCGCTGGCCAACACGGTCAGGCTTTGAAAAATTCTATGGCTTCTTGGGCGGCGAAACCAACCAATGGGCACCACTTATTTATGATGGCGTAACCATGATTGAAACTCCGGAAGATCCAAATTATCACTTCACTACCGACATGACCAATCAGGCAATTTCATGGGTGCGCCAGCAACAAGCCCTACAACCTGACAAACCGTTCTTCATGTACTATGCACCAGGCGCTACGCATGCACCCCATCATGCTCCCAAAGAGTTTATCGAAAAGTACAAAGGCAAATTCGATGGTGGTTGGGATAAGCTCCGCGAAGAAATTGTTGCCCGCCAGATAAAAATGGGAATCATTCCTGAAGGCACACAGTTAGCACCTAAGCCGAAAGAGATAAAAGATTGGGAAACACTCTCTGCAGATGAAAAGAAATTATTCGCACGCCAGATGGAAGTTTTTGCCGGATTTGCCGATCATACCGATTATGAAATCGGCAGACTGATATCCACCATTGAAGCAATGGGCGAGTTAGATAATACCATGATTGTATTCATAGCCGGAGATAACGGCTCCAGTGCCGAAGGTCAGATGAATGGCATGTTCAGCGAGATGACCTATTTCAATCAAATACCTGAAACGGTACCCGACATGTTGAAGCACTATGATGAGTGGGGCTCTGAAAGCACCTATCCACACATGGCTGCAGGTTGGGCCGTAGCAACCGATGCGCCTTTCACCTGGACAAAACAAGTGGCTTCCGACTTTGGCGGAACTCGGAATGGTATGGTGATACATTGGCCAAACGGGATCAAAGCAAAGGGAGAAATCCGTTCACAATTTGGTCACGTGATTGATATCGCGCCAACCGTCTATGAGGTGAGTGGAATTCCTTCTCCTAAAATAGTGAATGGTATTGCACAAGATCCGATTGAAGGCACCAGTCTGGCTTATTCATTTAACGAAGCCACTGCACCCGAGAAACATACCGTGCAATACTTTGAAATGTTTGGAAACCGGGCCATTTATCAGGATGGCTGGTATGCACGCACCATTCACAAAGCACCTTATTTGCCAAAGGCGTATGCAACTTTTCAGGAAGATGTATGGGAACTATACAATACCAAAGAAGACTTTAGTCTTGTCAACAACCTCGCGCAACAAAATCCAGATAAATTAAAAGCGCTACAGGATCTCTTTATGAAAGAAGGAGAAAAATATCATGTGCTGCCGTTAGATGATCGCACGTTTGAAAGAATGAACGCCACTGCCATGGGTCGACCTACCATTATGGAAGGACGAAACTCCTTTACGTATAGTGAAGGAATGCGGGGAATGGCCGTAGATGTATTTATTGATTTGCGCAATACAGCTTACACCATGACAGCCGATGTAGAAGTGGGAGCCAATGGCAATGGTGTAATCGTTTGCCAGGGTGGTCGCTTTGGTGGCTTATCCTTTTATGTGAAAAATGGCAAGCCTTCCTTTACTTACAATTTCCTTGGATTGGAGTCAACCACCATCTCTTCATCACAGGCATTGAAACCGGGCAACTACACCGTAGTTTATGACTTTCAAATACGATGGTGGCGGACCAGGTAAAGGCGGTATCGGAACGATGTTAGTAAATGGTAACAAAGTAGGTGAAGGTCGGATGAACGCACCCAACCAGGTGTCTTTTCCGGTGGATGATCTGGCCGATGTAGGCATGGACGAAGGAACACAAGTAGCCAATTATGGTGGTTCACATAAGTTCAATGGTAAGATTGAGAAAGTAACGATTGAGCAGAAAAAATAATGAGATATTTATATGAAATATCTCTATAAAGTATGATCTATATTGATCCAAGAGCAACCCTCATACATAACGAAACCCCCAATCACCAGAGTAAAACCTAATAGAAAAAATGAGAACAAATGTAGCGGATAAAAAAAACCCCCCCTATACAACAATTTTGTCTAAAAGAAACACAAATGATATCTAATAAAAAACATACAAATTAATTAATGATTAGAAAATTCAAATAATATAGAATAAAAAAAATCATTAACAACTATCAAAATAAATCAATCTAATACTCCAATTAAAATAATTATAATTTAAAATCCAAAAAAACCCATATCTATCCTATACTAATATCAAAAAACATTCCTAAAATTACATAAAACATAACACAAGAAAGAAATACTACAACACCTATCTACACCATTTTATAACCCAACAAAAACAAAAACCACTACCAAGAAGCAGGGGTATTCCACTACACAATAAACTACAAACCAAACACCCTTATACCACACCTAAATGGGCGAACTCGAAAACATCCATAACATAATAGACATCAATTATACATCAAGATATAATAATTACCCTCCAAGAAATAATAATTTAATCATAAAATTTACTACAAGATCAATACAATATTCACTATATACCACACTCCTCATACCCTTCCAAAACCTACTATACTATCCCCCATACGAAGAGCAGAGAAATTTCCCAACGGCCTGGTTGAATACCCAACCACATCCACATATCTCATCCCCCACACCACATCACCAACACATATACTACCCCAAACCCAAACATAACAAACCACCGAACTCATCCTACCCACCAATCCAAGAAACGAACCGATACGACTCCGCGGTCTTGGCGAATCGGCTTTTTTGAGCCTTGATTATGAATGGGCGTACCTGTCGAACAGCTATTTGAAAGATGGGTTTTTGAACACCGTTAACCTCGGCCTGGGCTTTAAATTTTAATCAAAAATCCAATGATCCATCTGGTTATGTTCCAACGTGTTTGGCGATGATCTGATGGTTCCATAATTAAATTAATTTTTCATCACATACAATTAACTTCTTATCACTTATGAACAACACAATTCGTCTTGGCCTCATGCTCATCGTTTTATTTCATGCGGCCTGTCAGCAAAAAGCGCAGGAGCAAAACCAGACTGCAGCGCCCGTCACACCAGAAAAAGTATCGGCCAGGCCGACTCATTGGGGTTATGAGGGAAATATTGGTCCTGCCAATTGGGCAACCCTTGATCCCGTTTACGCAGTTTGCGCCAACGGAATGCACCAGTCTCCGGTAAATATTACAAAGATAGAAGCCGGCACAGGGGTTTCTTTCAAGCTCGATTACAACACGATACCCGCCTTTAAGATTCAGCACACAGAACACATGGAGGAAATCATTGACAACGGCCATACCATACAGGTTTCTGTAGAAGAAGGCAGCTCTATTACGGTAGAGGGCAAAGCTTATGTACTCAAGCAGTTCCATTTTCATACCCCCAGCGAACACACCATCGATGGCAAGCACATGCCGATGGAAATGCATATGGTGCACCAGAGCGATGACAAAAGCCTGGCCGTGGTTAGCGTAATGTTTACCATCGGTGATGTGGCTAATGAAAATATAGCAATAATTGTGGCCAATCTTCCGGATGCTAAAGGTGATACAAAGCACGTTGCTGACGCCGGATTAAACATCAACGGCGCTTTGCCGGCCAACTCCTTTGCTTACCACTATATTGGTTCGCTCACCACACCACCTTGCAGCGAAAATGTACAGTGGTTCGTACTGCGCGATCCTGTCCCTGTCAGCGCTGATCAGATCGAAGCATTTCATGCCCGTATTGGAAATAATAACCGTCCGGTTCAGGGCTTGAACGACAGGAGCGTGATGCTCGACCAGGTTTCAGTAGAGGTAGATTAAGGAATTCCCATGACGAAGAAATTTTTTTATTCGACAGCAATACTCACCTTTTGCGTTGTTGCTGCATACGGTCAGTCTCAGTCAGCTGCCGATGAATTACCGGCAGGATGGTGGCAGATACCAAAAACGACCACACAGATCAAAGCTGGTGGATATGTAAAGTTTGATTTTATCCATGACTTCAACCCCATCGGCTCACCTGACTTTTTTGATGTGTCGAAAATTCCAACCGACGGATCAGAAGGGGCGAGTTCACATCTGAATGCGAAGGAAACCAGGTTGTTCGTCGATGTAAAATCGACCATCAAGAACACCTCCATAAGAACATATGTAGAGGGCGACTTTTACGGTTCGGGCAGCGCATTCCGCTTGCGAATGGCGTTTCTGGAAATTGGCAAACACTGGCTCGTAGGGCAAACCTGGTCGAACTTCATGGATGAGTCCATCATACCAGCTACGCTCGACTTTGAAAAACCCGGTGCCTACGCTTTCGCGCGCAATCCGATGGTCCGCTACAAGATGGAGCTTTCAAAAAGCAGCTATCTGGCTTTTGCGTTGGAGCAGCCCGTGGAAAATGATCAGAAACCGGTAGAATCCGGTGCATTTTACAGTCCTTTTCCAGACCTGAATGCCCGGTTCAGGGTATCAGAAAAGTGGGGACACATCCAACTATCAGCCTTCCTGGCGCACCTGACCTACGAATACACAGCCGGCGGTAACGACAAGGAAACATTTTATGGCGGTAACCTGTCCGGACGATTAAACGTCGCAAAAGCCGATTACCTGTTCTTCCAGGGCCTTTACGGTCCGGGCATCGGACGGTATCGTGGTGGTATGTCCTCTGGTCTCGATGCCGATGGCAACCTCGAAGCCATTGTCGACAAAGGTTTTACACTCGGCTATGAGCATCGATGGTGCAATGCATTCACTTCACTTGTGGTGTACAATCACGGTATCAATGAAAATACAGAAGGGCAACCAAGCAACAGCCTGTACCAGACCAATTATGGCGCCAACCTTGGGCACTTTGTCCCGAGGCGGGCGCATCGGGGTCGGACAGCAGAGGTCCTAGAATTTGGGCCCTGGTCCGTCCCTTGGGTAGACCTTCCCTCGGTCCACCGGTCCGCCAGTCCCTCCTAACACGGGCCACCGGGGGTACCCCTAGGGAACAGGGATAAAATAAATCAATAAACACAAAAAAACCATAAAAAAGGGTCACAGGATTACAAAACTCGATATGGACGCCTGAAAACCACCGAAGTCAAAAAAAACATTATAGAATTGATGCTGGGAGGCAATACATTTAAAAAAACATACATTAACGGAAAGGCCACCACAAAAAACCAATACTGATCAAGAAAAATCACACAAAAGGGAAAAGATATATACCGGCGACTAGATATTCAGTCTACCTATGTACAAAGCGGAGGGCGGCAAGCAGGCGGCCACACATTAATATACCCAATAAGTCAACTAAGCTATACACCATGTGGGGCATTACCGGACAACTATAGGGACGGATAACAAGGCCGTCGAGGCAAAATTATATAGGAGGCGATAAGGTCCTATCGATAGGAGTGGCTTAACAACAAGTCCAACAACCCCATACCTAATCTATAAAGCCCGCTATGGGTGATTGAGACTAATCTGATAATCAACACGCACTAACCCCATAGCTCTAAAACAACGCTACCTCATCTCAGAAACTAATAACGAATCAGAAATCCCTTCATATCCCCATACCTGCGAACATTAAACCAGATACAGAAGACACATGAAGGCATGGAAATTGGCCGTATCTATATCGGTAGCCTAAAAGACGTGTGGGTATACCCTGTGTCCTTTACGCCATGACGTACACCCACGATAAGGATAGCTATAATAAAATCGACCTCCGATTCAATTACCGCGGCACAAAAACCGTGGAAAATCCAGGGAAGTTTTCATCTGAATATAAACCAGTCAAGTTTTTCAAACTGGGTGGCGGGAGGTGAAAACCAGATTGGCCTTGTTGGGATTGTGAAGCCTGTCATAATCTTCAACAACGACAAATGGTCCTGGGAAAACGACCTGGATATGAGGTACGGCTTACAAAAGATAGCCGCTGATTTACCAAAAAAGAGCGAGGATGTATTTCGATTAGAATCAAAACTTGGGCGCCGCATATCGAAGAAATGGCATTTCAGCGGTATTTATACGCTGAATACACAATTCGCTCCATCCTACGACCGCACCGCCACAATGGCAAGCGCTTGTTATCTGAATTATGGCACCCGGCTATACCAACCTCGGTCTGGGTTTTGACTATAAAATTAAAGATAAATTCAGCCTGTATCTGAGCCCCATCAATTTGCGCACGACCTATGTGCTCAGCGACTCACTTGCTCTGGCGGGCGAATTTGGCATCCCATCCGGAAAGAAAACGCTGCGTCGGCTCGGACCATCGGCCATGATAAGCTATAAAGACGAGGTGCTGAAGAATGTAACCCTCGACACCGAAATTAGGCTGGTTTCAGGACGGGCTGGACGAGGCTGTGTTTGATCCCGTCGTTAACTGGGATCTCATCGTAAAAATACAGGTCAATAAATACCTGGCAGCTACCATCACCTGGGCACTGTTCTACGACCCTCAGTCAAAAATCAGACGTGCGCGACGAAAGTGGCAATCTTGTAGACAAAGTGGCCAAAATCCAATTCAAAGAAGCAATCGGTGTTGGGCTAAACGTCGAGCTGGTAATAGTCAACAGCAACACATCTATGAGCGGCTACTTAGCCTACTCTCAAACTCGCTTATCCATACTCATATAAATTCCATGAAAACTACTTTTGCCGCACTAAATGTCAAGTGTACAAGGTGCAGGTTTCAACCTAATCAAAGAATAAAGTGGAATCCATCTGTTGCATTTCACCTGACTTCATATCTTTGGGAAAACAACTCCCGATATTATGAAAATAACTATTCTGGGTGCAGCAGGCGGTGAAGTGACCGGTTCGGCATACCTGGTTCAAACAGAAAAAACAGCCATCCTTATCGATGCCGGCATGTTCCAGGGAGGCAAAGAGGCCGACAACAAGAATAAACTTCAAAATGATGCCAATCCGGCAAAACTGCACGCAATCCTGCTCACACACGGCCACCTGGACCATTCGGGCAGAATACCGCTGTTGATTAAATACGGTTTCAAAGGGCCCGTTTACAGCACGGAAGAATCGCTGGAGTTAGCGCAAATTATTTTGGAAGACTCTGCCCGCCTGCAGATAGCAGATGCCATGCGGCACAACCGGAAACACTGGAAACCCGGCAAAGCGCCTGCAGAACCATTATACAGTTCTTGAACATGTGGAGCGGATGAAGGAAATGGGCCGACCGGTAGAGCTGAACGAAACAGTCGCGATAGCGGAAGACATCTCTGCTACCTGGATCGAAGCCGGGCACATGCTCGGGTCAGGGAGCATCAAACTCACTGTAAAGGAAGAACGACAGAGAAAAAAATCGTTGTTCTCAGGCGACCTGGGACCGGTGACCCTGCCACTGTTAAAACCGTTTGAGCATTTCAACAAGGCCGACCTGGTTTTTATCGAATCCACCTACGGCGACCGCGATCATAAATCATACGAAGACACTATTCGTGAATTTGAAACAATAATTGCCAAAGCCAGCGAATCGGGCGACAAAATCCTGGTGCCTACATTTGCTGTGGGGCGGGCACAGCAGATCATTTACCATCTTGCCGAACTTTTTCATTTCAAAAAAGTAAAACCATTCCCGGTTTACCTCGACAGTCCCATGGCTTTGAAGGCATTTAGTGTATATCGCGACCACCAGGATATGCTCGATGAGGAGTTTCACGAACTGAAAAGAAAGGGCGTTTTTCCGCTGGATGCCCAATACTTTATACCCAGCGAAACGGCGGAACAATCAAAAGCCCTCAACAATACCAAAGGCGCCTGCGTGATACTGGCCGGGGCAGGTATGTGCAATGGCGGCAGAATTCTGCATCACCTTTTACATAGTATAGAAAATCCAAATGCGCATATACTCATTGTAGGATACCAGGGTCGTGGCTCTACCGGCCGCAAACTGGTAGATCGTCTCCCGACTATTCGCATGTTTGGGCAGGAGAAAATGCTGAAAGCCCAGGTGCATACGCTCAACGGATTCAGCGCTACATGCCGGCCAGACGGAATTTGCTGACCTGGTTTTCATACCTTGCTCCTTCCAGGCCAAAAGTGGTGATAACCCATGGTGAAGATGGTCCTAGAGAAAAGCATTGGCCAGGTGCATCAAAGACCGCTACGGCCTGGACTGCACGCTTCCTAAATTTGCGCGATGTGATCGAGATATGAATGGGTGAGATTGATACGAGATTGATGGGAAATAGATTGATACGAGATTGATGAAGGAAGATTGATGGGAGATTGATAGCACAGATTGACAGTACCAAGTACTTGTCCAGAACCCAGGATATTTACATAGAAACCGTTGAATTGCTGAACTTTTGAACTTCTTAAAACACATGACTAAGATTAAAAAATTACCTGATTTATTGTGACCTTTTTTGCCGCTTATGTGGCCGCTGCTACAATCAGACCATGTACTTTGGTATGACAAGCCCGCTGAGTTTTTCGAGGAATCGCTCGTAATTGGAAATGGTAAAATGGGCGCCTCGGTGTTTGGCGGCGTGCAATCGGACAAAATCTACCTGAATGACCTCACACTATGGAGCGGTGAGCCTGTCGATCCGAACATGAATCCCGACGCACATACCTACATTCCGGCTATTCGCGAAGCGCTGAGAAATGAAAATTACAAACTGGCCGATTCGCTGAACAAGAAGATTCAGGGGAAATTTTCAGAATCCTACGCTCCGCTCGGCACCATGTTTATCAATATGAAACACGAAGGCGAGCCGATCAATTACTATCGCGAGCTTGACCTAAGTACAGCAACAACGAAGGTCAATTATGAAATCCTGGGTGTAACCTATTCGCGTGAATACTTTATTTCTTATCCCGACAAGGTGATGGTGATAAAACTAAGCGCCAGCAAACCCAAGGCGTTGAATTTCGATATCACTTTCGAGAGTCCACTTAGATTCACTGCTGACTCAGAAAAAAAAGTGTTAAAAATCCATGGATATGCGCCAATCCATACCGAGCCGAGCTATCGCGGAAATATGCCCATTGAACATTGTTTTTGACGAAAATAAGGGAACGCGATTTCACCTCACTATTTCATATAGCCAGCACGGATGGCCGTGTTTCAGCCAATGACAGCAGGCTGAGCGTGTCGCGGGCCAGTGAGGCGGTCATCATTGTTTCTATTGCCACAAGCTTTAATGGATTTGACAAAGACCCGGTAAAAGAAGGCCTCGACCATGAGCAAATCACGAAGGATCAGATCGCTTCGCTCAATTTCAGATCATATTATGAATTGAAAAAGGCGCACGTAACGGACTATCAGGGCTATTTCAATCGTGTGAGTTTGTCACTTGGTTCAACGACAGCGCCTAACCTGCCAACCGACCGAAAGGTTACTCCGCTATGCGGAAGGCGCCGAGGACAAGAGGCTGGAGGTATTGTATTTCCAGTTTGGCCGCTACCTGCTGATTTCCAGTTCGCGGACTCCCGGAGTCCCCGCCAACTTGCAGGGAATCTGGAATCCACATATTCGTCCGCCATGGTCAAGCAACTACACGGTGAATATCAATTTGGAGGAAAATTACTGGCTTGCTGAATCTGCCAATCTCAGCGAGATGCACACCCCTCTCCTTTCGTTTATTGAAAACCTTTCCAAAACCGGTGCAGTGACTGCCAAAACTTTCTATGGTGTTGGCGGATGGGCTGCATGCCATAATTCCGACATCTGGGCAATGAGCAATCCTGTAGGAGAGTTCGGGCAGGGCGATCCTGTCTGGGCCAACTGGAACATGGGCGGAGCATGGCTTATCACCCATCTTTGGGAACATTATATTTTTACGAAAGACTCTGCGTTTCTTGCAAATAAAGCCTATCCGCTAATGAAGGGTGCGGCACAGTTTTGCCTAGAATGGCTTACCGATGACGGACATGGCAATCTCGTGACGTCTCCATCAACCTCACCGGAAAACAGATTTATAACACCTGACGGTTACGTCGGCGCTACACTCTATGGTGGCTCGGCAGATCTTTCCATGATCAGGGAGTGTTTCATCCAGACGATCAACGCTGGAAAAATCCTGAATATTGATAAGGAGTTTTTATCCAAACTCGAAGAGGCATTAAATAAACTGTATCCATACCAGATTGGAAAAAAGGGCAATTTGCAGGAATGGTATTATGATTGGGAAGACGTGGAGCCTCAACACCGCCATCAATCGCATCTCTATGGCTTGTATCCGGGTCATCATATCACGCCTCTATCAACACCAGCGCTTGCAGAAGCTTGCCGGAAGACCCTGGAGATAAAAGGCGATGAAACAACCGGATGGTCCAAAGGGTGGCGTATCAACCTGTGGGCGCGGCTCTGGGATGGAAATCGTGCGTACAAAATGTACCGGGAATTGCTCCAATTCGTTCCGCCAGATAAGATGGAAACCAACTACAAGCGGGGTGGTGGCACCTACCCTAACTTGTTTGATGCGCACCCTCCTTTTCAGATCGATGGAAACTTCGGAGGCGCTGCGGCAGTACTGGAAATGATCGTTCAGTCCACTGAAAACGAGATCCGGCTGCTACCTGCCATCCCTGATGCCTGGGACAATGGCAGTGTATTTGGTGTGCGCACACGCGGTGGTTTTGAAGTGTCTATGGAATGGGAATCGAACAGGCCAACGGCCATACGAGTCAGCTCCACAACCGGCGGAAAAACTACGCTGATCCATGGTGAAAAGCAGAAAACGGTGACAGTGGCCCCTGGTAGTTCAGTGGAATTGAAGTGGTAGATGGGGTTATGGGTTATGGGTTATAGGTTATGAGTTTGGTATGCGCGGATATAGCCTCTGGATAGTGGTTTGTACCGCTTATAGTTGCCATGTTCTGCATTCTAAATTCAATTGTTCGACTGTTCAGTTGTTCATCAATCCGGCCATTGGGTTTTTGGCAATTTTTTGGATTACAAATCCGGCGATGGAGAATTCGATATTTCAAATGTCGATTATCGGTTGCTGGTTTTTCAATCTCCCATCCTGTCTGAATCACGGATTGACACGGAATAAAGGATTTCACTGATTTAATCTCCTATCAATCCCATCAATCTCGTATCAATCCTTCTAAATTCAATTGTCGATATTCAATCTCAACTTTCGTAAAATCAACCATTCTCCCGCAGCCTGCTATGCCTGGCACCATAAATAAAGTACACAATTAAACCAATCGTAAGCCACACCGCCATGGTGATCCATGCATATCGGTTCAAAAACGTCGCTACTCCAAGGCAGGAGACGATCCCCAAAATGGGTATATATGGTGAAAAGGGCGTTCTAAAATGTCTTGGATATTCAGGATGCTTCCTGCGAAGTATCAATATGGCGAGACAAACCGCCGCAAACGCCAATAATGTACCCAGCGAAACTAATTTGCTGAGCACACCGATCGGGAAAAATCCGCTCAGCGCCATGGCCAGCGTTCCGACGATAATGGTGCTTATATAAGGTGTTTTAAACCTGCTATGTATCTTTGAAAATGCCGGTGGCAAAAGGCCGTCCTTTGCCATACTATAAAAAATACGCGGCTGACCCATAAGCAACACCAATATTACAGAGCTGAGACCAGCCACAGCTCCCAATTTTATGAGCGGCGAAATCCACGTAAGTCCGGTAGCGTCCACGCCTACCGCAATCGGATCCGGAACACCAAGTTGTGGGTACGGCACAATGCCTGTTATGACGAGCGCCACCGCAATGTATAATATAGTACAAACTATAAGTGACCCGAGTATCCCGATTGGCAGGTCTCGCTTTGGATTTTTTGCTTCCTGTGCGGCTGTCGATACGGCATCAAAACCTATATAAGCAAAAAATATAACCGCTGCACCACGGAAAATACCGCTCCATCCGAACTGACCGAACGTGCCGGTATTCTCAGGTATAAATGGAACCCAGTTGGCAGTATTTATATAGAAGGCGCCTGCGGCTATAAAGCAAAGGATGACAAATGTCTTGATGATGACGATCACATTATTGAATCGTGCAGATTCCTTTACTCCAACTATAAGAAGAATGGTCAGGATGAATACTATAAATATTGCCGGAAGATTGATGATACCTGTATTCGTTATTTCGAAACTGTTTGTGATGTCGTTATAACCCACAGGTGCGTTAATGTATGCTTCCGGCAGATGGATATCAAAACCCCTGAACACACTGACAACATATCCCGACCAGCCAACAGCGACGGAAGATGCTGCAAAAAGATATTCTATGATCAGGTCCCAACCGATGATCCATGCAAAAAACTCCCCAACCGTGGCATAGGCGTAGGTATATGCACTGCCCGACACAGGTATCATGCTGGCGAGTTCGGCATAGCAAAGACCTGCGCATGCACAGGCAACGGCAGCTATAAGAAAGGAAATAATAATAGCCGGCCCGGTATAATTCGCCGCCACTTCACCTGTAAGCACAAATATCCCGGCTCCGATAATGGCCCCAATACCAAGAAATACTAGATTCAGGGCAGATAATTCACGGCGAAACCCGTGTTCGTGTCCTTCTGCCTCAGCCGCAAGCAGCGCAAGACTCTTGGTCTTTAAAAGTTGTTTAATCATCATAAATTAATTTGGCTCCAAAAATAATGTTAACGCGCATATATCAACGTTGCCACACAATTAATTACTTTTTTCCTTTATTAAAAAGGCCCAAATCCCATAGGCAAGTTTGAAATGAAACAGGCCAATTTGCATCTCTCCGGGTAATAGAAATCTGTTTACAATTTTATCTAAAATCCATTACCTTTAGCCGTTAAAATTTTTCCTATGAAAATCCACCACACCATGTACTTACCAAACCTGCTGATAATTTCTGGCATTGCAATGATTATTGGATGCACAGAAGAAAAGGCAGCCGTTGCTCCACCGGTTCAGGTCAATGTCGCCACCGCCATGCAACAGGATGTTCCTCTATATGAAGAATTTGTTGCCCAGGTGTATGGCGAGGCGGATGTCGATATTCGCGCTCGTGTAGAGGGCTGGGTCACGGCCATTAATTTCAAGGAAGGTTCCAGAGTGAAAAAGGGCACACTTCTGTATGTGATTGATGATATTGTATACAAAAACCGTGTTGACCAGCAAGCCAGTGAATTAGCCAAATCACAAACAGAAATGGTGAGGGCTCAAACTGAACTGAATCGTGTTCAGCCGCTCACGGAATTGAATGCCTTAAGTCAAAAAGACCTGGATAATGCGAAAGCGCGATACGATGCTTCTGTTGCGGAGGTAAATGCCTCGAAGGCCAGTCTCGAAAACTCCAAAGTGGAATATGGCTATACGCGCGTATATGCTCCATTCGATGGCTTAGTGGGAATTTCCAATGTTCGTGTTGGCGACTATGTAAGCCGGGCCGGAACCTCCTCTGTACTTGCTACTATATCCAATGTCGGCAATGTGAGGGTCCGCTTTCAGATCAGTGAGCGGGAATATCTTCGAATAGCCAAACTCACCAAAGAACAATTATCGGAAGCCCGCAAAAACGTTCAATTGCTGTTAGCCGACGGAACGGTTTATCAGTACTCCGGAGAAGTTAATTTTGCAGACCGTCAAATTGATCCAAAGACCGGCACGCTGACCATTGAGGCTTTATTTCCCAACACTGAAGGACTCCTGAGGCCTGGATTATTTGTGAAAACACGCGTGCTGCTAAACACGCTGCCCAATGCAATCCTCGTTCCTCAACGTTCTGTAATTCAGTTACAAAGTCTTTCGCAAGTTTTCACTTTGAGCGATTCGAGTACCCTGAAAGCGAGCATTGTTGAGACAGGACCAAAAATAGGCGATGCCTGGGTCATCACGAAAGGTTTAAACGCTGGCGACAAAGTCGCAATAGTAGGTACCGCATCGCTCACTCCCAATTCGAAGGTTGAAGCTGTTGACATGAAATGGCCGGTAGAAGCTCCAGTACAATAATCAATCAACACTAAACAACACTACGTTTATGAGTGAGTTTTTTATCCGAAGGCCGATTGTCGCAATGGTAATTTCCATCCTGATGGTCATCATGGGATTGATTACCTTATCGAGCATCCCTATCTCCAAATATCCTGAAATAACCCCACCAATGGTTCAGGTCACCACGTTGTTTAATGGCGCTAATGCCGTAAACGTGGAGCAGGCTGTTGCTACGCCCATCGAGCAGCAAGTGAATGGTGTGGAACAGATGCTTTATATGAAATCCATAAATGCTGCGGATGGATCACTTACACTACAGGTATCTTTTGAGGTGGGCACGAATCTGGATAATGCCAACATGCTCACGCAAAACCGAGTGTCTCAGGCAAGCGCCAAGATGCCCAATGAAGTGAAAGCCTTTGGGGTTACGACCAAAAAGTCGATGGTTTTTCCCATCATGCTGGTATCGCTTACATCACCCGATTCCACTTACGATGGTTTGTTCCTGAATAACTATGCAAATATTAATATCGTTGACCAGCTGAAAAGGCTCAAAGGTGTCGGCGATGTGATCCTTTTTGGCGGCGCCGATTATTCGATGCGTATCTGGTTGCAGCCGGATCAACTCACCAAGCTCAACCTCACTGTTACTGATGTGATGAACGCTGTAAAAAAGCAAAATGCCATTTCACCAGGAGGTAAATTTGGCGCACCACCCACGCCGAAAGGTGTGGAATATACATACAGCGTACTATTGCAGGAGCGCTTAGTCACCGAAGAAGAATTCGGTAATATCATCGTTAAATCAGATGAAAAGGGCTCCATTATCCGTCTGAAGGATATCGGCCGACTGGAGCTGGGAATGGAGAATTATAATTCATTCAGCCGTCTCAACAAAAAAGCTGCAAGCACCATCGTCATATTCCAGATGCCTGGGTCTAATGCGCTTGAGGTAGCCGATTTGGTAAAAAGTACCATGACTGAATTAAAAACCCGGTTTCCGGAAGATCTCACATATGATATATCACTAAACACCACGGAATCTGTATCGGTAGGTATTGAAGAAATCATTCACACGCTCTTTGAAGCGGTATTTCTGGTGATCATCGTGGTGTTTCTCTTCCTACAAGACTGGCGGGCTACGCTTATTCCACTTTTGACCGTTCCCGTATCACTTATCGGTACATTCATTATTTTCCCACTACTTGGATTCTCAGTAAATGTTCTTTCGCTTTTAGGATTAGTGCTTGCGATTGGCCTGGTCGTGGATGATGCGATAGTCGTGGTTGAGGCTGTAATGCACAATATAGAACACGGCATGAAGCCAAAGGAAGCCACTCAGAAAGCGATGAAGGAAGTCGGTGGCCCTGTAGTTGCCATAGCACTCATCTTAGCCGCTGTATTTGTACCGGTAGCTTTTGCTGGAGGTATTACAGGAAGATTATACCAGCAATTTGCCATTACAATTGCCATCTCCGTATTGTTTTCGGCTTTCAACGCGCTTACTCTTAGCCCTGCACTGGCTGCCATTTTGTTGAAACCTAAAAAGAAATCGAACGGTTGGTTACAACGATTTTTCGATGCCTTCAACCGTATGTTTGATAAGTTCACCTTGGGATATACGGGTGTGGCAGGTATTGTTGCAAGTAAATCGGTTCGGTCAATCATGATCATCGGGGTAGTTCTTCTGGTGACTGGAATTTTAGGCAAAAATATTCCCGGAGGTTTTGTGCCGGAAGAAGATGAGGGCTACTATTTAGTGAATATCCAGCTACCAGATGCTGCTTCACTGGAGCGCACCGATCAGGTGGCCCGTAAAATAGAAAAAATCATCAACGATACAGAAGGTGTTGCCTATTCGACGTTAGTTGTAGGCTATAGCATGCTTACGCAATCATTTTCGACCAACAACGCTTTTGTATTTATTTCGCTGGAACCATGGGACGAGCGGGCAAAAACAGCCAAACAACTCATTGAGGAAACCAACATCGCCTTTCGGAGTACAATAACGGATGCCACCGCCATAGCATTTGGCCCGCCACCCATTGAGGGTCTTGGTACATCGGCAGGATTTACGCTCCAACTTTTGGACAGGTCTGGAAATACACCACAATTCTTAGATGAGCAGGCCAAAAATTTTGTAGCTGCCGCAAGAAAACGTCCGGAAATAGGCAGTGCCTTTACTCTCTACCGATCCAATGTACCGCAGAAACAGATCAATATTGATTACGATAAGGCCGAAAAACTGAATATCGATCAGAATGAGATTACTAGCACTATTTCTACTTATCTGGGAAGTACCTATGTAAATGATTTCAACCGTTTTGGCCGGCAATATAAGGTGTTTGTCCAGGCCGAAGCAGAGGACAGGCTTAGCCCTGATGATATTGCACGATACTACGTACGCAGTCGTGACGGAGAAATCATTCCATTAAATACTCTTGCTCAGGTTGTTGATATCACCGGGCCATCCTACACCAATCGCTTCAACATGTTTAGGGCGGCAGAAATATCCGGCGCACCGGCAGAAGGTTACAGTTCTTCGGATGCATTGAATGCGCTTGAAGAAGTCGCTGAGACCTTACCAAAAGAACTTGGCATAGCATGGAGCAACATGTCGTACCAGGAAAAAGCAGCCGAAGGAACTGGCGGCACTATGTTCCTCATGGCTCTCATATTTGTGTTCCTGATTCTGGCCGCGCAATATGAAAGCTGGAAACTGCCCTTTAGTGTATTGCTGGGAGTACCGGCGGCTATTTTTGGCGCCTTCCTTGGATTATGGCTTGGTGGATTATGGAGTCCGAGCTATGTAAACAACGTATTTGCTCAGATCGGTCTCGTGATGTTGATTGGACTGACCGCAAAAAACGCCATTCTTATAGTAGAATTTGCGAAGATGCTACACGAAGAACAGGGCAAGTCGCTTTTTGACGCCGCCTTGGAATCTGCCAAGCTTCGCCTTCGTCCAATCTTAATGACATCGTTTGCCTTTATGTTGGGGGTAGTTCCGCTGCTCACAGCCTCCGGCGCCGGTGCAGAGGCACGAAAAGTAATGGGTATAGCTGTTTTTAGCGGTACTTTGATCGCCACTATCATCGGTGTCATCGTGGTTCCGGCACTGTTTGTCTTCATTGAAGGCATCGGAGCTAAAAACCTGCCTGCCGGACAGGCAGGGGAAAATGTTGATTCACCTGAAACCCATGCATAGCCGATTTATCAATATGAATAAGATTATCCTTTTTGCAACTCTGCTTATTCTTGCATCAGGCTGTCTGGTCGGTCCAAAATATTCAAGACCGGAAACCAAAAGCCCTGTAGAATATATCCAAACTGCTGCGCATACCGATTCGATAACTAACTTGAAATGGTGGGAAGTATATCAGGACACGGTTCTTCAGTCGCTCATAAAACAGGCATTAAATGAGAACCTTGACCTAATGGCGGCTGTGTCGCGCGTGGAGGAGGCCCAGGCCGCTCTGGGCTATAACAAAGCCAATCTTGGACCATCAATTGGTTACCAGGCTGGAGCCCGAGCGACTGATACACGCGAAATATCCAGTGAAGCCGGAGTCACCTTTCCCGGCAATTCCTATAACGTAATGGGAAATGTATCATGGGAAATTGACATATGGGGCAAACTGAGGCATGCCAACCGCGCCGCTTACGCTGAATTGATGGCTGCCGATGAAGACCGTCAGTCAGTTTACATTAGCCTCGTAGCCCAGGTTGCTGAGCTTTACTTTCAACTTCGTGGGCTCGACGACAGGATCAGTATTACCCGACGAACCTATGAATCAAGGAAAGAATTTCATCATATCATTTTGCTTCGGTTTGAAAAAGGTGAAGTAGCGGAACTCGATGCTTTACAGGCAGAACAGATTATGGCTGGCTCTGAATCTGAATTATATCGACTTGAGCGTCAGATCATCATCATAGAAAACGCGCTCAATGTGTTGCTAGCCCAGCCCTATACGCCCATTGCACGAGGTCAGGCAAATAGTCAGCAGTTGCTACCTGTAGAGATTCCAAGCGGTTTGCCTTCTGAATTACTTGAAAGAAGACCGGATATTCGATTTGCTGAGCAACAACTCATTGCTCAGACGGAAAGAATCGGTGTGGCTGTAGCTATGCGATTCCCGTCATTAAGTCTCACAGGATTTCTGGGTGTGGCAAGTCCGGATATCTCCAGCCTTTTCGACCCTGGCGCATTTGCCGGATCGATCACCGGGCAACTTGCCGGTCCTCTTTTTGAATGGGGGAAAAATAAACGTCGTGTGGAAGTAGAACGTGCAAGGGCACAGCAGGCTGGTTTTTTGTACGAAAAAACAGTACTTCTTTCATTCGCAGAAGTGGAGAATTCACTGGCTGAGATACGAACCTACCGAAACGAGCACAATGCCCGGAACATGCAGGTCAACGCTAATACAAAGGCTTTGATGCTTTCTAAGGCACTATATGACAACGGATATACTTCATTCCTCCAGGTACTGGATGCAGAACGGGAGCTATTCGACTCTCAACTCCAGGAATCGTTAGCACTTGAGAACGAGCTAAGATCGGTTGTCAGGTTGTACAAAGCCCTTGGTGGTGGTTGGGAAGTACATTAAAGTGGAAGATAATTATTGATTATAATTAGATAATACATATATTATGTTATTTTTTTATATCTCTATAATATCCTGGAATGGGAGAGGAATAATAAGTATTTATTCTATTTCCTCCCTTTTCTCCAAATAAAAAATCTCCTTCCAATCCCCCACAAACCCAAACACCGCACACAACCACCGGCGACCCGGAGAACACCCCCCACCCACCACGACCACCCACACCAACGCGAAAGAGGCACAACACCCACCCCACGCCACAAACCGCAGAGCACCCACGCCCCAAACCCCAAGCCACAAGAAAGAGCAGAACACCCCCAACGCACGACCCGCGGCGCAGCGCACAAAGCGAACAACCACACCGCAGAGGAACACCCGGCAGAAAACAAGAGAAAAAGGAGCATAACAAGAAAAAAAATCTTAAAGAAAGGAAATTATTCCCACCCCTGGCCCACCCACACCCCGAAGCACAATCCCGCTTCGATAAAGTAATATCATTAAGCCTTTGCCCAGAATGAAAAAGCCCGGATACATCGGGTTTTTTGAATACTTATCCCTTATATTAGTGTACCCCCCAGAATACATGCATATCCACCTAATACCCCGAGTAATATACCTCCCCGAGAAAATAATTTTCCGCAAAATATTTCTTCGATATCCCATCCCCTCTCCCCTTCTAGTATTTCCCCCCCCCATACTATCCCCCATCCTAATTCGTGCGGTAGATGCTACAAAACCCCCAAAAGACCCATCTCCGATAGCAGCCTAGAAAAAAAGAAGAAGAGAAGAAATATTAAGAACCCCCCCTAAATAACCCCAAAATACCCCCAGACTCCTGCCATAAGTACCGCCCTCCAACCCCTCCAGCGACCCCAAGCGATTCAAAAGAATACAAGACAACCACCCCTAGCCCGCGCCCCCCCGAGACCCAATGCGACCCACCCCCTCCCCCCCACACCCCCCATATACCCCCCAATAACCCCCCCCGAGAGGCCCCACCCGCCAACGCCCCCCGGGACAGCAACAAAAAAAACAACAACACATCGAGCCAAATCTATCTGAAATATCTTTAATTATCTTTCTCTTTAGAAATAGATTGATATATTGAAAAACATTTCCCGAACACATAGCACACCCTCTCCCACAGCATACACCACCGACAAGAGGTAACCCAACTCAGGGGAAACCCCTATTAAGAGTTCAAATCCTCGGAGAGAGAAGGAAATCTGAGAGAAAAAACGTTGGGGAGGAGAACCCTGGAGAGGGGGACAACTTACAATATCAATAGCTTTAATATCCACAATAACGAACTTTAAAATACAGGGTTTTTGATCAAAAATTCCTCTTTCTTTAAACACTTAACCTCCCTCCCCGGAGGATCCTGGCTCAGAGATGGCCGAATTAGAGATAACAAATGCGCTTCTTCCCGACGCTCTTTCTATTTTAACTTCTATTTTAACTATAAACATGCCCTCGGCAAAACATAAAAGCAGTAACAACCCATTAGGTAATTACAGCAGAGAAAATAACAGAATTTCCCAATTTTTTATCTTTAATAACCATAACAAAACTCACTTTGAACAAATAAAATACAGATTTTAGACTTTTTAACGCTATACAGAAGCATAGGTTGCTTGGAGATTTGTCTCCTTTGCCTGCTTTGATCGGATAGACGGACTATGCTTCAATAAACATAATAACCAAACCTACCAACCACCTTACGAACTAGGAGGACCGGAGGGCGGAGCAACGAACAAAAATTATTTCCAACCAGTACTACCATACTACAAATAACAAAAAAGAAAGACACCACAAAAACAACAAGAAAGAAGTATAAATAGAGCAAAATCAATCATTTATTTATGTAAAGAAATTCTCCCTGACTTGCAATTAACCAAAGTCTAAAAAAGAAAGGGATTCAGCATCTGAATCCCTTGCTATTCTATTTTTTCAATCTCTGGCTTTGTAGCACCTTCGTCCGCTAACACATCGTGCAGGCTCAACCGGTCCGTTGTCCGGGCCTCCGGCACCAAGGGCTTTCACGCACCAGAATATACTGCTCGAATCCCCGATGACATACCATGGATTTTCTCCGCCTTCGGTGGTACCAAAGGCATTTCTAGACTTTAGATATCGACACAAATTCACATTGGCCGGATTAACAGGCAGCATATTATACCAAGTTTAAAATAGCCCTCTTCACGATTGCCTTGAACACAGGTATCTTATATGCGTTACCCGAAAGTGGCGTAGCACCCTTCATTGACGCATTACCCGCAGCTTTTGCTGTACTTTCACTGATGGTCTTTCCTATGATCGCCCCTGCCGCTTCTTTTGATTTGATGGGAATAGGTGCTGCGGCCCCAAGAACAATTTCGGCGGCAGAACAAGTGTTGCCGGTCATCTGGGCGACAACTGCCACGTCGGCCATAGCCCAATCGTGTGATTCCCTGGCGCCTTGCTTAATGTACCAGCTTTTAGTTCCCGGTTTCACGGGTGGTAAAATCACCTGTGTGATAAGCTCTCCGGCTTTTAGAATTGTTTCGTTTTTACTATTGGTTTCCGGGTGAACGAAGAACGTATTCATCTCTACTTCCCTGGTTTTACCATCCGCAGAAGCTATAACCACCCGTGCACCAAAAGCAAGGAGCGCTGTAGAAACTGATGATGAATGCACACTCGCGCAGGTAGCGTTATTGCATAATGGCATGAAACTCATTTTCGCCTTTTTGTGCATAGCAAATCCCTGAACCTTTTCTAAAGCATTCGTGCTCCAAAGACCTGAAATACCAGCATCGTGTTCGCTGCGCCAGATTGCCGCCAAGCGTGGCTGAATTGCGAAGCTGTGGGGTTCCTGCATGCGCTACCGCAAGATGTAATGCGAGGTATTTACTCTTTATCACTTCATTGTTTTCGATATCTGCAAGGGTGACATTGGCGCCGAGATTAAGTCCTGTTTTTTCATCGAAACTGATCTTGTCGAGACCGGGAATGTTTTTTACACTTACAATTGTTGAAGGATTTACTAATCCTTCTTTCATAAGATCCAAGAGATCAACCCCTCCTGCCTTTAGGATGACTCCCGGATTGCCCGCAGGCTTTCCCAATATATCGGATGCCGTGGCATTAACATGCTGAAGGGCGTCGTTCACAGATGTCGCTTCGTACCAACTAAATTTATTCATGGCTTGTCAATTAGATTTTCTTTAATGCTTTTAAAACCTTATCCGGCGTGATGGGAAGTTCATAGATCCTTACGCCAATGGCATTATATACGGCATTTGCCACTGCCACAGCAGTTGCAATGTTTGCCGGTTCGCCTATGCCATAGGCATCAGTAGAAGAGCGGCCTGCATAGTCCTCAATGACAATGGTTTCGATTTCCGGAATCTCCATGGAATAGGGCATTTTATATTGATCCACGTTAGCATTCATCATGAATCCGGTAGCTTTGTCCATTGACCTGTATTCATATAAAGCATACGATATGCCTTGGATGATCCCACCGTTGATCTGGCTTTGAACCTGGGCAATATTGATTGGCCTGCCACAGCTGTGTGCTGCAACGATTTTATCCACTTTAATAAATCCAGTTTCCGTATCGACAGATATTTCAGCAAACTGCACTGAGCCCAGATGACCGTATGCGAGACCCCAGGGCTGTTCAAATCCTCCGTAATCGTCAGATCGGGAAGCCACGGCGATAATCTGGCTGGTTCTCATGCCAGTTAGCGCTTCCTTAAAATTCATGGCTTTTGCCGGATCTGTTTTATCAATGATTTTGGAATCACGGATTTCGAGATTTTCAGCCTTTGATTTGAGTTTTATTGCAACCTGCTCCAGCAATTCAAGTTTTGCCTTATAGGCAGCGTTTCTTGCAGGTGGAGTTATCGAACCTGTTACGACACTTCCCCCGGAAGCCGGACCTACGGGAAAATATGTATCCCCAATCAGCACGGTTACCTGCTCTACTTCAATGCCCAATTCCTCAGCGACTACCTGAGCCAAAACCGTTTTGGTGCCGGTTCCGATATCCTGGACGCTTGACCGTATCTCTACCCCTCCACCCTGAAGCAGCCTGACTTCAGCCGAAGAGTCAAGTGTAACGAACCTTGGCCAACTCGCCTGTGCTACACCAAATCCTTTCTTAATCGCACCTTTGCCAGTGCCAGGAGCTGTTCTTCGTGACCAGCCAAATTTTTCTGCACCTTGCTTGCGTTCTATTTTTCTGATCTCACTTTTGTCAATAAGATCGCGGTAAGCCAATGGATCCATTCCCAGCTTATGGGCAAGTTCATCGATGGCCTGTTCCAAAGCAAACGCTCCCTGTACATTACCCGGCGCTCTCCAGGCTGCACCCGGTCCACCATTGGTATAAACATCGTATTGTTCTGTAGTAAAATTGGGGCACTCATACATGACCTGAGCAATGTTGCCGACACCCGCGCCAAGTGAAACACCGGCCGTGCCATGTGACTTCTGCTGGATCGCCGTCAACTCTCCGTTTTTCTTTGCACCGATCTTTAGGTATTGAATGGAGTTTGGTCGATTTCCCTGGGATACATGTTCCTCTTTGCGGTCATGCATCAACCATACAGGTCGGCCCGTTTTTTTGGATAGCAGCGCTGCCATAGGCCCATATATACCGGCACTGTGTTTTGCGCCAAAGCCACCACCCGTGTACTCTGAAATTACTCTTACTTCACTTTTTGGGATCTCAAAATATTCTGAAAGCTCGTCACGGAAACTTACGGTGCTTTGTGTAGAAGCATATACTGTCATACTGCCAGGCTTCCAATCCACCACAACGCCATGCGTTTCCAGAGGCACGTGCGTTTGCACTTGAGTTCGGTAAGTGTGTTCAACTATAACATTGGCAGATTTAAATCCGGCCTCGATATCACCTCTGGGGCCACCGTAAAAACTTCCTGTAGTTGGACCGACTACATTGCCTTTTGTAGTGGCGGCATCATGCACTACACCTACATCGCCACCGTCAGCTTTTACTTCAACTTTTGCCCTATGAACAATAGGCGATTCCGGTTTTAGCGCTTCTTCCGCATCAATTACAAATTTTTCATACTGATATTCGATCGACACCTTACTTGCCGCTTCTTCGGCTACCTCGAGGCTCACTGCGGCAACGGCGCCAATTGGCTGACCGACATACTTTACCTCGGAATAATTCCCCTGATCGTCTTTAAGAATATGGATCGCGTACACTCCTTCCAATGCCTCCGCTTTACTGGTATCGATGGAAAGGATCTTAGCGCTGGGTGTTGTGGCATTAAAGAATTTGGCGTAAAGCATGCCAGGCAACTGTACGTCGGCAGTAAACTTTGCTTTTCCGGTAACTTTAGCCAGCGCGTCATATCGTCTGACCGGCCTGCCTACGTGTTTCAATTTTTCATTGATTGGCCATGCCGGCGGCTCGTTGGCCGGAATCTCTCGCTCAACTTCGCCCAAATTGTGCCCGGGAACACCAAATGGCATTTTTATCTTTTTCGTTTCCATAGTTTCTCAGATTACATTTTTTCTGCTGCTGCCAGCGTTGCTTTAAACACATTTGGCTGTGTGCCACAAC
Source organism: Cyclobacteriaceae bacterium (assembly GCA_034523095.1). Classification (GTDB taxonomy): domain Bacteria; phylum Bacteroidota; class Bacteroidia; order Cytophagales; family Cyclobacteriaceae; genus JAAUQL01. The sequence continues at coordinate 166,183 of JAXHKU010000034.1, read as the reverse complement.
GGCACAGATTACCACGCAAGGCAATCTTAACCTCGTCGAGTGACGGCTTTGGATTATTTTGCAGCAAGTGAGTTGCCGTCATAATCATACCCGGCGTACAGAAACCGCACTGGGAAGCATCGTGATCGATAAAAGCTTGCTGAACCGGATGTAACGAACTTTCGGTGGCCAGTCCTTCGATTGTAGTTATCTTTTTACCAACGGCTTCAACAGCCAGCATAAGGCACGAATTCATTGGTTTTCCATCGACCCATACGGTGCAGGCTGAGCATGCTCCCCGATCGCAAACAACTTTTGTGCCTGTTAACTTCAAATGATCGCGGAGTGCTGCCGCGAGCGTAGTCCTGGGCTCAACAGAAAGTGACTGATTTTTTCCATTGACGTTTAACCTGATTGTCGCTGCATCAGGTCCAAATGATTTTTCCTCCAGAGTCGCCTCTTTAAAGTCCGCTCCCAACACCCCGGCTTGTAGCGCCACTGGTGCCAACGGTTGTCAGGCCGGCTCCTTTTAAAAACCCTCTCCTGCTCAATCCCTTAGCAGGATTTTCGGAACTGGTGTCATCCTTTCGGCTAGCTTGTTTTTTAAATATGTCCATGTTTTTTAATTAGGAAATTTATCTATAATTCTAAACTACCAAATTGTATTGACATTTCGTAGAAAAAACTAACGAAGTGGAATCTGGTATATCAAAAGGGATACGTTTTTTATAATGCAATAGGTTTTATGACCGAACAAGAAACTCAAAAGCAACTATTCGTATAGCTAAGATGCTTCCTGTTGCAGGTTCTAGCTATTATTCATTTCCATTTTGTTCTGATAGGGCCTGGCGTACATTTCCAGAAATATTGATTTTAGCTCCACCGCATCACCGGCCATTCCTTCTATTTTCTGGTCAATATCCATTAAAAACGCGTCGCGCTCATCGACTGCGTAGCCAATGGAGTTCTGGATTTGGTTATTGTGGAGTATATCAAAGGCAATCAGATTACTCGTCTGCACCTTATAATTACTTATAATTTGCCTGTCGATCATCTGTCCTATTTGCTGAATGAGTTCATTTTTATGCAGTTTTTCATCCAATCCGGCGATCTCAGTCGTGATAGGTTTCCCAAAATGCATATGGATTTTGCCCTTTTGCCCCATGATCCCTTTGCGCATTGCCAGGTTATCTTCGTTTTGCTCCTTCGTGTAGCCTCCAAAGAATTTTATGGAATACAGTGATCGCACCTTATCGGTATCACAGGGATCCAACTGATAGGATAATGAAACCGGCATGATATTCAGGTTCATGAAATGCTCCTTCAATGATCCTGTCGAAGCTAACCCAAGCATATTCAAAACGCCTGGCTGGGTTCGGTCATTCCCGTCTTTTGCTCGCCCCTCCCTTTGGGCAATCCATACAGATTTCCTCCGGTTAATCAACGTGTCTGATATGTAGTAAGACAATAACTTAGATGCCGTAACTAACTCACGCACAGGGAGATTTCGCTTCACAATGAAACTTTTATTTAAGCGTGCCAGATCCTTTACCCAAGGTACCTGCAATAGGTTGTCGCCTATGGCAATTTCGGCTGTTTCGAACCCCTGCTCCACAATAGCCATATTGAGAAGTGATGGGTCAAGGATGATATCCCGATGGTTTGAGATGAAAAGGTAGCGTTCCCCTTTCACCAGATTTTCCGTGCCTGACTTAGAGAATCCACGGCTTGTTTTTGATAGAATCGATTGAATAGCCTGATAGATAACTTTCTCCTGAAACTCATTGATTGTATTTATTGACCGCAATTGCGCCTTTACTATATCCATGGGCAAATCCGGAAATACGGATTTAATCAGCAAGTCGGAAAGTTCAGAATTAAGAAGACTATCCATGACGCTCCGGAATTCAAAATCCCTGAATGGACGTATATCTTCAAATTGTGTATCTTGTATCATCTTGTTAATTCGCGGCATTTTTATGACATCCCAAGTTACTACTTTTAAGGCGATTTTATAAAATAGATATTCTGGTTGATGAATTAATCGCAGACGCAATTCAGAATCCATATTTTGCCAAAAAACCCAATATACTTGACAACACTACAGATTTTATACAGAGACGAGTACCTTATAGCGATAAACAAGCCTCATGGGCTTCTTGTACACCGGTCTGAAATTGCAGCTGATGCCAGCGATTTTGCCCTACAAATGGTGAAAGAGCAAACTGGAAAATACATATACACCATCCATCGGATTGACAGGAAGACAGGGGGTGTTTTGCTGTTTTCATTTGACAAGGATGTTCAGCGCGCTGTGCAATTGCAGTTCGAAACCCGAAAAGTAAGAAAGCGTTACCTGGCAATTGTGAGGGGACATCCAGAAGACAAAGGTACTATTGACTATGACCTCACCAATGATCGCGGGAAAAAACAAAGCGCTGTGACTGAATTTGCTACGCTGGAACGAGTGGAGTTAGATTTTCCTTCCGGAAAACATTTGACATCCCGCTATGCTTTGCTTGAGTTATACCCGCTTACCGGCAGACACCACCAGATAAGGAAACACTTATCACATATCAATCATCCAATTATTGCAGACAGACCACATGGCTGCAACAAGCAGAACAAACTTTTTCTGGAAAAATACGGCCTGATGACCATGCTTTTACATGCTAGCGAGTTAGCTTTTACACATCCTGTGACTGGTGAAATCGCGATTATTAAAGCTCCTCTTCAGATGGAATTCCAAAGGATGATCGATACGATGGGATTTTCATATTTCCGTAATCACTCTGTTTTATAACCTTGCCTCCATCCATTGGGGATATCATGATGGCCGCTTATAACCTGACCTATAGGCCCTGGCAAGCAAATCCGATGCTTTAGGATTTCCGGTAATTTCCATCTTCCTTGAATCCCATGATACAGTTGACCCTGTGTAATAGGAAATCATCGCCAACTGCACGGTCGCGGTAGACTGGAATCCATCGGTAATCGTACAGCTCAGCAAACTCTTATCCTTTGCTTTAACTGCTTTGAGAAAACTCTCCAATTGGTTTTCCTGCATTTTCTCGGTGGGAATTTCCATAACCTCCTGGGTTTGATTTCTACCCGTTGGCATTATGATTACCCGACTGTCTGAAGCAAAAATGGTCGCGGATTCACCATAGAAAAACACGCCATTGTTCAATTGTGTATTCAGATCGCCACTACCCCATAGCCTGTGTTGCCATATTACAGGGCATTGTTCAAAATTCATAGTGGCAGTTAAAGTGTCCGGTGTGGTGATCTGGCCCTGAAGGGTGACTAATTCGCCGCTGGAATGGAATGAATTAGGCATACCGAAGCCCATGATATTTCTGACAATATCAATATTGTGAATCCCCCAATCTACGAGGTGACCGTTTCCGTATTCCTTTTCCAGGCGCCAGGCCTTATGTCCAATACTTGGCCTGTAGTCCAGTTTTGGTGCGGGTCCACACCATGTATCCCAATCAAGTGACGCCGGTGGAGCTTGTATAGTACTATCTTCTGGAACTGGATTATAATGAATCTGAACCCCAATCTGATGGATTTTTCCTGCTTTTCCTGCGCCTATTAATTCCTTCGCCTTTTTAAAAGCATTGCTTTGTCTGCGCTGAAATCCAATTTGAACAATATTTCCGGCCTTTTCCGCAGCCTTTACCATAGCGAGTCCTTCCTTAACGTCGTAGGCCAAAGGCTTTTCGCAGTAAATATCCAGGCCTTTTTCGCAGGCAGCTATAAAGTGCAGCGCATGCCAATGAGGCGGAGAGGCAATTAAGACAGCCTCAAGGCCTTTCTGATTAATGAGGTCGCGGTAATCCTTTATTTCCTTTGGCCTTTTACCCTGAAGTTTCTCGATTTCATCAGCGCTTGACTTTAGATGATCGGTATCGACATCACACACAGCTATAACCTCCACGCCACCGACGCTGAAAGCTGCTTTTGTTATGACCATGCCATACCAGCCGCATCCGATGAGTCCTATTTTGAGATTTTTGGATTGAGAAAAAGTTTGGCCGGGTATAAAAGAAAAAACTGCCGCTGATCCGAGGGCAGTTTTTTCAATAAAGTTTCTTCTATTCATTGCTTAATGTTTACGCGTTGTTTGCATAAACATAAGCAAAAAAGATCAAATACCCAGCCGTGAGTCGTATTCCACTTAGTTTAAATATTTCAGAATACTTTCATCCATTGGCTTCACTTTTGAAGGGAAATATTCCAATAGTTTGCCATTTTCATCAATCAGAAATTTGTTGAAGTTCCATGCGATTTCGTAGTCTCCTAAACCATTCATTGACTTCTTGGTAAGCCACTGATATATCGGATGCTGTTTATCCCCTTTAACATCAACAACGGTGGTTACCGGAAAAGTAACACTGTATTTCCCGGAGCAAAACTGCTTTATTTCCAACTCGGTATCCAGTTCCTGACCACCAAACTGATCGCATGGGAAACCGATCACCACGAGCTTTTCAGCATACATGGTCGATAGTTTCTGAAGATCTTCGTACTGTGGGGTATAGCCACATTTGGAAGCCACATTCACCACGAGAATTTTTTTCCCTTTGTAGGAAGATAGATCAATAACCTTGTCGCTATCGAGGGCTTTGATTTTGTAATCGTAAATGGTGCTTTCTGCTACATTCAGCAGCATCGTGAAAAGCAATAAAATGTTGATTAGCATAGTCTATAGTTTTTTGAATTACAACAAATGACATGAGGTATTGTTACAAATTAGTATGTAAAGTTGTAACGACAAAATGAAGGATAAAACTTTGTCCTGGTGATCTGTAATTTAACCAGACTGGAAAGTGGCTTAATTATTTACTGTAAGTAAGGATCATAGTTGTGGCTAAATTCGCCAGAAACCCATAGATTTTATTGCTCAGCCCTTAATTGCTGATCGCGATATAGCCTGCTTTTCAAAATTTTTACGTAGTCCAGCGCCGGCTTATTCCCGTAATCCGCATATGCCCTGGAAGCCCAGTCCATGGCGTCTTCCAGATTACCATTGATTTCGTTGATGATGGCCATATTATAATACGCCCGCCCTGCAATTCTTGAATTTGAATTGGAAGTCTCTTTTTCCCATAACTCCGCTGCACCATCCCAATTCCCGGTTTGAGCTCTGCGCTTACCCACTTCAAAATTATCACTTCCTTTTACGTAGTATTCCCTGCTCACCCGATGTCGGTATGGCAAAATCCTGAGCGCGTAGTCCTGCCCGATTTCATTGCTGATCTGCATCACAGCTTCCTTCCTGCCAATAACTGCCTGGGCGGCAACCATCGGATTGATGCCTCTGCCGCTGGAAACCTGTTCACTGTTCAGAATGAATTCGTCCTGTATAATTTCGTTGGAAGGATCATAAATCCTCCAGCCTGATTTGATATTGGTCCGAATTGTTACTTCCGTTTCAACCATAGGCAAAGACACGCCGAGCGGAGTATTGATTTTTACAGGGTTGGCATTATAATTCACATGAGCATCGGTGTCGTAAAAAGAAAGAGCGAAAAGCGCATCAACTTGCTGCTGCTCGCAAATTTGCGAGACCTGATTCCATGTAAGTGGAGCTGGAAATACGCCCATACCTGGATTTTTGAGGTTATCGACCTCAATGATTTTCAGTTCGGCAAACCTTTCATTCTTTTTCAACTCATCAAAAAGCCCCTGAACACATGCGTTTGCGCCATCGATATCAAAGTTTTTTCCCTCCACTGAAAGGAATTTGTCGATGTCATCCATCTGTTTATTCTTTTCGGCAGGTAAACTGCGATTGATGATACCCACAGACTGAACCAAAGAAGGCAAATAAACAGGTGCGGGTTCTGTGATCGGTATTGTCAAAGAGTTCATAGAACTACAGGATAACAAAAGGCTACTGAAGATAACCAGCGCGGCGGACGGGTAAATATCTCTAACTTTCATGTGGCCAATTTAGAGAACAGAATCGCTGTGCACTAAACGCCCATAATAGATAAAAATACTCTTGTACTTTTTTATTTTGAATTGTACAATTCAGCAGCAGACGATGGCTATCATCTGACTACTTTTTGGGGTACATATCGATAAATTTTTGATCAAGATCCGGTGAATCCTGATATTTTATGCGAAGCTCTTCAAGCCGCTTATGTAAATCAGCAACTACCTCCGCATAGGCAGGATCGTCATAAACATTGGTCATCTCCTGGGGATCCTTTTTGCGATCATATAGTTCCCATTCATCCACATCGTAATAGAAATGGACCAACTTATAGGCTTCCGTTACGATGGCATAATGCCTCTTCACCATATGCACAGAAGGATACTCGTAGTAATGATAATAAACAGCGTCTCTGAAATTGATCGTGTCACCCCTGAAAAGTGGCACTAAGCTCTCTCCCTGCATATCAGTCGGAGCCGATATTCCTGCGGCTTCAAGGAAGGTCTGGGCAAAATCCAGATTCTGAACCATCTGATTATTGACAGAACCGGGTTGTATTACGCCTGGCCAACGAACCAACAAGGGGGTTTTAAAGGATTCATTGTAGATAAATCGCTTATCAAACCAGCCGTGCTCGCCGAGGTAGAAGCCCTGATCGGATGTATAAACGACGATGGTATTCTCGTCAAGTCCCGAATTGTCAAGGTAGTCGAGCACACGGCCCACTCCTTCATCGACGGCGGCGATACAACCCAGGTAGTCCTGCATATAGCGTTGATACCGCCATCGCATAAGGTCTTCGCGGCTCATGGAAGGATAGTTCTTCTTAAACTCTTCGTTGATCGGGCCATACACCGCATCCCATTCGGCCCGCTGCACGGGGTTCATACGTTCCAGCAAACTCGTGTAAGCCCCTTTATCCCAGTTGGCTGTCTCAGGAATACCAAGCGCATCCATTACCTCCGGATATATCTTCGAATCTCCAGCCCAATTCATATGGGTTAACAGATTCATTTCAGCTTCTTTGGCCGCAGTCCCCCTACCCTCATAATTATCGAACAAGGTTTCAGGTTCGGGAAATGTCCTTTTCGTAAATTCCTTGAAATGTCGCGGCGCCGGCTGCCATTCTCTGTGTGGCGCTTTATGCAGGTAAAACAGTAAAAAAGGCTTTTCAGGATCGCGTTCCTCTTCGAGCCAATCCAGGGTCATTTCAGTAATGATATCTGTGGTATAGCCGTCAATACGCACATTTCCTTCATTTTTCGTTATGAAATCAGGGTTGTAATACACCCCTTGTCCGGGAAGGATTTTAAACTGGTCGAAACCCTTTGGACTATTTCCAAAATGGAGCTTCCCAAACATGGCGGTTTGATATCCGTTGTCCTGGAAAATCTGCGGAAACGTGACGTTGGTGGTGTCGAAAGGAAATAGATTATCAATTTTTCCATTCAGGTGACTGTGCTTTCCTGTCAGAATCACCGCCCGAGATGGTGCACAAATAGAATTAGTGACACACGCGTTTGTAAAAAGCATCCCTTCAGTTGCGAGCCGGTCGATTTGGGGAGTGCGGATGAGCTTATCGGAATACGCGCTGATCGCCTGATAGGCGTGATCATCAGACATGATAAACACGATATTGGGCCGTTTTGCTTCCTTCGCTTCTTGCTTGGTATTGCATGAAATAAGGGAGATACTAAGAACGATTGCCGAAAAAAGTATTTGATGTGCGACTGTAATTAATTTTATAAACATGACCTCTGCGCTGAAAAATGAATGAATTCGTTTAACCTTTCAATAATAACAATAAGCACGGATAATTAAAACCCTACAGCCAAATGACCTCTGAGAAAAACATCATTTTTCCATCATGTTTTTTGATGACATTTAGACAAATAAAAAATACCAGCTAACTTGTGGGAGTTGTTTTTACAAACCCAAAACCACTTTTTAGTCATGCTCCAGGAACAATGGAAAATATTTAAAAAAGCTGCAAAAGGCGAAAAAATGAGCCAAATCCCGTTGGCGCTGATCATTGACAGCCCATGGATTCCAGGCTATCTGGGGATCGGCCATTTGGATTATTATCTCGATCCTGAAGTATGGTTTCAATCCAATCTGAAAATCGCCCGGGAATATCCGGACATTATTTTTGTGCCTTCCTGGTGGATGGAATATGGTATGGCGGCTGAGCCATCTATCCTCGGCGCTAAAATGAAATTCTGGCCCAACAATACCCCGAGTTGTGTGGAAACCCTGCACCGACTGGAAGATATGGACCTGATCTCCAACTATGACGTGGAAAACGACAGCTTTATGGCGCTTTCGTTGCAGCGAATGCGTATGCACAAGCAGCGAATACTGGATTCCGGACATATTTTACCAATCGCTACAGCGCGAGGGCCTCTTTGCACGGCATCATTTGTCAGGGGCACTACCAACTTTATGATGGACCTGATCATGACGCCGGATATGGCTCATAAGTTTCTAGACCTCACCACCCAGCTCACCATCGGTTGGCTGAATGCCCAGGCAAAAGCCATGGGCGATACGGTAGAGGGAATCTTTGTACTGGATGACATCGTTGGACTTATCGGTGAACAGGAGTACCTGGAGTTTGCGCATCCATACCTCAAGCGAATTTGCGACGCATTTCCAGCCAACTGGGTTAAAATTTATCACAACGATGCCAATGTAGATTCATGTCTTACTCACCTTCCCGATTGCGGTTTCGATGTGCTAAATTGGGGCAAGCAAACTGACATCAGTGTCGTGAAGGAAATTCTGGGTAAGCGGATGTGTCTGATGGGTAATGTAAATCCATTGGAAATTGGCGTGCAAGGCTCGCCAGAACAAATGTATGAGGCCACGCTGGAAGTATTGCGAAAAAGCCAGGGCGAAGGTATTATATTGTCGCTTGGAGGGGGTGTGAGCCCCGGAATGCCCGGAGCGAATATCAAAGCGATGGAGCGGGCATTATTAGAATTCAATTCACATAAATAATATTTGGTAAGAATCTAATGATTTAACAATTTCAAACTTTTTGAACTATGAATTCAAAACAAAGAGTACTAGCCAGTATCAATCATCAGCAACCGGATAGAATTGCTGTAGATTTTGGCGCTACACCTGTCACAGGCATTCATGTCCTGGCCATTGAACGGCTCAGGAACTATTATGGACTGCCGTATAAACCGATCAAGGTGACTGAACCTTACCAGATGCTCGGGGAAATCGATGACGATTTGATGGATATCCTTGGCGTTGACGTCATCGGCCTCAGCCCTGCCAACAATATGTTTGGCATTAAGAATCATGGGAAATTCAAAGAATTCAGAACCTTCTGGGGACAGACGGTACTGGTGCCTGATGGATTTAATACCACTATTGACAACAACGGCGATCTGTTAATCTATCCAAATGGCGACATCACAGGCTCTCCAAGTGGCAAAATGCCCAAGTCGAGCTACTTTTTCGATGCCGTGATACGACAGGAGCCCATTGACGATGAAAAACTGGATGTCAGTGATAACATCGAGGAATTCACACTCCTTAGCGAAGAAGATCTGGCCTACTGGAAGGATCGGGTAAATGCTGTAAAGAACAGCGGAAAAGCCATCATTGCCAATATGGGAGGTACAGCATTCGGCGACATAGCGTTGGTTCCCGGTCTGAACCTCATCAAACCAAAGGGCATCCGTGATATAGCAGAGTGGTATATGTCGGTGATCATGCGACCGGAATATATTCATGGGATCTTCAGCCAGCAGAGTGAGATAGCGCTCAAAAACCTGAAGGCATTTTATGATACTGTGGGTAATGATATCGACGCCATCTTCATGTGTGGTACCGATTTTGGCACACAGGATTCACAATTCTGCGGTGTTGACACGCTGGAGGAAATGTACATTCCGTATTACAAAAAACTGAATGACTGGATTCATGAGAATACGACCTGGAAAACCTTTAAACACAGTTGTGGCGCTGTGGAACCTTTTATTGAAAGCTTTATATACGCCGGGTTTGACATCCTGAACCCTGTACAAATCACTGCCGCGGGTATGGAACCACAACATCTCAAAGATACCTATGGCGACAGGATTACTTTCTGGGGCGGTGGTGTAGATACTCAAAAAGTATTGTCTTTCGGCACGCCGGAGGATGTGAAAAAACAGGTTCGCAGGCAGTGTGAAATCTTCAGTAATGGCGGAGGATTCGTATTCAACACTGTCCACAACACCCAGGCAAATGTCCCGGTGGAAAACATCGTGGCAATGGTCGATACGGTAAAGGCTTTTAATCGAAATTAACTGAATAGTGTCGTAAAATTTAGTTTACACTAGATATGGCAATGGCAAATGAAGCTGGCATTATGGGGCATTATTATTTTGCTTATATATTTAAACCATCATCGCACCTTCTATTATTTTAACTGCTTCGCGAAATGAATAAGAAACAGCTTTTTGACCTTCTGTGCACAGGGAAAGTACCCGCGGACCGGACATTGTTCAGGCCCATTCTCATGCACTTCGCGGCGCGACTTGGCGGCACTACCTATGGTAAATTTGCTTCAGATTACAAAACCCTTGTGCGGTGCAACATCGAGGCCATGGAAAAGTTCGATCTCGACCTTGTTGGACTAATCTCCGATCCTTATCGCGAAACATCGGCTTTTGGCGCCAGGGTAAGGTTTCCTGATGAAGCGGTTCCAATATGTGAAGAAATCATTGTGCAAACCATCGATGATGTTCACAATCTTAAGAACCCGGACGTTTTTAAAGCAGAACGCACGCATGACCGGATAAAGGGCGCCGAACTTTTTCAAAAGGAACTGAAAGGTGAAGTGCCTGTAATTGGCTGGATCGAAGGCCCTCTCGCGGAAGCCTGCGACCTGGCCGGTTTGAGCAACATGCTGGTAAACCTGATGGCTGATCCGGATTTCTGTAATTACCTCATGGACAAATGTGTAATTACTGCCAGGGATTTTGCAAAGGCTCAAATTGAGGCGGGCTGCGACATCATTGGAATAGGCGATGCCATTTGTTCGCAAATCGACAAGGACAGTTACGACACCTATGTGCTGGACAGGCACAAGGAAATTATCGATTTTATCCATGCGATTGGCGGGAAAGTGAAGCTGCATATCTGTGGCAATATCACACACCTTCTCCCCTCGCTGGCCATGTTAAAACCTGATATTCTGGACATTGATTATCAGGTGGACCCACAGGAAGCTTATGAGATTATGGGGCCTGAGGTGATCCGGTGTGGAAATATTAGTCCGCTACTCATCGATGCCAAAGAAGCCGGCCTTATTCATGATGCATCAAAGCAACTGGTGGAAAGTGAACGCGGCAGGAAATTCATTCTTTCCGGAGGATGCGAAATCACAGTAAATACCAAATACGAAAACCTGATGGCGATGCGCACAGCATCCATTTTTTAATAAATCAAAAAAAATAAAACAGTATGGAAGAACTACTCGAAAAAATTGCCCATTGCGTGGAATACGGTAAAATAAACCTTGCCAGTCCTTATCCCCCAGATATGAAAGGCCAGGAAGGCGCTGATGAATTGACGAAAAAAGCCATTGAATCCGGCGTAAAACCGGATGATGTCCTAAAAAAAGGGTTGGTTGTCGGCATGCAAAAAATTGGCGTCAAATTCAGGGAGAACAAGGTGTTTGTTCCCCAGGTACTCATGTCAGCAAAAGCCATGAGCGTGGCCATGGTGCATTTGAAACCGTTTTTCCAGTCCGGTGCTGTGAAGCGAAAAGGCGTGTTTGTTATTGGCACAGTGTCCGGTGATCTTCACGATATCGGCAAAAACCTCGTGGCGATGATGGTGGAAGGCAGTGGATTTGAGGTCGTGGATCTGGGCACTGATGTCAATTCAGCCAAATTCATAGAAGCCGTAAAAACCCATCCGGGTTGCTTTGTCGGTCTGTCTGCTCTGCTGACTACGACCATGGTCAATATGGAGAAAATAGTGAGTGATATTAAAGAAGCGGTGCCGGGCACGAAGGTGCTGATCGGTGGAGCGCCTGTCAACAATGAATTCTGCGCAAAAATCAATGCAGACTTCTATTCCTCAGACCCACAGGGGGCTGTTGAATTTCTTAATAAGCAGGTGGCGTGAAACAGGGATGACGAATTGACAGATAGTTAATTACAAATAAAAGTATTGTATATATAATGTGTGTAAACCATAAATGGTTTAGCCGTATGTTGTGCGGCATTTGGGGATTTATTTTTACCACTTGTCAAACATAAAAGTTGATCTTTTGAAAATAGTTAAAATAGCATCCTTTATTCTAATTCTGATCTTATCACTAAGCTATAGTTTGAAGTTTGGGTATTACACAAATGGCTATGTCCATGGAGGACAACTTATGGGAATACCTTACTTTTTGGTATTTGTTATTCTATTGTCGCTGACATACTTTAATAAAAGACTTTTTCTGAATTTAATTGGTCCAACAGTTATTTTTGCAATTACCGTAAAAGCTTATACCCAATATGCATCATATCTAAAAACAAATATGGATTCATGGTATAGATTTATGTTTCTAGAAAGCAATTATAAAACAATTTTGATGAAGTGTGTTCTAGGAGGAATTATGTGTATTCTGATATATGAAACATTTTTATTGAAATATAAAAATAAAAAACGACCGCACAATCGAGTGGGAGTAGCCGTAGGCCATAAAGCCTACGGTGCAGCCCTCCCACCACCGTACGTACGGGTCTCGTATACGGCGGTTCATTGAATCTCAGGTTGAAATTTCCCATAATAGTCCAGCATGGGTATCGTAGCCTCTTTGCGCTCAGTCTGGACAGGGGGATCGTCGTACCTAATATCGGGCTTCGGGCTACTGCCCAGCCGCCTATACGGGTACGGCTCCAGGCGCATGCCTATTGCCGACCTACTGCCATAATAGCTCAAGTCTGTGACTTGGGCTTAAAAATGAAATGCAGGAACTGCGTTCCGACTTACTAACTCTTGGATTTTCAGCAATTTTTTCCTCAGTCATCCCTGACAAGTGACCAGAGAAAGCGCGATCAAGAATCCTGGGTATACGAGATAGAGTGATGAATCCTCTTTTGTCGGTGCGAAAAAGATCCCTGCTTTCGCAGGGATGACGCTTTAATGATTCCGGGTCTTTAGTAATTACTACTGACAAATTAAGTCCGATGCCTCCTATCGGCTCATTTTGAAAGCCTGTGTTGTTGTATAATACTTCGCCAGCATATTTGGAACTTCCCATGAAGGCAGGGAGCCTTCCCTGAGATAATTCAGATACTTCTCAGCCACCTGGGTAAAATGTGCTTCATGACCAACCTTATAACTATCAGGTATGGTAATTTTAATTTCATCACCCAACTGCTCCATTCCTATACCCGGGTATTTTGCTTGCAACGCTTCAACTGTTTGTCGCAACACTGCATCAAAATCAGTATCTGATGCGTCACCTGTATTCTGTACGAACAACGACGGCTGATAATTCTCATCCTTTCCCTGTCTGATCACCAGGCTTGCCTTTGAGCCGCGCATAATCGAATAGTGCGTATCCTGGCCACCTTCCGGCGCCTCATAATTCCATATTACGGAGACACGGGCATGAATTCCTTTTATCTTATAATCAATGCTCCCATTGGAATAGACATGTAGGATGGAATCATTCACAATGTCCTTTTTGAGATAGTCTGGATATTCAGCCATTTTTGTCACCTGCTCAAACATGGAAGGGGTGAGATCCGTGGCCCATCGATTTGCTTCGACTATTTCAATTTCATTTTCATAATCAATGATCTGCTCCGGAAAGCACTCCCATTGTATCAGGTCAACAAGGTGGGTCGTCACGTCCACGATGCCTTCGCCCTGTTGGGTAACGTCAAAAAACCATGCCGGTCGCTTCAATGCCGCGCCGGAAACCTGCTTGTAAAAATGATGTACGGATTCTTTGGTCACCGCCGGCTCTTCGGCTGTTCCGGGTAATAGTTCTCCAAATACCTCGGGAACCATGGAAAGTTCCTTCTGCAGCATGGTGGCAATTTCATACCGCTCCGTCATGATATCGTAGAGCAGTACATTATTCGCTTTGGCAATGTCAAAAGCCTGCTTAAGTGCATCAAAATTTTCAGCATTGATAGCCATTGGTTTATCTGCCAAAACATGCAGCCCTGCCTGCACCGCGCTTTTTATATATTCGGTTTTGCGGGCGTTATTACCCGAAATAATCACAATATTCCCAGGTTTATCGGTGATCATTTTTTCCATATAATCCGGCCCTGTGTACACTTCTTCTACCCAGTCGGTGGGCAATTCGGGGCGGGTGTTAAACCCGCGAATCCTGGCTAAGTGATCCTGCACATCAGCGCCTTCTGGAGCATAAACATGCACCACGCTTTCAACTCCAGCCACCCGCGTCTTCTGTACAAGGGCCGCATGGAAATGTCCCGGATCGAGTGTGATGAATCGGAATTCAGAATTTGCCGTACCTTCTTTATTTGTATCGGAGCAGTTCATGAGAATGACTGAAAGCATAATGGACAGAAAATAAAATGGTTTTTTCATAGTGTAAAAATTAGTTGGGGGCTTACGATGGAAAGTTACTAAAAAAAGTCGTCAGATCGTCAGGCGAGCAAATTGATCCGCGAAAACACGTAGCGGAGTTGCTCTCTGTTGAGAACCATGCGGAAGTAGTCGGTATTTTCTATCTGGTGTGGATTATAGCCGTGCTTGTCAAGATACTTCTTGCTGGTCTTTTTGTCGAACCAGTGCACCAGCGCGATTTCATTCTTGTCGATTTCAAGGCAGGTCATGCCCCGCTTTCCAATGACGCACCCGGAATTGAAAAGGCAGGGTATATGCAATACAGAATTATAAATCTGGCTTTCGAAGAGCACTTTCTTGTCCTTTGCAACCAACTTGCGCAACTCCTTTTTATGGCTTTTTATCTGTTTTTTGATGGGCTTTTTCACCGAATCATTTTCCGTCAGCATATAGATCCTGCAAAGTTCCTCCACCTTATATTTCAGCCGTTCGGCCTTCGATAATGACTCGAACAATGGGCGGTGCGTATGGCCAATAATCGATACACGCTTCCTGAAGCTGCTGTAATGGTAAACACGCTGCTCGATCTTGTATTGCTTGCGGCTGCTATGCGATACGGTGTAGTTCTTGATCCTGAGTGGATTGGCCAGATATTTTAATGTATATCCTAAAAGTTTGTTCAGGTTCTTATACAGAATAGATGCCTGGTGTCCATGGAAAATGAGCATTTCTCCTGCTTTGGATTGCAGGGTAAGACTATGGAGAACCGGATACTTTATGTCATGTTCGGATTCAAAAGGCAGGGTGATGTCATGATTTCCAATGAGCTTGAAAAGCATTCCTTTCTCATGGAACCTGTCGAAAACATCATAAATTTCCTTCCACCGTTTGTGGATCGCCCTCAGGCTAAACCGCTGTAATTCTTCGATATCGCCATTCAAAATGAGACTGAACGAATTGGGGAAATAGTATTCTTCAAGCGCCGATCGAAAAAGTTGTGCATTCTGCCTGAAATCATCCCTGGCGCTGCCATCGCCCATGTGCAGGTCGCTAAAAACTACAAACTTTTTATTCTTCTTCAATTCCTCCTTTACGGAGCTTTCATACAACTGATCGAGCTGCGTATATATCGCTTTGATTTTTGCTTTTTCAAGCATGAGAGTTCAATTGTCGGATGCCCGTGCGAAATTTGACAAATCCGGCGAACATCCCAACATGCTTCGATTAAGCAATTGTTAAGTGTTTAATTCAACAACTCTTTTTAATTAACAATACCACAAAAAGGTATTATTCGTACCGCAGCGACTCGATGGGGTCAAGTTTTGAAGCTTTATAAGCCGGATAGTAGCCTGAAATCATTCCCACCGCCAGACACACTACAAAAGCAGCAGAAATCCATTCCCAGGGCATGATGAATTTTCCGGAACCTGTGATGAACATGAGAATATTGCCTATTGGCAAACCAAAGATGACACCTCCTATACCGCCCATGATACAGATGATGATCGCTTCTATCAAAAATTGCAGGCGGATTTTTTCCGGTGTAGCCCCAATCGCTTTTCTGATGCCTATTTCTCTTGTGCGCTCCGTAACTGATACCAGCATGATGTTCATGAGCCCGATAGATGCGCCGACCAGGGTGATGAATACGATAAAAAATCCCCCGATTCGCACTTTTGATGTCAGTTCCTCAAGTTCTTCTTCCAGTGTTTTATTCGCCGATATTTCAAAAGATTCTTCATCGCCGATACGGTCTTTCCTGAGTTTGCGCATCAGGCTGGTGGCTTCGCCCACGGCGTATTCCATCTTTGTCGGATCATTCACGCTCACTGTAATACGGTAATCCAAATATCCACGCCGCGCTATTCTTATGCCGTTTTTCAAAGGAAGAAAAACAGTTCTGTCGGCATATGTTTCACCTCCGAATCCACCTTTTTTCTCCAAAACACCAATGACGATAAATTGATCTCCGTAAAATGAAATTTTCTTGTTAATAGGATCCTCGTTTTTGAAAAGCTCCTTGACTACTTCATAACCGATGATCACGTAATTCACACCATTTTGAATGTCGAGTTCTGTGAAATTCCTTCCACTTTCAATATTGTAATTTCTAATGACCATATAATTTTCATCAACGCCCCTAATGGTGAAGTTCGGCGTTGTTTTTTGGGATAATCTTTTTATCTCAGCAGTCCCTGAAACCCAAAGGTGCAGGGTGGTATTTCCTGCCGTAAATCGCTCCTTAAACTCCAAAACTTCATCGCGTTGAAGTGTCGTGTACCTTTTATTCTCTTTACCCTCCTGGACCGTCCGCTCCGGATATCTTCGCCGGATATCAAAACTGTTGGCTCCAAGGCTGGAAAAGCTGGTATCTATCGATGCTTTCAAACTCTCGATAGAAGTGAGAATCCCAACCAATGCGGCAATACCAAGCGCTATGATGGATGCAGAAATGATTGTTCGCAGCAGATTGGATTTGATGGACTTAATGCCTTCCCGAATATTTTCCTTTAAATTCATAGTTTTGAATTTGTCTAAAATTATAATTTACCGGGCAGTTCTCTAACTATTATTATTCAAATCACGTTATTCGTACATCATCGGTAAAATAGGCTTGTAAAATGCGTCGCAAAAACTTGTTCATAACTATTCTGTTGATTGCAATCTGCCCGATTACGATGGCGAATTCCATTTTTATCCCAATGGATGAAACGCAATCTAATCACCTGAAAGCCTATGGCATTGCTTATTGGACGATAGAAAAAGGTGTGGAAGTTGACTGGTTGCTCAACTACCGGGGAGGCAGCTTTATGATGAATCATTCGCAGCTCATCGAGAATGAATTAATCATACGCGGTGTGAGCTACACGGTGATCTCGGATGGAGAATATAACCGCATCCTGGCGGAAATAGCCAATCCCGCGTCTAACACAGATGTAATGCGGCTGGAGAAAGCGCCAAAAATTGCTGTTTACTCGCCGAAAAGTGCTCAGCCATGGGACGACGCAGTGACGTTAGTACTTACCTACGCTGAAATACCCTACGATGTCATCTTTGATGATGAAGTGATGTATGATGAGCTGCCCAAATATGACTGGCTGCACCTTCATCATGAGGATTTTACCGGGCAGTTCGGGAAGTTCGAAAGTAATTATGCCAATTTTCCATGGTATCAGCAGCAGAAGCAGGAATTCGCGGCGTCTGCCAGAAAGCATGGGTTTTCGAAGGTTTCCCTATTGAAACTCGGCATTGTGAAAAAAATCCAGACCTATGTGGCCGGCGGCGGCTTTCTTTTTGCTATGTGCTCTGCGACAGATACCTATGACATAGCCCTGTCTGCGGATGGCGTTGATATATGCGCTTCGGTGTATGATGGCGACCCGCCCGATCCTAATGCGCAAAGTAAACTTGACTATACAAATACGTTTGCCTTTCGGAATTTCAAATTGCGCATGAATCCCATGGAATATGAGTTTTCTGATATCGACAACGAACCGACGAGAAGAGGATTGTCGCAGAACAATGACTATTTTACGCTTTTTGAATTTTCAGCCAAATGGGATCCTATTCCTACCATGCTTACCCAAAACCACACCCAAATCCTGAAAGGGTTTATGGGTCAAACGACGGGTTTCAAAAAAGGACTCATCAAGCCGGACGTAGTAATCATGGGGGAAACCAAAGGTGTCGATGAGGCGAAATATCTCCATGGTGTTTATGGAAAAGGATTCTGGACTTTTTACGGGGGCCATGACCCGGAAGACTACGAACATCGTGTGGGTGAAGACCCAACAGACCTCAATTTGCACCCTAACTCTGCCGGGTACCGCCTTATTCTGAATAATATCTTATTCCCAGCGGCAAAAAAGAAAAAGCAAAAAACTTAGACTCTTTTTATTCCTCTGAATTCTCTGGAAGAAATCTGGCTAATTGAAAAACTGCCACCTTACCCCTACTTCAAGAATACGGGATTGACCCGTATAGTAGGGAAAGGTAAAATATCCGCTGCTTGGCGGTTGTGTGAGATTTTCGAATTGGATAAACATAGATAAATGACCGACCTGAAATTCAATAAAGGCATTCATCAGCAGGTATGACGGTATTCCGAAATCATTCTGCAAATAAAACTGCTGAATAACCGGGTTGTAAGCAGGCGCGTAGTAATCGCTTTTGTAATTTGCATCTACTCCAAACATGATGTAGAGTTTCTCTCCAAACCAATAGTTGCCATAGTACAACCTTGAGTTAATGAATAGTTCAGGAATCCTGAGCGCATCTATAGCTTCCGAATCGCCGGTGAGACCGGTATAAATACCCTCATTTTCCCAGTGGATGCTTTTCCCAAAGTTCACATTCAAATTCATCCCAAAGGATAATATCTGCGCGGACCCTCCTGCTTGCGCCGGCGCTTTATCATACCCATAGTAAATATTGTTTTTCACATTGATGAGTGAGGCGAATGGCTCTATCCTGAAGAACCTGTTGCCGTAAATAAGACTGCCTTTCAGCATATCGCTCGCCGGTGTCGAAAAATTGTTGGACCATTGGTGGTGATTCCCGAAATAATTCTCCTCTATAATTGCTGGCCGCGATTGTGTCCGCCAGTATTCGACAGTAAAAAACTTGTTGAAATACGTACCTCCTAAGCGATAATACCCTCCGAGAATGTATTCTGCCGATGCCCGAATGTTTTGCAGTGAATCAAAGTCATATCGCAACTCACCGCCACCAGAATTTTCGAAAAAAAGTTTTTCACCAGGCGTGTAATTAGAGCGATATTTCACATTGCGAAACTTGACAAAAAACCTGTAAAACAAATTGGTGTAGTCGCCCTTTATACCGAACTCATTGATAAACTGGTTGGTCTGCGATTGGTCGGTGGTGCTGTCTGGATTAATGAGGATATCGTAACTGAATTGATTATAATATGCCGTGTCCGAACCCAGAGGATTGTCCGTGAACCGGTTTTTATTCTGAATATATTCCATGGATTGATATACCTGAAGCTCCGGGCGAAGTTGATAATGATTATATAAATGATAGCTCAACCGAAAATCCTGGCTCTGGGCTTCATTAAGATAAACATCGGCGTTTTCATCAAAATAGGCATTCAACGGATCCCCTTCAGGTATCCTGATGCCCCCCTGCTCAAATACTTTTTGATTAAACCGGGAAAAACTCATGAGGCCGCGATATTTATCATTGGCCGATTTATAGTCCATGTGCAACAAGTACTTAAGCATCACGGACTGGTTGTCGTTCTTACCGGCTGATGCGATCTGTTTATCCGCATTGATTTTATGGTAATAGCCGCCTGCATTCCATGTCGGAGTGATATTACGCGTATGCCGGACATCGGTCACCGTTCGTCCACGACCGCCTAAAATTACATTGAGCGGAGTAAATGGTGATTTCGTATCATAAAATTGAATATCTGAGGCCGTCGTGTAGTAGGGCTCATAAGCATCGTACCCCGATCTGATGCCTACCTGTGTTGGCAAATTATAGAAAACAGGATGAAGCGCCGTACCGATATTACCGAGACTTTGGTATTTATACTGGGATTTTTGCACTTCGTTGAACCTGTGCATTGTGCCAATCGTAGAGTCAACTTTGTGCAGGTAATCGCGGTTGTTTAATATGTCATCGTACGTCTGGTAAAAAGTGGTGTATGGGCCATAAACCTGCTTGGTGGAGTCGTCGATGATGTTGCTTTGGGATAGGGTCTGATGACCGTATCCCAGCAAGATTGTAGTAAAAAATGCAATGATGATTATCCTCATGAAACTTCCTCCTGCCCAAGGGTTGATTTGGAATTATTGATCCGCTCAATCAAACCTGACGTAAAAAAATCTCCCTTTTCAATAAAATACAATTCGATAGGTAAATAAAATATCGGAAGTTCCTTCAATCGCGCATCGTCCAGTGATAAAAGTCGTACCATATCCTTTTCCGTTGTCAGCAGGCAACGATCCGCACCTGGGCATTTATTAAAATCTTCAAGCAATAAATCCATATCGCGCCTGGAAAAATGGTGATGATCCGGGAAGTGCCTGGAGCCAATCAGATTATATTTTGTTGCAGTGTACTTTTCGAGTGGTTCATGGCTGGCGATACCTGTAAATAGAAATACACTCGCTGAAATCGTCTTTTCTCCATATACACCCTTTGGCTCCAAATAGCGGATGCCACTAAAATATATGGGCGTTTCACTTTTCGTGTATTTTATTATTTGCGTTTGAATGTCCTGCATTTCTTTGGACTCCATGCCATCCGGACATTTGGTGACAACGACGACATCGGCCCGATTGGCATGTCTGGGTTTTTCACGCAATAAACCAGCCGGGATTACCTTATCATTATAAAAAGGCCTGTGATAATCGCACAGCAAAACGTTGTAGTCCCTCTGCACTTTACGATGTTGATAAGCATCATCAAGAATTATCACCTCCACGGATTCATGAGCACTTAATAATTCCGGAATTGCCAGTATCCGCTCCTCTCCAACCGCTACCTTCAGTACGTTACCATATTTGAGGAAATATTGAAATGGCTCATCACCGATGGTTAAAGCATTGTCATCCGATCCAGCCAGTCGGTAGCCGGTGGTTTTTCTCCGGTATCCTCTGCTGAGAACAGCCAGTTCAAAATGATTGCACAACGCCCGAACCAGCATTTCTACAAAAGGTGTCTTACCCGTGCCGCCTGCTGTGAGATTGCCGACGCTTATTATGAATCTGTCAAATTTAAAGCCTGGCTTTTTCCCGATATCGTAGAGGTGATTCCTGTAATCTGTCACCAGCCCATACAGGAAAGCAAATGGAAACAGAAGGAACTTGATCAATGGCATTATCAGATGGCGGAATTCACTATTTTTGAGAACGCGCAAAGTTCCATAATTATGATAAAAATAAAAGACATCGTACAACATTTAGAGGCATTGGCTCCACTTGCCTATCAGGAAGACTATGACAATGCCGGTCTGCTCACAGGCAATGGCGATATTGCGGTATCAGGCGTACTTATTGCATTGGACTGTACCGAGCAGGTCGTCGAGGAAGCCGTGAACAAAGGCTGTAATATGATTATTTCCCATCACCCTGTGGTGTTCAGGCCATTGAAGAAGCTCACCGGCGGCAATTATGTGGAGAGAACGGTCATTGCAGCAATACAAAACAATATCGCGCTGTATTCCTCGCATACCAATCTGGACAGTGTAAGTCATGGGGTAAACAAACGCATTGCAGATAAGCTGGGGCTGGTCAAAACTCGCATTCTCCGGCCCAAAAGCAACCTCCTTGGAAAATTGACCACTTTTGTCCCGGTTGAAAATACAGATAGTGTACTTTCTGCATTACATGCAGCGGGCGCCGGAATGATTGGCGAATATAAAAACTGCAGCTTCCTTCTGGAGGGGACCGGCACTTTCCTCCCCACCGGCACTGCAAATCCCAGCATCGGGCAAACCGGAGTCCTGGAGAAAGTCAGGGAAAACAGGATCGAAGTCATCTTCCCAATGCATATAAAATCCAGGGTACTGAGCGCGTTGTTCGAGGCGCATCCTTACGAGGAGGTGGCTTATTATATACATTCCCTGGAAAATTCAGATAAACTCACCGGTTCCGGTATGATAGGCGAGTTGCCTCAACCCATGAAAACAGAACGCTTTATAGCCGTGGTGAAAAGTCAATTTAAGTGCGGCTGCATCAGACATACAGCCATTATCAAGAACCACGTAAAAACCATTGCATTATGTGGCGGATCGGGTAGCTTTTTACTTCCGGATGCAATAAAGTATCAGGCTGATATGTTTGTAAGCGCTGATTTAAAATACCATGATTTTTTCAATGCCGATGGAAAAATAATAATTGCTGATATCGGCCATTTCGAAAGCGAGCAATACACAAAAGAATTGTTATATGAACATTTAAGTGAAATTTTTCCTAATATTGCACTCCATTTTACGGAGGTGAATACAAACCCAATACATTACGCATAAATTGATGGAAAATACGGTTGCACAAAAGCTTGATGCCCTGAGTGATCTGCAGGAATTAGATTCAAAACTGGATGATATTAAAAAAATCCGTGGCGCTCTTCCCGATGAAGTAAGAGATCTGGAAGACGAGATCATCGGCTATCAGACACGTATCGTGAAGTACAATAAAGAGATTGAGGATCAAAACGAGCTGATTTCCAATAATAGAAATTCCATTGCTGAATCGAAAAAACTCATAAAGAAATATGAGGAGCAGCAAATGAACGTTCGCAATAACCGCGAATATGATGCTATCACCAAGGAAATGGAGCTTCAAAGCCTTGAAATCCAGATCTGTGAAAAACGCATTCGCGAAGCAGAAGTGAAAATTGAGGCCA
This sequence comes from Cyclobacteriaceae bacterium, assembly GCA_034523095.1. Taxonomy (GTDB): domain Bacteria; phylum Bacteroidota; class Bacteroidia; order Cytophagales; family Cyclobacteriaceae; genus JAAUQL01. Next base: position 143,328 of record JAXHKU010000034.1, on the reverse strand, counting down.
AGAAACTTGAAATAGCTGACACTGAAGTTATACAGACTGAAAGAAATAAGGACCTCGACAGCAAGAAACGGGAGTTGATCATGATCACTTCCGAAAGCGTGGATGAGGAAAACAAGTTGAAAGAACGTCGCCAAAAAGCTGCGACCAAAGTAGAAGATCGACTGCTCAATTCATACAACAAGATCAGAGGCAACGCTCGTAACGGTCTGGCAGTTGTTTCAATAAAGAGAGATGCATGTGGTGGCTGCTTTAATATGGTGCCTCCTCAACGACAAGCTGAAGTTCGGGAACGCAAAAAAATCATTGTTTGCGAGCATTGCGGTAGAATTTTCACCGATATTGAAGAAAAGATCGTTCCGGTTGTGGAACCCAAAGTAGCAAGAAAAAGTACCCGATAAATAGTCGGTGGCTATAGCGATAAAATCTAAGAATGACAGGGCGAATCAAAAGGTTCGCCTTTTTTTATGCATCGTATTTCTTTTCAGCGCTTTTCCAGTTCATGCCCAATACTTTGCAACCAAGCCTCTAAATCAGGCCTACGACTACCTGCTCAATTACCGTATGGATTCATGCCAGGCCATACTCCTGAATAGTCCCAAAAATCCATACAATTATTATCTGCAACTACTATCGACATCGGTAAAATTGGTGATAGCTGATGATGAAACCCTTTTCAAATCTTTGAAGAAGGAGGAAGCGGAATTTCTGTCTGCCGTAGAATCTGAAAAATTTTCCAACGCTGAAAAATCATTCCTGAAGGCCGAAGCACGCCTTCAATGGGGACTCATCAAGCTAAAGTATGGCGAGGAATTCTCTGCTTTCTGGAATATAAAAAATGCTTACTCACTGGCAAAAGCCACTAACGATGAGTTTCCTGAGTATTTACCCAATTATAAAACACTTGGTCTGTTGCGCACCATGCTTGGCCTGGTACCGGAAAAATATAACTGGGTATTATCGCTCTTTGGCATGCAGGGTGACCTTGCCGGTGGCCTGCAGGAATTACAAAAAGTCGCACGATATGAAAAGGATTTTTCGCTGGAGGCGCACATATCGCTGGCGATGATCTATGGCTATTTACTCGGTGATCATGAACGAAGCGTTTCAGAAATGCAACTGGTTTATGGCGCCAGAAAAAGCACGCTCACGAATTATCTTTATTCATTATTACTCATGAAAAACTCCGCCAGCTCCATGGCGATGGAAGTAATAATTACTACAGATGGAAAAAACCGGCTGGCCTATTTCAATTACCTCACCGGCGAAATACTCCTGCAACAGGGACATTACCAGGAAGCTATCAGCGCCTATGAAAGCTTCAAAAAGACCACTGACAGCCAGTCCATGGTGAAAGATGCTACTTATAAAACAGCATTGTGTTTTTATTTATCAGGCGATAAAACTTCTTTTTCAGAGACATGGTCGAAAGTCCGGGGTGCAGGTGAGGCTAAAAACGAGGCCGATAAGTACGCGCAATCGGAGGCTATTATGAATAGCCTTTCACACCCTGATCTATACAAACTGCGATTTGCTACAGATGGAGGATATTTTGACCTGGCAAAAAGTATTATGCGCGGAGTGGATTTATCAAAATTATCGTCGAAGGATATGTGCGAGTACCATTATCGTGCTGGCAGACTTTTTCATAAAACTAATCAATTACCAGCAGCAAAGGACAGCTATAGCAAAGCCATCAGCTCGCAGGGGGACAATAATTGGTATTTCGCCCCGAATGCCGCGCTTCAATTAGCGATTATTTTTATTGATGAACGAAAGTTTGATGATGCTAAAAAGGCTTTGAAACAATTGGACGCTTACCAGGGGTATCCTTACGAAAGCAGCATCAGGCAGCATGCCAAATCACTAAGGAATTCGCTGAATTAAAAAGGTGGTGGTCCTGAAGGTGACTCAGCGGAACCACTAAAATTGGCCTTGCTTGGAAATGTGATCATATTGGTGTTCTGATCAAACTGGCCGCCGGGGCTTTGTCCTCTGGCATGGCCACCATAGACATTCCCAAAATCGAGGTCGGTGAATTTTGTGAATTTCCCAATAAACTTAAGTTTCACCGTATCCAAAGAACCATTTCGATGCTTCGCAATAATCACCTCTCCAACGCCCTGCATATTATTACCTTCTTCATCAGTGGTAATTCCATAATATTCCGGCCTGTAGAGAAAGATAACCATGTCGGCGTCCTGCTCAATAGAACCAGATTCCCTGAGGTCCGACAGTTGAGGCCGCTTCTCTCCTCCTCTTATTTCCACCGCCCGACTCAACTGCGATAGCGCTATGATGGGGATATTTAGCTCTTTGGCGATGTTCTTCAGCGACCTGGAGATGGATGCAATTTCTTGTTCGCGATTTCCTGAGCCACCGCCATTTTTTGCATTATCGCCGCTCATCAATTGCAAATAGTCAACGATTATTAACTCAACGCCATGCTGGGCAACCAACTTCCTGGATTTTGCACGCAATTCCAGGATGGTAAGAGCGGGAGTATCGTCGATAAATATAGGAGCGTCGGAAAGTTTCGCGGTTTTGTGAACTAATTGTTCCCACTCGTATTCTTCCAGATTCCCTTTCTTGATTTTATCACTTTCAAGCTCTGCCTCCGCTGAAATAAGTCGGTTTACCAATTGAATGCTTGACATTTCCAGCGAAAAGATGGCTACAGGCTTTTTAAAATCAACGGCGGCATTGCGCATGGCCGAGACCACAAAGGCTGTCTTGCCCATACCGGGTCGGGCAGCAATGATGACAAGATCAGACTTTTGCCAGCCAGATGTGAGTCGGTCCAGAGCGGTAAAACCTGTTGCGACACCCGTCAATCCATCCTTTTGGTGCTTTTTTCTCTCAAGTTCAAGTATCGCTTCGTGCATGATCGACCTCATATCCGCGTAGTTTTTACGGATATTGATCTCGGAAACTTCAAAGAGTGACTGTTCCGTTTTATCCAATAATGAAAAAACATCCACGGTATCCTCAAACGCATCGCGATGAACTTCCGAAGCGATCCGGATCAACTCGCGCTTTATCGCTTTTTCAATAATAATCCTTGAGTGCGACTCGATGTGCGCTGCGGAGTTGACCTTAGAAGTAAGCTCCGTGATATAATAGGCCCCTCCTACCAGATCAAGCTTTCCTTTTTTTCTAAGCTGATTGGTAACCGTCAGTAAATCAACCGGCTCCGAGTTATTGAACAGCTCAACAATAGCCGAATAAATCTCCTTATGATTGTCTTTGTAAAACGTTTCGGGTTTAAGGATATCTATAACCGATGTAAGTGCATCTTTTTCCAGCATCAGGGCTCCCAACACTGCTTCCTCCAGATCTGTAGCCTGAGGAGGAATTTTTCCAAGCCTTTCATCCAAATCATGATGAATTAATGACCTGGTTCTGCTGGTTGCTTTTATAGATTGTGGTTTACCTGAATCCATTCCAAAAGGTACGAAAATCTGCTGTGATTATTTATTAGATGGTTACAAACATAGACCAACCCCGGTCGTAATGAAAACAAAACAGCATATAGTTAACACCAACTTTTCCACCTGCAAGCTCACCTGTCCACACAACTAATCCACATTGCGGGTACCTTGCGAAGAGGTCCTAAAAGGGCCTTGTATATATTTGCCCCGACGTCATTTTGTTCTATCTTTGAACATATAAATACTTATCGATGACCTCAAAAAATAATGAAAAGGTGCATTTTATCGCCATTGGCGGCAGTGTGATGCATAGCCTCGCTATAGCGCTAAAACTGAAAGGACTGGAAGTTTCCGGATCAGATGATGCCATATATGAACCGTCAAAACAACGTCTTATCAATCATGGATTATATCCGGCAACCATGGGATGGGATGAATCACGCATCACGCCAAGGTCTCGATGCTGTAATTTTGGGAATGCACGCCCAGGAAGACAATCCCGAACTGAAAAAAGCCAGGGAGCTGAACATTCCCATATATTCATTTCCTGAATACATAAGGAAGCAGTCCGACGATAAGCAACGTATCGTGATAGCTGGAAGCCATGGTAAGACGACCATAACCGGTATGATCATGCATGTCCTCAAATACGCCGGGCGCGACTTCGACTATGTGGTTGGAGCACACCTGGAAGGGTTTGATAATATTGTCAAGATCTCAGACGCACCCATCATCATTATTGAGGGAGATGAATACTTCTCTTCTGCCATCGATAAAACACCCAAGTTCCTGAACTACGAACACCACATCGGGCTAATCAGCGGAATTTCATGGGATCATATCAACGCATTTAAGACGGTGGATGAATACGTGAAGCAGTTCGAGAATTTTGCCGATGCCACACCAAAAGGGGGTGTATTGATTTTTTGTGAAGAAGATGATATGGCTATGGTAATGGCCGGCAACCAGCGCGTGGACATAACACAGCTGCATTATTCCATACATCCGTATGTTGTGAAAAATGATGTTACATATTTGAAAACCGAAGCAGGATTGGTTCCATTGAAGATTTTCGGGCAACACAACATGCTGAACCTGAATGGCGCCCGAAAACTACTGAGCAGAATAGGAATAACAGATGAGTTATTTTACGAAGCAATCAGTTCGTTCCAGGGAGCACGCAAGCGACTTCAACTACTCAACGAAAATCAAAAGACCGCTGTATTTCTGGATTTTGCCCATGCGCCTTCCAAGGTAGAAGCCACCACCGCTGCTTTTAAGGAGCGCTTTGCAAAACGCAGACTCGTGGCATGCCTCGAACTTCATACTTTCAGTAGTTTAAATAAGAACTTCATTTCAAACTATCAGGACACATTAGCTGCGGCTGATGAAGCGTGTATTTATTTTAATCCGAACAATAGTAAGCAAAAGGATGATACCAAGATCAACGTCAATGACGTAGAAAATGCCTTCAATTTCAGCGGCCTCAAGGTTTTTACGGATGCAGATGCATTGGAAAAATACCTTCAAAATTGCCAATGGGAAAACGCCAATTTACTTCTCATGAGTTCAGGACAGTTTGGAAACCTCGACCTGCAAAAAGTTGCCAGGCAAATAGTTGAATCTACTAATGACTAACACATGCAATTGAAACTTAAAAATCCGCTGGCATTTTTTGATCTTGAAACTACCGGAATCAATATTACCCAAGATCGCATCGTCGAAATTTCCATCCTTAAAATTCATCCCAATGGACGGGAAGAACGTCGAACCGACCTCGTAAATCCCGGAATGCCCATACCCATTGAATCCAGCCTTATCCACGGTATTTATGATAAGGATGTCGTCAACGCGCCGCACTTTAAAGACATCGCGAAGTCACTGGCGACCTACCTGACCGGCTGCGACCTGGCAGGCTTCAATGTCCTGAAGTTCGATGTACCTGTTCTTGTGGAAGAATTCCTTCGGGCCGACATCAACTTTGATGTCTCCAAAAGGAAAATGATCGATGCACAGAAGATATTTCACCTTATGGAAAAACGAAACCTTAGCGCCGCCTATAAATTCTACTGCAATAAAACACTGGAAAATGCACATAGCGCGGAAGCCGACACTCAGGCCACATACGAAATCCTGTTGCGCCAGATTGAGATGTACGAAGGTCAGGAAGTACTGGATATGAGTGGCAATACACTTGGTGTCATTGTCAACGACATGGAAAAAATGCACAATATCACCTGGCAAAAATGGTCGACCTCGCCGGCAGAATTGTGTACAATGCCAGTGGTGAGGAGGTCTTTAATTTTGGTAAACACAAAGGGAAAAGTGTGTTGGATGTACTCTCCATCGAGCCGATGTACTACGACTGGATACAGAAAAACGACTTCGCATTGGATACAAAACGAAAGCTGACAGAAATAAAATTACGCCAGTTCAAGCGCTGAAAAATTTATACACCACAACCTGAGAATGGGCAAAACGATTATTGTGTCAAACCGGTTGCCGGTGAAAGTATTCCGCGAGGATGACACAATATACTATATGCCTAGCGAAGGCGGTCTTGCCACAGGCCTCGGATCGATATATAAAAACGGCAAAAACCTGTGGATTGGCTGGCCGGGAAAGCACATAAAAAATGAAAGCGCCCGCACTAAGATCGCAGAAGAGCTACTTACGGAAAAAATGGTCCCGGTCTTTCTTTCAAAAAAACTGATCGAAGAGTTTTATGAGGGATTTAGCAACGACTGCATCTGGCCGATTTTTCATTATTTTCTGCAGTACGCCAACTTCAGCCACGAGTATTATCATGCGTACGAAAAGGCCAATAAACTCTTCTGTGACACCATTGTGAAAAATATGGAGCCGGACGATATTGTCTGGATTCATGATTACCAATTGCTCTTGTTGCCGCAGATGATCAGAAATAAATTCCCGAATGCCAAAATCGGTTTTTTCCAGCACATCCCATTTCCATCGTACGAGGTGTTCAGGATGATCCCCTGGCGTAAAGAACTATTGCGGGGAGTACTTGGAGCGGATCTCATCGGCTTTCATACCTATGACGATATGCGTCATTTTTTATCGGCCGTAAGCCGCTTGGCGGGCATTCCAAATAACAGAGGCAGAATCGAAACCGGCGATCGAATCATCGAAGTCGATTCCTTTCCAATGGGAATCGATTACCAGAAATACGCCATGGCTGCCGCTTCACCTAGGACAATCGACTATGAAATACGCCTCAGGGCATCGCTTGGCAAACAAAAGCTTATTTTATCCATAGATCGCCTTGACTATTCCAAAGGTTTGCCTCAACGCCTGCAGGCTTTTGAACTATTCCTCAACAGACACCCGGAGTATCATGAACTGGTATCGCTGATAATGGTCGTTGTTCCGTCGCGCGATAATGTGGCTCAATATAAGGAGCTGAAACAAGAAGTGGATGTATTGGTCGGCAGGATCAATGGTACCTACGGCAAAATAAACTGGACTCCGGTTCATTATTTCTATCGCTCTTTTGGGTTGAATGAACTTTCGGCCTTTTACAGGATGGCGCATGTGGCTTTAGTGACACCACTGAGAGACGGGATGAACCTCGTTTGTAAAGAATACATTGCCAGCAAACTGGAAAAAACCGGGGTGCTCATACTCAGCGAAATGGCCGGCGCCTCCAAAGAACTTTCAGACGCACTCCTCATCAATCCTAATAATGTAAGCGAAATGGCCGACGCGATTTATAATGCGCTTACCATGCCTGAGGAAGCACAAATTGTCCATATTAGCCTTATGCAGGCAACACTAAAACGATACAATATCCATCATTGGTATGGGATTTTCATGAACCGGTTAAACCATGTGATCAACTTACAACATTCCATGGAAACCAGTCGATTCGATCTCATGACACGCGGGATCATTTTCGAAAAATTCAAGCGGGCAAAAAAGCGCCTGCTCTTCCTTGATTATGATGGAACGCTCATTGGATTTTTTACGGATCCAAATGCCGCAAAGCCCGATCAGGCGCTCATCCAAATTCTCAAAAAACTGGCTTCCGATGATCGCAACAAGGTCATCATCATCAGCGGTCGCGATAAAGGCACCCTCGACCATTGGTTAGGGCATTTACCCATTAATATTGTCGCCGAGCATGGTGTATGGCTGCGAATGAAAAAAGGAAACTGGGAATCGATGGCGCATTTGCAGGGTGCATGGAAAAGCGAATTTAAGCAGGTGCTGGAGACTTATGTGGATCGGACGCCAGGATCATTTATTGAGGAAAAGGACTATTCACTGGTCTGGCATTTTCGTAAAGTGGAAGCCGGGCTCGGCGAACTCCGTTCACGCGAACTCACGAGTCATTTGAAGTACCTCACAACCGGAAAAAATCTGAATGTCCTCGAAGGAGATATGGTCGTGGAACTTAAAAATGCAGATGTAAACAAAGGAATCGCCGCACAAAGGTGGCTCGGAAAGCGCGATGCTGGATTTGTCATGGCAATCGGAGACGACTGGACAGATGAGGATACGTTTAAAGCTATGCCCGAAAACAGCCTCACGATAAAGGTCGGATCGACAACATCTACCGCCAAATATAGCCTGCCCTCTGTAAAGGAAGTAAGGGAATTGCTGAAATCGCTCGCCGAATTATAGTCTATTCCTTCTTATAGTATTTCATTGCCTCGGGGATCTGAGCATTCAAATCCCTGATCCGTGTTGCATGCGACGGGTGTGTTGACAAAAACTCAGGTGGCGCTCCACCACCACTGGTTTTAGCCATGCGCTCCCAGAATTTCGGCGCTTCTTCCGGATTGTATCCTGCCATAGCCATGAAGATAAGGCCCATTTTATCCGCCTCGGATTCGTGAAGACGGCTGAATGGCAACATAGCTCCGTAATTGGACGCAACGCCATAAGCAGTGTTGTAAAGTGCACGGGTTTCGTCTGGTTTGCTGGCCAGGGCGACACTCAATGCCTCACCACCCATTTGCTGTATCAATCCCTGGCTCATTCGCTCAGCGCCGTGATTGGCCACGGCATGGGCCACTTCATGTCCCATAACTACCGCAACGCCGGTTTCGTCCTGGCATATAGGCATTATTCCGGTATAAAAAACCACCTTACCACCCGGCATGCACCACGCATTGACGACGTCCTCTTCGATCAGGTTGAATTCCCAGGCGTAGCCATTCAACTGATCAGACCAGTTGTTTTGAGCCATATATTCTTCCACAGACTTCTGAATTCTGGCTCCTACCCTTTTTATCATTTCAGCCTGCTGTTTATTGGTGGATAGCTTGGCACTGTCCAGAACGGTTTTATAACTGCTGAAACTCATCGGTAATATCTCGCTGTTCGACACAAGTGAGAGTTGCTTTCTGCCTGTCACAGGAACTGTGGCGCAACTATAGCATAACATCAAAATGACCAGAATGAACAAATTCTTTTTCATGGGAAATTTTCTTTATAGTTTGATTAGTGCAAACAAAACACTTTTTAAGGGAATTGATATTACATCTTTTACGGAAGTAGCAGAAAAAATTATTACTATACCCTTTATTAGGCGATCGGCAGTGCCTAATTTCGCCCCAAAGTTCATTAAAAATGAAAATACTCGCCATTGGCCGAAATTATGTGGATCACATCAAGGAACTCAATAATGAGCGCCCTGATGAGCCGGTTATATTTACTAAACCCGAAACTGCGCTGCTGCAAAACAATGCGCCGTTTTACTATCCCGATTTTTCAACAAATATCCATTATGAAGTAGAAATCCTTCTGCGCATAAGCAAGAATGGTAAATACATCGACAAAAAGTTCGCTTCCAATTATTATGATGCAATTGGCGTCGGGATTGATTTTACAGCCAGGGATTTGCAGGATAAAGCTAAAGCTAAAGGTTTACCATGGGATTTGGCAAAAGGGTTCAACGGCTCTGCTCCGATTTCAAAATTCATTGAGAAATCCAGATTCCCCAACATGAAAGACATCAATTTCAGTCTGAAACTCGATGGCCAGCTGCGCCAGGAAGGCAATACGTCACTCATGCTTTTCGACTTTGAAGACATCATTTCCTATATATCGAAGTTTATTATGTTGAAGAAAGGCGACATAATTTTTACCGGAACTCCAAAGGGTGTAGGGCCCATATCCATCGGCAATCGTCTGGACGCTTATATTGGCAATGAAAAACTCCTTGAAGTTGAGATCAAGTAGCTTCTTCATCGTTTTTCTGATTTTAATCATTGCCTTACCAGCTTTCGCGCAGTCTGGTGAAAATCCATATATCTTTCCCATAAGGCCCGGTCAGCAAAACTACCTCGCCGGCACCATGGGCGAGATACGCGGAGCGCATTTTCATGGCGGTATTGATATAAAAACGGGTGGCGCCACCGGTTGGGAGGTTTATGCCGCAGCCGATGGCTTCGTCGCCCGCATAAAAACGGAAGGCGGCGGCTATGGAAATGCGTTGTATGTAGAGCACCCGCACCTTGGTACAACCACCGTTTACGGGCATCTCGAAAAGTACAGCGATGTCATTGCAGCCTATATCCTTAAGGAACAGTACAGCCGAAAATCATTTTCGGTTGACATATATCCCGACAAATCGCTATTCAAAGTAAAAAAGGGCGAACTCATTGCCTATGCTGGTAATAGCGGCAGCTCTTCCGGACCACATCTGCATTTCGAAATTCGCGATAGCCGCCAGCGACCCGTTAACCCGCTGCTATTGGGCTTCATGGAAATTAAGGATACGCAGAGTCCTGTAGTCCAGAAAATTGCTTTAAAAACCATGAACATGGATTCACGGATCAATAGCCAATTTGGGTGGTTTGAATTCACACCCTCCGGGTTAAAAAATGAATACACCCTTTCAAATACAGTAGATGTCTATGGCGAAATAGGTTTTATGTTTATGGGTTTTGACCGGCTTAATGACGTGCCCAATAAAAACGGTATTCCGTTCATGACGGCATCCCTTGACGAGCGTCAGATTATAGATATTCAAATTGATAAAGTGCCTTTCGAGGATAACCGACAGGTGCTTTGCTTCAAGGATTACCAGGCGCTGTCCAGAGAAAGCAAAACGTACCAGAAACTGTATATCGACGACGGCAACAGATTGGCTATATATAGAAATCAAAAAGAAAAAGGTATTATTTCCATCCGTGACAGTCTCGTTCATAATTACGAAGTGACGCTCGCCGATGCCTATGGAAATAAGACGTTTATTAAGATGAAACTTCGCGGACGGCAACCGACCATAACTACGACCGCCGCAACGAAATCTTTTAAGCCGTTTCGTTTTCAGGTTTTGGACAATACGATGGTGCTGATGGACAAAAAAAGTTCCGATTCGAACATTTCGAAAGTATATGCCAACAGGCGGACTGCGGATTTAAAACCGTCCTATTATGTAGGTGAATACGGAGTTTATTTATGGGATATGAGGCGCGGAATACCTGATTCTGTAGGCATGACGAATGGCACAATTTATCCTGAACTCGAAATGATTGTACCGGCAGGGTCCGATTTTAAATATTATAAAGATGCGTTTACCCTTCATTTCTACACACGAACGCTCTTCGACACACTGTATCTTAAGACCGACTATATGGATGAACTTCACCGCCAGGACGTGAATTTTTTGAAGTGAGCGAAGACATTTACCCATTGAATGCCAATCTGAAAATCACGTTAAAACCACGATTGAATTACACGAACAAGGAAAAATATCTGCTTACTACACAGCGGATCTCAAAAACTTCACTTATCAGGGCGGTGAGTGGCTCGATAATACATTCGAATTTAGAACGCTGCACCCTTGGGAAATACACCCTTCTGGCCGATACCATTCCTCCTAAAAGTGCGGATTATCCAGCATGACACCCAGAGATGAATCCGATGCCAAATCGTCCGATACATTGTCCGGCATAAAGGATTTTAACCTGTATGTCGATGGTAAGTGGGTATTAATGTGGTATGATCCAAAGAACAATGTGATCTGGACAGAGAAGTTGGACAAAAAGAAACCTTTTAAAGGAAATCTGGAACTAAAAGTGAGGGATAATGTTAACAATGAAACCATATATTCATCCGTAATCAATTAACAATATGAATCTCAAAATAGGTGATCTCGCCCCTGATTTTAGTGTAAACGACCAGCATGGAAAACCAGTAAAACTGTCTGATTTCAAAGGGAAGAAGGTAGTACTTTACTTTTACCCGAAAGATGACACCCCTGGTTGTACTGCCGAAGCGTGCAGTTTGCGCGACAACTACAACTCCCTGCAAAAAGCCGGATACGCTGTTCTCGGGCGTGAGTGCTGATGATGAAAAATCACATCAGAAGTTCATAAAAAAATTCGAGCTGCCGTTCACACTGCTTGCCGACACCGATAAGCAAATCCATGAAAAATACGGCACCTGGGTTGAAAAATCCATGTATGGCAGAAAATATATGGGGACGGCACGTGTCACATTTATCATAGATGAAAAAGGTACTATTTCTGAAATCATTGAAAAAGTGGACACGAAAGAACACGCCGCCCAGATTTTAAAGTGAAGTAGACCTGAATGAGCCTGAAAGTCATCTCCAAACCAATGGGATGACTTTTTTATTTTTATATTCTTGATTAGCCATATACGTTTATAATCTGATGCCTGGCATTTTTCGATATAGCATTCTATTCCTTGGGATATTCATGATGTCTGCATCTATTGATGCGCAGGTTCCGGAGCAAAAATTGCCTGAAAAAACGAGGATACTCTTTTTGCTCGATGGTTCCGGAAGCATGCTGGCGCGCTGGGAAAACACTTACCGCATCACCGTTGCCAAAAAGCTACTCTCAGATTTTGTGGATTCGCTGCGCACTGTAAACAACCTGGAACTCGGAACTTTCAACATATATGGCGATTCAGTTCGATCAGAAATTGAAGCGCTGCGACGACTCACGCCTTGAAGCGCCATTTGCACAAAATAACCACGACAAAATCATCAGCGTACTTAAAAACCTTGGGCCAAAGGGGAATACACCTATCGCCTACTCACTTGAGCAAGCCGCCAATGATTTTCCAATGGATGGCAAAGCTCGGAATATCATTATCATCATCACCGACGGTATCGAATCGTGCGATGGTGATCCATGTGCCGTGTCGCTCCAGTTGCAGCGAAAAGGGATATTTCTAAAACCTTTCATCATCGGCATTGGCATGGACAAAAAATTCGAGGAACAATTTGGCTGCATGGGGTCATTCTACGATGCTGCCAACATCAACCAATTCCGACATGCGTTGAACCAGGCGTTATTTCAAAGTCTTGGGAAAACAACCGTTTCTGTAGAATTGCTCGATGTAAACGATCAGCCGAATGAAACTAATGTGAACGTCTCCTTCATTAACCATTTCACTCAAACCTCAGCATTTGAATTTGTCCACTACCGCGATAACAAGGATCGCCCGGATTCCGTAGATATCGATCCGGTGCTCAGCTACGACGTTATTGTAAATACGATTCCTCCGGTGAGGATCAATGATGTTGGAATTTTGGCAGGAAAACACAACGTCCTCCGGATTAAATCGCCGCAAGGCGTGATGGGTATAAGGCAAGCCGGATATACCGAATACAAAAATGGTGTTTTAGCCATTGTGCGGAAACCCGGAAGTCCTGATATTCTCACGACATTGCAGATTCCTGGCGATCTGAAACTTCTCGTTGGCATTTATGACATCGAATGCATTACTCTGCCAAGGCGTGCATTTCGTGGTATACGGGTTGAACAAAGTGAGATCAGTGAAATAATTCTGGAAAAACCAGGGGTGGTCAATTTCCTGGCAAGTGCGCCGGGCATAGGAAGTCTTTATGAACTGGACGAAAATGGAGTTCAGCGATGGTTTTACAACCTGGACCAAAGCCAACTCAGAAATACGCTTGCAATCCAGCCCGGCAGGTATAAAGTGGTATTTCGTTCAGTAAATGCCAGGGGAAGTAAATTTACGACCGTCAGAAATTTTGAAGTCGCATCCGGCAGTTCGCTGAATATCAATCTTTGATACTCGAATATTGTTACCGGATAATAGCGAATCAGTGCGGTTAATTCATTCCCCGTAAATGCGTTACTTATACCGGGAAATCAAAGTTGGCGGGCGTTCCCCTTTTCGTCACAGCGGCAATAATGATCATCACGAATCAACAGCCTTGGGCGGGTCGATCCAACCGGTAAACGTATTCCCACACCATTTAATTATCTGCAGTGACTTAATTTGATTGACAGGCGTATGTCCGACAATTATTTTATCCCTTTGTAGTACTTACAGACACGCGCTAAGTCTTCCCCATTTTTCTTAATATCCCTTTGACGTTTTTTTTTTTTTTTGGGGCGGGTTGTGCTTTGGTCTTTCGTGTTGGCCGGTTTTGGTTTTTTGATCTCGTGTTTTTTTTTTTTAGGTTTGGTTTCTTTTGTTTGTGGCTTTTTGTTTTTTTTTTCTTTTTTTTTCGTGTCCCTTGTTTGGATATAGTTTTCCATTTTTTCCCATTTTTCTTTTTTCTTTGTTTTTCTTTGTTTAAGGCTCGATATTAGCATTGCCGCAGTTTTAGGGCATTTGAGATCTTATTTTATAGGAGTGGCTGTTTTGTTTTTCGGTTGGGGTAGCGCGTTCATTTCAGAGTCCCTTGGTGAGGATGTTCTCTTGGTGATCACAACCCTTTTTGTGGACGGTGATGGAAATTCCCGACATCATTCCCCCTTGTCGCCTCGTCCCTTATTTCTTATCAGTTAGAGATACTTTTTCGGCATAGGCATAATAGAAGCGCGCTCGTTTTAGCGGGGAAATCAAAGTTGCGTGGTATTCCCCTTTTCGTCACAGCGATAATAATGATCATCCCGAATCAGCAGGCCTTGGGCGGGTCTATCCGGACCGTAAACGGGATTCCCACTCCGATTACATAATTATCCTGCAGCGACTTAATTTGATTGACCGGGGTATGGCCGACAATTACTTTATCCACTTTGTAGTATTTACAGACACGCGCTAAGTCTTCGCCTGTAACGGATTTCTCAAAATACCCCCTGTACCATGTCGGTTCGATGATCAGGTCCTTATCGGCGAGAGTGATTCCGGAAGTATCGGCCATATATTCGTGAATTGATTGATTCATTTGATCCATTGATCGTTTTTGGTCGACAAAATCAGGCGGGATTCCGCCATGGACAAACAGCAGGTTATTGATTTTTACTGCAATATTTTTTGACCTGATCCACTGGCCTAATACATAATTTTGTCCGAAAAGATCATGATAATCCATCATTGCTTTCGCATATGGCAGTATGTATTTGTCATCTGCATAGGTTTTATCATTATCCTTCAGGATCATCAATTCATGGTTTCCGAGCAGGTAATGGACCTTGCCGCCGGATTGTTCAGCCTGATATTCAAGTTTGAAAATTAACCAGAGGCATTCCGTTACCAGGTCACCTCGATCAAAAACATCGCCTGCGATTACCAGGTGACCCTTTCCGAAATTCCAATCAAGGTTTTTGTCAACGATTTTATTCGCTCTTAACAGCTCAATGAAACTAAGATAATGGCCATGGATATCGCTGACTGCAAAAATACTTTCCACTTTCCTGTATTCAGTGTCATTCACCGATTGCGTTTTCTTTAAAATGGCTTCGATCGCTACTCGACCAGGTAACGCCTTGTTTCTCCTTCCACTCGTTCCTCCGTAAGCCAGTCTGCCTTGTCACGCAGGCTGTCGTAACGCATGTGGAAGACCTCGAGCCCCACCTTTATCAGGTATGCGATATAAGGGCCATCCTCCATGGACGAAATGCGTGGGATTTCAAACCCTTTGGAGGCGAAATAGCTTACCAGCGACGGATCATTTCCACGCAATACATAGTAGAAAAAGTCATTGCCTGTCCTGTCCTTTTTGGAAGTATCCGCACCATTTTCAAACAAAAATTTTGCGGCCGGAGTATTTTTAATCTTGGATGCCAGTATTAATGGTGTAAATCCATGGAGGCCAACATAATTCACATTCGCTTTGTGGCTGACCAATGTTTCAACAATTTTATTCGATTGATACTTTTCACTATAACTCACGCTGAGTAAGAGTGGTGAAGAACGGTTATTCTGGAGGTTTACATCAGCTTTTTGCTCCATCAGCAGGTTTACGACGTCGATTTGGTTATAGGCAATTGCCATTTCCAGCAGCGTATATTGGGGATAGATACCGTTGATGTTGTTGCCCTGATCCAGAAAATATTGAACACTATCGGTCTTGTTTTCCTCGATAAGTCTGAATATCTCAATTTTCTGAGTTTCCTGGGACCTACAGTGATCCAACACAGCATTAAAATAAGGATGAAAAAATATGGGCGTTTATTACTCATTGTAATGATGATTACTCAAAGCATAATAATATTAAAGATTGGTGATAAATCCAATGTAAAATGAAGCATCCCATCTTTTTGGGATTTTCCGCAGTCTATACGCTTCATGGCTGTGATTACTGCAAACTTTTTATGAAATATTAAATCGCTCAGTGCTTTTCATATTTCTTACTCTTTTCCTCATCAACCGAATCTAAGCTCCTGCCTTTTCCATAAAAAGTTGACGACATGGCGTCTCCAGATATCAAGGGTGCAAATTTGAAGTTGAAATTAAAATTGGTATAAATCCCCTTTTCTCCACTGCGGTTTTAATATTCTTTCCATGGTCAGGCAACCCTAAATAGGAAATGGTTGTATAGTCGATATTAACCCGGACAACGCGGTTAAAAATACATTCTGTAACCAACTAAACGCTAAAAACCCATGAACCATTCAAATTACAAACCAGTTTTTCTACTTCTGATATTTTGGTTGTTTTTCGTCTGATCGTGTAATAACGAAGATGAACCTGTGATAGAACAACCACAGGAAACCGGAAATACAAAGTCGTTCAATCTCTTTTCAATGTCGAGCGGCCTCATCGCGGGATCAGCGAAATTTTCAGAACTCGATGACAACACAACAAAAGTGGAAATTACTTTGATGGGATTAGATCCTTCGGGCAATCACCCCACCCACATTCACAATAACTCAGGCGCAAAAGGTGGCAGCATCGTGGTCTCTCTTGAGAATGTGTCAGGAGCAAGTGGAAAAAGTGAAACGATTATATCGAAAACCGATGATGGCACGGCGATTACATACAACCAACTGATCGATTTTAATGGCCACGTCAATGTGCATGAAAGTGCCGCTAACCTGTCATCGCTCCTTGCCCAGGGGGATATTGGCCCAAATGAACTTACCACGAACTCGGAAGATTTTGATTTGTTAGAGATAAACGGTTCAGGAATTTTCGGGGATGTGACATTTGTAGAGCGTGTGAGTGGTGAAATACTGGCCATCATTGCCCTTGAAGATACACCTTCCGGAGGCGAGCATCCGGCTCACATACATCTGAATTCAGTTGCATCCGGCAGGTAGCATTTCCGTTTCACTCAATCCCGGTCAACGGCGATACCGGCTTCAGTTTAACCGATTTCTCGGAATCGGATGACGGAACACCGATCACTTTTAACCAATTGAAGATTTCAACGGACATGTCAAGGTTCATTTAAGCGCCACCGAAATGGCGACGATTGTCGCAGCGGGTGATATTGGTGGCAATTTTCTAACCGGTGAAATGGAGAGTTATCCACTGATGGAAGCCGCAGTAGCGGGCATTTCAGGCACCGTTTGGTTTAGGGAAAGAAAGAACGGAAAAACACTTGTGGAAATAGATTTGGACAATACACCTGAGGCAGGCGTGCATCCGGCACATATCCATGTCAATAGCGCCGCCGAAGGTGGTACTGTTATCGTACCTCTCAGCAATCTGGATGGCACCTCGGGAAAAGGTCTTACTGATGTTTCCGCCGACAGAAAATGCCAATCCGCTTACCTATGATGATCTGATTGTCTTCGATGGGCATGATGGTGCACCTTAGTGCAGCGCAAATTTCTACGATTGTAGCAAGGGGCGATATTGGCAATAATGCACTAACAGGTGAAGAAACAAGGTTATGATATCACGGAGGTGAATGGATCGGACGTAAGTGGAACATTCACATTGCGCCAACGAAAAAGTGGATTTTTCCGCCACCATCATGCTTACCGGTACACCTGTCTGATGGCAACCACCCTGCGCATATTCATGCCAACAGTATGGAAAACGGAGGCGGTATTGTAATTTCTCTCAATAATGTGGATGGCAGTACTGGAACTTCAACCACAAACATTTAAAAAAACCGATGCGGAAGTGGATCACATACAGTGCATTACTCGATTTTAACGGGCATGTCAAAGTTCATCTGAGTCCGGAAAATTTGCCTACGGTTGTTGCCGGAGGAAACATCGGATCCAACGCCACGACTGGGTCGAGAGTCAGCTACGCTATGGACATCCGGCCTATTTTGGACACCAACTGCCAACTCTCCGGTTGTCATGGCAGCGCTGCCGGAATACCAAACTGGGCTAGCTATGCGACAGTAGCGCCAACGCTTCCGCGATAAAAACAAATACTGGAAGTAAGATAATGCCACCTCCAGCGTCCGGCGGGAGTTTAACTGACGCAGAAATTCAAAAAATAGCCGACTGGGTGGATGATGGCGCTCAAAACAACTAATAATGTTAAGTACAGGGTTTTGATAACTGCGAAACTGGATTGGGATGGAGATGAAAAGGTTTGGTTGTGCGGGCCAAGATCAACATCTCCTTCCGGTTTTCAGTTTCATTGCTCAACCAAAATTTTACATCAGCCTGGTATCAAAATAAACAGTTTCTTCAACTCTCCATAATCCGTAATTTCTTCAACAGTAATTTGAAACCCAATGACAAGGGAATGGAGTTTTGTGGCATTATGCAAAACTCACCTTCACCTATGAAAGAACCGATGGTCAATAAAATCAGCCGCCTGCTATAGCACCCACAATTAAAAAGGGCTCTTTACCAGTTGAAACTGTATCTGGCAATGACTTATCGGGCGATTCATAGGAATAATCTTCCTCACAGGCAAAGAACCGCAAAAAAGGACGCCTCTTCATTGTAGTATGATCACGGATTGTACCTTTTAACATGGGATACCTGGTCTCCAGTGCACTGAGAATGGAACCTATGGTGACCGCCCCTTCTACTTCAATGCTGACCTCGGTGCCAACTTTTGCCAGATTTCTCAGTTGATAGGGAAGCTTTACGCGAATCATAGCTTACAAAATGGTTTGTACTTCGACGGATAAAACAGCCGGAAGGTCCCGGACAATCGCATTCCAGCTATCACCGGAATCTGCAGAGCAGTACACCTGACCACCTGTGGTGCCGAAATAAATACCGCAAGAATCCATAGAATCGATTGCCATGGCATCGCGGAGCACATTCACATAACAGTTGCTCTGTGGAAGTCCTTTTGTAAGCGCTTCCCATTCATTGCCGCCGGTCCTGCTGCGGTAAACACGAAGCTTTCCATCGGGAGGATAGTGCTCTGAATCGCTTTTTATAGGAATCACATAAATGGTTTCAGGTTCATGGGCATGGACATCAATCACAAACCCAAAGTCACTTGGCAAATTGCCGCTGATTTCACTCCACATGTCACCAGCATTATCGCTTCGCATCACGTCCCAGTGTTTTTGCATAAACAGAACGTCTGGCTTTGATGGAATCGAAACGATATCCCTGCGGCACGCAACGGCCCACCTCAGCATTCGGGTCTGGCAATGCAGATTCCGATTTCAGTCCACGATTGATCGGTTTCCAGGTTTCACCGCCATCGTCTGTGCGGAAGGCGCCTGCTGCAGATATAGCGATAAATATCCTTTTTGGGTTTTTGGGATCAACGAGCACGGTATGCAAACACATCCCTCCTGCTCCGGGCTGCCATTTGGGGCTTACAGAGCTAAGATACTGTAGCCCTGAGAAAGTTCGTGCCATGACTTGCCTCCATTCGTGGTGTGGAACAGGGCTGTGTCTCTCACTCCTGCATATACCAGGTCTAGGATCCGTGGAGGATGGCTCGAGATGCCATACGCGCTTAAATTCCCATGGTTTTTGAGAACCATCATACCATTGGTGTGTCGTAAGCGGTTTGCCGGTAGCGGACGACGTATCATAAGAAAATTTATTGCTTACTCCGACAGGTGTATCATAAGTTTCAGGCATTTTTTCGCCACCGGGAGTTTCCCAGGTTTTGCCTCCATCGTTTGACCGCTGGATAATCTGCCCAAACCAACTGCTGGTCTGAGATGCATAGATACGGTTTGGGTCGGCAGGTGATGCCTTCGCTATGACAAAGGGTTTCCCATCCTGCGAAATGAGGACCGCTAATATCCCACTTTCCGCGTCTTCCATCTGAATTCAGGATAAATGCGCCTTTACGTGTGCCAACCAACACTCTTACTTTGCTCATGGTAAGGTTAGATAATAATTGGTTAACGGTAATATTGATCAGTTTTCGATTCACTGGGATAGTACTCTCACCTTTGCTGGTTTTTCAGCATCAAACAATTTAAGCAAATATTGTTGATACAGCCAAATTTTTCATAAGTTGCAAAGGTTGGTGTGCTACAGGCTGATACATTTTTTAACAATTCAAGTATGAAATATTTTTGGTTGGCAATTATAATTTTATTAACCATGTATTCTTGCTGCGGACATGATTACAAGGATTCCCTTTCATTTAGTATAAGTCTTAATGGAGTTGATATTTTTGAAAAGTAGAAGCTTAAAGCATCTCAAAAATCAACGATAACGACATTCCTGAAGGAGTTGATTATAGTAAGAGTGTTGGCGTCGATCTTACTACTATTAAAATAACTGAATCTTCAAACTCTTTTTCAACCAGGGGTATCAAACGTGCTTAATTGTATCCTACACTAGTGGAATAAAAAGTGATACACTGGACGTCCTCATCACTCCACGTACACAGTAACAAACATTGAGTTTATGAGAGATATTTCGGTAAAGCGGGGAAAGTTTTAATTTGATATAATTGGTTAATTTCATATAAAGTATTATGTTTATGATAAATGGGAAGATCACAAAACATGGAATCGGCACAATGGATCAACTATGCTTCTACTTTATTAAAGAAGGATAATGTTATCAGCAGAAGTTTTGGATACCCTGATACATCGATATGGGGTGTCAAGAGTGGAGGCATATCGTTACGTTCAGATGGCCAAAAAGAGACAGGGGCTCATTCCAGTTCCCGAATCCTCTGTAGTCTTTATGGGAAAACTGAGCCGAGGCCTTATCAAAGGGATAAAAGCTGCGGCCCCATCCATGAGATTATCGATCAGCACAGTAGTAAAAATAGCACTGGAGGAGTTTTTATCAAAACGAGAGCGTGGCGAAAAAGAGAGACAACCTAAACTTGCCTGCACCTATGACAGGCTCTGTGAGCAAAAACTCGCACAGGTTTACCGTCTCCTTGTCTCTGACCTTGGATGTAACAATTGCCTGAATATATATAATTCGCCTAAAGAAAATATGGATTATGAAAACAGCAGCGATCTATACCAGAGTATCTTCCGAACAGCAAAAAAGGAAAGCAAGACGATTGAGAGCCAGGTAGGTGCTCTTGTCAATTTTGCCAAAGAAAAGGGTTATTTTCTGTCTGAAGAATATATCTTCAGAGATGAAGGATATAGCGGTGCTGTTCTGGTACGTCCCGGGCTGGAGAGGATAAGAGACCTTAGTGCAGAGGGGCAGATCCAGGCAGTATTGGTTTATAGTCCGGACAGCGTTAAGCCGGAATTACGCCTATCAGGTAGTATTGATGGACGAACTGCAGTCCAACGGAACAGAAGTTTTATTTGTCAATTCCCCAAAGGCAGAAACACCCGAGGAAGCTTTGCTGCTCCAGTTTCAAGGGATGATAGCAGAATATGAGCGGGCCATGATCAAAGAAAGGTCTCGAAGAGGCAAGCGTCATAAAGCCATGTCTGGCATTGTTAATGTGCTCGGCGGAGCTCCCTTCGGGTATAATTATTTAAGAAATATATATTGCGAATGCCCGCTATGAGATAAATCCTCAGGAAGCCAGTGTTGTGCAGAGAATATACAAGCTTTATACCGAAGAGATGAAAAGTATAGGAGAAATCAGCAGGGATTTAAGAGGGGATAAAGTGCCGACAAGAAAGCAAATTTCACCATGGGAAAGAAGCACAGTGTGGGCCATACTGCGCAACCCGGCCGATAGAGGTAAAGCCTGTTTCGGAAAGACGCAGGTAATCGAACGGACCCGGATCACCAAGCCTTTGAGAGAGAGGGTCGATTATACAAACAGGAGCAGTGCCGGAAAAGAAAAGCCCCGGAACCAGTGGATCGAAATTACAGTTCCATCTATCATCACATCTGTAACTTTTGAACTTGCAACTGAGCGATTCACTTATAATAAGATGCATTCCAAACGGAACACCATAGAGCAGACGCTGTTACAGGGAATGATGATATGCGGCCACTGTGGCTATGCATTATACCGCACTTCTACTAAAACCAGCAAGCGCAAGATATACTATTACCGTTGCCTGGGCTCAGATAAAGACCCGCTTTGAAAAAGGAAGAAAGTGTGATTGCAGGCCTCTCAGGCAGGAATACGTCGATGAACTGATATGGCAGAGTATTGTGGAGTTGTCGCGGTAAGTCAGTTCTGAATCCAAAAAGAAATTAATAAAAGAATAGCTGAAGCCAAAAAGGCCGATCCTATGCTGAACCAAAAGGCATTTCTGGAAAAACAAAAAGCCAGACCCATGAAGGCGATAGGATAAATTGTTGGATGCCTACCATGGAGGACGTATTCCCATAGATCAATCGAGGAAACGAATGCCTGACCTTCAAAAAAGGATCAATGAAACCATTAAACAGCTACAGGATATACAAACACACGAAATCACCTTGGGAGAAAAATTTGAATTATTAGACTTTAGGATGTTCACCAAAGAGATGGAAAATAATTTGGAAAACCTGAATATCCCAGATAAAAGAAAAATCATCAAACTGCTTGTTAAGGAAATATTAGTAGATCACGAAACAATACACATTCGCCACTCTATACCTGTTAGAGAGGTAAAGCATGGGGATGAAAAAAAAGTTATAAACTGTGTACGTGGATAATGTAGCGATCCCTGTGGGAATGGTGGTTCCAGATATTCTTGTAAGTGTAATGATGAAATTCTGACATTCTCGTTAAATTTCACAGGCTGCATTGAACATTTCGGCAGTGGCAACATTCGCTACTCTTCCAAAAATAATAATTCTTCCACGCTGTACGATATTACTTACGTCGAACCGTAGCGTTTATTTGTATGTGTATAATTTCACCCTCTGAGTCACAAAAACTCCATAAGGAATACTCACATGTCGCCCCTGGTGGGTCTGATCGCCGTTGAGGTGGCGAATTACTTTCCACTCGCCATTTTCAAAACTACCTTCATCCACTTTCAATAAACCGACATTAACACTGGGATTTTCACGGTTTTTAAAGGTGATAACCACTCCGGACCCTGCGACAAAGAATTCGTCATCCCCAGTCTGAATAATGATCGCGCTAGTCGTTGGCCACTCTTCCAGCCCTGCACCCGGCGACCAGCTCAGCGTGTAATCGTGTTTGCAGGTAAGCTCATATTTGCCCAGCGTAGGATCGGTCTCTAGGATTGTCTTTGATGCCAGTACTCCCTTTATTTTACCCAGTCCCCGCTGCGAGCTAATTAGCGGCGATAATTCATTGGTCAGTGCATACATTTTTCCGAGAGGTTCATCTTCGGGATACTCTTTTGATTCAATAGAAAATGGCGAAAATCCCAATGCCTCATATTGCCCTATGGCGTATAGCGCCTTCGCCGCCGCGGTCTGATCGAAGACGTGTTCAGGGATAAACAGTGGATCACCCTGGCGGGTGTACAGGTCGCACCAATGTTTGAAGTCCGGATTATAAAAATCAGGTGAAAGAAAATCCACGGCATTTCCAGCGGCTTTCCACACATCCATAAGATGCGGCAATGGCCCGGCGCTTGGGTATTTCCCTGGTTCGGTGTTTGGCCGGTTCAGCGCGGCATTGACGAACATGGGAATTGGATATATTTTTTTGCCTGCTTCAGCCACCTGATTGGCAAATTCGGAATAATACCAGGCCATGAAAATTTCATCCGTGTGCAATCCCTTCCCAAATACTTCTTCCCAACTTCCTGAATTCTTGTAGCCATTCTCTTTCCAAATCGCATGGAATTCCGGCACCAGTCTGTCTTTGTTTTTCTGCAGATATTTCATCAATTCAGACGGGACATTTTTGGCAAAAGCTGCATTGGCCAGCGATTGATAATCACGTGCCGATGGCAGCATACCGATTTCATTTTCTACCTGAACCATGAGTACCGTGTGTTCCTTGCTGTCATTGTCTTTAATAAAGCGCATCAGATTTTCAAAAGCCCTGATATCCGCCTTAAGCACACTTTCAGAGAATGAGCTGAGTATTTCCTGGCTTTTACCGGATTGATCTTTCACCCGGGGATATTTATCCTGATCGAGTTTTACCCACGCCGGTGCATGGCTCGACATGCTGTTTTTCCAGCTTCCAAACCAAAGGAAAACGATTTTCAAATTGTTCTTTCGTGCTTCCTCTATTAAATCCTGAACCAATGAAAAATCGAACGTACCTTCCTGGGGTTCTATCAATTCCCAGTACACCGGTATCAACACCGTATTGAGATTCATGGCCTTCAACTTCGGCCATACGGATTGCATATTCTCCATGGTTGTAGCGGTGGAATTGCCCAGTTCACCACCCAGGATAATAAACGGTTTGCCGTGAACGATAAGCTGTGTTGCCGTTCCCTTTTTTTGGAGAAATGGCGCTTGTTGCTGAGCCATTCCCGAAAGGGAAATGGCAAAAACGAGAATGAAGGATAGTGTTTTCATAATTGACAAAAAAAAGCTTTTTATTCGGATTTCACCAGATAAAGGTACATAAGTCGTCACCCTGGTCCTTTTGCAGTATTTGCAATACCCCGGCAAACCACTGCGCAGTTCTGGCTTCCTCGTTCCCGATCCTTGTTTAAAGAAGCGCTGCTACGATTGAATTAATCAGGGTGTACAGGTACACTTGCCAGAAATCAAAATGTACCGGCAGGCAGCCAGGACAAACAACCCGATAAAAACTGGAAAGTCCACACACTCACCGCGCACCTCTAAGCCATGATGTTTTGCACAACAGGTGGGAAAGGAACAGGTGTCAGCTTTTTTTGTAATTCCGAAAATTGGTCTTTACTTCATGGGGTATAAATGATTCATTGATGAAAATTCTGGTCAACCCTATATTGGTACTATTAATTATTTTGCTCATTGGCTGTCGGCCCGATATGCAGGCGACACAACAATTATCGGCTGTCGATCATGTGGATCCGCTCATTGGCACGGCAAGGGCTGCCACACCGAGCGCATTAAAGCACAGCGTTTCCGGTTCGGAACTTCGCGGCCAGACCTTTCCTGGTGTAGGTATGCCGCACGGGATGACCCAATGGACACCCCAGACGCAATACTCCGAAAAGAAATGCCTTCCCCCCTATTATTTTGAAGAAGATTCCGAAAATCCACGATGAAATTCGCGGATCACACTGGATGTCCGGCTCATGCACGCAGGATTACGGAAGTGTAACCATCATGCCCATAGCTGGAAAGCTGGTTGTTGATCCGCTGGAGCCGGCCTGCAGCGGTTTACTCTCACCGGATAAAGAAAAATCTTCTCCATACAGTTATGAGGTAATGTTGAACAAGTACAATGTAAGTCATCGATAAGCGCTACTACTCGTTGCGGTATAATGCAATTCAAATTCAACACCTACAACAAACGGCCATACATACTCATTGAACCCAACAGCGACGAAGGGCAGGGATTTGTGCGGATCGATAAGGAAAACAATAGGATTTATCAGAATCATGTGCACCGGATATACCAGGATGGGGCGAATATGGCGGTTTCAATGGCTACTTTGTCATACAGTTTTCAGCGCCATTCCACATTTATGGAACATGGAAAAATAAACAAATCATGTATGAAAATACCGAAATACTGGGGCAGCAGGATACAGTTGGCGCTTTCGTTGGGTTTGAATTCCTCGATAAACTGACCCTGAAAGTTGGCACTTCCTTCACCGGATTTGATGGCGCCCTGGCCAATCTGAACGCGGAAATCCCGGGGTGGTCCATCGATGATGTGAAGGAAAAAACAAAATCCTCATGGGATAGCGTACTGTCCAAAGTGGAATAGTACTGGCGGAAGTGCCGACAGCCGGAAGATATTCTATACTGCTCTTTACATCGATGGGTTACGCAGTTGCCCCGGACCTTTAGCGATGCTGACGGACGCTACCCGGGTTTTGCCGAAGATTCACTCATACACCATGCTGTAGGTTTTAATTACTATGATGACTTCTCGCTGTGGGACACCTATCGGGCTGTGCATCCTCTCATGACGATTCTTGAACCAACCAAATCGGCTCACATGGTAAAATCACTGTTGAAAAAAGCTGAGCAGGGCGGCTGGATGCCAATATTTCCCTCATGGAATAATTACACTTCTGCCATGATCGGTGACCATGCAGCATCAATGATTACCGACGCGTATGCCAAAGGCATCAGGGATTTTCAGACGGACACGGCATGGAAATACATGGCAAAAAATGCCTTTTTATTCAATGATGATGTCGCATCATATAAAGCCGGGAAAGGAAGGCGCGCCCTGGACAGCTACCTGAAATATCACTTTTTACCCATGGAGGAAAAAGTACCGGATTCATTTCACAAACAGGAACAGGTCTCGCGAACGCTCGAATATGCCTATGACGATTTTGTGTTGGGAAATTTCGCTGCGCAGATCGGAAAGCATACTGAGTCCAAAGTGCTTTTTGTACGTGCCGGAAACTGGATAAATGTTTTCGATCCATCAACAGGTTATGCGAGAGGAAGAAATGCCGACGGTTCATGGTTTGATCCGTTTGATCCAAATGCTGCCAGAACGCCCTTCATCACGGAAGGTACGCCGTTTCAACACACGTGGTACGTGCCTCACGATGTATATGGTCTGATGAACGCCATGGGTGGAAAAAGTAGGCATTTGTCGAGCGGCTCGATCTGCTCTTCGATACAGATCAATACTGGCATGGGAATGAGCCCGGCCATCAGACTGCTTATATGTATGCCTGGGCCGGAGCTCAGTGGAAAACCCAACAACGGATCAGAAAAATCATTGATGAAGAATATGGCGCAGGTCCGGGCGGACTCAGCGGCAATGAAGACGCAGGGCAGATGTCGGCATGGCTGGTGTTTTCCATGATGGTGTTTGCACCCAATTTCCGTCCCGGTACACGGCTATCTACATCCTCGGCACGCCTTCGTTTGAGGAGGTTGTGATTCACCTGGAAAGCGGGAAGTCATTCAGCATAAAGACACAAAATCTCTCACCGGAAAATTATTACGTTCAATCGGCCTCTATGAATGGCATGCCTTATGAAAAGTCATGGATTTCCCATGAAAATATCGTGAGTGGTGGTGAATTGATAGTTGAAATGGGTCCGATGCCCAACAAAAACTGGTGCAGCGATCAGTCCGCCGGACCGCCTGATGTGATGCCGAAATGAGGTTTTAACCATTGACGTAAAATGATATAAATAATTCCGGTGGAAAGTGTAGATTCATAAATCTTAAACCCTTAAACATTCATTCATGATGAAAACACATTTTTAGTACTGGCTTTTTCGCAACTATTATAGTTCGGCTCTCGTCATTTTTGGTTCGTGCTACCAGCCGAAGGTTGCCGAAAGTTTCAACCATATGTCGGCGAATTGGCACCACACTTATCAAAATATGGATGGCACCGATGCAGCTGGCATCATGGCCATAACCGAAACCCGAAAACGTTTATAAGGTCGTGCTTAGCTCCCAGATGGGATCAGTGGATTTGCAGGAACTCGTAATTGCAGACGGTAAACTCACCGCCAAATTCGACATACAGGGATATATGATGTCCCTGAAAGGTGGCTTTGAAGGTGACACGTATACCGGTTCGGTCATCATTGATGGAAATGAATTTCCAATGATTGCTACCCGCAAACCTGCCCTGCTGGAAAATAATCGCTTTTCGCATAGGCTACTGATAAACCGGAGGGTACGATTAGGTCTTTGAAAGAAGGTGTTTGTGGCCGGTGCGATTTTTAGTTTATATACAGGTATCGAATGGGTATTTCGGGCTTTGATTAGCCATGAGCATAACTGATTTTGGTTATGTATTCCATAATAAACTCATCCTTTCGCTTTAGCCGATACTGCATTATCCATCGTGGATGCGGCAGTGACTTGATCGTTTTGAACAGGTCGTATTTGCTGTTGAGAAATTGGAAATATTTAAAGTTCTCCCCCTGGCCCATACAAAAAGCAATATCTGTTATGGCGCCGATGGCAATCTGCTGCCTTAACGATTTGACCATGAACGGCTCCAGAATATCGCGAACTTCTGGTATATCGTAGTAATTTAGGTTTAACCCATTTTTAACAAAACCCAAGGGTGATACACTGGTGAAGAAAACCCTGGAATAGAAGATCTCTACTCCGCCGAATGCTTCGATCATGTCATAGATAAAAACAGAAGAGAGTTCTTGTCGCCTGTGTAGGTCATTGGGAATTTGGCACTTTTCTGCCAGTCGGATTGGATCGGTGAACGGCACTCCTGTCACTCCTGCACCAAACCGGCCCGGGTTGATGCCGATCAGGAAAAGTCTTGGCTGGTCATCGTCGTAAAACTTTTGATAAAATGACTGAGCGAGAGAATTGGTTTGCGCGACCTTGAATGGATTAAGTATTTCAACTCCATGCTGTAGTTTCTCAGGAAAATCGAGATGATCGATGAAGTTGAAATACTTTTCACAAAAGCTCATCTTGACGAGCTGGTTTTATTTTTCTTCCCAATGAAACCGGTTCCTACATCAAGTACAGCTCCCACATTGACACTAAGGTTAGTTAATGTGGAATCTCCATATATGGAGGTAGCCGCAAGTGTCCTGAACATATAAAGAATATACTGATGGTTCCAGCCCTTTTATAAGAAACTGACCGGATTCACTGGTGAAGGTTCCGACGATAATCGCCGTTCACTATGGCATAAACGGCACAATTTACAGAATCAGGGCTAACAGTTCCTTTGATGGACCCCGTATTTTTTTCGACAAATACACGGATTACCGGTTTCAAATTATACCCTACCTGAGTTTCCAGCTTTTACTACAGGATTGTGCAGACGTCAAAGTCTAGAAGTACATCGTAAGCGAGTTCAGGTTCCAATGTCGTATGTACCTGAAGCGTTTCAATCCAGATTGTTGTGCACTTGGCGTACTCAATGCTACAGAAATCACCGTCAACGAGTCAGTGAGTTTCTATGGCCGAGGACTGATCTGATCTGGCCTGATCTTTCCTGAAGGGACTATGATTTTCTCCAAAGTAGTGTGTCGATGCCATTCGTCGTTTTAAGCAGATCATCATACACCTGGGGTCAGTATTATCAAGTGTTACCCATCCTTAAAGTTCTTCTGTCGCTGGTTGCATTGATGTGAATTTCCTTAATGTCAACATAAACAGCCTCATATTCTGCAGGGGAGTCTGTCAATACTGGATTCTAAGCATACTCTTCCTGTTGATTCATCCCCACTATCACATGAATAAAGGAAAGTAGCCATTGCAATCACCAGCTAAAAGAAGAAATTTTGATGCACATTTTTCATATCCTATAATTTAAATCAATGCAAATATAGTATTATTCTTTGATAGAAATTATTATTTAATTATATATACTTGCTATTCTCTCAGTGCCTTCAGGCTATGCACAACCAATCCGCTTCTGAGCTTAGGTTCAAACCAGGTGGTCTTTGGAGGCATTATCTTGCCACTGTCAGCAATATCGGTTAGTTGCTTCATCGACACAGGATATAAGGCAAAGGCAACCGCCATTTCTCCGCTGTCCACTCGTTTTTCCAACTCACCAAGCCCCCTAATTCCCTCCAACAAAATCAATCCGCTTATCTGTGCGTTGGTTACGACATATTCAATATCGGCTCCAATATCTGATGCGACAGAATCGGTGCCATCAAGTAACGCCAATCGGATCATGATCATTGAAGGTATCGCGCTTGGCTTCCAGTTTGTACCAATGTTTATGCAGATACATGCCGAACTCATGGAGTTTGGCTGGCCTGTATTGCTTTTTGCCCATATTGGTCACTTGAAACGAACTCTCAAGCCTTTTGAGAAATCCTTCTTCCGAATACTCATTTAGGTCCTTAATGACCCTGTTATAGTCGAAAATGTTCAGTTGATTATCCGGAAAATGCACGGCAAGGAAATAATTAAACGATTCTTTTCCACTGTATTTTGGGTTTTCATTTCGAAAATCCTGCCCTACCAAGGCGGCTGCCGCCGTACGGTGATGCCCATCAGCGACATACGTCGCCGGGATTTTTTCAAACTCGGTGATGATTTTATTTACATTATCATCATTAACTACCCAAAGTTCATGGCGAATACCATCTACTGCCTGAAAATCGTATTCGGGAGTTTTCCGGATTATACCATTTACGATTTCATCGAGTGATTTTTTTGCGGGATAAGCGAAAAATACCGGCTCTGCGTTGATCTCAGAAATCCTGACATGCTTCTTCCTGTCTTCTTCCTTATCCGGACGGGTTAGTTCGTGTTTCTTGATGACATTATTGAAATAATCATCGATCGATGCCGCTGCCACAATTCCTGTCTGCGACCGTCCGTCCATCGTGAGTCGATAGATGTAGAGGCACTCCATCTCGTCTTGAAACAGTACCCCGTTCTGCAGGAATATTTCGAAGTTTTCCTTCCCCTTCTTATAAATCTCCGGTGCGTAGGGATCCTGCTGGGCCGGGAAATTTATTTCAGGTTTCACAACATGAAGAAATGAATAAGGATTTCCCTCAGCTTCCTTCCTTGCCTCTTCTGTATTAAGTACGTCGTAGGGCCTGCTGGCTACCAGGTGTGCCTTATCCTTTGAGGGACGTATGCCATTGAATGCCTTTATAAGTGCCATGGTGATCTATTATTAGGTTAATAATTATTTTTTTGAACGCAATAGTCTTACCATTAACACGCCTTGTATATTGCTGATTTTCTGCACTTTTTCATCAAAAATGTCTCCGTCGATATCGATGATATTGTAGGCGATATCGCCAAAGTGTTTATTCAGCATGTCTGCAATATTGATATTCTCGTCGGCCAGAACAGCGGTAATATTTCCGACCATCCGTGGAATATTCTTATTGGCAATGATAATTCGGTTTCGTCCGTTTCTCGGCATCGTGGCATTCGGAAAATTCACCGAATTCTTTATGTTGCCATTCTCCAAAAAATCGCGGATCTGATCAACCGCCATGAGTGCGCAGTTATCTTCCGATTCCGGTGTCGATGCTCCCAAATGAGGGATACAAATCACTTTTGGATGGTTAATAAGGTCAGCTTCAGGAAAATCCGTAACGAATGTCTCTACCTTACCTGAATCAAGGGCTGCAAACAGGTCGGTTTGGTTCAAAAGGCCACCTCTGGCAAAATTCATAATCCTGACACCGGGTTTCATGATATCGAATTTCGACTTGTTCAGGAATTCTTTTGTCGTGTCGATCAGTGGCACGTGCAAACTTATATAATCTGCTTCCTGAAGCAGGCTGTCCAGACTAATGGCTTTTTTCACATTTTTGGAAAGTCCCCATGCCGAGTCGATCGATATATATGGATCAAAACCCACGACATTCATTCCCAACCCTTCACCGGCATTTGCGACCAACATACCTATGGCGCCAAGGCCGATAACTCCGAGCGTTTTGCCTTGTAGCTCCGGGCCAACAAAATCAGCCTTACCTTTTTCAACTAGTTTCGGAACTTCAGCGCCTTCGCCGGCCAGGTTTTTTGTCCAGTTGATGCCTTGCACCAGGTTCCGGCTCGACAGCAACATTGCCGCAATCACAAGTTCCTTCACCGCATTGGCATTGGCTCCGGGAGTATTGAAAACAACGATGCCCTGTTCTGTACATGCTTCAATGGGAATATTATTGACACCTGCCCCTGCCCGGCCAATCGCCTTGACAGACGACGGCAAGGGCAAATCGTGCATCTTGGCGCTTCGTACAAGTATAGCATCCGGTGAATTGAATTCAGAGGCTATTTCATAATCATCCATGGGAAAGCGCTTCAAGCCTTCAGGAGATATTTTATTAAGTGTTTGAATCTTAAACATGGATGGAATTATTATTTATTATTCATTTCAAATTCTTTCATGAAGGCGATGAGGGCTTTCACTCCTTCCTGTGGCATGGCATTGTAGATGCTGGCCCGCATACCGCCAACTGACCGGTGACCCTTTAAGGTTTTCAGCCCGCGCTTGGAAGCTTCCTTTACAAACTTGTCATCCAGTTCTTCATTGCCTGTGATGAACGGAACGTTCATTGTTGAACGAAAGCCCGCAGCTACTGTACTGCTGAACATTTTAGAATTATCCAGGAAGTCATACAACCAACCGGCCTTTTCTTCATTGACTTTTTGCATTTCTTTTACTCCGCCGTTTTTCAGCATCCACTCAAAAACAAGTCCGGCCAAATAAATTGTATAGGTCGGCGGGGTGTTGTACATAGACTCGTTTTCTGCATGTACCTGGTACATGAACATTGTAGGTGTGCCCTCCAGTGTGCTGCCGATCAGGTCCTTGCGGATAATCACGATCGCAAGACCCGCAGGACCGATATTTTTCTGAGCGCCTGCGTAGATGATGCCGAATTTTGACACATCATACTCCTGAGAAAGTATGTTGGAAGACATGTCTGCAACCAATGGCACATTACCAACATCAGGTAATGCAGGAAACAGGGTACCGTAGATCGTATTGTTGGTCGTAATGTGTACGTAATCAGCCTCCGGGTCAAACATGCTGCGGTTTAGCGTGGGTATGTAGCTGAACGTCTTATCTTCCGACGAAGCAACCACATTTACTTTTCCATAGCGTTTAGCTTCAGAAATTGCTTTCTTTGCCCACAGGCCGGTATTGACATAGTCCGCTTTTTTATTTTTCGTAAAAAGGTTCAGTGGTACCATGGCAAACTGGCTGGATGCGCCACCATGCATGAACAGAATTTCATAATTATCCGGGATGGCCATGAGTTTTTTCAGATTTTCCCGGGCGCCATTAATGATGGCAAGATAATCCGAAGACCTGTGGCTCATTTCCATAACGGACATGCCTGTCCCTCTGAATTCAACTAATTCCTTTTGTGCAATTTCCAGCACTTCCACCGGTAGCGTGGCCGGACCGGCAGAAAAATTATATACTCTTGACATATGATTGATTTTTAATAAATTTTTAAACGGAAAAACTTTAGGATAAGGAAGTATTTTTGGCTGAACTCTAACATCTGCCACCTCCATTTTAGGCTTGCAACCCATGATATTTCTGATGGTATGTGAGCAAAGAAAAAGGGGGAAATTGTTACAGAAAAAGTGTTGCTCGCTGGTGGCTGTGTTTTTTTCATGACTTCCAAAAATAAGTAATGGCCCAAACCAATACCATATAAATTTGACGGTACGAAGATGATTGGAAATCCTGAAAGATTCAAGAATTAAATTGTATTTAAACCGGCAGAACCGTTTCTATCTGCCTTCTCAACCAGATGTCGCCAAATATTCTGCTGTACATCCAGGCACCGGTAATCGGATTTACCGGATGAAATTTCATCATTTTTGACGATGTGATTCTTCTACATCTTAGTCATTAAAAAATTAATCCATCATATAAGAACCATGAAAAGACCCCATAGTAGATCGAGTCTGTATAAGTTACAGTTTGCAATTGCAGGTGAAATGGACTTATCGATATTGGACGCTGTATCTACCGGAATAAATGAATTAAATTGCCTGAAATACCAGAATTATATGAAAAAGTCGAAAACTCCATTCTACATGTATTTGCTGCGAATCTTTGTAGTGACGCTTTTGCTGTTTCCGGCAATAAACCAGACTGTTGCGCATGCAGAAGATGGCTATGAATTGTGGATGCGGTATCCCAGAATGGAGGATAAAACCAAATTGACTGCCCTTCATAAAGTGCTGGATAATATATGCATTCCGGAACAAAATAAAACCTATCAGGTAGTCAGAGAAGAATTGCGACTTGCCGCATCCGGGATGTTGGGGATTACGCCTACATTTTCGGGGACTGTAAGCAAGCATACCGGATTGGTCATTGGTACGCCTGCTGACAATGCAATGATAAATTCAGAGAGCATAAAGCAGCGATTGGCTTCCCTGGGCATTGATGGATATTTAATAGATTTCCATAACCAACAACTGGTCGTAGCCGCCAACACGCCTGTGGGCGCGCTATACGGGACATACCACTTGTTGCGCATACTTCAGATCAATCCGGATATTGCTCCCCTCCTGCCGATTATTGAACGTCCAAAAATTACTCATCGCATTCTGAACCATTGGGATAATCTGGACCGAACCGTAGAGAGAGGATATGCAGGATTCTCCATCTGGGATTGGCACAAATTGCCGGATTATATCGATCAAAGGTATATAGACTATGCCCGGGCCAACGCCTCCATTGGAATAAACGGCACTGTCCTAACCAATGTCAATGCCAACGCGCTCGTCCTTACTCCGGATTATTTGAAAAAAGTAGTTGCACTGGCGGATGTATTCCGGCCTTATGGAATCAAAGTATATCTCACGGCGCGCTTCAGCGCACCTGTCGAGATTGGGAAATTACCAACGGCAGATCCTCTGGACGAAAAAGTGAAGGAGTGGTGGCAGGCCAAAGCCAAAGAAATCTATGAATGGATCCCGGATTTTGGTGGCTTTGTTGTGAAAGCAAATTCCGAAGGCCAACCCGGCCCGCAAAACTATAACCGCAGCCACGCCGACGGCGCTAACATGCTGGCGGATGCTGTGGCTCCTTTTGGCGGCATCGTGATGTGGCGGGCTTTTGTGTATAGCCACGAAGTTCCGGATGATCGGGCTAAGCAGGCAAACAATGAGTTTGAACCGCTGGACGGTCAGTTCAGGGATAATGTTTTTATACAA
Source organism: Cyclobacteriaceae bacterium (assembly GCA_034523095.1). Classification (GTDB taxonomy): domain Bacteria; phylum Bacteroidota; class Bacteroidia; order Cytophagales; family Cyclobacteriaceae; genus JAAUQL01. Next base: position 108,746 of record JAXHKU010000034.1, on the reverse strand, counting down.
GTGAAAAACGGGGCTATCGATTTTCAGCCGCGAGAACCATTTCACCCACTTTTTGGTAAAATGCCCAATACCTCATTAGCGCTGGAATTTCAAATAACCCAAGAGTACCTTGGGCAGGCAACAAATCTGGCTTATCTGGCGCCATTGTACAAAGAATGCCTGGACAGCGAAACCCATTTGCCAAATGCTCAATCAACCGTCGCTTCGATTATTGACGGTTCGGCCTATGAAAAAAAAGAATCTGCTATCGCCGGTGTAGCCAATATTGGAAATGATCGCAACTGGACCGGACATCTTTTTGGACAATCCAATTGGTATGCATACGGGAGGCTGGCCTGGAACCATTCACTTACTTCCCGGCAAATCGCTGATGAGTGGATATCGTTGACCTTTGGCATTGACCCAGAATTGAAAAAAACCGTTGGTGAAATGATGCTTTCATCTAGGGAAACAGTGGTGAACTATATGACCCCGCTGGGTTTGCACCATATTATGGGGAGAGATCATCACTATGGCCCCGGACCATGGGTGAGTGGTGGCCGGCCTGACTGGACTTCCCTTTATTACCATAAAGCTGATTCTGCCGGCATCGGTTTCGACCGGACTGCAACTGGCAGCAATGCCATAGCTCAATACCAACCAGATGTAGCCAGAGAATTTTCCACCCTTTCTACGTGTCCTGAGGAATATTTGCTATGGTTTCACCATCTGCCCTGGGATTACACCATGCGGTCGGGTAAGTCACTTTGGGATGAACTCTGTATTAAATATGACAGCGGTGTAAAAAGCGTTCGTGAAATGCGGAAATCGTGGCACAGCCTCAAAGAGAAGGTTGATCCAGGACGTTACCGGCACGTAGAAATGCTGCTGAACATCCAGGAGAAAGAGGCCGCATGGTGGAGAAATTCCTGCCTCCTGTACTTCCGGCAATTCTCAGGAAAACCATTTCCATCGCAGATCGAACAACCCCAAGGATCGCTGGAATACTATGAATCTTTGCAATTCCCCTACGCACCGGGAATCAAGCCGACATGGTGATGCCTTTTAACTACTTGCTGTCCGATAAGTCAACTAAAAATCAGTGATTTTCCCATAGGCTTTCTTGGGCGCATGGTTTTGGTCAAACAGCAAGGGATAGTCCTTTCTGCCCCTGACCGGGAAATTATCGAGCCAGCTATGCTTATCCGACACATTCCAGAAAGTAACGCTGGTAATTTCATTTTTGTAATCACGAAAAACCCTGAAGATCATTTCATACTTATCCATCTGAAGTTGTTCCAATTCCGGAGTGAATACGTCGATATCGGTATCGAGTTTTTCCCGTCGCGAACCTTCTTTTGGATAAATGGAAATATCCAGTTCAGTGACTTGAAGTTCCACGCCGAGAGAAGCCAGCCTTTCAATAGTCCGTCTTAGCTGCGGCTCGGAGGGTTCGTAAACTGACCAATGCCCCTGGATACCAACGCCATCGATGGGCACACCTTGCTCCTTCATCGTTTTTACCATTTGATATATCTTTTCACACTTCACTGAGTCAATGACATTATAATCATTATAGAAAAGTTTGGCTGTCTGATCATATTTCCTTGCATATTCAAACGCTTTCATAATAAAATCTTCGCCACACACTTCATACCAGATGGAGTTTCGGTAAACTTCGCCCGGCGCATCTGAGATTGCCTCATTCACCACATCCCACGCATAAATCTTTCCCGAATAACGACCTGCTACATTAGCGATATGATTTTCGAGCCGGGCCAGCAGTACCTCTTTGGAAACCCGCTGACTGTCTTCCTGGATAAACATCCAATCTGGAGCCTGACTATGCCAGCAAAGGGTGTGTCCGCGAAGTTTTTAGTCCGTGTTCTTCAGCAAATGCAACAATTTTATCGGCCGGTTCCCAACGGAACGTATCTTCTTGTGGGTGAATCGGCTGCATCTTCATGGCGTTTTCGGCCGTCATACTGGAAAACTCATTCACTATGAGATGTGCAGAGGCCGAATCTTCCAGAGAAAATGGAGAAACTGCCACCCCAATTGGAAAGTATTCTGCATAATAATCTTTCAATCCTTTCTTTTCTGGTTCCGGCGTTTTGCAACACATGAAAACTGTGAGGATTGATTAGGACAGCAAAAATGGAAGTGATTCGGGATCTGGTCATTCATTATGGGTTTATGAAAAAATGTCTGGAAAATTAGCCAATAAATCCCTGAACACAAAGATTACCGCCTCTTTGTGTTGCGGTATCCAATCGGTGCCTCAATAAAAGGTGATAAAAGGAACCCCATGAGCGGTGATCTTTTGTTCGTAGCGCTTCAACCGCTTCTCATTTTTGATGTATGGCAGTTTTCGTATCATCACACCTTTCACCCTTGCGGGAAACTTGTCTGTCAGAATGCTGTAAATCTCCATATCCCTTTGTCCATTATCGCCAACGAGTATAAAACTCTTATTCGGGTAGAAGCGCAAGAGAAACTCAATCGTAGTCAGTTTATGGCTTTTATGTGATTTTCCGGACGAAAACATATCGCGAAGCCCCTTCTTTAATTTTTGAAGAAAGAATACTCCTTTTGGCAATTGATTAATGGCAAAAAAATCAATCAAAAAATCGTAGAGATTCCATTCGCTGTTGGACACGTAAAAAAAATCGTTTGGATGGTCTGCGTTGTTCAGTTCACTAAGATGGTGGTACCACTTGGCCAGATAAGGGATTACCTTCCGTGTATGTGCATTTCTGAAAAGTACCAGGGTGAGTTTACGCAGCAACTGTGTACTATGCGATATAAGTAGTGTATCGTCAATATCTGAGATTACCCCCGTCTCATGCTCGTCGGACAAGTAAAATTCACCAATAAAGCGTTTGTCATTCCTTTTCCAGAAAAGTTCATAGGGATACCAGCCGGGCGTTTTCAGCTCATGACTCAATTCGCAGGTAAAATACCCGTGGTGGTTGGTACGCACCCGCTTTGTAATACCAACAACCTGAATGTCAACCGTGGCAAAGGTGAGGGGTCTGGCGCGAAATCGCCGAATGGCCTGTCGGAAGTTTTTTCTCCTTCCATGCTGGGGAATGGTATCCTTTACTTTGTGCTTCTCAAAAGCATGGCCTGAGATGATAATTACATCAGCATTGGCAATGCCCCGATATCCGACAATCTTTGATTCCACTTAGTCAATTTATGAAATCGGTTTGAGATAAGGAAATAAAGAACATCGCCTGATCCATGAATGAAATCAATTTTATTGTTTTTGATTGTTTACTCAAATGAAGCGAAACTGACTGCCGAAAAAAAACCTGGACAAAAGACAACATTACTTATATCAGGCTGGCCGATGTTGCTGAACCTTTAATTAAAAAGTTGCTCCTATGTAAATTTTAAGCAAACACCAGGCCGAGTAATTTCATTTCATTGGCTACCGTTTGTGCTAAAACCTTTACCCTTTAAATCCTCATGAATCGACATATCAGAACATTTAGTCGCCCAATTTGCCAAAAACCTTTTTTTGTTTCGATATTGTCGCACTTATTAGCCATCATTTGTGGGAATTATAAAAAAACAAACAGTACAGTCAACGATCCTGCTATATGCAGGCACACTGCTGGGTTTTGTAACGACCGGCGTGCTTGCTCCCCATTTGTTATCGCCAAGTGAAATCGGCACCCTAAAACTCCTCATGTCCTATTCCGGTATATTGGCCGGAATTGGGATCCTTGGCTTTAGTACAGTTACTATTCGTTTTCTCCCTGAATTCCAGAAAAAGTCCATCAACAACAGGTTCGGATTTTTAAGTATTTCAATGATAGCCGGTGCCGTTGGTTTTTTTGTTACATGGCTGATTATCACAATTATAAAATCTGATGTTATCGCAAACAATTATGAAAAATCGCCTGAGTTTGCCGAGTATTTTTTTCTGATTATTCCACTTACCCTTTTCCAGATTTACTATAATTTATTTGATTTCTATAATAGTGCTCTATACCGGTCAGCTTACGGTGTTTTCCTAAGGGATTTTATACACAGAATATTGCTGCTGATTGGCCTCCTTCTGGTTATGTTACATTATTTCGACTTCAGGATTTATATCTATTATTATACCACAGCGATTTGTTTTCCAACAATTCTAATGATATTCCATTTGATTTGGTATAAGGGATTTGACTTAACCATTAACCGACCTCTTTTGAATAAGTCCCTTTTGGGTTCCATGGCAAGCGTTGCATTTTTTGGTTTGATTAACAATGCTAGTCACGCAGCAATATTGCAAATCGACAGTATCATGGTGAACTTGTACCTCGATTCCAATGCAGTCGGTATATATACAATTACTTTCTATTTTGGTTCCCTGGTGATTATACCAGCCAAAGCATTCAACAGAATCTCACCAACTGTGATTTCTAATGCATTCACAGACAACGATTTAACTAAAATTAAGGATATCCATGAAAAAGGATGTCGATTTCTCTTTCTCACTGGCCTTGTTACAGTTTTGGGCTTATTCGTTAACCTTGAAAATATTTTTTATTTGATTCCGCGCTCATATGAAACCGGTAAAATGGTCATAGTTTATATTGCTTTGGCTAATCTGGTTAAAATGGCTGACGGCAGTAATGATTCTATTATTACCTTTTCGAAATACTATAAGCTAACGACAGTTTTTTTGCTGTTATTGGTCGTATTGATCGTCGTATTTAACCTTATTTTGATTCCCCGATATGGCATGAATGGAGCTGCAATAGCCGCTTTGATTTCCGTCATTATCCATAACATCACCAAAACCATTTTTATCTGGAGAAAATTCGATTTTTTTCCATACAACATACAATACTACCTGGCCTTTGCATTGACTGCCCTTATTTATGCGATAGTCGCTATTATACCGCCCTTCAGCAATTTTATACTTGAAATAGCCAAGGACAGCCTGCTGGCTGGATTTCTTTTTCTGTCTGTAATCTGGCGAATCCCCATGGCCTTCGAAATCAAAAAGGTAATATTGGAGACGCAACAGGCATTCATGAAGTATTTCGAGAAAAAATCGAAATAGACTTTGCGAATTAAAAAAAGTAAACCTTACCTTTGTACCTCGAAAAATAAAACGGTCTAATGTCCCATGGTGTAACTGGCAACACGTCTGATTTTGGTTCAGAAGAGTCTAGGTTCGAAACCTAGTGGGACAACAAAAATCCCGAATTACGTTCGGGAATTTTATTTTATAAAGAAACCATATTCTCCAATATGTCGAAGGTAAAGATTTTCTCAGGTACCAATTCGCAATACCTCTCACAGAAAATTGCACTCGAATACGGCAAGCCTCTGGGGGAATTGGAAATTCAAAAATTCAGTGATGGCGAAGTATCACCTTTCTTTGTAGAGTCGGTGCGTGGCTGCGATGTATTTCTTATCAGTTCCACATTTGCACCCGCCGACAATCTTCTCGAATTGCTTTTAATGATCGATGCCGCCAAACGCGCCAGTGCCAAGTACGTTACAGTCGTGATGCCCTATTTTGGCTATGCACGCCAGGACAGAAAAGACAGGCCAAGAGTGGCCATCGGTGCCAAATTGGTTGCGAATCTTATATCGGCAGCTGGCGCTGACAGGATCATGACATGTGACCTGCATGCCGGACAGATCCAGGGTTTTTTCGATATACCGGTTGACCACCTGGACGGTTCATTCATCTTCGTACCCTATGTGCGCAGCTTACAATTAGAGAATCTGTTGATCGCCTCTCCAGATGTTGGCGGAACAAAAAGGGCGAGATCATTTGCCAAGCACTTCGACGCTGACATGGTCGTGATTGACAAATACCGAAAACGCGCTAATGAGGTTGCAAGCATGCAGGTGATTGGAAATGTTGAAGATAAGGATATAATTCTGGTGGATGACCTCGTTGATACGGGAGGTACACTGGCAAAAGCAAGCATTGTATTAAAAGAGGAAGGCGCCCGGTCAGTTCGTGCTATAGCAACCCATCCAATCCTCAGTGGTAATGCATATGAAAATATTGAAAATAGCGCTTTAGAAGAAATTGTCGTGACTGACACCATACCGCTCTACAGAGAAAGTAAAAAAGTGAAGGTGCTCAGCGTCGCGAATCTGTTCGCCAAAGGCATTAAGAAAATACACAACAACGAATCTATTAGTTCATTATTCATACATTAAACAATTAAAAACATGCGTACAGTTGAGATTATAGGGTATAAAAGAGCAAATCTCGGTAAGTCAGAATCGAAGCGACTCAGGGAAACAGGTCATTCTCCTTGCGTTCTTTACGGAGGGAAGGATCAAGTACATTTTTATTCGCCAATGATTCTTTTCCGTGATGTGGTTTATAGACCCGAGCCTGCATTTGTAAAGCTTAATATCGAAGGGGATGTTTATCATGCCATTATGCAAGATATTCAATTCCATCCGGTGAATGAAATCATTAACCACGTGGATTTTCTGGAATTATCGGATGACCGAATGATCAAGATGAGTATTCCAATAAAATTTGAGGGAACTTCACCAGGCGTTGTACAAGGTGGCAAACTTACAACCAAGCTTAGAAGCGTGACTGTAAAGGCTTACCCCAAGAATATGCCGGAAAAAATCACCCTGGATATTTCAGCGCTTGATTTAGGTAAGTCGCTTAAAGTCAGCAATATCAAGGCAACTGATTTTGAAGTATTAAATAATCCCCGGGTAACCATTGCTACTGTTGAGATTCCAAGAGTACTCAAGGGAACAGAGACCGAGGCTGCACAATAGAAATTATTGAGTTTATGCTGAATTCATTAAATCCTGCCTATAAAAAGGCGGGATTTTTCATTAACACCCTTTCATTATTCATTGCGTGAAATACCTGATCGTCGGTCTTGGAAATATTGGTGCCGAATATGAGCTTACCCGGCACAATATCGGTTTTATGGTAGCGGATTTTATTGCTGAAAAGCATAATGCAGCTTTCACTCATGGGAAATTAGCTAATACAGCGCTTGTCAGGTATAAGTCACGGCAAATCACTATTATCAAACCTACCACCTATATGAACCTGAGCGGTAAGGCCGTAAATTATTGGCTGAATTATCTAAAGGTGCCCATGGAAAATCTACTAATAATTACAGATGATATAGCTTTGCCATTTGAAAAAATTCGAATAAGACAAAAAGGATCCAGCGCCGGGCACAATGGACTGAATAGTATTGAGGAACTTATTGGCAACAATTACCCCAGGCTTCGGATTGGCATTGGAAACAATTTCTACAAAGGTCAGCAGGTGGATTTTGTACTGAGTCAATTCAATAAAGAGGAGCTATCGGCTTTACCGCATCTCATTCAAAAAGCTGCCGACGCAGTGCTTTCCTTCTGTACCATCGGTACAGACAGGACAATGAATGAATTCAATTCTTAGTTTGCCCTGATCGCGACCACAGGGTCTAACCGTGCGGCCATCAGTGCCGGAATAATCCCTGAAGCAACACCAACAACGCTGGATATTCCAAGACCGAGAATTATATTTTTCATCATTAAGGTGATCACGAAAGAACCCATATCTATATACGTTCCGAAATAAACAAGCAATAACCCAAATCCACCACCGATGAGGCTTAGGAAAATAGCTTCAAACAAGAATTGGAAAAGTATAAAATAGTTCTTCGCCCCCAAAGACTTTTGAATTCCTATAATACCGGTGCGTTCGCTCACTGTCACGAACATGATATTGGCAATACCAAAAGCACCCACCAGGATGGAAAATATACCAATAAACCAGCCCACCATGGTGAGGACGTCAAATATTCCCTGGATTTGATTTGCGATGGCCTCAGGGCGATTTATGGCGAAATTATCATCATCCTTTGGTCTTAATCCCTAAAATTACGCATCAGGCCTCTTGTTTCATTTTCCAGCTCTATCAAACCAACATCTGTAGGTTTACCCTTTATAGCAGCCAAAACATATCCACCCCGCCTTTCATCCGTATAAAAAATCTTCCTGAATGAATGGAAAGGTAATAATACTGTTTCATCATCGGTTGGAGTGTTTAGCAATGTCTCACCAGATTCCTTCAAAACACCTATTACAACGTATTTTAAGCCTTTTATTACTATTTGCTTGCCCAAAGGATCATCGTTTGGAAACAAAGTTTCCTTTACTTTATGACCAATTATAGCTGCATTGGAGGCGTAATCAAATTCTCTTTGCGAAAAAAATCGTCCTGAAGTAAACTGCATTTCATATAGTTCTGGGTGGCTTTCTGTTATACCCATGACATTAATGCCGCCAATACTATTGCTTGCTCTTTTGATGACTCTTCCCTGACTTATGACAAAAACACACATTGCCGAAGCGTGGGTCAGGTTGGCTGACAAATATTTATATTCATTATAGGTTACCATTGGACGCTTTTGATAAACCCACCATGGTTCGTTTGGGCCGAAAATATATGGCCACTTTTCAAGATAAAGCACCTCAGTTCCTAGAAATGAAAGACTATCCTTAATATTCTCTTTCAAAGAGTCCACTACGGTCAAGGCCGCAATAATTGCAAAAATCCCAATAGATACCCCTGTCAGTGAGAGTATTGTACGAAGCGGGTTATGTGTGAGTGCATTCCACGCAAATCTGAAACTTTCGAATAATAATCTTATAAAGATCAATGCAGTAATATTTAGTTAAAAGACTTGGTCATAAGGTACTTTTAAACGGATAATCCTTATCTTTGCAGCCCTTTTGATTTAAACCTATAAATTTTATTTAATACCGTAATATTAAATATGAAACTTTCTGAATTCAAGTTTGATTTGCCAGTTGGTTCAATTGCTTTATATCCGGCTGAAAACAGGGATGAATCCCGACTCATGGTGGTACACAAATCCACTGGAAAAATAGAGCACAAATTTTTTAAGGACCTGACTGAATACTTTAATGACGGCGACGTGCTCGTTATTAACGACACAAAAGTCTTTCCTGCAAGATTATATGGCAACAAGGAGAAAACTGGTGCCAAAATCGAGGTCTTCCTGTTAAGAGAACTTAATAAAGACATGCGTCTTTGGGATGTCCTGGTAGATCCGGCCAGAAAAATCCGCGTTGGGAATAAATTGTATTTTGGCGAGGGCGATTTAGTTGCTGAGGTTATTGACAATACAACTTCTCGGGGAAGGACGATCCGGTTCCTGTTCGATGGTACGGATGAAGAATTCAGAAAACTTATTGACTCTTTAGGAGAAACACCTCTGCCAAAATATATTAAGAGAAAAACAGAGCCGGAAGACCGTGAGCGTTATCAGACCATCTTTGCTAATGTAGTAGGCGCTGTGGCGGCACCAACGGCTGGGATGCACTTTACGCGACAATTGGTGAAACGACTGGAAATTATTGGCTCAGCAATCGTTCCCATTACCTTGCATATAGGGCTGGGTTCATTTAGGCCTGTTGATGTGGAAGACCTGACAAAGCACAAAATGGATTCCGAAAACTTCCAGGTCGGAACAAAAACAGTTACCGTTGTCAACAATGCGCTGGACAGTAAACAAAAAGTTTGTGCTGTTGGCACTACATCCATGCGCGCGTTGGAATCGTCCGTATCTGCCAATGGCAGATTGAAGGAGCGCCAGGGATGGACTGATAAATTCATCTTCCCTCCCTATGAGTTCAAAATTTGCAACGCCCTCATAACGAATTTTCATATGCCTGAAAGCACCTTGCTGATGATGGCTTGTGCATTTGGTGGTTATGATTTGGTGATGAAGGCCTATCAGGAAGCCATAAAAGAAAATTACAGGTTTTTCAGTTATGGCGACGCCATGCTTATTATCTAAACCCATTCGTCGGATTGTGATTTTTTTTACCGCTCTCCATAAAATAATATCTTTAGCATTGTGAAAAGGTACGCCATAATTGTCGCAGGTGGCAGCGGAAGCAGGATGCGCTCCGACACACCAAAGCAATTCATGCTTCTGGGAGATAAACCTATCCTCATGCATACCATTCAAGCGTTTGCTGATTTTTCAGAGGAGTTAAAAATCATTCTTGTTCTGCCGAAAGATTCCATGGACACATGGAGTAGTCTGTGTAAAAAGTATGATTTTAAAAAAAACATTATAATGGTCGATGGCGGTGAATCACGCTATCATTCTGTAAAGAACGGACTTAGTTCAATCGATGACCTTGATGGCTATGTTGCGATTCATGATGGTGTAAGGCCATTGGTTAGCACGAGGATCATTGGCGATTCGTTCAGTTTTGCGGAAATCCATGGCGCCGCCATTGCTTCAACAATACTGAAGGAAAGTCTGCGGCGCATGGATGTTGATCGAACGTATTCGGTGAACAGGTCAGAATATCGTCTTATACAGACTCCGCAAACTTTCAATGTAAAATTGATTAAAGAATCATATGAGAACGTTGAATTTCATCCTGATTTGACGGATGATGCGTCAGTGGTAGAAAGAAATGGTCATATGGTTCACTTATTCGATGGAGATTTCACCAACATCAAGATAACCACGCCGGAAGATTTGCATTTTGCCCAGGCAATTCTTAAAAATAACAAAGGCGGTATGTCGTAGACCTACCGCCCTGATTCTATCGAGGATTATAAATCAATACTCGTCTTCGTTGAAAAAGAAATCATCTTTCGTCGGATAATCAGGCCAAATTTCTTCAATACTTTCATAAGGCTGACCATCATCCTCCAATTCCTGAAGGTTTTCCACTACTTCCATCGGAGCTCCAGACCGGATGGAAAAATCGATCAATTCATCCTTTGTTGCCGGCCAAGGCGCATCCTCAAGGTATGATGCTAATTCTAATGTCCAATACATAATATTACCGCTTGAAATGTCGTGCAAAAATAAAATTTTATTTGTAAAAACAAACCTGACTTTACACAATGTATAAATGCAGAAAATCAATGTTAAATCCAGAAAATCTCAGGGCTCATATCCCCGGTAATATATGGCTTGAAATTCAGGTAAAACGCGACATAACGGAGAAGTGCAAAATGGAGAACAGAAAGCAAAAATTAGATGATAAAAAAGTGGCTTATCATTCCTGATAAGCCCACTAATAAACAACATAAACCCAAAAATGAAAATAAAGGAACAGTAGTCCCTTTACTACAATGACACAAAACTAAAGAAATATTAATACTATTGGAAAAAATTCACGAAACACTTTATTCAATTATATTTTTAATATATTTGGCGAGTACAATTTACAAATACCGCAATGTCTGCTGGAGAAATTAACAAGAATTACGATATTGATAACGTTGATTTGAAAATCCTGGCGTTACTCACTGAAGATGCAAAAATGCCTTATACTGAGGTAGCCAAAAAGGTTTTTGTATCGGGCGGAACAGTCCATGTGCGAATGCGAAAAATGGAGGAGATGGGAATAGTTCAGGGCACGACGCTAAAAATGGATTATTCCAAACTCGGTTATGACATTACGGCATTTTTGGGGATTTATCTGGAAAAGAGCTCACTCTATGATGCCGTGATAAAACGGCTTTATCTTATTCCAGAAGTAGTTAAAATCCATTATACGACAGGCAACTACAATGTCTTCATAAAATTACACTGCAAGGACACGAAACACCTCAAGGATGTTTTGCATGACAAAATTCAGCAAATAGAGGGTATTGAAAGAACTGAAACGATTATTTCACTGGAAGAAAGCCTAAACCGGCATATTCAGTTTACTGACAAATGACCAGTCATTTCCGGACTGTTCACCATTCCTTCCAAATAATATTACGCTAAGACTCTGTTGAATCTTTTCTCGGACGCTTGGGCTTTTCGCTGCTACTCTCGTTTTCGTTTGGAGTGCTGTAACCCGATCCTGCTGATGGGGTTTCCGGTTTATTAAAATAGTTTTCCCGTATTCTTTTGGGTTCAGAACCTGGTGTTTGATCACCATAGGTCCTAGGCCTATAACCACCCGGGAGATAACCTTGATTATCTCCCCGGTTTTGACCGTTGCCTCCTGATTGATCATTGCCGGAGTTTCTTGGAGGATATCCGCTTCTGTCGTTATTATCTCTTCTCGGATATCCGCCTCCTTGTTGGTAGCCTCCCTGACGATTTCCACCCTGGTAGCCACCACCGGAACGATCGCCATCAGGCCTGCTGCCACCTTGCCAGTTACCACCCTGTCGATTCCCGACGGAGTATCCGCCACCTTGCCTGTATCCACCCTGATAACCGCTACCTTGCCGGTCGCCACCTTGCCAACCACCACCTGATCGATCACCACCCGGGCTGGTGCCACCCTGATATCCGCCACCTCCAGGTCTGCTTCCACCCTGGTAACCGCCACCTGTTCTGTTACCTCCCTGATAACCGCCACCTGTTCTATTTCCGCCCTGATAACCACCTTCAGACCTGTTGCCACCCTGCCACGATCCTCCGCGACTACCATCGCTGGAATTGCCGCTTCCCCGATTTCCATCCGGTCTGGTTCCACCTTGATAGTTACCTGGCCTGCTTCCTCCAAAAGATCGATTATCTCCATACGGTTTTTTGAACCCACCTCTTTTTGGCATTACCTTTTTAAGGCGATATGGTAAATCATGCTTCTTTCGATATTCCTCGATCAGCGTCATGATTAATTGTTCGAATTCTTTTGGATAGGCATTTACAGTGTATTCCTGATCACGCTCAGTTTGCGTGACTTTAGTGGGCTTAAATTCAGGATTGAGCCGTTTGAGCTCTTCAATAAAGGCTAATCCCACGTTGTTGGTATCGGTTCTGGTAAACCTTAGTCCAGACCTTAAAAAGCATATAAATACAGTAATAAGATTAGGATCTTCTTTTTCTGCTCGCACCATAATAAGGTTGTTCCTGTAGGTCGTTAATGGTTCAAAGTAAATCAAAAAAAATCGTAATTCATCAGATTATAGTAAAGAATATCGGCATTTTCATAGGAAGACCATCCCTATTTGGCTTAGGAGGCCGATTTCAACGAAAACTCCATTATTAAAATTCATTCACTCCCTGGATTCTGACCGGATTTCTGAAAGTATAAATCAGGTCCGACTGAGAATGGAGTTCACTAGCACAATCAATGTATGAACGCTGAACAATTCTAATTGTATCACCGTCAAATACACCTTCAGGAAGATTGAAAAACCATTCCATATCATATTTTCCATGAAGTAACTTCAAAACACCAGAATCGTTTTTGCCTAAATTGGTTTTGGTATAACGAACTGATTGTTGATTGAAGAGAATCCTTATTGAATCCGCAAACAATACAATCGGGCTATCGACAATGATTTTTTGACGAAATACAAACTTCGAATTGCCCCTACCCACCAATTCTGATTTTATTGAACCACACGGTATCGCCACGATCTCTGCCAAAGTTTGCTGTTGGTTTCGCACCGTATATGTCACTTTGCAGGAAAACAAAAGGAAGATTATTATAATACTCAGTACCCAACCTGAGGATTTGGTATTTTTATCCATAGTAAATAATCAAAAGGGTTCCGATTATCATAATGACAGAGCCGGTAAGTCTGACCGCAAAATCCTTTTCGTTAAAGAAATGTGCTCCAAATAGCACACTCAATACAGCAGATAGCTGGAACAGCGCCAAGGAATAACCGACGAACACTTTTTGAAATGTAAGCAGGGTAAATATCTGCAGCGCCATGAAACACAATAAGAGCAGCACTAAATTCAGCTTATATCCAGCGATTTGCCGAAGTTCCTGCTTCCAGTTTACTTTATTGAACAACAGGAGGGTAATGGTCAATGGTAGCCCGATGATGGACCAATAAATAAATGTAACCAATGGCGACGAAAGGAGGATGGTTTTTTTCGAAAACACTGCCGCGATGGCCGTGAGTGCTATTGCCAGAAAGCGAAAGAAAATACCCCGATCAATGAAAAGTGTTTTAAACCCGGAAAAACCCATACCCCGCCTATAACTCAACACATAGCTTCCTGCAATGATTATTGCAACTCCAAAAATCCCGACGATCGATGGTATTTCATTCAGAAGTATTGCGGAAAAGGCAAGTGCAAAAACTGGCTTGAATGCATTGAGCGGGCCAAAGACTGATAAATCGGTCGTCCGGAGGGATTTCACAAGAAAATAATTCCCAAAGCCATCGAGTACGCCAAGCAATGCAATGTATATCCAAAACTCACTGTCATAGTCAAATGGCTGAAGGATGAACAGTGCAGGGATGGCAAAAAGCACAAAAAACCCATAGCTCAATGCCACAATTACATCCGGACTAATATGGCGATTGGTGAGCTTCTTTTGAAAAACATTCACCAGGGGACTGGCCAATACGCGGCCTCCAATAATTAGTATGGTCTCCATGGGAATAACTCAATTACGGCCATCTTATCCACAAACGAATGCATGGACTAACCTGACTTCAATAAAAAATGATTCATTAGCAGACAGGCGGAATTGATCACAGCCGGCAAAATCAATTCATACAATAAAATAAGCGGTTGGTCCTCGGATTCAACGAATAAGGTAGTTAACGGATGAATAAGCGCCGGCTGTAAGATGAGTGAAAACACAAATATGGCGATGCCCATGGTAAGGTGATCGATTTTCATAACGGAAGGCTGAATGTGACTCATCAATTTGTGTATGAGGAAATAAACCCCCAAACACGTGACGGCGGCAAGGATACCACTGGCTGCATAATTAATGGAAATGCCCGATAATTTAAGGACCAGAAAAGCGATGGAGCCGGAAAAGAGATTGAGTGAAGTTAGAAAAAATCCATGCATCAACACCCGTAGAAATGTATTCGATTTTGGAGTCATCGTCATACAGCTACCGGCGCTTTTATGTGCGAATGAGGATCGTACCCTGAAAGCGTGAAATCCTCATAGACGAATCCGAAAATATCCTTTACCGTTGTATTCAGTTCCATTTTCGGTAACGGCCGGAGTTCACGCGAAAGTTGCAGTTGTGCCTGTTCGATATGATTCAGGTATAAATGTGCGTCGCCAAATGTATGAATAAACTCACCTGGTTTCAGATCGCAAACCTGCGCAACCATCAGCGTAAGCAAAGCATAGGAAGCGATGTTGAAGGGCACGCCTAGGAAAATATCCGCGCTGCGCTGGTACAACTGACATGACAATTTTCCATCAGCAACATAAAACTGAAACAGTGCATGACATGGCGGCAATGCCATCTTTCGAATTTCACCCACGTTCCAGGCACTAACGATGAGCCGCCGTGAATCCGGTGAACTTTTGATTTGCTTTAATTAAATTGGTTATCTGATCCACTACCTCCCCGTCCACAGTAGGCCAACTGCGCCACTGCTGGCCATACACCGGCCCGAGATTACCGTTTTCGTCAGCCCATTCATCCCAGATCGTCACTTTATTATCACGCAGGTACGACACGTTTGTGTCTCCTTTGAGGAACCAAAGCAATTCGTGAATGATGGAGCGCAGGTGCAATTTTTTGGTAGTAACAAGCGGGAACCCTTCATTCAGATCGAACCGCATCTGATACCCAAAAACACTGATCGTGCCGGTACCTGTTCTATCCTCCTTCTTTGCGCCGTGGTCGAGCACATGTTGCATCAGGTTCAGGTATTGCTTCATTGATGGTTTTTTTTTCAAATTTAAGAGGATTTCATTAATGCTTTCATTAAGCAGCGATTTGATTTATCAGTTAATTGTTGCCATGACGAATGGGCGTATGACTAATATTTCTAATTTCACTGCATGAGTCTTTTTTCAAAGCTTGTACGGGAATCATTCTGGAGAACCACTAAAAAATGGCGCAAACATCTCATTTGGTCTGGCGTTTCGATCATTGCATTAGTTTCCGCCAATTACCTTGTCAGCCATTACGTAGGGAAAATTGTAGGTGAGAAAATTGAGCTGCTGGTTCAAGAAAAGTCAGACGGACTTTATAATGTTTCGTGGAATAAAATTGGATTTATAGTTAATCAGAACAGGTTTTACCTGCACAAGTTCGATTTCAAATACAACGATGGATATGTTAAATCGCATGGGCCGGACTCCATTAAGTCAAATTACCTTTTCAATGCCGACGTAGATACACTCACTCTGGATGTACATGATTTTTGGTCTATACTTTTTGAAAAGAGACTTCGGGTAGATGGCATCGCGATCATCAAGCCCAGAATAGAAGTGCTGAAACTCCATAGCACCCAATCAGCAGGTAAGATCACCATGGAGGCCGGCAACATGTACCAGCTACTTTCGGGGCAACTTAAAGAACTGAAAATATCCGATTTTATCATAAAGGATGGAAGTTTCAGGCATATTGCGCCAAGCGGGACAACCACTGAAAACTTTGAAATTCATAATCTCACCTTTGAGGTGAAAAATTTCCAGTTGGACAGTGCCGCCAATCAGCGCGATGATAAATTTCTGTTCACAGATGATATCTACATCGAACTCCGGGATCAACGATTCCTGCTCAAGGACAGCCTTCATCAGTTGACATTTGACCGGTTTTACGCGTCAGTAAAAACGAATGAAGCTGGATTTGAAAACCTACATATAAATGGTTATGACAGCTCCGCCCGGAATACTGAAAATGCCGCTGATTTCATGGTGAGCTTGCCGGAATTGCGGTTGACGGGTGTGGATTTTATACGAGCCTACAACGAAGGTGTACTTTTTATCGACAGCATCACCATCGCCAAACCCGTCCTGCAAATAGAACATTGGGGTAAACAACAGAAAAAAAAGCCTGGAAAATCCATAGTGCCGCAGCTTCTGGCTCATCATTCCAAAGTTAGCATCAACCACTTTAAGCTTGCCGGGGCATCCTTCAGTTTGCCGGATCAGGAGGAAACGACGAAATATTCAGTAGAAAATGTCAGCGCGCTTATATCTAATATTGTTGTTGACACAATGATTACTTCCGGCGTCGGTAGCGGATTGTCCTTTGACAAGGTTGATCTCATGATCAGGGACTTCCGGCATATGCTTGCCCGACAGTTCCACCTCCTTCCACGTAGGTGAGTTTTCGATAACATCGCAATTAAACCAAATAAAGATCGCCGACCTGTCGGTGAATCAAAAAAATACCCATGGCGACATCAGCGCGACCCTACCATATGCGGTTGTCACAGGATTTGATATACTGAAAGCCATCAAATCAGATACATTTTCCATTGATGAGTTATACATCGAAAATCCGGACTTATCCATTCAGCAAACTCAAGCCGCCACCCCAAAGGGTCATTTTTCGCCTTCTGACTTGTTTGGGGTTTATAAGAAAGTAAGAATAATCAGCTCGTTGTTTCACGTGGAGGATTTACATATTAAAAATGGCCGGATTTCCATAAGAGCCAATTACCCAAACGCGGATTTAAAAAGCATAGCCGTCAGCACCATCAACCTGAATCTTAAAAATATGATGATCGACAGCCTCACGGATTATTCAAGGAGCGTCCTCTGCCGGAGCACAATTGGATGTTTCGACCGGAGCGATCAGTTATGAAGCCAGAGAACTGGCCATCGAATCGGAACAACTACTTCTAAATACCAACCGAAATCTAATGGAAGTATCGGGCATGAAGGCTGCCCTGAAAGGCGCTGCTTTTCCAGATTCGGTTTCGTTGAGTTTTACTAAGTTGAGGGTCACAGGATTCAATGAGGATTCCATTGTTTTTATGCATGCCTACCGAGTTGATACACTCATCCTTGAGGGTGATCGCCAATTTGTTGAATTGAAAGATCTGCACGCAACCAAATCAAACTCTGATTCTGTAAAAAGTCCATTGCCTGATATAAATATCAAATATCTCAGTCTCCACAACTCAATACTGGAGGTCCGCAAGAACAATCTGCCGATCTTTTCCACAGATGATTTTGCCTTGGTATTGGAGAATGTTGCAGTAGATCATTTACTTAGCCCGAAACCCATAAATCAATTTGCCTTTGGGAAACTCACCAAATTGTCCATCAGTAATTACACGCACATGATGAATGAGCAGCGTCATTTTATACGATTGGGCAACGTGGAATGGCGCGACAGCACAGCCACCATGTCGATCGGCAATATGCTCGTGAGACCATTCGGTTTTGTGACAGGCAACAGGTATAATCTGGATGTCCCTTCTATCAGTTTTGTCGGCATAGATCTCAAGCGACTCCTCTACGACACCTATTATGAAGGTGAAAAGATTATCGTCACCAGGCCAAAAGCATCGCTGTTTCTTGTGGAAGGCGAACAAAAAAAACTATCGAGTCTGGATATTGGATTTATGCCGGTTTTCCTGCGTGGTAAGTTGAGTGGCATTGAATTCAGTTCGCTGGAAATCCATGAAGCACGAGTAGAATATCATCAAAAGACAAGGACAGATTCCATGCAACTCGCGATTAAAGAATTGGATCTGGTCATTGATGATTTTCAACTCGACACAGCGAGTATATTGATTCCGGAACGCTTTCTTTTCTCCAATGATATCGTGCTGAAAGGCCAATATCTGAGTGTTTTTTATCCGCAGAAAACCGATTTCATCAGTGTCAACAGGTTTGGCGTAGCGACGGCATCCGGAGATATTTATATGGATGGAATTTATGCCACCGGAAATACAAAAAGCGACCCTGAAGCTGATACTTGGAAATTCAAAACCGATCGGTTTGATATGAAGGGTTTTGTTTTCGCCCACCTGACTCAGAATAAAACACTTCGGATCAGGGACGTTTCTTTTTCAAACCCCATCTTTCAACTCGTTGGAAATGTCAGGAAAACCAGGCAACAGGTCAATCCTTCCGCGAAAACTTTCCCCCTCGATACCGCTCTTATCAATCAACTGGATATTGGCCGGATTTCCATTACTGATGGATCTCTGGCCGTTGACTTCACTTATGATGATAAACCAAAAATCAAAGTGCCGTACCTTGATTTCATGGCACGTGGTGTAAAGTTATCCCCGGATAAAATGAATGATTCATCCAGGTTGTTCTATTCTGATGAAATTTCAGCCAAAATCCGGAGTGTGCGGTACGTATTGCCCAGTGGGTTAAATGCCATTTCACTGCAGTCAGCTTCGGTGAGTTCGAAAGATTCAACCATACGTGTTACCGGTTTGAAAATGGAACCGCTCACTAGAAAATATGAGTACGCGCCAAAGGTAGGTTACCAGTCAACCTGGCTGAAGTTGGAGAATGATTCCATTACCATGCTCGGCGTCGATTTTCTCTCTATTATAAACAATAAGCGTTTTATCAGCCGAGCTGTTGATATGGACAATTTCAGGATTCTCGGCTTCCGTGATAAGCGCGATAGAATTCCCTGAATGGCAGCGAAAAACCTTCCGCAAACCGACCTTAGAAAGCTCAATTTCACATTTGATATTGGATTCGATACACATGAATAACGGGTACGTGACTTATCAGGAACACGCTGAAAAGGCCAAAACACCAGGAGAAATATTCATGCAGGATATTAATGCCCGGATAGAGAATGCGACCAATGATTCGATACAAATAGCTCTTAACCCAAGGATTAATATAGAAGCCACAGCCGATCGATTTGGGTCGGAAACTTCAGGCAGATTTTCAATTCGACATGCAAAATGCAGAAAACATCCATCAGTATGGAATAGTCGTTGATTCCCTCGATCTCATGGAATTCAACAGGATTATGATCCCCAATGCTGCCGTGCGGATCACCGGTGGCATGAACCACAAAATCCTCATGTCGGCCAAGGCCAATGAACAATACAGTTATGGTGAAATGAAATTCTACTACAAGGGGCTAAGGATTGCACTTATCAACCGCGAAACGGAAACGACACGAGGATTTGGGCAGGCGTTGGGTTCCTTTTTTGCAAATACCTTCATTATTAAAACCAATAACCCAAATAATTTCGTTCTAAGAAAAGGTGACGTATTCTTCGAAAGAGACGAAAAAAGAGCGATATTCAATTATTGGACAAAAACGTTCCTGAGCGGTGTAGTCAGCAGCATTGGCGCAGTCAATAACAAGAAGAAAATGCGGCGAATGCAGGAAGAAAATCTGAAAGAGATTCGTGAGCAGGAAAAATTGGAAGCTGCCAATAAAGAAGGAATGAACTAATCATTCGCTAAATCCTGAGAATAGTGTTGAGGCAAGCTCAATGAAATAAATCAAGGCCTTAGCGACATTACACATAATCATTAAACAAAATACACATGGAAACTGCCAACAAAAAAAACATCCTTGGAGACCTAAAAGCTGAGCTTGATGAATTGGAAGAAAAAGTAAAGAAAAGCGGTGGTGAGTTCAGGGAGCTCTATAAGGTCAAAAAGCAAAAAATTGCCGCGCTGATAAAGAAATACGCCCACGAAATAGAGCAGACCGGTGAAGAAAAAGTTGATGAATTGAAGGAGAGTTCGCAGGAGTTGCTGGATTTACTCGAGGCAGATTATGATCTTTCATACACTGAATTTGAAACTGAATCGCATAAAATATCCAAGGCGCTGGATGATTACGAGGCACGGGCAAAAGTCTTCTTTGCGCATCTCAGTGATAAAGCAAAAAAAACCACGGGAAAGATCGAACTGGAAATGAAGGAAAATCTCGATAAGTTCAGGACAGAAATGGACATTCAAAAAGCCCACTTCAAAGGTACTGCCGATCGTATGCAGTCGGAATATGAAGATTGGAAGGCAAATCGATTGCAGGATATTGAGTCCTTGAAAAAACAACTGGATCAGCGGAAAGATCAGGCTGAAGACAAATTGGAGGCCTTCTCCGGCGAATTGTCGGAATCATTTGACCATCTCAAAAAGGCTTTAAAGAAATTGTGGTGACCAATTCGGTTTACTTCGGATCAACCTTGTAGCTATCCTGAAAAAGTATTGGAACCCCATTGGTTGGAATGTGATAAAACCGCACCACAACTGACGATAGCAGGTCAGAATTGAAATATTGTTGCTGCCATTTTTCATTAGCCCCTGCACTGCCTCTGTGCCAATGCAGGGTGCCGCGGTAGTCAGCATTGGGATTGCCGTTTTTATCATGGCTCACCGGTGTGAATAACGCATCGTCATCAGACACTTTCTTTGATGATGTATCCTCAAGCCTGACCCTTTTTCAGCCATATTTCAACTACCCCCACAGAATTAAGCCCGGTGTAGCGTTGTACATCAATTGGATTGGTACTAACAGCAATTTTAGCTACATCAAAAGAACTGATGTTTTTCTCAGGATAGAAGCATCCGTGCCACGGTTCACTCCATCGATGGCGATCAGCGCTCCGCCTTGAGCAATTAACGAGTTGCTGGGAAAGGAGGGGGCGCGTACCAAAAAACACGATATTGCTTCCCTCAAGTTTATAGGGCTTTATTGTCTGAATCACTTCCATCAGCGGCGTACCACTCTGAAGCATTTTTAAATAAGATGGAATTTTCTCTGTTTTTTGCTCGTACAGTGCAGTAAGGAATTTGGGATTTGAAATAATAAAGTAGGATGACGCATTCATATTCGTGTGTTGAACCATATCGTTTGCTCTGCTCTCAATGCCATGGATCTTGATTTTATCCAGCAATGCTCTGTTAGCTGCCACTAACTTTGACGGTTTATAAACTGCCTGACCTCCCTGGGAATTTAGCACTTTATCCCAACTGAACAGGCTGGGTGTATAACACATTAAATACTCCTTCAATAATTGTTCATCCATAATTCCCGAAAGGAAACTCTCAGACTGATACATTGGCTGTTGCATTAAATCGTACGGATAACCCATCAACCACGGCTGCTGGTTGAAAAGATTGCTCAAAACCCATGGTTGGTTTACGGCGCTCATCACCGTTGTGCCGGTCGGACTGGCTAATTCATACACCATCTTTCCCCTCACAAATTCCTGGCTGTTGACCGGCGCCAGTTGCTCCACAATGTTCATGCCACCGGTAAAAATCAACTGCTCGGCCAGAATATCCGCGTCGGCACTTGATAAAATTAAATGGATTATGTTGCCCTGGGCTTTTGAGATGTCTATCGTCATCGGATATTCAGCGCCCACTTTTTGTTCTGATAGATGAATAATAGCACCATTGGATTCAGCGATCAGTATCGAGGAAGTTTCGGATGGAAAATTACTTTTGATGAGCCCGGAGACTGATTTTTCAGATGAAGAACCGAACTGGAGCGTCATCCCCTGTGGCTGTACAACGGGCAATGGGAAATCCATAATTCCCACTTCGGGCAGATCGAGCTGAAGGGTGTATTCTGCTGTCGCATTCGGTGTCAACGAAAAGGTGCCCAATCCATGCGAATTCGAAGCTACGGGAAGCAATTTCACATCCCGCGCCATCAGGCTGCCACTCGCCCTGACCGGCTGTCCGGCGGCGTCGTAGGCATAAAATCGCACGTTTGTCTGAATATTATCAACAAGTTTTCCGCTCTCCGGAAAGAACTCTACAAAGATTTTATCGGAGATTGTCTTCAATTGTCCGGTAAGTACTGCCTCTCTGGTCTTCTGATTGGCGGTGATCCGATAGTTCAACAAGCCCGACGCTAATGTTTGCGGCACGTTGAACTTGACAATTGCGCTTAGTTCTTTTTTAATCTTTCCTGATAGTTCGGTGAGCTTTTTATCTCCGTCAAAAAAATCGATTTGATAGCTTATGTTCGGGATTGGTTCATTATAATAATCCTTAAAGGAAACCGTCATACTAATTTCCTCGCCCGGCTTAAATAGTTGATCCGCCATGGTCGCCTCAACCACGAACGGAGCTACAGATTTTTGATTTACGATAATCTTTTTGAAATACCATCCCGGCCCTCCTGACAGTGAAGTTTCTCCTTTAAGATAATAAACATCGTCTGGAATGTCGTCCGGAAGTGTCAATGATCCGGAGGCTATACCATTTACCATTGGAAAATTTTTGCCGAATACTTCTGCCTGATCACTATTATATACCGTCACATAAACGCTTGCGGACAGGTTAGACAACGCAGGCGAAAAGATATCATAAACCATTGCAGTGAGCCATACATCCTCTCCCGGCGAGTATAGATCACGGTCGGAAATGATGAATACGCGCTCCTTGTCGGACTGGGCTTTGAGCGCATCAACCCGCTTGTTCAATACCTGACTAATGGTTTGTCCTGTGGCTGACTGCAAGCCTGCAACAAGCATCAGAACCGCGAGTAATTGTGAAAAAGTTTTCATTTCAGGTTTTTAAAAATTAAACAAGAACAATAAAAAATGATAAATCGGATGCACACAACATCCATCGTGGAAAATGGAGTTGCCCTGAATTTCAATAATTTCAGGGCAACTCACCCATATTACTTAACCCTGCCGGCAGCCCATTCGATGCCGCCGCGGAAGTGCTCTCTTAAAACAATATCTTCGAAAGATTCAGGAGTATGTCCACGATTGGTGTAAAAAGCCCTGCCGCCATCCATTTCATGATACCATGCCATCGGGTGGTCGCCTTCCATAAGTACGCGTTTTGGATCTGGGTTTTGCCCCAAATCCTTTACGGTGCTTTCATCCAATGTCATCAATACGTGAACATGAGGCCTCGGATTCGCCTTGTGTGCATACCATTCATCCGTAACAGTCCATGTTTTTACACCCATCGCCTTAAAAATATCCATGGATGGATGATTCGTGTCTTCAATAACCAGTGTGGCAAGTTGTGTTGGTGGATGGCCTTTGAACCAGGCGCCGCCTACCAAATCTCCGTACCACGGCCAGTCATATTCCGTATCGGCGGCGGCATGAATACCCACATAGCCTTTTCCGGATCGATAATACTTTATAAATGCTTCCTGCTGTTGGTCATCGAGCACATCCATGGTTGTGTTGAGCCATACAACCACATCAAATTTACTCAAGAAGGCCTCATTGAACAGGGTGGCATCTTCGGTGGCGGTTACATTCCATTTGTATTTCAGGCCCAGCTCCCACATACATTTCACGCCGCTGGAGATAGATTCGTGCCGGTAGCCTTTGGTTTTGGTAAATACAAGCACATTGATTGGAGCAACATCCTGCGCAATAACGCAGGTAGTAATCAAAATGACTGAAAAAATCAGCATTAGACGCTTCTTCATTTTTTTATTTGGGTTTATAGTGAACTTCTCAAAAAATATTTTTTGTTTTTTTTCTAAATTTTTTTTTAATTTTATTTATTTTTTATAATATTTGTTTATTTTTTAATTATATAATATTTTTTTCTTTTTTTTTTTTTTCTCATATCAATATAAAGTTTTGGTTTCTGATATATTATAAATATATTTTTATTTATTTTTTTTTAGATATATCATGTAAGATATAATTTTTTTCTGCACATACTACCTTTGTTTTGGTTAGACTTTTATCCTTACTCCCTTTTCATTTTCTTTTTTTTTTATTTCCATATTAATGTCTTATTGGTAATATTATGCCATATATATTTTCCGCTTGTGTTCAACTTTTACCACCATCTTTTCCACCAGTTGGCGCCCCAGCGACTTTTTTTCCCACCCAGTTCGTTATGTAATTTTTGGAAAGAAATATTAAAATGTTTTCCAATGGTTGTTTCATTGAGTAGTTTCAATTTCTCCCTTTTGCATAAACGTTCTGGCAATTCTGTTATTTTTTTTGTCCTTTTTATTTAATACTTTTTTTTCTTTTAGGTTTACTTTTCGAATAATCACCCGATTTATATCTAGTTCGTTGAAGTGTGATGTGAAATATATTCATGTTTTTTATTTGTATGTTGAAATTACAAAATGCGCTTTGAATAATATGCTATTTCTTCACAAAATACCCAGCATAGCCTCCACCCGGAGCCATATCGATTTTCAATTTGTCAGCGGATGTTAACTTCTGCACACCAATATCCAGGTGAGTGGCATTGACATTGGCATCGGCGGCATCTTTGAAATAGTGCAATTCCCATTTGCCTTCACCTAGAAAACTGAAATCAATTTCCAAAGATCGCGCTTCGCTGTTAGTCATAGCTCCCAGATACCATCGCTCGCCTTTCTTTCGTGCCATGGTGATATACTCTCCCACACTGCCATTGAGAACTTTAGTATCATCCCATATGGTAGGTACTTCCTTCAGAAATTCAATTCCTGGCTGGTTTTTATAATTATCAGGGTGGTCACAGGCCACAGTAAGCGGACTATAGTAGATCACGAACATGGCGAGTTGATTGCATCGTGTACCCATAACTTCGGCGGGAATGGCTGTATGAAACTGACCCATGGCCTTATTCAAAAAGGCCCCCGGAGTAAAATCCATCTGGCCGGCAAGCATCCTGGTAAACGGCAGGGTGGTTGTGTGTTCCGGGTGTAATCCGTGTCGACCATTTGGAGTATTCATTTCCCATCACTCCTTCCCGTGTAAGTAGGTTTGGATAAGTTCTCGTCCCTCCGGTAGGCTTATAGGCGCCATGAAAATCTACCGTAAGCTTGTGGGCTGCTGCTGTCTTCACCACTTTGTGGTACCAGTTCACCATTTCCTGATCATCGCGTGCCATAAAGTCGATCTTCACTCCTTTTATACCCCATTTCTCATACAGTGCAAAAGCCTCTTCCAGTTGATTGTCCATATGTTCCCCAAAAAATCCAGAGCAGCAGGTCTACCTTCTTACCTTTGGCATAATCGAGGATTTTTGGCATGTCAAGTTGTGGCGCCGGCTTGGTGATGTCGAGCCCTTTCTTGCCCACTTCACCGTTGGAAAAGTCGATCGGATCGCCATACCAATGCCAGTCGATGATCATGTATTCCCAGCCCATGTCGGCAGCCAGATCGATGTATTTGAAAATGGTTTCCATATCCATTTTTACTTCGCCGCTCCACCAATGATCCCACGCGCTGATGCCGGGCTTGATCCATGAAGGGTCTTTGATCTCGCATGGATCGTTGAGGTTTTCAAGAATGGAGGATTGAATGAGATCACCCGGCTTTTCTCCGATCATGATCACCCGCCAGGGCGAAGGGCTCCCGGGTGTCACGATCACTTTATTTTTTGAATTGGGTAATGGTGATAAAAGGGTGCTCAATGTTACTGCCTCCCCGGCCTTGTAGTCGTGTTTCACACCGAGGTACATTCCCGCCCAGTCAGTAAGATCGGCCTCCGTTATTGCGGCGTATAAATCAGTTGAGATCTGAACGAGCAGCGGCATGCCGATGATATCTTTTTGACTGATGGAGCTCAATGGGATTTTATTGAATTCCGACTCCTGATGGGTGGTATAGGATCCAGATAATTTGCCGCCCATGCTGCATGATCTGCGGTGAAGGTAAAATTAGTGATCTCTTCGACCAGCGGGATCGTGGGACCAAAGTTCCTGAATGATTCTGGGATAATATATCGAAATGCCACGCCGTCGTTGTAAGCCCGCAATACCAGTTGAAGCTCTCTGCCGGGAAATGCTTTCTCACGGAGCATCAGCGTCAGTTCGTTGGCATGGTTTAACACGCTGGCATATTGCCCAACTACAGGTTTCCAAGATTCATTGATCGGTAATCCGCTTTTCATCGGCCACGATCATATTGGCGCCCAGATAAGGCGACTGGCTGAACTGCAGACCAAATTCGGAATTGTGGATAATGGTCTTTCCATTATAAAATGCCGCAAATGTGATCTTTTCGGCAATGGCGACTTCATAGACGATGTGTCCATCAGGAGATGATACAGAATATGTTCGGGCGAAAACAATGCTGAGTGTCGATAGCATTAATAAGGAAAAAGTCAGTAATTTCTTCATCGAAAAATGGTTTGGGTTGGAACAAAGATACTTACAGAAACTGAATTAAGAACATTTGAACAATTGAATTAAGAATTTAGAAGTGTGGCCGTATTGGGCTTTGGCCGATTTTAGGAAATGGAGAATTGCCAAAAATCCAGCGACGACTCGGGCCACCAAACAATAAACACGTCATCGCGTGAAGGCACGACGAAGCGATTTGCCTGTTATCCGGCACCAAATCGGCAGATTGCTTCTTCGCTGTCCTGAACTGCCTGATTACTACGTTTAAAGTTGATCGGAATAAATGTCAGACAATCTGGAAGCATAGATCTTTAAAAGTTGTAAATTTAAGAATGATTCAACGCGTGTATATTGACACATCGGTAGTTGGTGGAATGTATGACATCGAATTTGATTTATTTACAAAGGTGTTCTTTGACAAGGTCTTTCGGGGTGAGATGACACTGATTATCTCCGACCTGCTTGAGGAAGAATTGATTTATGCGCCAGCAGCCATAACCACCTTTTTTAAATCGCTTCCTACAGACCGGTTGGAGTTTGTTAAATTGACTAAAGACTCCATCGAACTTGCAGAACAGTACATCGCTGAAAAGGTAGTTGGAGAAACTAGCCGGGCAGATTGCCGGCATATTGCCATAACGACTGTCAGTAAAGCCGATGTTTTAGTCAGTTGGAACTTTAAACCTATAGTGAACTTAAAACGGATAAGGGGATAAAATTCTGTAAACCTGAGAGCAGGAATGCATATGCTTGAGATTCGGTCACCAAAGGAATTAATGGATTATGAAAACTGAAGTTAAAACAAAAAAGAAATTCGATGCCGTTGCGTTCATGCGACAACAGCGCGACAGGGTCTCCCTTGCTATAAAGGAAAAGAGCATAGAGCAGGAATTAGAATATTTCCGCAAAAAGTCAGAGGAATTTAGAAAGAGCAAATGAGCAGCGCGACACACAGAGAACTGTTAGCTGATGGCTGATAGCTGCACAGAAACTGAATTAAGATCATTAGAACAAATGAATTAAGAATTTAGAAGTAGGTCGAAAGGGCCTTGGCCGGTTTTAGACTGGTTATTGCCTCAATCTTGCGCAACTGGTGCTCACCAAACAATAACCTCGTCATCGCGAAGAGGGCGACGAAGGGATCCGTCCGGTCATGCGGCACCAAAACGGCAAACAAGCTTAACCTACGACCAGATGGTGAAAATAATAACCTTTTAGATGTTGCAATGGTATCTCCTACTTTGTTACAGATCGAACGTGATCAATCAATTCATCAGAAAGGATTGAGGATGAAATCCCAGCCGGCAATTCGGACATAAACCAACGAACTTTATAGTGAAGCGATTCCTGCGGCTTCAGATGTGCGAATTTCCCATGGTTTTCCAGCTCGATGTATTCAAATTTTTTGCTCACATACACCTCCGCATTTCCCTGTCCGGGGGCAAGCTCACCAGCCGGTATTACTTCAAAAGTTTTTATGAACAAAATGCCATCTCGGTTAATGTGCGCCAGCCAGCCTTCCGGTGTGTTGTTGAAAAGTTTCTGGTTAGGTAGTAAATCCGCTGAATCATGATCAAACCACCCAATGCCCGCATGGTTCTCAAACGCCAGGGAACTGTTTACATTTTCGGGTTCTGCGCCCAGCGACAAAAACACTTTGGATCCGGCAGCCGGTACGCAGACAATTTCCCATGGTCCTACATTCGCCACGGAATCAGATTCATTGATAATCTGATATTCTATTTCAAGGCAGTTTTTGACTTCATCAAATGAAAATGTTTTCACCACACGCAATCCGAGTTTAGGATCGGTCGCACCTGTCAGAATAAGTCGGTTTCCCTTTATTTCAGGCACATATTCACCATACTGAAAAGCCTGTGGTGGTGGCCAGTTCCAGTCACGCTGAGGTGCCGGCCAAAAGGTCGCCCCCCAATTCAACAATTCATTGCGCTCCTGAAGAAGCAGTTCCTTCTGGCCAACTTTCGCAGAAATAACCCTGGCGCCAATAGCCGGATTGATAAGAAAGGATACGTTCTCGTGACTGATGGAAAAAAGACCATTTTCCAACTGTGTGACTGCAGGTCGCCTTTCCGTAGAAACGTAAACCATGGATAATACCACGATGCAAAAAAGAGCTTTCAGGATCATGCTGAGGCCGTTTGATTTTTGCCCAACCAATAACTTAGGACTGCCACCAATGACAATAAAATGAAAAGTGCCAGATCGAGGCGAATCCCAAAATAGCCTGAAGGGATGAAACCACCCAATGAAAGCAGAAATATCACCAATCCCACAAATGATGCGGGTATAATCAGGGTCGGCACCTTCTTGTCGCTTAAAATACCCAGAAGGATCATTGGGCCCATCAGAGCCGTTCCGGCAAAACTCACTCGTGCCAGCATGGCTATCTGGTCTTGTATCAGTTCGGAAAAAGCAAGGGCGATGAGTGCAAAAACAAAAATGCTGATTTTGGTTATGCGAAATGCTTTCTTCTCATCAATGTGCAGTAACCCACGGATTTCAGACCCGAGCGCAAATATCTGCGCATTGGTGGTGGAAAGTCCCGCCGCGATCAATCCTATTAAGGCAAGCGCTCCTACAAAAGGTGGCTGTCTCAACAAAAAGACCTCTCTGAAAAATGCATTGGCCTGCTCGGGAACGGACAATCCTGCCAGTGATTCTTTAAGAAATGATGCTCCATACATGCCGATAAAGATGGTCGGAGTGATCACCACGATAGCAAATGCACCAACAGCCACCGCCATCAGGTGCATGGATTTCATGCTTTTCATTACAACCAAACGCGTCGTCATTTGTGGTTGCGTAACGGGAATCATAATGATGGCAATGGTCGAGGCAAGGAAAAACTGCGCCGTGAATAAGCCCTCAGGTCCGGGCGTGGAAAGCAGCGCCACATTATCTTCTTCGATCTGATCGAACATCGCCTCGACACCTCCAAAACTACTAAGGCATGATGCGCCAATAATCCACAACACAACGAGCAGCAACAGTCCCTGAATGGCATCGCTGTACACGATCGCTTTCAGTCCGCCGATTTCACTATAAACCAGCATTATCACGACGATACCGACTGACCAGCCCAGTGAGGGCATCAGGCCGGGAAATGCAGCTCCCATGAAGATGGTGATTCCCTGAATCTGTATACCGACGTAGGGAATGAGGAAGATGAACGCCGTGAGAAAGATGATGTATCCGGCCCATTTATTTCCATAGCAATTGGAAATCAACCCCGCCACACCGCGAAAACCCATATGCTTTACTTTCATGCGAATATGGTATCCGAACCATAAGATGAAAAATACCATGGCGCCATCCGATAATGCGAGAAATATCCAGGCGCCGATTCCGTGACGTCTGAAAAGGTCGGGCATACCCAGGAAGGTGAATGTGCTGAATAACGCAGCGGCGTAAGTAAGCACTCCGAGGATAATACCAATATTGGATCCGGCCAGCATGAAGTCCTCCACGGAGCGGCCTTTCTTATACGATTTCAACGAAGCGAAAACCAACAGACCGGCATAAACCAGTCCGAGTACGATGATCCAGAATGTCATGGCTTTACCTCCTCATCTGTGCGATGCACTTTTGTGCCTAAATAGGTCAGAACCACCAGTGCAATGGTGATCAGGTAAGTAGTCCATAGCGAGTAAGGCATTCCTAATAATTCAGGTCTGAATTTTCCTTGCGGAATGACAAGCGGCGTAAATACCAGCAACGTCAGCACGATGGCCGCCGCGCTTAATATTCGCCATGTTTTTGCTTTTTTGTCTTTCATAATTTGGGTATTAAGTTTTAATCCTCTCTAATATAATATGTATTACCTATCCGTCATCGCGAGGCACGAAGCGATCTCCTGTTCTGGCGGGAGATCGCTTCTTCATCGCCCTGAAAGGCGGGCGATTCATCGCAATGACGCAATCAAAGGCGCTGAATCGTCATGCCTCCATCTACCATGATGACTTGACCCGTGGAATATGGAAAATCTCCACGACACAGTGCAGCAGCGGCTTTACCTATATCATCCGGCAAACCCCATCGCGACTGCACAGCGAGTCCGTTTTCAAACATAGCATCGTACTTTGCCTTTACCCCCGCGGTCATATCCGTCGCAATGACTCCCGGGCGTATTTCATAAACCGGGATCTGGTATTCGCCCAGCCTTGCAGCGAACAACTGCGTCACCATGCTCAGCCCTGCCTTGGCGATACAATATTCACCCCTGTTGACCGAGGCCACCGTAGCCGAAATGGACGAAACCGTGACAATACATCCTGAATAATCATCATTCGCCAGTTTTTGCTCCACCATCCAGTTGGCCACGGATTGCGTGAGGAAATAGGTCCCTTTTAAATTTGTGCCGATCACGTAGTCGAAGCTTTCTTCCGTGGCTTTGAGTATATCGTTGCGCTCTTTCGGCGCCACACCCGCGTTATTTATCAGCACGTTCAATTGACCGAATTCTCTCTTCACTTTTTCAACCATGGACTTTCGGCCATTTTCTGTACTGATATCTCCCTGGCAATAAATCACTTTTATCCCATGAGATCGTAATTCTGCCAGAGTCTCCTTAACGAGCGATTCCTCCCTTACACCATTGATGGCGAGGTCATAACCTTCCTTCGCCAGACAAAGGGCTATACCTAATCCGATCCCTCTTGATCCTCCGGTGATGAGTGCTGTTTTCATATTTTAATTTTAATTTTTTTTTTTTTTTTGATATCCTTAATAAATATTATGTAAATTGATACTGTGATATAATATTGGGAAGAGTCATATTGTTTCCGCATGCATTTTTTATATTATGGATTCTTTTGGTGTTTATAATAAAATATTTTTATTTTTGATTGTATTTTTATATATTAAATATATATATGTATAAGTATAATTATTACGTATAATTATAAATAAATTATATTCTGCACTTCCTATTTTTTTTACTATATATTTTGTTGAATAATAATTTTTCTCTAACAGCCAGCAGTGCGTATTATAATTATTTCTTTATTTTAATTTTTTTTTTTATTTTATAGAAACTATATGATCCAGTGTTTGTATATTTAATATACTTATCTATAATATTGTGATAAGATGAATTGGTCATCCATTATTTTTTATGATATACTATCATATTAATTATTAAATAGATTGATTTATTTATTTGTATTTCTATGAGAGATAATATATTTTTTTTTTTTTTTATAATTTTTATATACATAATGAATAAATAAATATATAGTGCGCCTACCCCAACAGAGATATATATAAAATAACATATATATATATATAATATTATTATTTTTTTCTTTTTTTTTATATGGCATAATTTTAGGCTCTTTTTTTGTGGTAGTAGAAGTTTGTTGCCTGTTTTTCAAATTTCCTCAATATCTACCCAAGCCCTTTTCGCCCAGCTTTCAAGGCCCTTCTCGGCAAGCTGTACTCCTTTGGCGCCTTCTTTCATATCCCATGGAAATGGGTCGTTTTTTACCACGTGTTTCAAAAACAATTCCCACTGGGCTTTGAACGCATTTTCATACGGCTCCTGCTCGGGAACCTTTGCCCACCCTCCCTGAAAATCGATTGGCTGGGCAATGTCCGGATTCCAGACTGGTTTTGGCGTATTACCGTAGTGCTGAATGTAGCATTCCCTTAGGCCAGCCACCGCCAGAACCTTTGGTACCATCAACCTGGATGGTCAATAAATCATCGCGCTTTACCCTCGTCACCCAGGATGAATTGAAATGGGCGATTACTCCTCCTTCCAATTCAAACGTGGCGTAGGCTGCGTCGTCGGCAGTGCATTTATACGTATTGCCCTGCTCGTCGACACGTTCTTTTATGTGTGTGGCACCCTTGCAGGAAACAGATTTCACTTTGCCAAAAAGGTTGTCGAGCACATAGCGCCAGTGGCAAAGCATATCGACAATGATGCCACCGTCGTCTTCTTTGCGGTAGTTCCACGAAGGGCGCTGTGCAGCAATGGTAGTGCCCTCAAAAACCCAGTAGCCAAATTCACCCCTTACGGAAAGTATCTCACCAAAGAATCCATTCTGAATGAGCCTCTTCAGTTTCAGCATCCCGGGCAACCAGAGTTTATCCTGAACAACGCCGTGCTTCACCCCTGCCTTTCGGCAAATATCGTATAACTCCAGCGCCACTTTCGTTTCGGTAGCTACCGGCTTTTCGCAATAAATATGTTTGCCTGCAGCAACAGCTTTTTTCACGGCATCGGCTCGTCGTCCGGTTGTTTGGGCATCGAAATAAATCTGGTAATTCGGATCCTTCAGCACTTCGTCCAAGTTGGTTGTCGCCTTCCGGATGCCTGACAAAAGCTTCAATTTTTCCAGCTTGGCCATGCTTCTTCCCACCAATACCGGATCAGGCATGATCACTTCTTCGGGACCGACTTGCACGCCGCCTTGTTTTATGATTTCCACGATCGACCGCATCAGGTGTTGATTAGTACCCATCCGGCCTGTGACGCCATTCATTATGATACCTATTTTGTGCTCTTTCATATCTGTTAGTTCAATAGTTCAATGGGTACTCGGTTCTGGGTTCTGGGTTCTAGTTTTTTCAATCTCGTATCAATCTTTTTCCTTCAATCTCATTCAATCCTTTTCCTTCAACTCTTCTCCAAATAAGCACTCTGGATTTTTTGTAAAAACCCATGCTGGTCCTCCGCCCAATGCTTATTTGAAAATATTTCTACCTCATTAAATCCGTCAAACCCTGCCTTCTCCACCCAACCTCTGATCGTTTTGATATCGATACATCCATCCCCCATGAGGCCGCGGTCGTTCAACATATCTACCGTTGGGCTGAGCCAGTCGCAGATATGGAATGCGTACAAATTACCATGTTCGCCGCAGCGGTAAATCTCTTGTTCCAGATGCGGATCCCACCAAAGGTGATATACATCCACAGCCACGCCGACATATTTAGAATCAAAATATTCGGCCATGTCATTGGCTTGCCCGAGTGTATTGATCGCCGAGCGGGTATCCGCATACATCGGGTGTAACGGCTCTATGGCGAGTTTTACATTATTGGCTTCGCAATATGGCAATAAGGATTCAATCCCCGCTTTAATATGATCACGCGATTGCGAAAGCGGTATTTTCGGTTCGGCACCGCAGACAAGGACCACCATGGGCGCCCCTAACGCCGCCGCTTCATCAATCGCCAGCCGATTATCGTCGATGGCTTTTTGGCGAATTGTCGTATTTGCGGAAGGGAAGAACCCTCCACGAACGAGACTGACAATCGTCAAACCGTTGGAACGGATCATATCACCGGTTCCGGGAATATTTCGGCCCTGCAGGGTATCGCGCCAAACCGATATGCCCTTCACTCCTATCTTACCAAATTCTTCTGCAGATTTCTCAATCGCCCATGGTTTAGTGGTGATGGTGTGAATGCAAAGTTTTGAAAGATCTGTGATCGGTGCGGTCATTATCCCAGGCAATTAAAAAATGTATAGTATTTTCCTCCATCAATGATTCGCTGAATATAAAGAGCCAGCTCCCTCGCATGATAATCGCCCCACATGCTCGATTCGCCATTGGCAATTTTCGATCCTTTGGGAATATAATCCCACCCGTTTGGCTGATGGTAGATAGAATGAAGGATCAGTCCCTGATGATTAGGCTTTGTACTTAAATAGGGTTCTTCGAGCAAGGTATTCAAAACTGTCATACCAGCCTGAAAGTATAAGCGGGCATTCTCAGGATCGCTGTTTTCAAGGTATTTTCCAAGCCGCAACAATCCCTGCGCTCCAATAGCCGCCGCAGAGCTGTCAACCGGCTCAAAATCGTTGTATGGATCGGCTGGCTTGGAAAGATAGTCGCCGAGTTTATAAAGTAATGGCGCTCCCGTGTCCCAATAAGGAATACCGTCAACCGGTGTGTTTTGTATATAAAAATCGCAGGTGGCTCTGGCGGCTTTGACCATTAAGGCCTCGAGTTCATTTCTGCCTCCAAAATTCATCAAATCTCCATCACTTACGCGATTCAGAAATTCAAGTTCTTCGGCAAAACCGAGCATTGCCCAGGCAAGACCTCTCGTCCATGTAGTTCGGCCAGTATAACCCTGCTGTGAATTGGGACATCGGAAGTTGCCGTCATTCGTATTGAAAACGGCTTCATGAGCTGTGCGCCCCCAAACATCATACTGATCGCGGTTTTCTCCGTAATACACATTGTATTTGGCGGTGGCTAGAATATGATTTATCGCCCGCTCCAGCAGATTGATTCGAACATCGTTTTCTCCCTGAAAAACGTGGCCGAGCGCATCGCTGATCATGAGAATCCTGCACGAACGAATAGTGTCCACGAAAAGCGAATGAGGCCCATTGAATGAATAGATAAATCCGCCGTCTTTGATGTCCGTCCAGCGCGACGCCTGTACCGCACCGGATATTTTAAGCGCCAGCTCGTAGAAGTTTTTCTCCCATTCGTTGTATGGGGCTTTACCTTCTTTCATTAGCCTAAGCAGGTTGCCATAGGTGGAAATGTTGTTGAATCCATGGTCGTGTACTCCGGCATGGCTCACATGAGGCGCCATATCCTTCAGGGTATGCTGTCGGCCATAATCCAGCAAAGGCGTATCTCTAGTGACATCATACTGTAAAATGGCAGAGCCAAATTCAAAACCCTGTGTCCATTCGGTCCAGCCTCGCGTGGAATATTTGCCATTTACTGTAAATACCGGCGATCCTTTGCTATGATCGTACTGACTGGCAATCAAGTCCACTTTTTGTCCGGAGAGTTCCCAGAAGCGGTCGAGTTTTGATTTTAAGTCTGCGGGTTTGAGATTATAGTCGATGGAGATCATTGCAAAATGTATTAACTGTATCAAAGCTAATGGTTGCGCTGAGTGCGCCAAATGGATTTATACCGCTATTGCTGGTACTTTTTCTTCATCTGCATTTTGAAGTCCGATGGACTCATGCCAACTTTTTTCCTGAACAACCTGGAGAAGTAAGATGGGTCATCATAATTCATTTTGAAGGAGATTTCTTTATTGGACAGGTCGGTGTAAATGAGGAGACGTTTTGCTTCGAGTACGATGCGCTTGATGATGAATTCTCCGGCATTTTCGCCGGTTATACCCTTTACGATCTTATTCAGATGTGCCGGACTTTCATTGAGCTTGTCTGCGTAATCTTTCACGAGATGCAACTCCCTGAAATGCATTTCGACCAGCTTTCTGAAATTGTTGACCTTCATGAAAGTCGGGTCGTTCATGGTCTGCCTGTCGAAATAATTCCGATTGAAAAAGTATCTGCATTTCAGCAGGAGTATATGGAGATAGCTGCGCAGCACGTCTTCCCTGATTTCCGAATCGCGCTTGTAATCACGCCGCAGGTGGTCAATAATATCGAGTACTTCTGCAAATTCTTCGTGGCTCAGGTTGAGGATCGGTTCGGTAGTATTGTTGTTGAAAAAGGGCAAGGTCATCAGTAGGTCTTCATCCTGCGAGCCCAGTGAATAAAACTCCCTCGAAAAAACCAGTAAAAACCCATGGTAATCCTCCTCCCTGGAGATGAGATGCACCTGGCCGGGAGTGAGGAAATGAATACTCCCGCTGTTGATCGGAAAACTTTTGAAATCGATCATATGCTGACCAGCGCCGTTGATGAAAATGCAGATTTCATAATAAGAATGGCGATGGGGCTGCTCGGTTTTATGCGGATACTCTTTATTCTGAATCGTCTTCCCCTTCACCTCATACACATGAAAGGCAATGTTTTCTTCGCCTTTGGGCAATTCATAAATGTGGATATTGCGGAGCATGTCGTGTTTCGGGATGGCTAAATATAATTACTTCCATCAAAATCCGGCCTATCTGAAATGCTAATTGTAATGAAATGGCTGCCGGGCGGGTGTCTAAATCGGATAAATTTTTACTTTCCGGAGTGCCGCTATCGCAACATTTATAACTTTGCTTTCATGAGAATAAGGCATTTTTTACTCTTACTGATGGTGGCTTTAGCACCCCACCTGGCTTTTGCCCACACGATCGACAGCAGTCTGGGGCATTCCTATAGTACCGTGTTCGTTGTGGTGTATTTCCTTGCCAGAATCCTCCCGTTTGTCGGGCTTGGGATAATGGCCAAATATCCAGCCAGGCAGATGGGTTATTTAAAATTTTCATGGCAATTCATCGCCATGCTCGGAGCAGGAATCGTTCTGGGCTATCACTTTCACGATTATCTTTCGACAGCCTATTTCAACTACTTCCTTATAGTAGCCTTTGGGTTTCTCATGTATTTTAATTCAGGCAAACATCCAGCAGCTATCCGGTCGATGATTCTAATCAGTTGCTTACCGCTGGGGTTC
This sequence comes from Cyclobacteriaceae bacterium, assembly GCA_034523095.1. GTDB lineage: Bacteria > Bacteroidota > Bacteroidia > Cytophagales > Cyclobacteriaceae > JAAUQL01. Next base: position 71,712 of record JAXHKU010000034.1, on the reverse strand, counting down.
GACTTTGGATCGCATTTTAGTCACGCTGATGCATGGCTTGGCTATATGATTTCAATATTGGTGACGGCCATAGCGACATTCATGGGTTTGAGCAGATTATTTATCCAACTCCATGATCGCTACCAGTGGGTGCAGCAGATGGCAGGCATATTGCTGATTATCGCTGGGTTTTTATTGATTCTGCTGTTTTAAATTTTCAGATGACCCTGATAATCAAAGCATTGCAACTGTCTTTTTTGAAACCCTGAACAGACAATGAATCTCTAATCATCCTTGCCCCGGAGTGCATCATAGATCGCGCGCTCATTGACCAGCGCGGACTTATCATCCAGCTCGATTTTTCCGACGAGTTTTTCTACAACGGCGATTTTGTGTTCTGCTGCCTGGAGTTTGCGCTGCATTTCTTCCTGTGTTGCCTGGAGTTCTTCCGTATTTTGCAGTAGTTCTTCTTCCTGACTGCGAAGGCGCTCGGCCATTTCTTTGGATTCCTGAAGAAGAATACCTGTCTTCTCGTTGGCGCTGATCATGGCGAGCGAACTGCCGATGGAAGCACAGAGGCTCCCTATAAAATCAACTTTATACGGTTCAAACTCTCCAAAGGAAGCTATTTCCAGAACACCCATTACTTTTTCTTCCGCAAGCAATGGCGCCACGATAAGATAAGTAGGCGTGGCCTCCCCGAGACCGGATGTTATGCTCACGTATTCCCTGGGTATTTCCCTGAGCACGATGAGTTGTTTATCCTGCCAGCATTGCCCTGCCAGGCCATGACCTTTTTCAATGCCCTGATTGATGAATTTTTTCCGGTCATATGCAAAACAGCCTTTCAGTTCGAGTATCTCTTGGTCCTCATTCACTACAAAAAAAGCAGCCTGATTTGCTTCTGTGTATTTCACTAACTCCGACACAATTCTATCCGCAAAGAGCGTCAGATCGTTCATATTGTTCCTTATAATGTCTGAAAACATCGCCAATCCATTCACGGACCACAAGTGCTGATCATCCTTTAACTTCACCTCCTTCATGTGATCCCGCATTTTTATCATATTTCCAGCGAGGTTGTCACGATTATATTCGGCCAGGCTGTCGGTGAGGCCGGTCCATGAAACATTGTAATTCCTGTTGGTGACTTCCTTGATAAACTCAGACGCTTCCGCCAGGTTTTTCTTCAAATAATCGATAATTCGCTCTTCCTCCCTGCTATCTATCGCCTCCTGGTTGTCGAACACAAATTGCCGGTTACTGGCGTCGATACTCGCGAAGAGTGCATGCCGCTTGCGCTGTGAAGTAACTATTCTGTTGAGTATGGTAAGCAATGCCGGCACACCGATAAGCAGTATTAATATCTGGACAAAAATCATGGTTAAAACATCTTGCTGATACTGCTGCTCGGATGTTTTATTCAATTCGGTCAGGAATGCGTCAACCTCAGGAATGAATTCCGAATAATCGAGCCACAACTGATACCCCGGATCGCTCTTCACAACTTCGGCCACGTATGCCAGGTCACCTCCTCGTATTTTTTCTATTAAAAGATCATTGAGTTCAATATAAACCCTGACTTTACCCATAAACTCCAGCAAATGCGGTGTTTCAAGACCATATTTTTGGAATAGCGCCGTAAGTATCTTCAGACTATTCTGCTGATCAGCGATCGATTCAGTATGTGGCTGAAGCATCTTGCTGTCGGGATTGATATAGAAACCGCGCATTCCCAGGTCAGACTTTTGCACCGCCTCAAAAATCATATCGATTTGCTCCCTGAACTCCAGGATGTCAGTGATACGTTGACGACTTTCCTTAAGGTCATTCAGCTTGCCATAGATATAAATGCCGTTGATGCCTACAAGCGAAATGACCAGGAAAATTGACAGCTTTATGCCAAAGCTGTCGGACAGGCGAATTGAATCTTTGAATTTGAACATATTAGACGCTGTGAAAAAAAATCCAGTATTAAGTAAGTGATATTATGGTGATTTTAAAAAGTGCATAAGCAATTTTTATCCAAAGTACGCAAACCTCCTTATTTGCCACTTTTTTTTACCTGATAATACTGCATTTTAATTTTTATGGCAGGAGCTTTCAGTCAAATAATCCGGCGAATTGGCTTCTAAATCGCCAATCATCACTAACTTTACTATTATTTAAACTATTGGGTTTATACCCATTTTTAATCTAAACGAAACTGAATATGAAAGCCTTTTTTGCAATATCAATCCTGATTATTGCAGGTCTTTTTTCCTGTAAAACACGCACTGCACTTGACCTTTCGAGTCTGTCAATTATACCAAAACCCATAGAGGTAATACCTACACACAGCTCATTCATTCTTTCGGAAACAACTAACATTTATCTTCCCGAAGCATCCCGTGAACTAGAACAGATTGGCAGCTATCTCGTGGTTCAGTTGGATGCACAGACCGGGCTCAATCTCACATTGGCCGAAGCCCAGGCACCATCAAATGACAATTTTATACTTTTAAAACTGAATCCTGCGGCAAATAAGGCAGGTGCCGAAGGCTATGAACTCACCATAACCGAAGACTTAATCGAGATCGCAGCAGCGACACCCGCCGGATTGTTCTATGGTGTTCAGACATTATTGCAGGTAGTTCCTATCCATCAGGAAGAAAATCCAAAAGTCAGCGCCTATGAAATTGCCACCGGAACGATCAAAGACGGCCCTGTTTACAGTTATCGCGGAGCCATGCTGGATGTAGCGAGGCATTTTTTCAACGTGGAAGACGTAAAGCGATACATCGACCTGCTGGCGGTTTACAAGATCAATAACCTGCATCTACATCTTTCTGATGACCAGGGCTGGCGCATTGAAATAAAATCCTGGCCCAATCTGGCTACCCATGGCGGCAGTTCCGAAGTTGGTGGAGGTGAAGCTGGCTATTACACACATGAACAGTATAAGGAAATTGTGAACCATGCGATGGAAAGATTTATAACGATCATTCCGGAAATAGATATGCCGGGACATACTAATGCAGCCCTTGCTTCCTATGCCGAACTAAATTGTGATGGAAAAGCCAGGGATTTATACACGGGCACAGAAGTGGGATTCAGCACGCTATGTACTGACAAGGAGATCACTTACCAATTTGTTGATGACGTGGTTCGTGAACTTGCTGATCTGACCCCCGGCGAATATATCCATATAGGTGGGGATGAATCACACGCAACTCCCATGGAAGATTACATACCGTTTATGGAGCGCGTTCAGGATATTGTAGAATCTCATGGAAAAAAGGTAATGGGATGGGATGAGATTGCCAATGCATCACTCAAAGAAAACACGGTTATCCAATATTGGGCTAAAGCAGAAAATGCCTTGGCAGGTGTACAAAAAGGCGCTAAGGTGCTGATATCTCCGGCAACAAGGACCTACCTCGATATGCAATACGACTCAACAACAGCGCTTGGCCTGCATTGGGCGGCCTATATCGAAGTGGACAGCGCATATACCTGGGAACCAACAGCACTTGTTCCCGGCGTTGGCAAAGAAAATATTATCGGCGTGGAATCGCCACTGTGGACGGAGACCATCACTACCATGGACGAACTGGAATATATGGTATTTCCACGAATTGTTGGACATGCAGAAATCGGCTGGACAGAGCCATCAGCAAGGTCCTGGGACGAATTCAAAATCCGCCTCGGCAACCATTGCAAGCGATTTGAGATGCTCGGAATCAACTATTATCCATCGACAAAAGTGCCCTGGAAGTAGTCAGTTCAATAGTTATTGGTTCAACGGTTCAATAGTTAGTGGGACCAGGAAACAGTAAATGTTACAAAGTGTGACATCATAAAATAGTTTGCTTTTGTTCTTTGTACTTAATACTTAATACTTAATACTTAATACTTAATTTTTCTACCCACTGATGGAATATCTAAACCGTTTACAGTAATATTTTACAAATTATGGAATAGGTGGAATCCTTTTGCCAAATGCAATGTCCTTGTACGTAAATATTAATACTCATTAAAAAAGGACAAAATGAAAACAACCAATTATTATCTGCTAGCCACCGTGATTGCCGTGGTATTATCTTCATGCGATATCTGGGAACACAACGTAATCCCTTCATCCAATGTCACTTCGGAAGATTTCACTATCAGTGACTATGAATCAATTAATGCTTCTCATGCATTCGACGTTATTATTACTTTCTCTAATGATGATGAATCCATCGAGATAGAGGCAAATGAAAATCTGCATCAGTACATCGAGGTAAAAAAGGAGAATAATACCTTATCCATCGGACTGCGAAACGACATCCGCGTCACAGGCTCACCAACTCTCAAAGCGTATGTCACCACCAAAAGCATTTCAAACTTTTATGGTTCAGGCGCTTCAAAATTTCAGTTGAATAATCTCTGTGATTCGCGACAATGCCACTATCCGCTTATCAGGAGCCAGCACGTTTTCCGGCGAATTGGATGTTGCTGAATTGTACGCCGATCTGAGCGGCGCTTCTACCACAAACCTGAGTGGAAGTGCCACGAAACTGGAAGCTGATCTATCTGGAGCATCTTCGATCAGGGATTATAATTTCAGTGCCGGAATACTGAAAGCTGATCTTTCAGGAGCCAGCAGTGCTTTCTCTCGTTGCCCAACAAATTGATGTTGAAGGCTACAGGGCCAGCAGCCTGCATTACAAAGGCGCTGCAGTTATCGTCAATCAGGATCTTTCCGGTTCATCCTCTGTCAGTAAAGTAAATTAAATCCAGGTGGTCGCAGTGATTCCCCGACTTGTTCGGTGGTTGGAATCACTGCAAACTTTCCTTGTGTCGAGAATTGGCTAGGGGAAATATCGTCAATCGCTACATTTATTATAAGTGCACCAGTGAGGTCTTCCTGTATATATTATTTACGCAACTATAATGAGCAGCGATTATTTCGGGGAATTTTTGTCATTTTAATTATCTTTCAATTTTTACAATTAAGTATTTAATCCTTCAATTTTATTTCATACTCATGAACTTTTTAGATGATTGACATCCGAATTAAATTAATCAAACAATCATAAGCCTCAATCGCTCTATGCTGACTTGCTACACGACGATTCAGCATATATACATTATAGAAAAAGCTACTCCAAAAAACCAATTATGACATTTAGTAAAAATTTTATACTCTTCATCCCTTTAACTTCTGAATTTCAGTCTGGAACATCTTCGTACTTTTCAGTACTTAGTTTTACATTATTCGTACGACACACACTACTACTTCGCCCTATAGTCCTCCTCGATATTTTTTTTGAATATCTCGTGTTTCGAGCTCTCTACTTTATTGCCATAACTCTTTAACGTTTCTTTTGAAGAATACTCCAGTTTCTCCAATTTTCTATCGCGTTCACTTATGAAAAATCCTTTCCGAAATGGCAATTTCCAACCTCTTGATGTGTCCATACACGAACAACATAATATCGGATGAAACCCATTTGGAAATTTGCATTATTGATTTTAAATACTTCATCGCTAACCTATGTTATTTTGGTTTATTAATGAGGTACCGATGGTTACTACCAGGGCCAATCATCGGTGCGGAAGGGTGAGGCGGGAAGTCCGTTTTTATTGAATAGGTTTGCCTCGGTATTGATACTCCAGCCATAGCGCACAGCTCCTGGTTGCTTCACCTTTTCACTGGTAACGTAAACCTTCCCTCCTACAATCTGTGCGTCAGCCCAGTACCATTTCCTGTCAGCCCCGGCAATTTGAAATCCTTTGAGTTTTTCGCCCTTTGCCATAAGTCCATTGGCTACATAGTCAAATGATATCCTGATCTCTGATCCGCTGATTTCCATTCCGGTGTACATAGGGCCGGAAAAAACGATGTCTTTTCCATACGCCACTTTTTTAGCTGCCAGGGCTAGTCGATAACCTACATCCTGCTTGTTCTTAGGGTGAATATCGAACCGCTCGCCTATATCGGTAATCACCGCCATACCGGTATTTGGCAGGTGAAGCGCCATGGTCTGGGCTTCGCGTAATTCTGCCCATGCGTCATCGCCCGGTACGTTTGGAACGTCCATATAATTGGCGAGCTGCACAAAAAGGAAAGGAAAATAGCCCTGTCCCCATTGGATGCGCCAGTCCTCGATCATCGACTGGAACAATGTACGATACTGATAAGCTCTGCCAGCATTGCTTTCGCCCTGGTACCAGATCACACCTTTCATTCCGTATGGAATTATGGGCTTTAGCATACCATTGTATAAACTCGCCTGATAGTTCTGATAGCTTTTGATCTCCGGAAATTCAGGTTCCAGACCAGTTTTATATTTCCATGGACCACTGAGATCTTCCAGTACGGCGCCATTGGTAGCATATAATTTCATATTTTCCACAGGCCCCGAAAAATTGGGATTTCCCCAGCGATGAACCAGGCGAACGGTAATAGCATTTTTCCCGGCTTTTACCAAGTTGCCCGGAACGGTAAATGCCGCAAAATTGGGCGAGTTGACTGTACCCAAACGCGTCTCATTGAAATAAACCGTGGCAAAATTATCAAGACGGCCCAGGTCGAAACGAAGTTCCTTGCCTTTGAATTCTGCTGGAATTTCAATCATCCGTCGCATCCAGACTACGCCGTTGAGCTTCTTCTTCCCAATTAGGAGCAATCACCACGGGCCAGTCGTTAGTACTGTAATTCGCCTTCAGAATCCCCTGCTCCAGCCCTTTGTATGAGTTATCAATGATATCCTGCTTTTTCCTGGCTCTTTCATCATTCGCAGTCAGGTCTTCTTCCCAGTTTGGCCCCTGCTCCAATTCCATCATTTTACCCTTAAAATCAGCGAGTGATAGCAGCATTTCACTGCTCGTCCATGCTTCAGCCACCGTGCCCCCCCAATTACAGTTAATCAGTCCGATGGGCACATTCAGTTCCTTATACAAGTCCCTTCCAAAGAAATAAGCAATGGCTGAGAATCCTTTCGCAGATTCAGGAGTACATTTCTCCCATCTGCCACCGTCCAAATCGGCTTTCGGGCTTTTAGCCGGACGGCGTGGCACATAGAACAACCGGATATCCGGGTAATTCGCATTCTTCACTTCCTCCGCGCTGTTGTTTGACGACTCCAGGGTCCATTGCATATTTGATTGTCCGGATGCCACCCAAACTTCGCCAAACAAAACATCCTTAAAACGCACTTCATTCTCTCCCTTTACCACTAATTCGTGTGGTCCGCCGGCCTCAAAAACCTGCAAACAGACCTTCCAGTTTCCCGAAACGGGTGTAACCGTAGTACAGGAAAACCCTCCGATGGTAACCGTAATTTTTTCTCCCCCGTTGGCTGTGCCCCAAACCGGAACATTCATACCGCGCTGCAGCACCATATTATCTGAAAATATGCCGGCGACCTTTACAGCGCCGAAAACGGGCACTATGGTAATTGTAAGAATAGTGATTAACAGCAGGCGAATGCTGAGTAGGCTTGAGCTTTTCATGATTTAGGGTTTATAGTCAGTAACAATCCATTTTGTGAATGGAAAAATAGTAAATCCGGTGGACTAATAGAATACTACTTCGCAATTAGGATTTGCAATTTTGAACTCGTCGATTTTCTTTGGATTGATCTTATTGTTGAAACACTTAAGGACTTTCAGATTCTTGAGTGATTCGAGCGCATCCACCTGCTTTACTTTGGTCTTGGAAAATTCCAGCACCTCCAGTTGATTCAGTGATCCCAAGGGATCGATCGCCTTTACATCAGTGCCTGAGATTTTTAGCACTTTCAGGTTGGAAAGCGCGGCTAAAGGCTTGAGGTCAGACACAACAGTATTCTCGGCATCCAGAACTTCAAGTGTTTTCACTGCAGATAACGGTGTAAGATCAGATATAGGATTTCCGGAGCATCGCAATTCTTTCAGGCTCTTTGAACCAGCAAGAGGTCCTAACGTGGTGACACGGGAATCGGAGAATTCCAAAATCTCCAGCCGTGGCATTTCTAGCGTTGGATTGAGTGTCTTTATGGATGAACCACTCAGGCTAACGCTGCGCTTCAACGCCAGGCGATGCAAGTCAATGTCATCAGGCTTATCGGTAAGCTTATTTGATTTCATCAGTTGATCCTGCCAGCCATCTTCCATATTTCCCCACCAGTCGCGAAGCTTTTGGCTCTTATAAATGATAACTGTTTTGGTCTCATCAAAAGTAGTCGGCCGTACATCATCATCCGTCACCTGGGTATTTTCACAATATGCAAGCTTGAGCCCTGTAAGGTTATTTAATGCCGATACATCCTTCACTTTTGTATTGTTCAGGTAAACAGTATCAAGGTTTTGCAGCGATGCCAGGGCTGAAATATCCTGAACCTCAGTTTGGCTGAAATCGATTACCTCCAGATTCGTCAGTTTTCCAATGGCTGAAATATCGACTACCTGGCTGCCTGCCGCTCTCAATTGCTGTAGGTGTATATGCGAACTTATGGACGAAAGGTCGGCAACTGACGTTCCTGAGATATTCAGGGATTCGAGCATCGGTGTATAGTGCAAAGGGGCGAGTGTAGTATATTTTATATGACTGCTGATATCAATAGACGTTATTTTTAAAATGTGGTGCAGATCAGCTCCGGATGGTGTTGAGGAAAATGATAAGGATTCGTCAAAATAACTTTTCCATGATGGATCGAGATTTTCCCAGAATGATGTTAATTCCCCGGAAATAAAGATCACCTCGACAGACGGGTTTTTCTCAAGAAATGCTTTGTAGTTTTCCAGCGTGACGCCGGCTTCATCAGCATTCACCTTTTTAAGCGATTTTATTGAAATGAGCGGCGTTAAATCCGAAACCGAAGTTTTTTCAATAGCAACAGTTTCCAGGTTGGTCAACGAGGAAAGGGCAGTAAGATCAGATATGGTGGTTTGATTAAGCCGAAGTTCTTTCAGACTTCCCATCGATGCTACCGGACTCAGATCGACGACGACAGTATTTGACAAATCGAGCTTTTCGAGGGCAATAAGTCCTTTTAATGAATCAAGCCTTTGCAGGTTGGTGCTTGCGCAATTCAATTCCCGCAAATGAACCAGCTGGCTCACCGGTGGCAAACTGTCAATAACCGTTTGTTCAAGGTTCAGCACTTCCAGTTGATCAAAGTTTTCTATGACCATAATACTGGAAACCGGCGTATTGGAGATTGAAAGCTTTTTCAGTGACCGCGAATACTTAAGGGGGGTAATATCCTCCACTGCCGTCCCGGAACAATCCAGCTCCTCCAGCGTAGTGAGGTTTCTTACTGGAAATATGTCAGTTATGACGGAATTGGAGATGTCGAGCTTTTTCAATCTTTTCAACTGATCGACAGGATTTAGATCTGTGATGATTCTGCTGCGAGCGAGATTCAGTTCCTCGCGATCTGCCGCTTGCACTACGAAATCAATGATTTTCAATGAGTCAGTGTACGTTTGTCCGTCAACGATATAGGTAGAATCGCCGAATTCATGAATTTCGTTGAGTCTCAGACCGGGCTTCACATCGATACCTGCGCCGAGAACGGTCTTCCACTCAGGAGAAAGCCCTGCCCACCAGAAAGTGAGCTCCTCATTGCGGCTGAGCTTGGTGGAGTAAATACTCGCAATACGCAGGTCTTTGGCGTTTTCGTCAATATTTATCTCAATAAAACGCTCCTTGTCCCAGTTAACTTTTGCGCCATCGATGGCGATCCCACTCAGGTTTCGCATTGTTTTTACGATAAAGAAAAGCTGCCCTTCCTGCGTGGTGCTATTAGTTATATCCAGAATATTGAATTGAAACTTCACGTTTTTAAAGAAGAAGTCCACATCCTTAAGGTAGGCCTGCACATCTTTGTTCGTCACTACGTCGCGTTTCTCAACAAGGTCATCCTCGATTTGCACTTTGTTGGTGGCAAAAAGTTTCAGATAGCTTTCATTGACAATCGTTTCTTTCTCTTTTGCCGTAAATCCAGGATCGCCAAGAATGTTCAGGTTAAACTGTAAAAAGGAAACAATCTCCTTTACCTGTGATTCATACTCCTTGATTTTTTCCTTATCTGGCTTTGCCTGGGCAATTGACAGATGTGAATGGAGATAGGGTACAAGAGCAACAAGTGCAGCTAAAAGGAAACGAAACGGTCTAATTCTCATAATAAATATATTTCAATAGCTGGCTTTTCTGATCTTCCGGAATTTTGGAAATATTGGCAATCAACCAACCCTTATTATTCCCAGGTCGGTTGAATTCCTGTAACTGAAAATACCAATCGTCGATTTGAAAAAAGTGAAAGGAGACTTTTTGGACGGTTTCGAATACAAGATTTCCCTTTTTGACTTCATAAAGGAAAAGTGTTCTGAAATCCGGCTTGTAGTCATGATCAAAATAATACTCCACAGTATTGGGCTCCTTAAATACCTTGATAAGGTTCATAAAGTCCAGTTCATGGCTCATGGGGTGCAGAAACTTTTTCATGGCGGTGGAGTCGGTATAAAATAACTCAGTAAACGGATAGAAGTATACGTTGTTGATGACCCATTTTATACCCTGATTTTCCTCTTCCAATTCCAGAAAAAGCACCACAGTGCGCGACTGGCCCAGGTACGTAAATTTGGTGTCCACTTCGGCAAACCACCTGCCGCCGTAGTAGTTGAGATATTCCGGCTTTTTGCTGTCCGTAACTTCTTTAATAAAGTTTGCCTTGAGATCGCCGGAGATGTTCACATTCTCCTTGTCAAAGAGCATCTGGATGTATTTCGTTCGCATGGAAATGTCGCGAAACCCAGGATCACCTTCATAAAGCCTCTTGCCTTCCAGGTTTTCCTCCGCGTTGAACCGGTGAAAAAACTGGTTGATTTGTTTGGTTTCGGCATACATGAAGCTTTCGTCTCCCAGGTATGTCCCGATACCTTGCCCGAACGAACAAATAGCAATAGCATTCAATACGGCAACCAAAAGGCCCTTTTTCATAAGATTATTGCTGAAGTGGAGTAATTACTGTCAACCAGGCTTGGTCTCGGTGACTCTGATGTCGCCAAGAAGTACATCCCAGAATCCGATAAGCCGCCCCTGTATCTGGGTTTGCTTACGTTCTACATAAACGGTAATGTCCTTCTTTGTAGTATCCACATATTTTAATCCATCGTCCGTTTCACCGGTAAAGCGCTGATAAATGGTTATAACACCGACGTATCTGCCGTCTGGCTGACGTACCAGATCGCTGATGTATTCGATATTGAACCATTCGATAGTTACCCTGTCGTAGTTGAGCGCCATGAGCCTTTGGAAATACTCACGGATTCCAAAATACTGAATGTCCTGTTTGCTGAGTGAAGAAACACCCATCTGGCTGCCTTCTGAAAACAACTCAAGAGCGCGGTCGATTACGCGATTTGCTTCTGAGAATGGAGTGGCTTTGTTGCCAATGATGCTGATGTATTTTCCGAGGTCCTTCACTTTTTCCAAAGCCAGGGAGTCGATTGCCTGTTTGCGCTCCGGACTAATTTCAGGTTGTGCGAAAACTGAACCGGCGATAAAGATCGCCAAACCAAGGGCATATATGAATTTATTTTTCATTGTGATCATGATTAAAGGATGGATTGCGGACTATTATTTTTTGATGAGTTCCAATTCGGTGATTTTGCCACTGGCATCGTATACCACGTTTTCAATGGAATTTCTGGATATTTTCTGATCCTTGATGTATTCAAGGTATTTCTTTATCGTGGTCGGTCGATCATAATCCACAATTTCGCCTGATTTGGCAATGATGATGAGCACAGGTACATTTTCATTGGCAAAAAGTCCCAGTGCTTCATTGATATACTTGTTGCTTGCAGTAATATCGGTACTTTTGGCAATAAGGTCAAAGTAATCGGTTAAACCTTTAGGCGCTGTGGCTCCTTCACGTCGCATTTGCTCTTCACGCTCTCTGGCCAGTTGTTCTGCCCGTTCCTTTGGCAAGCAAAGCTTCTCGTTCGCGTTTTAGTTTATCTTCTACTTTCACGATAAGTTCTTTCACTTCAGTATCCTGGATATTTAGCGCTTTTATGGTATTGAGTCGGCTTTCTTTTTCTACCAATGCAAGGCCGGAATTGTCGCTTAACAGAAGCTCCAGATCGGCTTTAGCTTTAGCAATTTTTTTTGCTTCGGCCTCTGCGGCTTCCTTGGCAGCCATTTTCTTCTGGCTTTTGCATGAATACATTCCTGCGGTAGCAACCAGAATCAGGAGGATCATTGTGAATTGCTGAAATCTTCTCATAAATGTTTAAATGTTAAGATGGAAATGAAAGAAATTGGATTGCCGGCATCGTGTGTGCTTGGCGTTACAAAAATAGAAAAATAACAACGTACTGCATACTATTTTAAAAATACAGGTTTTTGTCAACAAACGATCGCCCGGGGGAATTATTGTCAGGAATATCGAAAGGATCTGTAGTCAGATGCCAAACGTGAAAAGCGAAGAAAAGACAAAAAAAAGAGGCCGTTTAAGGCCTCTTTCGAACTAATCATTTAAAACCTCAAACCATTTAACAATCACAAAATGATTAGCTTACATTTTTTCCACTGACAAATTTCTCACTTGAATACCGATTCGGAGAAAGTGATTGTTTTTCTGGCTTGCGTTTTTTGCCAATTTTATAGTGTGATCGAACTAAACTCCGTTGGAAAATAGTCGTACATTTAATTGATGCCAAGAAGTGAAAATTTGACATCAGTATTATCCGAGAAAGAGGGAAACCTCTCGAAGCTTAATCCAGCATTGAGCTGGCAATGATGAAAAGTTGCAATTAATGCCGAAGCATTAAGTAAAAATGGTGGACCAGTAAGTTCGCCATTTTTAATTTATACCTACTTTTAAAGTTTCGAATACAAATCCTGCTATGCCCCTTGTTCCAGGTACAGATTATCAGCCGCCTCGCTGGCTTTTCAATGCACATTTAGAAACCATATATCCGGTGGTTTTTCGAAAGATCAGACTAAAAAATTCCCTTGAATCCATAGTTATCAATACTGCTGACGGCGACTATTTTGAACTTGACTACTATGATACTCAGGCAACAAAAACGGTGATCATTTCACATGGCCTGGAAGGGAATAGCCGCAGACCTTATGTGTTAGGTATGGCAGGAAGCTTTCTGGAGTATGGATGGAACGTCGTAGCCTGGAATTATCGGGGATGCAATGGCAAGCCAAATAAGACCATTAAATCATACCATAGCGGATTTACAGAGGATTTAGTGGAAGTAATACGCTTTGCCGACAAGCCCCACATTCAACGGATTGCACTTGTTGGGTTTAGCCTTGGCGGCAACTTGACTCTTCGTTATCTGGGCAGTGAGGAATTGGTAAACCCCAAGATTTGCAGCGCCGTGGTGTTTTCGGTACCAATAGATCTGCACCAATCCTGCATGAGGATTTCTGAGCCCTCCAACTTCCTATATTCTCAGCGCTTCCTGAAATCACTGAAAGCAAAAATTCTGGAAAAAGCACAGATTTTCCATGACATCAATACGGGTTATCTGTCTAAAATCCATGACCTGAAAACCTTTGATGACTACTATACCGCGTCGCTCCATGGGTTTCGGGATGCGCTGGATTATTATAAACAATGCAGTGCGATGTATGTCCTGGAACAAATTGCCACTCCAACCATGATCATTAGTGCAGGTAACGATCCCTTCTTAACACCAAACTGCTTTCCAATAAAGCTGGCTAAGAAGCACCAATATGTTCACCTGGCAGTTCCGCCCAGAGGCGGCCATGTTGGGTTCACATTGTTTAATAATACGAACACCTATTGGTCAGAAATGAAGGCGCTTGAATTTGTCGCGAGAACCGGATAAATTTATCGCTATCTGCTACTCTTGCTATATCCACAATTACCAAACTAAACACACTTATGAAATTCTCTTTTAATGTTCAAAAAAGCCATCAGGCTTTACTCGGCTTCATTATTATCCTGTTCGTCGCATCCTGCGCGCCGGTTGTACCGATCGATGCTTGTGTATCTGATGAACCATTTGGCTTTTGGGCTGGCCTATGGCATGGGATTATAGCGCCTTTTACTTTTTTCGTTAGTCTTTTATCCGATAGCGTTGCGATTTATGCCATAAATAATAATGGAGGATGGTATGATTTCGGTTTTGTAATCGGTGCAGGAATCATTTTTGGTGGCAGCGGCAAAGCGAGTAAGCGATAAGGTAAATGTGCGGCAGATATACCATTATTGCCACGGTCAAAGAGATAGAACGACGATTCGGTGTGGAAGTGCCTGCTGCATATGGTCCGCGCTACAATGCGGCTCCAACTCAGCTATTGCCCGTAATAACCAATGAAAGTCCGGGTCAACTTGTGTTTTTCCGCTGGGGGTTACAACCTTCCTGGGCTATGGACAAAGCAACACCACCCCTGATAAATAGCCGGATAGAAACTATCACAGAAAAACCAGCGTTTCGCAACTCCCTGATGCAGTGCCGCTGTCTTGTTCCGGCAGATGGTTACTATGAATGGAAGCGGTTGTCTAAAAAATCCAAAATACCATATCGAATTGGTCTGGAAAAAAATGAATTATTTTCCTTTGCAGGAATATGGACGGTAGCTGTGGATGAAAAACAGAACTCACGCTATTCATTTTCCATCATTACTACGACAGCCACGAATGAACTGGCGTCGATCCATGACCGTATGCCAGTAATTTTAAATAGAGAGGAAGAAAAGCTTTGGTTGACTGAATCGTTTGCAGGCGGCGATTATACTGGATTTTTGATAAATAATATGAATAGTAAATTGACGTATTACTCCGTATCATCACTTGTCAATTCTGTGAACAATGAAGGCTCTGCCCTGATAAAGCCAGCCTTAGCTATGGATCAATTTGGAAATCTTGACCTTTTCGGGTGATCCGCGAAAATTACCGGTCTGCTTAAAAAAAGATATCCACTTTACCGGCAATCTGTCAAAATCCTTAACTTCGATGCGATTTTAGACCAGTGTGTTGACATTGAACAAAGGCTATAAAACCGGGGTTGGTCATTTTAATTAACTAACAATTTCAAATGAAAAGTTCTAAAATAATTGGTGTAGGGCATTACGTTCCTGAGCAGGTCGTGACAAATCAAGATTTGGAAAAATTGATGGATACGACTGATGAATGGATCATTGAACGGACAGGAATCAGTGAGCGGAGGTATTTTGATTATACAAAAGATACCTGCGCCAACATGGCTGCCCGCGCCACGCGTATGGCTTGTGAGCGTTCCAAAATAGATGTCACTGAAATTGACCTGATCGTTTTTGCCACCATCACTCCTGACTATATGTTTCCGGGCTCCGGCGTATTAATGCAACGTGAACTTGGATTGGATAAAAAGGCCATCGCAGCCATTGATATCAGGAATGCGTGTTCAGGATTTGTTTACGGATTATCCATTGCTGATCAATTCATTAAAACCGGAATGTATAAAACTGTTGCTGTGATTGGCGCCGAAATCCAATCCTCTGCCATGGAATTCTCCGACAGGCAGCGGCACGTTTCGGTGATTTTTGGCGATGGTGCCGGCGCTGCAATACTTCAGGCAACTGATGAACCTGGAAAAGGAATACTTTCCACACACATACACGCTGATGGCACGTTTGCCGAAGAACTGTTCGTACGAGATCCGGGAAGTAGCCGCAAACGTGAAGAACGCCTTACTCCCGATTTGCTGGAAGGCATCAGCATCAAAGCCCACATGAATGGCAACCTGGTATTTAAGCACGCTGTTGTCCGTTTCATGGAAGTTATTGAAGAGGCTCTGAAGACCAACAATAAGACCAGGGATGACATTGACATATTGATTCCTCATCAGGCCAATTTACGGATCAGCAATTTCATACAGCAGAAACTCGGACTACCTGATGCTAAGATTTACAACAACATCCAAAGATATGGAAACACCACAGGTGCATCCATTCCAATAGCAATGAGCGAGGCTTGGGCCGAAGGCAGGATTCGTGAAAACAGCCTTGTCTGCCTGGCAGCATTTGGCAGCGGATTCACCTGGGCTTCAGCACTTATTCGTTGGTAATTTTTAGACCATTTTTTTATGAAGACGAAAGATTATAATCCCAGCCCTCTCGAAGTAAAATTCGTGGAAGCATTAAAGTCACTAAAATCGGAGGTCAGCTCACAATTGGCCGGCTATGAAATTTTAGATGTTCAAACCAACATCAAACTGGACAACCCTACCGCAGAATTTCGGCTAAAGGATAAGGATGGTGATTCTCATTCACTGGTTGTACGGGTGATTCAGAAGCCTGACTGATAACGCTATTTATATTTGTTTTTCCCCAGCCTTGCCTTCTCCATTATATCAAAATAATAGATCAGAGAGGCAGAAAGGACATTATTGGTGTATTCGAAATTCTCTTCGATACCAATATTTGGCAGACTTGCGGTTTCGTAGCCACCTAAGAAAGTATGTCCCATGGAAAATCGCACATCGAGAGCAAGAAAATTGGCATTTTTCATCTCCCAGGTCATCCCAGAACTGACACAAATACCCAATTGCAACCTGTTAGCATCGGGTGTATTAAGGTACTCGGTTTCATATATCGGCTCACTAAAATTCACTTTATAGTCATAATATGTGAATGTATCTCGGTCAGGTTCGTAGACCTTAAAAGTCCCCTTTCCTCCGAGCCAATAATTAAATTCCGGTCCAAACTGAAGATACAGCCCTGCCTTTTTATGATTAAACTTTACCCTGAATAGTATGGGGATATCCAGATAATTGTATGTTGCTGAGTTCGATTGGTAGTCGTTGGCATCACTTTCGACATACTTCCCTTTCATCGAGTATAGAAATTCGGTATAAAGCCCAAACTTGTTTTTATGTTCCAAAAATAATATGACCCCTCCGGTATATCCTGGCTTTACGCCCGGTGAGTAAAACTCCTTATAAACTTCGTCCACATAGGAAACTCGCGTGGCATTAAGGCCAGCTCTGAATCCAAAATAAGATTGACTATTCGCGCCTGTTGCTGATGCAACGAGCAGGATGATAATTATTATAAAACGATTTTTCAAAGCAGACATCAAATTTACTCTCCTGTTTTACCTGTTCATTCGATCGGCGATCAAAAAGTAAGTCCACTCATCAGACATCCCGATCACCACTCAATTTTAATCTTTCAAAGTAATAAAACGATTTGTCGCCGAAATACTTTTTCTTCATCGGAATATATACAAAGCATTAGCATAAGTACCTTTTTCATAAAACTTGTATTATTCCGTACGCATGGTTACCTGTCCATCAAATATAATATTGATTATGTCATATTTATTATAAGTATAATGCCATATATCTCCAATATTAGACTTAGAGCAAAGATTAATATAACAAAGGCTAAAACACAGATTTTCAATATAGATAAACTAATTAATACAAAAGGATCGGACAAATTCTTGGAATTATGGAAAAAAGTCGAAATTCGTACGACCGGAATGTCCGTACCGGTCTTTTGTACTTGGAAAAGAGTGGGATATTACCCATTTTTCAACCGCTATTTTGTCGTTGTCCGTCCGTTTAATACACACTTGCTAAAGCAAAGCATTGGTTTTTTGTCATCATTTTGATGTCATCGGCCATTAACAATTTAGGATACAATATGAAGTTGCTGTTTTCATTTTTGTTGGTCTTCATGGCTATCCGGCCTGTTTTTTGCAAGAACTGCCATTAAACAGCCAGATATTCCTGAACCCATATTACTACAACCCTGCTTTCGCCGGGTTTGAAGACAGACCTGCATTCTACCTGTATCGCCGTCAGCAATGGACCGGGATAGAAGGAGCGCCTGAAACCGTTGGTATCAATTTCCATACTATTTTCAATGAGAAGATTAGTTTTGGCTTGTATGTCATGAATGATAAAGCCAGTATATTCAATACTTCCAGGGCATTGTTCACTTTCGGTTATCGCGCTAAATTCGATGAATTCCATTACCTCAGTTTTGCTCTTTCTGGCGGTGCCGGATTTAATAATACTGATTTATCAACCATCGACCCTGATGATCCTGCGATGTCGAATGCCTTGGAAAACAGCATTTTTCTGGATGGAAACGCAGGGTTCAACTACTACAATAATGGTTTCAACCTGGGCCTGTCCCTGCCAAAAATCTTCAAAAACACGGCCATAAGCGATCAATCATTCACCCAGGGAGAAATCAGTCCGCTCAATGATGTAATCGCTATGACAAGCTATCGGTGGGAGATCTCTGAAAATAATTTCGCTTTTGAACCATGGATGATCTATTACTATACAAAAGATCTGCCGGGGCAGTTTGAAGCAATCGGTTTGTTTCACCTTGCGGACGTATTTTGGTTGGGAGCCTCATATAGGCAAAATTATGGCATGAGTGGTATGGTTGGGTTGAATATTAAGGACAATTTCAAATTTGGGTACGCCTACGAGTTTTTCACCAACGAACTTGGGTCCTTCAACAACGGCACTCACGATATCCAACTGGCCATGGTATTTGGCAAGAAGGAAAAGAAAGGCAAAGTAAATATGATAGAGCAGAGAAGAGAAATGCTGCGCACGATGGGCAGGTTACCTTCGCAACAAACAAAGCCTGCTCCACAGCCAGCCCCTGCCCCTACTCCTGCAGTGCCTGCCTATTCGGATGAAGATGCGCTCAAGGATTTGATGCTGACTGAAGAAACACCAATTATTGAAGAGACTCCAGTAGTAGAGGAGGATACGATTTCTATTGACAACATATTCATTCCTACTGAGGAAATAGAAACTTTTGATGAAGTACAACCAATAACCAGAACCCCGCAACCTGTTGCTGCGCCTGTAATCGTTCCGGAGCCAGAAGTCGATGAGGAAGACGAACTTATCAGACAAATGGATGAGGAGGCAAAGATTACTTTCGAGGAGCCTGCTGAATTAACCGATACGAACCAGCGGCAAACAGCCGAGGAATTGATAGCAGAAATTGAAAACGCTGAAGAATTTGTTGAACCAACGCTTAATAATGAAGGGGTTTATATCGGACCGACGACGGTTACAAAAGGAGACCACCTCCTGGAACTCGACAAGGGGAACTATGTCGTCGTTGGAACATTCGGAAGCTACCGCGAGGCCGAGGAGTACTCTGATAAGCTTTTTATTAAAGGATTTTACACCAAATTCGGATACATCACGCAAACCAGAATATATTATGTATATATCTTCGAAAATGAGGATATGCAGGAATGCAACGATACCAGTGAGCGATTCAAAGCAGTTGGAGCTCAATTCAGAGAAAACTGGGTGTTGCAGGTTCAATAGTGTATTTACAGGTAAAAATATCCATACATCATGAAGATCAACCTTTTTACCTCGCTTATAATGTCAATCTGTGCCAGTGGCTCAATAGTGCTCGCCCAGGTGCCGGACATAGTAAAAGTTGATAAAACCTCGGGAACATTTGGGGAATACATCACTATTTCGGGGAGTGGATTCAGCCCCACAAAGACCAATCTCAGCGTTCATTTTGGTGCTGCGAAAGGTACCATTATCAATTCGACCGAATATAGCATTGAGGTACTCGCTCCTGCGGGAGCTATTTATAGTCCCATTTCAGTCACGAATTTAGTATCCAAATCCACGGGCTATTCGAAGAATAATTTCAATCTGGCATTTAATGGTAAAACGTTTGAAGAATCCAGAATAAAACAATCGCTAAAAATTCCGGAGGACAAGGAACTATTCGACCTGTGCAATTGTGATTTCAATGGAGATGGTCTGAATGATGTCGTTGCAACCAATAATACCGACGACGTAGGGTCAACATCGATTACGGCATACCAGAATATCACCCAAACTTCAGAATACGAAATCAAATTCCAAAAGATAAACGACCCGAACCTCAATACTGGAAAAGGCGCCAGAAATATTGTCTGTGGCGACCTTGATGGAGATGGCAAGCCTGAATTAGTGGTTGGTAAAGGCGGTGGGAATGCCGACCGTATTTACATCTTCAAAAATGTGAGTACAACCTCTATTAAATTCAATACACCCATTACTGTATTGCTCTCTGAAAACGTCACAAACAGCACTACGAGGAGGCTGCGCATCCATGATATCGACAAAGATGGCAAACCTGATATCATCATGAGCGATCAGGGAAAAGGCAATATTTATATCTTCCAGAATAAGAGTACTGCCTCAGCGATTGATTTTCCATCATCAGCTCGTCAGGTACTACCTTCAGGGGCAGGTTCACTGGTGGGATTAGACGTTGCGGATATCAATGGTGATAACAAACCTGAAATTGTTTGCAATTCAGATAAATCGGATGTTTTTATCTTTCAAAATAAAAGTGTGCCTGGCACGATTACAATGGCCGCTCCACAAAAAATCAGCATAAGCGGTGCCACGCTTGTAAACATGAAAATTGGCGACCTGGATAACGATGGCGATAAAGACATTGTCGTGACGAACCTCGTGAACAACATTTTTATTCTGGTGAATAGCGGAAATGCAACCTCTTATTCTTTTTCTTCAACAAAACTCATTGAAACAGGACGGGCGCCCTGGGGTCTGGACTTGGGAGATATTAATGGTGATGGCTTAACTGATATAATTGTAGCAACCACCGATGCAGCAGAGAAACTGACAATGCTGATCAACACTTCCTCCGGGACCACTCTTTCGTACGCAACCTATTATGTAGGGAATACAGATATCTCATTCAATACCAGCATATCCGATTTTAGTGGAGATGCCAAGCCGGATATTGCCTATTTAGATAGAAAGGCCAATGAAATCATATTTCTGCGAAATCTTCATTGCGTCATATCGGATATTCTTCCAAAAAATCCACCTGCAATATGCAGTAATAAGCCAGTGACCTTGCTCAATACGCCGGCATTGAAAGTGAATTACGCCTGGAAAAACACTACAACAAATCAGGATATTGTCGGAGGTATAAAGGCTGACATCACGATCCCCGGAACCCATATATCTACAATTACTTCCACGGCTGACGGCTGTGCATCAACTTCCACCGGGGTTGCCGTGGTAGCGGGTACTGATAACCTTCCACCCGCGGTCACAGTCACAAACCCGGGAACAGTTTGTGCTGGAAGCACTTTCAACCTAACAGCACAATTGGTAGCTGGTGTCACTTATTATTGGGTTACACCCAGAAAAGAACTAAAACAAGGAAACGTATTGACGGTGACCAACTCCTCCATTGATGATGCAGGCCGCTATTCGCTGGTACTGGAATCTGCCGGTTGCCGGACAGAACCGACTTTTCAATTGGTCGATATCAGCACCATCCCACCTATGGAAGTATCAGCATCCGCTGGAAGTCTTTTCTGTGATGGCACTACCAATACGCTTGCAGTTCCTTTGATTCCCATGGGTCAATATACCTGGAAATTCAATAGCGCTACCATCAGCGGGGCCAATGCAAATACATATACAGCATCTCAATCAGGCACCTATTCGGCGACTGTCAAAAACGCTTACAATTGTACAGCCACGAGCAATAATCTTGTAATAAAAAAGGTGATCCAGCCTGTTGCTTCATTTGCCGATGTCACCAGTTCATGCCTCAATCAGGAAGTTCTCTTCAATAATACATCAACCTATGATAATACGGAGACACCGGTCTTTGCATGGGATTTTGGTGATGGCACAAGTTCGACTGAAAAAAATCCAAAGAAAACTTTTTCAAAAGCTGGGGATTTTAAGGTAATTCTCTCCGTTGGTTATAATAACACAACGTGCAGTGATACTTATGAATACCTCATTAAAGTGGCAGAATTCCAGGATTTAGTTATAAAAGCTGATGGAGAAGATGTCGCGGACGGACAATTCAACCTCTGCGATGGAAATAAGGCAATTCTTTCGGTCACTGCCAAGACGGGAACAGTTACATGGAATACAGGGGCCACCACCCCGTCTATAAGCATTAGTGATGCCGGAACATACACTGTCACCTCAGGCGCAAATACAGGTTGCTCCAGTATGGATGAAATCCTTGTGAGTAAGGTTGAAAATGTGGCTCTTGAAGTAACTTCTGGGAGTCAAAGGATAGAAGGTGGTAGTACTGCTCAGTTGGGCGCTGCCGGAGCAGATTTTTATACATGGACACCACCTACTGATCTTGATAATCCTAATATTGCCAATCCACTTGCTTCCCCGAAGGAAACCACCGAGTATCTGGTGACCGGTTCAAATAATTTTGGCTGCCTGGACTCGGCAAAAGTAATTGTATATGTTGACGAAAAAGTGACAATACCTGTAAGTGCACCCCAGACTTTCAGCCCTAATGGTGACGGCAGAAATGACCTTTGGATAATCAACAATATTGATGTTTTTGAGTCCTGCCCCATAAAGATTTTTAATCGAAGAGGCCAAAGTGTGTATGAAAAAAGTCAGTATAATAATGACTGGGATGGCTTACATCAGGGAGTTGAACTGCCAGAAGGTGCCTATTATTATATAATTACCTGCGGAGCAAATGAAGTCCACACCGGCAACGTGGCACTTATCAGGTAAGACTCAATAGAAATTTTTACGCCATCAGCACCAATGTAAGTTTTGAAACAGAATAGAGACTGACGAGCTGGTTACTTAAATCAATTATTTCATATTCTTGTCAAGAGTATTACCAACTATAGGAGCATCACCAGAATCAACACTATGAAAATTGTCAATGCACCATATCGTCACGCAATTGTCAGAAGAAAAGCAAAGGGGTTTCACTTGCTTATACTTGGTGCATTTCTCTTAATTAACCTCCTTTACATTCCGTTTTCACAAGCTCAAAACCCATTCATTCCGCGTTATGATGCAGTGAAAAGATCAGAACGTTGCTTTACCGTAACCTGGGACACCTTCAACCAGTTTGGCGCTGTTTGGTGGGCGCAAAAAGTAGATTTCTCCAGCGATACAGCTTTTAACTTTGTGGTATACATGGGAAGCCGGGATGGCGGTGGCGCAGACGGCCTCGCATTTGTAATGCATCAGGATCCACGCGACACAATCATTGACCCAAGCCAAACCATAACTATTGGTGGAGCGGGAACATGGGACCTTGCCGCAGCCACCGGAGATGATGGCGGAGGACTGGGTTTTGCGATGCACCAAAGCCGGGTGGGCCCCAATACGATACCGGGGCCTCATGGACCTGGTGACAGTCCTGAAAACCATAAGATTCAAAAATCTGTGGCTATTGAGATAGATACATGGAATAATACCGATGTGCCTGATGGAAGAGCCGGAGCCGATGCGAATGGTGTAAATCAGACGGTGAGTCCATTTTACGGTTGGGACCACACGTCGGTCGTTTACAACGGCGACATATATGGCCAGCAACAAGTTATCACCGACGCCAATGGAAACACTGGAAGAATTCTTCCGATAAAACCAGGGTACATATTTGGCACCGGCAATAATCCGGATGGTTCGGTCTATCATAATATTGAAGACGACCGCTGCTATATGTTTCAGGTGAGATGGATTGTAAATCCTGATGGTACACAGACCATGGAACTTTGGGCCGACATGTACAACGGCTCTACTAACCTAACAGGTCTGCAAATGGTCATGACCCATACCGACGATATGATCGGGAAAGTATTCAATGGAAATCCAGTGATGCGCTTTGGGTTTACCGGATCAACGGGGGGCGCCCGTAACGAGCAAACAATTTGTCTCCTTGGAGAAAACCTGAAGCCATTTGCTCAGGATGATTATGCGTCAATTCCCCTCAATACCACAGCCACTATTGATGTGGAAGCCAATGACAATGATCCTGACGGCGATCAACTCCATGTGCCGGTAATTATTGATCAGGCAAGGCATGGAAGTGCGACAATTTTTGATAGCCTGGGCACCAATTATATGAGGTATACCCCCAACACTAATTATGTTGGTCTAGACACAATTGGTTATGTGACTTGCGATGTAAACTCCATAAAATGTTATGCCAAATGCGACACAGCTCAGTGTTTATATTACTGTGGGCTGCATCCCGTTTGATGTAAATGTAAATGCAACCGCATTAAATGTTACCTGTTCAGACAGCCTGCCTGCCACCGGAGCGGCTACTGCAGATATCAACTCAACTTTTATTAAAGGCATACTCTGGTCAGAAGGATTTGAGGATTCATCCAATGGGGCAATCATCGGACAACGGCACATACGTCCTGGACATCAACGACCAGTGGTTCTTGTGCTTCCGGAAATAAAATCGGTGTTGCAAATAATTATTCAAAGGTATAGAGTCCGAAAAGAGCTGGCTGCACCGTTTTATTTGAAATCAGAAGATAATCAGATATCTCTGGCGTCACTGACGTTGAAATATCCATTGATCTGGCGGCCAGGGAGACATGGAAAATGCTGACTACCTCAATGTTTTCTATAAACTGGATGGCGGACCCGAAACTCCATTTATATAATGGACAAAATGTAGACAATTTCGGTACTGACAGTGCAACCATAAGTGGACTAAATGGCAACATCAGTGCAGGTAATTATAAGGGCTCTGAACAGTGGTGATGACGAAATCTATTTTTGGGATAATATAAATATATCAGCTATTGGCGCCGGCGTACCTAATGTCACCTATAACTGGTATCAGGGCTCAACGCCTACAGGCCCGATTCTGAATTCGGGAACAGTTTACAACGGAATGCGACATGGCATCTATAGCGTTATTGCAATCGACAACGCTACAGGATGTATTTCAAACCCAGCAACTGTAACCATAGATAGCACCGGTTACCGCGTCCATGATGGTTACATTATACCTGTATCTCCGTTTACTCATTGCACATTGCCGTACGATGGGGCTCTTCGGGCTGGTGTTTTTGACGGTTCAGATTCTTTGACAGTGGGTTATGAATTTGAATGGTACTACCAGGAAGACCCAAAACTCCCGTCGTTTATTCAGCGTACAGGTTATCTTGCATCCAACCTGGAAAGCCGTGAATACACCGTTGTAATTACAGAAATAGCCACTGGATGCGATACCACTATTAACGCCGAAGTTCCCAATGCCGTTAATATTCCATCAGTCATTGCCACAAAAATTCAGGATATTGTAGCATGTTCGGATCCAAACTCCGGTATTGGAGAGGCGACAGTTGGTGGGGTAACAACCGGCTATCGATTCGAATGGTTTGCAGGCCCATCCATTGGTGCAGGCCCACCTGATTTCGTTGGATCAAGGGTAACCACATTCCCGGTTGGAACATTCACAGTTCAGGCTATCGACAGTATTACTCAATGCCCTTCTGATCCGGCAACTATTACCTTCGATGATCTGACAATTCTCCCAACTGTTCTGGTAAGCCTCGATCAACAACAAATTTCCTGCGACCCACTCTCCCCAACCGGACAGGTTTCGGGTTCAGTTTTGGTTGGTGGAGTACCAACTACCACCGGATATTCATTTAATTGGTATAAAGGAGCTAACGATATTGTCCCTGCACGTGCTGGATATACAGGCGGACCGATTGCCAATCAGTTAGAAGCTGGATTATACAGATTGGTTGTTATTGAGAATGGCACTAACTGTACTGCTTTTAGGGACACCACCATCATCGATCAATTGATCAATCCTTCCCCTGTTACTGTCACAACTACAGATGCAACATATTGTACCAATCCCAATGGTGTTATTACTGTAAATGTTGTGGGCAGCCCATCCAATTATTCCTATGAAGTGTATAGCGGTAGCGGTGCAATCCCAGCCAATTTGGTCACTACTTCGGCCAGCAACATCATTCCAAATCTGGCCCCCGGCAACTATACTGTTATCGCTAAAGATCTGATCACTAAATGTCCTGCCCCTGAAGTATTTGCTACAATCAATGATGCTTCTGCGCTTCCGATGGTGACCATCACCTCACTTGATCAGGTGTCTTGTGATCCGAATAATCTCACGGGTTCCCTCACAGCTTCAACAGCACCGGTTCCGTTGAGTGATTTTTCATTCGAGTGGTTTGAAAATGATACAACCGGACTGGCACTGCCTCCTACCGGCGCCAATGGCGAATCCATAACAGGTCTGGATACCGGCTCTTATGCATTGCGGGTCACTAACAATATTACACAATGTAAAAATGTCCTTTTCCCAACCGTTAATTTGGGCATATTACTGCCTGTTGAAGCCGTTACCTCTACCCCATCAACATTTTGCGCTCCGTCGGCCAATGGTCAGATGAGTGCTTCAGCCGATGGCGGACAAACTACCGGATATTCCTTTATTTGGATTGAAGTGGCTACCGGAGACACACTCGCTTCTCAGGCTGCTATGATAAATGGTATATCCCCAGGCGATTACACACTTATTGTCCGTAATAATTCAACCGCCTGTCTTTCCAATCCGGCGCCGGTAAATGTTGCTGATAATTCAATAATACCTGTACCGGCTATAAACATCGTGGATAATTCTTCCTGTGATGTCACATTACCAAACGGCCAACTGACAGTCACCGGAACAAATGAATCGCCTACATATACCCTTGGGGATTACACCTATTTATGGTTCGACAATACCACCGGCACACAAGTTCCTGGTACAAGTGGCAGTTTTGGAGAAATAGCAAACACACTGGATAATGGAACCTATGAACTTAGGATACAAAACAACATTACTACTTGTGCTAATTCTGTCCTTTCGCAAATCATTGATATCAACATAAAACCTGTGATTGATGCTGTGATTCCCGATCATGCTGATAATTGTGTTGAGCCATTTATGAGTGGCGCAACCATCCCTACCGTAAATGGAGGTCAGCCAATCCCTGCCGGATTCACCTTCACATGGCAGAACAGAAGTGGCGGGCCGGCTATTTCTTCCATGGCGAGTAGTATTTTTGATATAAATAATTCGGATGAAATCTTGCCTCCCGGCAATTATAGTGTGGTTGGATTGAACGAATACAATTGCCCCTCCGACACAGTACTGTTTGAAATACGTGATAATTCCATACCTCCGGTATTTACCTTAAATGCACAAAACAATATTTCCTGCGACCCTGCTGTTTTGCTTGGTGGTTTGGTGATCTCCAGACCTAACAACGGACTCAGTATTTCATTGTACGAATGGTTCAACGGTTCGCCAAATTCAGTTCCTCCATTCACAACATCCACCAACCCGAATGATTCAATACAGATCAATCTTGTGGCAGGGACCTATGCAGCCCGAATTACTGATGCAACTACGGGTTGTGTTAGTGTAGAATATGCGACAATTCAGAATTTACCAGCACCTAATCCTTCTATAATAAACTCTTCCTTAGTTGATTTAACACGATGTGATATTGAAAACGGTCAATTGGGGTATAGGGTCATTCCTTTTGAGAATCTACCGCCACTTAATACTCATTCCTCGAAATTATACCTTCCATTTGTCGGGCAGCACGAACTACCAGCAAACCACCTCGGGCACCGATAATGTAACCTTCGCAGGACTTGCCAATGGAAATTGGTCAGCGTATGTAGTGGATGAATATACAAAGTGCCAATCCGCTCCTATTGCGAGTAATCTGACTCAGGCACCAGAGATATGAGATTAATTCCTCACTTATCCAATAAACCGGCAAGTTGCGTTGGGTAATGACGGTATTTTGGAAATCACGGCGTTTACAACCAATAATAATAGTATCGGTGGCGGCCCTGGATTTTCCTTCGATTGGTTTTTGGGCTTTGATGGCAGTGAAGGAGCCAGTACCTTCGGTCTGCTAACCAGTGGTTTTAGCTTCAACAGCAGTCAATCTCACCAGCGATTATTACTTTGTGGAAGTTACAGATCATACAATCAGCTTGCACAAAGGACACTGCCATTTTATGTCCCGTCGCAGTTACTCTGCCTGATATCGATCCCATTTATAAGACTTCATCGAACGTTGCCTGCATTAGAATGGAAATGGCTCAGCGTCACATTGATAAATTTCTGTTGCCTGGTACTGTGGACTATTCGGATTACAATTTCATATTGTATCAGCGGAGATTATTATCGATCCTACAGATTTGAACGCAAAACCTTCTGGATAACATGCCTAGATCCAGCCGCGGGATCCGTCAGTCTTTACTAGCAACCTGGATACCGGAAATTATACGTTGGTAGTAGAGGAAGATTTTGGAGCATGATTGTCTAACATCTGCCCATTTCGTTCTCAATCGATCTTAATTATATTTTACCTACGCTAATCGCAACCCCGACTCCTGACAAGTCCTGTGTTGGCGCAGCAGCAGGTACCGGCCAATTGGAAATCATCAATACCAGTCCGGCGATGGCTCTGGGTAATTTTAGCTTTCTGTGGTCTAATGGAAATGTTGGGGCAGTGACCTCTGCCGATCTATTTGCAGGTAATTATTCTGTAGAAGCAACTATCACGGGCAACGTACCAGGTCAGGGTTGCAAAATCGACACCATTTTGAATGTGCCGAAAGTTCCTGATCTCATATCCCTCGTGGGAACTCCAACGCCAAATAATAATTGCGTTCCGTTTGATGGGACAATTCTGGTGACCGGTATTCGTGAGAATGGAGCTAACATTGTAGGCTTCCCTGGAGTTTACACAAACTTCACTATTTCAGATAAAGATATTGCCCCGATCATTCCTGCCGTAGGCGATGGATTTAATACGGCCTGGGGCCAGCTTGGTCCTGGTGAATACTATCTGCAAGCGCAGAACAACATTACCAAGTGCTTTAGTGATTATTTAAAGGTAAATATCGATGACCTTTCACAAAAGCCTATTATTTCCATTACGGTTAAAAATCCGGATTATGCATGCGATCCTACTCTGGCAAATGGTGAGCTTGAAGCAGTTGCCTCAGGTAGCCAGGATATGGCCGATTATGATTTCAACTGGTATTCTGACAATGTCGATCCGCTGAATTTTATTATCAATAATCCAGTAGCGACAAATCTTACGGCTAACTCATTCGGGCAATTATACACCATTGAGGTTGTTGATAAGTTAGGAGTCAATCTTGGCTGCAGAGCGCAAAAACAAGTGACATTGGCACATCAGCCAACAAAAGTGTATATGATCAACGCAGACCTTATTGCTACTGATCAGACCATTTGTGCTCCGAACGGTTCCATTGAACTAACCAGAATTTATGAGGACGATGGATCAGGTCCAATTGGCACCACGCCGGACTTCACCGGCAGATACAATGCACAATTGTTGAGTTCTAATCTGAATGTGATTGATCCCGTTGCAAATCCATTTGCTTCATTTAATCCTGTCACCGGATTATTTGGCAACATCGACGTACCGGCAAATACGTATTATGTCCGGGCATCCAGTGTTTCTACTGGCTGTGCTTATGGACCTGTTAGCCAGGTAATCGTCAGGGATGTCAGTAAAAACCCAATCATTTCTGCGATTCTGGAGATTCCGGACTATGCTTGTGTCGGCGGTTTGCACACTGGAGTATTAGCGCCAACAGTTATGGGAGGATCAGATGGAGCTTCGGATTGGACTGAGTTTGATGTTGATTGGTTTTATAAGGGCACCGTAACTAGTCCGCCAACTCAAACCGGTGCATTTGCAACAAAGGCAGTCGATCTGGCCCCGGGAATTTATACGTTGGTTGTTACTGATCAAACAAATGCCGATAGGTTCTGCGTTTCCACCCGTGATTACGTGGTAACTTCAGCGCGCCATAATATTAGTGTCACAGCTTCTGGCACGGACCAAACTATTTGCTTCCCCGATGGAACCATACAGGTAGATAATGTTTCTGTTGATCTGGTCAACGTGCCAAACCCTCATCTGACCTGGACAGCCTCTTTGTTTGATGGTGGAAATCTGCCTATTATTCCAGCCCCTGCAGAAAGCGGTTTTGCATCCATCAATGATCCATTTACAAATCTTGCTGCCGGAACCTATTTCGTCAGAGTTCAGGATGATTCTACAAAATGTTATTCAAACCCATATCAGGTTCGATTACGCGATATAAGTACCGATCCGGTTATTTCAGTCAGCCTCATTTCACCACAGTATTCACTCAATCCGAATCCGGCAAGCTGGACAGGCGCTATGCAGGCGGCAGTCACTGAAGTCAATGGGATAACAGGTGTATATACCTATGCATGGCATCAGGGTATTGGTACTGCTAATCCTGCTTTCACGGGCATTGATAACTTTGCAATGGCTGATGATGGCAATTATACGTTTGTCGCTTCTAATACAACAACTGGTTGTATTACGGAATACAATGCCTACTTGCCGTATGTATATCTGGAACCAAGATTCAACACGCTATCTTTCGCGAAAACGATATGTGCACCAAATGATGGCTCTATCGAAGTTACAAATATTACGCTCGACGGAAACCCTGATCTTTTAAGTGATTATACTTTCAGCGTTTATCATGATACATATAGCCCGGGCGCTCCGGTGGATCAGGTAATACCTGGTAATGACGCCGGAACAATTTATCCCAATGTCAATGATGGAAATTATTACTTTATCGCCAGTGAAAACTGGTGGTGGGTTGAATCATTTCCGGTAAAAGTCACGGTACTCGATTCTACAACCAATCCGATTATAGTATTTAACTCGACAGGATATCAACCGGTAACAAGCTGCGACCAAACTGTCTATACTGATGGTTCACTCGCCATCGATGTGTTTGAAGATCCGTCCAACCCCAATATAGTACAGCCTCCGAATTATGCCTTCACCTGGTACACGGGAGCCGTATCCGATCCTGCTTTCCAAATCCCTGGCGCTATCACAAACGACACTCACAGGTGTAAAGTCGGGTGACTATACAGTGCTTGTTGTCAATTTGGATAACAATTGTCAGGAAGAAAAAACCTTATCTATTGAGGATGAAAGTGTTATTCCTATGGTGGCTGCGTCACAATCACCAAATACAAATTGCCCACCGCTGGCTGGTAATGGTATTGTAAATGCCACGGTGATTAATTCCAGGATAACGTATGACTATCATTGGTACACTGGCACCAGCGCCATTGGGGCATCAGAATATTTGGGTGAAGTTTGGCGCGACAGGGAGCCGGTGGACTATACAGTTGTGGCAATAGATCCTAATATTCCCACCTGTATTTCAGCACCCGCTACGATACGTGTTCAGAATGCCTCTAAAAATCCAATCGTTGTAATAAACGAGTTAGCCCCGGTAACGAATTGTGATCCTCTTCGTCCGAATGGCGTACTTTCAGCAGTCACGGAAAATGGAATCAGCGGACATACATTTGAATGGTATTTCGAAGGTAATCTTTACAGCACCGGGCCTATTGCCTCGGATTTGGGACTTTTCACCTATGATCTGACAGTAATAAACGACGTCACGCAGTGCCGGACAACACTTTCATCCGGGCCAACCAACTTACTCGGTACGATACCACCTCCACTGGTAGATATACTCAATGACAGGACAAGTTGTCTTGAGCCGGATGGTACTGCCACAGCTACTGTAGATGGAAGTGTTGTAGATTATATTTTCAGATATTACAATAAATTCTCAGGAGATGAACTGACGAATCTCTATGAAAACTATACCATCTATGATCTGGATACTTCGACATACCTTGTTACGGCTGAGAGTCGAAAGACCGGCTGCGTGTCTGATCCTACTGAATTTTCCATTGACAACGCTGCCTATTTTCCGGAGATTCAGGTTATAGCAGATCCATCTGCCTGCAACGAACCTAATGGCTCTGCGAATGTCGTTATTGGTGATCTTACGCAGGATTTCACAGTGACATGGTACGGTGACAATGGATTTGTAGCTCAGGAAAAAGAATTAGTCTATTTGCCAGTTGGTAATTATATAGTTGAAGTGGAGGGCACGGATGGTTGCATAAGTACCGCTGAAGCTGAAGTAAGAGCGGATATTGTTATCTACAACGGAGTATCAGCAAATGGCGATAGTTATAATGATTATTTCATCGTCCTTTGCCTGGAACTGTTCCTCAACAATAATGTAAAGATCTATAACAGAGCCGGTATGTTGGTTTACGAGCAGGACGGTTATGATATGTATAATCCTGAGAGACGATTCAACGGCGTCAGCAACCGGGGCACGAGCATTCTCGGTACTGATCTTCCGATCGGCACCTACTTCTATGTCGTTGACAAAAATGACGGATCTACAGCGAAAGTAGGCTACTTAGAATTAGTGCGATGATGAAGGCAGGCAAAATACTCTCCGTCTTCGGACTTGCGCTCCTGCTCAGCGTCACAGCACTTGCTCAGCAACGGCCGGTGCTATCTCAGTATATGTTTAGCGGACTCGTGCTCAACCCTGCCTATGCCGGAAGGCACGATTACACCTCCTTCACGGCCATGTACCGCGATCAGTGGCTCAACGTGCCCGGAGCCCCAAAGCTCACCACCTTCACTTCCCAGACCGGTATCAAAGACAAAAAAATCGGCCTTGGATTCATGATCAGCGACGATAAAATTGGTGTCCACGACAACCTCTCCATCTATGGCAGCTATGCTTACTATATCCGCTTGCGCAATAAAGCAAAATTGTCCATGGGCTTGCAGGGCGGTTTCGACATGCTCCGCTCCGACTGGGACCAGCTCAATCTCTATGACCAGGGCGATGTGATGCTTTCCGGTTCTGATATCAATTATTTCCCAAACTTCGGCGCCGGGCTCTATTATTACACCGAAACTTTCTACCTGGGTTTTTCCGCTCCTTACCTCCTTACCAGCTCATTGCTTCAAACCGATAACCTGTATGAGGATGTGCGGCACTCGCGCAACTACTACCTCACCACCGGAAAGGTCTTTGATCTGAATGAAAAACTAAAAATAAAGCCTTCATTCCTCCTTCGCCTGGAAGATAACATGCCCCTGGCTGTGGATCTGAATGCCAATTTCTACTACGATGAGCTTATCGATGTCGGCTTTTCCTACAGGCAGGGCGACTCCGTCATCGGCATACTCGGCCTCCAGGTAAATAAGTACCTGAAGTTCAGCTATGCCTACGACTACATCATTTCAGAACTATCGGCGTATTCCAAAGGATCGCACGAACTGATGCTCCAGTATCGCATCAATTTCAACGCCCCGCGACACAACAGAATGTGCCCCCAACCTCAGTATTTCTAATACTTCAAGGGGTTTTCATGTATATATATCAATGAAAACTATGTGGTTTGTCTTCCGGGCATGAACAAATGTCACATTCATTATATCCCTATCTCAGTAAAACTGCAGCAGAATATCCACATTTGTCAATAAATCCATCTGTAACTCCCGCATTTTAGTCATTGTAGCCTTAGCTTTTACTGATGGTACTGGTATTAGCCGATATAAATAACCGATGTAAGTTGTTAACCTTTTTCGATTCAAGGATGGCGGTTACAAACCATGGCAATTTTATATACTTGCATGTGTGGTTTACGATTTTTAAAACGCCTGTAAAAACCCCACAAAATTTTTGATTTCAAAAGGAAAACAGGTTAATCCTGCGCGGACGGTTAAGTTGAATTATGAAGGGGAAAGAGTTAGTATTTATTTTTTTTGTAGCATTCATTATAATTTTAAACAGCTTTTCCTTAAAAGCTCAAAATCCATTTATCCCAAAATACGAGGCTGTAAAACGTTCTGAAAGGTGCTTTACGGTAACCTTCGACAAAAAAAACCAATTTGGCTCGGTATGGTGGGCTGATAAAATTGATTTTTCGAAAGATACCCTGTTCAATTTCGTCATTTACATGGGAAATCGGGATGCCAATGGCGCTGACGGATTAGCATTTGTCATACATGCTGATCCTCGTGATACCATCACTGATGCAAGTAAAACGGTGACAATTGGTGGAGCAGGCACCTGGGATCTTGAAGCAGCCACTGGTGATGATGGGGGGGGCTTAGGTTATGCCATGCATACTAGCCGAGTTGGCCCAAACACCATTCCGGGACCTCATGGCCCGGGCGACAGCCCCGAAAACCATAAAATAAAGCCCTCCGTTGCCTTAGAAATTGACACCTGGAATAACGGTGATGTCCAGGATGGTGCTGCCGGAAAAGACGGCAATGGTGTAAATCAGGCCGTAAGCCCTTATCTGGGCTTGGACCATACCTCTGTTGTTTACAACGGTGATATCTATAAAGAACAAAAGCTAATCACGGACGGTGCCGGCAACTCTGGCAGAATATTGCCATTGAAACCTTCCTATGCATTCGGAACCGCCAAAAACCCAGACGGCACCTCGTATCATAATATCGAAGACGATCATTGCTACACTTTCCAGGTGCGATGGAAGGTGAATAATAATGGCACCCAGGATTTGCAATTATGGGCTGATATTTATGATGGATCCACCAACACGACAAACCTCCAGCTCATCATGACACACAATGATGATATGATTACAAAAGTGTTTGGGGGAAAAAGCATTTTACGCTTCGGATTTACAGGCTCAACAGGTGGATCAATAAACGAACAGACTATCTGTTTACTTGGTGAAAATTTAACGCCTTTTGCAGTGGATGATTATGTCTCCATTCCGGCAAACCAGACCACAGTAGTCGACGTGGAGAGCAATGATAACGACCCCGATGGAGACCAGCTTCATGTACCCGTAATTATTGAATTTCCAAAGCATGGGTCCGCGGTCATTTTTGACAGTCTTAACGTGAATTTCCTTCGCTATACTCCCAACTTAAACTACGTAGGGAGGGATTCATTACGGTATGTGACATGCGACGTTAACTCCACCAAATGCTATGCAAAATGCGACACCGCTACAGTTTATATCGGGATTGGTTGTATTCCATTCACTGTAACTGCTACTGCACTTTCCCCCAATAATGTTTGTTCTGATACCGTTCCCAGTACCGGTTCTGCATCAGCAAACGCGTCCCTGCCTGGCACCTTGTGGTATGAAGGGTTCCAGGATTTAAGCAATGGCACTACAAATGATAACGGCACATCAGCCTGGTCATTTACTACCTCTGGCAGCTGCAATAGTAACGGTACCGATATAAGCGTTCAGACAAATGCAGGAGGATTGAAATTCCTTGTTAAGAATTCAGGGTGTGAAGTAACCTGGGAGTACACAAGTTCATCGATATCTCTACTGTTTCTGATGTAAGCACGAGTCTCGACCTGGAATCTAAAGGTAATTTTGAACGTAAATTCGGACTTCATACAGGGTTTACTATAAGTTGGATGGAGGGCCGCTTGTTGAATTTAAAAATGGCAACCACTCGGGCCCGCTGGGTAATGGAGTTAAAATCGCAACAGCCGAAGGCATTAACGGAAGTACCTTGCAGATAATAGTTCAAGCCAGGAATAATAAAAGTAGCGAGGAATATTTCTGGGATAATCTCATCATTTCTGCCAAGGGACCTTCCATTCCGGCGAATGCCACATACAACTGGTACCGCGGACCATCAATCAACGGACCTATTGTATATACCGGGCCTATGGTTAGTGGCATGCGTCACGGAGATTATACGGTCATCGCAATCGACAACAGAACGGGATGTACATCCAATCCAGCCACGATCACCATCGACAGTACAGGCTATAATATTGCCGGGGGATACATTGAGCGATTAGCTCCATTTACAAACTGCAAATTGCCATATGACGGTGCCCTGGGTGCCGGTGTATTCAATGGTATCGACTCATTAACCAGTGGATATATCTTTGAATGGTATCACCAGGAGGATCCTAAAACACCAGCCTTCATTAAAAGAATCGGGCCTGTTGCACAGAATCTTCAAAGCCGGGAGTACACACTTATAATAACTGAAATTGCATCCGGTTGTCAGGCCACCCTCAGCGGAGAAGTGGTTAATAACGTCATTATACCAACAATCTCTGCCAATACGTTGGCCGACATCACATCATGTTCGAATCCAAATTCCGGATCAGCACAGGCCTCTGTAAGCGGAGTAACTGACGGATACGATTTCGAATGGTTCGCAGGCCCAGCGATTGGCGCAGGCCCACCTGATTATGTAAACGCCCGTATTGACGATCTCCCTGCCGGTATTTATACTGTGCAGGCCATTGACACAAGCACCTTTTGCACTTCGGCGTCCCAATCTATTACCATAAGCGACCGTACCGTTTTGCCCCAGATCCAGGTAACTGTGAATTCTGAACAAATTTCCTGCGATACGCTTGCTCTAACTGGAGAAATTAGCGGAGCAGTAATCGAAAGTGGATCTCCTGTGACAAACGGATACACGTTTAACTGGTTTAAGGGACCAAACGATGTGATACCGGCGCGCCCGGGATATACAGGCGGCCCGGCAGTAGATGGACTTGAAGCTGGTCAATACCGCTTGATTGTAGTAACTGACGGCACCAACTGTACTTCTTTTCTGGACACACTTATTCAGGACAATACCGTTACACCTCCGGATCTCACTTTGACACCTACTCATGTAACATCATGTGGCGTGCCCAATGGAATTATAACAATTAATGTGACTGGAAATCCGGCAGATTATACATATGAACTTTACAAAGGTTTTGGGGCAATTGCTGATAGCCTGTTATTAACCACCAACGGCCTGACCATTCCTGACCTGTCTGTTGGAAAATACACTGTTGTTGCCATAGACAGAATTACAAAGTGTGAAACTAATCCCGCGACCGTTACAACAAATGACGCCACGGTTTCTCCAACTGCTTCATTTTCATCCCTCGATCAGGTTTCCTGCGATCCGGTAAATCCTACCGGTCGTCTCACGGCGGCAGTTGGTTCAGGATTAATCACCGATTATTCTTTCGAATGGTTTAAAGATAATCTTTCGGGAGCTGCGATTATTCCGGATCTTACGAGCAATGGAGAGGTTATTTCTAAACTTGCTGCCGGAAATTATGCTCTTCGTATTACTGCTAAAAACACACAGTGTTCCAATGTTTATTATCCATCGGTGAGTACGGGAATTGTTTTACCAGTTGCTACAGCTACAACGGTCGCTTCGACGGCTTGTAATACCAAAGTGAACGGGGAACTCAACGCCGCCGTCGTCGGCGTGGCTTCGCCTTTCGCCGGTTATACCTTCAACTTCACCAATGTAGCCAGCGGAAATACATGGTCTTCTGCCGCTTTTAATCAACAAAATCTCGCGCCAGGTCAGTACAACGTCACAGCAACTAATGATATTACCGGATGTACTTCGGCGCCGGTCGCCGCGACCATCAGCGACAACCGGATTCTGCCAACAGCAAGTTTCACCATCGCTGACCAGGTATCTTGCAACCCCGCCAGTCTGACCGGCCTGATCACGGCCGTGCCCGGCTCTGCCACTGCCGCGGATTACTCTTATGCATGGTTCGTCACTAACTTTTCCGGTGCTCCGGTTGCTTCTGCTCCGGGTGACGGTGACATCATCGCCGGGCAGGATGCCGCTACCTACGCCCTCAGGCTCACCTCCCTGATCACGGAATGCTCCAATGACTTCTTCCCGACCATTAACTCCGGTATCGTGATACCTGTGGCCTCCTTGTCAACGGTCGCTTCGACGGCTTGTAATACCAAAGTGAACGGGGAACTCAACGCCGCTGTCGTCGGTGTGGCTTCGCCTTTCGCCGGTTATACCTTCAACTTCACCAATGTAGCCAGCGGAACTAACATGGGTCTTCCGCCGCTTTTAACCAAACAAATCTCGCTCCGGGACAGTACAACATCACCGCCACCAATGATATTACCGGTTGTACTTCGGCGCCGGTCGCCGCAACCATCAGCGACAACCGGATTCTTCCAACAGCAACTTTCACCATCGCTGACCAGGTATCTTGCAACCCCGCCAGTCTGACCGGCCAGATAACGGCCGTGCCCGGCTCTGCCACTGCCGCGATTACTCTTATGCATGGTTCGTCACCAACTTCGCCGGCGCTCCGGTTGCTTCTGCTCCCGGCAACGGCAACATCATCGCCGGGCAGGCTGCCGGTACCTATGCCCTCAGGCTCACTTCCCTGATCACAGAATGCTCGGCCGATTTCTTCCCGGCCATCAGCGACGCCATCGTCATTCCCGTGGCCTCCTTGTCAACGGTCGCTTCGACGGCTTGTAATACCAAAGTGAACGGGGAACTCAACGCCGCCGTCGTCGGCGTGGCTTCGCCTTTCGCCGGTTATACCTTCAACGTTCACCAACGTTCCATCAGAAATACATGGGTTTCCGTCTGGTCTCAGGCCAATGCTAATCTCTACGCTGGCTCTGGAAATTACACCGTAGCCGCTACCAATGACGTCACCGGATGTACTTCGGCGCCGGTCGCCGCAACCATCAGCGACAACCGGATTCTTCCAACAGCAACTTTCACCATCGCTGACCAGGTATCTTGCAACCCCGCCAGTCTGACCGGCCAGATAACGGCCGTGCCCGGCTCTGCCACTGCCGCGGATTACTCTTATGCATGGTTCGTCACTAACTTTTCCGGTGCTCCGGTTGCTTCTGCTCCGGGTGACGGCAACATCATCGCCGGGCAGGATGCCGGTACCTATGCCCTCAGGCTCACTTCCCTGATCACAGAATGCTCGGCCGATTTCTTCCCGGCCATCAGCCGACGCCATCGTCATTCCCGTGGCCTCCTTGTCAACGGTCGCTTCGACGGCTTGTAATACCAAAGTGAACGGGGAACTCAACGCCGCTGTCGTGGGTGTGGCTTCGCCTTTCGCCGGTTATACCTTTTCCTTCACCAATGTAGCCAGCGGAACTACATGGGTTTCCACCGATTTTAACCAAACAAATCTCGCTCCGGGACAGTACAACATCACCGCCACCAATGATATTACCGGTTGTACTTCGGCGCCGGTCGCCGCAACCATCAGCGACAACCGGATTCTTCCAACAGCAACTTTCACCATCGCTGACCAGGTATCTTGCAACCCCGCCAGTCTGACCGGCCTGATCACAGCCGTGCCCGGCTCTGCCACTTCCGCGGATTACTCTTATGCATGGTTCGTCACCAACTTCGCCGGCGCTCCGGTTGCTTCTGCTCCGGGTGACGGCAACATCATCGCCGGGCAGGATGCCGGTACCTATGCCCTCAGGCTCACTTCCCTGATCACAGAATGCTCGGCCGATTTCTTCCCGACCATCAGCCACGCCATCGTCATTCCCGTGGCCTACGCATGCAACAACTGTTCCCTCCGACGGCGTGTAACACCAAGGTAAACGGGGAAATAAATGCCGCAGTCACCGGCGTCGCTTGGCTCCTTTCGCCGGTTATACATTTACGTTCACCCGTTTAGCCAGCAGAAATTACGTTGGTCTCAAGGCCAATTCTAATCTCCAACAAGCTCGGCTGCCGGAACGTACAACGCCGCCGCTACTAATGATGTCACCGGTTGTACTTCGGCGCCGGTCGCCGCAACCATCAGCGACAACCGGATTCTTCCAACAGCAACTTTCACCATCGCTGACCAGGTATCTTGCAACCCCGCCAGTCTGACCGGCCTGATCACAGCCGTGCCCGGCTCTGCCACTGCCGCGGATTACTCTTATGCATGGTTCGTCACCAACTTCGCCGGCGCTCCGGTTGCTTCTGCTCCCGGCAACGGCAACATCATCGCCGGGCAGGCTGCCGGTACCTATGCCCTCAGGCTCACTTCCCTGATCACAGAATGCTCGGCCAATTTTCTTCCCGGCCATCAGCGACGCCATCGTCATTCCCGTGGCCTCCTTGTCAACGGTCGCTTCGACGGCTTGTAATACCAAAGCGAACGGGGAACTCGAACGCCGCCGTCGTCGGCGTGGCTTCGCCTTTCGCCGGTTATACCTTTCAACTTCACCAATGTAGCCAGCGGAAATACATGGGCTTCCGCCGCTTTTAATCAACAAAATCTCGCTCCAGGTCAGTACAACATCACCGCCACCAATGATATTACCGGTTGTACTTCGGCGCCGGTCGCCGCAACCATCAGCGACAACCGGATTCTTCCAACAGCAACTTTCACCATCGCTGACCAGGTATCTTGCAACCCCGCCAGTCTGACCGGCCAGATAACGGCCGTGCCCGGCTCTGCCACTGCCGCGAATTACTCTTATGCATGGTTCGTCACCAACTTCGCCGGCGCTCCGGTTGCTTCTGCTCCCGGCAACGGCAACATCATCGCCGGGCAGGATGCCGGTACCTATGCCCTCAGGCTCACTTCCCTGATCACAGAATGCTCGGCCGATTTCTTCCCGGCCATCAGCGACGCCATCGTCATTCCCGTGGCTCCTGCTTTCAACGGTTGCTTCGACGGCTTGTAACACCAAAGTGAACGGGGAAATAAATGCCGCAGTCACCGGCGCCTTGGCTCCTTTCGCAGGTTATACATTTACGTTTACCCGTTCATCAGATAGCTTCGTCTGGTCTCAGGCCAATGCTAACCTCAACGCCCTGGCTCCGGGCGATTATACCGTCACCGTAACACAGGATGCCACCGCTTGTACGTCCGGACTGCTGACCGTGCGCGTGCAGGACAATTCGATTACCCCTAAATCCACAAATTACTGTAGTAAATAATTCTTCCTGTGATGCGGCCAATCCGAATGGCGCTCTGGAGGTAACTACCATGTTAAATGGTGGAGATCCGATTTCTGCCTATTATATTAGTTGGTATCATGGAAGTAGTTCTGGTATGCAGGTAGTATCACCGCCGGCTGCATTCCCCAACGTAACCGATAGCGCGAAGGTGGCACGACTTGCTGAAGGAACCTATGCCCTGGTGCTCACGAATACCAATACGGAATGTGACAATGAGGTATTGGTAAACGTTGGGAAAATAAGCAGTTTCCCCAGTGCCACAGTCACCGTTACCGATGCTGCCAAATGTGCCGAGCCTTTCATGAGTTCGGCAACAGCTACGGTAACCGATGCCGTATCGGCCACACATACGTTTGAATGGAGGAATCTTAACGGCCCTGTTTTATTACCGACACTCCCGTCCGCTGGCACAATTACGCGATGATGTAGCTGGATGCATTAGCCATGCCTTCCGGCAATTACCAGGTCGTAGTGACCAATGAATACAATTGCACTTCGGCTCCGGTGTTGTTCACCATCAAGCCCGACGACGTATGCTCCGGCCTTTACGCTGACGTCGCTGCCCAATTCCTCCTGCGATCCATTGCAACCTGAAGGTGTACTCATTGCCGGGCGAGACGATAATATCCTATTCCGTTTTCAGCTACGAATGGTTTGAAAACAATCTGTCAGGCAATCAGATTTATCCAGCCATTCCTGGAGATTCTGTACTAACTGATCTGCCGGCGATGAATTATGCCGTCCGCATAATGGATAGTGCCACAAGATGCACCAGTGTAGAATATGCAAGCATCATTAATCTACCTGCCTCTGGGCCCGTATTGAATAATATACTTTTAACCGGCCTTACAAGTTGCATGTCGCCTGACGGCATACTTGGTTATGAAATTAGTCCGTTGCAACAAGTTCCTCCTACCAATGTACTAAACCGGGGATATACGCTATATTTGAAAACAACACTACCCTTGCCGATACTACGGCTGTGGGTGTAGTGCGAATGAAGACCAATCCGTCAGGCCC
Source organism: Cyclobacteriaceae bacterium (assembly GCA_034523095.1). GTDB lineage: Bacteria > Bacteroidota > Bacteroidia > Cytophagales > Cyclobacteriaceae > JAAUQL01. Next base: position 30,226 of record JAXHKU010000034.1, on the reverse strand, counting down.
CACCCCGGCATAGCGTGCTGTTCACTGAACCTTGTCATCCGGAAGTTGGACCGACACTGCGGTTGATGACTTACACCCACTGTGCGTATCCGCTACCGATTAACTGCTTGATCTTCCACGAGGCTCCGGGCGTAACTAATGTGCCTCAAACTTAACAAGACTACTTACCTGCCGACTGTGATCCTGCCTCGACCGGCGAGTTTCAGTTTGGAGCCAGCTCGGCCAACAATTCGGCTGCGCCAGATCCCGGTTTTACCTTCAAGTGGGAGTATTGGGGTGTGCAGTTTGCTGCTCTCGTTAACGCCAACCCCGGCGTCGTTGATCCCAACCCTGCAGTTACCGATTTATTCAAAGAATACCGTACCGGATTGCAGGCTGGATATTATGTAGTATTCTAGTGCTGTGATAATTTCTCAGGATGCACGGCTGCGGATACGTTTTATATTCCTGTGTTGGATGCTCCTCCTTCCGTTTCTCGCTGATCCTACTTGATGCCAATGTAACTGTGTGCCGGGTAATGGAGAAATCGAATTCGAGTTGTACCGTAAAGCAGACTAGCGGTCTGCCAGGCACATACGATGTGATTCTATTTGAAGGTCCATTGGCTCTTGCCTGGGAAGGAGATGACGCAATTTGCACTTGAGCTAGGCTATGACCTTAAATATAAATTGGGAAGTTCAGAGTCAGGTCTTTATCAAGTTGATTTACCACCAGGACAATATACAATTGTTACGGTTGAAAACTCCGCGGCCTCCAATTTCTGCCTTTCCGAACCGGTTGTTGTTACCATAGGCCTTGATGTGCCTGACCCGACCATTACTACTAACACGGTGGCGGATTATACCTGCAATGCCAACGGAACAGGATCGGTATCGACGCACTTGCAACCGGTAGCTGACAGCGATTTGGTCAATTTTACCTACGAATGGTATACGCGGAGACAGATACACTTGTCCGCGTGCTGGCTTCGCAAACAGGGCATCTATCAGCTAACCTGCTTATCGGGCAATTACTCGGTGAAAGTCATCGACACTAACGGACCAGAGCAATGGTTGTCGGTACAAGAAAACAATCAACTTACCCAAAACCCAAATCAGCAGGATTATAACAGCAGAAAGCGCCAACAACGAATACTGCGCGCCTATATGCTAACGGCTCCACATATATAAAGGAATCGCAGAACAACTGTGTGCGGTACCCTGCTGACAATTATATCAGGACTGGCAAATATTCGACTCACGCTTTCGCGGATATAACACTTACTACGGTACAGGTATACGGCACTATGGGAACCATCCATGGAACAGCGCTCGCTGGGTGAGTATTATATGAAGGCCACAGGATAACGCCACCGAGTTGTATTCACAGAAAACAAACGAGTAACCATTCAGGATAATTCGGTAAACCCTGATATCAACTATCACTGTTATCAAGCGAAGATTATGCCTGCGATCCGACAGCTGCCTCGAAGGGAGAACTCATGGCCGCACGTGGGTGGCGATTATGGAGATGAAACTCGAATACATCTATACGTTGGTTCAAGGGAACCGACCGCAGGTGTTCCTGTGTCAAAATGCATCACCCAATGCATTCCAGCGCCTCCGGGCTGCTATGCCACAGCAATTCTCAATTGTATACCAGTAGAAGTAGAGGATATCCTTGGTATGGGTGCAGGTTGCAAATCTACAAAAACTTATACTTTGGCTTATCGTCCGCACAGTGTTATCCATCTTTAATGCCGATGTGGCTTTGCTAATCACCAGACATGCCTGCTTGCCCCGAATGGCATCTGTCACGGTGAATGCAATCAAGGAAGATTTCATAATAATGGACTCGGCACCGGTCAGCAGCCTCGCCTGCTGGCTACGCTCGGTAATTATGCCGTTGCCATCGCTCGATGATGCATTGCCTGCGATAGATCCGATGGGCAATCCTATATGCTGTATTTGATACCTGTGTACCGGTACAGTTTGGGACTTTTATGATATTCCAGACTGGCACCTATTATCTTAACGACCACCAACTTGAGTACACTCTGCAAATCCTGGCAGCCCACTAGGTTGTGATTGAAAGATGTAGAGTAGTGATCCCGGTTGTAAGTATAATGCTGTGAAAGCGCCGATTACGCCTGCGTCCGGTACCAACTTCACCGGTGTCCTCGCCCCCACAATCTCGCGGGTCGGATAACGACATGAACCAGCCAACTATTCCATCAGCGAGTCTACGACTTCGATCGCTTCCCGAAGGCTCGGCCCGCCTGCCGTTGGCAATATTGATCAAATCCAGGCAATCTATCTCGCAAGCCACCGGTGACTATCAGGCTGGAGTCGATACCACCGATGGTGACGGACATTAACGGTTTGGTGATCATGTCACCACGCAGGACTTCTCCGTGGCTCAGGCACGGCACGACATCGTCATTGCCGCCTCGGCCACCAACCAGATCACCTGTAACCCCGACGGTACCGCTCAGATCGATATCATCTCCCAGGATGCCATCGCTTCGCCTTTCGCCGACTGGAACCTCTTCCTGCTGGATAATGGTCAAAATATCATCGCTAACCCAGGCGCCGGTATCGCCGGAAATCCATACAACGGCCTGGCGCCCAACACATATTTCCTCCGCGCTCAGAACATCGCCACTCAGTGCTTCTCCGACCCATTCCAGGTCGCCATCAACGATGTGAGCCAGAGCCCTCTCATCGCCGTGGTCATGGACAATCCGGATTATGCCTGCTCAGGGGTCAACTTCACCGGTATCCTAAACCCCACCATCTCCGGCGGGTCGGATAACGACGTGAATCAGGCCAACTATTCCATCGTCTGGACTTCCATCGCTTCCGGGCTGCCCACTGCCGTCGATGCCACCAACCGCGCCATCGACCTGCAAGCCGGCGACTACCGCATCACGGTTATGGACAATATCGGCTTCGACGCCGGCTGCCAGACGGTTCAGGACTTCATCGTCGCCTCCGCACGGCATGCCATCATCGTCGCCGCTTCGGCCACCAACCATGATCACCTGCTCGCCCGATGGCACCGCACAGATCGACGTCATCTCCGAAGACGGCGCACCAGTTGCTTCGCCTTTCGCAGGTTGGAACCTCTCGCTCCTGGATAACGACCAAAAATAGCATCGCAAATCCAGGGGCCGGTAATCGTTGGAAACCCATACAATACGCTGGCTCCTAATACCTATTTCCTCCGCGCTCAGAATTCGTCCACCGAGTGTTTCTCCGACCCGTTCATGGTGCAGATCAACGACGTGAGCCAGAAACCCATCATCGCCGTGGTCATGGATAACCCCGACTACGCCTGCTCGGGGACCAACCTCACCGGTATCCTCAACCCCTACCATCTCCGGCGGGTCGGATAACGACGTGAATCAGGCCAACTATTCCATCGTCTGGACTTCCATCGCTTCCGGGCTGCCCACTGCCGTCGATGCCACCAACCGCGCCATCGACCTGCCAGGCCGGCGACTACCGCGTCACGGTTATGGACAATACTCGGCTTTGATGCCGGCTGCCAGACGGTTCAGGACTTCATCGTCACCTCCGCACGGCATACCATCATCGTCGCCGCTTCGGCCACCAACATGATCACCTGCTCGCCCGATGGCACCGCACAGATCGACGCCATCTCCGAAGACGGCGCACCAGTTGCTTCGCCTTTCGCAGGTTGGAACCTCTCGCTCCTGGATAACAACCAAAATAGCATCGCAAATCCAGGAACAGGTGTTCTCGGAAACCCATACGCCGGCCTTGGACCAAACACTTATTTCCTGCGCGCACAGAATACCTCGACCGAATGTTTCTCCGACCCGTTCATGGTGCAGATCAACGACGTGAGCCAGAGCCCTCTCATCGCCGTGGTATTGGACAATCCCGACTACGCCTGCTCCGGAACCAACTTCACCGGTATCCTCAACCCCACCATCTCCGGCGGGTCGGATAACGACGTGAATCAGACCAACTATTCCATCGTCTGGACTTCCATCGCTTCCGGGCTGCCCACTGCCGTCGATGCCGCCAACCGCGCCATCGACCTGCAAGCCGGCGACTACCGCATCACGGTTATGGACAATATCGGCTTTGATGCCGGCTGCCAGACGGTTCAGGACTTCATCGTCACCTCCGCACGGCATACCATCATCGTCGCCGCTTCGGCCACCAACCATGATCACCTGCTTCGCCCCGATGGCACCGCGCAGATCGACGCCATCTCCGAAGACGGCGCACCAGTTGCTTCGCCTTTCGCAGGTTGGAACCTCTCGCTCCTGGATAACAACCAAAATAGCATCGCAAATTCAGGGACAGGTGTTCGTCGGAAACCCATACGCCGGCCCTGGACCAAACATTTATTTCCTGCGCGCACAGAACACCTCGACCGAATGTTTCTCCGACCCGTTCATGGTGCAGATCAACGACGTGAGCCAGAAACCCATCATCGCCGTGGTCATGGATAACCCCGACTACGCCTGCTCGGGAACCAACTTCACCGGTATCCTCAACCCTACCATCTCCGGCGGGTCGGATAACGACGTGAATCAGACCAACTATTCCATCGTCTGGACTTCCATCGCTTCCGGGCTGCCCACTGGCCGTCGATGCCGCCAACCGCGCCATCGACCTGCAAGCCGGCGACTACCTGCATCACGGTTATGCGACAATATCGGCTTTGATGCTCGGCTGCCATGACGGTTCAGGACTTCATCGTCACCTCAGCACGGCATGACCATCGTCGTCGCCGCCTCGGCCACCAATCATGATCACCTGCTCGCCCGACTGGCACCGCTCAGATCGACGCCATCTCCGAGGACGGCGCACCAGTTGCTTCGCCTTTCGCAGGTTGGAACCTCTCGCTCCTGGATAACAACCAAAATAGCATCGCAAATCCAGGGGCCGGAATCGTTGGAAACCCTTACAATACGCTGGCTCCTAATACCTATTTCCTCCGCGCTCAGAATTCGTCCACCGAGTGTTTCTCCGACCCGTTCATGGTCGCAGATCAACGACGTGAGCCAGAACCCCATCATCGCCGTGGTCATGGATAACCCCGACTACGCCTGCTCGGGGACCAACTTCACCGGTATCCTCAAAACCTGACCATCTCCGGCGGGTCGGATAACGACGTGAATCAGAGCCAACTATTCCATCGTCTGGACTTCCAGTTGCTTCCGGGCTGCCCATTGCCGTTGATGCCGCCAACCGCGCCATCGACCTGCAGGCCGGCGACTACCGCATCACGGTTATGGACAATATGCGGCTTTGATGCCGGCTACCAGACGGTTCAGGACTTCATCCGTGGCCTCCGGCACGGCACGACCATCGTCGTCGCCGCTTCGGCCACCAACATGATCACCTGTATCGCCCGATGGCACCGCACAGATCGACGCCATCTCCGAAGACGGCGCACCAGTTGCTTCGCCTTTCGCAGATTGGAACCTTTCGCTCCTGGATAACGGCCAAAATAGCATCGCAAATCCAGGCGCCGCGAATCGCCGGAAACCCATACACACGGCCTGGCTCCTAATACCTATTTCCTCCGCGCTCAGAAATCGTCCACTCGAGTGTTTCTCCGACCCGTTCATGGTCGCAGATCAACGATGTGAGCCAGAGCCCTCTCATCGCCGTGGTCATGGACAATCCGGATTATGCCTGCTCAGGGGTCAACTTCACCGGTATCCTAAACCCCACCATCTCCGGCGGGTCGGATAACGACGTGAATCAGGCCAACTATTCCATCGTCTGGACTTCCATCGCTTCCGGGCTGCCCACTGCCGTCGATGCCGACCAACCGCGCCATCGACCTGCAAGCCGGCGACTACCGCATCACGGTTATGGACAATATCGGCTTTGATGCCGGCTGCCAGACGGTTCAGGACTTCATCCGTCACCTCACGCACGGCATGACCATCATCATCGCCGCCTCGGCCACCAACCAGATCACCTGCTCGCCCGATGGCACTGCACAAATCGATGCCATCTCCGAAGATTTAGGCGCCGTGGCGGCTCCTTTTGCAGGGTGGAACATAAGAATTCTAGATAACGCCAGAAATGATATTACGAGTTCGTTTACTCAAAACGGAACGCCAGGAGATCCTTTTGGTGGATTAGCTGCCGGATCCTATTTCATTCAAACACAAAATGCCTCCACTGAATGCTTCTCCGATCCATTCCCTATTGAAATCGAAGATATCAGCGCTGATCCTGTTATTATGATTGATATAAACCGCCCTCAGTTTTCATTAAACCCCAATCCAGCGAGCTGGACAGGTGAATTGAAGTCAATCGCTACAGAAATGGGCACCGGGCTGCCAGACCCCATGGGATACACGTATGCCTGGTATTCGGGACTGGATACATCAACACCTGTGATCTCCGGACTTGACAGCGCCAGTAGCCTTGGTGAAGGAGAATACACGGTTCAGGTAAGAAATATCAATACAGGTTGTGAGTCCGTATCATCCACTTATCTGCCATTTGTTCGGTTGATCCCAACATTTGACACTTATCAATATCCTAAAACTGTTTGTGCACCGGCAAACGGATCCAGCGAAGTCACCGCGGTTTACCTGGAATCGAATGTGGATTTATTATCCGACTATACCTTTAACTGGTATGATAATGATTATAACGATAGCAAAGTCCCTGATTATACTGTCAGCAGCGTGATACAGCCGGTTTATCAGAATCTCAATTCCGGTTCATACTATATAAAAGCACAGGAAAACTGGTGGATGCTCAGTTCGTACCCCATCAAGGTTGAAGTAATCGATTCGACCACAAACCCAATTATTGTATTTGATGCGACGAATTACAGACCACTGACCAGTTGTGATGAAAACGTATTTGCTGATGGTCAGTTAGCAGTAGATGTTTTTGAGGATAGTTCAAACCCATATATTCCGCCCGGATTGCAGACCTATGGATATTCATGGGTTGATCTGAGTACCAATCAGATTATACCTGGCCAGACAAGCAACCTCGTCTCCGGACTTAAGACAGGCAACTATAGGGTGATGGTAATGAACATGGGGAATAATTGCGAATCGGAGAAAGTTCTGTCCATTGAAGATGAAAGTCTCAAGCCTGTCGTGGTGGCATCACAAACCCCTAACCTGAACTGTCCGATCGAACTATCCAATGGAATTGCTTATGCCACAGTCATAAATTCAGATAATCCATATACTTATAATTGGTACAACGGCAGTGCGACCTCCGGTACGCCGGTTTACACAGGTCCTTCCTGGACTGGCAGACCTGAAGGAACTTATACAGTTATTGCAACAGACATAATTACTGGAACTTGTTTTTCCGAGCCCGTGTTGATTGAGGTTGGCAGCGACAAGACATACCCGGTAGTTTTGATCAATGAGATTTCACCTGTAACCAATTGCGACCCCACCCGGCCAAACGGTATATTGTCGGCATTGACTCAGGATGGAACCAATAACCACACTTTTGAATGGTACCTGGATGGAAATCTATATTTCAGCGGTTCTATCCCTACGAATATCGGATTACAGGACTATGAATTGGTGGTGACCAATAACGTGACGAAGTGCTCAACATCCATGGTCGGAAGAGCTTCTCAGTTGCTTGGAATCGTGCCACCACCGGATGTCAGTATTTTGCAGGAAAGGACCAGTTGCAATGCTCCGGATGGAATCGCTACTGCTTCCATTTCTGGTACCCTGACCGATCACATATTCAGGTTCTACAATTCAAACACTCAGGCTGAGATCACAAATTATTACAATGACTTTGTGATGTATAATCTGGATACATCGAGCTATTACGTGGTGGCTGAAGAACGAAGCACCGGATGCCAGTCAGATTCAACGGTTTTCAGAATTGCCGACGATACCTATTTCCCGGAATTTGAATTAGTAACTGAGCCGTCGAGTTGCGAAGAACCAACTGGCGCAGCTGATGTCATATTAAAGGATATCACCAGGGATTACAAAGTTACCTGGTACAACGATAGCGGTTTTGAAACCCAGGTGAAAGAACTTGTGTATATGCCTATGGGCGAATATCGCGTAGATGTAGAAGGCACTCAGGGTTGCATCACTTCTATGACTGTAGTAATAAAGGGCGATGTGATTATCTACAACGGTGTCTCTGCAAATGGTGATGGTTTCAATGATTTTCTGCGGATTGTTTGTATCGAAAATTTCCCTAACAATAATGTAAAGATTTTTAATCGCGGTGGTTTGCTGGTTTACGAACAAGCCTCGTATGACTCCAATACAGAAAAACGATTTGAGGGTATAAGCAATAAAGGTCTCAGTTTGCTTGGAAAGGAACTGCCAATAGGCACATATTTCTATGTGGTAGATAAAAGTGATGGTTCAAAACCGAAAGTGGGCTACTTAGAATTAGTGCGATGATGAATGCTGGCAAAATATTCTCGGTCTTCGTACTTGCGCTCCTGCTCAACGTCACGGCAATGGCCCAGCAACGGCCGGTGCTATCTCAGTACATGTTCAGCGGACTCGTGCTCAACCCGGCCTATGCCGGAAGGCACGATTACACCTCCTTCACGGCCATGTACCGCGACCAGTGGCTCAACGTGCCCGGCGCTCCAAAGCTCACCACATTCACTTCCCAGACCGGCATCAAAGACAAAAAAATTGGCCTCGGATTCATGATCAGCGACGATAAAATTGGTGTCCACGACAACCTCTCCCTCTATGGCAGCTATGCCTATTATATCCGCTTGCGCAATAAAGCCAAATTATCCATGGGTTTGCAGGGCGGTTTCGACATGCTCCGCTCCGACTGGGACCAGCTCAATCTCTATGACCAGGGCGATGTGATGCTTTCCGGCTCTGATATCAATTATTTCCCAAACTTCGGCGCCGGGCTCTATTATTACACCGAAACTTTCTACCTGGGTTTTTCTGCACCTTACCTCCTTACCAGTTCATTGCTTCAAACCGATAACCTGTATGAGGATGTGCGGCACTCGCGCAATTACTACCTCACCACCGGTAAGGTCTTTGATCTGAATGAAAAAATTAAAATAAAGCCTTCATTCCTCCTTCGCCTGGAAGATAACATGCCCCTGGCGGTGGATTCTGAATGCCAATTTCTACTATGATGAGCTTATCGATGTCGGCTTTTCCTACAGGCAGGGCGACTCCGTCATCGGCATACTCGGCCTCCAGGTAAATAAGTACCTGAAGTTCAGCTATGCCTACGACTACATCATTTCAGAACTATCGGCTTATTCTAAAGGATCGCACGAACTGATGCTCCAGTACCGCATCAATTTCAACGCCCCGCGACACAACAGAATGTGCCCCCAACCTCAGTATTTCTAGAATTATTGGTGCTTTTTTTCATTCATTCCGCCAAAAATCCCGTTGATCAGCGAAAGTAACAAACTGAACACAAACGCCCACCAGAAACCATCTACCGCGAATCCGGGAACAAGCCAGTCGGCCATCAGTATCAATAATGTATTGATCACCAATAAGAACAAACCCAGTGTAACAATGGTGATAGGAATGGTGAAAATGATCAATACCGGCTTCACCAGAACATTGAGGATAGCAAGAACGCCGGCAACTATGAGCGCATTGATATAGTTATCTACATGTGCGCCAGGTAGTATGGTAGCACATATCATCACTGCGAGCGCTGAAAGCAAAAGTCTGAGTATTATATTCATAGGCTTTATGTGGTGAGTAAAACAATAATTGTTTTTTGATAATTCATCTTCATGGATTAGACGTATTCGCGAATGTCGGTTACCATCATACCGGCTGATCGGGCGGCTTGAATTCCGGGATCGCCATCTTCAAAAACCTGGCAAAACTGCGGCTCCACATTCATGGCTTCTGCACATTTCAGGAAAGTCTCAGGGTCCGGTTTTCCTTTTTTAACATCATTCTTCGAAACAAGTATATCGAAATATTTATCCAAACCCAGGGTTTTTACTGCCTCCCAGGAATGATCCCGGGGCTCCCTGTACCAATGGACATAGGCAATTTTCCATGATTTTCAACGGCAAGTTGAAAAACAGGTATCACCGGTTTTAATTTATCTATTTTGGTGAGGTAGAGGTTTTCTTTCAACTTACTATGCCTTGCCGGGTCAAAGTCGGTTCCGTGGCGTTCATTGATAATTTCAAAGATCCGATCCGATGGCACCCCTGCCAGCGAATAAAACTCTTCCTCTGTAAAGTCAAGGTTCTTGGTGGCACAGATCTCTTTCCAGGCTTCGTAATGCAATGGCATGGAATCGACTAATGTGCCGTCCAGATCAAAAATAAGCGCTTTGGCGTTTGGATGAACAGACAATTTTTTCATGAATTATAATTTCAGCTTTATTGTATATGGTGTTTTATACCATATTCTAACTTAATAAAAAGTTCCAATTTAGTTGATCTGGCGGACTTTCTGGCTATCGCTAATCTGATTTGACTCCATCTACGCGTATGGAAATTAATTGATTTTTTTCACCGAATCCCTGATTACTAATTTGGAATCAAGCAGGATTTCCTCCGAATCTGTATTATACGTCCCTTCAATTTTCTCCAGTAAAATCGTAGCGCCATGTCTGCTCATTTCCTCAACCGGCCGCTGAACGGTCGTCAATGCAGGTGTGAGAAATTGGGTAAAATCCATATTGTCAAATCCAACGATAGAAATATCTTCAGGCACAACAAGGCCCTCTTCGCGGATGGCTTTCATGGCTCCGAATGCCATGTCATCATTTGAACAGAATATTGCCGTGGGGCGTTTGTCCAACCTGAGAATACTCTGCATGGCATTGTATCCACTTTCCAAATCATAGGCTCCGATAAAAGCCATAGTCTCATCAAACTTTAACCCTGCATCCTGATGTGCCTTGAGAAATCCCTGCTTTCGCTTAAAGGCCGTACGGAAATCCCGCTTCCCTTCAATGATGGCAATAGATTTATGTCCCTGATCGATCATGTATTTGGTGGCAAGATAGGAGCCTCCCAGATCTTCGGACAACACAGTTGTCACTTTAAAGTCAGTAATTTCCCTGTTCATAACGACAATCGGAATACCTTCATTCAGCACCTGACCGATAAACGTATCATCATTTTGGCTTTGGCTCATGAGCAGGATGCCGTCGAAGTTGCGCGACTTGATATGATGGAAATCCACCAGGTCAGCGACTGATTCTACCGTAACGGTATATTTTCCTTTAACTATTTCATTCACACCTCGTACTGTTTGGAGAAAGAAATTGGCGGTAGTTCCCCGGCTGAGGGTGGATATGAATAAGCCGATATTATACGACCGCGAAAGTACCAGTCGCCGGGCCGTGACGTTTGGGCTGTATTTATATTTTTTCGCAACCTCTTTCACCCGATCCTTCGTTTCCTGACTGATCAGAGGGCTGTCATTCAACGATCGGGAAACTGTAGTGTGCGATACGTTGAGAATTTTGGCAATGTCTTTTATTGTAATACTCACGATATAAAAAAATGGTAGATCGCCCCTTATAAGAACGATCTACAAATTTAGGATTATTTGTTACTAAACAACGTATGTGGACGACGAGGTTTCACCACCACGCCCTGTCCAGTTGGTATGGAAAAATTCCCCACGCGGCTTATCGACCCGCTCATACATGTGCGCGCCAAAATAATCGCGCTGAGCCTGGAGCAAATTAGCCGGTAACCTGGATGATCTGTACCCATCGAAGTAAGTTAATGCAGCGGCTAAAGCCGGTACGGGAATTCCGTTTTCAAGCGCCGAAGCGACAACTCGACGCCATGCGCCTTCCGACGAAATAAGTTTCTTGCTGAAGAAAGGATCGAGCATCAGGTTTTTCAGGTCCTTGTTCTTATCAAATGCTTCTTTGATTTTGCCGAGGAACGCCGAACGAATGATGCAACCGCCGCGCCACATTAATGCTATTCCGCCATAATTAAGATCCCATTTGTATTCATCAGCAGCAGCCCGCATGAGCGCGTATCCCTGGGCATACGACATCACTTTCGACGCGTACAGGGCATCGCGCAAGTCGTTTACAAAGGTTGTTTTATCACCCTTGAAAACAGGCTTCGGGCCGGTAAGTATTTTAGATGCTTCGACACGCTCGTCTTTTACGGCTGAAAGACATCGTGCAAATACTGCCTCTCCAATCAGTGTCAGTGACACGCCAAAATCCAGAGCAGTAACCGCGGTCCATTTCCCTGTCCCTTTCTGACCGGCTGTATCCAGAATCTTCTCAACCATAGGAGAGCCATCTTCGTCCTTGAATCCAAGTATATCTCGGGTTATTTCGATCAGGTAGCTGTCCAGTTCGCCTGTATTCCACTCCTTAAAAACTTCATGCATTTCATCATAACTCAGTCCTACATACTCATGCAGAATCTGATACGCTTCACAGATGAGCTGCATATCGCCGTACTCGATACCATTGTGAACCATTTTCACGAAGTGACCGGCGCCATTCTCACCTACCCAGTCGCAGCATGGAGTGCCATTATCCACTTTTGCAGATATCGACTGGAAAATAGGCTTGACATGAGGCCATGCCGCTTTTGAACCACCGGGCATGATAGACGGTCCTAACAATGCGCCTTCTTCACCACCAGACACACCGGTACCGATATAAAGCAGCCCTTTGCTTTCCACATAGGCTGTCCTCCTGTTTGTATCCGGGAAATGTGTATTTCCGCCATCGATGATGATATCGCCGGGTTCCAGGTGTGGTATTAGTTGCTCAATGAAATCATCTACCGCCTGACCTGCTTTTACCAGCATCATCACTTTCCTTGGTCTTTTCAAGGATTTTACGAGCTCTTCAATGGAGTGTGCCCCAATGAATTTTTTCCCTTTCCGCGACCGGTGACAAACTTATCAACCTTTTCAACGGTTCGGTTATACACGGCAACGGTGTAGCCCTTGCTTTCCATGTTGAGTACCAGGTTTTCGCCCATGACGGCAAGACCTATAAGACCGATATCTGCTAATTCTCTCATCATTTAAAGTTTAGTATTAGATTATCTGCGCCATTCATCTAATGTAATCATTTAAATATCTTATTATCATATCCAGTCCAGATTATTCACGTACGTCTTTAATCCTTTTTGAATTCAAATGATAGCCAAAATATCCGATCCTTTCATGCTATCTCATATCTTCAAGTACATAATTATCGATCCTCCTTTTTCACTATCAAATTACTTTTGAATATTTCCCTTTCATTTTCTTAACCTTTCCAGGGTCGATTTTCCTTTAAAAATTTTCTCCAGATAAAGTTAGGGTAAAGAATTTCCATCCTATTGCTTTTCCAGCTCAACCAGAATTCTATATCACTTTCCCTCTTAGAGGTATTATCGAAAAAAGACCCAAACACGCCTCTCTGGTACCCAGCATTCCCGGTTATTAGAACCTAGTTCCATACATACCGTTAAGAACGAACACCCTGGGATAAAAAGGGGCAAACCAAAATACCGAATCCTTAGCCCCTCCTTAAATGCCCACAGACCCAGTGCGGGATTGGAAATATAGAAAATCTCCTCACCGTCCGGCATCGTATTAAACACCGTCTTTCAGTCGATCCGGATTGTATTTCTTTTGCATCTGAGCCAAATCGGCATACTTATAATTGACACTTTCAATTTCCTGCTTCGACAGTTGTCCCGGGCAATATGTTATTGAAAACCTGTTCTCCGACGAACCATGAATCAGATGTGCTGTAGCGCTCAGGTTGTTGGTCAGGTCATCGTTCTTACTGGTAAGTTCAAGGATTTCGGGAGTTGTCAGATACCCATATTTCCGAATCAGCCGGTCGATTTCCTTATCCTCGCCAAACTCTTTGAGTCCGGGCGCCAGAACGATTAATTCTCCATCATCTGCCAATGCCATCCGGGTCCTGTAAATGCTCTTATTTCCCAGCCAGGTACTTTTAAATTCCGATGGATCCAGGTAAACCACTACTTTCTTTAGTGGTTTGTCGAGCATTTCAAAATTGACCTTTAATGAAAGTGCCGCTGCTTTTTCGAAACACTCCATATCATCCCCGATGTACAATCCGCGAACGACGAGCTTACCTTCCGTGTCCTTTCCGACCACTGTCTGAATGTAAATAATCGGCATATCTTGGGCGAAATGGTCAGAGGCATAATTGAGCACCTGCCTCACAGGGTTAACGGCTCTGCCCATAATGCGCTCCATTCCATATGCTGCACCGATAAAATGGCTCTTGTTTATCCCTTCTACTCCACCGGTACCAACAAAAATATTTTTATTGTAATTGGCCATGCCGATGACTTCATGAGGCACCACCTGGCCAATGGATAAAATGAGATCGTGACCGCCATGCACCAGCAGCTTGTTTACCTGCGCCGGCCATGAATAATCCACCCTGCCTTCGGATACTTCCTTCACGAAGCTACCGGGAACATGGCCGATGGTGATTATGTCATTTCTCCAGTCATGAACTCTGAATAAACTCTTCGGCACACCAGGAAACATCTTCTCAATTTGAGCGTCGGTCATCGCTGTATGCGTACCAAGTGCCGGAAGGACATCTGTTAACCGATCCTGATAATACTCATGAATCAGTGTAGTAAGTTGTCCGGCGAAAGAGTGATAGCGCGTGAAATCCGGAGGTATCGCCAGCACCTTCTTTTTTGTCCCAAGCTTATCGAGTGCAACACGCAATCCCGAACGAAGATCATCGTTCGTCAATATATCGGTTTCTGAACCTCTCTGGTAGTAAAGCATGTTGGTAATCTTTATATTGTTATTTAACGCGTCTGGTACAAGGTATTAAGTATCGAGTACAAAGTAAAAAGCACCCATCACTCATAGCCCATGACTCATACCTCACCTTTTTACCCGGGCATTTCCTTCCCAAATACTCCAGACCATCTCCTCGTCGGCAGGCTGAGCATAGTCGGTCAGGAAAGTAGTAGCCATGGGCCCTGTTGCCCAACCAAATTGAACCCATTTTTCAGGTTCCCAATTGCGCAACACGCCATATAGCATACCGCCAACAAATCCGTCGCCACCGCCGATCCTGTCGAGCACATGGATATCGCGTGGCTTAACGACATGCCAATTTTTTCCTTCGAGCATTATCGCTCCCCACTTGTGGTGATTTGCATGCTCTACCTCGCGCAACGTAGTGGCAAAGACGGAGGCATTCGGGAAAGCCTTTTTTACCTCACCGATCATGCCTTTAAATCCTTCAATTTTAGCATCTAATCCTTTTCCACCTGCTTCAGGTCCTTCTATTCCAAGACTCAACTGAAAATCTTCCTCATTCCCAACCAGAATATCAGATATAGAGGCAATTTCTGCAAAAGCTGCTTTAAGTTCCTTCTCCCTTCCTTTCCAGAAGGATGCTCTGTAATTCAGGTCAAATGATATGACAGTACCATACTTTTTTGCTGCCCGAGCCAGTTCAAGACAAAACTCACTGGTCTCTGGGGAAAGAGCACCGATAAGTCCCGATAAATGAAGTATCTGGACACCTTCTTTTCCAAAAATCCGATCAAGATCAAAATCCTTCACGTTGAGGGTACATCCAACTTCACCGGCCCGATCATTGTGAACGCGTGGGCCGCGCGAACCGAATCCGCTGTCCGCTATGTTGAATTGATGGCGGTATCCCCATGGACTTCCCTGACTCACTTCCGGTCCTTCGAAGTCGATATTCCGGCTTTTTAGATTGGTTTTAATAAAATAAGCAATAGGGCTTCCTTTGACAAATGTCGTGAGTGTCTTTGTCGGCAATCCTAATAAGGAAGAAATACTTAAAACGTTGGTTTCGGCGCTGGTGGCCTGCATTATAAAAGTATCACTGCTATGCACAGGTTGGCCATTGACTGGTGTAATGCGCACTCCCATGCTGGAAGGTGACATCAGTGCATATTTGCAATTGGATTTAAGTTTCATAAATGATAATAAGTTTTGTTGTAACTAATGTACTTATACTAAACTCCGCTGAATGCGTTGAATCCACCATCGATTGGAATGCAAACACCGGTAATGAATTTAGCCATATCCGATAATAGAAAATTTACCGTGCCCTGTAGTTCTTCTGCTTCACCGAAGCGACCCATTGGGGTATTATTGATTATTTTATGCCCTCTGGCAGTTAACTCGCCTGTTTTTTCGTCGATGAGTAAAAACCTATTCTGGTTCGTGAGGAAAAATCCAGGTGCAATGGCATTTACTCGAATACCAACCGGAGCAAGATGCACGGCCAGCCATTCGGTGACGTTGTTTACTGAGGCTTTCGCCGCCGAATAAGCAGGTACTTTGGTCATTGGGTGGTAAGCGCTCATGGATGATATGTTCAAAATAGAACCGCCACCCTCCAGCATATCCTGCGATAATACCATGGTCGGAAGTATGGTGCCCATGAAATTCAGACTGAACACAAACTCAAATCCGGAGATGTCAAGGCCGTAAAAGGTCTTGCTCAGATCAGACTTCATGTCTTCGGTCGTCGGCTTCGGCCGCTGACGTTGTTTGGCGAATTTCCACCAGCACCGTTGATGAGAAAGTTGATCTTCCCAAGTTTGGTATTGATTTCTTTCTTTGCATTTGTCGGTCCAAGTGCAGATTGCTCGAACACCATTGCCGACGCAGCCAATGTTGACAATAACCATTTCTGCAGCAAGCGGCCACTTTATCTGCGACTTTTCTTTGTTCATATCGATCTGACAAGCTGTTAATCTCTGACCCGATCAAACCCTGTGCAAGTGCTTTGCCAATAACACCAGCGCCGCCGGTGATAACACAAACTTTGTTTTTTTCCAGATCGTCAAAGGATAATGCTTTCATTTCTGTTTAGGTTTTTATAAGAGAAACAAAGATAGAAAAAAATTCATGCACACGTGAACACATTTTATACTTTCTTTCATTTCAGAATAGCAGGTTGTTTACATTTTGCCGAATATTTATGGTTTGGCGATTTGTATTACACTGTATAAACTGAAATTCGAGATTGAAAGGTTAATAATAACCTACAATCGACAATTACTTCCTTGTCATAAAACTTTGTACGCTCCGTTCAGGCTTAATTCTGTTTTCATCAGATTTGGCTTTTCTGACAAGATTAACGCCATACAATGGCAATTTGTCCAGGACGTGAATATCTGCCATACTTGCTACACCGCCGCTGGCGATGATGGAAAGATCCGGGAAATCCGTCGTCATTTTACTGTAAAGGTCAATGGCCGGGCCAGCTAACGCTCCGTCCTTACTAACGTCGGTGGTAATGACGTACCTGATGGATTTGTTCAGATAGTTTTCGATAAATGCGTTCAATTCCCATGCGCTCCCCTCCTGCCATCCGCTTACAGCAATTTGGCCATTAAGCACATCCGCACCGAGAATAATGCGTTCGGGTCCATAGACCGTCAGCCAATGTTCGAAAAGCTCCTGGTTTTTCACAGCAATACTACCGCCGGTCACCTGCTGGGCACCCGAGTTAAAAGCAATCGCAATATCATTGTCGGACTGTACTCCGCCGCCAAAATCAACCTTGAGAGAAGTTCGGGAAGTGATGCGCTCCAGCACCTTATAGTTGACGATGCGCTTTGCTTTTGCGCCGTCGAGATCGACAAGATGCAGGCGGCTTAATCCGGCGTCTTCAAACATCATTGCCACTTCCAGCGGGTCCTCGTTGTATATTTTCTTTTGGCTGTAATCTCCCTTGGTGAGGCGGACAGCCTTGCCGTCGATAATGTCTATTGCCGGAATAATGATCATTTAAGTCAGGTTTAAAAAGTTCTCCAGAAACTTCTGGCCGGTTTGACCGCTTTTTTCCGGGTGCCCCTGGATCGCGTAAAAATTGTCGCGGTGCAATGCCGCACTGAAATGATTCACATAGTCCGATTTGGCGATGGTTTCCTGGCCAACTTCACAATAATAGCTATGCACAAAATAGATATATGCCTCATCAGTGATTCCTGTGAAGAGTGGCCCTTTCAGGTCAAAAAGTTTGTTCCAACCCATATGTGGCACTTTAAGTTTCGGTTCAAAACGCTTCACTGGCAAGATCGAAAATACCCATGCATTGGGTTTCATTTTCCTCCGAATACCGGCACATAAGCTGTTGCCCAAGACAAATGCCAAGGAAGGGCTGTTTCAAATCCACGATCACCTTATCAAGTTGGCGGTGGCGCAGATAATTCATGGCCGTGCTCGCTTCACCCACACCAGGAAAAATAACTTTATCAGCCTTCCTGATTACATCCGGATCATCACTGAGAGTGGGTTCCACGCCCAGACGATTTAGTGTGTTGGTCACAGAAACTATGTTTCCGGCGTTGTATTTTATGATAACTACATCCATGGGTTTTTCATGATTTCTGATGGTATGGATTACGCACTACTTTAAAATGAGCGCAATAACTCATGGCACGCCCGTAATTTTCTGATAAGCTGCGCAGACTCCCTGAAATCCAGCGTTTGATCTCCGTCGGAGAAGGCTTTATAGGGATTTGAATGTGTTTCAAAAATCACGCCGTCAGCGCCTGCCATAACGGATGCAAGCGCAATGGCTTCCACGTGCCGGCGGATGCCAATACCGTGTGACGGATCAGCAATAACGGGCAGATGCGATTTTTCTTTGAGGATAGGAATTGCGTTCAGATCCATTGTATTGCGACTGGCCTTTTCATAGGTGCTGATACCACGTTCGCAAAGCATCAGCTTTTCATTGCCACCGGAGAACACATACTCGGCTGAATAGAGCAGTTCGTCAATGGTTCCCGAAATGCCTCTTTTTATCATTACCGGTTTGTCGATATCGCCGAGTGCGTCGAGCAGGTTGAAGTTTTGTGTATTTCGGGCTCCTACCTGGAAAATATCGGTATACGGCAGCATGGGTTCGATCTGGGCTACTTCCATGACTTCGGTCACGATCTTTATGCCGGATTCGCTGGCGAATTTATACCACATCTCCAGCCCTTCTATGCCCATACCCCTGAAGGCATAAGGCGAACTCCGCGGCTTGAAAACACCACCGCGCATCATGGTAAGGCCATTGGCTTTCAGGTGGGAGATCGTTTCTTTTACCTGTTCTTCGCCTTCGATGGAGCAGGGCCCGGCCATAATCGCCAACGATCCATCGCCTATAACATTACCATCGCCAATATCGATGGATGTGGGCTGTACTTTCCACTTACGTGAAACCAGTTTGTAGCTGTCCGACACGATGTGTATGTCGTCTATTCCTGGCATGTTGCCTATCTGGCGAATATCGAATTCTTTGGAACCGATTCCGATAAGGTAGGTCGCCTTCTGTGTCCGAACTTCGTTGGCTTCGTATTTGAAGCTGTTCACTTTCTTCACGATAGCCGTTTTCTGATCCGGGGAAATATCCTTTTTAAGTTGTATGATCATGTTTATCCTTTGACTGATTTTATAAACGTTGAAATATCCCTTTTGAAGTCGTGGGAATTTCGCAATAAATTGATGAACGCCGAGCCGATGATGGCGCCGGAGGCTTGTTCGCATGCCTGATTGAATGTCGCATTGTTGGAAATCCCAAAGCCGATGAGTGTAGGATTTTTAAGCTTCATGGCTCGAACGCGTTTGAAATACTGCACCTGTTCGTCGGATATTCCTCCTTTAGCCCCTGTGGTGCTGGCCGAAGAAACCATGTAAATAAACCCGCTGGAGTTCGAATCGATTTCATGAATTCGCTGATCAGACGTCTGAGGCGTGATGAGAAATATATTCAAAATACCATGTCGTTCAAAAACTTCCTTGTATTCATCTATATATTCCTGCATGGGCAGATCGGGCAATATCACACCGTCAATACCGGTTTCCTTGCATTTCTGGCAAAAGGCCTCCACACCGTATTGCAACACGGGATTTATGTAGCCCATCAGAATGACCGGTACAGATATGTGCTGGCGCAACTCTTTTAATTGTTCGAAGATAATCTTCAGGCTGATGCCGTTGTCAAGCGCCATTTTGTTGCTTTCCTGAATCGTAGGGCCGTCGGCCACAGGGTCTGAATACGGAATTCCGACTTCCACGATATCTGCTCCTGCTTCCTGCAGCTCACGGATTATTGTCATGGTATCCTGCAATTGCGGGAAACCCGCCGTAAAATAGACAGATAGTATTCTTTCCTTTTTAGCTTCAAACAGTTGCCTGATCCTGTTATTTATCAATGTTGCTGGCATAATCGTATTTAAAAAGTTGGTACAATGATTAATATTTTCCCCACCGGATATAGGTTTCCAGATCCTTGTCGCCCCGGCCGGAGAGGTTTACCACGACCACATCTGCCGGAGAAAAAGCTATTTTGTCCAGCGCAGCCAGCGCATGTGCCGACTCGATCGCCGGTATGATGCCTTCCATTCTGCTGAGCAGGATGCCGGCATTCATGGCCTCTTCGTCGGTGGCACTGTAAAACTTAGCGCGACCGGAGTCAAACAAATGCGCGTGAATCGGACCAATCCCCGGATAATCCAGACCGGCGGAAATAGAGTAGGGCTCGATTACCTGACCATCTTCAGTCTGCATTAAAAGCGTCTTTGATCCATGCAGTACACCCGGCCGACCCAGTACTGTCGTCGCGGCAGATTCACCCGTTTCATTCCCGTGACCGGCTGCTTCCACAGCAATAAGATTTACGGATTCGGTTTCGAAGAAATGGTAAAATGCTCCGGCTGCATTGCTGCCACCACCTACACATGCCATCACGTAATCGGGATTGTCACGACCCTCCGCTTCCTTCAATTGCCAGCGGATTTCTTCGCTGATCACCGACTGGAAACGCGCCACCATGTCGGGATAGGGATGTGGCCCCACGACCGATCCGATGATGTAATGTGTATCAATAGGGTTATTGATCCAGTGACGCATGGCTTCATTGGTGGCATCTTTCAGGGTTTTGCTGCCGCTCATGGCAGGCCGCACCTCTGTGCCCAAAATACGCATTCTTTCCACGTTTGGCTTCTGTCGGGCCATGTCCACCTCGCCCATGTACACAATGCACTCCATACCCATGAGGGCGCAGACCGTTGCAGTGGCTACGCCATGCTGCCCCGCGCCGGTTTCAGCAATGATCTTTTGCTTGCCAAGCCTTTTCGCCAGTAATATCTGCCCGATGGTATTGTTTACCTTATGGGCGCCCGTGTGGCAGAGATCTTCCCGCTTCAGATAAATTTTCGCTCCGTATTTTTCAGATAAGCGCGACGCAAAATAAAGCGGTGTCGGGCGCCCGACATAGTTTTTGAGCAGGTAGTCGAATTCCTTTCGGAATGCGGGCTCCTGGATGATGGACAAATATTTCTGCCGCAGTTCTTCCACATTGGGATAGAGCATTTCCGGAATATAAGCACCTCCGAACTTCCCATAATAACCGCGCTCGTCAACTGATATTTTCATTTTGTAATTATTATCTATTCAATCTTTCTCAATCTTCTTTTTCACGCAAAGACCGCTAAGGTTTCGCAAAGGACGCAATGTTGTGTAATCATTTCTGACGCTTAGTAATTTACACTATTCTATTGCCCTTCCCTTTATTCAATCTCTCATCAATCTTTTCTCAATCTTGTATCAAATCACTTCAATCTCCTCGTAAGCTCCTTCAGTTTTTCCAAATCCTTCAACCCCGGTTTTAACTCAAACCTGCTGTTCACATCGATGGCATGGAGAAATGGTGATTTTATTTTTCATTACTTACTCCAATGAGTCCAGCATCAATTGCCACCGCTAAAAGATTTGTTATCTCCTGTATATAATTTTCAAGCAACCCCAGTCGAAAACTTCCTACCAGAACCTACACCATACACCTACTGATTTTGGTATCGAAAAGAAAGTAATTTCGCAACGTATCCTGATAATCTAAACCGTCAAGTCAAAATCTGGATAAATTGCCTATGGCAAAAGCCTTTGATCACTCCGAATCCTTCCATTCGTATCATCAGGCAATCTTCCGGAGACTCGCTGCCGTGAAGCTGTGCAAAATCCAGGTGATACCTTTTGCAGGTTTTTACCACTGCGTCTCTATTTTCATTGACAAAAACACCTACTTTATTCACGTTAGGTGGAATATCCTGCATGTTGAAATCGAGTCCGACAAAGCGGGGTGATTTTGGATA
Organism: Cyclobacteriaceae bacterium; assembly: GCA_034523095.1. Taxonomy (GTDB): domain Bacteria; phylum Bacteroidota; class Bacteroidia; order Cytophagales; family Cyclobacteriaceae; genus JAAUQL01. Next base: position 8,137 of record JAXHKU010000034.1, on the reverse strand, counting down.
AAATATGAATCCGGCATAGTCTGGCCGCAAAGCTACTACCTCATCAATGTTATCGCGTAAACCGCAGACTTTCCACTTCATGATGAATTTCTATTGCTGCTGCAACTTTTTAACTTTCTGGATAAACTCACCACACGCAGCGCCCGGTCTGCTGTGCGACATGAAATATTCCCCAATCAAAAATCCCTGATATCCATGCTTTTTCAATCGCACCACTGTCTCCGGATCGCTGATGCCACTTTCTGAGATTTTTACAAACTGATCAGGAATTGATGACACCAGGTTTACTGACGTTTCTACACTTACTGAAAACGTCTTCAGGTCGCGGTTATTCACACCAACAACATCCAGATCGTCGTTCAGATGGCTTTTTAGTTCTTCACCGTTGTGTACTTCCATAAGTACTTCAAGACCGAGTGATTTGGCAAACTTAGCGAGCGCCTCAAGCCTTTCCGGCGACAGCGCTGCGGCAATGAGAAGTATGGCATCGGCACCGATGGATTTGGCCTCAACGATCTGGTACTCATCAATCGTAAAATCTTTCCTGAGTATAGGGCAATAATTAAACTTGCGTGCGGTGCTCAGGTCTTCATTCTTCCCACCGAAAAACTCGCTATCGGTGAGAATAGATAATGCGCTGGCACCACCCTGCATGTAGCTGATCGACGTCTGCTCTATCGAAACGTATTCGTGGATCATGCCTTTGGATGGTGATTTTCGCTTTATTTCGGCAATAATGCCCACCTTATCATCGCGTTGCAGGTACTTCTTCAGCGACACGGTTTCGGATGGGAAATAGAGACTTTTTTCCAGCAATGGCGTCGGATAGAGGCTTTTGCGTTCTGCTACTTCCTTTTGCTTGAATGCAATAATTTTATCCAGGATATTCATTAAATATTCATTAGCGTTTTAAAACATTTCAAAGCCTCGCCCGACTCCAGCGATTCACGCGCCTGTGACACTGCGGACTCCAGGCAGTGTGGCCGACTGCTTGGCCACTGTATTTCCAGAAGCCATGAGCGGCATTGGCGATAGCTACTTCCTTTTGTGCCCGGGTCGATTGGTTTTCCAATACAGATATAAAAATCTTGGCTGCATCATCTACTGTCTTCTCCCTCCGGATAATTCCTCTGGTTTGTATGTATTCAAATTGAGGTCAGCCGGACTGACTATTCGCTCAGCCTTCATTTGGTCAATTATCTTGAAACTTACCAGTAAGCTGACACCTCATCGTATCCATCTGAGCGCATAAACCACCATAAAAGTCTGTATCCGTCTGCTTGAATCAATAGGCATAAAGCTGAGCGCAATCTCCAGACTGGAAAAAGCCGGTCAATCTGTTTTTTTGGAAAAGATGGATTCACCAGCGGTCCCAGCATATTGAAAAATGTCTTTACGCCGAGTTCTCCTGGTGGACACGCCGGACCGACATTCTTCATGGCCGGGTGGTAACAGGGGCGCGTGGAGGTAGCAGATATTCCACTTCTGTTCGAGGGATCGCTGGAAAATATCACGGTCGTTGGTGAATTCATAGTGAAAAAGTGCCAGAACATTGGATGATCCACAGACAGAAGAAACGCTGTTGTTGCCGTGTTTGGCAACTGCTTGACCCGCCCCGGCAACGATAAATGACGCCAACGTAGAAATATTATAAGTATCTTTTCCATCGCCACCGGTGCCACACAAATCGATGGCGTTGTAGTCTTCGATGCGTAAAGGCACACAAAGCTCGAGCATGGCCTCCCGAAATCCGGACAGTTCCTCCACGGTGATGTTGCGCATCAGATACACCGTGAGAAAGGCCGCCATCTCCGAATTGTTGTATTTTCCCTGGGCAAGATTGCTCAGGATTTCTCTGGCCGTTGCCCTGTCGAGGGATTTGTATTCAAAAAGACGGTTAAGTATTTCTTTCATTTTATAATGTAGCTAATTGGTTAAGGCTAAAAGCTAATAGCTATTTACAGTTGTATTCATGTTGCAACCAGTTCTTCATCAATTGCTTGCCGTGCTGGGTAAGGATCGATTCCGGATGAAATTGCAAACCACGGACATCGTGCGTCTCATGGCTCAGGCCCATCACAATACCTTCATCATCCACGGCCGTAATGATCATTGACCCATTCACCGTGTTGCCATCCACAGCCCATGAATGATATCGACAGACGGTGAAGTTGTCGGCACCCCGTTGAAACAGGTCGTCGTAGATTCTTGCAGGTGTCGCTACTCCATGGAGTACATCCTTCATATTATACAATGAAGCGCCATAGATTTCACCTATACCCTGGTGTCCCAGGCAAATGCCGAGGATACTCTTTGTCGGACCATAAGTCCGTATGAGCGGATGCATGATCCCCGCCTCGGAAGGAATTCCCGGACCGGGCGACAGCAGTATTTTGTCGTATTGATTTACCTCATCAATGGTGATTTTGTCATTCCTGATCACATCCATACCCTCGCCATAGCCAAGCTCGCGAATGATATGCACGAGATTATAGGTAAACGAATCGTAATTATCTAAAACAAGTATCCTCATCTAATTCTGCATTTTATCGGCTTCCTCGATTGCTGTTCGCAGAGCTGACAGTTTATTGTTCACTTCCTGCAGTTCATTCTCCGATTTGGATTTCGCGACTACCCCGGCACCTGCCTGATAGTAAAGCCGGTTGTTCCGGCTCAAAAATGACCTGATCATGATGGCATGGTTGAATTCGCCATTAAAACCCAAAAAACCAATCGCTCCGCCATAGTAGCCTCGTCTGGTGTTTTCATAATTATCGATGAGCTCCATGGCCTTATGCTTTGGTGCACCCGAGAGGGTTCCTGCCGGAAAGGTATCGGCCACCATTTGAATCGTCTTTGTGCCCTCTGACAATTTACCGACCACTTTAGATACCAGGTGTATGACGTGCGAATAGTATTGCACCTCCTTGAACGTCTCCACATTTACATCAGAGCCATTGCGGCTGAGATCGTTTCTGGCGAGGTCCACGAGCATCACGTGTTCCGAAGTTTCCTTTTCATCTTCCGATAGTTTATTGGCCAGTTCGGCATCAGCCAGGTCATTACCTGTCCGGCGGAATGTTCCTGCAATCGGGTAGATTATCGCCTGTCCGTTTTTTATCACAATCTGTGCTTCCGGCGACGATCCGAATATTTTAAAATTACCATAATCGAAATAGAAAAGATAGGGAGAAGGATTCACAGACCGGAGCGACCGGTAAACATTGAATTCATCGCCCTGGAATCCGGATGAAAACCTTCGGCTGAGGACAATCTGAAATACATCACCGCGATAGCAATGCTCCTTTCCTTTCTTGACCATGTTGAGAAACTCTTCATCGGTCACATTGGAGTTTTCGTCATTTTTCCATTGAAACCGATAATCAGGGTAATTCTTGCTCTTCACCAGGTCAGCGATCTCATGAATATTACTAGCCCGATTGTCTGATTTTTCCTGATGATCGAAAACATAAAGTTCATTCTTAAAATGATCTACAACGATGATATTCCGGTAAACCGAATAGCAGATATCGGGTATCTTGTATTCATCATTTTTCGCCTTGCTGAATGTGATGTCCTCAAAATACTGAACGGCCTCGTAAGCGATATATCCAAATAAGCCATCCGTGATAAACTTAAAGGCTGACTTTTCGATAGAAAAGGCTTGCATGAAGTTGCTCAGCATCTCCACGGCTGCCTTGGGATTTTCGAGATTTTTTCTTCAGAAACACCATTAGGCCAGGTAAGAGTCAGCCGATTATTTTTCAGAATAAACGAAGCCACCGGATTGCAGCAGATGTAGCTATAGCTGTTTTCAGCGCCGTGATAGTCGGAACTCTCCAGCAAAATGGAGTTAGCATATTTGTCGCGCAGCTTCAGGTAGATGCTCACCGGTGTGATGACATCGGCCAACATACGGAGGTGCGAACTTTTCAAACTGATCTTTTCCAATTTCTTGCGTTTTTTTAAACAAACAAAAAGGCCCGCCGAACGACGAGCCTTGAATATTATTTAATCACAGGTCTTCCGCTCAGCTTAGGTTAACTAATCTGTGCCACCACCAAAGACCTATAAATTGAATGCTATTTTTCATTGTGGCCCAAAATTAGAAAAGCCGGAAAACAAAGCAAACTGTTTTGCCGGATTTTATAATTAACACCAAAAATACTATCCCGGGGTTTTACAGGTTAAAGAAAAAGTCAATTCTTAGGTATAAAATTCTGATTTTATTAACTTGAAAATGTTTTTTAATGATCAATTACTTTTCTAATCCGAAGCAATATGAATTACGCAAATTTTTTAACTATCTGGCAATATGTCGCCCTGGTTCTCACAGTATTAAGCGGTGTCGGTGGAATTCTGCTATTAATCGTCCATGAAATGCGCATTAAAGCCATTAGTGATTATAAACAGAAATACGATTATCTGGGCGCCAATGACTCAAAGATGATCTTTTATGCCATCATTGGCGTAGCCCTGGCCATAGGTTTATTTATCAACACATTATCAAATGAAACGGTAAAGCTCAGCGTGGTTTGGTTTTTAGTCCGGATGTTTATTGCCATCTGTACGTCAACCCTGCTTATTTATATTTCGCATCTTTTGATTAAGTACGCGTATCCAACCACACTGGAAAAGAAAATGCGGAAGTGGCGTCTGAAGCCGCGCGTAAATCCAAAAACAGGTAATATGATGAAACTTCTGAGCGAAGATGAAGAAGACGTTCACCTGGATGAAGGTATGCAGGCTGAAGAAAATGTATTTTCTGTGGATTATGATGTCTGGGTAGATGAACAAACCGGCGACATCAAAATAGAAAAATACCCGGGCCACCTCATCGCCTATCAGTGTAATTCGTGCGGATTCAAGACTATGAAATTGCGCAAAGAAGAGATCGTGATAGCGCCGACTCAGACAGAAAGTGGTGAGATGATAAAATACTACCAGTGCAATTACTGCGAGGCAAAGCGGACAAAACACGTTAAGGTAGCTAAGCTATCCCAGTCGGAGGGCACTTACATACTTCCGGAACATATGCATTTCAAGGAGCAGGATAAAGTAAATCTCGTTTCAATTGAGGTACATATCAGCAATGGCAAAACCAATATGTATGAATTTGGGTCTACAAAGCAGGCCAGCGAATTTCTTAAGGAATATAAGGTGAGTGAGTAATGGTCATTTTACCAATACCACACTTCATGAGGCCGGGCAACCGGCCTTTTTGATGAGAGCGTTACCGAATGATTTTAACCTATATGAATATACCACCGAAATGAAAATAATATCCTGGAACGTGAATGGCATCAGGGCCATTTTTAATAAAAACTTTAAAAACTCCATGGCCGCACTCAATGCCGACATCATCTGCTTTCAGGAAACCAAGGCCAATGTGGAGCAAGTGAAAGACATCGCGATGTTGTTTCCGGATTATCACAACGCATCCAATTCATCCAAGGAAAGAAAAGGCTATTCGGGAACTTCGATCTGGAGCAAAGCAAAACCCATTTCGGTTTCTTATGATATCGGCATTCAGCAGCATGATCAGGAAGGCCGGGTTGTCACCGCTGAATTTGACAATTATTATGTTGTAAATGTATATGTCCCCAATTCGGGTGAGGGACTCGCGCGCCTGCCCTACCGCAAGCAGTGGGACATGGATTTTTTGGCATTTCTCCAGCGACTAGAAACTCAGAAGCCCGTGATCGTGTGTGGCGATTTCAACGTAGCCCATCAACCCATTGATATCGCCAGGCCAAAGGAAAACTATAACAAATCAGCCGGCTATACCCAGACCGAAATCGACGGGTTCACCGGCTTCATGCGCCATGGATTTATCGATACTTTCAGGCATTTACATCCGACGGAGATAAAATACTCCTGGTGGAGCTACCGCGCAGGAGCCCGGAGAAGAACATCGGCTGGAGAATCGACTATTTTTTGATGAGCAATTCGCTCACTGCGCAACTGAAAGACGCATTTATCATCAATGAAATTGACGGCTCGGACCACTGTCCTGTGGGTATTATTTTGTAGTCCAGATTCAAACCTGGCAAAGTGAATGGAATTTTTAAAGAATGCCTAAAGCTGGGTTTTTGGGTGGATTTTTCACGATACGCTCGCAGATTTTCCAGAGGTTTTCCAGTGTACTTACTTCAATGAACGACGGCCCATGCGTTGGTCCGAAATTGCCTGCCAAAACGACGATCCTGTCATCATTCCCCACGTCGGTTACTTTTCTTAGCATGGTCAGTGCATCATACATAAACGCCTCGCTGGTCTTTCTGCGAATAGAATAATTTGGAACTACGCCATACGACAACGCGAGTTCGCGCATTACCTTTTTATCATAGCATTGGGCAAAAATGAATTTATTACCGCGATAGGCTGCGAGCGCCCTTACGGTTCTTCCTCTATTTGTATCTGCGATGATTGCTTTGGCATTTAGTTCGATGGCTGCTCTTACTGCCGACCGTGCCAGAAATGCTGAAATTTCATTGTTGATGATTAAAAGCGGTGTTTCTTTCATTGGTAAATTAGCAGATTCCACTTCAATGGCTATGGTTGCCATGGTTTTGACAGATTCCAAAGGATAATCACCATAGGCTGTTTCACCACTGAGCATTATGGCATCAGTCCCATCATAAACGGCGTTCGCGACATCGCTGATTTCAGCCCGGGTAGGCCGCGGATTGTGGATCATGGAGTGCAGCATCTGAGTGGCAGTGATTACAGGTTTTCGGCGAGCAATACACTTGGAGATAATCATCTTTTGAACAATCGGGATGCGCTCCTGGGGTATTTCGACTGCCAGGTCACCACGAGCTACCATGATCCCATATACATGATCTAATATTTCATCGAGATTATCTACTCCTGCCTGGTTTTCGATCTTAGCGATTATTTTAATGTCGCTTTTGCGTTCGTCCAAAATTTGTTGCACTGCAAACACGTCTTTCTTGTTTCTGGACGAATGAATGCGCTATAAAATCCAGATTATGATCTACTGCAAAGTTGATGAAATCAATATCCTTCTGACTGAGCGTTGGCAATTTCACGTGGACTGATGGAATATTGACACTCTTTTTACCACTAATAGTACCACTGTTTCTCGCTTCGCACAATAAATGCTCTTTTTCTTTACTGATGACAATTAACTCTATTTCGCCATCATCGAAGAGAATACGACTGCCCTCAGGAACATCTTTTACGAAGCCTTTGTAATTCACATAAACACATTCGCGTGAAGTTATTCCCGAAGGGTCTGCCTTGATGATCACATGATCACCGGACTTCACAAAAAAACTCTTTGAAGATTCTGTCGTTCGTATTTCCGGTCCTTTCGTGTCAAGCAGCAAGGCTATCTTGTCCGACACTTTGCGGACGGTCTTCACAACCTTGAGCGTATCTTCGTGGGTTTGATGGGCCGTATTGAGCCGGACTATATCCATACCCGATTCCCAAAGGGCAGTGAGCATTGGTACATTGCAAATTTTATCGGAGATTGTGGCGATGATTTTGGTTTTCTTGAGCATGGTGAAATTTAATTAATCGGCAAAAATAGAAACTTTCGATGAATACCCCGAAGCCTTGTATTAAGTACTGATGAATTATACCTTTAATCCCATAAAAAAACCAAGCGCCTTTTTACCTTTATTTTCAAAAAAAGCAATAACAATAAACGATGACAGATGTTCAACCGGAGATAATACAGGCTTTGGCTGTGAAGGACTTTGGCCTCATGATGCCGGATGCTACCGCCGATTCACTCGAATACCTCATTGATTGGCTTACGAAAGAAATTGGCTACCTGATCGACCGGGATTTCAATACATTTCTGAATATGCTTTACAGAATTGATGTCAATGAACAAAAGGTAAAGGAAGCCTTCGCCGGCACTGATCCTGCCCGACAGATTGCCGTTCTGATCATTGAACGCGAAAGAATGAAAGTTGAATCTCGCAAAAAATATAAATTCTAATTACTATGGCTCACGGCCGATTTGACAACCCGGTAATTGCCGCACTTGCCGGAGTGAAAGACTTTTTCAGAAAACAATCCCTTACCGATCGGCTGCGTGATTCCGACAGGATCGATGGCAAGACATGCCTGGTTACCGGCGCAAATTCCGGTCTTGGCT
>JAXHKU010000033.1:0-199314 GCA_034523095.1 Cyclobacteriaceae bacterium | reverse complement strand
TTCGTTTGATGATGGGTGTGAGCCAGCTTAGTCCATAACCGATAACTAAAGCTGCCTTAATCCCGGCAATAATTAGGGTTTGGAGTTTTTATTTCCGTATTACTACTCATTAGTAGTTGTCCTGCGAGAACACCCCAGATGGTATGTGCCGCAGTCGGTATAGCATTAAACATGGCCCAATGCCGCCATCTCCTGGCCCGAGATAAGGATATTAAACCACGCTCCAAAGTTTTGTCCGGCACAAATGCCTAATTAAATCCATCAACAGGGAAAAAACGATACAGTCCTTCGCTTCGAGAATAAACGCCACTGAAAAACCAATCTGTACTGCGGTTGATCTTCGCATGGGAAAATGCCAGAATATACGTCACTGAAAGTTGTCAGTACATTTTGAAACAGGAATTTCGATTTTCCCGGGTTCGATGAATCAATCCCCAACCTAATAACAACATGAGAAAAGCCCTTTTTATAGCATGATTGCCGGGATTCATATGTATCGCCTTTGGCTATTCTGTTAGCGGAAAGATATGGGCATGGCCACTCCCACGATAAACATGAAAAAAGGCTGAATCAGATCCCAAAAACGCATCCCTTCCCACTCGACGTGGTGAAACTGTTGGCCAAGTGCAAAAATAAAGGTTACGGCTAACTCAGAGAATCCATATCAGTGAAAAGATGGAGGAACTAGCTATGAGTAAAACATAGTAAGGCCTCAGTCAAAGTCGAGGGATAAAAGGCGATTATCAGCAGATGTTTTTAATTGAGACGTGATGTTTGGGGTTTGTGGGAATAATAAATAGCACAAGCTGATTGCTTGTGCTCTTCGTGTTGTTTATCTATTTCGCTAAAACTGGCGTTAAGAGCAAATTTGGGCTTGTTGTTCATCCACATTCCTGTGGTGAAATCAGGAACATCCACTGGCTTACTGCCATGGGCAATTGACATTTCCGATAAAGGGGCAATGGAACTCCATGCCGGCGGCATCATAGGCATACAATAGCATATGCCTTTCTTTATTGACTCAACAAACGCATGAACGACAAAGAAATCCATGCCGCCATGGCCTGCTCCATGGTTTCGTTGACGAATTTTTTCCAGAGTGGGTGATCATATTTTTTCAAGAGATACACAGCAGCGGGTTCCCATGAATGTTCAGGACTTTTTTTATCCAAATGTATGAGAGTCTCATTTATGTCCATCCATAATCCCTCTGTTCCTTGAACTCTAAAGCCCAATGAGTATGGTCTTGGCAGATTGGTATCGTGCTGGACTGTGATCGTTTCATCATTTGCTGTTTTAATCACGGTAGTGATAACGTCGCCGAGTTTAATTTCAACCTTGGCATTTGGATGATCTTCGCCGGCTGTTTTTACGATATAATCATGAAGTCCTCGCGCTTTTGAAGCAGTTGATGTCAAAAACATGAACCTGTTACCACAGTTTATGTTGAGCATGGATGAAACCGGTCCAAGGCCATGTGTTGGATAAACGTCTTCCATTTCTTGAAATTGAATGTTGCGTTCTCCATCGAGCTTCGCTATTGGCATCAGGGGCCAAATTACGCCCGGATCAAACTTGACCTCTCTCAAATTATGCTGATAGCCACATTCCATGTGATAAGCTCTCCAAACATGCCTGCATTACCATATTTTCCGATACGGCCATAACATCGCGGCGATAGTTCACATTTTCAAGGATCATACAAGGCATGCCTGTCTCCTCATAGGTATTGACCAAATCCCAACACTCTTCCAGCGTATTGGCCGCTGAGAACTTCAACGCCCTGCATCAGATTCCTGCCCGCATAGCTGCACAGGCCATTTTTGTGTGCCATACCCAAGGAGTGGCTATTATAACGCCATCAATATCGCCCTGCTCATACATTTTCTTAATGCTTCCTCGTCACCCTCACCGTAAACGGGAACATTTTTATCCAGCAGAACTCAGCATTTTTGCGAGATTTCTATCGCTTTTGGGTCGATATCACAATCGCTTTTACCTCCACATCCTTCCTTAGCAGGCAAAGTTCCAGATGCGACCTTCCTCTGCTGCCTACTCCGATAAAAGCCATCCTGGCTTTCCGGTCATCCTTTCCAAAAAGGACATTTGGAGTAAAAATGCTGGCTCCTGCCATCACTATCCCTGAGGACTTAATAAAATTTCTTCTGTCTTCCTTCATTCGTATTATTTTTTTATTAGAAAATGGGTTCTAAAGAAATTTTAAAAATCTTTTAGGATTCTCCCAATCCGGATTTGACCCTATCAGAAGCTCCCCAGTAAAAATGATAACTGCTACCATAATAAGTTGCACAGCTTTATGCACTAAAAATTTTCTATGTACTTCGCTACTACAATGTCTCTTTAACTTTAATAAAAATTACTTCCGTTGGAATGCATTCCCGTCGACTCCTTTAATATTTGCGCTAATCCGATAACTCGCGCCAGTTTCATACTCTTTAATTTCAGCAAAAGAATGAGACCGTGTGTTCGTTTGATTTACCGACACCCTGGCCGAATGCATATTCTTCTGCAATGACGTGTCCATTTTTGAAGACTTTAATCCCCTCAATTTCCATCGGATTTTCACCATCCGTATGTAAAAATGCCATTTCGTGTAGGCCATTTTTATCGATCTTGCCAGCTACTGATTTTTCAAGTGCAACAAACTCAATTTGCATACACATTCTTTACCCCGCCATAGAATCCCATCTGCGTTCCATATTGATTGAACTGAGGGTATGATACAGGCAAGAAAAATCAACGGTAGAGAAAAATGATGTCGATTCACCACAGTGATCGCTTGAAAATCCTGAATTCTTTTTAGATCAATGGGCTCGGTATAGACTTCAGAATATACATTGGGTTTACTGCCATCGGTTGTAAACCGTATCTCTGAACCATGCACCACATTACCAGACGTATCGTGAAAACCACTACTGGTCTGTTCTTTCTTTATTAGTTTAGGAAGTGGCACTCTATATCCATAATCAGCTTGATCATATCGGTTGTATTGAGTTTCCATTCTTCTTTCGAAAATATTCCCAATTCATTAATGAATTGGGCGTCCGAATAGCCTCGGCCAGGGCGGACAATCTTGGGAATGCGAGATAATCAAAATATGCTTCTGAACAGTTTTCATTTATTGTGCTCAAATTCCTTGCAGGGCAGTTCCCTGAATAAATTGATCAGGACCACCAAGGCCCCTTGCCCCCCAATAATTGAGGTCTATATTGTTCCTCCAATCCCTTGATCAATGGATTGAACCGGTAAACCTTTTCTAATGAGATTTGGAGGCATCCAGTTTGCTGCCTGAACCTCGCCTGGAATATCACTTTCAGGGAAATCAAAATATAATTGATCGGTGAATGTCGTGACGATGTCATGCCCTAGATTTGCTGCCTCAAAAGCCTTTTCCTTATGAGTGCCAGACCATCCCCAACTGCTTTTTCTTTTAATCCATCTTCAATCATTTCAGTCCGAGCCACGATAGTTTTACCGTATCTTTTCGCCATTTTCCTGAACCCTTCTGTTAAAATAGATTTGAAGCTCCGCTTCATCCTGAAGTCCCAGGTCCGTTTTCCTTTTCTGACAGTGTACGCATCGCTTCCGATTGTCATAGCGAGCTTCATCGCCTCCTATGTGAATATATTTTGAAGGGAAAAGTTGGGCCACTTCCTTATTCAATACATCTTCTAAAAATTCAAAAGTTGATTCTTTACCTACACAATAAAGTTCTCCGCTAATTGAATGTTGTTCCTGTACTTTAACCGGTTTTTCACTACAAGAAAGATAAGGATTAGGCTGCAATCGCTGCGAGTGTGTGAGCCGGGATTTGGATCTCGGGTGTGATATCGATATGGTGTGATGCAGCATCAGGCTACCAGTTCTTTGATGTCTTCCTGAGTATAATATCCTCCGGTTCGTTTTTCGTCTTCTCCACGCCATGCACCTACAGAAGTTAATAAAGAATATCTTTTAATCTCCAACCCGCCGTCCGGCATCATCGATCGAATGAAGAGATGCAAGGTGTTCAATTTGTACATAGACATCCATATCAATAAATTTCTTTACATACTCTTTGTCAAAGAGGATACCTACTTACGTCCAGCATTAATCCCTCGCCACGGATAGCTGGGACTATCGTTAATATCAAACCCATCTATTGTCCATGGAATATCTCGTTGACTGAGCTTATTATAAATCTCTACAGGAAATAATTGTAAAAGCGTTTGAAATCCATAGAAGATACCTGCCTGAGTGCTTGCTTTGATCTGAACGTAGTCATCAAAAACATGAAGCGTATATCCTTCCTCAGCTATACTATTTTCATGACTCAAAACAATACTGTTACTACTGCACTTTTTTTGATTCAATAGTCTCTAAATCCCAGCCCGTAGCGGGGCAAGAAAGGTGGCTAACTGTTTTGCCTGGACTTCGAACCCATTTACAAATAAAATTTTTGTTTCCTTATTGAGTGTAAATTGATGTCCGTTTTAGTTAATTCGACAGAAGGTACAACGGGTTGTGCTTTAGTATAATCGGCAATGAGGAGTAACCCAAAAAAAGAGTAAAATCGACAACACGGTTTATCATGGGTAGTTTGATAAATAATTTGAGATTAATCATTTTCCGATAGCTTAGATATGTGTTTTAAGAGGTACCCTGTTTTTTTTTCTCATCAAATAATTTTTTGGCACTATCTGGAATAGGCTATAATTTTTTTACTATTCGTTTAAATTCATCAAATTTTAACTCCCCGTCTGAAGCCAATTTTAGTTGTGCTTTGCTCGTACCAAATTGTGCTCTTCAGAGTTTATCTTGTAATCCACATCACCTGCTATATAATCAGTTAAAAACCGTACTCCATTATAAAAGGAAATAAAAGTGCCGCATAGGCAAGCGTAGTTCTCTCATATTCGGTCAATATTGATTTTACGGACTTTATATAACAAGCACTGAAGGCTTCGTACATTTTTATGTCATAACTTATATTTTTCAAATCTTTATCATCTTTAGCTCCGGTATTAGCACAGGTTCTGATACCATCCCCAAAATCATAGTGAACGAAACCAGGCATAATCGTATCCAGGTCAATGACACACAAGCCTCTATTCTGATGATCAAATAGTACATTGTTGATTTTTGTATCATTGTGGACTATCCGCGATGGGATGAGGCCCTTCTTCCCTAAATCATATATAACACTCATCACTTTATAACTGTCACGAGCGTACTTAATCTGATCTTTTACCTGCCCCACGCGGCCGACCGGATTTTCCGCAATAGCTATTTCAAGGTTATCAAGACGGTATTTAATATTATGAAAGTTAGGTATGGTATCTACTACATTTTTAGGGTCAAGATCGGCAAGTTGAATTAAAAATTGACCGAACATCCTGGCTCCTTCGTAGGCGATTTCCGTATTTGGCGCTCCTGCAAAGACCTTGTGGTTTTCAATAAAATTCAGAACCCGCCAGCTTTGACCATCCACATTCACATAGAGATCGTTGTTTTTTGTTTTAATAACCTCCAGCGATCGCCTGGCAATGTCCGCAACATTATCCCGGATAAGTTTTTCTCTGATATGGTTGGTCACCAGATAGAAGTTGTTCATCAATCCAACAATATCTGGGAACACATCAGTATTTACCTTTGCAGCAGATAATTGGAGACAGCCGATTGCTGACAGTGTACCTGATAGGTGTCATTGATATGCCCGCCGCCATAGGGTTTGATCCAGCTTACTGAGCCAGGAATATTAAATACTTTCGATAATTTTATCTACACTCATGATCCATTCTTTAAACCCATAATTTTTTCGGGTAAATCCCATTCTTTGCACCATTTTTCGCGAGCATTTCTTTTACAATAGGTTTATCCTCGGCATACGTCACTCCATAAGTCATTTCTGGTGTTTCCAGAACAGGCATCTTCACTGACAGTTGACTGATCATCTGGGTGACGGCATCGGGCAGATAGTATTCTGCCTTTAGGTTCGATGCATTGGCTTTAGCAAACCTTTCAAAACCTGCTTTTAAAACATCAAAAAATGGCGGTGTAAACCCGACAAGGTTCATTGAAACCAATTCCTCCCCATCAATTCTTACTTCCTTATCGTTTTCAGTATAAAAGATTCCATCGTCCAGGCCCTTGCCAATATGTGTTCGCTCTGTCACCTTTTCCAGATAATTCTCGGAGAAAATGTACATATGCCACGTGACACATATGCCATGGTCAAAGAGCGTATTTTTTAGCCTATAACCGATCAGACAACCATTGAGCACAGAGCTATCGAGCTTGACAAGGTGATCGAATAATAATTTGAATGACTGTGATCCATAAAAATCATCTCCGTTTATCACTGCAAAAGGGCTGTTGACTTTACCAGCGGCCATTAATACGGCATGGCCTGTGCCCCAGGGTTTTATTGCTATAAAAAGCAACAATGATACCCTTTGGTACTATATGGATTTCCTGAAAAGCAAAATCTACCTCGATAAGGTCACCAAATTTACCCACAAAAACTTCCCTGAACTCTTCCTCTATATTCCTTCGGATTATAAAGACCACCTTTTTGAATCCTGCTCTGATCGCATCATAAATAGAATAGTCAATAATTGTTTCCCCTGATGGGCCAAACTGATCAATCTGTTTTAAGCTTCCATACCTTGAAGCCATCCCTGCCGCTAAAACAACAAGCGCTGGCTTTATTTCCTTATCATCGCGCGTAAAGTGACACTTCAGAGTAAACAATAATACGACCTGTGTACATCAAATTCGTGTGACCAAAACTGCAAAGAATCGCTAATAAATCAAAATAGTTTGGTCGATATTGTTATCGAGCACAAACAGTGTGTGTTCGATAACAAACAATTATAAGGTAAATTTTGCAAGCTATAGTCTGCCATCAGAATTGATATGAATCGACATTCTCACAACTTATAATCTCAATAGGCAGGTACATATCCTTTGGGTGAGCAACAGCTTTCATCACATAGTCTGTCAGCATGGATATTCCCCGTTGGGCCTGCAATTTTGGGTTTTGATAGATTAAAAATTTGATTCTATTGCTTTTTAGAAGCTGCACATTCTTCAGCAGTAGGTCATAGCCAATTATAGGAATGCCGGGATCTATCCCTGTTTCAGCTGTTAGGTGGGCTTTGCGATGTCGTTACAAAAATACCGGTAACGCCGCTATTCAACTTCGCTTTCAATTGACTCAGGTCTGTACCCGATTCATTTGCTTTTAAGTTGATCGTTTCAATTTCGCGTGTATTTCCCTTTTCCTGAAAGTATGCTCTGAAGCCTTTTTCCTTATGCTGCATATGAAATGCATTTTCAAACTCTTCTTCCAAATGCACGATGAGTAATGATCCATTGTGGGGAAGGATGCTATCAAAAAGATGCGCTGCTGTTCTTCCGCTCTGTATGAGATTATGGCCAACGAAAGTATGGTAGTTGCTATCCTCAACAGCGGTATTGATCAGGTTAAATGGTATTGACTTTTCTTCCAGCATCTGCAAGTATCTCTTGCACTCCTTAAAAAATAACGCCCCAGACAAGACACCATCAGGATTTAACTCCAATGAAGATTTTGTTTTCGCTACAAAATCCTCATGGTTGATTGGGGAATATTTGAGAACATAGAGTGAAATTCCCTTTTCATCAAAGCGACTTTTTAATTCATTGATGCCGGCAAAGCCAGGTTCCAATATTCATCCAGGCTGTCATCCGGCATTAAAACCGCCAACCTATACCTTTTATTGAGTTTGAGAGATCGTGCAAACTGATTGGGTTTATAGTCGATTTCTTTAAGGATTTTTTTAACTCTCTGTTTTTGTCGGGCGATACTTTGCCGCCGCCATGCAACACGCGGTCAACAGTCCCACTGGAAACGTCAGACAATTTTGCAATTTCCTTTATAGTGTAGATTTTCATTGAAAAAGCTTCAAAAAAGTGGTCCTCAACAAATATCTGAAAAATTCCCCTCTAGATATTAAAGAAGCCCTTTTATTCACCTGGTAGTGGGTTCGTAAGAGTTTATTTGCACTCAACCCAAAGGTAAGAAGGAAAATAAAGTAATACACGAACCGGCTTATAAACGAAATACTATTTTTGTGCTGTTTTCAGACCAGTCTCGCGCCAAAAGACTTTACCCAAATTTTATCTGAAATTTCCTTCTGGCCTACAATTCCGTGATAGCCTTGCTCAAAAAATTTTGTTTCCATACTCTCCCCAAATCGTAGATGACGCTTTCATCTAAATCAAAATTTCCTAATAATTACCAGAGCTACTCAACCTCATGTATGGACGCTTGTGCTGAGAGCTTTTTAGCTAGAAGTGCATACAATCAGTTGTTATGGTTTGAGTCGGTCATACCGTGTTTGCCAGTATTGCGTTAAAAACCCGACAAAACGGACTTACCCTTAAGGTAGTTTCATCATTTTAGAAGCATTGATGGGAATATTTATATTACCATATGCCTTGTATGCCTAAATATGTCAGCAGATTCCTTTCAGCGCAAGTCCCATATGGGTTTCTACCATTTTTATGGACAGGTCAAGCAGTTCAGCGACATCCTGGTATCGGAGCCCTTCTTCCTTGACCATTAGGAAAACAAGTTTTGCGCTTAGGCGGAAGAGAATCAATTGCCTCTCTTACGATTTTGTAAAACTCACCTTCAATACAAATATTTTCCGGCATCTCCGGCGGGGTGAGCAGAAGGTCCTCGTCACTATCAAAATTTTCCAGGTATGTAATCCTGTTGCTCTTCCGGAGGTATTTTAAGGACTGGTTTTTAACTGCTATGAAAATGTATCCTTCCAGGTTTTGGGATTCAGCAATTTTAGAAAGTCGGTTAAATAAATTAAGCAAAACATTAGAGACGATTTCCTCAGCGGCGCTGTGTTGCTTCACATACAACTTAGCAAACCAAATGAGTTTAGGATAATATTTCTTAAAAAAGAACTCGTACAATACTCGGTTGGGCTCATTGGCAAGCCTCATAAAAATTTCTTTCAGCGTAAGGTGTCCGTAAATGTTCTTCACGTGGGCGATAGAGAAGCTTACCAGTATTTTCGAAATTAGATGATCTTCAGATCACTTACAAGAAAACAGGCGAATAAAAGTAATTTAAACTTTTGATTCGCCAGGCAGAGGCAATTACTTTTTGCTCAGGCCAAACTCCACCGATGACGCATTGCTCCTGGGGAAAAGTCATATGGCGGGCACGATTTCCTTCAAATTAAATTTTGAGATCAATCTTTATGTAAGAATCACTTCATGAAGCATTTTTTGTCCTTGGGTTTTTTAGATTATTTTACAAAATCATTATTGGGAAGAGGGTCAGATAAATATTTTTTAATGGCAGAAATGGATAACACGATGCGTTTGGTACGAGCCCCGGTTTTTACTATTGATGGGGAGGGATGCATACTAAGCTTCAATTCGTTTTTTGAAAACTATGGCGGGTACCATGTTGGTGCCGACGGAAAGACAACAATAACTTCATTATTGAAAATCGCACCGTCCAATGCTTTTTTGAATTACTTCAATCAGCATGTCAACAGGAGGACGAGGTCTCCGGACCTTTCGTATCCAAAAAGCCGACGGTAGTCTGCACAGTGTTGCAATAAGGCTACTTTCCGGGCAAAACGGCCTCAGAAGAAAGATCATTACCGGAATCATCGAAAATCCACAGATCATTCCGACCATTCAGTAAACTGAAAAAAAAGGACCATCAGGTATTTCAATCTGAAGAGGTATATCGGACGATCTATAATCAAACCTTTGAAATTATTTTCATTCACGACCGGGGAATAATCATTGATATCAATCCGGCTTTTGAGCGACGCACCGGCTACACACGCGAAGAAATCATTGGAAAAAATGGGATTGAGCTGTTTATAATTCCGGAATACAAAAGCATCGTATTAAATGCCATGCATCATGAAGTTACCCTGCCATATGAGGTGGTGGTACAACTCAAAGATGGCACCCTGATGGATGTGGAAATTGAATCGCGACGGATAATCATTGAAGGCAGAGAAGCGAGGATTACGGGCATCAGAGATATTTCACTTCAGAAAAAAACGGAACTCGCGCTGAAGGAAAGTGAAGAACGGTATAAGCGCCTCTCGGACATTACGCTGGATGCGATCTTTATCCATAAACAAGGAATAGTTATTGATGCAAATCAGTCCCTTGCCGATATGCTCGGCTATACCCTCGATGAGTTAATAGGCCAAAATATTATTCAAATAGCCGTACTGCCTCCCTATAGAGAGAAAGTTATTGAGGCTGTGAAAAATGAAAGTACCACTCCGTACGAGATAAAAGTGCGGAGAAAAAACGGAACCGAGTTGTTTGTCGAAATTGAGGCACGCATGGGGGACTACCACGGCGAATGGCTGCGGGTTACGATTGCAAGGGACATTACACTTCGGAAAGAAGCAGAATTAAAACTTCTGGAAAATGAGCAGGAACTCGACAGCTTTTTCTTTCAGTCGCAGGATGGATTTTTTATCATGCGGATGGATGAGGCAGTCGATTGGAATGCCAATGCCGATAAGGAAGACCTGATGGAAAAAATAGGTGATTCACTGAGACTTGTGAAAATAAACCAGGCAATGAAAAACCAACTCGGCCTGGAGAAGATAGAAGTGGCCGGGAAATCCCTGAAAGATGTTTTTCCATGGAATCAGTTTATTAAAACCTTAATGACGACCCTGTTCAATGCAGGTTCGGTGACATTTGAAACCAGTGAATTCCGTCATGGAAAATCAACCATATGGATTGAAGGCAATTATCTTGCACTCCTGGATGCTAATGGCTTTATCCGTGGTTGTTGCGGAGTTCGTCGCGATATTACGGAAAGAAAATTAGCCGATGAGGCCATCCGGATTCACAACGAAGAACTCAAAAAACACCAACCGGGAACTGGAACATTTTTTCTCTGGCGTTTCACCCGACCTGAAAGCGCCGATCTCATCCGCTAAAGGATAGGTGAATATTGCCCGAATGGAAACAACACGAAAAATATTCCTCGATGCCTTGCACTCATAGAAACCAGCATGAACAAACTGGATTCCTTTATCATGGACATCCTGGATTATTGGCGCAATACCCGTATGGCACTCGAACCTGCTCTCATCACTTTCGATGAACTCATTGATGAGGTGGCCGGAAATACCAAGTATATCCAGGAAGCCAAGAAAGTCTCCATCCGTAAAAACATCACAAGTGAATGTGAATTTTATTCAGATAAAAGACGCCTGATTTTTATCCTGAACAATATCATCTCCAATGCCATTCGGTTTTCGGACAATCTGAAATCGGAGTCGTATTTAAAAATTGATATACAAAATAATGCCTCAACCGCCATACTCACTTTCGAAGATAATGGTATTGGCATACATCCCGAGCATTTAAACCGTGTGTTTGAAATGTTCTATCGCGCATCGGAAAGCCGTGCCGGATCAGGACTTGGATTGTACATTGTAAAAGAAGCTGTAGAAAAGCTTTCCGGCGCTGTTTCAGTTAAATCCCAGCCGGGCATTGGCACCACTTTTCAAATCACGATTCCAAATTTGGCCTTTCGCCCTAACTATTAAAAAATTGTTTCTGACTGATCCTGTCGGATAAGCCTGCGGCAACCAAATGTCTTTAAAATGGCAATGTTCTTTGAGATTTCGAGGAATGTGGTTTTCTTGTTACATGAATTGAGGGCTGATTCCGGCCCTGGATAAATTTCACTTTTAATATCCCGAAAAAATGAAGAAACTACTAACTATCCTCCTCCTTTCTACGCTGTCGATCATTGTATTGCACGCGCAATCACAAAAAACAGCAGAACTCACGGTCTTTGCCAATCAGGGCAAACGCACCATCGATAAACATATCTACGGACATTTCAGTGAGCGCCTGGGCCGATGTATCTATGGGGGTATCTGGGTCAGGAGGATTCGGAAGTGCCAAATATCCAGGGGTATCGAAAGGATGTTTTTGAGGCCATAAAGAAACTAAATATTCCAAATTTGCGATGGCCGGGTGGTTGTTTTGCTGACGAATACCATTGGCTTGACGGCGTCGGCCCACGGGCAGAGCGGCCAAAAATGATCAATACCCATTGGGTTGGTGTGGTTGAAGACAACGGTTTTAGGAAACCGCGAATTACCTGAACTTTTGCAAACTGCTGGAAACGGAGCCGTACATATGTGGCAACCTGGGCAGTGGCAGTGTGGAAGAAATGGCGGACTGGGTAGAATACGTGAACTCGAGCGGTCAAAGCCCGATGGCTAACCTCAGGGCCAAAAACGGCGATGAAAAAAGCCTCAGGAGTTGGATGCTGAGGCGTGAGCAACCAAAACTGGGGCTGCGGTGGCAATATGACTCCTGAGTTTTATGCAGATCGATACCGCCGGTACGCGACGTATGCACGAAGTTATGGTGACAACAAGTTATACCGCATAGCGAGCAAAGCCAATTCATCAAGATGTTCGCTGGACGGAAGTACTCGTGAAAAATATCCCTTATAATATCATGCAGGGCATATCCCTTCACTACTACACAGTGCCCGGGACATGGAGTGAGAAAAGGTTCTGCAACGAAACTTACTGAAGAGAGTTATTTCGCAACCTTAAAGAAAGCTGCTGATATGGACAACCTGTTGGATCAGCACATTGCCGCGATGGATAAGTGCGATAAGGAAAATCGGGTTGACTTAATTGTGGATGAATGGGGCAATTGGTTTGATGTCGGAACCGGGCACCAATCCGGGATTTCTTTATCAGCAAAATCCCATGCGTGATGCCATCACTGCCGGATTAACACTAAATTCATTCAATAACCATGCGGAAAGGGTAAAGATGGCGAATATTGCTCAGATGATAAATGTGCTTACAGGCCATTATTCTCACCGATGAAACGCGTATGATCCTTACACCAACCTATCACGTACTCGATCTGTACCAGCCCCACATGGATGCTACGCTCCTGCCAAATAACCTCCATAGTCCTTTGTATTCATTCAGTGGAGAAAACATGGAGGCTATTTCTGTATCGTGTTCTTCTGATAAAAATGACAAAATGTACATCACATTAGTAAACATGGATCCGAACAATGAGATAAAAATCACCTGTAGTACAGAAGGGAAAGAAGCGAAAAAAGTCAGCGGAAAATTTATAACTTCCTCTAAGATTTCCGAAAACGATTCATTCGATGCCGCCAATGTGGTCTCTGTGAAAGAATTTAGCGGCGCGAAAATCTCAAAGGGATTGATCGAAGCTGTGTTGCCATCCAAATCCGTCGTACTGCTCCAGGTTGATTAAGATTGGCCTTGACTGAATTAATGTTAGGTCGGTATATTGCTAGATTCAACCCTCGTCAAGCGATGACCCGCCCGGTTTTCAGGGCGGCGAAGAAGCAATGCTATTTTAGCAGATTCCCATTTTCATGGGAATGACGGTGTAATATGAGAATGACGGATTAATAGTCTTTTATCCAACACGGAAAGATCTTGTCATTTTTTCCCTGAATTACTCACAAAAGCAATTTGCTTGCTGTCGGGCGACCATGAAGGCACATTAATCGTCCCCTGTCCGCCGTAGAGGTAGGCGATTACTCTGGCTGCACCACCGTTGATCGGCATCAGCTTCAATGTTACATGCTTGTAGGATGGGTGATCTGCGGGGGCTACTTCCTCCAGAAAATGATATGTACGCGATCCATTTGCCATCTGGTGAAATGTGCGGAAACCAGTTATTGTACTGATCAAACGTGAGTTGCTCCTTGCCACTACCATCCGGATTCATACGCCACAGTTGCATGGTACCCGACTGGCTGCCGTTGTAATAGATGTATTTTCCATCTGGTGAATATTCCGGTCCGTCCACGTGGCCAGATTCAAAAAAGGTAACCTGAGTTTCCTTTCCGTCGGCGATGGTTGCTTTATAAATATTATGCGGTTTGCTCTCATGCCCTTTTGGCGACATACACCACCTCCTTATTATTTGGGATTCCAGCCATGCCAGTAGGAAGGCGTCTTTTCAGTAACCAATTTCGGCTCACCACTTTCCAGCGGCAGAGACATATATCGTCGATCCTCCACCTGCCAAACCGTCGCGGTGGCTGCTTATGGCCAGCAATTTGCCATTGAATGAAATACCGTGATCATTGTTATTGCGTATGGCAGTTCCGGTATTCAGCTTTTGAATTTCGCCACCAATGACTGGTATGGTGTGGATAGAAGTATCCATATTAAAAAGCAACTTTTTTCCATCAGGCATCCAGTTGGGAGCTTCGAAGCGACCGTCAGATTCGTAGATCACTTTCCGGGTTCCGTCAAAGACATTCATTACTTCCATCCGGCAACCAACAAATCCACTCTTGTAGGGATCATATCCTTCAGCAACCGGCTGATCAAAGACGGACATTCCAGATTTTCACTTCTTCAGTAACATCCGGATTGTGCGAGCAAACGAAAAGTCCGGCAAGGACTCCTTCGCCATAATGAGGCATGGATTTCGAACCGATTCAACCAAAGCGGTTCGCGGGGATGGGCCGCCCGCATGATGATTTCCTTTCCTTTCCGCTCAACCTGCAGAATACTACTAATTACTCTTGAGGCTGGAAGTTTCATCCTGTGGGATCGCGCATGTAGGCGCCACGAAGTTCGCGCCATTGCAATTCACTTGAGCCCGTCTCCATGCAGTGTGGCAGTCATATGAGACGCCTGTTCATCAGTGGATTGCAGACCGTAAGACCCACCTTACGATGCGGATCCACACCTTCCCGATAATCTCAACATTGGCCGTTAGGATAAAATCACCCTTTACGGAATTATATAAATAATGGAACTCATCCCGATAAAACTATATGTCGTGGCCACCGCCCTTCAGGGAATAAGTCTGTACTTTCAGCGTCATAGGTAGACGATTCCCTTTTGGGAGGGATTGCCGACATCAGTAGGATTTTGAAATATCCCAATATTCTGGGCAAATAAAACGGAAGTTGAAACCATAATGAAAGTGATGATCAGGTGTATGGTCTTCATAGCAGTATCATGTTTTAGATGAGTAAATGTAATGAACCGAAATGGAATAATTTCTTTAGATTTATTCGTAGTTCTACTTTATGAAGTTAAGTTACATATCTTCTATCGATATCATATTGTCTTTTTCGGTGCCTGACATCCAACTGATGGGATCTTCTGTTGCTCCTCCAGATCAGTTCCGAATAAACTTACGAAACATAGGGATGCGGGCGTACCTAATATTTCCAGTTTGATGCACTTATAAGATGTTAGTAGACACTGTATTGGCTTTCATGTATTTCTTCTTCCATGCGCTCCATGTTCCCCTGACCTTTTTCCATCTTCAACAATCCCAAAAAATATAAAATTAGAAGTTTTATGATTTCGGTCTCCGCGCTGTTTTTTGTAGTTTTCTGAATAATAATTTCTATATGAAAAATGTAATTCCTTTGCTCATCGTATTTTTGCTCCTTTCCAGTTGTAAAAAGGAAAAAGAAGAAGGTTTTACCGTTGACAAACTCACCTGCGAATACCTCGTCAATCCGATTGGGATAGATGCTGTCAGTCCGAGGCTTTCATGGCAATTATTGGATCGTCGAAACGGCACCATTCAAAATGCTTTTCAGATATTAGTGGGCACCGATATACTGGTTTTACGAGGGAGAGCAAGGTTTGGGATAGTGGCAAGATCAGTTCCAACCAGGATTCTGCCCCGGTATTCCGGTAAGGAGCTGAATCCACATACCAGATACTATTGGGGCGTGGAGGCCTGGGATAATAATGACATTTTTTACGGTTTCCGAAACTGCATCCTTTGAGACGGGCATGATGGACATGGCGAATTGGAAAGGTGATTGGATCAACGATACGCGCGATATTGATTTAAAACCAGCACCATATTTTAGAAAGGAATTTGAAACAACCAAGAAATTGCGCTCAGCCCGGGCCTATGTTGCCGCGGCGGGACTGTACGAATTGTCGATCAATGGCCAACGCATAGGCGACCACCGACTCGACCCCATGTACACGCGATATGATCGTCGCACACTGTATGTAACCCACGATATCACAGAAAACGTGAGGCAGGGTGGCAATGCCATAGGTGTGTTGCTGGGCAATGGATGGTACAACCATCAGTCAACAGCGGTATGGTATTTTCATGAGGCCCCATGGCGTGCCCGGCCAAAATTCTGCCTCGACCTCCGCCTCGAATATGAAGATGGATCCATTGAAACCATCAGCACCGACCAGTCGTGGAAGACGGCACTCAGCCCAGTGGTTTTCAACAGCATATATACCGGTGAGCACTACGACGCCAGGTTAGAGCAGCCGGGTTGGGATACGCCAGGGTTTGATGATGCCAACTGGCAGTCGGCACTGTTGAGCACTGCTCCCTCGCAAAATATCGTAGCGCAATCTATGCAGCCTATCAGGAATGTGGAAGAAATCCAGCCCATCTCCATACAAAAAACCGGTCAAGGCTCTTATGTCTTTGACCTGGGCAGAAATATCTTCAGGTACCAGCAAATTGGTGGTAAGTGGAGGCTCCGGCACCACCATCAAACTGATTCATGGTGAAATGCTTGATGAGCAAGGGCATGTCGATTTGTCAAATATCGATGTGCACCATCGACCTATTGACGATACTGACCCATTCCAGACAGATATATTCATCTTGAGTGGAAATGGCCAGGAAAGTTTTGTGCCGAAGTTCAACTACAAAGGTTTTCAATATGTGGAAGTTAAAAGCAGTGTGCCAATCGAACTTTCGATAAACAGCCTCACCGGCTACTTTATGCATAGCGATGTGCCGGCCATAGGCAAGATTGAAGCCTCGAATCCGACCATCAACAAGATATGGGCAGCAGGCAACAATGCATATCTTTCCAATCTATTTGGCTACCCCACGGACTGTCCACAACGCGAGAAAAATGGCTGGACAGGCGATGCAGCCATTGCCGTGGAAACTGGCTTGTATAGCTTCGATGCCATCACAATTTACGAAAAGTGGCTCGACGACCACCGCGATGAGCAGCAGCCAAATGGCGTATTGCCCGCCATCATACCCACCAGTGGTTGGGGTTACCATTGGGCCAACGGACCTGACTGGACGAGCACCATTGCCATTATTCCATGGAATGTGTACCTCTTTTACGGAGACACTAAAATTCTGGAAGACAACTACGAAGCTATGAAAAGGTATGTCGATCATATCGATTACAAATATCCATCAGGGCTAACCGACTGGGGTCTCGGCGACTGGGTTCCTGTAAAATCCGAGGCACCTAAAGAGCTCACTTCATCGGCTTATTACTTTGCTGATGCCAATATTTTATCCAAAACCGCCGGTATTTTGGGCAATGCTGATGATGAAAAAAAATATGCAGCCTTAGCAGAAAAAATTAAAAGCGCAGTTAATGGCAAATATCTGGACAATGGCACAGGTATTTATGGAAGTGGAATGCAAACCGAACTATCCGTGCCTTTGTACTGGGGCCTGGTGCCAGAGGATCTGGTAAATATGGTGGCTGCCAATCTGGCCTCCAAAGTGGCCACTGATAGTTTCCACATTGATGTTGGTTTGCTGGGGTCAAAGGCTATTTTGAATGCACTTAGCGAAAACGGTTATGCCGATGTGGCCTACAAAATCGCCTCGCAAGAAACCTATCCTTCATGGGGCTGGTGGATTGTAAACGGAGCGACTACATTTTATGAGAATTGGGACATCAGAGCCAATCGTGACCTGTCGCTCAACCATATTATGTTTGGCGAGATCAACGCCTGGTTTTATAAAGCACTTGGAGGCATCAAACCCGACCC
Organism: Cyclobacteriaceae bacterium; assembly: GCA_034523095.1. Classification (GTDB taxonomy): domain Bacteria; phylum Bacteroidota; class Bacteroidia; order Cytophagales; family Cyclobacteriaceae; genus JAAUQL01. Next base: position 181,462 of record JAXHKU010000033.1, on the reverse strand, counting down.
CGATCAGCCAGGATTCAAAAATGTATTGCTGCGTCCATACTTCGTCGATGGATTGGAAAGCTTCTCTGCCGAGCATGACGGCCCATACGGCAAGATCATTTCTTCATGGAAAAAGACAGGCGAAAAGGTAATCTACTCCGTAAATATCCCGCCCAATAGTTCGGCAACGGTTTGGCTGCATGGCGAAAGTGTATTGCTGGATAATAAGAAAATAGCGGATTCCAAATATGCCAAACTGGTTTATCAGGATAACAAGGATTTCAAAATTCAGATTTCCCCAGGCAATTTTGTGTTCGAAATCGAATTGGGAAAATAAATGTAAAATCCAAATGTGAGGTAAGGACTTTTTAAGGGATGGTTTCACCTTTCTTTAGATTTATTCGTAGAATCAAAATTTTAAATGCCCAAAAAACCAAACCGGAAATTTCAATTTCAAAAGGAATTAAAACACCGCTACAGAATTTATTTGAATCGAGTCCCGAGAATTATTTAAACCCAAAAGACAATGAACATCATTCAAAACTCGCACCTCCGCACATGCACTGTTTTCTTCTTTCTGTTAATCGTGGGTATAATTTGCTCCTATCCATCACTTGCACAGAAAAAGAAAAAGCAGGCGGCTCCACCCGTTACCGAACAAAAACTGATCCTCACAAACGAAGACGGTACAAGCAGATATCGCATAGTCCTGCCTTCCACACCAACTGAATCTGAGTCAAAAGCCGCAACCATTTTGCAGGATTACTTAATTCAAATTTCAGGAGCTGTACTGCCGATAATAGGTGCAGAAAAAGCCTGGAATCCATATGAAATTGTCCTTGGCCAAAATGACCGCATCGACGAGTTGGGGTTGAACATCAACTACAACGAACTACAGCAGGACGGCTTCTTGATAAAAACCGACAGCGCCCGCCTTATCATTGCCGGAGGTAGTGGAAAGGGAACGCTTTATGGTGTATACACTTTGCTGGAAAAGTACCTCAACTGCCGCATGTACGCGCCATCGGCAAAGAGGATTCCCTTACAAAAACACATTGTATTAGACAAAATAGAGGATAAACAGGTGCCAGACATACGGTTTCGCAGCATTCATTACAAGAGCACCTGGGATGCTGAATATGTGGATTGGCACAAGCTGAGTCATGATGAAAACGGGGAGCGGAAGGACTGGGGCATGTGGGTGCATACCTTTAATGCGCTTGTGCCACCCGAGGTATTCTTTGTAAAACACCCGAATACTTCGCCATGGTCGATGGCAAACGCCTGCCAACACAGCTATGTCTCACGAATCCTGATGTGTTGAAAATCACCATTCAAAACCTGCGAAAAAAAATCGCCCAAAATCCAGAAGCACTATACTGGTCAGTAAGCCAGAACGACAATAAGCGTTACTGCACATGCGAAAAATGCAAGGCCATTGATGAACGCGAGGGAAGTCCGTCGGGCAGCATCATCCAGTTTGTGAACCAGGTTGCTGATGAGTTTCCTGATAAAATAATTTCCACCCTTGCCTACGAATATGGCCGAAAAGCGCCGAAAACCCTGAAGCCACGGCCAAATGTAAACATCATGCTATGCAGCATAGAGGCATACCGCCACTTGCCGATCACGGAAGATCCTGAGAGCGCTGATTTCGTAAAGGATGTGGAAGACTGGGGAAAAATCGCCAACGACATCATCGTGTGGGATTATGTAATTCAATTCACCAACCTGATAAGTCCTTTTCCAAACCTCCAGGTGTTGCAGCCCAACATTCAGTTTTTTGTAAAAAACGGTGTAAATGCCATGTTCGAACAGGGCAACCGGGAAGTCGGTGGCGAATTTGCGGAATTGCGAGGTTATATGCTCGCCAAGCTGCTCTGGGACCCCACCCTTGACGGTGAAGCGCTAATGAATGATTTCCTGAACGGGTATTATGGAAACGCTGGTCCGTACATCAGGAAATACATCGATACTTTGCATAAAGCCCAGGAGACTTCCGGTATGCCACTCAGGATTTTCGGTAATCCCAATGAGGAAGAAAAAAGTTTCCTCTCACCTGAATTGATTGATAAATACAACCTGATATTCGATGAAGCTGAGAAAAGTATAGCCGATTCTGCCGAGCTTCTTGAGCGAGTAAGAATAGCCAGACTTCCAGTCAGTTTTGCCATGATGGAGCAGTCGAAAAAACACTATACAGGCGACCGCGGCGTGTTTCACAAAGTGAATGGGCAATGGGAGGCCAGGCCGGAGTTCCGCTCTATGATTGGTCCGTTCACAGATTTATGCATCCGCCAGGGAGTTACGCGCGTGAAAGAATGGTGTACTTCCCCTGAAGAATACCGGGCTTCCACTTACAGAATTTTATTGCTCGGCATGAAGGAACACCTGGCTTATGGAAAAAAAGTGGTTTTTGTCAGTCCTGATTCCATTGCGCTCAAGCCTGGAGGAGCATCCATGCTTACTGACGGAAAGCGAGGTGGCCACGAATATGACTACAATTGGTTTGGTACGTCAGGGCAGAACCTGGAAGTGATCATAGACCTTGGATCCCTACAGACAGTACGACGGATAGAGTCGTCCTACTACCACTTTGCATACTGGAGGACCATTGCTCCGACGAAAGTGCAATATTTCACTTCAACCGACGGGAAAACCTTTAACAGTGTCGGAAAAAACGACCTCTTGCTACCCATTGACCAATACGGAGGTTTTCAACGTGATGTGATCGCTGAATTTGCACCACAGCAGGCGAGGTTTGTGAAAGTACTTGCACATTCTATTGGTAACACACCCGACTGGCATCCTGGCGCCGGACAACCTGCAAATATGCTTATCGATGAAATAGTTGTTGAGTAAAATCATTGAATTTCCATACACCCACAAGACAAATACGCTATGAAAAAATTCTTTTTAAATACCGACGCATGCCAAAGTCAAAGGAAATCTTTAGTGAAACTAACGATCGCAGCTTCATTACTCTACGGTGTTTTCTTCAGTTTTACATTAGAAGCCCAGCGGCTATCCAGAGATTACAACGTAGACCTGCTGGTTAATCAGGCTGGATATTTGCCAAATTCATCCAAGGTAGTCTCTGCCCCGGGTGTGCTTTCACATTCGTTCCAGGTAATTGAGATCGCTTCAAATAAGGTAGTTTTTAGCGGATCGTTCAAGTCGGCACCTGCGGATTTTGGTGATTACTCGACAGGAGATTTCAGTACATTTTCAAGGGCGGGTGTGTATTACATCACATGCGATACACTTCGGTCATTTCCTTTTAAAATTTCAACAGATGTCTACGACCCTGCAATGCAACTGATTGTAAGCTATTTTTCCAAACAACGGTGCGGGAACAGTAAAACAGGATATCTCACACCTTGCCATCTAGATGATGGTCTAAGGATGGATGATGGCAAACACCAGGACGTCAGCGGTGGCTGGCACGACGCCAGTGACCTGAGAAAATGGGTCGGTGCGACAATCTACGGCATGATCGGTATGGCAAAGGCTTATGAACTCCCAACCGGACTGGATAAAGGATTAGTCCTCGAGGAACTCCTTTGGGGAAACAGGTATTTTCTGAATATGCAAGAACCTCTGGGGTATATTATGAGCTACATCGGCGGCGACGTGCTGAAACACTCCGACAGCAACCGATGGACGGATAATGCCGTCGGCGAAGAAGGTGGTGAAGTACATTTCACAAAGCCCAATGCCGGGCGATCTACCTCAGATATGCTCATTGCAGGAACTGTGGACGACCGGATCATTAAAACGGAACCCCTGGACATTATGGGTCAATACAACTTTATTACGGCAGAAGCCATCATGGCACGAATTACGGATGAAACTGATGTGAACTATTCAAAAAAATGCCTTGAAGCTGCGCAAAAATGTTTTGACTGGTGTAAAAACGAAAAGTTTGAAACTAATCCTGGTATTGTTGGTGCGGCGATTCAGGCTTCGCTGGAGTTGTATAAAACCACCGGAGAATCAGAATACAAGGAGTTTGCGATAAGGCAGGCAAAGGAGTTGCTCAAATTCCAGGAAGTGGATGATAATAATCAGGTGAGCGGCTACTTTTATACTTCAACTGATAAAAAGGAACCATATCGAAACATCTGGAATGGATGCATGGAGTTTTTCGCGCTTTCTGACTTAGTGACATTGTTCCCGGGACATCCGGATACAGTTGTGTGGAAAGAAATGATTTCGCGATATGCCCGTAACTACCTCATCGCCATCAGCCAAAAGAATCACCTGGGCATCGTGCCGTTTGGTGTTTTTACAGAAAAGGATCCAGGAGGCAATCGCAAAGCGGGCAACCTTTGGTATCGCTACACTATGCAGCCCAATCCGGAATGGTGGGTGGGCATCAACGCAAATCTGGCGGCATCGGGTGTTGGCTTGCTCAAGGCCTCCGTCCTATTGGACGACCCCCAATTGCGTGCAGCTGCCCAGCGCCAGCTCGACTGGATTATCGGCAATAACCCATTCAATAGTTCTACATTGATAGGGATAGGATATAATCATCCTAAGCATTTTCCCGGGAGTACATTTTCTCCACAGACACCGGTGATCAATGGCGCCGTGATGAACGGGCTCGGAGGAAATGAGCAGGATGCTCCCGAGATCGGTACAGGCAACTGGCAAATATCTGAATATTGGACGCCCATGGTAGCCTACACCCTTTGGCTGATGGCAGAACTGGAAAGCACGGTTAATTAACTATGGTACCTTATCCTGATGCATGCTACTACCCGTTGAATTTTGCTCATTCAAACAAACTGATTAAATAATTAAACTATGCATATAAAAGGTCTTACCTCAAAATTTGTTTTCTCCATCAACAAACTTAAATTCAACCTGAAACAAACACCTTCATAGAATGAAAAAATATGCCCACTCTTCATTTTTTGCCGTGATGATTCTTCTCGGTATTTTATCGTGCAAACCAAATCCGGAGTATCCGCTCGCCGCCCATCCCGACTCTGCAGGCTGGGAAGATCTGTTCCTCCCCGATTTGTCGAATGCGTACTTTCCGGATTCTATTTGGTCCTTTGAAAATGGAGAGTTCACGGCTACCGAAGATCAGTTTCTCTGGACAAAAAAGGAGTACAATAATTTCGTCCTGGATCTGGAATTCAAAAATGCGGAGGGCACCAACAGCGGTGTAGTAGTTTATTGCTCCAATACCGAAGACTGGATTCCTAATTCCGTAGAAGTGCAGATCGCCGATGATTTCCATGAGAAATGGGCGAAAAGTCCGAAGAACTGGCAATGTGGCGCTATCTTTGGCAGGCAGGCTGCAACCAAATCAGTTGTGAAAAAACCAGGCGAATGGAACCGATTCACAGTCACATGTATCGACAGTATGATTTACGTGCTAATGAATGGTGAACAGGTAAATACCGTGGATCTCTCCAAATTTACCGATGCGAAGATCAATCCCGATGGCAGTGAAGCGCCGTCGTGGCTCTCCAAGGCTCCTGCTACTTTGCCAATCAAAGGTGTGATTGGTTTCCAGGGCAAACACGCCGGCGCTCCGGTATATTTCAGGAATATCAGGATTAAGGAGATAGTATGATATAGTTTTAAAATTCAACAATTTAATACAGTTGTTCGCGTGAAAGACATAATTTTTATAGATGAATGATTAATTAGGTAGACTGAAATTGTCATGTTTTTTCTTTACTTTTTTATTGTACTGGTAATCACAATACAGATATTAGGCTATTCTACTGTATTCATGGGCTCCAGATTTATTCGTGAAAATAATTATATCGTCGTTAAAAAAAGTTGGACTTTTGGTTACTCAACCAAGGTATTAAGACAACTCTTTGCGCAAACTTCCGATGAATCCAAAATACACAGAATCCAACTTTTGGTTTTAATGACACAAATAACAACGATTCTGGTTCGAATTTTACTTATTGCCGCCCTTTCCCTGCTTGTCATTGTAATATTGAATTAGTAGGACTCCGGTTGCCGTACTTTTTCGACAACTTCTTAGTAAAAATTTTCCTCAATCACATTTAATCGATATTTGATGTAATCTATATACTTTTTGTTTACCTCCTCAATCACTGGTCAGTTGAGGTAATTTTTGTTTACCTGCTTGATAAGGCATCCTGTATATCACGCACAATTCGTTATCTTTACTTAGCAAATCAATGAGCCATGGATATTCAAGCCGAAAAACTGAATCTGATTGAATGGATTGCCGGATTGGAAGACAGTCAGATAATCCGCCAAGTTATCTCTCTGCAATACTCCACATCACCAATAGGGAGGCTTACACTTTCTGAGCGTGAAAAAAATGCAATCGAAAAGGGACTGAAGTCCATAAATGAAGGTAAGGTTCATTCTCATGAAAAAGTAGTGGATGCAACGAAGAAAAAATACCCCAGACTATTTAAGTGATATCCCATGGCGATCATTTGGTCGGATGATGCTTTGCAGGATTACGATGAAAATATTCAGTATTTGATCCGGGAATGGTCTGACGAATCTGCATCGGACTTTATTAATGAAGTCGAATCTGTGTTGAATCTCTTAGAAATAAATCCGGAACTATTTCCTCAAAGTGGGTTTAAAACGATCCGGCGGGCGGTAATCAGGAAACAAATAACCTTGTATTATCTTATTAACGACGATTTGAATATTTACCGTCGTCAGATTCTGGAATACGTACCAAAACCCAGATTCCCTTCAGTTACCCTAAATATGCTCTTTCCTACCAGCTCTTATTCAATTAAAATCACTTTCGGTTGCTTGGTGGATCTGTAGTTTACAGCCAACTTCACTGGTCAATTGAGGCATTTTTTCTATTTTGTATGGTGAAAAACAGGAAACAAATTCCATCATCATGAAAAACCTACTCCCAGCCCAGACGGCAGTTCCTAAAAAAATCCGCCCTTATCGGTTCATTGTCTATAATGCCCGATTACGTGTCTGCATTGATGCCTGATTCGTTGGATACTACTTCACCGATGCCTTTTTCGGAGAAGAGTATCATCGGTGCTTACGGTCCCTGGGCGGCTGGTCTCGTTAATCAACCACCTGCGTTATCGTTCAGAAATAAACAATGGAAGTCCATCGATAAATGGCGAGAGGAAGCGCTGGCCAAGACCCTTGATCTTGCTGCACCGCCCAAAATTGAAAAAACACCATCGGTCAAAATAGTTAAAAAATACACGTATGACGGTCTGGATATCGAGGAACTCACATGGCAATTACCATACGGAAACAAAACGGAGGCTATTTTATTAAAACCTACCGGTTCTACAGGCCGGCTTCCGGCTGTATTGGGTCTTCATGATCATGGAGGAAATAAGTATTTCGGTACCCGAAAGATTACTAAAACTTCAGATGACCAGCATCCGATGATGACTACGCATCAGGATCACTATTACGGTGGTCGGGCCTGGGCCAACGAACTCGCCAAACGCGGCTATGTAGTGTTGGTTTGGTTGGTTTTGTTTTTGGGTTTGTTGGGTTTTTTTTTGTTGTTGTGTGTGGTTTTTGGTTGTTGTGGTTTTTGTGTGTGGTGGTGTTTTTTGATAGGAGGGCGCGCTGGTTGTGTGGTTTTGTTTTATTGTTTGTGGGTGGTGGGGGGATGTCTTTATTGGGGTGGTGTTTTTGGGCATGTGGAGCGGATGGTGTTTGTTGTGGGGGGGAGTATGATTTTGTGAGTGATCGTTTAAGCGTAACAGAGATTAGAGGGCATGAGTAGTGAGAAGGGTTTTGATACCCGGTAGAGAAGATTCCTACCCCCCGATACAGTTGTAAGGTGTATGATGTTGGGTGGGAAATAAAGCAGATTGAGCGCGGTCAGGTGATGTGGCCCTTTTGTCCATCCCACAGAGAAGCCTGTGCCGCGGAGTTAAGACTAGCGGTGCTGTTGCGGGACTCACCGAACCTGCCCTGGTCGGACACCGTTTTATTATCATCTTTATTGATACTGCCCACAGTACTGGCCGCAGGACAGTAGCAGAAGATATCAGCCTACACGAACCTCACTGTCTGCGTGGCGAAGGCAGGGCGAATTGAATTTGTGTGAGGTATTTGTGTGGGGCGAATCTGCAGGATGGCGGCCAACCATCAAACATAAAACGCACACGAGCACAGGGAGGGCCTCCCGCCCACACTCAGAGGTGACGGTCATCCCTCCCAGCAGAGGGGCGGGGGGGGGGTGGGAAGACAAGAGAGGGGGGGGGAGGGGTACCGCCCCCGGCGGGGGGGAGGGGGCAGCACACCACAACAAAAAAAAAACAAAAAAGGGAAGGAAGGAGCGGCCACCCCCACCAAAGCGACCTCGGCTCCCCCCCCACCCCCCGCCGGGGAGGCAGGGGGGGAGACAGACCCACCCCCCTCCACCTCAAAGGGGGCGGGAAAACAACCCTAATAAAAAACTGCTCATATCTCCCCCCCCGAAAACCGGATCGACGCATCCAAACGAAAATGACTAAGGGACGACATAGGCTGGTCCCTGATTCCTTTGCCTTTGCCAGTCGTCGCGTGATGCTCAAAGATATGGCTGAAATTCCATCGGGTCATTGCGCTACGAAGGGATTGTCGGATGATAATCCGGAAAAGCAGGACAACATTGATGCTTACAACCGCTGGGCCGGAGAGCATGAGCATGTGCTTTCCAAATCGCTGTTTTGCGGCGGAACTACCTGGCCGGGGGTCTTCTTCGCCGAGGATAAAGCCGCTCTTGATGTTTTAGCCGGTAGAAATGATGTGGATTCCGGGCGGTTAGGCTGCGCGGGTCTTTCGGGTGGTGGTTTGAGAACTGTTTATCTCGGCGGCCTCGACGATCGGATTAAATGTGCCGTCAGTGTTGGATTCATGACCACCTGGGCTGATTTCCTTCTGAATAAGGCCTATACACACACCTGGATGACCTACACGCCATTGTTACCAAAGTATTTGGAATTTCCGGAAATACTGGGGTTGCGGGCTCCCCTTCCCACAATGACCATGAATAACAACCAGGATCAGCTTTTTACCCTTTCGGAAATGCATAAAGCTGATGACATCCTTAAAGAGGTGTTTACCAAAGCTGGCGCACCTGAAAAATACAGGGGTGGCTTTTATGACGGCGAACACAAGTTTGACAAAACCATGCAGGAAGATGCTTTCGCGTGGTTTGACAGGTGGTTGAAGGTATAGGAACTGCTGAATTAAGAACAATCGAACAATTGAATTTAGAATGCAGAAGTTGGAGTAATGGGTCGTTGTTGGTTTTTGGGGCTGGAAAAATGCTGAAGAAAGCTGTTGGCTCTTAGTCTCTTGCTTATTTTTTGATTTGAGTTGTTGTTACTGCTTTGTTCTCTCCCAATACCTCATCACCGCCTTCCCGCATCCCCTCATCACTAGTGAACTATTGAACCACTGAGCTACTCCACCTTTTCAATAATTAAAATCCAGTCCTGACCACGTCCATTGGTTGGCGGAGTATAGGTTTGGATACCTTTCGTGCCTGAGGTATGGATAGTATATTCGACGCCGTAGCGCGGGTCAAACCATGATTCTCTCAATGTCTCCGCTTTAAAGTGGCTTTTGTCCACTGTAAACTGTTCCCCGAAAGGGGAAAAAATAAATGCAAAAGTACCATCATGAGCCAATGATCCTTTTACCTTGGCGCCTCCAAAGGATGGGCCGGTGACAATAAAATCCTTATTGGGAACCAGCTTTTCGAAAGCCCTTGATGTAAACAGTTTTTTCAAATGTCCCATCTGAAATGCACCGGGATGATCTATGGCATCATACCACGCTATTTGTGGCCATAAAACACCACTTACCTTCGGCGAATACATCTGCCAGATATTGTTATTGCCATAGGTATGTCCGCAGGCGCCCGACAACAATGACCAATAGGCAGCCTGTCTGCAGTCAAAGTCATCAAACCGATCGAACCTGTTGCTTCCGTCAAAGTAAAATCCGGAAGTCATCGTCTCATAACGTGGCTCTCCGTCTAACGTCGGTTTTACAGGCTTCAGGTTATAATCGTGCTCAGCATAGAGCCCGTTGTCGTGATTGTGCGCAGCGTGCGACGACTGATACATATTGAAATCGAGCCAATCCGCGCTATGAAAATAATCTGATGAAAATCCAGGACCCCTTGGGTGAAAAGTTATCAGATGATTGCCGCCGTCGCCACTTCGCAATCCACGAGCCATGGCGTCCATGATCTGGCGGTCATTATCAGTTTCAATATTACGGTCACCGCCCAGAATCCAGATCACGGGTTTGTCTTTGTACCGTTTTCCAATAAACTGGCCGAATTTGAAGGCATTATCCGGATTGAAAATTACGTCTTGCGGATTGAGTGAACTCCAGTAAGCTCCCCAAGTCGGCAGCATGCCGATTACAAGGCCGAGCGATGCTGCTTTATTTACAATATAATCCACATGCTGGAAATACTTTTCGTTGGGCTTTGTCGGATCGGCATTCATCAAAGGCAGCTCACCATAGGGATTCGGCTCCTTCAAACCATCCCTTTCCGCCAGTACAACAGCCTGGATCACCGTAAATCCCTTTTCCGCACGGTTATTCAGGTACAGGTCAGCTTCCTCACGGTTGAGCCTGTGAAATAGCTCCCACGCAGTATCGCCGAGGTAAAAGAATGGTTTGCCATCTTTATCCATAAGGTATCGACCGTTCTGACTCACACTGAGACTTTGTGCCGGACTGGAACAAGGAAGCAGGTAAAAAAGAAGTAGGAAAGTGAAAATGAAGCTATTGATGCGCATGAGTTTTGGGTTTTTTTGAAATTAAAACAATGATGAGTAAAAATACGATTTAGCGACTACTAAGGAAAATCCATGATTATGAAAACTGTAACCCTCTCCTATTCGAAGTCATAATGAATATTTTTAGGTAATGGTTCCACTTTGAGGCGCATCCACTTTCCATTGACTTTAATCACCACGATGTCATTGTCTTCATCATAAAAAATCGTTCCGTCGCCGGCATCGTGCAGCGATTGGTAGTTAACAAACTTCGCGCTTTCTTCAGCGTTGGATTCATCATCGCCTTCGGGCGGTGTTTCCCGGAGATCCTCTTTTCCGATATTGCCCAGAGTTAGGGAATTTTTCAGGGTGAGTGATCCATAAAATATGGCCTGATCACGGCTGAACAGAAATGAATGATGTCGCACATCAGAACCAATTCGGAACCAATTATAAGCGGCGCTCGAATGGTTATAGACGGTGCCGTAGTAATACAATTCAGCCACCGGCTTTTCGAGTTCCACGTGCTTGTTCAGCAATAAGGTAATCCTGGACTTGTCGTCCTTTGCGTAGCCTTCAAATACGTGATATCCCCAGCGCTTCATGTTCCGCTCGTTGTCATTTCCTCTCACCTGCACCATGTACGGTGTACTTATGACAGAATTAATCGTGACGTTCATCGGTGTAAGCGTTGGGTTAAACCCAAAGTTATACCCTCGCAATGCCCATTTATCCCAGGTAGTATCAATGTCACTGCTTATTTCAGTGCGAAACGATTGCGAAGACAGCGAACCCGGCACCAATGAATAATGCTTTCCCGGAAGGTGCGCCGGCAAGGTCTGTGCCCAAGCCGCAATGCCTGGTGTGAGACAGGTAAATAACAGGACTAATAGACTTTTTCTCATGATCTAAATTAGTTTTCAGTGATTTGTATTGCGATACAATTTATAAAATCCGTCCCTGATACCATCGGGATATGATTTTCCTGCGGAAACATATCCTATTTTTTTGCTTTTTTGTAGTTCAATTCAACGTCATGATACAATTCAAATGTCAAATTACCCGGGGCAAATAGTACTATCTGCAGAATGGTACCCACAAAGTGCGGTGCAACTCACGTGGCCGTCAGCAAATACGGATTGGGCCGACATCATTGATGAGGTGGAAACTTGTTACAAACAGGTTGCTTACGAGATAAGTAAACGACAAACTCTGGTTCTGGCCTGTGAAAATCCCAGTGACGTAAAAAAGAAACTCGCACATTGTAACCAACAGTACCTGCGTTTTGCAGCCACTCCGGTCAACGACACCTGGGCGCGTGACCATGGAGGAATAACGATTTTTGAAAATGGTAAACCTGTCGTGCTTGACTTCACTTTTAATGGCTGGGGGCTAAAATTTGCCGCCAATCACGACAATCAAATTACCAGGCAATTGTATGAAAACGGAATATTCGAAAGTGAGGTCGCTTTGCGCAATATGAAACAATATGTACTCGAAGGAGGAAGCATCGAGAGTGATGGTATCGGCACGATATTGACGACGGAGGAATGCCTGCTGAACGACAATCGAAACTCGTGGATGGATAAGCCAACCATTGAGAATCTGTTATTAAATGCCTTCGGAGCATCGCGGGTGCTATGGTTAAAAAACGGTTTTTTGGCCGGCGATGATACCGACAGTCATATTGATACTTTGGCGAGGTTCTGCTCCGACTCGTCCATCGCCTATGTAAAATGCTCCGACACGTCTGATGAACATTTCGAAGTATTGGAGGCGATGGAGCATGAACTGAAAAGTTTTGCGCGACCAAACGGTTTGCCCTACGAACTGATACCGCTGCCCATGGCTGAGCCGGTGTATGAAAGCGGGAGGAGATTGCCTGCCACCTATGCAAACTTTCTGATCATTAATGGCGCGGTGCTTGTTGCCACATATAATGGAACAAAGACCGATTCCGTTGCCTTGGGACAAATTAAAAAGAGCATTCCCCGAAAGGGAGATAATCGGTATTGACTGTACCGCTTTGATAAAGCAACACGGGTCGCTACATTGTATTTCCATGCAGTATCCTGATGGAACAGTGAGTTAATTATATTTTAGTGAAAGATGAAAAGAGCGATTAAAGTCGGAATCATTCAGCAAGCCAATGTCGCTTCGGTGAAGGACAACATGGAGAAACTCGCGTCAAATATTGCCGCGGTTGCCCGGCAAGGCGCTGAACTGGTGGTGCTTCAGGAATTGCACAACAGCCTCTATTTCTGCCAGACCGAAGATACTGCAGCATTCGATCTTGCGGAACCCATCCCCGGAGTATCGACGGATTTCTATGGGAAAATAGCACAAAAACACCAGGTCGTGCTGGTGACATCACTGTTTGAAAAGCGCGCACCCGGACTGTATCACAATACGTCGGTTGTTTTTGAAAAGGACGGCGCTATCGTAGGAAAATACCGAAAAATGCATATTCCCGATGATCCGGCCTATTATGAAAAATTCTACTTCACGCCCGGTGATCTTGGGTTTTCACCAATAAAAACATCGGTTGGAGTGCTCGGGGTGCTCGTCTGCTGGGATCAGTGGTATCCGGAAGCCGCCCGTCTGATGACGCTTGCCGGAGCAGAAATGCTCATATATCCAACGGCCATCGGATGGGAATCGACCGATCCTACTGAAGAAAAGGAAAGACAACGCCTCGCCTGGCAGACTGTGCAGCGCGGACATGCCATCGCCAATGGATTGCCGGTGATTGCCGTAAATCGTGTAGGCCATGAACCCGACCCGAGTGGCGCTACGAACGGGATTCAGTTTTGGGGAAATAGTTTTCTCGCCGGACCGCAGGGCGAATTGCTCTTCGAAGCATCGCAGACATCAGAAGAAAATCATGTTATTTCCATCGACCTGGATCATTCGGAGCAGGTACGCCGGATCTGGCCTTTTTTGCGCGACAGGCGGATTGATGCTTTTGGCGATCTGACAAGTAGGTTCCTTGATTAATGCTGCTTTATTAGTCTGGGGTTTTGGCGAATATTTGTGTCTCCCTTCCATTGTCTGGTAAAAGGAAAATCGGACTGCCTGATTCATGATCAGGAGCCTCGGCTATTTCAATAACTTCTTAACTTCCTTTTCAAAAATTGGCAAGTGGCGATTTACGATCAACCAAATTATATCTTCAGAAACACTATCATATCCATGAATGATTCGATTTCGGGTATCAACTATTTTCCTGGAATCAGTAATTTTAATACTTGGATCTGCCCGTAATAACCTATCCATGGCCTCGCCAATTATTTCGATATTACGTTCTACGGCCTTTCTTGTCTTTAAATCCTTTTGAAATGTAAAAAAATTTCTGTCCGCTGGCAGAAATTCATAAATCTCTTTTATTGATTGCTCTATATCCTTCAAACATGCCAAAATATCAAACTGCCGTTCATTTTGCATATATCAATGCTTTGGAATGGTCAATGCTTTGTCTGATATACTGATTCCGTATTGCTTTATTCTCAAGCAAATCAATAGGTCTCATAATTAAATCCTGAAGGGCGAATTTTAGGTTGAAATAGTTATCAGCATAATCAAATGGGTCTTCTGAATCAATATCAACAACAAAATCGACATCGCTATTCTCATTAAAACTATCAGTTAATGCCGATCCAAACACATATAATGACCTGACTTTATGCTGCAGACAAAGTCGGGAAATATCTCTTTTATAATTATCTAAAAACATATGACTCACTTTAATTCAAATTTAGACAATAATAAAATGACTTTGACAATCCCCCATTTACAAACCAAAGGAATAGCAGAAAAAGTGGTTTAAAGGTGATTTATGGAACACAGTGCAACAGGTAGTGAAATGTATCTATTAGCGATCTTGGTTTCCAATCAAAAAGATTATTCTTAACTTGTCTGAAAGAACCGACTGGTTCCGACACCCATTTTTCAAAATATAACATGGCCCGAAAAAACAAAATGAGCAGAAGGCAATTTATCAATGCCGCTGCACTCACCACCGCGACTATTTCCATTGTACCACGGCACGTTCTTGGCGGCAAAGGATACATCGCCCCCTCTGATAAAATTACGTTTGCCAACATCGGCTGCGGCACGCAGGGACTCCGCGAAATGCCCGAGATGCTCCTTCACCCCGAAATCCAGGTGGTAGCGGTTTGTGATGTTAATAAGTTCACCACCGACTACCTCGACTGGTCAGCTAACGGCATCAGGGATGGTATTCGCAAGACAATCCAGGACCCCAACTGGGGCAGCAACTTCACCGGCATACCTGGTGGCAGAGATATCGGGAAGGAGTATGTTGACAAGTATTATGCTAAAAACAGCCCCTCAGGCAGCTACAAAGGCTGCGAATCATTTGAAGATTACCGTGAAATGCTGGAGAAAGTAAAAGATCTGGACGCCGTAAAAATCATGACGCCCGACCATACCCACGCCAGCATCGCCATGGATGCGATGAAAAAAGGCAAGCATATTGTCACCCATAAACCAATAGCCAACCGCCTGAAAGAAGGTTTGAAGGTAATTGATACCGTTCGCCAGACGAAGGTAAAAACGCACCTTCAGGCATGGAGCCACCGTGCCGAACACAAACAAATGCTTCAGTGGATCAATGCCGGCGCTATTGGAGAATTGAAAGAAATCCATAACTGGTCTCACCGACCTGTTTGGCCGCAATGGCCGGAAGCTCCCAAAGACACTCCGAAAATACCTGACGGATTCAACTGGGAATTATGGTTGGGCCCGGCAATAGACCGGCCATATCACCCGAATTACACGCACAATGTATTCCGCGGCTGGTACGACTTCGGCGGCGGCAGCATGGCCGACATGGGGCATTACAGCCTGTTTCCGCTCTTCAGAAATCTCGGTATTGATACAGCGCCGCTCAGCGCCAAAGCCTACGGCACCACCAATAAAACGGCGGAAAACGGTGTTTGCCGTGGCATACGCAATGACGTCGCCTTCCCGTATTCGTGTATGTTCAAATTTACCTTTCCGAAGCAGGCCAGCCTTCCTGCTTTCGACTTGTACTGGTACGACGGCGGCATGAAGCCCTTTGCGCCGGAAGAACTTGAGGCAGAAGGACTCGATGTGGATGCTGAAGGCATGATGCTCGTAGGTGATAAAGGCAAAATACTGGCTGGATTTTTAGGTGAAAAACCCAGGCTGTTGCCTTCAGCAAGAGCAAAAGAATTCCCGACCTACAATGCCCCTGAAAAGGAAGACGACATGCGCTCGAAAGACTGGGTGGAAGCCATAAAAACAGGTAAAGAATCGCCGGGCAGCTTTCTCTATGCCGGGCCGATCACGGAGACAATCAACCTGGCTTCTGTTGCTTTGCGGACAGGTAAGAGAATCGAATATGATTCAAAATCCATGTCGATCACCAATATCCCCGATGCGAATAAGTACCTGACCCGCGAATACCGCAAGGGCTGGGAAATGTAGGAATCTGCTGTCATAAAAAACTAAACCTCCTCGTGTAAACGGGGAGGTTTTTTAATGACTAAATACCCAGAAAAGTTAGCTTGAAACCAACTCTTGCCTTTTTAATGAACTTTATTTGCTTTTAAAATACTGTTTATCAAGCTCACCCTGTTTATAGCTTATAAATCCAGAGTCATCATCAAAGGTAGAGCTTGTTTTATAAAGGTTTAAGGTATCTCCGCTGTATTTCCAACCAAAATATTCTAATTCTCCGTTTTGATTTTCTATTCCGATTGCGTCGAATGTGAAAGGGGTATAAGTTTCAAGTCCAAGAGATATGTATTTAATTTTTGCAGCAAACTCTGGTGGCAGAAAATCATTTTTGAATAGCAAATTGATCACGTATTCCATTAACAACTTTTCATTGGCAATAATTTTTTCGAAATCTTTGAATGGAGGCCTTTTGTATACCGGACCATATGGTTCGGATCCTCGATAGACAATATCTTTTTCTGGGGAATATACCACCCTGGTTTTATACTCTTCCGTCGTTGTAATTGATTTATTGTCATCAACCTTATACTTAAGCGACCCCCAATCCATATTACCACAAATAACTAAAGTATCATTGTCTTTAATTGATAAAAGCAAATCGCCATAGAAAACATTTTTCCATCTTAATATTTCTCTTGTCTTTAGAATGCTATCGGGAAGGACAGCAGTCAGCCACTCACCGGTCATCTTATTAGTTAAACCATTGCCCAATAATTCGATGGTTTCTGATTGTGGTTCATCGGCTTTCTGTTCAATAGGGATATTCTCTGAAATTATTGTTGTATTCTTTTCGCCTTGACCAGAACAGGATAAAAGTAAAAAAATAGAGAGTAACGGTGCAATTCTCATGGTTAGTCGCTTTTTGAATATTAATGCATACTTTTCGTATTCTACATCTAATTTATTTCGATTGAACTGCTCTGCATAATCCATGTGTTTCCACTAATTTCACGACGTTTCATACTACAAGGGTTATAGCTGGTGAAACTATCCAAATTACTCCGTATATCCAAGGTGACGGAGGGCCACTTAAATTTGTCGATTGACAAATTGAAAATTGTCTAAAAAGATTATTCACACGTTTTAGGGTTTAGGTAGAGAACCTGTCAACCTATTTCATGAGGGCGCAATTCTCCCCTTTTCCGCATTTCCCCTTTTCCGCATTTCCCCTTTTCCTCATTTCCCCTTTTCCATTGAACCATTGAACCAATGAACTATTGAACCACCGAACTCCTCAATACCCATACTTTGTTTTCCACAGCGCCCGCAGCCGTGTTCGCATTTCGTTCTCACGCGCATTGTCGCCGGGCTTATAAAAAGCGGTACCGGATATTTCCTTCGGTAAAAATTCCTGCTCGACAAAATTGCCCTCAAACCCATGGGCGTACTTATAGCCTTTGCCATAGTTGATGTCCTTCATTAGTTTTGTCGGCGCATTGCGCAGGTGCAGCGGAACAGAGAGGTCGCCTGTACTCCGAACCTTTGCCAGTGCATCATCGATCGCTTCATAGGCGGCATTGCTCTTGGGTGAGCAGGCCAGGTAGGTGGCACATTGCGACAGGATAATTCGCGCCTCCGGGTAACCAATAACATTGACCGCCTGAAAGCTGCTTGTGGCGATCACGAGGGCAGTCGGGTTGGCGTTTCCAATGTCTTCAGATGCCAGAATCACCATGCGGCGGGCAATGAATTTCACATCTTCACCACCTTCAATCATTCGTGCCAGATAATAAATTGCCGCATTTGGGTCGCTGCCGCGAATGGATTTGATAAAGGCAGAAATGATATCGTAGTGCTGCTCACCGGCTTTGTCGTACAAGGCGATCTTCTGCTGGGCGATTTCCATAACGATGTCGTTGGAGATGACGATATCACCCTTGCCAGCCAGGGTATCCACGACCAATTCGAAGATGTTCAGGAGCTTTCTTGCGTCGCCGCCCGATAACTGCAGGAGTGCCTCATCCTCAACGATGGATATTTGGAGATTTTTCAACCTGGAATCGCGTGTCATGGCCTGGTCGAGCAATTTTAACAGGCCTTCCTTGTCGAGCGGTTTCAGGATATATACCTGACAGCGCGACAACAACGCGGAGTTCACTTCAAAGGATGGATTCTCTGTGGTGGCGCCGATCAGTGTGACGATGCCTTTTTCCACGGCATTGAGCAATGCATCCTGCTGTGATTTGTTAAACCGGTGGATCTCGTCGATAAAGAGAATATTGCGCTGTAGCCTGCCCGCCGACTGGATGATCTCCCGAACTTCCTTGACGCCCGTATGCACGGCGCTCAGACCATGAAAAGGGACTTTTATTTGGTTGGCTATGATATTGGCGAGGGTCGTCTTGCCAACGCCGGGAGGTCCCCAGAAAATCATTGATGGAATCATGCCGGAAGTTATCGCCCGGCGCAAAATTGCTCCCTCCCCCACCAAATGATCCTGACCTATGAGATCGTCGAGCGTTGCAGGTCGCATGCGTTCTGCTAGGGGAAGGATATTTTCTGCCATTGTCTTTTATGTCTGATCAAAAATATGACTAAAATCCATGGGAGAAAAATGCCATTTTTCATTTTCATTTACCAAAATAAAAATCAAAAATTCTACCAAATGCAGTATTAAATTGGGCTAAAACAGATAAGAGTCAAATATTAATCCGAAAAACATCACATAACCAATATTTACACCATTTACGTAATTGCCTTAATTTTTTAATCTTTTTTTAACCTCATTTTAAAACAAATACGAAATCGGGTAAAAATATTGGAATGAAATATCGAATTTCTCTTATTTGTTAAAAAATGGCTGGTGAATCCATTCAACCAGCACAAAAGATACTCTCTAACTAATATGTCTGAAAAACATATTTAGTGGCCTCCTCCGGGAGGCTTTTTTTATTTCATGGAACGGAGTTTTTCACGCAGGTATCCGATCATATCGTCGTCGATATGGAGATGAGTTACCATACGGATGCTATTTGCTCCAAACCCGAGAGCGAGGATTCGCTGCTTGTTTTAACTTGGCCAGAATTTCCGGAACCGTAATGCCCTGAATCTTAGTGAGAAGATCACAATGTTGGTGTCGGCAGGATCGACCCGTTCAACGTATTCACATTCATGGAGAATGTTGGCTATCGCCCTTGCCCGCACGTGGTCGTCCTTCAGCCGCCCTACATGATGATCCAGCGCATAAATTCCGGCGGCGGCCAGGTAGCCCGACTGCCGCATGGCGCCTCCAAACACCTTGCGAATACGCTTTGCTTTGCCGATATGTTCGTGACTGCCCAATAGAACCGAGCCGACAGGAGCGCCCAGTCCTTTGGACAAACAGATCGAAATCGTGTCAAAGTAGTTGCCGTAATCCGATGAGCCGTCGCCGGTTTCGACCAGGGCATTGAATAACCGAGCGCCATCCAGATGCATTTTCAAGCCATGGGTTTTGCACGCTTTATGAATCGCTTTTATTTGCTTAAGGGTATAATAGGAGCCTCCACCTTTGTTCATCGTGTTTTCCAGAGCGACCAACGATGACTTCGGATAGTGGATGTCGTTTGGTTTGATCGCCGCCACAATCTGTTCCGGCGCTATTCTGCCCCTGTCGCCATCCAAAAGCTCCACAGAAACCATGGAATTATAAGCAATTCCACCACCTTCATACAGGTAAATGTGCGACCGCTTGTCGCAGATCACCTCATCCTGAGGCTGGGTCAGCGTGCGGATGGCAATCTGATTGGTCATGGTTCCTGAAGGACAGAACAGTCCGGCTTCCATACCGAACATCCGCGCTGTTTTTTCCTGCAAGACATGCACCGTAGGGTCTTCGCCAAAAACGTCATCGCCGACTTCCGCACGCATCATCGCGTCCAGCATGGCAGGGGTTGGCTTCGTGAGGGTATCGCTTCGCAAATCGACAAGCATCGTATTGAGTTTAAATGAAAAAATCGCTTTGGTGCGAAGTTAATAAATCATTAGATTTGACTAACTAAAACAAATACAGAATGAAAGACCGACGAACATTTCTCAAGGCGACCACAGCGTTAGCGGCTATGGCCGGCGTATTCGGATATAAATCCTCACAGGCAAAAAATAGCTCAAACTCCATGGAAAGCGCTAAAGGTTTACTGCAACACCAGGTCTACTTCTGGTTGAAATCTACAGTTACGGATGCCGATCGAAAGGTTTTTGAAAAAGGGCTTCGGGATCTGGTTGGTGGAATCAAAGAAGTTCATTCATCCGAGATAGGTATTCCGGCCAAAACAGAGGCCCGTGGCGTGGTGGATCTCTCCTTTGGATATTCACTGCTTGTTTGGTTTAAGTCAATTAAGGAACATGACATATACCAGACTCATGCCGTCCATCTGAAATTCATCGATGACCATTCGGCCCTTTGGGAAAAGGTGGTGGTCTATGACTCGACGGTGATATAGTTTTGTTGCTCCTAATTCTGGTACGCCCGTTACTGTCTAAATAATTTTATCTCGATCTTGAGAATGCTTTTTCCTGCTTTAAATGATGAATAAAAAAGAAAGCAGTTAAATACTATCGAAACAAGATAGTATCTTTGACGTAAAACTCATTAATTTATGATTATCGAGTTTGGTTGTAAGGATACGGAAAAGGTCTGGAACGGGGAGAGAACGAAAAAGTGGAATGAATATGTGGCACGAATCGCACTGCGCAAACTATTCATGCTGCATGCCGCTCACAAATTAGATGATTTAAGGATTCCCCCTTCCAATCGACTTCATATGCTTCAGGGAGACCTCAAGGGGTATCATTCAATAAGTATCAATATGCAATGGCGAATCATCTTTATTTGGAATGATGGCCAGATAAGTGGAGTTAGAATAACGGATTATCATTGAAAGGAAAAGTAATGGAAAATATAGCCAACATCCATCCAGGGGAAATCCTGAAAAAGGAGTTTCTGGAACCCATAAATATCACCGCCTACAAACTTGCGAAGGCTATTGGTGTTCAACAAACACGAATAAGTCTCATTATTAATGGAGAGAGGGGCATTACGGCTGACACAGCTATGCGCTTTTCCAAATTTTTTGGAACATCACCTGAGTTTTGGATGAACCTCCAAAGGGAGTTTGATCTTAGAAAATTCAAAAGCGAGAAAAAAGATGTCATTGATAGGATTGTGCCGATTGGTACTTGAGAGAATAGTAAGATCATCCGAACTCACCGTTCACTCGCGAGCCTACCTGATACATCCAATAATTGAGACATTCACTAACCCCGATTCACTTACAAAACCACCTCACCTGAAGCGCGGTATTTTTATCGCCTTGACTTAAGGGTTTCTGCCACTTGCGGCCAGGGTGGATATACTGCCTTAAACACCATCAAGCCACTTCCTGAAATCTGCCGATCGATCGATGCTGACAATGGTATCGAATGCGTCATGGGCCGGTGGCTTTAGCTCCAGTTTAATCCGGCCGCGGGAATACGCCACCATATTAGTGATGGAATCCATATGCACGATGTATTTCCGGTTAATTCTGAAAAATATTGCCGGATCCAGGGAAACTACCAGGGCATCAAGCGAATAATCGACCGAAAAGGAATTGCCCTGGAATGTGCGTACAAATACACCTTTCTCCATGACATAGAAATAAGCGATTTCAGCGGTTTCTACCTTCCTGATCTTCTCGCCGATCTGAATAAGAAAGCGCGACTTATACGCCGGCTTTTTTCCCTGAATCAATGCCTGAAGCGCATCGAAATCGATACTGAAGGCGGACTTTAGGGTTTGGAACTTCTTCAGACTTTCTGCCAGGTCACTTTTCCTGATTGGCTTCAGCAGGTATGAAATGCTGTTGAGCTTAAATGCCTTAATGGCGTATTCGTCATATGCCGTGGTAAATATCACTGGTGTGTTCACTGCCACCTGTTCAAAAATGCTGAAACTGATGCCATCGGACAACTGAATATCCAGGAAGATCAAATCAGCGTTATGGTGCATCAACCAGTTTACGGATTCTTTTATCGAAGCGAGTTTTGCAAGAATAGTAATTGAAGGGTCAATCTCGCGCAACATGTGAATAAGCTTTTCTGCTGCGATGGCTTCATCCTCAATGATTATCACGTTCATCGTGCTCGGGGTCAAGTAATGGAAGTTTGGCAATATACTGATTATTGACAATGGTGAAGCTGGGTGTCAATTGCGTAATCAGCGCATATCTCTTCTGCAGATTTTTCAACCCTACTCCGGTGGATGTGCCGGATATTTTGGGCTGTATAGGGTTTTTTACCACCATCACGGATTTTTCGGTATAGATGTCGATCTGCAGCGGTTTTGCTTCATTCACGATATTGTGCTTAATGGCGTTTTCGATGACTACCTGAAGCGATAACGGCGGAAGGTATGTGTCGAGTTTCGCGGAAGGAATTTCTACGGAATAAGTCAGGTTTTCTCCATACCTCATTTTTTGAAGGAACATGTAGGAACGGATGAAATCCAGCTCGTCTTTCAGGGTGGTGACAGGCTGCTCTATGGTTTCCAAAACATAACGATAGATGCTGGAAAACTCATCAATAAATAGCTGGGCCTGAGCAGGGTTTTTGTCGATGAGCCCGGACAATACATTCAGGCTGTTGAACATAAAATGCGGGTTAATCTGGCTTTTCAGCATTTCAAACCGCATTTGCGACATTTCCTTTTCAAGTGTGTGCGCCTTTTCTTTGGCGCGGTGACCTTCCATAAAAAACAACCACGCCTCCAGCACAATCATGACAATGATATTAGTAACGGCGTAGATCAACGCGTTATAAATCAACACAAGCTGTAACGGTTCTGTGTATGCGCTCAGGTAGTTTGCCAGCAGGGTGATTACAGTGGAAATTGTGAATGCCCAGACTACGGCCAATACCAATTGGATGCCCACCCTTTCCATGAATCTCTTTCCCCAGGGAAACCATCGATCCAGTTTGTAAATGATAAATAAGTCGGGAAGGGCAATCAGGAAACCGGCGACAATACTGTAAATCGTTCCCCTGGATAGGCGCAGAAAAAAATGCGTTGTGTCGCGCAAAGGATAAAAACCACTGAAATGATTGTAGGTGATCACAACAACCTGTATCGATACGGCCAGGAATAGAATGAATTTAAACAATCTGACCAGCGGGAAAAAGTCGTTGATTCGCTTAACAATCGAGGTAGCCATATGACAGCTTAAGTCGTTGGGATTCTGTGCTAAATTCGTTTAATAATACTTAGAAGAAAAGTCGTCAGAGGAACAACTTTTCTTCTCGTACTTTTTTGGCTGGAGAATTAGAATCTTTTAAGTATGCCAACCCGGACGGATAGGTATCGCATATCCAGCGATGAAGTGACACCTTCCAGATCAATATCGCGGGACAGGGAGTTGAATTTTAACCCGGGAGTGAGACTCCAGTTGTTGCCCAGCTTCACATCTACGCCGCCCGCCAATTGCCAGCCCGGTCCATGGCCACTGTCTGCAATGATGTCGCCATCGCTGTTTTCAATTTCTATGTGGTTGTAAAGTCCGCCTGCCCGCAGGAAGTAGGAAACTGGCGAATTTCCAAAAGCATGTTTGTACTGTACGCCCAGGACATAGCCAGTCTCTTCAAAACAGACATCATCGCCAGCGAATGATTCGTCAGCACCGAGTTTGTTCCAGCCCCAGCCGCCATATATACCTGTGTGTGGCATAAACTGGTAATGAAAAATTCCTTCAAAACCCAGTCCCGGGTTCAGGCTGGCGCCATTCAACTCAGTGGTTGCAAAGGATGCTCCACCGCTAAGTTCAAAACCAAAGCGCTTTTCTTTTTCCTGTGCCATGGCCTGCATGGTAAAAAGTATCGTCAGTGCCAGGGTTGTTATTGCATTTGTTTTCATGTTTTTAAGTTGTTTTAATTGAAACATGACCAAATGTAATTGGCGCCTGGCTGGAGAAAAATTATACTATGCCGGAGGTGCATTTGGGTATGCTGAAGGTGTAGATTTTCAGGCTGAATGAATATTGGCCTCCCGTTCTACTTGGAAATAATCCAAGTCAACGACTGAAAAAAATAGACGGCAACACCCTTTCGGGTAGTCAGTTTAAGATTTGAAGAAAGGCCACCAAAAGATTTGCATGCGTTTTATTTACAAAACCTCTTCACCGAAAACGCCGCGTTTTTGTCGCCAAGCCCGGCGGCTTTCTGCCAGTCGGCACAGGGATCGTCAGTGAGCTCATTGAACTGGTACTTGGCATTGCCGAGCGACCTGTAGTAGTCGGCTTTGGATGAGTCGAGCGTGGTGGCCATGGTGAGGTCTTTAACTGCAGCGCTGAAATTCTCTGATTTTGCAAAACAGTTACCCCGATTGTAGTACGCATTGGCGTCTTTCGGACTCAATTCAATCACCTTTCCATAATCCTTCAATGCATCAGTGAGCTTTTCAGATTGCTCCAGCAGGATTGCCCGGTTGAAATAGCTGTCGGGGTTGTTCTCATCCAACTTGATGGCATCATTCAAATCAATCAGCGCATTTTCCATATCACCGGTCATCACGTAAGCCTCGGCGCGGTCCGTATATACTTTCGATTGTTTGGCATCGAGTTTCAGGCTTTCTGTAAAATCGACAATTGCCTTCGGGTATGATTCCAGCTTCATGTAGCTCGTCCCCCGGTTATTATACCCATCCTTCAGGATAACACCACCGTCAATGGCTTTGTCCAGGTATGAAATGGCAAAGGGGAAGTTATCGGTGTAAAAATATGATTGCCCAAGAAAATACTGCAATGCAGGTTTCAGCGGCTCGCTTTTCTCCATAGCCGTAAGATCCTCAATGGTCTTTTTGTAATCCGCCTTCTGATAATAGCAGGTGCCCCTGTTTTCGAAAGCCCTCACGAAATCCGGTTTTAATGCCAGTGACTTACCATAATCGGCAATTGCTTCATCATATCGTTCGAGAAGCTGCTTGGATTTTCCTCGGTTATTGTAGAGCAAATGATCTTCATAACCCAACTCCAGCGCTTTGTTGTAATCGGTGATGGAGTTTTCGTAATCTTTCATCTTGAACTTCGTATTGGCCCGGTTGAAATAAGCCTCGGCATGATTGGCCTGCAATCCGATGGTCTTATTGAAGTTCTGGATGGCAGGGGCAAAATTATCCAACTCGTAGTATGACACTGCCAATGGATAAATCACCTCCACGGTGTTTCCGCCAAGTTCAACAGCCTTGCCCAGATCCGGGATGGCGCTTTTATAATTTTTAAGATTGTAATAAGACAATCCTCTGTTTCGGTAGGACTCCACGTCCTTGAGCCCGTCTTCGATGGATTTTGTCAAGTCATAAATCGCACCTTCGTATTGGCCCAATTCATAATTGGAATGTCCCCGGCAATAGTATGCCTTTTTGTAAGTTTCCCCTTTACTGATGGCAATATTGAGTGATTCTACGGTCCTGGTATAATTTTTCAGGTTGTAATACGACAAACCGAGCAGGGTAAAAATCTTAGTCTCCGGCTTGCCATCTTTAGCCACTTTTCCCAGGTCAGTAGTACACCCTTCCCAATCCTGCTTGGCGTAGCGGATCAATCCACGGCTTTCCAGGGCAGAAAGATAATCTGGATTAATCTCCAGCGCTTTATCGTAATCAGCAATAGCTCCCGTAATATTATTGGCTTCCTCGCGGCATTTTCCGCGCAGATCAAATATGGCTTCGTTGCTCACGCCTTTTTCAATGGCTTTGTCAAATGCAGGCATGGCTTTAGCACAGTTTTTTGCGGTGCGATATCCATAACCCAGATGGAACCAGGTCTCACCAGAATCATCGCCCTTGGCAACCGCTTTTTCCAGATCGGTCATCGAAAGTTCCGGCTCACGCATGAAGTAGTAGGCATTTCCTCGCACTGAAAATGCCTCCATATCCATGAACCCCAACGTCTCCGCTTTCGAAACATCTGCAATCACCTGGTCATATTTCTTCTGTTTATAAAGGCAGGCAGCACGCTCCACATACACTTTGCCGTCTTCGATTCCCATGGTAATTGCTGCATTCAAATCATCCAAAGCGCCGGGGCAATCTCCCTCACTGCGCTTGATGCTTCCCCTGTACCAAAACGCCCTTGGCTCCTTGCTACCCATACGGATGGCGGTATTCAGGTCTTCTTTGGCTCCGGCAAAATCCTTCGTTATATACCGCGAAAGGCCCAGCATGGTATACAACTCCGGACTTGTAGCGCCTTTGTCTTTCGCCGCCGTAAGTGATTTCAGCGCATTGGCGTAATCCTGCTTTTCGTAATAGGCCTCACCGCGGTTCAGGAGCGCCTTGTCGTAATCGGCATTGACCGTGAGGGATTTTGAATAATCGGTAATAGCTCCATCATAGTCTTTCAGGAAATATTTCGCTTTGCCGCGGTTGTTGTAGATAATCTCGTCGCCCTGGCCCAGACTAATGGCTTTGCTGTAATCTTCTATAGCGCCTTTGTAGTCATTGCCCCGGAATTTACCATTTCCCAATAGAAAGTACACCGACGGGTCTTTTGTACCCATGGAAATCGCTTTGGCGAAATCAATATTTGCGCCTTCGGCATCCTTGAGTTCATACCTGGATTTTCCACGCATTTCATAGAGCTTCAGTTCGTTCAACCCCAATTCCGCCGCAGCGGAAAGGTCAGTCTCTGCATTTTTGAAATCGTCGTTGTTGTAATTGATCACCCCGCGGATGTAGTAGGCCTGTGACAGCGATTTATCCAGCTCGATGGCTTTGCTGAGATCAGACCGTGCCGCACTGATTTTTTCCTGCTGGTAGTTAAGAATTCCGGAATAATAAAATGCCGTTACGGATGTCGGAAATGTTGATTTAGCCTTGCCAAATGCGCTTATCGCCATATCTGTTTCTTCCAGTTGCATAGCGTTGATGGCCTGCTGGAGAAATGGCGATGTCTTTACCGATCCACCAAACTCAGATACTGATTTTGAGATCGATGCCAGGTTGTCCGCACAGCGCATGTTCACAATATAGCCATCATTTCCGCTCAGCGACATAACAAAACCCTCCACAGCTCCACTTGCGCTGAGGGCCGGGCTCCCAAACATAGTTGCATCGGGTTTCGTGGCGGTCACTACTGCGGGGCCATAACCAATGAATTCGCCCTTTTTATCAATTTTAACTGAGGTTGACTTGACTGATTTTATTTCCGGGCAATACAGAACCTTCACTGATGCTCCGGGGGAGACATTTCCTGTGTTGTCTTAAGGCGCTGGATTTTTGCAGTAAGCATATTATCCAGATCAAAGCGTGTAAGCCCGGTAGCTGGGTCGAAGCCGGTAATTGACGTGATCCGGTGAACAGTACTGTCAACGGTAATAGCTGTGGCGAAAGAGGCATTTTTGAATATTTCCCCATAGGTATAGCCCTGGTTTCCGTCTAAGAAAAAACCCGTTCCGCTTCGCAATACCGTGCTGTCGCTTTTGAAAACAAGAATATGGAAAACGGCCTTCTCTGATTGCGCCATGGAAAAATTGAACACCATCAGAAGGATTCCGACAAGTGCTATCACAATATTTATTCGCCTGTTCATCATATTGATGTTTTTGATATTATACCTGCGACCAACCTTGTCGCCAACGTATATGCAAAATTACAACTTAGAGAGGAAAATTATTGACTCACAGTGGGTTAAGGGCCTATCATATTGACAGTAAAAATTACATTGTCAGCCCAAAACAAAAAAAGCCCGAACGGGAATTAAGAACAATCGAACAATTGAACAATTGAATTAAGAAGTGGTCGTATAGGTTTGACAATTACAATTGGTCCATGACTCCTCATCTGTTCTATTGAGGGCCGCTCATGCTTCGACTCCACTTGGTGCGACAAAAACTTTTGTCAGGTTGAGCGTAGTCAAAACCTGAGTACAGCCGAAATCTTATTGGACCGAATGACTGTGCCTCATTTGGAGTTTGATGATGCTGAAATAGCTTGGGCTGTAATTAACTTGCGCAACTTCTATCTTATGAAAAGCTGCTAAAAACCCCAAGAACGGACTGCCATATAAAAAAAGCCTGATGGCAATCCTAGGCTCTACTCACCAATGCCAATCCAATACCATTCTGATAAGAGCGATGTATGACTCTGCAGGAGTCAAATGTTTATAGAAAGGGCCATTTTCTATAAACATCCGACCCCATCCGGGGTCGAATTGAAACGGCATTGGATATACATGGTGTATTTCTAAAACGACAATCCGAATGTAAGCGCGTTGAGCTCCGGTCCGCGGTCGGGAGAAAAGATCGTATTGAGGTCGTAGTTGACGAAGAAGTCAACCTCGCCTAATCCTACGATTCCCCTGACACCATATCGCAGGTTATCGATGTAGTAGTCGTTTCGTTCGCGGAGTTTGCTTTTATAACCGGTCTCACGCCATACCAGCTTGGTGTAACTGTCGATCCGTGTGCCGACATAACCGCCAACGCCAATCCTGAATCCATCGCGGCGATACCTCATTCGCTTTTGCTCGAAACCGTCATCGTATTTTCTGGTTTTGGAACGATATCCGAAATCCAGCATAGGCACAAAATGGGCATTGATATAAGCGACAGTCAGTTTGCTTTTCGATGACTGCAACTCTACATCCCACTGCGTAAAGTAAGCGCCGCCATCTCCTTCCTCGAGCTTTGTGCGCGGATCCTGGAATTTGAAGTTATACCAGCTAATGCCGGCACCATAATCAAGAGCGAGCTTTCCGCCAATGTGCGTCTGGAAGGTCGGCATGATACCGATGTACCACGATCCCCATGGCCGTACCGAGTATTGAGCATCGTTCTCATCGGGCCAGTCGCCGTTTTCGAGAAAATTATTGATGCCCCAGTCAAACCCGGAAACGAATTCCGTCTTGCTCCCGGAGAAACGCTTTTTTTCGCGATCAGTCGATTTATTCTCAGTTTGATTATTGTAGTAATCGCCATCCGTATCAAATTCATTTTCCAACTGACTGAATTCCGGATCTTCCTCCACGCTATCCTTCAGATATTTTGTGGCTTGTTCGTCTTCCATGATTACCTTTTTGTCATTTTCCAGCTCTTCTTTCGTGGGCACATTCACATCCTGAAGCATGGAGTTGAAATCATATTTTTTCAGCGCATCAAGGTCTTCCTGCGATTCCACATTGATGAGGATTTTGCCGTTTTCGCCGAAGTTCACTTCGATGGTATCGGCAGCGGGCATCAATGGGATTAATATCGCTGGCGATGCCTGAATACGCGAGGCTGCAACATGCTGCGGAGAGGATTATTGTTCTGATTTTCATATCGGTTTCTATTTAGTATTCCTTGTTTTGTTTATTGATGAGTTTTCCGAAGTTGAGGGCGAGCACATCTTCCGTGGTGTTGCGCAACTTTGTTTTTAATTCATCGGTAAAAACGCGCTCCTCCGCAAATCCGGTAATTTTTTCTATTCCTTCCTGAATGACATTGGCCTTTTGAGACGCAACCAGTCTTGAGTTTTTGTTGGCCTTATAAGTTATGGTGACAGTCATAGGTTCCTGAATTGATGGAATCTCAACCGGAGTGCTTATCACAGCCACGTCTTCCACCGTTTCAGATGCAGGTATTTTGCTAGTCTCAGGCGATTCCATGATTGCTTGTGCCACTAATGGCGATTCTTCCATGGTTTCCTGCGGGGCATGGAAATTGGTTTCGGAATCCTCCGTCTTTTCAGCTATGGGCTCCGGATGATTTTTCTTCGCCACAGTCTCAATAGCCGGTACAGCAGGTTTTACTACAGTTTCTGAAACACCTTCATTCACTTGTGCAATTTCATTTATTGTTGATTGGGAATCCTGGACAATTTCAGTAAGCGCCTCATTTGCCGGTTTGCCGGAATAAGAATCCACCTTCTTAGCGATCACTGGATTTTCAGCACTTTTTTGTGTGTCCAGGTAATAGTAGGTCACCCCGATCACAGACATGAAGAGTATTACCGCTGCCGCAATGGCAAGCCTTTTCTGCGTCATGTGCCAACGCGCTTGTCGCAGCTGAGAATTCAGTTTTTCCCAGGCATTGTCCGACGGCGTCACTTTGTGATCCGCCAACTTATTCCTGAACAATCGATCAAGGTTATTTTCCATCTTCTTGCATTTTCTGTTCTCCAATTACCCTTTCACTTTCAACAATTTTCTTTTGTAAGTAAACCCGCGCCCTGCTCAACTGGGACTTTGACGTATTTTCATTGATCCCAAGCAACTCACCTATTTCCTTGTGCGAATAGCCTTCAATGGCATACAGGTTGAAAATCGTCCTGTATCCTGGCGGCAAAGCTCCGATCATTTTCATCAGGTCTTCCGCCTCCAGTGTCGATTCAGCCCTTTCATAATCCGGCTGGCGATCGGCAGCTTCAATGTCTGTCTCCAGGTACATCGTCTTGTTTTTCCTCAAATAACCCAGCGCCTCATTGATTACAATCCGCTTCATCCAACCTTCAAAACTTCCCTTGCCTTCATATTGATGGATGGCGCTGAAAATTCTTGCAAACCCGGTCACCATTACATCTTCTGCCTCGGCAATGCTCCAGATATAGCGCCTGCAGAGACTGAGCATCGTACCCGAATACCGGTCGTACAATAACCGTTGTGCTTGCGGGCTCTGCCGTTTGCATCCTTCTACGAGGTCGATTTCCCTGGTACTTTTAAATATCTGAAGCTTCATTTAATCAGGCGTACAATGGGTAGATGTGCATCTGTGTCCGAATCGTTGCATGGCCATGGAAATTTTTTTTGGCCTTACGGGATAAGTTACTAATAATATGCCTTATAGTTAATCATTATGTGAATGGCGGTGTATTGCCCGCTCTCAACGGTCACTGGATTGATGTATCCTTCACCGTCATATGTACCGGCCCAAAGTCCGCCGGGCTCCATGGTCAGCATTGAATACTTACCTGGCTGCAGGTCCACATGGAATGTCCCGTCCTTCCTGGTTTTAATCCGCTTCACAAGCTTCGCATTTACCTTCACGATAAAAGCCGGAGATTCACCAACGATGGTTTGCTCTGGCTTGACTGCATTATAAATATATATCTCGCGGACCACCGGCTTCCCGGAATTCGTCTTTACTCCGGGACCGGGCATCTGGTTGCCCTCCAGCCATCGTACCTCTCCGCAAATTCCCTGGGATTTGCTTTGTGCAACACTCATCATGGGAATGGAAAGTATCAGGATAATAAACTGAAATTTATTCATGCTGTTGAATAGTTAAAGTGACATCAGGTGACAAGCTGACAGTATAATAACGCAAAAATGCCTCTTTTTCTCATTGGAATGGTATTTGACTGCTGGGCGCTTAAATACCCGTAACTAAATAACTTTTAAAATAATGAAGGAAAAAGGAAGCATATCCATTCATACCGAAAACATTTTCCCGATCATCAAGAAATTTCTCTATTCAGACCATGAGATATTCCTGAGGGAACTGGTATCAAACGCGGTGGATGCATCGCAGAAATTCCAGAAACTGGCCTCGATAGGTGAGTTCAAAGGCGAACTACCCGAACAAAAGGTAGTAGTATCGGTGAACAAAAAGGCAAAGACCATAACGGTAAGCGACAATGGCCTCGGAATGACAGCCGAGGAAATAAAAAAATACATCAACCAGATCGCATTTTCCGGGGCATCTGAGTTTATCGAAAAGTACAAAGAGAAAGGCGACCCATCGCAGATCATAGGTATGTTTGGTCTTGGGTTTTATTCGGCTTTCATGGTTTCCAAAAAGGTGGAGATCGTCACCAAATCGTACCAGGACGGTTCAGAATCAGCCCGCTGGATTTGCGACGGAAGTACAGAATTTGAAATCTCACCTGGTAAAAGAAAGGAAATTGGCACGGACGTAATTCTTCATATCGACGACGACAACAAAGACTTTCTGGAAGACTATAAAATCCGCGAGATACTCAGGAAATACTGCAAATTCCTACCCGTACCCATTGTATTTGGCGAGAAGGAAGAAACGGTAAAAGATGACAAAGGCGAGCCGTTGAAAAACGACAAAGGCGAAGAAGTGACCAAAAAAGTGGACGACCTTATCAATAATCCGAAGCCACTCTGGACCAAATCGCCCAGTGAACTGAAAGATGAAGACTATCTGGCGTTCTATAAAGAATTGTACCCGTTTTCCGAAGACCCGCTGTTCTGGATTCACCTCAACGTGGACTTCCCGTTCAACCTTACCGGGATACTCTATTTCCCGAAGGTGAAGGATGAACTCGAACTGAACCGGAATAAAATCCAGCTATACTCGCGCCAGGTCTTTATCACAGACGAAGTTAAGGACATCGTACCTGAATTCCTGATGCTGCTCCATGGCGTCCTCGACTCACCGGACATCCCGCTCAATGTGTCGCGTAGCTATTTGCAGGCGGATGCCAATGTGAAGAAAATCAATTCACATATCACCAAAAAGGTAGCTGATAAACTCGCTGAATTATTCAAAAAAGATCGCGAGTCATTCGAAAAGAAGTGGGCAAGCCTGAACCTCTTCGTGAAGTATGGCATCATCGCCGATGAGAAGTTTTATGAAAAAGCCAAAGACTTTATGCTTCTTGAAAACATCGACGGCAAGTATTTTACATTCGAAGAGTACAAAAAACTCATTGAAACCAGTCAGAAGGACAAGGAAAAGGGATTGGTTCATATTTACACCACCAATCCTTCCCAGCAGGATGCCTACATCCAATCTGCCAAAGCAAAAGGCTACGACATCCTTAAATTCACCGGACCATTGGACAACCACTTCATCAACAGCATGGAGATGAAGCTGGAAAAAACCAGGTGGAAACGTGTGGATTCCGAAATAGTGGACAAACTGGTAGAGCAGGAGATTAAAGCCGAAAGCGTACTCTCGAAGGACGAGGAAGAAAAGGTAAAGAAGATCTTCGAAGAAGCCATCGCCGATAAAAATTATACCGTGCAGTTGGAGGCCCTTTCGCCAGACGAACTTCCCGTGACGCTGATATTACCTGAATTCATGCGCCGCATGAAGGACATGCAAAAGATTGGAGGCGGATCACCATACATGATGTTTGGCGATATGCCCGACCAGTTCAACGTGGTGCTCAACACGAACCACAGTATGATCAGTAAAATCCTTAAGACGGAGGAAGAGGAGAAACAAAAGGAGCTGGCTGTTCAGTCATTCGAACTCGCCCTGTTGTCTCAAAGTCTGCTCAAGGGCAACAGACTCACGGCGTTCATAAAGCGGAGTTTAGATCTTGTTGGATAATCGATAAAAAAATCATTAAGAGAAGCCGGCCCATGCCGGCTTTTTTGTTTGTCCTAAAATCAGATGTCCTCTTCCCGTTCGAGCATCAGAATGGATGACTGGGGGACAATGAAAAATTTCTCATCCTGATAACGGATTTCGACAGCTCCCTTTTGCAGGAAAAGGGCAAGGTCGCCTTCCTTTGCCTGCAACGGAACGTACCTGACTGGCTCTTCACTTTCTTTCCAGGGCTCATCGTTTTCTACCGCAACCGGAATTGGGTATCCCGGTCCTGTTTTGATGATATAGCCCGATTGGATCTGCTCCCTTTCCTGCACTCCGGGAGGTAAGTACAACCCGCTCTTCGTTTTATCCTGGCTTTTTGCCGGTCTTATAAGTACCCGGTCGCCAATGACGATGAGTTTTCTAAATTTATTATCGGGAGTGAGTTCCATGAATAGCCGAATCTTATTAATTCTGCAAAGGTAAACTATGTTTTGTTAAAACTCTTGATCAATCATCCGTCGCGCGTTCGAGTAAGCGCTGGTCCATGGCCTTTGTAGTCTTGGCCCCGAGTTCACGAAGCCGCTCAGTTTTGCGGATAAGGTTATCTTTACCTTCGGAAAGCTTAGACATAGCTTCATCGTAGGTCGTCTTGGTCTGTTTCAGGTTTACACCAACCTTTATGAGGTCGTCGGCAAATGACTTGAACTTGTCGTAAAGCATTCCTCCCTGCCGTGCAATCTCCTGCGCGTTCCTGTTTTGATTCTCCTGCCGCCAGATGCTCGCGATTGTGCGCAGTGTAGCAATGAGCGTTGTAGGACTTACAATGACGATATTTCTTTCGTAGGCATCCGTGAAAAGATCGGCGTCGTTTTGCACAGCAAGACTAAAAGCCGGCTCGATAGGCATGAAAAGCAGCACAAAATCCAGTGTGCCAATTTGATAAATCGATTGATAGTTCTTCTCGCTCAATCCTTTGATATGTGTGCGTATGGAAACCAGGTGATTTTTTAGTTCTGCAACTTTATCGACTTCCGACTCAGCGCTGACATATTTCTCATAGGCTGATAGAGAGACCTTGGAATCGATGATGATATTTTTTTGCTCCGGCAACTTCACGACCACGTCAGGCTGCAGTCTCCTGCCATCATTGGTTGACATGGATACCTGTACCTCATACTGCTCATTTTTCAGAAGGCCGGATTTTTCCAGGATCGATTCAAGGATAAATTCACCCCAGTTGCCCTGGGTCTTTGACTCACCTTTAAGCGCTTTTGTCAAGTTTTCGGCCTCCTTGGTTATCTGGAGATTTAATTCGCGCAAGCCCGTGATTTGTTCCTTCAGGGCAGAATTGCGCGCGATGTTTTCTTTATTCACATCTTCCACTTTTTTTTCAAACTCAACAATTTTTTCCTTGAGCGGATTGAGGATGTCCGCCAGATTGACCTTATTCTGATCGGTAAACTTTTTGGTCTTTTCATCGAGTATCTCATTTGCCAGGTTTTTAAATTGCACCTGGAGCTTTTCATGCATGGATAAAATCTCTTCTTTCTGCGTTTCCAGTTTTTCCTGGAGCCCCCGTACTTCCTGGCTTTTGGCAGCCAGCATAGCATTCATCTTTTCGGATTTTTCACGTTCTGCTACAAGTTCTTCGCGAAGCACTTTCGATTCTACATGGGAATTCGTCAGTTTTTCATCTGCTACCTTGCTGTTAATCTCCATTTCCTGGACACGGGATTGAATTTGGGCAATACCTTCAGCATCAAGGGGAAACCTGGATTTATTGTAAAAATGAAAGATCAGCCATACTGCGATAGCCCCAATGACTATACCGCTAAGAACAAATACTATTTCCATAAACGCCTATATTTTTACTTTGAATTGATGACTGCAACTTCCGAATTACTTTTTTACCAATTCCATTCTCCAATGGAAAATTCCACCCAATAAGTCCGGTAGAGAGGCAGTAACATCAAATTCATCAGTACCTAACTTTTCATTAATTTCCATGGAATGATCGCAGCGGAAAACACCCGCGTGCTTGTACCTTTCCGAATACATATATCGGTGGTTTTTATCATTTTTCCATCGCGGAACCAGGGATAAAATAGATGCTTTTCACTGGATTTGAGCCCATCGTGGGCAGAGACTACATATAACGGGTTTTTCCTCATGGTATTCCAAAAAACAATTGTTATAAAATTACTTTGTCAATACCATTAGAATTTATAAATTCACATATTGGGAAAAGTTGTTTTATTGATTTCCTGATCTTATTATTGATATTACCAAAATATAACTAAACAAACATGAATTTTACCCCCAAATTTGACTCACCATCCGATGTCGCAAAAAAAAGTTATGAGTCAGTAACCCAATACATGGCCACCGATTTAGTGACTTTTGGACCTGAAGATGAGATCGGCACTGTCATCGCTAAGCTGAATGAATTTCAAATTTCCGGTGCACCGGTACTCAATGACCGCAAAGAATTGATAGGCATCATATCGGAGCAGGACTGTCTCAGATTTATTATCGACAGTGTGTACCACAACCAGCCCATCAGCAAGAACCTTGTGAAAGATTATATGCAAAAAGACCTGATCACCATACCCTATGAATCTGATGTAGTGGATGTGGCCAATATGTTTCTTAAGCACCGATTCCGCCGGTTTCCGGTCGTAAAAGACGGTGTCCTGAAAGGGCAAGTAAGCAAAAGGGACATCCTGAGAGCGGCAATGAAGATTAAGTTTACTACCTGGTAACGTGAACCAAATCACTTTTTTTACCAAGGAATATGGATATCATATTCCTTTTTTTATGTTCTGCCATGGGTTTTTAGCTATTTTGTAGAATGAAAATTACCACATCATGAAGCAGAGACTTGTCACGATCCATATCGCACTTTTACTGTTGCTGTCATCCACTGGCTTAGCCCAACAGGTAGAGAATTCCGAGTTATTTGCTAATGACGAATTGCTGGCGATAACCTTAAAAACAGACCTTCGGAAACTCATTAATACCAAAATGGATCCTGAATACCAGGATGGGGAAATTACCATGAATGGCAAAACGTATCCTATCCAACTGAAAGCGAGAGGGAACAATCGCCGGGAAACGTGCAGTTTTCCCCCCATTACGCTCGATTTTTCAAAAACAGAATTTGAGGACCCCTCATATGACCAATTGGAAAAACTGAAGCTCGTGAATTCCTGTAAAATGTTGGTGTCTTACGAGCAGTATATCCTTCGCGAATACCTTATTTACAGGTCCTATCAGCTTTTCACGGACAAAAGTTTCAAAGTGAAACTACTGCGCATTGATTATGTGGATGCCAAAGAAAAAATTAAAACCGTAACCCGCTACGGTTTTGTGATCGAAGACCAATACATGATGGCCTCGCGTTTGGATGGTGTGATGGTAAAAAAAGAAGGTATACGCGATCAATCGACGAATCGTGAAACCATCGTAATGATGTCCATATTCATGTACATGATTGGAAACACAGATTGGAATATCCCCATGCTCCACAATATGAAGTTGCTGAAGCTAAACAAATTGACAGAGACAGCCCCGTATGCTGTACCCTACGATTTTGACTATACCGGAATGGTAAATGCTGACTACGCCGTACCATCGCCAATACTGGGCATCGAAACATTGCGACAGCGCTTGTTCTGGGGTAAATGCTATGGCGAGGAGGAACTAAAAACTGCCATCAATTTGTTTATCTCAAAAAAACAGGCGCTCTATGCTCTCTATGAAAACTTCCCCTATTTCGACAAATCCAGTCTGTATGAATCGACCTCCTTTCTGGACAGCTTTTATAAAATTATAGAAGATGAAAAGCGGTGGAAGCCGGTCTTTATGAAGGAATGTAAAGAATAAAAATTACGACGCTATCGCTTTGACAAATTCCAATTAAGTCTCTCCTTTTTCCATGATGGAAATAAACCTCATTACAATAACCGGCCCTACAGCCAGCGGAAAAACGGCTTTTGCAGCACAACTGGCCAGGCTCGTAAATGGCGAAATCATCAGCGCAGATTCGAGGCAGGTGTATCGGGGTATGAACTTAGGCACAGGCAAGGACTATGAGGATTACATGGTTGATGGAGTAGCTGTCCCCTATCACCTCATTGATATAAAGCCCGCCGGTTATAAGTACAATGTCTTTGAATTTCAGCAGGATTTCACGGCTGTGTTTAACCAAATCAAAGCGAGAGCCCGAATGCCGCTGCTCGTAGGCGGCACCGGATTGTACATAGAAGCTGTGACCAACAATTACAACCTGAAACGTGTACCGGCTAATGATGCATTGCGAAAAAAACTTGAGGAGCAAACACTCGAAGAATTGATTGCCAAGCTTAAAAAGTTGAAACCTGAGCTTCACAACACGACCGACACCACAAGTAAAAAAAGAACCATTCGCGCCATAGAGATCGCGCTATATGAGGGCGAAATCGATGAAAGCGCCAGGGACATTCAGCCGATAAACAACATCATCTTCGGGATGTCAATCAACCGGGACGTGCGTAGGGAGCGCATATCGGCACGACTGAAAGCGCGCCTTGAATGTGGTATGATCGAAGAAGTCAGAACCTTGTTGGAAACTGTACCCGCTGACGACCTTATTTTCTACGGCCTGGAATACAAGTACATTACACAGCATCTTCTTGGACAGATTAGTTATAAGGAAATGTATAACCAACTCGAGATCGCCATTCATCAATTTGCAAAACGCCAGATGACCTGGTTTCGAAAAATGGAACGTGACGGCATAAAAATTCATTGGATTGATGCACAGCGCAGCATGTCCGATAAAATCAGCGAAGCAGTGCATGTTTTGGACGAGGCCGGTTTTCGATTGCATTCAACTACATGAAATCTGACAGCGCACCATGGAATGCTAGTCGCGTTTGGTACAAATATTGTTGCAGCCTTACGCATTTGAATATTAATAATTAATTCTCTTAACTTTGTATCGAAAAAATCTCACTTAACAACAACACATTATGTTAAAAACATCAGTAACGTTGATTCTTACCGTAGTATTAT
Organism: Cyclobacteriaceae bacterium; assembly: GCA_034523095.1. Taxonomy (GTDB): domain Bacteria; phylum Bacteroidota; class Bacteroidia; order Cytophagales; family Cyclobacteriaceae; genus JAAUQL01. The sequence continues at coordinate 142,967 of JAXHKU010000033.1, read as the reverse complement.
TCTATGGCTGTGGAATGAAAAAAGACAATGAGCGTCTTACCCTGGAAAATCAGGAATTACAAACAGAACTCACTCGGGCACAAATGGCTGTCACCACCCTTGAGGAAGTTGGAGTTTTGATGGACAGCATCGATAATGCCAGGAATGCACTGAAACTCGACCTGGAAGCAGGTACTAACTACGAAGGTTATCTTACCAGAATGAAGGACCTGAATGACTATGTGGTAAACACAGAGGCAAAGATCAGCCAGATGGAGCAGGAACTGAGCAAATCAACATCCCAGAACCAAACCTACATCAAGACCATCCAGAGGTTGAAAGGCGAACTCGCGACAAAAGCAACCGAGATCACCGAAATGCAGGCTTCCATTGAGAAGTATAAGCAGGAAAACACCGATCTGCTTAATATCGTCGATATAAAGGAATCAGAGATTACTGATCTTGAAGGCGATATCACAGCTAAAAAGGAAGAGCTGTCTATTCTCGAAGCCCGTGTTCAGGAAATTATGAAAAAAGCCCAGATATCAGAGGCTGATTCATATTTCGCTCTTGGCGAAGCTACCGAAGAAGCCGCAAACAGAACGAAACTTGCGCCGAAAAAGAAAAAGGAAACTCTGGCTACAGCCACTGAGTATTACAAAAAATCACTAGCCCTTGGTCGTATAGATGCCCAGGCAAAAATTGATGCCATCGCAAAGAAACTGTAAACGGTATCCTATCTGACTTAAAAGGTTGCTGAGCTTAGGGTTCAGCAACCTTTTCTTTTTATGGACAAATAGCTGATTTTTTACTAATTTCCACTCAGTTTGTCCGGGTTGAACCTTTGTAATGGAATTTACAATAATACTGCAGAACAAACAACATTGGAAAAATCACCCAATAATCATATTCAATGAAAACACGCACTATTCTTTATCTCATCTTTGCCTCGCTTATAATTTGGTCATGTCAATCTAAAAAGGAAAATCCGAAAGACACGGTAGCCCAACGATTGAAAGTTATTCTCAATGACCACGACCTTCAGCAATGGTATCCAAGAACGGTAGATACCATTAACGGTGGGTTTTATTCAAATTATACCTCTACCTGGGAAAAAATGCCCACTCAGCTGAAGTTTATCGTTACTCAGGCAAGGCACGTTTGGACGCTATCCAAGGTGGCTGAATTCTATCCTGAACAAGCGGAATACCCAATGTATGCCCGACATGGTTATGAATTTCTTCGCGATCATATGTGGGACGAGGAATTTGGCGGATTCTTCGAGACAGTAGATTCTACCGGACATGCACCTGTAACAACGACAGCCATTGAAAAACGGGCCTACGGCAATGCCTTTGGGATTTACGCATTGGCAGCGTACTACAAGTTATCGCAGGATATCGAAGTGTTAACCATGGCCCAAAAAGCATTTCAATGGCTCGATCATAGCGCACATGATCCCGCATATGGAGGCTATTTTCAATACCTTCGGCGCGATGGCACACCGATTAGCCGCGACGTGCTCAACGAAGAATATCAGGCGTCTGACAGAGCGCTTGTCGGCCTGAAAGATTATAATAGTTCCATACATATTTTGGAGGCGCTGAGCGAATTGTATCATATCTGGCCAGACGATACCCTGCGAAAGAGACTGGAGGAAATGCATTCGATTGTTTCAGGTGTGATGATGGATGAACGGGGCTTTTTGAAGCTGCATTTTTATCCTGACTGGCAACTGGTACCTGATCAGGAATTGATCGATCTGGCTGGCGAGGCTCACTTTTATACTAATCATATCACGTTTGGCCATGATGTGGAAACAGCTTACCTGCTGATCGAATCAAACCACGCGCTCGGCCGGTCGGACAATGAAATCCTTCCACTTGCCAAAAAAATTGTGGATCATTCGTTAGCCAATGGTTGGGACAAAGAGGTCGGCGGTTTTTACGAACAAGGCAAATATGTCAATGATTCAATGCAGATTCTGGACAACACTAAAAACTGGTGGGCTCAGGCTGAAGGGTTAAATACGCTGCTCCTCATGAGCAAATATTTTCCGGACGACAGCCACCATTATTATGATCAATTCCTCCTGCAACTGGCGTATATTGAAAATAACCTGCTGGACCAGACAAATAAAGGCTGGTATTCCTATGGCATTGACGATCGCCCCGAATTCAGGAACAGAGAAAAAGCCAATGTATGGAAAGGCAACTACCACACGGTAAGATCGGTAATGAACTGCCTGTCGGTTCTTGAAAATATTCCTGAACAGAATTAGTTTTATTTGGTTGAAATTATCAAGAGTTTCGTTTAAACATTTCCGGCACAAATGTTGTCTAATCAGCAACGGCATCCGGATCGGTTGTACAGATTGAATGGATGATGTAAATTTACTTAAACTCCAGCTTCTATGATGAAAACTTCTACGCTACTCAACCTTGCTTTCTTCCTCACATTTGCCAATCAGGTAAATGGCCAGCTGCTCCCAAAAGCAAGTATCGTTAAGGCTGGTTTCTCTACAGCAGGCATGTCTCTTCAGAAGGAAGATCAGTTTTCACTTCATCTTGATATAGAGAATGCTACAAAATCGCCGTATTTCACGAGCGAATTCGGTTTTGGTTTAATCAGCCGAAATGAAAAATTTCCCGTTATGTCTCATCCCACGTGGGGACATCACCAAACTCCGGAGGGTTTTTATGAACGTAGGTAGCGAACTGTACTACACAAAATTCGTTGGAAAATTTTACCCTCTTTCGGCCATCATGGGCAACTGGCGATATCAGGGGTTGTATCTCGGATTCGGGCCTGGCGTGTATTATGAATCATTTGAAAGAAATATTGACCATTTTGGAATGGCGCTTTTCACAAATGCAGGATTTCAGCTATTCATGAATAATCGATTCTCAGTTGGGATTGAATTCGAAATGAATATACTGGGCAATCTTGACTCTTATCAGGGCCTTCCCGACCCCCCGGGTAGCATTGATAACGTTCGGTTTAACAATTCCATCAAATTTGGCTATCTCTTCAATAAGCCTGCGTTTCCCAAATCACGATACAACAGGGAATAAACAACAAAAAATCCAGCTGTTCGCCGGATTTTTTGTTTCGATTCAATTTTTAGTTGTTGCCTATAATGGCTTAATCACCATGACGAAGCCTCCCCCGGGAGCCATCTTCATTTCTGCAATCGTGCTTTTATCCAACGTCTTATTCAGCATTACATAATCCTTCCCGTTCCTGTCGGCATTGATGCCGTCCTGATAAACAGTCGCCTGGTAGTTGCCTTCTCCGAGAAACGGGAATGTGACGCTTACATTGCGCGTGTCCCAATCGGTCATACCGGCAACAAACCATGTACTACCGGATTTTCGGGCTATCACTAAAAAATCCCCAACCTTTCCATCCAAAGCTATAGTTTCATCCCACACGGTAGGCATGTTTTTCAGATAGTCGAGAATCACAGGCTCAGCACGATATGCAGTCGGCAGGTCTGAGAGCATTTGCAGCGGCGCATCATAGGCCACATACATGGCCAACTGCTGGCAGCGAGTTCCCTGGCTCATGGGCATTTGATCTATTACTGCAAAATTATTCTTCTGTGCATTGTTCAACGCGCCAGGTGTATAATCCATCGGACCGGCTGCCATTCTGATAAACGGAATCGTAACTGCATATTCTGGTGTAGTGCCAAATGGCCTGGAGAATTTATTATATTCCAGTCCGCGGACCGACTCGCGGTTGATCACATTGGGGTACTTGCGATGCAGTCCATCGGGTTTTGGGGCGCCATGGTAATTTACCAATAATTTGTGCTCAGCGGCTGCGCGGGCTATGCGATGATAATAGTCGATCATCACCTGGTCATCGCGATCCATAAAATCAATTTTCAATCCTGCAATGCCCATTTCCTGAAACATATCCATCGCCTCATCGAGCTTTTCATCCAGCGGATAATGCACACACCATAGAATTACGCCGACACCTTTTGATTTGGCATAATCTGTGATTTCCCTGAGATTCACGTTACTGGATAATTTCATCAGGTCGTATTGATCGCTCCAGCCTTCATCTAGATTGATATATTCAAAACCGTTTTCGGCGGCGAAATCAATATAATACTTATAGGTTTCCGTGTTTACTCCGGCACGAAAATCCACTCCCGTCAGGTTCATGGCACTCCACCAATCCCAGGCTACGACGCCGGGCTTCACCCATGAGAAATCGATGCTTTCTACCTGTGGATCGCTGAGTTTATAGATCAGGTCTGTATCCAGCAATTGTATATCATTGGTTGCCACCTTCAACACTCTCCACGGAAATTGCCGTGGCCCCTGGGTTTTTGCGATATAATCTGCACGTTCCTTCACAATCAGGTTAAACTTCATATGTCCGCCGGGCTCCCAACTGGTAGGAACTTTTGGTAAGGCGGCTTTCATACCATTGGCAACCTGTTGATTTTTCGTCACATGGAAACCCGGATAATCTTCCAGGTCCGACTCCATGATCAACACGCGAAGACCATTGTCTGACTGCACAAGTACCGGAAGATAGGATAGCGAATCCGACATCTCTGAGAGCGGTCGGACATTGTAAAGATTTTCATAGCTGTGTTCGAACCCCGGCGTAAGTGACGACCACAATGTGCCTCCGGTGGCGAAATTAAAAGTGGCCTCCTCATCCTTAACGATCACTTCTCCGGCTTTAGTGATTCCGAATCTATATGCGAAGCCCTCATCATACATCCGTACTGTGAATGTATAATTACCCTTGAAAGTCAGGGTGAGTTCGTTGTAGTTGTCCCTGATTTGCTTTCGTTTTCCATACAGTGGGGTCAGCACCTGATCGCTTTTGACGGGTACCTTTTTTGTTACAACACCATTTGCGCCAAGTACTGTACCATCGGCCAACTGCATACTGACTGGCGATGGAGCTATTATTTGCTTTTCTCCCATGAACAGCGAATAGTAAATCCTATCCGACACGTCAATTTGGGCGACAAGTTTCCCGTCGGGAGAGCTGACTGTATAGTTTTTTGGTGCGGCATTGGCCGATAGAACCAAGGTGATAAGTAAAACGGGTATTATCTTTAGTTTTTTCATTTGAATGAATTGATTGTGAAAAATATGGCAAAAGCGAAAAGTATATTCTTGTTAAAGACCCAAAAAAGAACTGATGCCCCCAAGTTCAGGAATTTCTTTTATGAGTGCAAAATTCCCAAACCAATAAACTTTCCAACCTGCTATATTTGATCATGATTCAACAGGATGACCGAATTAAAGAGGATTCCAGCGTTCCGAAATTCCGGCAACTGGTAAATAATATCATCTCGGATATCAGTGAAGGCAAGCTGAAATACGGCGACAAACTCCCGTCGATCAACGAATCGAGCGAGGAACTTTACCTTGCCCGTGATACGGTGGAGAGGGCCTATAAGAAACTTCGTGAGATGGGCGTCATTGCATCGGTGCGCGGCAAGGGCTACTACATCTCATCTTCCGAGGCGCATGAAAAACTGAAGATTTTACTGATCTTCAACAAGCTGAGCAATTACAAGAAGATCATTTATCAATCGTTCGTGGAAACGCTGGGTGAAAAGGCCATTGTTCATCTCCATATTCATCATTACGATACCGGGAGGTTTCACACCATCCTTTCAGAAAATCTGGGTAATTACCACTATTACGTCATTATCCCGCATTTCACAGAACCGTCAAAAGAGACGTTCCAACTCATCGATCAGATTCCGCGTGAGCGGCTTGTGTTACTCGACAAAAACCTGGAGCAGGTTCAGGGAGACTATATTTCTGTTTACCAGGATTTTCAGAATGATATCTACGAAGCCCTGAGCCACGGGATGGATTTACTGAAGAAATACAAAAAACTGGTATTTATCCTACCGGAGGAAATCGAAAAGAAAAACCTGAATATTCAGGCTGGTTTCAAAAAATTCTGTGGCGTCACCCATTTCGACCATTCCATCATCGAAAATGAAGCGTTTACGGAAGTAAAAAAAGGAGAAGCATATATTTCCATGGAAGAAGCAGACCTCGTTTCCATCATTAAGTTTTCACGAAAAAAAGGCTTGAAAATAGGGAAGGATATTGGCGTATTGTCCTTCAATGACACGCCGCTAAAGGAAGTGCTTGAAGATGGTATTTCGGTGATCTCCACCAATTTTACTCGTATGGGGAGTCTTGCGGCAGAACTTATCCTCGAAAAGAGACGTCTAAAGGTGCGCAATGAATTCGTGTTTATACGACGGAATTCGCTATAAGAAATAAAGGCCCGGATGTCTCCGAGCCCTATTCACCTCAACTAATAATTATGCGTATTTTTAGTATATCTTAGTTCACAACATTACGATCACCTCATCTTCGCGATGCTTTCTCATGCTTCGCACCTTCTCATTAAAATCGCAATCGGAGACCTGCCCAACCAGATACTGCTGGCTTGCTTTGCTGAAAGAATACCGCTGGCAATTGCTCACCGCCACCTTGTTATTCTCACTATTAAGCTTATCATTCTCCGCAACTTCAATTTGGGCTGATGAAGAAAAGATACTTATTTCATCACTATTTTTATAGGCAGTAACCGCGAATTCATTTCCCCTGCATATAGATGTGATCTTATCGGAAATCACGATGAAAGGTCGCTGATTATCATCATCTGTTTTAAAGTATGCCTCGCCGTTCAGGTGAACAACGCGGTATTTTTCATTGAATGTCTTGTAATAACTCAGCGAGCTATGACCCGTGAGCAGTACTTTTGTACCATCCTTCAGCATCACGTTTCTTGCCTTGTCGGAGTTGTTGGTCTTAATGACCATGTCGGCAGTTTCATCGGTGCTGATACTGCCTTGATTTACGTAGATTCTTATGGCGAACCAGGCAGTAGCGATAAGGAGCAGTGAAGCCGCGACGCGCATCCAGCGGTTTAGTTGGATGACCGATCCTCGCTTCTGCTTTTTTCCCATAGGATTGATTTGCGACTCCAATGCCATCCACTGAGCTTCTGCCCAATCTGCATCCGGCGTTTCGAACGTGTCCCAATCCTGCTCTATGGCTTTCAGCAAATCTTCGTCATTCCTGTTCACCTGCTGCTGTAGTTGGTGAAGTTCTTCCCGTGTGAGGGTTTTGTTCAGGAATCGATATATGAGAGAATGTTTCAACGTTTCTATTTGGTTTCAATTGGTTATACACACGATAATTGAGTTACCCCTATCCTATTCTAAAATTTATTAAAATAAAAAATTATCCAGCAGGAACAGGATGATAAACACCTGGTAATCGCTTAGCGCTTCGCGCAATGACTTCAGCGCTTCCCCCATTTGGTTCTCGACTGTTTTTATGGAAATCTGAAGCTTTTCGGCAATCTCTTTGTTTTTGAGGCCTTCTTCCCTGCTCAGACGGAAAATCTCGCGCCGCTTCTCCGGTAAAGCGTTTATCGCTTCTTCAGCCTTTTGTTTCACTTCCATGTAATCGACCTGATGTTCTGTAAAATTATTGTGCGAATTGTCGCCAAAAGCCAGAAAATCCATGTAAGCCTGTTCATTTACTTTCTTTCTGAAACCATTGAAAATACGGTGCTTGGCGGACTGGATCACATAGGACGAAAAAGACTGGGATTCATCAATATTTTCCCGCTTCTCCCAGATTCGCAGAAACACTTCCTGCACAATCTCCCTGGCATCGTCTGCATCGAAAATGTATTTCCTGCTAAAGGCAAAGAGTTTGGGGGCATATTTCATGTATAGCACCTTGTAGGCGGCATGGCTACCGTCTTTGAATTGCTTCACCAATAATTGCTCTTCTGCTACCAACCCCATAAAATATCAGATGGAAGTGATTATTGGCGTCAAAGTTAATATAATCGTCAATGATTAAGCGCCATTGATGAGAGGATTATACTCATGGTCGGTCTGGCTGGGTTTTTTACATATTTTGAGCTACTCTGCATTTGTGATGGAATTGTAGATTTTTTGTATCTTTTGTTTTCATTATACAGAAATTCACCAACCCACCTTGCTTATGATCAATATTTACGAAGCCATTCTGTCCGATCCCACCTATTTCAAAACACTGTCGGTAAAGGACACTCTGATTGTAAATTATAATTGCCCGCAAATGGAAACCTGGGCAAATCTATATACAAACCTGAATCATATTATCTATACAATCAAAGGAGAAAGGAGGATTGTCAGGCCTGAGATAAGTATAGATGCTCGAAAAGGCTCTTTGATCTTTTTAAGGAAGGGTGCATTTCAGCAAGGCAGGTTTCATGATGAAGACTGGCAGGTTATCGTGTTCGCCATTCATGACGTTTATTTTAAGAACTTTATCAAGGAATTCCGTCACCAACTGAAACCTCAGCCACCTGCTGCTACGTCAAAACAGGAGACTATTTTTACGATCAATACGGATGAAATAACCGAGACGTTTTTCCATGGGCTTTTACCATATTTTATTCAGCAAACACCACCCAATGAAAGCTTACTAGAACTAAAACTTCGTGAACTGATATTTAATATATTTTTTAACAAGGCGAATGCCGGACTCCTATCATATCTCGACAACTTAGTGAATGACCGTAAATCTGCCTTTATCGATATTATGGAATCTAACTATATGTTCAATCTTTCACTCGCTGATTTTGCAAAACTCACCTACCACAGTCTGACAACCTTTAAAACTGAATTTATAGAAATATTTATGACAAGTCCCGGGAAGTGGCTTTTACAAAAACGTCTTGATCTGTCATGCCGCATGATGCATAATATGGACAAGCGTATCAATGAAATCGCTTTGGAAAGTGGATTTGAGAGTGTCACCCATTTCAATCGGGTATTCAAAGAAAGATATAATAAAACCCCATCGGATTACAGGCGGCAAATCAGTGCCATGACCTAAGCTTCACATTCGTCTCCAAAGATAACTCTATCGGCTTTATAGATAACTCCTGTACTAAGCGGTTATTTATATTTCGGAAACAAACTAACCAATAAATCCTATGAACCACCGCACATTATTACGCGTAGTAATGCCGATCGCATTTCTCGCGACCTTTGGGGCTTGTCTTGATGAACATGAAGGCCCGAGTCAACGAGGTCCTAATACCTATTCTTCTGATGTTGTTGTTAAATGGCTTAATCTGCAACTGAACATGTTGCGTGTGCCGCTGGCCCCGGGCACTGGTACGCAGTCTGCAGATAGGGCCCAGGCCTACTGTGGTATCGCTTTATATGAGGCTTTAGTTCAGGGAATGCACAACCATAATTCCCTCTATGGTCAGTTAACAGATTTTCCCGCAATGCCTGAAATACAATCACACAAAAGGTATCATTGGGCGGCAGTAGCTAACGCTGCATTGGCTGATATGAACAGAAAATTATTCCCTACCACATCTGCTCAAAATAAAGCAAGTATGGATAGCCTGGAAAATGCTTTGCGATCAGCGTATGCGCTGGAGGTTAATGACGAAACCTTACAAAGATCCATTGCTTTCGGCAAGGAAGTATCTTCCATAGTTTATGAATGGGCAGCGACAGATGGATCTGCAAATGTCAACCCTCCGTATGTTCCTTCCGGCCTGCCTGGAACATGGGTCAGCACCCCGCCAAATTTTCCTGCTCCTTTAAATCCATATGCATCACAGCGCAGGTTGCTGACGCCGCAGGTGGCTGATGGAACTGCCATGGACCCACCCCCTCCATATTCAGCTGAGCCAGGATCGCCCTTTTATGCTATGGTTGAAGATGTGTATAATAAGTCGTTAGTCCTTACTCCGGAACAAACAGCCATGGCTATTTACCACAGAGATGTTCCTGGTTATCCTGGCGGGGGCGCCTTTGTCGCGGCATTGTCGCAGGTAATAAGCAAAGCAAAGTGTAAGCTTGACGTGGCAACTATCGCCTATGTAAAATGCGGAATAGCCCAGCATGACGCCGGAGTGATATGTTTTATAAATAAATATTCTTTCAACCTTGTAAGGCCGATTACCTACATACGCAATGAAATGGGGCACCCTGAATGGAACGCTCTGTTTAATACTCCGGGACACCCCGAATTCCCCGCAGCACACGCTGTTGTAAGTTCTTCCGTAGCCGGTGCACTCACATCGGTGTTTGGGAATAATTTTAAGTTCACTTTGCACACCTATGACTACTTGGGTTTGCCTGCAAGAAACTTTAATTCCTTTGCTGAATTGACTAAAGAAATGGCTGATAGTCGGGTATTCGGAGGCATACATTACCAGGCTTCCTGCGACAAAGGACGAATCCTTGGCAGTAAAGTGGCATTGAATGTAATGGAACAAATCGAATTTTGAAGTGACCACTTCCAGGCAATATATTCGGCATAAAAACCACACCTGGCCTTTTTCCCGACCTCCAGACTGGGTTTATGTGGTTCACATACCTCTGTGACCATCGTGACCACATCGCCGTGATGACTGCTTACCTACAGACATCACGGCGATGAACCCGGTCATATCGTACTTTTCACTGTTATTCACAGACCTTCATAGTCCCGCTCACAGCTGTATAAATAATCCTCTGGGTTCAAGACGACAACTTCCTTTCTAATCTCATCTGAATAATAAACCGCCGAGCCATCAAAGAGTGGTTGTCCTTTTTATTTCATTCTAAATCTAAATGGAATATGAAAGCTGGGAAATATTCAATGATTATCAGCCTTTTTTACTTTCCCCCGCACGTCAAAAAAGCATGTCGGTTCTTATGGATTAGACATGATTTGTCTTAAGTGACTTATATCATCATTTTTATTCATGCAACGACATAATTTGCGCCCAATTCTGTCAAGATCCGATTGTGACGAATAATCTACTCCTTGTACTGGTAAAGACAGAATACATGTTAACTGATTTTTAATTATCCAATACAAAAATAATGGACAAGCTCTTCAGAAAAGACGCATTTAACTACCATGCACTGGGCAGGCCCGGCAAGCTGGAAGTTGTGCCTACCAAACCTTATTCAACACAACGCGATCTCTCCCTGGCCTATTCTCCTGGTGTTGCGGATCCGTGTCTTGCAATTGATAAAAACCCGGATGATGTCTATAAATATACCATGAAACGCAACCTTGTGGCCGTTATTTCCAATGGAACAGCGGTTCTTGGCCTTGGAGATATCGGTCCGCTGGCAGGCAAGCCGGTCATGGAAGGTAAAGGATTGTTGTTTAAGGTTTTTGCCGATATCGATGTATTTGACATTGAAGTCGATGCCAAGGACCCGGAATTATTTATTAACACCGTGAAGGCAATCGCCCCTACATTTGGCGGCATCAATCTGGAGGACATCAAATCCCCGGAATGTTTTGAGATTGAGGAGCGATTGAAGGAAGCGCTCGATATTCCAGTCATGCATGACGACCAGCACGGTACGGCTATCATCACTTCTGCCGGCCTCATAAATGCCCTGGAAATTGCAGGAAAGAAAATTGATAAGATTAAAGTGGTTGTCAATGGCGCCGGAGCCGCTGCTATTTCCTGTACTAAATTATACCTCACCCTTGGGGTTAAAAAGGAAAATATCGTGATGGTTGACAGCAAGGGAGTATTGAATGAACAGCGGACCGACCTGAATGAAGCGAAAAAGCAGTTTATCACGAAGCGAAAAATAAATACACTGGCAGAGGCATTGAAAGGCGCAGATGTATTTCTGGGACTTTCGGTAGAGGGCGTTATGACCGACGAACTGTTACTCTCGATGACTAAAAACCCAATAGTATTCGCCCTGGCCAATCCCAATCCGGAAATACCGTACGATAAAGCCATAGCCGTAAGGGAGGATGTCATCATCGCTACCGGGCGATCAGACTTTCCTAATCAGATCAACAACGTACTTGGATTCCCTTATATCTTCCGCGGTGCGCTGGATGTGCGGGCCAGAAAGATTAATGAGGAAATGAAAATCGCTGTTGCCAAAGCGTTGGCGGAGCTTGCCAAGGAACCTGTCCCGGAAGAAGTGAATATTGCCTACAACGTGCAAAACCTGAAATACGGTCGCGGATATTTCATTCCAAAACCCAATGATCCGCGATTGATGGAGCGCATCGCTCCTGCTGTCGCTAAGGCGGCCATGGAGAGTGGAGTTGCCCGCGAACCAATCACCAACTGGAATACTTATATTGAAGATCTGCGCAAACGCATGGGGCTGTCGAATCCCCTCAAAAAGCATATGACCGCCGTCTGCAAGCAAAACCCGAAGCGCGTGGTACTGGCCGATGCCGAGAACTACAATGTCCTGAAAGCTGCAGAAATCGTCGTGAACCAGGGACTGGCTGAGTTGATATTGTTGGGTAATAAAAAAGTGATCGCCGATGTAATCCGTGAAAATGAACTGGAACTTCATGACGTGCAGATCATTGATCCCCAGTCCACTGACGAGGACGAGAGAATTCAGGAGTACGCCGAAGTGCTTTATGCAAAACGCCAGCGAAAAGGCATGACCATGAATAAGGCACTGGAAATCATCCGGCATCGCAACTACTATGCGCCCATGCTTGTAGAGTTGGGAAAAGCAGATGCCATAATCTCCGGGTTTGCTTACAGCTACCCGGACGCCATTGCTCCTGCGCTTCAAATCATCGGGAGAAAGGCAAACACCAAAGTAGCAAGCGGTATGTATATCGTAGTGACCAAAGGCGGACCTCTCTTCCTAAGCGACTGCACGGTGAACCTAAACCCCGATAAAGAAACGCTCATAGAAATAGTGCTGCAGACTGCTGAGGCCGTGAAGCGGTTTAATATTGAGCCAAATATTGCCCTGCTTTCATATACCAACTTCGGATCGGTGCGGAGCGAGCTTTCCGCAAAATTGATGGAGGTCGTGAGCTATCTGCACAAGGAATATCCTAAGTTGATGATTGATGGTGAAATGCAGGCAAACGTAGCCCTCGACCCTGATTTGATGCAACAATCTTATCCCTTTTCCAAGCTGATCGAACGCAATGTAAATACCTTGATTTTTCCAGACCTAGGGTCTGCCAACATCGCCTATAAGCTGCTGAACAAAGCGGCTAAATTTGATGTAATCGGCCCAGTTTTATCGGGAATGAAAAAGCCGGTACACATTCTCCAGATGGGCAGCAGTGTGAATGAAATCGTGGATATGATTATGATCGCCGTGATAGACGCGCAAAAGAAGATAAAATAGAATCACCGACTCCTTGTTCGAATCCCCTCGATCAAGGGGCATCTGGCAGATGCAAGAGTTCGCTAAAAATGCGGGTGAGAAGACCCTAATTCTAAGGGTGTAACTTTTTAAAGAAAGGTTAAACCGATTTTCCTGTTCAGACCTTTTTCAAAAATGCGAATCAGGGTCGATAATTGAATATTTCCCTTAGCATTCTCAATTTTGGAGATATAGCTCTTTTTCGTTCCCGCCTTTATGGCGAGCTCTTCCTGCGTCAGATTTGCCATTTTCCTTGCTTCTCGAAGCATTTCACTTACGATGAACATTTGAGCTTTCTCCTCGTATTCGTTTCTTGAATCTGTTCCGATTTTGCCGTGTTCCTTTTCAATAAGTTCGTCGAATGTTGTAATTCCGTTATAATCTCTCATGGCTTTATTTTTTTTGATTCGAAATATTCCTTCTTTAACCTCATAGCCTTTTCTATTTCTGTCTTGGGAGTTTTCTGCGTTTTTTTCTGAAAGCCGTTAAAAAGCACAATCAGTTTTCCATGGTCGAAACAGCAAAATATTCTGTAAATGTTGGACTGAAATTCGATTCGAACTTCATAAAGTCCATCGTATCCAGTGATCGGGCCAAAGAATTTAGCCGGTATGTTTTCAACCTGTTTAATCAATTCAAGCGTGTATTGAAACTTTTCTTTGACTCTCAGGTCTAACTCCTTATAGAACTCAATGAAATGGTGTTCATAAAAGATAATCTGTCTGGCCATCAGTTAAAGTTATCCGCAAAGATAACTTTATAGAAATGAATATCAAAATCCACCGCAGGAATTAGGATTCAGGAGCGTCTGCCATCACGCAGGGCAGGTTGAAAACTTGCGCCATTATTACCACAAGTTGCGCTTTGCTAAACTTGCGGCAGATAAGCAGATCAAGGCTATTCCGGATCAAATTTCTTTTTTTCTTCGGAACTATAAGCTTACTTTACATTGTTCTGCACTTATAATCATATCATGAATATGATTATTTTTTTTAATACCAAACAGACAATCGACCAATGAGAAAAATAATCGCGCTCACTCGGCCACAAATCCTGCTGGTTGCGGTAATCCTTACTTTAGCCACCTCATCATTATATTCCCAGAATCTATATACCGCCAAGGGATACTGGGAGGAACTAAACCGCAAACCCTATCATGAAATCCTACTGAAACAGATGAGCGGTGATTCTCTGACGGTCGAGCAGAAGAATTACCTCATAGACTATATGTACTTCCTGCAAAGCTATTATGACCGGATGACTGAGGAGGAAAAACTTGCTTTTGCCCGAATGGAGGAACAATGGAAACTGGAAAGTCCACGAAACGAACAACTAGTACAGGAAGATTTCAACCTGAGGGCACGCGACAGATTAGTCAATGGTGTGTATGGATTGTATTATGGAGCGAGTATTGCCACAATTTTCGAAATGGAGGGTGGCGGAGCTGTGGGGGTTCCATTGATCATGGCAGGACTTTGGCAGTTAGGCCCTGTAATCAATCCTAAAAAATATCAAAACATCTCAGTTGCTACGATTCGCGCCGGTAACTCGGGGAAAATACTCGGGGCTTTGAATGGCATAGCGTTGGGTTTGGCTGTCGCAGGAGATGGAGAATACAACTCAAAATGGATTTTAGGACTCTCTTCTGTTGGCAGTATCGCGATGGGAGAATTGATGTTCCAGGGGCAGAAGAAACGCAATTATACCCTGGGTTATATCGATATTGTAAGGCATCATGGCTTTCTTGGGCCTGTTGTAACAACGCTTGGCTATTTATCTATCGATGAGAATACAAACCTCACCGGCGTATCGGCACTGGCTGGTGGTATTGGCGGGTTAATACTTGGCCATAAGGTGGCGAAACGATATGATTATTCACAGGGCGATGCCGATGTTATCAGTTCACTCACGTGGATTACTACCGGTTTGGGCGGTACATTAGCCGTCACATCGCTTGCGGAAGATACAAACCGCGGACTGATACTTATACCTGTGGCCTCTGCCATAGCCGGTTCTGTATTTGGGCACCGGTCAGTGAAAGGCGTTCATTTCAACAGTCGCCAGGGAAGCACTATAAATTTAGCAAGTGGTGGCGCAGCGCTGGTCGGTCTGGGCATGGTTACGATAGCAGAAGCTGAGGAAGAGTATTTGTACGTTGGCGCCGCCTCAGTTTGTGCGCTGGTAATGCATCAGGTACTTTATAGCTCCTACAAGAAAAAGAACCTCGAGCAGAACCTTAATATAGGCCGCGATGTGAGCAGACCTCTGCAATTCTCTATGAATGTGACGCCGGAAAATTACCTGCTGAGCAGAAAACTATCGCCCGAATATTTTACACAAAACCCGGCTGTGTCATTGCCATTAGTGAGTATGAAGCTCAAGTTTTAGAGAATGATCACCTTGGTCTGTGTCCGAAATGCGACATCATCGATAAGGACGTGAGGAGCCTGTGGTTTGTGGGGACGCAAACCATCGGGGTGTTTCTGTTGACATCACGCCGACTAATTCGTCGAAAAAAGTGATTGAAATTCCATAGACCGGCACACTTCCCCATTCCCCCGCAATCACGTGATGTAGTCCAACGGTCAAGTATAAGAGCAGTAGCGGATTTCAAGGCGATTACCTGTCCGCCACCACAAAAGTTTATTAAATGCATAGACCTTGATTTTACCACTTCAGCCGCTATTGCTTTTATACAATGTTGTAAACCGTTATTGGGATTCTAAAATTTACTTTGTCCACTTGTTTTATTTCACCAGTGTGATATCCGGCTTTTTCCAAGAACCATCATAAGCGGCTGGTTTTGGCCAATATAATCTCAATACAGTCCAAAATGGTCCTTTTGGTGCCGGCAACCAATTTGATTCCAGGTCTTTTCCAGGGGATTCATTTTGAATGTAAAGTGTGATACCTCCATCTGAATTCTTCTTCAAATCAGGAAGCATCGGTGAATTGATCAAATAACGGTCGATAGGATTATCAACCATTAAACTTTGCGGTAAATTATACATGGTCAAAGACCAAAATGCATTTACAGGCGGTAATTCACCGGCTTTAAAAGTTAAGGTGTATTTATTTGTAGTCGCATCCAATGGATTTCCCTCTGAATCTGTTCTATCTAGAGGATAGAAAGCTTCCTCCTTCGAGTTTCCATAAAGTCCAAGAACATCACCTGCCATTCGGTATAAATAATTGCCATTGATATAACTTCGCGTTCCAAATACGTCCGCTGATGTCACTTCACCAACTGTAACTTTTTTCATTAAATCTGCATAAGTTACCGCCCATGCTTCTTTAATTCCAGCTTCAAATGCTGCTTTCCCTTCAGGGGAAAGTATCTTGCGAAATCAATGGTGTTACCTCTCTAATACCAATTTTGCAAAACGCTCCATCAATGCAGTCTCGGAAAGGACTGTTGGACAAAAGTTCATCAAGAAATTCATCACATTAAAAAACTCCAAAGAAGATTTTTGCTCATCAGGAGTCAAAGGTTTCATCCATTCCATAGCATTTGAACTAGCTACAGGAGTTTTACCCAAATATTCTGATAGGGTTTTTACTTGGTATTTGGCCTGAATAGCCTTTACATTATCTATATCCTCAGGATTAAACAGTTGAGTTCTGATGACTATGACACCTATTTCAGTTTCAGATTTTATCACTTGATCAATTCCATCCACAGGTTCATCCTTCCAATTTGGTCCTGCAAGTAGGTAGGTTCCGGCTTGGTTTCCTGCTGTTCGCGATCCGAGATATGCGAAATTGTAGGTGTAGCTATCGATAAACTGAACGCCATAAAATCGGCCCTCTTCGATTTCCGGAAGGCTGATTACAAGTGGTTCATTTCTTAAGTCATAACCTATCCAGGAATAAGGTGTATCTGAGTTGGCGGTTTGTACTGCCACATCATCTGATGTAAATACGCGTGCGATATTGACTACCTGATTCCACGGGCCTTTATACTCTTTATCTGCTTTGTCCACAAAATAGGCATATTCCACCGGAAATTATCTCCCATCGGATAACCTATAGTGTTTTATCGGCTGTTTTTCCGGCAGGGAAGATAGCAGAAAGGGATGAGAAAAGGAATAGCGGAGTTGTTCGGAAAGAGGAGATGGAAAAATAGCGGATAAAACTAAGTTGGACTGAGCCGGGAATGGGCTATGGGCTTTGTATAGACTTTTCGTTGACTGAACTGTTGGTTGGGGTTGGGCAGTGGACTCCGGAAAGGGGTTTTAGCCGAGTTTTGTTGGGTTGATCGCATTGATTGGCTGCAGTGTAGATATAGATTTTCCATGACGTTTTTTACTTCGTATTTTTATTGAGATCCCATGTCAAAGAACGCCGCGATGGATGGTGGTCATCCGGAAGCGGGGAGTGTTTTGGTGGTGCGCATCACACCGTGTTTGCACACGGGGCAGAGGGCGGGGTCTTTTCCGATGATGTGCCAGAGCACCTCGAAAGTAGATAGCCCTTCGAGCTGAGGCAGAAAGGTGTCTTTGCCGATCAGACTGTGGCATTGTTGCCCGCAGGCTTTTATATGCCTGAGGGCCAGGAAGCCGAAGTAGCGGATTTTTCTGAAGCCATCCGGCAGGATGTGTTGCATAAAGCGGCGGATAAATTCCGGGCATCCAGTGCCATCTCTTTCCTGATACCGCCGCACTTGTAATCCTTATACCAGAAGCGTACCGAGCCATTTTCATGGGCGATGATGCGTTGGTTGGAGATGGCCACGCGGTGGGTGTAATTGCCCAGGTAGCCGATCAGGTTGTCGGGCCCCTTGAAGGGCTTTTCACAATATACCACCCAGTTGGTTTTGTAGCAGGCCTCTTTGATCGGCTCAAAGGATGTGTGGTTCAGTGGCAGGGACAGTGTGTGGTCAGCAAGGTGTTTTTCCAGCAGTACGCACAAGGTATGGCGGAAGATCCGGCTGAGCGATTTGACCGGCAGCAGAAACCGTTTACGCGCCCATACCCACTCGGTGCCATCTTCGGAGAGCGCACCTGCCGGCACGATCATGTGGATGTGCGGATGATAGGTGAGCGTCTGGCCCCAGGTATGCAGGATGGCCACGGCACCGAGCGAAGCTCCCTGGAAGTGGGTGGTTTTTGCACAGGCCCTCAGCGACTCACCAGCCGCTTTAAACAGCAGGTCGTAAGCTTCTTTCTGGTTGGCATACATGAGCGAGTGAAGACAGGTGGGGATGGTAAAGACCAGGTGAAAGAGCTTCGCAGCAGGCAGGTTGGATGCCAGCCGGTCCACCCACTGGACTTTCTTCACATATTGGCATCGGGGACAGTGCCTGTTGCGACAGGAGTTGTAGGACTGCGAGGAGTGGCCACAGGAATCGCATACCTGGATGTGGCCTCCCATCCCGGCTGTACGACAGGAGGTGATGGCCCTGTAGGCACGCCGCTGACTGGCGCACAAGGTATTGCTGAACATCTCCTGATGCGCCAGCAGGATATCTGCCAGCTCGATGGGGTGTCTGTGGTTATCGTCCATCGGCGTTCCAGCTAATCTCCATCTCATCGACCGGTGAGGTCACGCTGAGCGTATCGATATTGGTCAGGTGCAGGTACACCATGGTGGTGTGCATGGAGCTATGCCCCAGGTACTGTTGTATCAGGCGCAGGTTTATTCCCCGCTCCAGCAAATGGGTGGCAAAAGAGTGGCGCAGCGTATGGAAAGAGATATCCTTTTTGATGCCGGCCTTACGGGCATTATCTTTCACGATATGATCCAGCGACCGCCCTGAAAGGGCCTTGCCGCTATTGCCCCAGGATTCAAAAAGAAAGTGTTTGGGTCGCACCATCTTGTAATATACCCGCAGCAGATCCAGGGTTTTTGCCGAAAGGATCGAGTAGCGGTCTTTCCTGCCCTTGCCCTGAACCACGCGTACCTGCATACGCCCTGAGTCGATGCATGCAGGTGTGATGCTGAGCACTTCGCTCTTGCGCAATCCTGCCGAATAGGCCAGCATCAGGATGGCTTTGTGTTTGATATTTCGTGTGACACTGAGAAGCCGCTCCACTTCGTGAAGCGACAGCACCACCGGCAGCTTTTTGTCCCGGCGTGGACGCTTCACTTTAAAATCCTCCCACGGGCGCTTCAATACATCGACCTGTAGGATCTTGTAGGCGCTGATCGCCTGATTGATCAGCGATACGGATCGCTTTTCCTCGCTGATCAAAACGTGAAGATAGCCTTTGAATACATCCGGAGCGATCTGGTCGGCGGGTAGTTTTAACCTGGCTGACATTGCGCCAAGCTGGTCTGCGTAGATCTTTACGCTCCGGGGACTGTAGTTGCGAATCTCCATCTCCCTGCGAAAGAGACCAAGACAACTTGTTGGTTGGTTTTCCATATTAGTAGAGTTAAAGTGTGTACCTTAAATCTACTACCTGTTTCACCTTATTGCATCAAAAAAACGGTATTCACCCTCCCCTTTTCTTCTGTTTGGTTTTTCTTTTTTTTTCTCCTCTGTTTGTTCTTTTTTTTCTTTTTTTGTTTTTTTTTTGGTCGTGTGGTGCCTCCTGGTCCCTCTCCTCTTTTTTTTTTCTTTTTCTCCCCTTTTTCCTCTGTTCCCGGTGTTTCCCTCCTTCCCCCTCTTGTCGTGGTGTCCCCTCTTCGGTGTCCTTCCTTTCTTCTTCCTCCTTTTCCCTCTTTCCCCTTCCTCTCCCCCTTCTCCTGCGTTTCTTTTCTCTTCTGTGTGTCGTTGTGTCTCCCGTGTTTCGTGTCGTCTTTCCGGGTGTGTTGCGTTGGCTCCCCGCTGTCGTGTTTTGGTCTCCCCTTTCTGTGGTCCTGCTCCGCTGCGCCTCTCCGTCCGTGGGTCCTCTGCCTCCCCCCCCCTTCTTGGGTTCGTCTTCCTGCCGCTCGGTTCTCCGGGGTGGTCGGTTCCTCTTGTGGTCTTCCCTTGTTTTTGTGCGGTCTCCCTCTGTTGTCTTCCTCCCTCCCCTTGTTGCTCGTCTTCCTTTCCTCCGCCTTCTTGTTTCGGCTGTGCTTTTCTCTTATCATCTCCCTGTTCGGTTGTATTGTTACGTCCTCACATGCCTGGCCCTTTGCTCCTTTCCTTACAGAACTTCTTCCCCTACGGCCCGGTCGCCCCCTTATCTCCCCATCCACGCTGTCTGCTTCCTCTCTCGATTTTACGAACGATATAGAGTTCCTTGTTCCTTACCCCTGATACTGTTTCCTGCCACTTAACCCCGGATGCCGTTGTACCCATAATCAGGTGTCCGGTACACTCTGTCATTGGATACAAACGTAACTACCCATTTTTGACATCTCCTTTTGCGCTTCCACGAGGCTTCTCCTTGGTTCACTTTCCTGTTTCATCTCTTGTATTCGCCCTACAGGAATTCTTATTCCCGTTTTTCCTTATCGCTCACCACACTATAGTTTCCTAATAATGCAGCATAAGGTGGTTTAATGACTACTCCTTAAGTCACCTATAGGTTTTATCGGCTGTTTTTCCGGCAGGGAAGATAGCAGAACGGGATGAGAAAAGGAATAGCGGAGGTGTTCGGAAAGAGGAGATGGAAAAATAGCGGATAAAACTAAGTTGGACTGAGCCGGGAATGGGCTATGGGCTTTCTAAGGGTTTTCGTTGACTGAGGTGTTGACAGGCGTCAGGCGGATGACTCCGGAAAGGGGTTTTAGCCGAGTTTTGTTGGGTTGATCGCATTGATTGGCTGCAGTGTAGATATAGATTTTCCATGACGTTTTTTACTTCGTATTTTTATTGAGATCCCATGTCAAAGAACGCCGCGATGGATGGTGGTCATCCGGAAGCGGGGAGTGTTTTGGTGGTGCGCGTCACACCGTGTTTGCACACGGGGCAGAGGGCGGGGTCTTTTCCGATGATGTGCCAGAGCACCTCGAAAGCAGATAGCCCTTCGAGCTGAGGCAGAAAGGTGTCTTTGCCGATCAGACTGTGGCATTGTTGCCAGCAGGCTTTTATATGCCTGAGGGCCAGGAAGCCGAAGTAGCGGATTTTTCTGAAGCCATCCGGCAGGATGTGTTGCATAAAGCGTTTGTGTTTATGACGGTTTGGGCTTTCGAAGCCACGTCCTGTCCCACGAAACGTAAACTAAATTAAGAAAACTAAACTACAATTTAACACTTCACCCCAAGCTGGCATAAACATGTTGTTGGCGGCTGCCGCTTTGGTCACTCCTTAATCGTAATTAGTCCTCCGTGAAATGGTGAAAGATAAAATTTCATGCCAAGCTCCTTTTCTGTCTTTATTAACTTATTGTTTAATTCGATACTTCTCAGTCCAATACTTTGTCGTAGCGAGTCTCCTTTGATTGACTCCGACTTTGCTATTTCTTCACCCCAAATTATGAATCCCTTCTCTTTTCTGTCCGTGTCGACCACAATTCTCCAAGTCTCAATAATCGCTAATTCAATTGCTGATAATTCCCCACGTTCAAATGCAGAATAAAGTTTCGGTCTCAATTGGTTATATATTGTGTCATGTTCATTATGACTAATTATTACAGTCGCCCATGACTTGTCACCAATTATTTTTTCACCCGGATATCCACTTTGGTCGATAATTTGATTTATTCGTCTGACTTGTGTTCTGTTATTTGGTACAAACTTTCTATTTATATATCGCTCTCTCCACTTTTTTATTGGTGTCAAGGCAACTCGAATAGCCCTTTTCTGGTCTTCAATGAACATTTCCTTTATCTCTGTCCTAAGCTGTAAGTTGATACTACTTTCAAGCTCCTTTCTAAATTGGTCTTTGTTAGCTTTGAGTTTTTCCCATCTATTGTCGTTCTTATATTTCTTTAGAATCTTCATCTTCATTATTTCCTTCGAAGTCCGAACCATTTTTCATTCCTTTCTTCAGAAATAAAATAAGTTGTCTGTCTCATTTGAATATGCTGCAAGTTGAGCTGCGACTTTAATGTCTCTAAGAAACATATGTCCATACTTGTCTGTGAGCATTCGGTAAATCGCCAAACTCTCGTTGAATTGTCTGGTCACAATGAATTCTTCTGCTTTTGAGATCTCAGTATGGTATCCGAAATAGCTCATTTGTTTGTCCCCAACAAAAAAAGTGGAATAAGTGTCAGTAAAAGTACAGTGAGTCTTTCATCACAGATGTTTAGTAATCGGGATGTTCCGAAAAGTCAGAAAAGTTGTCTGTCGATGTAATGGGGCAAATCTTTTTTTGCGGTTGCCGCCAACGAATGGCTATACGCATGTCGTTGCGTATATTTCCAATATGTCTGACCTCAGCCATTACTGGTTTTTGAAGCAATTTCAATGGATGTTTTGCGCATTCATCTCATTGCAGATCAAGCTATTCTTAAATTATCAGATATCCAAGTATAGTATAGATCTGAAAGCATCGCATACATTTCGCTTGTGGCACTAATTACTTCACTGCAAACCCATACACCCCGCTTTCTACCTCATAAACGGCAAAGGCATCTTCATAGCGTAAGTGCTTTACACCCATAGCACTATTTGCCTCCACACCGCTTTCTGTGACTGTGGTGCCCTGTGCCGCCGGAACATACACGGTCGCGGTACAGCCGACCGGCACCATGACATCCATGGATAATTGATCCTTTTCCAGCTTCCAGGTAATGCCTGACTCGCCATAGGGTGTATTGTTTGTGTAGGTCACGAAACCGAGCGATTCAACCACCTGTGGTTTGAAGATAATGTGCCGGAAGCCGGGCTTTTCCGGATCGGGCTGCATACCTGCTAGATTGCGGTAGAACCAAACCAGCCCACCTCCAAACATCGGATGGTTGTGCGAGCCTCCTGTACTCCATTGTTCGCGCGAAGTAGTGGATCCAAGTTCGATCCAATGCCCGAAACTTGGCTCAGTAGTTTTGTTCAACGCTTCATAAGCCAGATCGTTCATCCCGTTTTCCGCGAGGACTTCAAAGAAAAACCGCGTTCCGAAAATGCCGGTATCGAGGTGTCCATTATTGGCTGCTACACTATTTTTCAGCGCCGTCGTCACTTTGATGTATTGGTCTTCCGGAACACCCATTTTCAGGGCGAAGACATTCCCACCTCCATCGCCATAAGAACCTTTTTCACTATTGTAAAAGCGATTGTGAAAGGCTGTCCTGGTTTTTTCTGCCAACTCCCGATACAGTGTTGCTTCTTCACTTTTCCCCAAAATCCCAGCAGTCTTTGACGCGATATCGGCACAATACCAGAAGTAAAACGTATGCACCAGATCATCAGGCACTGTGGCTCCGGGCGCTACCCATTCGCCGAGGTTGAACCATTTGAGGACTTCTCCGCTCAGATTTTTCCGTTGAGAAAACATAATGCCGTCAGCATCTACCCAGGTCTGCATGTATCTGATGTACTCCGTCATACCCGGGTAATTGTCCTTCAGCATATCCAGTGCTCCATAATTTATATAAAATTCCCATGGAATGATGCAGATGGCGGCGCCCCACGCCACACCTCCTCCACAACCAGGCTGCCACGGGGCGCCGTTGGGAACGTAGCCGGTTTCAAGATCCTGGGATTCAAACATATCCTGAACCCATTTGTGGTAAAAGTTTTTCGCGTCGTAGTTGGCCATCACTGTTGGGCAGGCTACCTGGCCATCACCGGTATAGCCCGAGCGCTCGCGGTGCGGACAGTCACTGGCGATACCGCCGTGCATATTGTCTTCCTGACTGCGACGCCAGATGGTATTGATCTGGTTAAAAAGTGTATTCGAAGTTTCGAATGTTGCCGAAGGCTCTATGTAGGTGTTGACAGCCTCAGCAACCAGGTTCTCCGGCTTCAGTTCACCGGGCCAGTTTTTTATTTCAATACCGCTAAAAACGAACCAGTTGAATCGCGGCGCATAGGTAACGGGACCCGTACCGCTGCAGATATACGTGTTATCGCCGGAATATTCATTTGCGTTGAACGCGATGTCGATCTGATGCCCTGCCGGCCCGTTCACATTTATTAATTTCACCCAGCCGGAGATCTCAATTCCAAAATCAACTTTGTAGTTGCCTTCTCCAAGTTTCTCGATGGACACGGGATTTATTCTTTTGGTCACCTTGTCGGGATGGGCTGTATGCGCAACCAATTCGCCGAAAGGCGCCGCTTTCAATGCCGCATTTTCCCATGAAGAATCATCGAATCCGGCGGTATTCCAGCCTTGCTTTTCCTCCCGCGCATCGTACACTTCACCATAATACACCATGTCGCGAAGTATTGGACTTTTGGCAATTTTCCAGGTTTCGTCACTGGCAATGATTTCCTCAGATCCGTCGGAGTACATGATGTGCACCTGCCCCAAAAAGCGGGGCGTACCGTAACCTTCGCACCAGAATTTGGCCGGGTTGTAAAATCCGTTGCCGAGCATGACGCCTATGGCATTTTCGCCATTATTCAGCTTTTCGGTGATGTCATAAGCCAGGTACATCACTTTGTATTTTCTAAAATTGTCGCTCAGGTTGATGTACGAGGTTTCAATATTTGGTCTTTTTCCATAGTTTGTCTGATTGGGGACGAGGACATCATCGCTGACTTTTTCGCCATTCACATAAAATTCAAAATATCCCAGACCTGTGACGAAGGCGGTGGCTTTTTGTATCTCTTTGGTAATTGAAACCACTTTTCGAAGCATCGGAGCAGGCGGGCCAAATTCTTCAGGATGTGCGCTCGGTGCACCTGCCGGCTTAGGCAATGCCTCTTCGCCCTGCCATGGAGCGCCTATCCATTTGGCTTTCCAATCCGATTTATCCAGTAATCCCATGCGCCAAAAACCAGGTTCGCTCCAGGCCGTGGGGTTGCCGTCTTTGTCCCAGACGCGTACCTGCCACCAACATTCCTGTCCGCTAACAAGTGGCTTGCCTTTGTATTGCACACGTATAGATTCATCCGATTCAGTCTTGCCACTGTCCCATAAATCGGGACTTGCCAGGGAACCAACAGAGGTTGCCACTCTGACTTGCCAGGCTGTCTGCTTTTGGCCACGCGTACCGTCGGGAGCGGTATTGATCCATGCAAAGCGAGGGTTGGCGACATCTACTACCCCCGGATTTTTTAAGTATTCACATGTGAGTTGTGCCGGCACCAGAAGACCGGAAGGTTTATCCGAGCTACATGCGGCGAAAAAAGCGATAAAAATTAGCAGTCTTTTCATGGGGTTCTATTTAACTAATAAAAAAAAACATTCAGGCTCACTGGCCATTTCTGATATAAATATGGGACAAATATGTTCAAACTCCATCCCGATCTGTCCTTAGCCCTGAAACACTATTTCCGATTATATTTGATTTGCATTAAAGCATTTGGGGACGGGTTATAAATTTCTAATTTTAAGTGTCTGGGAATTAATTTCAAAACAACTCTCCTATTACTATGAGAATACTAAAATACGGCTTTGCCCCCATCTTTATCCTTCTTAGTTCAACGATTCTTCCTGCCCAATCTCAGGTAAACGAACGTGCGGCGTGGTTTGTCGATTCACGCTTCGGCATGTTTATCCATTGGGGAGTTTATAGTGGCGCTGAAGGCTATTGGAAAGGTGAAAAACTTCGCAATGACAATGACTATGCTGAATGGATTTTCTACCGGAATCGCATCGAGAAAAATGAGTACCTCACCCTCCTGGACCGGTTTGACTGGGATTCGATCGATCCGGAAGAATGGGTGATTCTGGCAAAGAAGGCAGGTATGAAATACGTAACACTTACGGCCAAGCATCATGACGGATTTGCCCTTTGGGATAGTAAGGTGACTGATTATGACATTGCCGACCACACGAATCCACGCCGTGACATTGTAAAGGAACTGGCAACTGCATGCCAAAAACACGGATTGAAACTCGGGCTGTACTACTCACATTGGGTCGATTGGGAGCATCCTATGGATGGGATCACAACAAGGAAATATATAAAATCCGCCCAGAACAATACGATCTATACTGGCAGGAAAAGGTAATTCCCCAGATGCGCGAATTGCTCACCGGCTACGGACCAGTCAGCATGATGTGGTTTGATATGTGGATACATCATTCACAGACCATCGTTACCAAAGAACAGTTACTACAACTTAAAAGCCTGATAAGGGAGCTGCAACCCGACTGCTTAGTAAATTCAAGGCTTGGACTTTCCATCGAAGAAGACAGTGACATCGATTTCAGGACCTTGGGCGATAACCAATTTGGCAGCATGAAGCTCGATTATCCATGGCAATCGCCCGGAACGGTGGCTCATTCATGGGGCTATCATTCAGGTGATACTGAATTCAGATCGACCACCAGATTGTTGCAGAATCTCATAAGCAACGTCAGCCTCAACGGAAATTTTATGTTGAATATTGGTCCAAAGTCCAATGGCGATGTGCCTTATGAAATTTCAGAACGGCTGCTGGATATTAGGTAAATGGCTGGATGTAAACGGCGAATCGATCTATGGCAGCCAGGCATTTGAATTGCCAAAAGACCAGCACGACTGGGGAAAAATCACTTATAAACCAGATGCATCGGGTAAACACAAGATATATTTGCACATTTTCAATTGGCCTTACAACCATCAACTCCCGCTCACGGGAATCACGACAAAACCAGTAAAAGCCTTTGTACTGAGTGATAAGTCGCAGGCACCGCTGAGCTTCAGCCACAATGAGGTTTTTACAAATATTCATCTGCCTGCACTGCAGCCCGATCCATTGATCGCGGTGGTTGTGCTTGAGTATGATCAAAAGCCGGAGATACTTGCCGGGCTCGTGTCGAAAACAGTGGATGGAGGTTATTCGCTGGATCAGGAAAACAAAATGTCAGAAAAAGGTGAGCGCACTTTAAAAGGCTCCGACCGGCATGGAACGGTGCCTGGGCATCTTGTTGTACGACGAATTACCAATCGACCTGGAAAATTTTCGTGGAAAAACCCACAAAACTCAGGGCGGATGTTTCTTATAGTTACCAGGGTAAAAAACCTTCAGGGTCCATAAACATCACCGCCGCAAATACCGACCTGAAGCACCAGATTTCACCTACCGGCCTCACTGTTGGTGAACCGAACCAGCAATGGCATATCGACAATTTTACATCCCACACGATCGGCGAGATCAATTTTCCTAAACCAGGAATTTATGAAATCTCCATGAGTATTGAGATTCCAAAGGATAGCCCGGTGGAGTTTCAGTGGCTTTGGCTTGCCGGCGAATGAAATTCAGCGTGTGAGTAAACTCACTAGTTTAAGATTGCTGACGCCGGAATCTTGATTTATGGCTCTATTTGCAATTTGATATTTTGATTTTTGGACGGCGAAACGTCAAATTTCACAATGACATCATCGAGTGGGATGGCTGTTTGATCCAAAGCTATCCGCATTTCAGGTTTCTCGATCGTGGAGATTTTCTGCACGTAGGTCGTATAGCTCAGGTATGATACTATTAACTGCCGTTCTTTATGTCGAAAAGGCACGGGAAGAGCAAACTCTCCTTTTTCATTGGAGATAGTGCCAATATTTGTTCCCTCAACATAAATATGACTATCCTTAAGAGGCTTGCCATCCCTGGCATCCACGACAACACCATAAAATGTCGCATACTTCTGAAACAGGAAAATAACAAGAATTAAAATGAACCCGAGGAAAATTACTGAATTTCTCATGTGGTTGTTGGTTTGGTTGATAATGTGTGATTCGACGGCATTACGAAGTCTGTTCACCCTTAGTCTCAAATTAGTAAAAAGGTAACCCTACTTCATTAACAAATTTTTTGTGTTTTTACAAAAGTGACCTTTCCAGTGGGTTGATGTTGCAAAAAAATCCCTCAACCTTATTATCTGGACCGGAAGTGATGCGCCTGTCACCAACGAATTAACAGTGCTTCAAATCACTGTTGTATTACCTTGACTTCGTAACTGGTAGATTGCTCTCCATGGCTTTTTAGGATTCCCCGAATGGGGCTGCATTCACTATAATCCACCCCGTGGCATACTTTGATATAGTGGTAATCCTGCAGGATATTGTTAGTCGGATCGAAACCCATCCAGCCAATTCCCGGTATCATGGCCTCGATCCATGCATGCATTTGCAGCGAACCTTTAAATGATTTTCCCTGATCCAGGTAGCCGGAAACGTACCTGCATGGTATGCGATTATTGCGCGCTATGGCGATAAAAACATGTGAAAAATCCTGACAAACACCACGGCCAAGATTAATAGTATCGCCGGCAGTATGATGTACGTCAGTAATATCACTTTCATAGCTGAAGGCTGAATGTATGGTACTTGTCAGTCGCAACAGGTAATCAAATGCACTCTCATTCTCTTGCCGTTTCCATTCATCCGGAACGACTGCATCGGCCAGGGAAGTGTATGGACTTTGGGTAATGTAGTGGCCGTGTTCTATGTAGAATGCCGCAGACTGGAAAATTTCCCTTTCTTCTTCCGGGCTCAATGGACCAAAATCGAAAGGGTTCGTTTTGCCGACGTGCACGTCGCATTTCAGGTGCATTCTCAAACTGTCGAATGGCTTGACCGAGCGAAAAATCATCTGTTCAAACCCATAATGATTTCGAAGAATATAAATTGGCTCGTTGATGGAATTATGACAATTATAGTTGGTCACTTTCTGCCACTGGGTATTGCACGGCAAAATCATAAACGAAAAGTATGACTCCCCTACATGGTTCTCATATGTATTGTGTGTTTCATACTCCACGCTATAATTTGGCATTGCTAATACAAGAGATATTCTTTGGTCAGCAAATTATGGAAATTGAATATCTGGTTCAGGATTTTATTGAGAAATTCGACTGGCTTTTTATCAATATCTTCCGACGTACAATATTTCAAATGTTCCGTTGTGCGGCCAACATTCCATGTTACGGTATTTGGACCAATGATTCTATTTGGACGAATATCCAGCAAAAACTGCTGCAGGGATGCCATATTATAGGTCACGGATCGCGTAAATACCGTGTTTAGCACCAGGAATTCAATTGCCTGATTGGTGGAAGGTGACGTACGATATACCCGCTTGTACATGTCCAGCGCTTCCAACGATTTAAGCAGTGTCGCCACTTCGTAAGAAATCACTGAGGCCGGCATCGCATTTTCTTCCAGTTTTTGAATATCCTGAATCTTAATGAGGATGATGCGAAGTATCTGGATGGATCTTTCCAGGTGTATCCCCATTTTCATAAATGCCCAGGCCTCATCGTGTAGCATGGAGTTTTGGATGCTGTGCTTTATAATCGCGCAGTTTTCCAGGGCCTTTTGAGTGAATTCATACAATCCCTGGGTTTTATAATACTCTTCAGGATAATCCACAATGAACCGGTAGTACTTGTTCACAAGTTGCCATAATTCAGCGGAAATGTGGTCTCTGGATCCGCGCAAATTTTCGCGGGCATTCTGTATACATGATTTAATGGACAATGGATTTGAAATGTCCATCGCTACTGACACAAGGGCATATTCTTCCAGCAAATTGTCCTCATGGTACTCTACGTCCACCATGGATAATATGGACTTAAGAGCTAAATCGATCTGACGATCGGATTGGATTTCGAGCGAAGAGAAATACTGTACTCGAAGAAATCTGCTAACATGTTCCGTACGTTCGATATATCTTCCGAACCAATACAGATTATCTGCTACACGTGATAACATGGATATCTAATTTAAATTACCCAGGTGTCTTTTGATCCACCTCCTTGTGATGAATTCACAATGAGGCTTCCTTTTCTCAGCGCTACACGCGAAAGACCGCCACTTAACACATACGATTTGTTTTTACCCATAAGGCAAAATGTCCGCAGATCCACATGTCGCGGCTCGAACCGGTTGGTCTCTTCGATAAATGTGGAACTGAGTGATAGCGCCATGATGGGTTGGGCGATATAATCTCTCGGCTGGCTTTTTATTAATCTTCTGATTTCTTTTGTATCTTCTGCAGTAGCACTACTTCCGATATAAATGCCGTATCCACCCGACATATTCACGGGCTTTATGACCAGTTCTTCCGTATGCTCGAGAATATATTTCATATCATCCGGCTTTTCGCATCGGTAGGTCATCACATTTTGCAAAATCGGCTCTTCATCCAGGTAGTAGCGGATGATGTCGGGCATATAAATATATACTGCCTTATCATCGGCCACTCCGGTGCCGGGCGCATTGATCAATGTAATGTTGCCTTCTCTGTACACGTTCATCAATCCGGGAACGCCCAGAAGAGAATCCGGCTTGAACGCCAGCGGATCAAGGTATTCGTCATCGATGCGGCGATACAATACATCAATTTTCTTTTTACCATAAATCGTTTTCATATAAAGGAATCCGTTTTCTACAAACAAATCCCTGCCTTCAACGAGTTGCACTCCCATACTGTGTGCCAGGAAGGTATGTTCATAATATGCCGAATTGTATATACCAGGTGTAAGAATGGCGCAAACCGGTTCGTCGATACCTTCCGGAGCCACTGACTTCATGCATTCAAAAAGCTCCTCTGCATAATTGACCACCATCTGCACATGGAGTTTTTTATAGATGTTGGAAAATGTCTTTTTTAGCGCCTCCCGATTACCCAGCACGTAGCTGACACCGGAAGGACACCGGACATTATCTTCCAGAATATAGAATTTACCATCGCTGTGGCGAATGATATCCGTTCCGGAAATGTGATTGTAAATACCACCACTTGGTGTGAAATCCATCATCTGCCTTAGGTAATTACCACAACTGAAAATTAGGTCAGCCGGAACAGCGCCTGACTTCAGTATCTTCTTTTCGTTATAAAGATCATGTAGAAACAGGTTGATGGCATGGTTGCGCTGCAATACGCCCGACTCAATCTTTTTCCATTCCTCCTTAGCGATAATCCTCGGCAACAAATCGAACGGGAAGATGCGCTCTATACCCTCATTATTCTCATTATAGGTGGCAAAGGTGATGCCCTGCAGAAGGAATGAAAGCTTGGCTGACTCGTTGAGTTGCTTGTACTTTTCGATACTGAGATCTCCAAGCTGGCGGAACAGCGTTTTGTAGGTCTTGCGAAGTTCGCCCTGGTTAGTAAACACCTCATCGAATTTCGATTTCTCCAGTTTGTAGTCTTTAAAAAGAGCGGGGATTTCTTCGGGAGCCATATTTTGCCTTAGAATTTAAAATACTCTAACAATATAAATATTTGAAACACATATTCGCAACAAAACTGATATATTATTGCGGAATTACAAATTAAATTGATAATATATTAGGTGAATGTCAATTTTATGCTCGAAAATTCCGCCGGCCGCAAAGCCTTGAATTTGTAACGGGGGGGGGGCGAGGAGAAGGCATAAAATAAAAAACCCGGCATTCACCGGGCTTAATTTCTTGATGGATTTTAAACACTTTTATTCCGCCGCAGGTACCGGGAATCCCCGATCGCGCATCAGGGCGCCAATTTCGGCATCTCTGCCTCTGAACAGTCGGTAGGCCTCAGCCGGATCCATGGAATTTCGCGGTGCAAACAGATATTTCACTAATTTCTCAGCAACATCTTTGTCATAGAATCCTCCCGGAGCTTGTGCAAATACTTCTGCTGCATCCGATGTGAGCACATCAGCCCAGATGTAGCCATAATATCCCGCTGAATACCCTTCGCCGGAAAATATATGACTGAAATGGGTGGACCGATGGCGCAATGCGATCTCTTTGGGCATATTTAACTTTTCGAGTGTCTCTTTTTCAAAAGCCGCGACATCAATGCCCGATGGATCGTTTACGGTATGATACATCATATCAATAAGTGCTGACGAGAGGTATTCGCCAGTTTCGTAGCCCTGATTGAACGTGCCTGCATTATTAATTTTAGCCACAAGTTCCTGTGGTATCGGCTGGCCCGTCTGGTAATGCACAAGGTATTTATTGACAACTTCGTTAGTAGTCAGCCATCGCTCCAGCAGTTGCGACTGGAATTCAGTGAAATCCCGCACGCCTCCGTTCAGTTTCGGGTAAGCTACCTGCGAAGAAAGTGTATGCAGCGCATGGCCAAATTCATGGAAAAATGTCTCGGCATCAGACCAACTCACCAGGACAGATTCGCCAGGAGCAGGCTTTATGAAATTGGAATTGTTGGATGATAAAACTGTCGTTTCACCATTAAAAGTGGCATGACCGCGGTACGATGACGCCCAGGCTCCGGAACGCTTGCCTTTTCTTGCATAGGGGTCCAGATACCAGAGCCCGATGTGTTCACCGCTGGTTTTATCAGTCACTTCCCAAACCTTCACATCTTCCTGAAATACAGGCACAGTGCCCTCGGGAACAGGCTGGAAGTTGAAATTGAATAATTCTCCGGCAACGAAAAACATTGCTTCGCGAAGCTTGTCAAGCTGCAGATATTGTTTCACATCATCCGAATCAAGGTCGTATTTCGCTTTTCTCACCTTCTCAGAATAATATAGATAATCCCATGGTTCTATAGTGATTTTATGACCCATCTGGTTAGCAACAGCCTGCATATCGGCTACTTCTTCCTTCACACGCTCTATCGCTGCCGGCCAAAGAGCATTCATAAGATTGAAGGCATTTTCCGGAGTCTTCGCCATCCTGTCCTGCAGCCGCCATGATGCATAATTCTCAAAGCCGAGCAATCCTGCGCGCTCATCACGAAGCTGGAGTATCCTGGATATGATCGACTTATTGTCCTTGTCATCGCCGTTGTCGCCGCGCGATTTATACGTTTTCCAAACCTGCTCCCTGAGCGCCCTGTCATCAGCAAAGGTGAGAAACGGTTCTACCACCGAGCGGGTATTGGTGATGGCATGTTTGCCTTCCTGACCATTGGTTTTGGCTGTTTCACCAGTGGAGTTGATGAACGACTCGGAAAGTCCGGCGAGCTGCTCCCTCGTGAGATAAAGCACATAATTTTCCTCATCGGCAAGTACATTATTAGAGAATTTGGTATAAAGCTCAGATAACTCTTTGTTAATGGCAGCATAGCGTTCCTTTGCAGCATCGTCGAGGTTGGCGCCACTCATCGCAAAGTCATCGTAATACAACTGAACCACCCTCTGCTGATCGGCAGGCAATGGATTTCTTAGTGAATTCTCATAGACGGTTTTTATTCGTTCGAAAAGGCCTTTGTTCTGCGAGATTTTTGAATTGAATTCGGAAATCGCCGGAGCCATCTCCTGTTGAATCTGGCGGAATTCCGGTGTTGAAAGATTACCTCCCATTATTCCATAAAAGGTAAACACCCGATCCAGCGGTTTGCCGGCTTTTTCCATCGCAGCGATGGTGTTGTCGAAATCAGGAGCCTGGGAATTTGACACAATTCGGTCGATCTCCTCAAGCTGAAGTTTCATGCCAAGTTCCAACGCTGGTTTCAGGCTGTCGAGCGGCATATTGTCGAATGCAGGTACACCGCCATAGGGGCCTGACCACTCTTTCAAAAAAGGATTATCAAATGTGACCTGTTCCTGTTCATTACATGAAGAAAACATAAATGTGCTGGTTATCCAGATAAAGAATAATAAGTTGAATTTGTAAATAGCTCTCATCTCAAGACGTTTAAAAGTTTAAAATTTGAAGAACAAAAAATTGGAGGTTCTGGCGCTTAAAAATAAGATTTTTTGTTGACTATGAAAATTATGGCGATTCATAAAATTGCAAACCTGCCTCTCCCAGATCAACTTTTTAATCAATCTGAGTTCACACAACAAAAAATCGCCCTGCTATTTTGATGCCGAAATAGCCTGTTCGATATCTGCAACAATGTCATTGATGTGTTCCAAACCAACAGAAATTCTTATGAGTCCATCAGTGATACCGACCGATTCCCGCTCTTCCACTGTCAATTTTGAATGAGTGGTAGATGCCGGATGGGCGGCAATACTGCGCGTGTCACCTAGATTTGCAGAAAAAGAAATCATCTTCAATTGGTTCAGAAATTTCCTACCCTGTTCAATCCCTCCCTTGAGTTCAAACGATACCATGCCACCGCCATGACGCATCTGCTTTATGGCGATTTCGTAGTTTTGATGTGATGGCAGGAAAGGGTAGCGGACGGAGAGGACATCTTTGTGCCCCTCAAGATGCTTTGCAAGTGTGAGTGCGTTTTCGCAATGCTTTTCCATACGCACGGCAAGGGTTTCCAGGCTTTTTGACAATATCCAACTATTGAACGGTGACATTGCCGGCCCGGTATGGCGTGCAAAAAAGCGCACTTTTTCCATAGCCGCCCTGGTACCTAAAACAGCACCACCGATTACACGACCCTGCCCATCGATGAATTTGGTGGCAGAATGCGTGATGATATCAGCACCGTACTTCGCCGGATTTTGAAGATAAGGTGTCGCAAAACAATTATCCACATTGAGCAGCAAATTGTGTTTTTTTGCGAGCTGGCCCACAAACTCCAGATCAATGATATCGAGGCCCGGATTGGATGGCGTTTCCAGAAAAATCATCTTCGTTTTTTTCTCAATGGATTTTTCCCATGATACAACCTTGTCTATATCTACATAGGTGTGAGAAATTCCCCATCGCGGCAGAATTTGTGTTGCGATTTGATGCGTAGATCCAAATACCGATCTGCAAATGAGTAAATGGTCGCCCTGATTGAGGAACGCCGCCATGCCGACGAACATCGCTGCCATACCACTCGCCATTGCTACACCATCTTCGGTGGATTCCAGCAGACAAAGCTTCTGGATAAATTCGTCATTGTTGGGGTTTGAAAAGCGCGTGTAGATATTTCCATCGATCTCATTGGCAAAGAGTGCCCGGGCTTGTTCGGCGTCGTCGAACACGAAGCTGGAGGTCATGTAAATAGGTACGCTATGCTCCCGCTGATCCGTTCTCTCTGATTGGGTGCGTATGGCGTTGGTTTCGAAATTTTCCGACATGTGGTAATTGGCAAGAATTAATTTATTATTTCCCAGGTATAGGTTACCTGCGCTGTTTTTTCGAGGATTTTCACCACGGAGCAATACTTCTCCACCGCAAGCTCAAGCGCTCGCTTCGCTTTGTCTGCATCGAGTTTTCCGGTGAGGATATAATGCAAATGTACTTCTGTAAAAAGCGCTGGCGTTTTGTCCTTTTCCCGCTCGGCCGTAACCTCAATTTTCAGGTCGCGCAGATCCTGTTTTTGCTTTTTCAGGATTGCAATCAGGTCTACACTACTGCAACTACCAGCGGCGGCCAGCACCAGTTGCATGGGTCTCATGCCCTTATTGCTACCACCAATTGATGTAGCCCCATCAGTATCCACAGTACATCCATCTTCGTTCATTGCCTGCATGTGGTACATGTCATCTAACCTTTTCAGGGTAATTTTCATCATTTTAATTGTTCGTTTCTAGCAGCTTAACTTATATTCGGGCGGCAAAGTTATACTAAAACCATAAAACAACACGATGATGAAAGAAATTAGCGGGCCTGAACTCAAGGCAAAAATGGATAATGGCGATGATTTTCAATTGATTGATGTACGGGAAGATAACGAGCGCGCTTTCACAAACATCGGAGGGGAACATATCCCCATGGGACAAATCGTAGTAAATATCGCCAAAATAAGCCGAGACAAAGAAGTGGTGATTTATTGCAGAAGCGGGGGCAGAAGCGGGCAGGTAATCACTTTCCTGGAAGCAAATCATGGCTTTTCAAATCTTATCAATCTGAAGGGTGGCGTATTGGCCTGGAGCGACCAGGTAGACAGCTCCGTGAAGAAATATTAACTCAGGAAGTCCCACTATGCCAACGAAGTTGTGTGGATTTACTCCTTTAAAATACGGTGAAAAAGAAAACCCCGGAATCGTTAATATCGTTTCCGGGGTCTTACAATCGCTTTGTGCTTCTTGTTAAAGCTCCTTAATATACACATTCCTGAACTGCACAAGGCTCGGTGGGCTATTCCACTGTCCGTCCTTTTTGCCACCATGATGTTGCATTCCAATCTGGCCCTGAGCTGGTAGATCAGGTAAATGGGCGCCATCAATTACTGTTTGGCCATTGAGTACAACTGTTAGGTATTGACCGCGGACTGTAATAATGAAGGTATTCCATTCACCTATATTGTGGTCCGCATTGATAACCGGGGTAACACCTTTGCGAATCTCAGGCGGATTATCCTTATTCATTCGGACTCCGTAAACTTCGCCTGAACCTATAGGCCAGCACCAAATATTGGCCTGCTCTCCACCAGGCATCCTGTATAATATACCGGAGTCGGAGTCAGGGACAGAAATGACAATCTCCTTTCCGTTTTCATCTAATTTATGTTGACCACTTGGCAAAATAAAAGGCACCCTCGGATTCACCCACGGTGTAGCCTTGATTCGCCAGTCGACCATAAGTGTGAAGTCTTTGTACACTTTCTCAGACATCAGGTTCTTATCGCCCTTTGCTTCACTTTCAGCATCATAATCTATGACGCCATCAATAATTTTCCAGTGGCCATTGTCACCGACTGGTAACTTCCAGTTCGTGAAATCTTTGCCGTTAAAAAGAGATGTAAAACCATCGGGTGTCTGGGCAAATGACATCGCCGGAATAGCTATAATGAGTAATAATAAATGGTGGATTTTTTTCATAATCGGGAATATTTTGGTGAGTATTTAATCATGCAATCACAAAGGAAAGGTAGTCAATTATGGATGAAATAAAAACCCTGGAAAAACGGCAATAGATGTGGCGCAAACTTCTTATAGCACGAAATTTACTATCCGAAAAAAAGATTACGGCTTCTTATTAAAATAAAGCTTGAAAGTAGTTCCCTGCCCCAGCACGCTATCCATTTCTACCAGGCCATTGATGGCCTCCATCTGGGATTTTACCAGATATAAACCAAATCCCTGACCCGGATGGGTGGTATTGAATCTTTGGTACATTTGGAAGAGTTTGCCGGATGCAGCTTCCATATCGATGCCAATGCCATTGTCAGTCACCGTAATCTGGTAATATTTGGGCGATTCCGAAAAATCAACTTTAAGGTGCATGGACTTCTTGGTGGGGTCTGCGTATTTCACTGCATTTTCAATAATATTGTGTAATACACTATAAACATAGGGCCTGATAGCCATGATGGCAGGTAATACTGTAGCGTCGTGTATATACCTGATGCCGCGCTCGCTCATGGCGTTCTTCAACGAATCAATTACCTCATCGAGAATTTGCTGAAGGTTGATTTGCTCCCATTGTTGCTGTAGGTTTTTCTCCACCCTCAACACCGCGGAAAGATCAGTCAGAACTTTTTCCAGATTGAGCGCACTGTCCTGCAACCGCTCAATTGTTTCTTTCGTGATATTTATCGAAGGAGTCTTTTACCGGTAACAGGTGCGTGAGGCCTTTGATCTGAGCCACTGGCGCTTTGAGGTTGTGCGATATTATGTAGCTGTATTGCTCGAGCTGCTGATTTTTATTGAGGAGCCGGTCATTGGCCTGAGCGAGATCCTGCGTTCGTTCCTCAACCATGGTCTCGAGTAAGTCTTTTGTTTTTGCCAGTTCTAATTGTTTTTCTTCCAACTCGGAAACAGTGTCGTTGAGGGTTTCGTGTGTCTGATGAAGTGCCAGATTTATCTCTTCCAATTTATCCTTTTCACGGATGTAGTTCATCTTCGTAAAAGCAAGCAGATAGCCGCCAAAAGAAAAAAGAATAAATGCAGCAAAATAATCCGATGCCAATTGGTCATTATCCATCTCCATGGTGACCCCAAAAATCTTGGGATTTACAACACTTTCCAGGTAGTAAAGGACAACAAGATTTACAAAAACAAAGTGCCCAATCCACAGATAATACTTCCTCTGCATCAAAAGCATCACTACGCTGCTGGTAATGAAATATACAGTGGCATTCAGGAGATCAATACCGCCTGTGGTGATCCATCCCAGGTTCATGAGCAGCATAACAATTACACAAAAAATAATGATTTGCCGCTCACTGGGAGGCCGTTTCCTGAGAATAATAAAATTAATAAGGAGTACCGCCAAACCAATTATTTCCAATATCACCGCGTAATAAAGTGGATCAAAAATGGTATTGTGAATTACTAAAACACAGAGAAGGATAATACCCAGTTGAGTACTTCCTTTAAATAATTTTTGCTCCAGTGTAAGGGAGTTCATTCCAATTCTTTGTCCAAGCCTCACTAAAAGGCAAAATATTCAGATAAGCTTTCAGATAACGTATCAAGTTAGGTAGCACGTCCGCAAAAACAAACCGGACAATTATTTACTCGACGAATAGCAAATAATCTTAGACAAAAGAAGCGGGTCTCAGTTAGTGAGCTAAGCAGTTAATTATTCCCTGAAATAAAATTGTAGTATGTCCTTCAAAATTCAGGTGCGAGTCTACTAGTGCGATGGATTTCCAGCGTATTTGATTGTTGAATTCTGCGAATTATGATTCCCAACTATTAACTTTAGCTTGATGAACACCTTTATTTTTTAACTTATCAAAATCAGTCATGAAAAAACAGCTATTTCAAAACCAAAATGCTTCCCGAAGGAGCTTTATTAAAAATTCCGCATTAAGCGCCGCTGCATTTACTATTGTGCCCCGTTTTGTCCTTGGCGGAAACGGCTATGTTGCACCGAGCGATACACTATATATAGCCGGAATTGGTGTAGGCGGAAAAGGCGAATCAGACCTGACATCCATGGCAAAAAGTCCTCACGCCAAAATCAGCTTTCTCTGCGACGTGGATGACAGAATGGCCAAAAAATCCATAAAAAATTTCCCGAAGGCAGTCTACTACAAGGACTTCAGGCAGATGCTGGAAAAGGAAAATAAAAACATCGACGCCGTAGTAGTCTCTACACCCGACCACGTTCACGCCACTGCAGCACTGGCCGCTATGCAACTTGGCAAACATGTTTATGTTCAGAAACCTTTAACATACAGCATTAAAGAAGCGCGGGTTCTGGCTGAGGCTGCAAAAAATTATAAGGTAATTACCCAGATGGGAAACCAATGGGCGTCGGAAGAGCCGGTGCGACGTATTCAGGAGGTGATAAACGCCGGCCTTATCGGCGACGTGACCAATGTATATGCGTGGACCGACCGGCCTGTATGGCCCCAGGGCATCCCTACTCCTACCGGAAAGTATGAAATCCCCAAAGAACTAGATTGGGATTTGTGGCTCGGTCCGGCAAGCAAAATAGATTATAATCCGGCTTACCTGCCGTTCAACTGGCGCGGATGGTGGGCCTTTGGCACCGGCGCACTTGGCGACATGGGATGCCATATCATGGACCCGGTGTTCCGCGCGCTTCCCATTGATTATCCGACTGAAGTAGAATGCAGTGTAACCACCAACTGGTCAGGGTTTTTCCAGGTCGCCAATTATGTTGACAGCTGCCCGGCATCATCGGTTATTCACCTCAAATTCCCACGGACTGATGGAAAGGGCGATATAAAACTCACCTGGATGGATGGTGGATTGCGACCTCAGACACCGGAGGAAGTCCTTCCGACAGATAAACTGGGCGACATGACCAACGGAGTCATCTTTGAAGGCACTAAGGGGAAAATGATTGGTAACTATTCCGAAGAGCCAATATTATTGCCGACGAGCCGTAAGCACGAGATCAACGATGTACCAAAAACGCTGAAACGCGTTCCGGAAGGTCATTATGTTGACTGGGTGAATGCGTGTATCAAAGGTCATGGAAATGCAGAAGTTAGTTCGCCATTCGAATTTGCCGGCCCTTTCACAGAGGCTGTTCTTATGGGCAACCTGGCCATCCGTAGCTATCAGTTGCAGGGAAAGGGTAATGATTTTCCAGGCAGGAAAAAGCTGTATTGGGATGCGAAAAATATGAAAATTACCAATTTCGACGAGGCCAATGCATTTGTAATGCGGGAATATCGCGAAGGCTGGAAGCTGTTAGATTAAGACACAGATTTTTTCCGGACAAATAAATAGTAGGCAGGAAGACCCGCTAAAACCGTGAAAATGGCGATTATAGATTCCGTGGGTCTCTCCAGAAAGGAAAGCAGAAGCATGCCAATGCCAGCCATTATAAAAATAATCGGCGTAAAAGGGTACCCCGGCATACGAATAGTGCTTCTCTTTTCCTTTCTCAGCTTGAATAAACCGTAAACGGTAATAATTGGAAAAATCCCAAGGGAAAAACCCATGTAGGTCAAAATCTGATCAAAGGTTCCAGACAGAATAATAGCAATAGAAATGATCGCCTGGAAAATAATCGAATATGCCGGAACTCCAAAGCGTGGATGTATCTTAGAGGCAAAGCTGAAAAACTTACCGTCAGCTGCCATTGCATAATATACCCGTGGACCCAGAATGATAAAAGCGCTTATCGATGAAAACAAGGCAAAAGAAATAAACAACGAAAAAAACGTCTCGTACTCGATTCCAAAAAGGTTTTTTACAGCCAGACCTCCAATAGAGATTACTCCTGACATGGCGTGAGGCTCCACAGCATACACAAAGAGCGCATTGAGAAACAAATACATAAGTGTGACCGTAACAGTTCCGATTAATAACGACCGGGGAATATTCTTCCGGGGATTTCGGATTTCTGAACCAATATATACGGATGCATTCCAGCCACTGAATGCAAACATAATCCACATAAGCGATAAACCGATGGTTTTCCAACCGGGAGCTGGTGCATCAGTAACTACCGCATTAAAGTGGTCCCAACTGCCTGTACCAAAAGCGAATCCAAAACTGATAATCACTATAATCAGTGCGATTTTTAGTATGGTGAGTCCGTTCTGAACCCGGGCGCCGAATTCCATTCCCCGCAGATGGATGCCGGTGAAAACCAATATGATGGAGATTGAGCATATTTTTTTAATCCAGTTGACGCCGAGGCCATCCACTTGAAATGCATCGGGAAAAGCGCGATACAAATACTCACTAAATCCAATCGCCGACGCTGCAATTGGTGCCGAAAACCCAACAACGAACGATACCCATCCGCTCAAAAAACCTAACAATGGACTATACAGCGCGCTAAGAAAAGTGTACTCTCCGCCAGCCCGTGGCATAGCGGCTCCGAGCTCACCATAACACAAGGCTCCTGCCAATGCAATGACGCCCCCAACAACCCACAGAGATATCAGCAGCCATGGCGACTTCAAGTCAGCCATTAACAATCCCGAAGTTGTAAAAATGCCAGCGCCAACCATATTGGCAATGACGATATTGGAGATAGAAAAAAGTCCCAGTTTGGGTGACAGAAACTCGCTGGAATCTACTTTCAACAAATTATGGCTTCGACTTATAACTAATAGAAATGCCCGAACTACTGGAGCTGTCAACTGTGGTGGTGTAATTCGGGAGCTTTTTTATATGGTTCAGAAATTCGCCGGCTCCTCCGTAGGTATTGCTGACATTGTGTGCGGTAAAGCATCCGCCCGGTTTGAGTTTCGGGTCAACATCGATAAAATACTGTGTGTACCAATCCTTGTCAGCGTCGGAAAAAACAAAGTCAAACGGTCCGGGCAATTGCTTCACCAATTCGTGTGCATCAGCTAGTCGGGCATCAACATATTGCTCAAGCCCGGCTTTTTTAATGTTTTCTTTGGCGGTTTTATACCGGCCCTCATCGATTTCGATGGTAATCACCTTGCCTCCGGTTTTGCTCATGGCCCAGGCAAGCCAAACTGTGGAGTGTCCGGTAGATGTGCCGATTTCCAGGGCGGAGGTATATTTATTTTTCAAAATCAGATCGTGTAGCACCTTGCCGTCTTCATAAGGCACATTCCAGTTTCTCCAGTCGTCCTTACTGGAATTTAGAAAGGCCAACACTTTTTTATCCAGTTCATCCGCAGCCTTGGCTTGCTGGGCATTTCCCTGGACTATAACCATAAGAAGAAGGCAAACAAGACAGGTTACAAACTGAATTCCTTTTTGTGCAGTCATTATTTTCATGATTCAGGTTATTTCGTTTATAAACCAAACCACCCGATTACCAACATCAAAAGGTGAATGAAGATCAGGTGATTCGCTACTCTCAGGCACCAATTAAGGCCTGAAAATAATCGGCAAGCCATACACGGAGCTCACGATCTTTCCTTTATCCATACCAGGATCCCAGGCTGGCATATTGTTAATAAGGCGCAATGCTTCCTTGTCGCAGTTTTCATTGATGCCTTTCACTATCCGTGCATCCCTTATAGTCCCCTCTTTGGTGACAACAAATGCGACGTAAACGTTTCCGCGGAGCACATCCTCCGGATATTTAATATTATCACTGAAATACTTGTTCAGCGCGTCTTTACCGCCTACGAATTCAGGGGGCACTTCCGTTTTTTTGTAAATCGTCTCTCCGTCTGCATCGACCCAGGAGTTTGAACTGGATGATGAAGGAAGTTCTGTACTAAATGCATCCTCTGCCCATGTGTTGGTGAGTTCGCCTTTGTCCTCTTCAGCGACCCAGGTATTGCTCAGATTCTGGGCTTCTGCTGAGTCAATCCATGTATTGGAAGTATTGGCAGGAGCTTCAAGTGTTGTAGTGTTGGCTTCAGAACTTGCCTCAGTTGTCTCCTTCTTGGTTTTTTCACAAGAGAAAAGGAGGAATAATGCAAAGGTTGAAAAACAAAAATAGGAGATGGATTTTCTGGTCATGAGTTTAAGTCGTTTTGTCTGTTGTTAAAATTAAAGAAATACCATGAATAGATTGGGCTGGCTGTGCTTTTTTTATCATTATATACCGCTAAAAGACTTATTATTATGGAAAGCAATACCTTTGACGGGTATAAAATCAGCTTTCTCCCATGTTTAGGAAGATAATAATTGTTGCCCTCATCATCCTTGGCTCATTTCTATTACTTGGTTCATTACTGATTGCGCCGATCGATTACCGCCGCTGGGAGGATCGTGCTGAATTGAGGGGAACCGTAGATAAGTCGCAAAATGCCACGCTCCATACCACCTCTGGAGAAAATGAATTATTTGCCGGCTGGGCCAGGGTAAATATCACCCCGCCGGCACCGGTTTCAATGGCGGGTTATGGCCCTCGCTCCAAGTACAATTCGGTTCATGATTCTCTGTATTGCAATACCGTTGTACTTACCAATGGCGACACCAAAGCAGCCATCATCAGCCTCGATATGTTGATGGTTCCACGGCAAATAAGGAATGAAGTAGCTTTGGCCCTTGAGCCACTGGGTTTTCGCACAACCTCTATATTTTTTCAGCGACACATACACATAGCGGTTTTGGAAACTGGGACAAATCGATCGTCGGTCGGCTGGCCTTTGGAAATTTTGATACGGGTATCCAATCTATGTTGGCTGGTCGAATCGTTGAATCTGTAGTATCGGCACAGGATAAAATGGCTGAGGTCAATATTGGCTTCATTAAAGCTGACGCCGGCGAAATAGTGGCAAACCGACTATCACCAGATGGAAGCAAAGACCCCTTTATCAGGGCTTTTGTATTAAAAAAAGCGGATGGAAAAATGGCTATTGTTACCGCATTTTCCGGCCATGCAACAAATCTCAATTCACATAGTCGCGAATTGAGTCGCGATTATCCCGGTGTATTGACCGACGAGCTTGAGAAACTACCTGATGTGGAGTTTGCCATGTTTTGCGCCGGTATGGTTGGCAGCCATTCCATCAAGCTAAAATTACCGAAAGGTCAGGAACGTATAGAGGTGGCCGGGAAGTTTTTGGCCGAAAAGATAGCATCCCAATTATCGGGTATTAATTTTTCAGAAAATACTTCCACGGGTCATGGGCATTTGGAGCTGGCGTTACCGCCACCGCAGTTGCGGCTCACCGAAAATTTGCGATTGCGAAGCTGGGTTTTCGACAGTTTTTTCGGGTCGTTAAAGGGTGAAATATATGTCCTGGACATTGGGAATATTTTGCTGATCGGCATGCCGTGTGATTTCTCTGGCGAGCTTTCAATCAATAACCACCTTGATTCATTGGCGGAAATCCAGGGGAAGCAACTCTTCATTACCAGTTTCAATGGTGCATATATCGGCTACATCACCGAAGACAGACACTACGATACCTGCACACATGATGAAGTAAGAGTGATGAATTGGGTTGGCCCTGGTATGGGAAGCTATTTTATTGAAATCACCAAGGGTATTATCGGGACTAAAAATAAAGCCGGCGTTAAAAACTGACCGGCTTTAAGATTCTATGAATTCAGGATTATCGCTGAATAATAATTTTTCCGAATTACCCTGCCTCCATTTTCATTTTCCACAACCATGAGATGCAGGCCATTTGGCAGGCTGCTGACATTCAGATCATATAGTTTTTCACCTTCGTTAAATGTACCATTGAGAAGTCGCACACCCCTTTGGTCAAAAATCACCCAATCAAC
Source organism: Cyclobacteriaceae bacterium (assembly GCA_034523095.1). Classification (GTDB taxonomy): domain Bacteria; phylum Bacteroidota; class Bacteroidia; order Cytophagales; family Cyclobacteriaceae; genus JAAUQL01. Next base: position 98,532 of record JAXHKU010000033.1, on the reverse strand, counting down.
ATCACGGGTCAATTCATCGGAAACGGATACTTTCAGGTAATTCTGAGCCGGGTTTGGATAAATCTCAGCGTCTTTGATTTTGGAAATATTCAACTCATCTTCCAGCCCGGTGATCACAGTTTTCTTCAATGCAGGTAATTTCACAAATGCTGACTGATAAACTTCGCGCGTTCCATTGTTCACATCATTCTGAACGAAAACAACCAAGCCAAGCTTCGTAGTATCATAGATTACATTATTCTTGCTCAATCTATCCAGATCCCAGTTCACGGAGAAGGATTGCGAAGCGCCCGTAGTCCAGGTCGAATTGATCGGATAGCCGCCGGATGGAAGCATATCTTTCACGATGTTGTTGAGTGAATCGATTCCCAAAGGCTGGTTGATATTCGGATTGTCAATTTCCGTCTCGATCGGCATTACATTAATAACGATCGGCTGAGCAAAATCCTTTTTAGCTGTAACTGTGACATTCACATCAATACTACTTTCACCAAGCACAGTGTAGGTAACCTGAACATCGAACAATGGATCTACCAGTGAGCGATTGATGATTTGGTAATCTTCAATCAACGTACCGCTATAATTATATTCTTTAATGCCATCCATAAACGACTTAGGCGACTGATTGAGATTGTAAATTGTACCTCTCGTCTCCACCGGGAATGGGTTATTATTGTAAATAGTGTCCGGTTCAGGGTAATCATTATGATATTGCAAGGGTATCATATCGAGGGTATATTTATCCGCCAGTGCATTCGTAGATGTGATTTTATTCCCTGCACTCAGGTTATCGAAATGCTCAAATAATACGTTATGAGTTCGTTCGCCGATAAACAGATTATCAAATGCAAAGCCGTCGTAGGTAGTGCCGCCAGGATTTTGTTGGTCACTGCTAAATACAACCCTGAATCTCACTGAGCTATTACCCGCAGGTTGCCTGTCCCGGATACTATCCAACGGGAATCTGGCAGATCTCCAGGCGGTATCAATACCCGTCCATCCATAGCCAGAGCTATTATTGCCAATTGTGCCAAGGATATCGGCATCACCCGGTCTGCTTACGAGACCTTTTTCGTTATACCAGTTTACACCAATCTGTTGTATTGGGTCTTTGGCAATTTGTTCATTTGGATCAACCAAGGTGTACCACAGACCACCGTCATAGGAATACTGTAATGCCGCGCCATCCCTCGTACTTTCTGCATTTGACCAGATGTCAAGTGAAAGCATTGGTCGCACAAGTGACCTGAGGTCAAATGCCGGGAGGGAGACATAGGAGTTTTCATTGTCATTATGATGATTTTGGGCATTGCTGGTCACCCATGCTTTAGAAGTTCCTGATATTACGGTGCCATTCGGAATTTTCAACTGCCAGCTTGCGCTATCACCGCGATAGGCTTGGGAATTGAAGCTCTCAAAATTCTCTACATATGGGAAGAGTACTTATGGATTGTATAACCGAAACCGGTATGGATAAGCTATTACTACAGCCCAGGTTCGTTTTAACAGTCATGGTGACAAAATACTCTTTATTTCCCTGGCTGAACTGATGATTAACTGTATTGTATGTTGCCCAGTCTCCATTAATTGTAGCTTCCTCAAAATCCCACCAAATAGAATCTTTTGAGGTGGTTGGATCTGTATATCCTGCCGGGAAAGCCTGACTTAGTGTCGGTCTTGGTGTGACATCGGTGAAAATGGATAGCTGACCAAATGATAAATTGGAACTGGTAAATATGGGCTGCGGAATGGCACCTATTGCTATTTCAGCTGTTTTAAAGGCTGAACAGTTATATTTAGTGACTTCCGTAAGACGGATATAGTAACTATCCGGTTTGTTTTCGTCAAATTTAATTCTTGGATTTTGATCGGTACTCGTGTGGTCCAGATTTGCTCCAATTTCCCATGACCAACTGGCGATAAAATCATTGAAAACATTGGCGCTATCAAGAACTGATAAATCGACGAATTGAATAGTATCGGCAATACAGTTATTGGCACTGGTAAAATCGACTTTTGGAACATCATTGACGATAATGAATCGGGGCTCATTGGTAACTGCACCGGTATTATCATCAACAATCGTATAGTTCACCTGATGGAAACCAACTCCGGCAACAGGTATATTAAAGAAATACTCCAACTTACCGGCAACGATTTGAGAGAAAACATTGTTCCCTGACCAGCTGTCTGTAAAGCCGACTTTGGAAGTTCTTGGCAGCATATTTACCGGATCGGTAGGATTTTCATTTAAACAATACGGACCGGGATTTCCAATTTCTACTTCAGGCAACGCAAACACTACTGTGGATTGTTCTGCATAATTCGTACATCCATTTATATCGGTATGTGTATATCTGATAACATGTACGCCGGTATCAGCGATGACGGGAACAAACGTATTTAGCACTATTCCAGGACCACTGAAAATACCAGGAGTTGGGAAGCCTGCTAAATTTCCAGAAGGATCATCTACCTGGTAAGCAGCATCAAGCCCGAAAAAGTTTGGATTTGGCAGCCTGTTGACAAGTACAGAAGATTGTGACGAAGCTGCGAAACAGACACCCGCCGGGTCATCAGTAGTTAATGTCAGCAGAACAAATGTTCCTTGTTCCTGGGTTGCAGGGACATATCTGGCGTTTAGCTGGTTGGCATTAATGAAAATACCTGTCCCACCTGTCCAGGTCAATGAACTTGCAGATCCACCAATCGTCCCGTTCAATCTACAGTATCACCAATACAAATGGGTGCATATAATCCTGCATTCGTGGTTGGCGCTTGATCAATCTGAATAAATACAACATCGCTGACGAAGGAACACGGACCTGCCGGATCATTGGTAGTAAGCGTAAGTGTGACTCCTGAGTTAAGTATATCATTTGGGCCTGGGAAATATTTGGAGTTCAGATCCCCGACAAAACTGAAGCTGCCATCACCGGCAGTTGACCACGTGGCATTGGTAGCAGCTCCGCCAATAGAACCATTAAGGGTCACATTGGACGTTTCGCAAATAATTCTATCCAGACCAGCATCGACTTCGGGTGCTTTATTGATGGTAATTACAACCTGATCCTGGGCAGTACCACATGGTCCTGCGCCATCTGGGTCGTTTGACGTCACTGTTAATGTGACAGATGAACCTATTTCAGAAATAGCCGGTCGATAGTAGGCATTAAGTGTGGTATTGTTAGGATAGAAACTCCCTGAACCACCACTCCATATAACGCTTGATGCAGTACCACCGATTGATGCGTCACTAAGATATGCACTGTCCGCTTCACAAATAGTCTGATTTGACCCGGCGTTTACAACCGGAGCACCATTTATTGTAATCGACAAGGAATCAATTACCCAACCACATGGACCAGCAGGATCGTTGGTTGTAATATAGAGTTTTACTTTGGAGCCGACTTGCGAAGCAGCCGGAACAAAAAATGCATTTAGCGTGTTGGCATTTGGTAAAAATGTCCCAAGTCCGGTTGAATCCGTCCACGTGATCGCATTGGTACTACCTCCGATTACGGCATCTGACAATAGGGCGACATCCGATTCGCAAATCGTTTGATCAGGTCCTGCTTCCACGGTTGGAATTGCATTTATTATTATTGCGGTAATATCGGAGACTGCCGGACAAACACTGGTATCGGATGCTGTCATCTGTAAATAAACCGTTCCAATCTCATTAGCTGGATTCGGAACATAGGTTGGTACAAGGGAATTTGCATTTAGTAACGATCCACCACCTGATAAAACCGTCCAGTCGACATTTGTTGCGCTGCCGCCGATACTTGCTGTTTCAACCACAATGGACGGCGTGCCCTGACACACAACGGTATCAGTCCCAGCATTCGCAATGTTCCTTGGGTTGACGAATTGATTAATTTCAATTGAATCTCCGATACACGACTGGGCGCTTGAATATATCCGATAAACCACAGCATCCAGCGACGGCGATACATTGAAAAGTTGTTGTGCAATTTTGTTACCTGTTCCACTGCCAGCACCGGTAACAACGCCGGTACTCAGCGTAACCCAATTAAACACCGTAAAATTAACTCCATTTGGATTCCATATATCAATATTAGTAACATCTCCACTGCAAATACCTGAACCAAAGGCGGCAATATTCGGGGTCGGCTTTACATCAACAGTCACAATTTGTACTATAGGATTGATGTTGCCACCGACGCTCACCTGAAATATGTATTCTACCTTCTGGGTACTATTGGAATTGTTTTGAAGGTTATCCAGGATGCTAGTCGGGAATACATTCCATGTAGTGTTGACAGGAGTAATACCTGAAACGGAGCCCGCATTTGGTGTTGTATTAACTGCAATCAATTCAATGATCGCTCCTACGGTAGTACTGCTCAAGGTAATATCAGCATTCTCGGAAGAACATATGATCGGCACATTATTGGTAATTGTCATTGTAGCAACCGGAACAACATTTACCGTTGCAAGGATTGTTACAGGATCGAGACATCCATTTGCACTTACCTCAAATTCATAGGTTATGGACTGAGATCCATTGGTGCTGTTAAACAACACGTCCTCAATTCTCGTTCCGTCCGGGAAAGATGCCCCAACAGTGGTATTACCTGTTAAGCCCGGGTCGGATTTTACCACACTCTTCAATCTTACCTGACCATTTTCAGTCGGCGTGTTCAATAAAATGTCAGTCATACCGCCACTGTTGATCACAAGATTTGTATTTGTGATAGTCATTTTAGGTGCAGGATTCACCGTTACTACCGCTGTTTGTATTGCTGTGCTTGTAAACCCGCTGGCACTTACCTCAAACCGGTAGGTAATTGTCTGTATGTTATCGGTACTATTAACCAGATTATCAGCTATTATCCCGGGGAATCCGGACACGGAAGTCCATTTTTGTCCCCACGACAGTATAATTGGACACTCCTCCCGCATCGGGACTTATCGTTACCCCAATAAGTTCTATCTCGGCATTGGCCGTTACACTGCTGACCTGTATATCAGTCGATGATCCGGGACACAGCGTCGGGGCGTTGTTTGTTACGGTCATCTCTGGTGTTGGATTGACTGTCACCATTTCAGTAATGGTTGCGGCATTGATACACCCATTTGCCCGCACTTCGAATTCGTATGTTATGGTCTGTGGCGCATTTGTGTTGTTAATCAATACATCCTCTAATCTGGTACCGTCAGGGAATAAAGCTCCTGCTATTGTATTACCGGTAAGTCCGGGGTCGGATTTTCTACTCCCTTCAATCTTACCTGACCATTTTCAGTCGGCGTATTGATACAGGTATCTGTCGTGACCGCCACTGTTGATCACAAGATTTGTATTTGTTATTGTCATGGTAGGTGCAGGGATTCACCGTCACCACCGCTGTTTGTATTGCCGTGCTTGTAAACCCGCTGGCACTTACCTCAAACCGGTAGGTTATTGTCTGTATGTTATCGGTACTATTAACCAGATTATCAGCTATTACCCGGGGAATCCGGACGCAGCTGTCCATGTCGTGCCGACTACCCGTGTAATTGGACACTCCTCCCGCATCGGGACTTATCGTTACCCCAATAAGTTCTATCTGGGCATTGGCCGTTACACTGCTGACCTGTATATCAGTCGATGATCCGGGACGCAGCGTCGGGGCGTTGTTTGTTACGGTCATCTCTGGTGTTGGATTGACGGTCACCACTTCAGTAGTGGTTGCGGCATTGATACACCCATTTGCCCGCACTTCGAATTCGTAAGTTATGGTCTGTGGCGCATTTGTGTTGTTAATCGATACATCCTCTAACCTGGTACCATCCGGGAATGATGCTCCAGCTGCTGTATTACCGGTAAGTCCGGGTCGGATTTTACCACACTCTTCAATCTTACCTGACCATTTTCAGTCAGCGTATTGATAAGGATATCTGTCGTACCGCCACTATTGATCACCAGATTGGTATTTGTGATAGTCATGGTAGGTACCGGATTCACCGTCACCACCGCTGTCTGTATTGCCGTGCTTGTAAACCCGCTGGCACTTACCTCAAACCGGTAGGTAATTGTCTGTATGTTATCGGTATTATTAACCAGATTATCAGCTATTATCCCAGGAATCCGGACACGGCTGTCCATTTCGTGCCTACAACCGTAAAATTGGACACTCCTCCTGCGTCGGGACTTATCGTTACCCCTATAAGTTCTCATCGGCATTTGCCGTTACACTGCTGACCTGGATATCAGTCGATGCTCCGGGACACAGCGTCGGGGCGTTGTTTGTTATGGTCATCTCTGGTGTTGGATTGACTGTGACAACAGCAGTAATCGTCGTTGCGTTAATACAACCGTTTGCGATAACCTCAAACTCATATGTGATTGTTTGTGGACTGGTTGTATTATCTACCAAAACATCCTGCAATCTGGTGCCATTCGGGAATAATGCTCCCGCAGCAGTATTCCCCGGTAAGTCCAGGATCTGTTTTAACCACACTTTTCAGCCTAACCTGTCCATTTTCCGTCAGTGTATTAATAGAGTATATCTGTCATTCCGCCACTATTGATCACCAGATTGGTATTTGTGATAGTCATTGTAGGCGCTGGATTTACATTCACAACGGCTGTTTGTATCGAAGAACTGGTAAATCCACTGGCACTTACTTCAAACCGGTAGGTAATTGTCTGTATGTTATCGGTATTATTAACCAGATTATCAGCTATTAGACCAGGGGATCCTGACACGGGCTGTCCATTCGTCCCCACGGCGGTATAATTGGAAACTCCTCCCGGATCGGGGCTTATCGTCACGCCTATGATTCTATTTCAGCATTGGCAGTAACGCTGTTTACTTCAATATCAGTTAACTCGCCCGGACACAATGTTGGTGCGAAGTTAGTTACTGTCATCTGCGGAGCTGGGTTTACAATGACCCTTACTGTTTGTGATGCAGGATTAAGTACAACCATTGGCAGAGGCAGTAAACCGATAATCGACCCATTGGGGATTATTTGAATTGTTTGTAAGAATATTCTCTAACTTAAATCCATCCGCATAAATGGTCCCTATAGAAGAATAGCCAGTAAGACTAGCTGAACTCACCATAACATTGGATAATGTAACTAACCCTCCAGATGTTGTTATTTGTAAATCAATGTCGGTTTTACTCACCACTATTGATCGTGGAAGGTTCAGATGGATTATTTATTATAGTGAAGGCCGGAATTGGTTTCACTAATAATGCCTTGGCGGAAACGGCGTCAGAGCAACTTCCATTGCCACTTGCCGTCAGCGTCAAAATTACCGTATTACCAGCATCTGATGCTACGGGATTATAGGTTGGATTTAATGTATTTGCACTATTTAGTGTTCCATTGCCGTTATGAGTCCACCCAATTGTAGCAAAGTTGGAGGCCGTTGCGTCGTTTACAGTATATGATGCATCTTCGCAGGTTTGAGCTGAAGCTCCTGCATATGCAGTACTGCTGATAATTACGGCCTGGACAACATCTGTAGAGCTACCACTGCATCCATTTGCCAATTGGAGTTACCCGATAGGTCACATTTCCAGCAACACCAGATGAATTTATTAGGGTTTGAGAAATCGTACTTCCAGAACCATTTGCTGCGCCAGAAATTCCGGGATCAACACTTTGAACCACCCAGGTAAATGTTGAAAATGGGGTAGCGTTTGGATTGGACAGTTGAATATTCGTTTGTTGCCCACTACAGATGTCAGTATTGGTGTAACTGATATCTGGAATCTTTTGATAATTGATAGTAATATCCTGGCTATCTGAGCATCCATTATTATTCTCAGTCCAACGAATAATATAGATACCATAAGCACCAGCAGTTGCAGTTGTCGACAGTGAGGTTCCTGATCCAAATGTCATTGTCCCTGGGGCCACTTTATCATAGTCCAAACTCCACCAGTGCCAGATGTGATTGATGCCGAGAGGTTTTGCGTTAATCCACATACATCACCGGAACCAGAGGTTATTGTTGCCACAGGTATATCATTTACAGTCAATAGTACTGCCGTACTCGTCGCTGTGCCGGCGCAGGATCCGCTCACTACCACATCGTAGCTGCCCGCATCGCCCGCCACTGTTGCCGCTACTGTATAGGTGGCGTTGGTCGCCCCTGGTATATCTACACTATTTTTTCTCCACTGGTACGTCGGGCTGGTCGTCACTCCTGCATTCACACTGAACGTGACACTCTGACCCGCGCATACGGTCTGGCTCACTGGATTCGTGATAACTTCCGGCGCTTCATTGATCGTCAGTACCGAGGCGCTGCTCGTGACTCCTGGTGTGCATGTGCCGCTCACCACGACTGTGTAGGTGCCTGCACTTGCCGTCACTGTCGCCGGTATCGTGTAGGTCGATCCGGTCGCTCCAACGATGTCTACGCCGTTCTTCTTCCACTGATACGTTAGCCCTGTCCCTGTCGCGGTGACCGTGAAACTCGCTGCACTGCCTTCGCACACCGTCTGCGCCGCTACCGGCTGACCACTGATATTTGGTAACGCGTTGATCGTTAATGCCGCCACCGTACTCGTCGCTGTGCCGGCGCAGGATCCGCTCACTACCACATCGTAGCTGCCCGCATCGCCCGCCACTGTTGCCGCTACTCGTATAGGTGGCGTGGTCGCCCCTGGTATATCTACACTATTTTTTCTCCACTGGTACGTCGGGCTGGTCGTCACTCCTGCATTCACACTGAACGTGACACTTACCCGCGCATACGGTTGGCTCACTGATCTGATATCCGGCGTCACGATCGTCGTACCGAGGCGTGCTCGTGACTCCGCGGTCAGGTGCCGCTCACCACGACTGTGTAGGTGCCTGCACTTGCCGTCACTGTCGCCGGTATCGTGTAGGTCGATCCGGTCGCTCCAACGACGTCTACGCCGTTCTTCCACTGATACGTTAGCCCTGTCCCTGTCGCGGTGACCGTGAACTCGCTGCACTGCCTTCGCACACCCGTCTGCGCCGCTACCGGCTGACCACTGATATTTGGTAACGCGTTGATCGTTAACGCCGCCACCGTACTCGTCGCTGTGCCGGCGCAGGATCCGCTCACTACCACATCGTAGCTGCCTGCATGCCCGCCACTGTTGCCGCTACTGTATAGGTGGCGTTGTGCCCCTGGTATATCTACACTATTTTTTCTCCACTGGTACGTCGGGCTGGTCGTCACTCCTGCATTCACACTGAACGTGACACTCTGACCCGCGCATACGGTCTGGCTCACTGGATTCGTGATAACTTCCGGCGCTTCATTGATCGTCAGTACCGAGGCGCTGCTCGTGACTCCTGGGGTGCACAGGTGCCGCTCACCACGACTGGGTGGTGCCTGCACTTCCGTCACTGTCGCCGGTATCGTGTAGGTCGATCGGTCGCTCCAACGATGTTAGCCGTTCTTCTTCCACTATACGTAGCCCTGTCCCTGTCGCGGTGACCGTGAAACTCGCTGCACTGCCTTCGCACACCGTCTGCGCCGCTACCGGCTGACCACTATATTGGTAACGCGTTGATCGTTAATGCCGCCGCCGTACTTCGTCGCTGTGCCGGCGCAGGATCCGCTCACTACCGCATCGTAGCTGCCTGCATCGCCCGCCACTGTTGCCGCTACTGTATAGGTGGCGTTGGTCGCCCCTGGTATATCTACACTATTTTTATCTCCACTGGTACGTCGGGCTGGTCGTCACTCCTGCATTCACACTGAACGTGACACTCTGACCCGCGCATACGGTCTGGCTCACTGGATTCGTGATAACTTCCGGCGCTTCATTGATCGTCAGTACCGAGGCGCTGCTCGTTACTCCCGGGGTACAGGTACCGCTCACCACGACTGTGTAGGTGCCTGCACTTGCCGTCACTGTCGCCGGTATCGTGTAGGTCGATCCGGTCGCTCCAACGATGTCTACGCCGTTCTTCTTCCACTGATACGTTAGCCCTGTCCCTGTCGCGGTGACCGTGAAACTCGCTGCACTGCCTTCGCACACCGTCTGCGCCGCTACCGGCTGACCACTGATATTTGGTAACGCGTTGATCGTTAATGCCGCCACCGTACTCGTCGCTGTGCCGGCGCAGGATCCGCTCACTACCACATCGTAGCTGCCTGCATCGCCCGCCACTGTTGCCGCTACTGTATAGGTGGCGTTGCGTCGCCCCTGGTATATCTACACTATTTTTTCTCCACTGGTACGTCGGGCTGGTCGTCACTCCTGCATTCACACTGAACGTGACACTCTGACCCGCGCATACGGTCTGGCTCACTGGATTCGTGATAACTTCCGGCGCTTCATTGATCGTCAGTACCGAGGCGCTGCTCGTGACTCCTGGGGTGCAGGTGCCGCTCACCACGACTGTGTAGGTGCCTGCACTTGCCGTCACTGTCGCCGGTATCGTGTAGGTCGATCCGGTCGCTCCAACGATGTCTACGCCGTTCTTCTTCCACTGATACGTTAGCCCTGTCCCTGTCGCGGTGACCGTGAAACTCGCTGCACTGCCTTCGCACACCGTCTGCGCCGCTACCGGCTGACCACTGATATTTGGTAACGCGTTGATCGTTAATGCCGCCACCGTACTCATCGCTGTGCCGGCGCAGGATCCGCTCACTACCACATCGTAGCTGCCTGCATCGCCCGCCACTGTTGCCGCTACTGTATAGGTGGCGTTGGTCGCCCTGGTATATCTACACTATTTTTTCTCCACTGGTACGTCGGGCTGGTCGTCACTCCTGCATTCACACTGAACGTGACACTCTGACCCGCGCATACGGTCTGGCTCACTGGATTCGTGATAACTTCCGGCGCTTCATTGATCGTCAGTACCGAGGCGCTGCTCGTGACTCCTGGTGTGCATGTACCGCTCACCACGACTGTGTAGGTGCCTGCACTTGCCGTCACTGTCGCCGGTATCGTGTAGGTCGATCCGGTCGCTCCAACGATGTCTACGCCGTTCTTCTTCCACTGATACGTTAGCCCTGTCCCTGTCGCGGTGACCGTGAAACTCGCTGCACTGCCTTCGCACACCGTCTGCGCCGCTACCGGCTGACCACTGATATTTGGTAACGCGTTGATCGTTAATGCCGCCACCGTACTCGTCGCTGTGCCGGCGGCAGGATCCGCTCACTACCACATCGTAGCTGCCTGCATCGCCCGCCACTGTTGCCGCTACTGTATAGGTGGCGTCTGGTCGCCCCTGGTATATCTACACTATTTTTTCTCCACTGGTACGTCGGGCTGGTCGTCACTCCTGCATTCACACTGAACGTGACACTCTGACCCGCGCATACGGTCTGGCTCACTGGATTCGTGATAACTTCCGGCGCTTCATTGATCGTCAGTACCGAGGCGCTGCTCGTGACTCCTGGTGTGCATGTACCGCTCACCACGACTGTGGTAGGTGCCTGCACTTGCCGTCACTGTCGCCGGTATCGTGTAGGTCGATCCGGTCGCTCCAACGATGTCTACGCCGTTCTTCTTCCACTGATACGTTAGCCCTGTCCCTGTCGCGGTGACCGTGAAACTCGCTGCACTGCCTTCGCACACCGTCTGCGCCGCTACCGGCTGACCACTGATATTTTGGTAACGCGTTGATCGTTAATGCCGCCACCGTACTCGTCGCTGTGCCGGCGCAGGATCCGCTCACTACCACATCGTAGCTGCCTGCATCGCCCGCCACTGTTGCCGCTACTGTATAGGTGGCGTTGGTCGCCCCTGGTATATCTACACTATTTTTTCTCCACTGGTACGTCGGGCTGGTCGTCACTCCTGCATTCACACTGAACGTGACACTCTGACCCGCGCATACGGTCTGGCTCACTGGATTCGTGATAACTTCCGGCGCTTCATTGATCGTCAGTACCGAGGCGCTGCTCGTGACTCCTGGGGGTGCATGTGCCGCTCACCACGACTGTGTAGGTGCCTGCACTTGCCGTCACTGTCGCCGGTATCGTGTAGGTCGATCCGGTCGCTCCAACGATGTCTACGCCGTTCTTCTTCCACTGATACGTTAGCCCTGTCCCTGTCGCGGTGACCGTGAAACTCGCTGCACTGCCTTCGCACACCGTCTGCGCCGCTACCGGCTGACCACTGATATTTGGTAACGCGTTGATCGTTAATGCCGCCACCGTACTCGTCGCTGTGCCGGCGCAGGATCCGCTCACTACCACATCGTAGCTGCCTGCATCGCCCGCCACTGTTGCCGCTACTGTATAGGTGGCGTTGGTCGCCCCCTGGTATATCTACACTATTTTTTTCTCCACTGGTACGTCGGGCTGGTCGTCACTCCTGCATTCACACTGAACGTGACACTCTGACCCGCGCATACGGTCTGGCTCACTGGATTCGTGATAACTTCCGGCGCTTCATTGATCGTCAGTACCGAGGCGCTGCTCGTGACTCCTGGGGGTACAGGTGCCGCTCACCACGACTGTGTAGGTGCCTGCACTTGCCGTCACTGTCGCCGGTATCGTGTAGGTCTGATCCGGTCGCTCCAACGATGTCTACGCCGTTCTTCTTCCACTGATACGTTAGCCCTGTCCCTGTCGCGGTGACCGTGAAACTCGCTGCACTGCCTTCGCACACCGTCTGCGCCGCTACCGGCTGACCACTGATATTTGGTAACGCGTTGATCGTTAATGCCGCCACCGTACTCGTCGCTGTGCCGGCGCAGGATCCGCTCACTACCACATCGTAGCTGCCTGCATCGCCCGCCACTGTTGCCGCTACTGTATAGGTGGCGTTGGTCGCCCCTGGTATATCTACACTATTTTTTCTCCACTGGTACGTCGGGCTGGTCGTCACTCCTGCATTCACACTGAACGTGACACTCTGACCCGCGCATACGGTCTGGCTCACTGGATTCGTGAATAACTTCCGGCGCTTCATTGATCGTCAGTACCGAGGCGCTGCTCGTGACTCCCGGGGTACAGGTACCGCTCACCACGACTGTGTAGGTGCCTGCACTTGCTGTCACTGTCGCCGGTATCGTGTAGGTCGATCCGGTCGCTCCAACGATGTCTACGCCGTTCTTCTTCCACTGATACGTTAGCCCTGTCCCTGTCGCGGTGACCGTGAAACTCGCTGCACTGCCTTCGCACACCGTCTGCGCCGGATCAGGCTGGACCGTGATTAATGGTAGTTCGTTAACAATAATAGCAGGATATCATCAGAAACATCTGCACAAACACTTCCATCTGAAACTGTTACCTGAAAAGTAGTCGTTGCGGTTGCAGTCGCTGCCGGATTTGAAGTACTTGAAATGAATCCAGCTGGTATACTTGTCCAAGAGTAGGTGTAATTTCCATCTCCACCAACAGCTGTTGGAGAATTTCCTAATGTAACTGTTGTCCCATTACAAACGATTTGATCATTACCTGCCTGTACCAATAAAGGCGAATAAAAATTTACTGTTACTTCATCAAAATCAGTGCAACTTCCTGAGACTTCGGTCCATCGATATACATATGTTCCGGAGGTATTGACTGTTACGTCACTAACTGCATCCTGATTGTCACTAAAAGTTGAGATTCCCGGACCACTAATTTGGGTCCAGGTACCTGTACCTGTGCTGGCAATTCCACTAAATGTAAATGGATTAGCTACTCCTATACCACAAATATTGCCATCCGTCCCCGCATTGGCCACTGGTGAAACTGTAATTCCTTAAACTGATATCTTCATAGCTCGGTGTGCAAATACCATTGCTAATTGTCCATCGCACAACAGTAGGGATACTTCCATCTCCCGCTGTGACTCCCGTAATCGTTGTAACAGGACTAGTTGCATTTGTAATTACACCAGGACCCGACTCTATTGTCCACAATCCAGTCCCTACAAACGGCGAATTGGCAGACATAGTGAAAATAGCATTGTTGCACTGAGCGATGTCCACACCAGCATCACAATCGTGGGTTGGTCGTCAATTGTAACTGTCCTTATGTCTACGCATGTAGGCACAAAGGCTACATAATCATTTGTTGGATTCCAACCTGTATTGTTCCTTCCTGTCGGTACCAGAGCACTGGAACCATTTATCAATTTCGATACCCTTGTGTTCCCTGATTGCCGCCTGTTCCGAAGCCTACCGAAGTCGAGTGCGATCTCAATAACATTGGTTGTTTCATACATCTGGATTTGGGCAGTATTATTATATAATCCACCTTGACGGGGGACAGCATCGTAATCAACTGACAAAAAATCTAAAGGGTGATGTCCCGGTTGTAAAATACTTTATAGTTCCGCCGGCCTCGATCGATCATCCCACGCTCCGGCAATCAGGTTATCAGGATCTGCCCCATTAGGTAACCCTTGATTTGTACCGGTTGTCACAGAAGATCCAAAGCCTACAACAAGGTTGGAACCAATATTTACTGAGTTATAATCGTTTCCGTAAAAATTAAAGGTAAATGGAAGTGCAACAGGAATTTCTGAATCGTCTCCAAGAGCTAAAGTTGTACCCGCCGCTATGATTCTGTTAAATGTTCCCTGATGTAACTAATGTATAAGTGGAAGGCGGTCTCCATCGGTCGTTACAATCTGATGTGTCCCTACACCAGCAATTGAAGGACTGAAAGTGGTTCCTGAAACTCCAGTACCAAAATAGCTGGTTCCGCCGGTGAGCGTGAAATCCGGATCAGTAACACAATAGGATGCATTGAGATTGGTGAATGCGCACTGAGCATAGGAATTGATCGAAAGAAAAATAAATGGTAAGAATGCCAGTAATTTCAATCTCTTAAAAAAAGTTTTGTAGCCTTGCTTCATTTACGACAATTAAAAATCATTTAAAACCCATTGTTAAATATTCCATCCAATGCTTTTGTAACCATTTTATCTTACTCTTACTACTTACTGGTGATGAGATTACCATCCTTATTCACCTTTATCAGGCAAAGCTTTGATTGGGAATTCGTGTTGATTTCAAAACCAACCGTTCCGACAATGGCAAACCCGCCGTCATTCATCTCAATTACCCCTGCCCCTCTGTCATCTTCATCACTTCCGAACGTATTTCTCCAAACAACATCTCCTGCTGCATCTAACCGCAGCAAGCTTATTTCATCATTTTTTGGATCATCCAACTGTATCACTGAAGTAACCACAAAGCCGCCATCGGCCGTTTGAAAAATACCAGCATCCCCAACGCTTCTGTTGTATTCATTGGGATAGGTTTTCGTCCAGATTTCCTGTCGACGATCGTTTATTTTTACGACCATTTCCTCGCTTACATTTCCCTCCTGGAAATAACCACACATATAAAAACCATTATCTGTGGACTGGATAACATCCGTGCAAAACGAATCTCCGGTATTGAATCCATAAACTTCGGGATCGATGGCCTGATCGCCTGTTGTTCTGAACTTAAATGATAAAAACTTATTGACGCCAAGCACCGATTCGAAGACCGTTCCAAAACAATAATATGGATTGAGACTAACATCCGAACTCGTACTCACTGCTGATGTACTGCTGAAGCTGTCGCTTCCTCTTTTTCGGGCTATGCGTTCTTGTATGGGATTGAGCGATTGATCTGTTTCAATCATATAAAATACAGTAGAATCAGTGTACACCCGGGTAGAAGTGATTAAAAAACCATTGTTTACGGAATTGATAATATCGGTGCCAAATTCATCACGCAACGAATCACCAAATACTCTTTCGCTGATCAGGTTTCCGTCAGCTGTAGATACATTCAGCACATATACATCACGGAATCCGGTAACCGGTAAGGCTGACTGAACAGATTCTCCACAGATATAGAGTGAGCCATTGTTGCCCAATATAACTGATCGTCCGATATCATTGCCCTGCCGGCCAACATGACTCTTCCACAATTCATTGCCATCTTTATCGGTCCGGATCACGAGGACATCCTTATCACCAAGTGTATTTGATGTAGTCGATCCCACCAGTATGAATCCCTCATCATCTAATTGAAGAATGTCGTACCCTTCGTCAGAGCCATTGCCGCCATACAATTTTATAAAGACCTCCTGGTCTTCCGGAATTACTTCCGAAGTATTGCAGCTTGAAAATAATAATGCCATGCCAAGTATCATCATCTGGAAAATCGACAAAAATCCATGGGTGCGACTTATCAATATGTTACGGAAGAATATCACTTTAACTTTCTCGGTTTATAAAGTGGCTTTACAAAGCCAACGAAAATAGAAACACTGTTTAGTTTAAAATCATCATCTACATGACCTGATGGAAATTTGAGCGCCCTGCCTTCTACAAAATCCTCCCGCCAACGGTTTTCTGTTTTCACCATATTCATCATGCCATTGGAATATCGCGCTTCAAAAACCAGATAATTCAACCCAATTTTATAGTTTAACCCTGCTCCAAACAGTAATGAATAATTGAATTGATTTCTCAGAGCCGTTGTGCTAATCTCCGGACGCGGCTGAACTGGGAATTCTTCATAACCGCTTGTATTGTCTGTTGCCACCCGATATACGCCCTCCAGATTATTAACGGATGTTTTTGCGACATAAACCGGACTTACACCGGCGGAAACAAATGGATTCACTTTTCCCCTGAATACATTATATTTTACCATAATTGGCACCTGAAACTTCGTAAATGAATAATCCATGTCGGTGATGTAGAAGTCCCAATGCGTAGTTTGCTGGTGAAACGTTTCGCCGGAGATCAGGAATTCAGCAGCAAGATGGATGTTCTGGTATATGACCATCTCAGCTCCAAATCCAGCATTAAACCCGACTTGCGGAGAATATTTGTCAGGAGTATCGATAGGAGACGAGAGACTAAATTCGTTGGTGACATTTACGCTTGAAAAATTGAAACCAATTTTTAATGGATTCAGGTAGAATATTGGCTTTGTGGTAAATTTCGCATGATGGTTGATAAGCTCCATCGGATCAATTTCCTCATTGACCTGAAACTCAGGAGAAAGCCTGAGTAATTTCAGATACGTCTCGTCGGCTTCTTTTTCGTAATTCAAAAACAGATATGACAGCGTAATAAGCCTGTATGCTCTGATTTTTTCTTCCTTGGTAAATCCATTTTCAAGGCATTCGGAGAGAATTATTGGGATTTCATACAATTTACCTTCCTGATATTTGCCCTCCGCATCGGTAAGTGATTGTGCACACTGATTCTGGGCCATAACGCCAGCAGTGGCTGTCAGAGTTAACAAAAAAATGAAGAGCGATTTAAAGTTCATTGATCTCTTAAAAAATTATTTCGTAGGTACCACTCCGGCCCTTTCGCAAGTATTTATGTAACCGATATCTTCGCCAACAAAGCGATCCCATTCCAGCTTATTCATATTGCGAAACAGGTATCTGCAGATATCGCCAGCCATCAATTCCGGCCTTGTTGGCCAGAGCTTTAATACCCCGTCTTTTGTTCCGGCCAGCAGGTAGTCGCTTGTCTTATTAAAAGTGATACTCCAAACATAGTCCTGATGATCCTCAAAGGCAACTGGCAGCATTTTGTCCAGATTTTCAGTAACCCACAACTGCACAGAACCTTCTAGGCTGGCCGTGGCGAGTAATTTTCCGTCGGGGCTAAACTTGATTTTATTGATTCTGGACTTTTGGTTTGAAATTGAGCGACTGAAAAAGATATCGGTACCTACTACATCGCCCAGTTGAACAACACCTGCTTCATCGCCAACTGCAATAGTTTTGTCATCCGGACTGAACTCGATGGCATAAATTTGTTTTTCCGTAATATTAGATGATTCGCTCATATCCATATTTTTCGTATCCCATACCTGAAGGGTGCCCTTTTCATTACCAGCTACCATCAAACTTCCATCGTTGCTCAGCGTCATGGCGGTATAGCGGTCATTGAATTTTTTGAGAACGCTGCTATTGACGTAGTCATTGATACGAAGCGTACTATCCTGTATGCCATATGACATAAAATAATTTGAATTAGGCAGAAACATGATTTTTGTTACAGGCCGCGGTGCCCTTCAATTTTTATCGTGTTCAGCGAGAGTAGATTGATGACCAGAATATACGGCGCATCACCAGCTACAATAAGCCATTTGCCATCCGGACTCACGCGCATATCATGATTTATTTGTCTTGTGGCTGGTTCGTAAAGTGTTTTAAATGTGTAGTCCGAAGCATTCCATTTAAGAATTTTACCATCGCTACCCGTGGTGTAAAACTCCTGCCCGTTCGGAGTAAAGGCAATAGCACGGATCATATCGCGATGCCCCTTGAACCGGTTCAGGTCGGTTCCCTGGCTTTCTTTTAATCTATCGCGCTTTGCATAGTACAATCCATCGTATATGTAATTGTCGTATGTATTTCCACCATATTGCTGATTGAAACTATACGCCTGATACGCTAATAGTGTTTTCAATTCGGTATCGCTGATGTTCAGGGATTTCACAGCCATGGACTGGGCTATGGATATCATACGCAATCTGTTTGCCTTATCGCGTTCGTCCATGGCAAGCAGGCTTTGTATTTCGGCCACATCCCGGAGCGAATCTGCGATGAGTCTTCTTTCAACAGCCAGAATTCGCTGCTCATTGGCAATATCGGTTTGCCTCTCAGCGATGGACTTTTGAAATAAAGCGCTGTCAGCATTTTGCTCCGCACGTAATCGCTGGCGCTCTGCCTCTTCTGCGTTGGTAATGGCTTTTTGTGTTTGATTTTCGGCTTCGATCCGGCGCTCCTCAGCCAATTCAGCATTTTGTACCGCTTCAATCCTGTTTTCCTCCGCTGATATCCCGCATTTTATCCGCTTCAACTCTGATCCAACCGAACACGAAAAACATGATAGCGATGATAAAAGCAATACCAAGCACAATTGCCACCATTTTGGTCCGCTGCAGCATACGCTTTTGCAAAAGCTCCTTGGCTTTTTGCTCGCTTTCGTAAGCTGTTTTGCTGGTGTCGAGAAAGACAACCGCACGCTCAAAATATGGATTGTACCTCTTAGCCCAGATTCTGGTTGGCTTTTGCTTGTTAAACCAGTTTAGCGCCAGTTGAAGGTCTGGTGGGCGCCATAAGCTTGTCTTTCCGACCTGGTACATCTCCGCGGCATCTGACAGACGCTTATACATCTGTGGGGGGTGGCTTTTTCCTGTTCCACCAATTTCCTTCGGGAGCCTCTGCCAGATTCGCATAAGGCTCTCATGGGATATCTCTATAATGGAATCTTCATCAGGATTACGAGAGCTTGGTGGCATCCGGATCGATCTGTCCGGGTACCCGGGATCGCTCTATAACGTTGATGAGCTTTTGTGGCTGACACCTGAGATACTGGCAATTTACCATGGGGACCCGCTCGTCTTATCCCTTGGTTATCAGCGCCTTTTTCCGTAAGGGCTTTGAAAAGAACTTCGCAGATCGCTTTGTCATGGGCTTCCAGTTCTGAATAGGCCTTGGGGTATATTGAAGGGCCTTGGCTGGGTTGGCGGATGGCGATGTGGTGTTGAAGGTCATGGCTTTGGGTTCCTGGGTTGTCGATCCAATAATCAGGCTGGCCGCTGGCATGTGGAAGTCAGGAAGTATGATCCGGATTATTGCCAACATTAAATGTTTAAGGGAGAAAAGAGCCTCTTGGTTATTTTCCCACCACCAACTGCTACAGGGCCTTCAATGGCGAGGCATTAGTCGAGTCCCTGGTCATCTGAGGGGATTAGGTAATGGCTCCTGTCCAGTGACATTCATTGATTCAGGAAACTTCGAACAATCACCTATAGAAGTCAGGAAACCGCATGGTGAGGGCAAATGTTCTCGGGATTCTACTGACTGTGAAACTGACTCTTCTAATGAGCAGGATTCACGCATGGCTGCGGCTTCATTCATTGTGGCATGCGGAAAGATCGGCTTTTCAAAAGCGGAATAACTCTGCCTCAACCTAATTAAACCAGTCGAAAAATATTCTTGCCCTTTGTACTTGAATATTGCTTTATTGGTGCGACGAATCCCATCAGAAGACTTTCTTCGAAGGATCGTTGTTGTCATTCTTCTGGAAATGATCTGGTCTTCGTCAGAAGAAGTCACATAGAACTCATCCTGATTGAGTATGGATTCGGCCAGGTTTTCCAATGGGGGGATGCGAGCCTGGTAACAAGTACCGTGCAGGTCCAGAACCAGCCTAGTTCATAAAACCGCCATAAAGTATTGGGATTAATCCGCAATACATGAGCGATGATTTACCACTACCCGACGCCCCGATAACCGCTGCAAAACAATGTTGTGCCAGATTCAGAAGTACCTCATCACTTTGGCCTTCTCTTCCAAAAAACAGATGACTTTCTTCAAAGGTAAAGGGACGAAGTAGCCGGAAAGGGTTCCTAAGTTCCATCTCTCCCTGACCCAGGAATTGTTCGTAAATGCTATCTGATTTTCTGGGCGTCATATTAGGCTTTAAGCTTTTCTAAAAAAGGTTCAATGATCTCCGGTGAAAAAACTTCACTCCCATGAAGAATCATAGCCTCTTGATTTAACCTTAGGCTTTTATTAGTTGAAATTCATTTTCTATCAAAATTGCCTGAGGACCCATTGGTTTAACCCTACCCCATCCCCATGGATTTGAGCAATTCCTTTTTGTTTACTTCTTATCCAGCGTTCATTTTCTTTTCCGTAATAATAATCTCTAGTCACATTTCAGATTCTCTGCATGTGTAGCGCGCAGCTCATCGGGATTGCCCTCAAAGCTCGTAGTAACGACATCATAACCATTCCTGCGCAAAAAATCTTCAATGATGAGGCACTTTTCGCCTTCCGGCTGATCATGAATGAGATAAATGGTCTTTTTAACAACCACCTCATCGACCAGATTTTTGTCATGACTTTCAAGGCCGGTCTGGATCTTTTTTAGCACTAGCCCTTTCAACTCTTCGAGTGAGGTTTCTAGCAATTCTCTTGTCGTCAATTCAGAATCCTTGCGAAGATTATCGATGAACAGGCGTTGCTTTACGCTGATTTTAATGACTCCGGAGATATCCAGATAATCCGTCCGAAATTCATAGAAACATCAGCATCCATTCTTTCCAGAGTGTTGTAATGCTCCGTAGCAAGCCGGTTCTGAAGCTCAACAATGGAAGAATTGGTTCCTTCAATTTTTCCATGATCCGTCCCTACGAGATGTATGGCCAGGTTTGATTGAGCGAGGTCAGCCCTCACACTCTTCATCATGGTTTCCATATCTTTTGGAATTGTCTTGGCGGGCAACACGCGGTAACCGTTACGAATCAATT
The DNA here is from genome assembly GCA_034523095.1 of Cyclobacteriaceae bacterium. Taxonomy (GTDB): domain Bacteria; phylum Bacteroidota; class Bacteroidia; order Cytophagales; family Cyclobacteriaceae; genus JAAUQL01. The sequence continues at coordinate 77,337 of JAXHKU010000033.1, read as the reverse complement.
CGCGCTTCAATGTATCGCGCTGGCTGTGCAAATCTGCGCCTACTTCTGCTAGAAATATCGTGATAGGATTCAGTGCGTTGGTAATCGTGGAAAGTTCATTTTCTGAATTCTTCATGCCATCCATGACCTTGAAAACATCATAAGCCAGATCATACAATCGCATCCAGAATGTTTTCTCCGAAGTTGGTCCGGTAAAATCATCATATAATACCAGTTCATCTGAAACTGCATTGAAATGGAAAAAATCGTAACTTCTGGAATTGGACAGATAATCAAGCAGGTAATGTGCCTTTTGAGGTTCGCGGAGTACTTTAAATATGCGTGAATTCCATGTTATGCTGTTATATCCTTTGTTAATAGCCCTTTCGTGAAACGTTTTAATCTCTTCGTTGAAGTTTGGCGATTGCAGTAAATCATCTGATATTACTGGCACCAGCATGGTATATGGCGAATAAATTGCTTTCACGTCCAGCTCCTGGGCGTTGACCTCATTGATTGATACCTTCTCGCCTGACAATCGGGTTAATAACAATTCCAGAAATCGTCTGAAACTTGCAGTCCAATCCTTAGCAATGCTACTGTAGCTGTCGCTTTCGGACTTTACGATATATATATGCTGACCTATATTCATTTGTTGTGACCTTCAATCATGTGTACTCTGTTGGCTAAACCCGATTTTTTGTATGCGACCAATAATGTAGATACATCGCTGACACAGGAAATCGTCGATTTAAAAGTAGATAAATAATAAATTAAACCAAACCGGCCTATTTGTCTATGATACAATATTTTATATAAAAACTTACACACAGTAGAAAATAGCTAATTCACTGACATTTCGGTTCTTGCGTTGAGCGATTCGAGAAGTTTTATCGTCACGTCATATTCGTTGGTGATCAACCCCAGAAATTTATTCTTTTCAATCCGCAGCAACACGGCATCTTCATCTGCCACAAAACTAACCTCTTCATCCAGGAGATCAATATTGATCTGTTCACCAAGAAACGAACCTTGTTCAAAACGATCAATCAATATGTTGTCTTTGTCGCGAACTTCGAGTAGGCCATGGTATACGATATAGAAGCAATCATTTTTCCATTCTGAAGGCCCTATTTGTGTATTCCTCTCTAAATAGACGTCCTCCATAAAGTCAACAATCGAAGCCAGCACATAATATGGGAGCTTCAGCAAATGGGTTTTTTCTCTTAAGAAATTTACAATTTCAAACCTCATATTGGGACGAAGTGGGGATGAAAAATCCTTGTTCTGGCCTAGTATAATATTTTTCAAATGATCCTTTTCCGATGGCAGCAGTCGCTCAACCTGATGCTTGAAAAACTCCGGGTCAATCTGATGCATCGACCAGGCGCACACTTCTTTTAAGAGTAGATCCGGGTTGAATAGATTGGCGATTAATTCCATATTGAAGTCTGTTTCTCGCCTATTTTTCCCAATACCATACAATGAAAGTGCTTTTGACCACCTGTTTACCTGGCTAAATTCTTTGTTGATAACCATCCTGATCAACTCGCTTTCAGTCATTTCAATGGCCGGATAAAGCATTTCGAGTCTTCGTACCTTGTCGATGTCGGGAATGTCATCGAGCAAAGGTATGATCTGATGTTTGAGATCTTCTGCGAGAAAAACATCAAGCAGTTCTACTCCGTAGGCTACGCCGTCACGAGTCCCGGAATCGATGTTTTCCTTTACGAGTTGAATTGATTTCTGGTCATAAATCATAGAAAGCAGCATAAAAAGGTGAGAATAATAATGATCATTTTCTTCTCTTAGCGATTCTATGATATCGGCATAATACTCCGAATTTTTTTGTGTAAGTGAATTAATTGCACGAAGATTCCATACCAGCGTTGCCACGTCTTCTTCGATAAATTGCTTAATTCGTGCAATTTGCGGGCCGCTGGCCCTAAATCCGCTATGGCTCAACGACAATAAAACCTGCGTGGTGACTTTCTTGTCAGGATAATCGATCTTACTCCATAAAATCTCACGAGCTTTTTCTCCACCCACTTTGCCATAAATGGCAATGATTTCACTTTTTATTTCAACATTACGCTCTGAGTTATCAAATAATTTTTCAAGATTGGGAAATGCGAGCTCCCCATATACAACTAGCGCGTCAATGGCGGCATCCTTTAGTTTTGGTTTCTGGAGATTATCACAGATAACTGGAAGCTGTTTCGACATTTTCAAATCAGCAGCCGACTTCATAGCGGCAATGACGACACTGGTATCTGTATCGTTGATCAACTCGCTTATTGGTCTGATATTTTCAGACATTTCGGCTGCGCTGATCAATTCCGCGGCAAGTTTGCGTTCTGAAGGATTTGCTGAGTTAATCATTTCAGCGATCTCCTCTTCAAATGAGTACTTATCCTGATCTTTCTTTTTCCTCCCCTCCTTTTTTTGTCCTTCGATGCGTTTAAGACTTGCCACATGCAAGAAGGAAAAGTCGCCTTCCAGTGTTTGCAGCACTTTGTTTGTTACGTCGATCGAGTGATCATTCTTAATAGTTTCAATTCGCTTTTTAAACAAATCCGGAGCAATCTTGGAAAGCGCTCGCAAGGCAAAAATCATTAGACTTGGATTTTGACCTTCAATTGAATCAAAAAGGCGTGATAGCAGCAACGTCTTGCCTCGTTGTTCAACCTTGTCAGCTTCTTCTTTCTGCCGTTCCAACTTCATTTTTACATTTTCTCTGTACAAATGGTAAATTTTCACAATCATGAATGACCAGGCAATGATGATTGCAATCAGTATCCAGGTATAGTGGACAAGCTTGATAAAGGGCAAAAAGCCCAGCAGAAAGATAAGTCCGCCAGCCAGAGCGCGTGACAGTTCATTTACCGTACCCTCACCTTAATTTGCACGTCGAAACGGATCCTGCTGTCAATTGGCATAAAAAACAACTTGAACACCGGGTTTTCAGTCGATTCGCGCAGGGTGGTAATGAATAGCTTGCTCAAGGCAACAAACAAAAAGAACCAGATAAACTCCGGACTAGAGACATCAAACCCGAAGAGATAGGCGCTTGCGAGCGCTAATACGGTAAAGATAAAGAGTACTACTGGCAGCAAAAAGAGCGACGTCTTGATTCCATACATGGTCAAAAGCTTCTCATTGGCCAGGGTTTGCATAAGGAGAGTGAGAATCATTATGGAACCTTCGAATACACCAAGAAAACTCGCCAACTGTTTCTCCTCGGGATACTGCTGCTCTGTTACGTTCATGAAAGAAAAGTCAACAAAAACGAATGCAGACATTGAGAGGAAGAGAAACGTGGACAGATAGATCACATATTTGTCGCTGAAAATCTTCGTAAAACGGGTTTGCTCTCTTATCTCCTTATCTTGTTTGGTGGTAGAAGTCATATGAAACTTCCTTGAAATCGCTCCGAAAAACAATACCGAGATCGCCAGGCTCACGACGCCAACAATGAGTAAGTTGGTGATATCGGAAACGTAAGGCATTACGAATGGTATAGAAAAGGGTAGTAATGATAATGGCGTACGAAGCTGGCCGAATCGATGCCGCCGATAATCCGTTTTGTCTGTCTCGGATCGAAAAGCCGTAAAAAAATACCCCAAAACCCCAGCACTAAAAGGGAGGTAATTGGTCCAAGCATTACAAAAAGTATAAAGATGAGCCATTTAGAATCGAAGAAAGGATAAAGACCTTTAGCTGCGATTATAAATGCCAGTATCGTGAGGATATTAAAAATTATAAGCCTCGAAAACCTCGCCCTGTTCTGCATTAGACCATAAAGCCATGTAGATATGATCCCCAACAATCCTGATATAAGGAACGCCTCGCGCAGGTAATGACTCATGTTGCTCAGAAAGAGCGTGGTCGCTACAATCTTATATGCAGCCAAAAACACGCCCATAAAAAATCCATAACCAAGGAGGTATAGAACCGGCTTTTCTTCACCTTCAACAACATTGAGAATCCCTAACAGTGCCTTTATCATGCAGTATATGAGTATTTCATGCTTTCACGCAATTTAATAATCTCCCTGCCATTACTATATCGAGCAGAAGACTATTCTTGCGAATTTTACAATAAATTTAGCTGCTATGTAAATGTCACCTATTTTGCCGGCAGATTTTTCAGGTAAGTTTCCAGACTTCCGTTAAGATCTTTGCTCTCAGGCTCTATGATATCGAAGCCACGGGCAATCAATGGACAATGGACGATTTTTTCCGATGGTATTATTACCGCCTTAGCCAGTATTTCCTTTTCTCTTCCCATACCAGGCGATTTCAATATATCCATAAGTTTCATATTAATCCAATGAGTTGTAACTTTCTCTCCATAGATCATGGCCACATCAAAGAGTTTCAGACTGTTGTTGTAATCTTGCCTGACTCGCACGATATCACCTTCCAGACTTGGAGAAATGACGCTAAAGCCCCTTCGCTTGATAAAATCCATGTATTGGGCTGCCTGTACCTTGTCGATCGGATCAAAAAGAAAGAATATTGACAAATTAGGGTCGCCCTTTATGTAGTGGACATCGGGTGCATAAGCTTTCGTTATTTCTATTTGCCTTATAAGGTATGATTTGAAATCTTCGTAGGTAGTTCGCAATAATTCCGCTTCCTCCATCTGCTGTACCCTCAATAGGTAGGCTGAAGCTTTTCATCTTCATAAATACTTTCTGATACAGGCTTTGGATGCCAGGCCAATACCCTGAACGATTCCTCTTCAAATCCAGCCATGAGCCGGCGACCGACACAATGATTTACCGACAAAACTAACTGCTCTTCCTCGATCCCCTTCTTATTCTTCCCCACTGAAAAATCGTTGTCCGATAGCATGTGAATGGCCAGGTTGCAATGCTCAAGAACTTCGGTAAGATTATCAGCAGACAACGGTTCGGTGAGTTCTATTATATCGCAACCATAGTTCTTAAGTTCAGAAATAAGGTTTTCTTTATACTTCTCCATTTCCGGAGAAACATCCGCTAAAAAGACTCTTCTATCACTTTTTACTGACATAATACTTTATTCTGCAAAGTCACAATTACGTGCTTTTATACATATTAACAAGTAGATAAAAAGTGCTATAGTTTTTGGTGATACTTAACCCTGGCTTTAAGACTTTATTATGTTTTACTTCCTAAAAATATCCAGTTTTAATTATCAATTGTAAAAATATAAAATTTCAGTATGATACAGTTTTAACATCACTTTTTTCACGATCTTCCAATACTTCTTCATAAAAATCCCACTCCACCGGTCTTAATTTGCATTTCAGGAAGACCCTGTTCATATAGCCTACATGATGCTGCAAATGCCTCAACTGCTCCAATATCACGTCCAGATTAGTCCATTTGGCATATAATGCAGATGGTGATGAAAGATCCTGAACCTCGATCCCCCCAATAAAATTCAGTGTCTTATCCATTACAAAGTTCAGGTAGCCTACCAATTCGGGCTGGTCGATAACCCCTTCAGAGGGTTCGCCCAATACAGAGTTGACTCTATCTCCAAAATGAGGCGCATTAAATGATTCCCTTGAACCACTAAACCAATAGTCCAATCCATACAATACATGATAAAACTGCTGCCAAATGGGTGGCTCAATATTCTTTTTGCGACCACAGGGCCTTAGGACAAGTTTCCATAAGATTTCTAAGCATCCTGAAAGCCGGCTCAAACTGGCGGGCGAATATTTGTTCAGTGAAAGATGATCGACATTCATACTAACTATCCTTATGATTCTAAAAAATTATTCCGCTTCGATTTTAACGCTATTTGCCCGCATGGGAAACCATACATTCATTTCCCCAATTCCTCTATGCGACCATGCATAATATGGGATCGCGATGGTATTATGACTTCTCGTTTTTATTTCCTCCCCTGTATCATTTACCCTGAATGCCGGGACTTTTGCCTTCAGTGTGTTAAGACCTCCTAATAGGTCAGACCTCCATTGAACAGTGACAGGCGCATATTCCGGCAGTAGTAAGTTGAATACATGGCCCCTGTTGTCGATACCCTCAGCACAATAAACGAGTGGGCCACGTTCCATAGCCAGCCGTCCTTTATTTTCAATTACCTTTTCATTACTTACCACCAGATTGATTTTCATAGGCAGGTTCAGAACGACCTCATCACCTTTCTGCCACTTACGCATGATATTCAGGTATCCGTCCTCCATATTTAAGGGTACGGCAGTACCATTTACACTAGCCGATACCTTCTTGTTTTGCGGTTCGTAATAAGTATATAAATCGCCAGGTACAGGTTTTCCGACTGCCCAGCCGGGTATCCTCAGACGCAGCTTAAAATCAACAAGGTCGTCTGGATCTATTTTAATTTTAACTGTGCCTTCCCATGGGTAAGAGGTCGTCTGGGTAAAATGCACTTTTGTACCATTAACATCAATATCAGCCTCGCTGCCAATGAATAAATTCACAAAAACCTCATCGTCTTTTGTAGCATAGACGTATCCGGGCAAGGATGGGAGAAACCGCACAATATTGGATGGGCAACAGGAGCAATCAAACCACTCCTTCCGTGTTTTGGCTCCCTGATTAAAGGCATAATTCCCATCACAAGCCAGTGGATTTGGATAAAAAAAGCTATCTCCTGTAATGGCTATGCCCGATAAAAATCCATTGTACAATGTTCGCTCCAGCACATCGAAATACTTGCTATCGCCCTTCAACAGAAACATCCGGTAATTCCACAGACAGTTGGCTATGGCGGCGCAGGTTTCATTATAGGCAGTCAGATTGGGCAATTCATATGCACTTCCGAAGGCTTCGCCATCATGCCTCGCACCTACTCCGCCGGTAATGTACAATTTTCGATAAACGACATCTTCCCAAATCTTTTCGATGGCAGCAATATAGGTTTTGTCTCCAGTAATGGCGGCAACGTCTGCCATTCCCGAATACATATAAATTGCCCTCACGGCATGCCCCACCGCTTCGTCCTGCTCGATGACCGGCAAGTGACTCTGGAGGTAGGCATTTCGCTGTTGCGGATATTTGGCGTTTTCAACTTTTCTACCGCGGGTGTCAAGGAAATATTTTGCTGTGGCAAGGTATTGCTCGTTGCCTGTGACACGGTACAGCTTTACCAGGCCTATCTCGATTTCCTGGTGTCCCGGAACTCCATATTGTTTATCCGGACCAAATGTATTTACGATCAGGTCGGCATTTTTTATGGCCACATCCAGAAAACTGCGTTTTCCTGTTGCCAGATAATGCGCTACGGCCGCTTCATACATATGTCCAACGTTATACAATTCATGACTCTGATCCAGATACGACCAGCGCTCCTTGCCGGCATCGCGGGCCGGATTTTGGGGATCGATAGTGCGGTTTGTATATAAGTATCCATCTTCCTCCTGCGCTCCGGCGATTTTTGCTATAAGATCATCCATGTACGCTTCGAGCGCTGTATCAGGATGAATCGCCAGCGAATAGGCGGCTCCTTCCATTATTTTGAAAACGTCGGAATCGTCGAAACGAATGCCCTGAAATGCCCCTGGCTTCATCCCGGCAGCAATTTCAAAATTCTGAATGCGGCCGGTTTCTTCGCACTTTTTGAAATCATAGGGAATGGTCACAGTGCGGTTTGTCTCCAGTCGGGGTTTCCAGAAATTATCCGTAATCATTACGTTCGTGAATGGCACCGGTATTATTGGATAATCGCCAATTTGCTGGGCTGATGCTGGAACTGAAAAAAAACCAAGGATCATCACCCAAAAAAAACTCTTCATCATAGTCGGGCTAGTTCTAAAATACCTAAGATAATAAATCGTGAACACCAAAGCCAATATTTCTGCATTTCTATTCAACTATTTCCATGAATCAATCCTTTGAGCAATGGACTGTTTTTGCATTCCTGCGATATCAGTTCCCATCATTACCGAAACGTCAACCTGAGTTTGGTCTTCTCCCTCATTTAGCCGCAGCACCACAAGAGTATGCCCTGTGCTTGCTGCCGCTTCGGTGTCAAATTCAACTTTTGAATCAGAAACGGCAATCAGGTAAAAATGCTTGCCATTCTTAGTCAGATCAACTTCATTTCCGAAACAGAAACAGTTGCATCGGTGATGATCGCCCATCGTACTTTTTTGGGGGAATCGCTAAAGGTTATTTCATCGCGCACCATGATGCAGTCATCACTAAGCAACTTAAACCCTCTCAGGACTTTCGTGGCCTCCGGATAGGCCGGTGACAGATCATAAATACCAAATGGCTGTGGTGCATTTCTGTTTGATTTAACTATTCTACACTCACCATCGGGATTTTGATTTGCTCCTGCAATAACCAGTGTACTATGATTGGCATTGGTGTTTGCCGGATTTTCCCAGGCGTCCTGACCGGTCGTATTCGCGGGATTTTCCACTTGTGGGTCCAATACCCATCGTTCGCCGAGCGCATCAACAACAAATGTTCCTGCGTCGAGTTGCTGATTTCCCAGTTTACCTGATCCTCCCTTGGATGCCAGATACAGATATTCATTGTTTTCGCCATTACCTTGAAATACCATCATATCGATCGTGCCTTCCTGAATAGAAAGTCCAGACTTATGCTTCTCACTTTCATTAAGATTTTGAATCCATGGGAGCGACAGGTAAAACAAGGCATCCCTGCGATAGAGTACATTGCCCGACAATTGCTTTTCGAGTTGTTTTCTGAATAGTTCACTGGGAAGATAATCATTGTAAATACCAGCGTACCAGGCTAACGCCGGTGCAATGGTTACCTGACTGGCGGATGAAAGTCCGAAGTTAAATGTCTGACCTGAGGGCCCTGTCATCTTTGTGTACCAACTTGCGGCCTGATCCATCCCCGGCCTGGAAGAAAGACCAAAATCATGACCAAGCGAGGACGTCATAGCTGACATAGCCATAGCCAGGTAATTATTGGCTAAAACCCATGAAGCTGGCCCCTGTGACCAAACACCATCCGGTTCATTTAATTCAATCGTAGGCAGGAGATTGCGCACAGCATGGTAAATAGCCTGGTTTTTCACGTCAGGAAAATCATCGCCTACTGCCAACGCGCCCAGTATAAGTCCCGAGGCGCAGACCTGGTTCCAGTGGTTATCCATTTTAAACCAAACGAGCGGTTTTCCATCCGGATTTGTATAAACCTCTAATCCCGGATTGATGCCGAATTCTAATATCCTGTTTCTGATGGTCTCGTTTTGACGTATGTCCAAATGATAAAAATTCCAGTCATAGCCGATCGCCATAGCTGCCGTCATTGTCGCTGCATCTAGGAAATAACCTGGATTCCAGTCGGGAAATGCACATGCATCCATCATTTGATCAATCGCCTTATCGGAATATTTTTCGTCTTCGAAAATGCGATAGGCCATCGAGAGCGTCAGGATTCTTTTAAGATATTCTTCCGATATTTCGCCAATCGAGTTATTCTTATCGCGGGAATATTTCAGGTCTTTGGCAGAAAGCAGTTTGTCCGCGTCCTTTTTCAACTCCGCTTTTAACCTGGCGGCCAACGGATCTTCAAGCATCGCAAAGCGCAGCGCCAACTCATCGTACCTGGACATAATAATGCGCGGATGGCCGGTGACGTATTCGTAAGCGTTTTGCTGGGCTGAAGCGTAGAAGCTCAGAAGTAACAAAAAAGTGCCTAAAATCCATAGAGCCAGATGCCTGAACCGCACGGTTTCAGTCAGCCAGCCTGGTCTGGCGATATCCAGAAAAAACCTGTTGCCAGATTTTGGCCTTGCTGACACTACACGAACTACCGGGCATATAATGCACACCAGTCCGGATTTTCTTCCGCTATACAACTGTACAGTGTTGTGGAACATTGTGGTTTAACGTTATAAACTTCTTAGGCTGTGCGGGGACGCTTTCACCGGATAAAAAATGATCCGATGCAAATTTTTATTAATCTCAATAAAAATCCGTACGCAATGTAGCAAAAAAACCATTAGAACCTCACTTTCAGTGTTCTAATTCTCCAAAACCTCATAATCCATCACGGATAAAACGTGACGTCTCTGGATTTTTGGCGGTTTTTTATACCATCGATAACGCCGCAAATTAGCATCAGAAAAAACGAGTCCTCCGAAAGTTGATCAGCGGATGGTTTTAACTTTTTTTAAATAAGATATATGACTACTTTTGCCGCACAACCTTAATGTCAAATTAGCATCGTGGAGAATTTTTTTTATCAGCATCATCACCAGCATTGTTCTTAATGTGGAATTATGTTTTTTCCATGCCTTAACCACGATAAATACTTTACTTCATGACTAACAATACGATATTACGACTGGCGATACAACGCAAAGGCCGCTTGAGTGAAGATTCGCTCAGTCTCATAAAAGAATGCGGCATCAAATTCAGCAGCGACACCAGCAAACTGAAATCAGAAGCCCGCAATTTTCCTATTGAATTCCTCTTTCTGCGCGATGACGATATACCAGATTATGTGGCAGACGGCGTTGCGGATATTGGTATCGTTGGTGAAAATGTGGCTGTTGAAAAAGGGAAGAATATTGATCATGTGAAAAAGCTCGGTTTTTCCAAGTGTCGATTGAGTTTGGCAGTTCCGAAAGAAATCAATTATGAAGGCTTGGGCTTTTTCAATAATTCAAGCATTGCCACATCATACCCCAACATTCTCCGAAACTATCTTAAGAAGAATAATATCCGGGCCGAAATCCACGAGATCTCCGGATCCGTTGAAATAGCGCCAGGCATAGGGCTGGCTGCGGGAATATGCGACATCGTAAGCTCGGGGAGTACGCTGCTCAGCAACGGTCTGAAGGAAGTGGAAACGGTGATGCACTCTGAAGCACTGATCATCGGAAATCAGAACCTCTCTGCCGAAAAAAGGGAATTACTCGGCAAACTTATATTTCGCATCGAATCTGTTCAAAAGGGGATGAATAGCAAGTATATATTGCTGAATGCGCCAAATAATAAGCTGGACGAAATCGTAAGGCTCCTGCCCGGAATGCGCAGTCCGACGGTGGTTCCGCTGGCTGATAAAGACTGGAGTTCAGTTCATTCTGTGCTCAACGAAGACGAGTTCTGGGAAGTTATCGAAAAACTGAGAGCTGCCGGAGCTGAGGGTATTCTTGTGGTACCGATTGAAAAAATGATTGTCTGATATCTTCGCCGACAGATCAAACATTACCGGAAACTAAAACATCATAATTAAATCAAACAAAGATTAGCATTGAGAATTAAGCGGGCGTGTTATCAGGCCACAATAACACCGGATTAATAAGCAGTTGCTCAATTCAAAAACTGGAATTCAAACATAACCATCGGATGAAAATACTTAAGGATCCATCTGCCGAATTGTTGGAAAGCGCTTTAAAGCGACCAACGGTGAAGTTGAAGAACATTAAAAAAACGGTCAAGCCGATTTTGAAAATGGTGCGGGAGAAAGGCGACAAGGCGCTTCATAAATACAACCTGGAATACGATCACGTGCAGGTGCAGCATCTCATCGTTACAAAAAATGAAATCAAAGCTGCCTGCAATCATGTCGATGACGAACTTAAAGATGCCATAAATGTTGCGAGCAAAAATATAGCAAAATTCCATGCAGCCCAGCGAACTCCTTATCTGGAAGTATCGACAATGCCAGGGGTTGTTTGCCGAAGAAAAAGTGTTCCAATAGAACGCGTCGGCTTGTATATACCGGGGGGTACAGCTCCCTTGTTCAGCACCGTGCTTATGCTTGCCATTCCGGCCCAAATTGCCGGCTGCAGCGAACTGGTACTTTGTACACCGCCAAACAAAAATGGAAAGATTCACCCGGCCATACTGTATGCGGCACATATTTCAGGGGTGAAATACAATTATAAAGGTGGGAGGCGCACAAGCCATTGCTGCTATGGCATTCGGCACCGAAAGTGTCCCCAAGGTTTATAAGATTTTTGGCCCGGGCAATCAATACGTCACTGCTGCGAAGCAACTTGTATCTGAAAAAGGTGTTGCAATCGATCTGCCTGCAGGCCCTTCCGAAGTAGCAGTCTTCGCTGATGAGACGGCAGATCCCGAGTTTGTGGCGCTTGACCTACTTTCACAAGCTGAGCATGGCTCAGATAGTCAGGTATTACTTATTACTACTAAAGGTTCTATCGCTGAAGAAGTGAATCATTATCTGGAAGTCCACCTCAAAGGTCTTCCCCGTAAAAAACTCGCCGAAAAAGCGCTGGAGCAAAGCACAGCTATCGTGATTTCGAGCGTAGAGAAGGCGGTGAAAATTATAAATACCTATGCCCCGGAGCACCTGATTCTTTCTGTAAAGGACCCTGAAAAAATTGCCGAAAAAATCATTAACGCCGGATCGATTTTCCTGGCAAAATCATCACCGGAGTCTGCCGGGGATCATGCATCAGGAACCGAATCACACGCTGCCGACTAACCAGGCTGCGCTAGCCTATGCAGGTGTCTCTTTGGATAGTTTTGTCAAAAAAATCACGTATCAGTATATCACCAAAAAAGGTCTCCGGACACTTGGCCCTGTCGTGGAAGCGATGGCGGAAGCAGAGGGGCTTACGGCGCATAAGCTCGCCGTGTCGGTCCGGTTGAAAAGTTTGAAAAAATAATATGGATATCAATAAGTTAGTACCGACCACACCTTTTAAATCTGAAACCCTATTCATCGGCACGCGATGAGTTTAAGGGCGAAGCGGAATGTTTACTTAGATGCCAACGAGAATTCCTATGGTTCCACTTCGGAGAACCGCTTCAGAAGGTATCCCGATCCATATCAATCAGCATTAAAATCAAAAATCAGCCATATCAAAGGCATCGGGCAGGAGCATATTTTCATTGGCAATGGCAGTGACGAACCCATCGATCTGCTCATTCGGGCCTTTTGCAATCCCGCAAAGGATAGTGTGATCATCACGCCGCCGACGTATGGCATGTATGAAGTCAGCGCTACTGTCAACGATGTGAAAGTCGTAAAAGTGCCACTGAAGAAAGACTATTCCCTTGACCTGAAGAGTGTGCTTTATGCTTTAGAGCCCGGTGTAAAAATTGTTTTTCTTTGCTCGCCAAACAATCCAACCGGCAACAGTATTGACAAGGACGACATCATCAAAATAGTGAAAAAAGTCCAGGGGCTCGTCGTGGTCGATGAAGCATACATCGACTTTTCGCTGAATGCAAGCCTCATACAGGAAATCAGTACCTATGGCAATCTGGTGATTCTCCAGACCCTCAGCAAGGCCTGGGGATTAGCGGCATTGCGTATGGGGAAAAATGCTTTTCGCTGCACCGGAAATATGTGGATTTACTTACCCGTATAAAACCACCGTATAATATCAGCGGACCGTCGCAGGAACTCGCGCTACAAGCTCTGGATAATATGGATCATATGAAGTACATGCTTCATGAAATCATAGCCCAAAAAGATCATCTTAAATCCATGCTATTGACGATTGGCGGCATTCGCGAAGTTTATCCGAGTGATGCAAATTTTCTGCTGGTAAAAATGGACAACGCGCACGATGTTTATACCAAACTGATTGAAAGAAAGATCATCGTTCGCGACCGCTCCAATGTGGATTTGTGCGAAAACTCTCTTCGAATCACTGTAGGAACGGCTGAGGAAAATGAAAGGCTTGTCAATGAACTAAGGCAAATAAACTCATGAAAAAAGTTTTATTTATCGATCGCGATGGCACCATCATCGTAGAGCCAGCCACCGACTACCAGATTGATTCGCTGGAAAAACTGGAGTTTATTCCGGGGGCTATCACCTATCTGCGAAAAATAAAGACAGAGCTTGATTTTATGTTTGTGATGGTTACCAATCAGGATGGATTGGGGACGGCGTCGTTTCCGGAAGAAACATTTTGGCCGGCACAAAATAAAATGCTCAGAACCCTGGCGGGCGAAGGCGTCACTTTCGATGAAATACACATCGATAAATCATTTGATTACGAAAACCTGCCCACCAGAAAGCCGCGCACGGGAATGCTCCAACATTTCATCAACGGTGCTTACGACCTCACGAACTCCTACGTCATCGGTGACAGAACCACCGATGTGGAATTGGCCATGAACCTTGGATGTAAAGGCATATTTTTAGGCCCGGTGCCAACTGATATGGCTGCTTTGTCGGCTACTTCCTGGGAAGAAATTTATCACTACCTCAGGTCTGAAAGCCGCAGGGCGAGTATTGTACGAAATACCCACGAGACAAAAATCCGCATCGACCTGAGCCTGGACGGCACTGGAAAAACGGATGTAAGGACAGGGTTGGGATTTTTCGATCATATGCTGAGCCAGATAAGCCGCCATGCCAATGTTGACCTTACCGTTCTGGTTGACGGCGATCTTCATGTTGATGAGCACCACACCATCGAGGATACGGCCATTGCGCTTGGCGAAGCTTTTTTGAAAGCGCTCGGCAATAAAAAAGGCATAAACCGATATGGATTTTTACTGCCCATGGATGATTCCCTCGCGCAGGTTGCGATCGATTTTGGGGGCAGACCATGGCTGGTGTGGCAGGCGGAATTTAAGCGGGAGAAAGTTGGCGATATGCCTACTGAAATGTTCTACCATTTCTTCAAATCATTCGCAGATGCAGCGAAGTGCAATCTGAATATCAGCATCACAGGCGATAACGAGCATCACAAAATTGAAGCTATTTTTAAAGCTTTTGCAAAAAGCATAAAGATGGCTATCAGGCAAAATCCTGAAGAGCTCGATCAGTTGCCGAGTACTAAAGGTGTCCTTTGAGCATTTTAAGTGCTTCAAAATCGTCAAAATCCCATATACCCTGATCCAGTCAAGAAAAGGTTTAGTTTTAAAACAGTTATCTATATTAAATTGAATGAGGACTGTCTGGGCTTTATAATAATAAATTACAGGATTTTGATTCACCGATGGTAATCTTCAAATAATTGCCTGCTTTTCTCCTGTCTCATAAGTTAAATACTATTTTTGCAGTATGTCAGAACAAATTCTAATCATTGATTTTGGATCGCAATACACCCAGCTTATCGCGCGCAGGGTGCGCGAACTCAACGTCTATTGCGAGATTCATCCATACAACCACCTACCCGTCAACATAGAAAACCTGAAGGGAGTTATCCTCTCGGTAGTCCGTGTTCCGTAAGGGAAAAAGACGCTCCTGATGGAAATCTGAGTCCTTATCGCGGCCAGGTACCTGTACTTGGCATTTGCTACGGCGCTCAGTTGATGGCATTTCAGAACAAGGGTGAAGTGTTGCCATCCAAAATAAGAGAATATGGCCGGGCTCGTCTAGCCAAAATCGACCAGCACTATGAACTGCTAAAGGAAATGACCCTCGGCACACAGGTTTGGATGTCGCATGGTGATACAATTTCTACGCTCCCTTCCAATTTTATCAACCTGGCCAGTACGGAAGATGTGTCCAATGCCGCCTTCAAAATCGATGGCGAAAATACCTACGGAATCCAGTTCCACCCGGAAGTTACCCATACCGATGAAGGCAAAACACTCCTTCGCAATTTTGTTGTTCATATCTGCGGTTGTTTGCAGGATTGGACACCGGATATCTTCGTGGAAACGACCATTGCCCATCTGAAAGAAACACTCGGCAACGACAAAGTTGTATTGGGGTTGTCCGGAGGCGTGGATAGTTCTGTAGCCGCTATGCTCATTCATGAAGCGATTGGCAAGAACCTTTACTGCATTTTTGTGGATAACGGGTTGCTGAGGAAAAAATGAATTTGAGAGCGTATTGCACTCTTACAAAGATATGGGACTGAATGTAAAGGGTGTTGATGCTAAAAAAGCATTTTACGATGCATTGCACGGCCTTTCAGAACCTGAGGAAAAGCGCAAGGCGATTGGCAAAACCTTTATTGAAATTTTCGATCAGGAAGCACATAAAATCCAGGACGTACGTTGGCTGGCTCAGGGAACCATTTATCCCGATGTCATCGAGTCTGTTTCCGTGAAAGGCCCTTCAGCGACCATCAAGTCCCATCATAATGTCGGCGGGCTACCGGCAAAGATGAACCTGAAAGTGGTGGAGCCGCTCAACACGCTCTTCAAGGATGAGGTGCGCAATGTCGGTCGGACGCTGCAAATTCCGGGCAATATATTGAACCGCCATCCGTTTCCCGGACCAGGACTTGGCATAAGGATACTCGGTGAGGTGACGGCTGAAAAAGTCCGGGTTCTCCAGGAGGTGGATGCTATTTTCATCAATGGGTTGAAAGAAAAAGGCCTGTATGATAGTGTCTGGCAGGCGCTTTCGGTACTGCTCCCGATTCAGTCGGTTGGTGTGATGGGTGACGAACGGACCTACGAGAACGTAATTGCCCTCCGCGCTGTGACCAGCGTGGACGGGATGACGGCTGACTGGAGCAAGTTGCCCTATGAGTTTCTTGCGGATATTTCGAATAAAATTATCAATAACGTCAAAGAGGTGAATCGCGTGGTTTACGATATCAGTTCCAAGCCACCCGCCACGATAGAATGGGAATGACGGATCAAATTAAACACATTCGACCTGTGTCTTATGGTCTTGTAAATCACAGCATGATGACAAGAAATAGTTTTATGTTCGTGGTAGTTCTTTGGCTATGCTCCTTTTCGGTGGCAATAGCGCAGAACACCAATACCTTCAAGTCCTATTTCGACAACGGAAAGGAATTGCTCAATATTGGAAAAAACGCACTTGCCATGCAGGCATTCAAGCCTGTAATAAACGCTGAAAATCCATATCGGGAGACGGCCGCTTACCTTTCCGGGATAGCCGCTTACCGTGAAAAGCAGAACTTTGTAGCCAGAGATATGTTCCTTCAGGTGGTTAATATCAACCCGAATTGGAAAACAAATCGATGAGGTAAACCTTTGGCTTACCGAAACTGTACCTGTTGGATAACGATTATAAAAAAGCCATGGATTTTGCATCAAAAATCCAGGATGGCGCTATCACCAAAAAAGCTATTGAACTGAAGGGGCATTATTTGGATGGATTAAGCCTTGAAAAACTCACCGGCATGTTGAGCGATCATCCGTCTGATGCTCAGGTGGCGCAGGCTGTATGCGATAAAATCGTGCAAATGCCATTCAAACTCCAGGACAGGGAACTCCTCGAAAATCTAGTTTCCGTTTTTGAACTGGATAAGACAAAATATAGCGTCGATGACCAATTGAAAACCGTAAAAAAAGATCGCTATCACATCGCCGTCATGCTTCCGTTTATGCTCGAAGAACTTAAGACAAATCCACGGCGCGTTAGCAATGAATTTGTTCTGGAGCTCTATGAAGGCTTGCTCCTTGGCGTTTCTGATCTGAAAAGTCAGGGTATAGATGTGAAATTGCACCTCTACGATACGCGCAGGGATAGCAGTTATACGGCGATCCTCGCGCAACTGGACGAACTGAAACACATGGATATGATTGTCGGCCCGCTATACCCTGGGCCTGTACAGGTTATTACAGACTTTGCTTTCAGGAATCAGATTAACATGATCAATCCATTGTCGAACAATTCTGAAATCGTCGCTAATCATCCATTTGCCTTTCTCTTCAATCCCAGTGATGAAATGGCTGCCAAAAAACTCGCCGCCTACACATCCAATGCCGTGGTCAATAAAAATCTAATGATTTTCCATGGCCTCACAAACCGGGATTCGGTCACTGCCAATGCCTACAAAACCGAGATTGAAAGTCTTGGATTTAAGGTGAATTATATGGAGGGAATTGACAAAGACAATGGCAAAAAGGTGCTGGACATTCTCACAAATACCCGCACCATCGAGATCGAGGAATCCGAGGTTGATCAGCCCCTGAATCAATCAAATCTCCAGGGCAACCTCCGCATTGGTGAGATGAGTTTTCTCACCATCAAGCCCGACAGCATCGGCCATATATTTATCGCTTCGAATGAGCCGTCCATCATCGCAAATGCAGTTACTGGCCTGGCAACCCGGGGCGATACGATCAGAATTGTTGGTACGGAAAAATGGCTGGAACACCGCAGCATTTCTCTTGAAGGTTTGGATCGTCAGCGGGCCATACTCGCAGCGCCGACCTTTTTTTACAAAGAGAAACCTAAGTATGAAAGTCTGTTGACTCTTTGCAAAGAAACCTTTATGACCTATCCCACAAAGAACTTTTTCATAGGGTACGAATTGATGGTGACTACCGGAAAACTTCTTAAAAAGCACGGAACGCTATTCCAATACGATCCGACATACAAACAGGCGATCCCCGGCGAAATATCAGGCGGTGTGCTCTATGGAGATGAAAACTGCAATGAAATAGTGCCTGTGGCAACATTTACGCTTGGCGACATTATTCTCCAAAAAAACCGATAACCCCGCATGATAACCACGAATAATAGCAAGACTATATTTTCCAAAGCGCTGGAATCGATCCCTGGCGGTGTCAACTCACCCGTCAGAGCATTCAGGGCAGTAGGTGGCAATCCTCTGTTCATCGATCATGCCAAAGGACCATACCTATACGATGTCGATGGCAATCGGTTTATCGAGCTCATCAACTCCTGGGGACCGATGATTCTTGGCCACGCCAATGAACTTATCGAAAAGGCCGTAGTCGATGCCATTAAAAAGTCTCCCTCCTTTGGCGCTCCCTCGGAAATGGAAGTGAAAATGGCAGAACTTATCGTAGAGATGGTGCCTTCGGTAGAAATGGTACGGATGGTAAACTCAGGCACTGAAGCGACTATGTCGGCTGTTCGGCTGGCTCGTGGATTTACAGGGCGCGACAAAATCATCAAATTCGAAGGATGCTACCACGGCCATGGCGATTCATTCCTTATTGCGGCCGGTAGCGGCGCTGCTACGATGGGTATTCCGGATAGCCCGGGAGTTACCGCGGGAACAGCTTTGGATACACTCACGGCGCCCTTTAACGATATAGCTGCCGTAAAGCAACTGATCGATGCTTATCAGGGCCAGATAGCGGCTATCATCATTGAACCGGTTGTTGGAAATATGGGATGCGTGCTCCCGAAAGTTGGGTTTTTGAGCGCTTTGCGCGATATCTGTACGAATAACGGTATTATATATATTTTCGACGAAGTCATGACAGGATTTCGACTATCCCCTGGTGGCGCGCAACAACTTTTTGGCATCGAACCTGACCTGACGACTATGGGAAAAATCATCGGCGGCGGACTACCGGTTGGAGCTTATGGCGGTAAGAAGGAAATTATGAAGCATGTGGCGCCAGCCGGGCCCGTATACCAGGCCGGTACACTGAGTGGAAATCCGATTGCCATGAGCGCCGGTTATGCCATGCTCACCTATCTCAAAAATAATCCTGCGGTTTATGATCAACTCGAATCCATCACATTATCCATTGAGGCCGGATTTCGAAGGAATCATGCGAATCGTGGTAGGAATTTCACCATAAACCGCATTGGTTCCATGATAAGCCTGTTTTTCACTGAAAACCCAGTAACTGATTTCGCTTCTGCCAAAACATCTGATACCGCTCTTTTTGCCCGATATTTCAATGCAATGTTGGAGAATGGAGTATATCTGGCGCCGTCCCAGTTTGAATCATTATTTATATCGGCGGCTATCAGCCCTGCGATCGCGGAAGAGATTGTAAGCGCTCACGACAAGGCATTGAACAGCATATTGTAATCGCATTTACAACACCCTTATTTTCAACCGCTAACCAGTCAGGCATTAAAGCGATACTTGGGTTTTTTAGCATTCCAGACGTCATTATTTCATTGAAATCTTTTTGAAATACAAATTTTTCGGGAAAACTTACATCGCTGCATGTGTATGGGCTATAACCTCATTTTATTCATGCGGATTAATAAATATATTTGTTAAGGTCAAGCGGCCGTATGTAGAAAATAAAGATCTAAAGCTGTGAAAAGAGTTCTTCCTGCACTTATATATTTTTTGGGATTCCTTTATTCAGGTGTTGTCATGGCTCAGAGTGAAAACCTTAATGAAGATGCAAAAACCCTGACGTTCGAAGAGTTGTACGATACCCCTTACGACATCAACAAGCTTTTCATTCATCTAATACCCATGTATGGGGAATATTTCGCCACGAATACAACCATCGGATGGGGTGTAAAAGCGCATTATTACCATAAGAATATTGCTGATTTTGAGGCTACCGTACGCGGACCCTACAGTAAAAACTTTGACCTTACAAAAGACGCATCCATGAAAAACAGTACAGTGGATAACGATGCTAAGCCTTTTGCCTATTATGAACTTATTGGCACCTATCACATAAAGGACGCGGAGCAGGATACGGAGACAAAATTTATTTTATACTCAAATAGGTACAAGGGCGATAAATGGGCTGCAACAGTACCCCTGCACACCATTATCCCCACGAAAGTCAGAAAAATATATGGTGCCCGTTTTGGTGGCATGGCGTATAAAACGGCGGTTTACTACAACAAAATCATGGATGAGCAAGGCACAACCATGTATTCAGACGAAGGCCTGGAGTTGGATAGGGATGAATCAGTGTATGGAAATATGTCAGCTATGGGTTTCTATATTGGAGGCTCCATGGCGCTTATTAAGAATGTGGCCGTGCAGCCCGACAAGATTTATGGCACGCTGGTGAATGACCTGATCTTTACGACATTTTTCGACATCAGCTTCGCCCCTTCCATTACTGTGGATGACATTTACAATGACGGCGTCCGTTTCTCATCCGAACCCATCAAGACAAGTGTGCTTGGTTTCCGTGCTGGATTTGAGGGTAAATTCAACCGGAAATTTGCATGGTCATACGGTGGAGAACTTGGTATCAGACCGGGTTTGCAGAAAAGCGGTGTGTATGTGCTTGGCCGTGTTTCTTTCCCGGTATTCGGTACCGAACTGCGCTACCAGGTCGAAAGCTTCGGCAAATAGGTTAGAGCCCCAGATAAACAATACAGACGGAAGAAGGTACGGGCAAATATCCCGATGTATCCGTCAGCATTCCATCCTTTTCGATCGTAAAAATATTTACTTCATTGCTATCCCTGTTGCCTACCAGCATAAAATTCCCCTTCGGATCGGGAAGAAAGGTTTGAGGACGTTCGCCGATGGTTGCCATATGTCCAATGATTTTCATCTTCCCATTGCCTGCTGATTTATACATGGACAATCCATTATAACCCCGGTTGGATACATACACGAACTTTCCCTCTCCAGCCAAATGAACATCGGCAGTGGCATTTTCACCATAAAAAGCAGGCGGCAAAGTCGGCAGGCGCTGAATTAGCCGCAGACTACCATCTTGCTTATTTACTTCATAACTGCATACCGAGGAAGCGATTTCTTCAGAAGAATATGCCAAAGATCCATCTGCCGAGAACTCGAGACTTCGCGGTCCGGCGCCGGGAATAGTCCTGATGAATGGCTGAGAGGCAGGTCGCGCTGTGCCCGTTTTACTATCGAAATCATAGATAAATATCTGGTCGAGCCCCAGGTCCGATACATAAAGGAATCGTCCGTCGCTGGATGGTACAGCAGATTGCGGGTGCGACTGCGACTGCTGCGGCATGATGGTTCCCTTGCCTTCATGGGCAATGGTGGCGGTTGGTTCACCGATCTTACCGGCTCCATCGACTGGCAACACAACGACATTCCCGCTTTTATAATGACTGACGAAAATGTATTTGCCGGATGGATGAATACTCAGATGGCACGGGCCGTCGCCATAAGAAAACTGATCGGAAAGGATACCGAGTTTTCCGCTCGTTTGGTTTATGGAATACGCCGTGATGCTGCCCCACTCAGGCTTACCGGGAAGGTCAGCCATATTAGCCGAATAAAGGAATTTCTTGTCCGGACTTACTGCCAAAAACATGGGGCTCTCCTTGCTGAATATCGTTTGAAGAAGGTCGAACCGCATGGATTTGCGATCCATATCATATACATAAATACCCAGGCTCCCATTGTCAGAAAATGTGCCGATATAAAACAACTCCCTGGCTTCCTGCGCCATTAAATCATAATCTGGGCGGCACAAGGCAATAAGAAAAATTCCAACCAGAAAACGCATAGTGACATTTCGCATAGCAGGCCATTATTGATTTCCGTAAATGTTACAAAAATACTTGTGATATGAAAATATTTCCAACGGGCATGAAAACCCATGCAGATCGACTCATGCCCAGCCCCCAGGTGTACGACTATGGACTTTTTCCATAACCGGAAGGCCAAAACTTGTTCGGTACCGCCCGCAGGTGTGCAATTATGGACAATGGCTTGTCATCGGAAAACGCTGAAATTGCTGGATATTGAGGTATTTTGAATTGGTACAACATTTGGCAAATGCTTCACCACCAGTTCATCATAATATTATAATTAAAACTGGAAACGACTTCAATTTCAAATAGTGTATAATCATTGACAGCTATGCTTCGCCATTTTTTCGTCACTGCGATCCGCAATCTCAACAAGTACAAGTTCTACACATTCATCAACATTTTCGGCTTGACCGTCGGCATCACTGCCTGCCTGGTGATTATGTTGTTTGTTGGTTTCGAACTAAGCTATGACCGCCATAATGTAAATGCCGATCGCGTTTTTCGTATCGATCGCGAATTACGATTTGGTTTGAACCATCAACACTCAGCCGCAACCCATGCTGCTATGGCTGAAGCGTTAGTTCGCGAATTTCCTGAAGTAGAAAGGGCTGCACGGTTGTGCGCCGACGGTTCGCACAAGTTCAAAAAAGACACTGAGAGTTTGGTGGAGTGGAGAATTGTATGGGCCGACAACGATCTTTTAAATATATTGACGATACCATTTGTAGAAGGCAATCCGGAAAACGCGTTGAGTGATCCTAACACAATGATCGTGAGTGAGGAGTTTGCCCGGAGGTCGTTTCCTGACGAGAGTGCCCTCAATAAAATAATGATCATGGATGAAAAGACAGCCTATAAAATCACAGGTGTGTACAAAGATTTTCCGGAAGCAAGTCATATACATTTCAGAATATTCCTTTCGATGGCAGGCCTGGAATCAGCTAAACAGGATGAGTGGCTTGGCGGACCATTTATAAATTACGTTCTCCTCAGAAAAGATGCAGACCCATACGCATTTGAAGCTAAGCTCCTATTACTTATTACCAAATACATAAAACCCCAGGCAGAACAGAATTTCGGAAAGGACTTCGTAGATAAGATCTTTACAGATGAAAATTTAATGCGTTATTCCCTCAGGCCATTGCTGGATATTCACCTTTATTCTCAGATGGAAAACGAACTAGAGGGCAACGGAGACATCACTTACGTTTATCTGCTTTCTACCATTGCGCTTTTCATTCTCGTTATTGCAGGCATCAACTTCATGAACCTGACTACTGCGCGATCATCGACCAGGGCCAGGGAGGTGGGAATCAGGAAAGTAATGGGGTCAACACGGGGTGCGCTTATCAGGCAATTTTTGGCTGAATCCATTATCCTCAGCATCATATCCTTCGCCCTGGCAATTTGCCTGACAAGTTTTGTCTTGCCCTTCTTTAATACCCTGGCCAATAAGCAACTTATGCTGCCCTGGGATAGCATCGTACTTCTGTTAGCTCTTATCCCATTTGCCCTTATTATTGGCATCCTTGCAGGCGCTTATCCTGCATTTGTATTGTCATCGTTTCAGCCTATAACAGTACTCAAGGGCAAACTTACCAAAGGCACAAAAGCCGCCTATATACGAATGGGACTGGTCGTTTTCCAATTTTCCATTTCCATATTTCTGATCATTGCTACTGTCACCGTATATCGGCAACTGGAACATATCAGAAACCGCAAACTGGGTTTTGACAAGGAACAGGTGTTTCTTATACGAGACGTATTTGACTTGTCTGACCGCCTGCCTTCAGTAAAAGCAGAAATTGAAAAAAACAGCTACATAAAGAGTGGTTCTATAACTTCCTACTTCCCGGGTCCCAATTCGGCCCGTCAATCACCATTAGCCTGGGTGAAAGGCTCTCCTGAGTCGATTAACGATGCCTCCACTATTGAAAAATGGATTGTCGATTACGATTATATTTCCACACTTGGTATGAAGATAGTGGAAGGTCGCAATTTTTCCAGGGATTTTCCATCCGATTCATCCGCAGTGATACTCAATGAAACAGCCATTCGCATCCTCGATATTGATGGCGATCCGATAGGCAAAGAGATTTGTATAAAAACAGGTGTAGCAGGGAGTTCACCGGATGACTACGAAACCTGGACCATTGTGGGTGTAGTCGGTGATTTCAACTTCAATTCGTTCAAGGAGACTATTGAACCACTGGGGTTATTTTTCGGACAAAGCAATGGGTTCATAAGCTTCCGTATCGAAGCCGGGAAAACAGAAGAGGCAGTGGCAGGAATTAGCGAAATATGGAAGAAAATGATGCCCGGCCAGCCTTTCAATTATGGCTTCCTCGATCAGACTTTCGACCGGATGTTTGATTTCGAGCAGCGTCTGGGGGTATTGTTTAGTATATTTGCAGGTCTTGCAATCATCATTGCCTGCCTGGGATTGTTTGCTCTTACGGCATTTATCGCAGAACAGCGGACTAAGGAAATAGGTATCAGAAAGGTGATGGGCGCTTCCATCAGCAGTATTCTCTTCCTGCTTTCCAGCCAATTCGGCAAACTAATACTAATCGCCTTTATCTTAACCGTTCCGTTAACAGCATACGGCGTTCATTGGTGGCTACAGCAGTATGCCTATCGGGTGGAAATTGGCATCCTGATATACCTTGGCGCTGGGTTTTTAGCGCTTCTGCTCGGACTATTTACCATGGGATACCAATCGGTGAAAGCCGCCAATATGAACCCCGTGAGCGCCTTGCGAAGCGAATAGGATATTGATGAAAGAATGCATGGAATATGGCTCAAAATCCAATAACTTGAGCCATGTGACTATACTCCCGATCGATGAAGAATTCATTTCATTTTTTGCGACCACCGGCCTTTCCCCAGGTTGTTTATGTGGGTTATGTAATTCTGATTGTAGCCGCCGTGCGGTTCATTAGCGCCGCTTTTCAGTCAGCCACAATATTGCTGGCGCTTTCACTCGTTCTTCTCATTTTGAGGAGCTGGATCAGGCTGGATTTATTAAATCATAAAATCACCAAATATTTCATCATAATCCCATACAAAACCATCACGCTGGAGAATCTCCAAAAGATAGTGATGACGAAGAGTTTAGTGCATCAGACACTCAATTCCAGGGGCAGCACCACCACGCTGCGTCTGCACGAATACCAAATCCTTTTATTGGCAGACGATGACTTGCACCTCCTCATGTCCGGTCTGGACAGGGATCTGTTATTTAACAAGGCTAAAAAAGTTGCTGAAGCTGCACACATTCCCATGGAGGACCGATCGGTATAGCAAGGAATTGAAACGACAAAACTCCAGCCCTCAATTTCCTGCTTTCCAAAGGCAGATCATCGCCATTGTTTTCTTACTTTTGCGCTTTCATTCCACTCTATAAAGCCCGTTGAACATGGTATTGTTTTTCAAGTCAGACGCCTCCTTAATTGCCCTCAAAATCCATAGTATCCCCGCAAGTGAAATTATAGCCCGCCTGAAATGGCTTTTCGGCAATGCCGAATACATCCAATCTGAGCGTATTGAAGGCACTTTTATTGGGCCGCGGAAAGAAATGATCACTCCGTGGAGCACCAACGCCGTGGAGATTACGCAAAATATGGGTATCAGCGGCATTGAGAGGATCGAGGAATTTACCGCTTCGTCTGACAACAAACTGATCTACGACCCGATGTTGCAGCGGGTTTATCACGATCTCGACCAATCCATTTTTACGATCGACAAAAAGCCGGAGCCGGTTCTTTTTATTGAAGATATCGCCGCATACAACAAGAAGGAAGGCCTTGCACTGAGTGGTGATGAAATCGAGTACCTGGTTGCGTTAAGCAAAAAACTCAACAGGAAGTTGACCGACAGTGAAATATTCGGATTTTCCCAGGTAAATTCCGAGCATTGCCGGCACAAGATTTTCAACGGCACTTTTGTCATTGATGGCAAAGAAATGCCCGATTCACTGTTCCAACTCATTAAACTGACTACAAAGAAAAATCCGAACAGAGTCGTCTCGGCTTACAAAGATAATTGCGCATTTATCCAAGGGCCGGTGATCGAACAATTTGCACCGGAACGCCAGGACGTACCTGCGTATTTCAAAACCGAACAATTCGAATCGGTCATTTCAATAAAGGCCGAAACGCATAATTTTCCCACGACAGTAGAACCATTCAACGGGGCAGCTACTGGCAGTGGCGGAGAAATACGCGACCGGATAGGCGGCGGCAAAGCTGCTATGCCTCTCGCCGGAACTGCGGTGTACATGACTTCCTATCCGCGCCTCGGCGGAGAAAGACCATGGGAAAAGAGCATAAAAGCCAGGAAATGGCTGTACCACGATCCGGCAGAAATACTCATAAAAGCTTCCAACGGCGCCAGCGATTTCGGCAATAAATTCGGCCAGCCACTCATTTGCGGAAGTCTCATGACGTTCGAACATTTCGAGGAAGGAAAGGAATATGGATTCGACAAGGTAATCATGCTGGCCGGTGGCATTGGGTATGGAAAGAAAAAAGACAGCCTCAAAGGAATTCCCGAAAAGGGCGACCAGATTGTGTTGCTCGGCGGAGATAATTATAGAATTGGTATGGGCGGTGGCGCGGTATCATCGGTTGCGACCGGCGAATACAACAATGCGATCGAACTGAATGCCGTGCAGCGGTCAAATCCTGAAATGCAAAAGCGCGTGTCCAACGCCATCAGGGCCTTGGCCGAAATGGATGAAAATCCAGTCGTTTCCATCCATGACCACGGTGCAGGAGGACACCTGAACTGTCTATCCGAATTGGTGGAAAGTACCGGAGGAAAAATTATTCTTGAGAAACTCCCCATCGGCGACCCCACCCTTTCCGATAAGGAAATCGTCGGCAATGAATCGCAGGAGCGCATGGGTTTATTGCTGAAAAAGGAACACATTCCGCTGCTCAGGGCCATTGCAGAACGCGAGCGCGCCCCGATTTACGTGGTTGGAGAAGCCACCGGCGACCACCAGTTCACCTTTGAACATGCGCATGGAGGTACCAGCCCTATCGACCTGAAGCTGGAAGATATGTTTGGAAATCCTCCAAAGACCATCATGAAGGATTCTTCGCTTTCAAGGCATTTTGAGGAATTGACATACGACACAAACAACATTACGCAATATATCGCTGACGTGCTCCAACTGGAAGAAGTGGCCTGCAAAGACTGGCTGACGAACAAAGTGGACCGCTCAGTTACCGGGAAAGTCGCCAAACAGCAATGCGCCGGTCCGCTCCAGCTACCACTCAATAACCTCGGTGTAAGTGCGCTGGATTACCATGGAATTAAAGGCATTGCCACAGCAATAGGACATGCCCCGGCAGTTGCTATTGTCGATCCGGGACATGGCTCGGTACTTTCCATCGCTGAGTCGCTGACGAACATCATATGGGCTCCTATCGAAGGCGGTTTGAAGGGCGTATCGCTCAGCGCCAACTGGATGTGGCCCTGTAAAAATCCGGGGGAAGATGCGCGTCTGTACAACGCCGTGAGAGCAGCCTCTGACTTTGCACTGGCGCTCGGCATCAATATTCCGACCGGAAAGGACTCACTTTCCATGACCCAAAAATACGGCAACGGTGAAGTGGTGTATGCCCCTGGCACCGTGATCATTTCGGCTGCCGGAGAGGTGTCTGACATCAGAAAGGTGGTGGAACCGGTTTTGAAAAACTATCCAAAATCCATATTGCTCTACATCGACTTTTCAGGCGACCGCTTTAAACTCGGGGGCTCATCTTTTGCGCAAACGCTGAACAGGCTCGGCAATGATGTCCCCACTGTGGCTGACCCCGCATATTTTAGCAAGGCATTTAATATAATCCAGGCGTTGATCAGCGAAGGCCTCGTCCTTGCCGGACATGATATTTCTGCCGGCGGTATGATTACGACTCTGCTTGAAATGGTCTTTTCACAAAATGAAACCGGCATCACCATAAATCTGGCATCAATTCCTGAGCAAGACCTGGTTAAAGTTCTGTTCAGTCAGAATCCGGGAATAATTATTCAGGTAGATGAACAAAGTGATGCGTTAGACAAATTGAAAGAGAATGGCATTTCATTCCATATTATCGGACGGCCTGTCGCTGGAAATAAACTGATTTTGCAACATGCAAAAACCAATATAACGCTGGATATCGCCGACGTGCGCGATGCGTGGTTCAGAACATCTTACCTCCTCGATGTGAAACAGTCCGGTGCAACACTCGCCAAACAGCGCTTCGACAATTACAAACATCATACACTCCACTATAAATTCCCTGAACATTTCAGCGGCAGATTCAGCCAGTACGGCATCGATCCTAAACGAAAAGGTCGTTCCGGCATCAAGGCCGCCATTATCCGTGAAAAGGGTGTGAACGGCGATCGCGAAATGGCATGGATGATGCACCTGGCCGGTTTCGATGTGAAGGACGTTCACATGACCGACCTTATCAGCGGGCGTGAGACACTCGGGGACATCAGTTTCATCGTATTTGTCGGAGGATTTTCAAACAGCGACGTACTCGGTTCGGCCAAAGGGTGGGCAGGAGCCTTCATTTATAATCCCTTGGCCAAGGAGGCGCTCGATAGGTTCTATGCCCGCGAGGATACGCTGAGTCTCGGCGTTTGCAACGGCTGCCAGGTGATGGTAGCCCTGGGCGTCGTGACGCCCGGTCATGACGAGAAGCCGGTGATGTTGCACAACGAATCGGGCAAGTTCGAATCCATCTTCCTGAATGTGGACATTCAGCAAAACCATTCGGTGATGTTGCAGTCGCTGGCCGGAAGCCGGCTTGGCATCTGGGTGGCCCATGGAGAAGGAAAATTCAGCTTACCAAAAAAAGAATCGGAGTATCATATACCGATGAAATTCTCCGGAAGCCAATACCCCGCCAATCCGAACGGTTCTGACTTTAACACGGCTTCCCTGTGCTCCGACGATGGCCGCCACCTGGTGATGATGCCACACCTGGAGCGTTCTACCTATCCATGGAACTGGGGCCATTATCCGGAAGAAAGAAAGGCAGACGAGATTACCCCATGGGTAGAAGCCTTCGTGAATGCCCGGGAGTGGATAAAGAAGACCATGAAGTAAACTCCCTATGCACTATGGAGATTTTTCGATTTCGGAATAACAGAGAGGTATAATGCTTTCGCGGAATAATCCGGTGCAAAAACAGCCAAAAACCCATGAAAGGGCGTGGGAAGAAAAAAACTTCTGTATTACCAAAACTCCCAAAATATTATTTCACCCTTTGGTACTATATAGTAGATGGTTACTTTGTTAATTGAAAAATATCAGTGGTTTTATCACGTCTATACGCCGATTTGGCTGTATAGACGTGACAAAGACACGGATAGTAACAAGTTGGCTGCAATGCAAAAGCCGCAACCGACAAAAAACCTATTTTTTTTTTATGTTTAATTTAACGCAAAAGAAAAAAAGTTCCATTTGGATTTTCATAAAAATGGACGAAAAAAAAGATTTCCATTTTTGATTCCCCAAGACAGACTAAAAAGAAGATTTAAAACTATATAACAATGAAATCAACAGTCATTCAACTTGAAATTTTACTCATGATATTTAAAGCTCTCAGTCAGGTGTGTACGCAGCACAGACAAACAAGCGATTGTCAAAGCTAATATCATGAGAGGAAAAAAGATCGGCTTTAGACACTGACAAACTGGAACACTTGAACAAAACATTAAAGGACTGAAAAATGTTTTGTAACGGTAAATACGAATCCCAGAAGATATAGAGCAAGCATTCTTATAAGGCAAAATTCTTTTTAGCTCAAAAGGGGTTTCAGGTGATCAAATGAAGTAGACTACAGATGAACGACATATTCTAATTCCATTGACATATTTGTATAAAAAAATAATAAGGGGCCCGAGGACCCGGGGGGAGGAAGGCACGCCCCAGGTCCCCCCCATACCCGGGGGTGGGGGGGAGTACCGCGGGGGGGGGGGCGGGGAGCCAAACGAGAGACCCCTTCAATTTCCCGAAGCCGATTTCCGAACAATTTCACTAACAATAAGGACTCGAAAGATGGCATACATTTTATCGATACAAGAAAGAGTAAATTGTTTGGAGATAGAAATGCTGCGAATTTAAAATTAGCTTCAAAATTAGCAGAAAGGCAATACCCTTAGATATTAATACAATGACGTTTTACCGAACTAACACTTAAGGGAGGCCGTATATAAGCAATGATAGAATTAGCTTAATTGGCTTATCATCAAATGCTATTACAAAAGGTTATCGAACTAATTATTCTTCAACAATAACTTCTTCTTTCCCTTGGATTATTCTTTTTTCATCTCCCTTTCTACGCTTTTTCCCCTCGCATCGCCCCTTTCCCGCGACCTTCTGTAATTCCCTGCGTGCCCGGCTCTGTCGCTCGCAATCCCCTATACCTTTCCCCGCACTCCCGCGCCGGCAAGTATTTCCTGTCCTCTGCGACTTTTTTCCACACTCTTTTTTTGCCTTTTCCTCCCCCCTCCCTCCTCCCGCAACAGCTCCCCTCCCTCCCGCTCCCATTATCCCTATTGGTTCGACAATAACGAACCAAATTTCATTATTCGTATGAATTTGATGACTATTTGGTATTCATCAAACTATCAATCTATTAGATGACAATTAAAGGAAAAGAAATAAAACTTAGCGAACCAAAAATAAATCAGAATGCACGATTCGAAAGGAAAGAAGAAAAGGATTTTTATAATGAGTCTTATCGATATTGATTGACCGGGGCGGACCCCCGATATAAATTTAACCGAAAAGCAGAAAGTTGAGGCCGACGACCGCAAGTTTAAGAAAATTTATTGACACGGGTTTTCCACGTTGGACCGTTAACACCAAATTATCGCGGGGCGTACCGAGTATCGACCCCGAAATACACACCAACCTATAAGCTAACTACACTATTTCCCCCTGTTGGGTCGACATATTTTTTACTAATCCCGTAGGGGAGGGTCTAAGGATACCCGATATTTCCCGGACCCGAGATACTCTACTGGATCTACCGGCCGGGGCCCCGGGCCGAGGGGGTCGACGGGGGGGGACGGTGGTACTCATCTACCTATACGGATCCCATACTAAATACCGACTGGCGCGGCGGAGCGAGAGGACCCGCGATACCCGGCCCGCGACCGAGATAATCCGGGGATACCGGCCGGGGGGGGCCCCGGGGGCGCGACGGCCGGGGGGGGGGGGGGGGGCTACGGGACCAACCAGAAAACAAATGAAAAGGGGTTGGACGGAGGGCTTCAAAAGTAGTCCCCACTGGCGCGCGTTTAGCAAGGCGTAACGCGTGCCCACGCCACCGACTCAGTCCAATCTGGTGTTATTCTACATTTCTCCATATCCCCCGTATAAAAACAAACTGGATAAATTTACCAAAATGGTAACTTTCTACTATCTTTGTCCGTCCATTGATAAAGATGAAATGAGAGTTATTGCTAAAAAGATTCTTCGGGAGTTTTGGGAAAAACATATGGATTCGGAAGACCAATTGAAAACCTGGTACAAAGAAGCGAGTAAAGCAAATTGGACAAGCCCGATTGATATAAAAAATGAGTTTCCCAAAGCGAGTATTTTAAGAGCTGGACGAGTAGTATTTAACATATGTAGCAATAAGTACAGACTGATTACACATATCAACTATTTGAGACAATGGATTTTCATTAGATTCATTGGTACACATACAGATTATGATAAAATTGACGCAGAAAAAATTTAAATGCTATGGATATAAAAGTGATTAAAACAGAAAAGGATTACCAACAAGCATTAGAAAGACTTGAGGTGATTTTTGAGGCTCCGATTGATTCACCAGAAGGAGACGAGGCTGAAATACTTAGCATCTTGATTGAAAAATACGAAGATGTGCATTATCCGATTGGACCACCTGACCCGATTGAGGCGATAAAATTTCGTATGGAGCAAATGGATATGAGTAAAGGTGATTTAGCCGAAATTATTGGGTATAAAAGTCGTGTTTCTGAGATTTTTAGTAAAAAACGTAAATTGACATTGGAGATGATTCGTCGATTGCATGATAAGCTGAAAATTCCGTATGAGACATTAATTGCTGATTATTGATCAGTACATTTTGCTAATCGAGTGGCTAGCCGCAGGCCATAAAGTAAAACACAGTTTTTCGCCATCCCTTTTTAAACCTATTATTCCAGCAGAAACCCAATGAACCATCAATAACTGGAGTTATTTTTTCTGAGGTCTAAAAATCAGGTACGCCACTACGACAAGGATGATCAGTCCGATGACGAATGCGAGTAAGGATCCGGGTGTTATTTGTTCTACAGCGTGCATCGTGTAAATTTATACAATGATCCGGTATTTTCGACAGAAAATCGATTTCCCTTCTTGCCTTGCAGTGGTATTATTGGCAACGGCCATGACTGCTTCTGCGCAATCGTCCGCACAGCGTGATTTCAAAGAAATCGATGCCAACATCCGGATATATCCCGATAACCAGCCGATCAATTCCCAGGCGCTTGTCAGTGAACTTATCTCCGGATTATCTGACTCTACGGACCGGGTGCGTGCTATCTACGTATGGATAGCCAAAAACATATCCTACGATCTTGCAGCGTACAGATTCTCCGGTAAGGAGAGCCATCCTGCCGATGATATATTGCAAACCCGCAAAGCGATATGTTCCGGTTACAGTTTATTGTTTCAACGTTTATGTGAAATAGCAGGAATTGAGGCCGTTGTCATCGAGGGGTATGCGAAGGGGTATGGATATAAACCGTTTCAAAAATTTTTATCATCCAACCATGCGTGGAATGCGGTGTTCCTGGATGGTGAATGGCATTTTGTTGACGTCACCTGGGCCGCGGGTCTGCCACGAGAGATAACTGGAAAAACCCCGGCCATTGACCTGGATGCATATTTTTTTATACCGCCGGAGAAACTGATAAAAACACATCTTCCGGAAGATCCCACCTGGCAGCTTCAGGATAAAAAAATATCGCTCACCGATTTTGAATCAGGTATTTCCAATCCCGATGAGGCTTCTAAGCCGACTGAAGAGGCTCTAATGTCACCAGCAGAACTGGATGAATTTGATATAGATATTATAAAATACAAACGC
Organism: Cyclobacteriaceae bacterium; assembly: GCA_034523095.1. Lineage (GTDB taxonomy): Bacteria > Bacteroidota > Bacteroidia > Cytophagales > Cyclobacteriaceae > JAAUQL01. The sequence goes on along the minus strand of JAXHKU010000033.1, from coordinate 44,172 downwards.
TCACTGAGTTTTAACCAGCGAAATGAAGGACTGCGTGCCCGGTTGAGTTTTGCCTATGTCTATAAAGCTATTTCCATGACGGATGGTCTGTGGAAATTTAGTTACATCGAACTTGTCGACAGGCTCCCTGGCATGGAGAAGGTTTTTCTGGCGTATCTTGATTCTGCACAACAAGTTATGAACACCTCCATGTATAATATTAAGGACCAGAAAATTATAGGCGATGAAATAAACTTCCAAAAGGGTGTATTTTACTATGAATTGGCTGCGAATATTTTTGGAAAAGCAAACAAATCCCAGGGCGTATCGGCGGCTGATCGTATGTTAATTGATGGTTTTTTTACGAATGCAGAAGGTCATTTCAAGGCTGTCCCGTCCGAATCGATCTATTACCCCGATGCGCAAAAGTATCTTGGGAATATTGCAGATTACCAGATGAAGAAAAAAGGGTGAGGATTTTTCTAAATAACTTCCAGCGTTATGTTGTGGTTGGTATAAATGCAAATATCCGCCGCAATGCCAAGGCTTTCTTTCACCATTTCCTCCGCCGTTAGTTGCGGGGCATACTTCTTCAGTGCCAGCGCGGCTGACTGGGCATACATACTTCCTGAACCGATCGCTGCTATGTCATGATCCGGCTCGAGTACATCCCCGGTACCGCTGAGTATGAGAATTTCATCTTTGTTTGCAATGATAATCATGGCTTCGAGGCGGCGCAGGTAGCGATCTGTTCGCCAGTCCTTCGCGAGTTCTATGGCGGCGCGCTTCATATTAGCGCCATAGGCACTGAGTTTTTCGTCAAAACGCTCCAACAGGGTGAAGGCATCGGCAGTGCTGCCGGCAAAACCGGTGACGATTTTTCCATTCTGGAGTTTTCGTATCTTTTTCACATTGCTTTTGGCGATGGTGTTTCCCATGGTGGCCTGACCGTCGGCGCCAATTGCCACTTGTCCATTGTGTTTGATGGCTATTACAGTTGTTGATTTTATCTTTTCCATGATATTGTGCTGAAATTAAAAAGGCTGACCTCGTTGCCGGGGTTCAGCCTGATATCTTAATTATTTAAAATGTCCATCAAATCAAAAGCCTGACGGGATCTTCGAGAAGTCCTTTGAGTGTTTTCAGGAATGCCGCACCTACCGCTCCGTCAACCGCCCGATGATCGCAAGAGAGCGTCACCTTCATCACATTGCCGGGCACCACGTTTCCATCCCTGACAATCGGGGTCTGCTTGATGCCGCCAATAGCAAGAATACATGCATCTGGTGGATTTATAATCGCGGTAAACTCTTCGATGCCGAACATCCCCAGGTTTGATATCGTAAACGTGCTGCCTTCCCAGTCAGACGGTTGAAGCTGTTTCTTCCCTGCTTTTTCCGCAAGGGTCTTTACCTCTGCTGAAATATGTGATAATGACTTGTTATCGGCAAAACGGATGACCGGAACGAGCAGCCCCTCTTCCACGGCCACGGCCACTCCGATATGTATATGATTGTTGATGCGAAGGGTATCGCCTCGCCATGATACGTTTACTTTCGGATTCATCCTCAACGCCGCCGCGACCGCCTTGATCACCATGTCGTTGAATGATATTTTCACCGGCGATATTTCGTTGATGCTTGCCCTGGCCTCTACCGCTTTATCCATGTTGATTTCCATGGTGAGGTAGAAATGCGGCGCAGTGAACTTGCTCTCAGATAACCTGCGCGCGATGGTTTTGCGCATTTGCGACAGCGCCACGTCGCTATAACTCTCCTCGCCTACCACTTTTGGCAATACAACTGCATCACCCTTTGATGCTTTCGCTTCAGCGGCAGAAGCCTGCTGAGGAGTGAAGGATTCAACGTCCCTTTTCACAATTCTACCCAATTCGCCAGAGCCCTTGATCTGGTTGATGTCGTACCCGAGATCCTTGGCGAGTTTTTTCGCCAGGGGCGACGCCTTTATCCGTTCTCCATTGCTGGCCGGCGAGCCATTTACCGCTGACTGAGCGGGTGCCTGAGTCGGCGCCGGTGTTGGAGCAGGGGTCTTGGAATCAACCGGTGTGAGCATGGCTGATTTTACAGCGCCCTTCCTTGCTTCAAGAAGTGTTTTGTAATCCGCCCCCTCTTCACCTATGACAGCTATTACGCCGTCGATCGCTACCGATGAGCCGGCCTCAACGCCAATATAAAGTAACTTGCCGCCTTCAAAAGCTTCAAGTTCCATCGTGGCTTTATCTGTTTCTACTTCCGCAATAACTTCACCGGCTTTCACTGTATCACCTACTTTTTTGAGCCAGTTGGCGATAACGCCCTGCGTCATGGTATCACTCATTTTTGGCATGGTGATGATGCTGGCCTTTATATTTTCTGTTGATACTTCAGGCTTACTTGCTGCTTCGGGCTGGGGAATTGATGCTTTTTGATCAGTGGATGGAGAAGAAATCGTTTTCAATAATTCATCGATATTTTCACCTTCCTTACCGATCACAGCGATAACGCCGTTCACTTTGATGGCTTCCTTCACTTTGACCCCGAGATGAAGAATGACTCCATCCTCAAACGATTCCAATTCCATGGTGGCTTTGTCGGTTTCCACCTCGGCGAGGATATCTCCTGATTTCACTTTGTCGCCCACCTTCACTTTCCATGAGGCAATAACGCCTTCTTCCATGGTATCGCTCATCTTGGGCATCTTAATAACTTCGGCCATATTTTTTTGACTTTGGGGCTCAAAAATAGTTTTTAATCACGCTATATCAAACAATTCAATTTAAAATTGCCCGAATATAATCCTGTAGAACCCATGGATTTTCAATGATTTATGCTCTTCATAATTATCCATCGATTCATACAGAGTAAAAAGGTTTTTTGTGCAATTTTGTTTCGAATCCACTACCCTTTTGATCTGTTTTCAAGATGTCTCAAATTTCTAACCGTCAACTGTTTTTTAGCAATCTTGGGCAGACAAGCGCCTTTCCTATGGGCATTGAAGTGGAACGAGCCGAGGGAATATACCTCTACGGGCCGGACAATAAGAAGTATATCGACCTTATCTCTGGAATCGCCGTGAGTTCGCTGGGGCATCAACATCCGCGGATCATTCGGGCTGTGGAAGACCAGGTGAAGCGACACATGCACGTGATGGTTTATGGAGAATTCGTGCAATCGCCACAGGTTCAGTTGGCCCGGGCCCTTGCCGATACATTGCCTGAACAGCTTTCGAACGTGTTCTTCGTGAATTCCGGCAGCGAGGCCATCGAGGGCGCAATGAAACTGGCAAAGCGATTTACGGGCAGGCATAAATTCATCGCTTTTAAAAATGCCTATCATGGCGCTACACATGGGGCGTTGTCACTGAATTCTGCTGAATATTTCAAGCAGGCATTCATGCCTCTCCTTCCCGGGATCGATTTATTGGATTTTGGGGATATTTCCCAGCTCGAAGCGATCGATGAATCTATCGCCGCCGTTGTCATTGAACCAGTGCAGGGTGAAGCGGGTGTTCGGATAGCGGAAAAAGAATTTTACCAAAAGCTTCGACAGAAGTGCGATGACGCAGGCACCCTGCTGATCGCTGATGAAATCCAGTCGGGATTCGGCCGCACCGGCACCTTCTGGGCTTTTGAGCAATTAGGATTCGTTCCGGATGTCCTTACCACCGCAAAAGCAATGGGTGGCGGCATGCCGCTTGGAGCTTTCATTTCATCGACAGAAATCATGAAATCGCTCCAGACGAATCCGGTGTTGGGGCACATCACCACCTTTGGCGGTCATCCCGTATCATGCGCGGCGTCTCTGGCCGCATTGAATGAACTTCAGGAAAGTGGCATTTATACGTTGGCGTCAAAAAAGGCGGATTTGTTCAAATCGCTGTTAGTCCATGAGAAAATTCTGGAAATCCGAAACCTCGGCCTCATGATGGCCGTGCAGTTCGATTCGTTTGAAATCGTGCAGAAAATCATTCACAGATCCATGGAAGCTGGTATCATTACAGACTGGTTTCTGCATTGCGACAGCGCCATCCGCATCGCTCCTCCTCTCATTATCACGGAAGAACAAATCAAAGAATGCTGCCGGATTCTGCTTTCTGTATTGGATAAGTGCTGATTAGGCGCTTCAATTATCTTTTTCTCCTCTTTCAATAAAGGCCCGATTGGCTATCTTTGCGGTGCAAGAAGCATGGTTCATATGATTGCATTGCACTTTAAAATAGCAGAATTGATAAACCGGGAAATTCTAAATGTGCATAACTGTCCCCCGCTGGCGGGGGACAATGTCGTTAAGTTAAGAAGTAAGTCTTCGACTCCGCTCAGACTGACAGTCACCCTGAGCGAAGTCGAAGGGCATTTTCACTAGATTTCTTTTGAAGATTTAGTTAAACTAAACGACATTGGGCGGGGTTCAATGCCGTTAAGCTAAGGAATCCACGTCATTGCGAGCAAGGAACGAGAGAAGCAATCTCTTTGATTGAGCAGATTGCTTCCCCCGAAAAATCGGGGTCGCAGTGACGACCGGCGATTTGTATCTTAACTTGACAACATTGGCGGGGGACATTGATTCTAATGAACATTTGTCAAAGTCAATAAAGATTTTAATTAAGTAACTGAATAAAGGCAAATAACGATGACCAATTTTTTAGATGAGTTGCGGTGGAGAGGCATGATTCACGACATGATGCCCGGCGTGGAAGAACAACTGAACAAAGAGATGACCGCCGCTTATATTGGCTTCGATCCAACGGCTGATTCGCTGCACATTGGTTCGCTTGTCCAGATTATGATTCTCGTGCACCTGCAGAAAGCCGGTCATAAGCCGGTTGCGCTATTGGGTGGAGCCACCGGTATGGTTGGCGATCCTTCCGGAAAATCCAAAGAACGCAACCTGCTGACAAAAGAAGAACTCGACCGCAACCTGCATGGTATAAAATCTCAATTAGAGCGGTTTCTGGATTTTGATTGCGGCCCCAATTCAGCCGAAATGGTGAACAATTACGACTGGTTCAAGGACTATAATTTTCTGGAGTTTATCCGCGATGTAGGCAAACATATCACGGTGAACTACATGATGGCCAAAGACTCCGTGAAAGGACGGCTCGAAAGCGGTATGTCATTTACTGAATTCAGCTACCAACTCATTCAGGGCTATGATTTTTACTATTTGTATAAACACAATAACTGCAAACTTCAACTCGGCGGTTCAGATCAATGGGGAAACATCACTACCGGCACGGAGCTGATTCGAAGGATGGATGGCGGTGAAGCCTTTGCCATTACCACACCATTGATTAGAAAGGCCGACGGCACCAAGTTCGGCAAAACGGAAGGCGGCAATGTCTGGCTGGATAAAAACCGTACTTCACCATACAAGTTTTATCAGTACTGGATCAATTCGTCCGATGAGGATGCAAAAAACTACATCCGGATATTTACACTAAAATCCAAGGAAGAAATTGAAGCATTGGAGCGTGAGCATGATCAGGCGCCGCATTTGCGCATCCTACAAAAATCGCTGGCCGATGATATCACAGTCCGCGTACATTCGCAGGAAGAACTCGATAAGGCTACCGACGCATCCCGAATTCTTTTCGGAAAAGCAACTACGGAGGAATTTAACACGATAGATGAAAGCACGCTGTTGTCTGTCTTCGAGGGTGTGCCGAAAGTTGACATCAGCCAAATTGCTTTCAGTTCACTGACCAACCCGGTCGATCTACTTTCGGAGGTGACGAAAGGTGAAATTTTTCCATCAAAAGGAGAAGCCCGCCGGATGATACAGGGCGGTGGTGTTTCTATTAATAAACAAAAGGTAGAAAGACCAGATTCGCTGCCGGTCATGCAACTGTTGCATGGAAAATATCTGCTTGTGCAAAAAGGCAAGAAGAATTATTATCTGATCGAGGTTACGCCGTAGTTCAAGGAGCTGTGTCGGGCCTGGCAAATTACGGGATTTAAGGTCTCGCTAAGGCCGAATCATACCGTCACTACCACTTATCCCCGTTTCCATTTTTTTTCAAGTGGTACCCCTTTTTTACCCCATGGGAAATTTGGATATTAACATGAGGCGTTGGAATTTTAGCATATAAACAAAAAGCTGACGAAGCGCTTTGTGGAAGATTAATATGCATGCCATTTAACATCTTTTAACACCACTTTTTTTGAAGCAAGTACAGGTGTGGATAAATTTGACTAAAACCAAACAATGAAAAACTCAAAGGCGATACAGTGGATTTATGATCATTTGTGTCGCTTTTTTTATAGTCAAAACCTATAAGGGCTGGGTACATATATTGAGATGAGTTCTTCCCCCCATCCCCCAGCGCAGCCACATTACGGACTAACTCCCCCCACCCGTCAGAGATCGAACACCAAAGACAAACCATCGGTACCTCAATCCAGGGAGAATATCATATTATATCGGGGCGCCCCCATGCCATCCCCGGGGACATCCCTCCCTATCCGCCCATACACACGAACGACGATATTTACCCCCCAACACCCCCCGCAGACGACCTCGCGACACTCTCACGAGCGCAGGGGGGGGGAAATCCTGGCCCTGAGGCGGGCACCGAAAACCGAGGGAAAAACCTCCAACCTACTACGACCCCCTCTCCCCCAGAAAAGCTCCTCACACACCAGCGGAGCCCCCAGAACCCCAGCCTAAAAGGGCCGGGGTACCCATCTCCGCCCCTTACTCCTATTCGGCTCCCACCCGCACGAACTACCAGTAGGCCCGGGAGCCCTGGGATAGCAAAGCAAGCCCCAACCGAAACTCCAATCCAACTGAAAGCTTTTCCCTCCTGTGAGTCAGTGGAAAACCGCTTCTATTGGACTTAACCCATCTAAAATTTAATTATAATTCAAGGATTTTAAGCGTAAATTCAAGTCAAAACATTCAGTATGGAAAAGCGAGTATTAGCGATTATGGCCCACCCGGATGATATTGAAATTTTGTGCGCGGGTACCCTGGCTTTATTGCACGAAAAAGGGTGGAAAGTCCATATGGCCACCATGACTGCCGGTGATTGCGGAACCAAAACCCTGAGCAAAGCGGAGATAAGCGCCATCAGGCTGGAGGAAGCAAAAAACGCGGCTGCGATCCTGAATGCTTCTTATGAGTGCCTGGGATTTGAGGATCTTTTTATTACCTACGACAAGCCATCGATCACAAAGCTCGTCGCTCATATTCGCAAAGTAAAGCCTCAGTTGGTCATCACCATGAGCCCGTCGTGTTATATGCTGGATCATGAAATAACCAGTATGCTGGTTCAGACCGGATGCTTTGGCGGTGGACTTGTAAATATTGAAACACCCGGATTTACTCCGCTTGACTACATACCGGTGATGTATTACGCTGATGCCATAGAAGGCAGGGACAGGTTCGGGAAAGGCATTGAATGCAACACTTTTGTGGACATTACCCAGGTGATTGACGTGAAAAGTGACATGCTGGCAAGCCATAAAAGTCAACGCGAATGGCTGCGGCAACACCATGGAATGGATGAGTATATTTTATCCATGAGGCGCCATGCAGAAAACAGGGGAAATGACATCGGCGTGAAATATGCTGAAGCATTCCGTCAGCACCTCGGGCACGCTTTCCCAGAGGCAAATTTGCTGTCAATGGAATTGGGCAACCTTACCCATGTCCTTTAATCCTGCTCAGAATGGCGCTTGCACACTAATGCATCTCAACGTCGCAACTCTTAATGGCCGGTGTGTAAAAATTGAACTGGACATTCGGATGGTCGGCCAATAACGACATTGGCACGGAACTATCTGCAATACCTCTGCTGATCATCAATGAAGTAAGCCGCATACCGAAAGGATTGTCGTGCATTCCTGCGTGCCAAATGGATACTTTTTCTGCCTGCCATGTCTGAAGCGGCCCCACGGTGATAGCTTGTGTGGGAATACCGGTGACCACACCACCGCCGGAAGTCCGCGCATTCTGAGAAATGGTTGCCGGGTGCAGATCCACGATCCGCGTATTCAGGTTTCTGTATTCTTCAGGTGAGGGTGGGTTGTTCACATATTTACCTTCCCGTTTCAAAGGATCATTGAAAGCCCAATGTTTGATTTCCCCCTGTCCGCCCTGCATGATTACACATCGAACGCCTTTCCAGCTTTCAACATAGGCAGAAGTATCAGCCTTGGGAAAATGAAGGTTTTTTTCCGGCATACGCAATTCCTTTTTTATGCGGTTGAAGCACATATCCATATCTGCCTTTTTGAATGATAAAGGATGGTTTTCACTCACTTCCTTGCCGTTTAATACCCACTCGTCCATACCCCAGAAATGAGCATATTTCAGGTCGATTACCAGCTCATTGACGAGTCGGGCTACCAGGGGCAATTGCTCCGTTGGGCCGATTGGGCCGCAGATTCCCGCGGGCTGATCTCTCGTGGCCTGCTTCCAGGCATGGATATATTCCAATGCTTCCGCGAGGTAAAAATCCTCAAGCGTATCATAAAACACCACCTTGAAACCATTGCGCGATAATCCCAGAAGATCATCAGCAGTGAGTTTTGCGGCTTCATTCAATAATCCATCTTCCAGTGTTGTGTAATCCCACCAGCCAGGAGCCAGGATACTTTTCTTTCTTTCCATAGTTTTAAATTTTATGATGTTTACAAACGCACCGGATGTCCTTCCTCAGCGGATTTATCGGCAGCAAAAATTACTTTAAATGTTTTCATTGCGTCATTCAGGCTGGTCAGAGGCATTTCTTTGTCATCAGCAACGGAGGTGAAAGAATGTCTCGAATTGTTCCTGGTAAGGATGGTCTGAAACATCTCCCGAATCCAGCATTTTCATGGCCAGATTTGACCACGTATTTTTATCAGTGCTCAGCTTCATCGAGTGAAATTTATTATCCAGCAAACTTCCTTCACTGCCAAGCAAATGGGTATGGAAGTAATAGGGCTGTAAACAGTCAATGCTTGAGGCACACTTGCCAATAGCGCCATTTTGGAATTTCAGGATCGTGACGCTCGCGGAATTGTATTCGTACGATTTGAAGAATTCACTTTCTGACTTCGCTCCGTAGCTGGATACTTCTATAACTTCATCGCCCATGCACAATAGCAGGGCATCCAGCGCATGACATCCCGCAGAAAGCAGTGAACTCCCACCCGCCTCTTTTTTGATGTTCCACCTGTACTGACCATACCACGGGCCAATGCCGTGGAAATAGTCTATTTCTCCATAATGCAATTTACCCAACAAGCCCTCATCGATAACCGATTTGGTGACCTTGAACTGATTTGCATATCGGCATTCAAAGCAAACACAGGTTTTCACGCCGGCCTTTTTTACTTCTGTTTCCAGTTCAAGACAATCCTCCCACGAGAGGGCGAGTGGCTTTTCAATGATCAGATGTTTACCTGCCCTGGCCGCTTTGATCGCATGGGTTTTGTGCTGATACGGATAGCTGCAAACCGACACCACATCAATACTCTTATCCATCAGCATCTCATCCAGATTTGTATAGGTTTTAATGGGAGAGCCCCACTCCTTACTCAACTGCTCCGCATCCAATACACGGGACGAATAGATGGCAGAAACCTGGGCGTTTGTGCATTTATTTATCGCGTCGATATGGGCCGTTGCAACCCATCCATACCCGATGATGCCTACATTATATTTTTTCACGGTCATTCATTTATTGGGTTTTGACAAATCTGGTATCACATAAAAAGTACCTAAATACCTCTGAATATACTTTTACCTTTCGGTAAATGAAAACATGCCAGAGCAATTCCTTTATTGATGAAATAAGTATTGCTCTTCAACCCGTTTGCTGCGGAGGATTCTGATAAATAAACAGGATCGGCGCCATGGAGTATTGATGGTTTTGTGAGCTTTTTATCAATTCGAATAGTAAGGTCGTCAACAGCAAATGGGGAATAGATTTCTATGCCTTCATCCACTGGTTTAAAACTAATATATTTCTTCGCGGCCCAGTACCGGGCTATCTCACTGAGCTTCAACCATTGGATGGAATCAGCATATTTTTGCTCCAATCGGTCAACAACGGTTTTGAATATGTTGAATCCGGCTTTTTCTCCATTGAAATAAATCCCCGGCCAATGACAAACCATGATTGCCGGCTCTCCCCTATCGATGATATCCACCATCCGCCCTTTGCCAAGGTCATGGGTAATAAATTTGTCAGCGTCACCGCGGACCAACCCATCCCAGCCACCAAACCAATCGTCTGTGCATCCGATAATATGAACCGAACATGATAATTCGTTTGAATTAGTATTTTCCTCATGGACCACCACCGGCGCCACACTTGCATCACCTTCGGAAATCACATCGCGGAAAAAATGACTGATATTGGCTTTAAAAAGATCTTTCACGGCATCATGTGTTGCCGCCGCGAGGTTAGGAATATTGCGGTGACAAAACCCTCCGGGTGTAGTCACTCCGTCACAGTAGAAACCGGCCTCTTTTAGGATATTAAGGGCATAGTGTATATATCCGCTTAGTTCGTCGCGACTGCGCTCCTGGCTCCACTCCCAGTTTTCCATATAATCAGGAGTAGCATATGGGAAAGGCAATCCGGTTCTGATATCAATAACCCGTGTATGACTGATCATTTCCGGATGTATGTCCCAGTTTTTAGTGACTTCATTTCGCACAAGATCCAGACTGGACTTAAGTTCGGCTGCCGACCATCCCGGTATATTTCGATGCAGCCAACCAGTGCAGGCCGGATAGGGCACCATGCTGTATTTGCCCTTTACTCCATGCAAATCGCACCATTCGATAAACTCTGCTACAAAAGCATCGGGAATCTCCCTGGGCAATTTGCGCCAGTCTTGTTGGTATTGGTCAGGAAATACTTCGGCAAATTGTGGTATTCCGAAATGAGCCAGGTTTACCAGGGCCGTGCTGTCATCGATGATCATGCTGACCGGCACACGGTTTTGTGGATTGAGTACCTCTACCTTTACTTTTCCCTTCTGACTGGAAGCGCCAAGCGTGTTGATTGCCGGGCTGACAGCCATTGCCGCGCCGGTACTATTTCTTATAAATTGTCGTCTGTTCATCGTTGGGTTAATATTTTTAGGTGTAATGTCCTTTGCCGGAAAAGTTAACAGGTCTTTTCAATTCCTTTTCATTTTTTGATTATTGCTCCAGATTATCCGGCCAACCATTTTTTTCCAGATACTCCGAGAGATTTTTTGGTCTGTATCCGGGATCCATTTCCCAGCGTTTCTTCACTGATTCATGCAGGAAAACACTATCCTTCCCATGATCTATGGGGCGGAAATATATTTTCTTTACCCTGAAATAACTACGCCTCGCTTCGTGGAGTGTCGCCATTGGATTTTGCCTGATATTTTGATGCAAGTGTTGTTCAATTGTCAGATCTGCTTTTTGGGCCTCTCTGATCATCCAGCCCAGGGCATTATCAGATAGTGAAGACCCATTTGCATCCGGTTTATAACTTCCACCAATATCACTGTGTGCGCCTGCAAACCACACCTGCTTTATATCCAGATTATCTTTTTTATTCCAAATCGTTGCCTCAAAGTCCGCTCTGTGTTCATCGATAGCAAGTGCATGTCGTGCTATAAGGACATTCCTGCCAATTTTAGTGTCATAAAACTCATCCTTGTCTTCGAACATACCGAGAAAAGAAAGGGGAATTCCCAGCGCCCCCACCGTATCCCAAACGCCAATAAACTTGACATCTCTTGATTCATGGGAATGCGCCGCTCTGAATTTGATCGATTCTTCGCCACCCGGTGCATAAGCTGCCCCGCTCCTTTTGTAGTGGTCAAATGCTTTTTGAATCAGTGGCTCATCAGGCCGCTTTAGAATACCGCAATTGTATATGAGTCCACTCAGACACCTCACCGTATATGCCCCGCGGCTGAAACCAAAAAAATATAAGTCATCCCCTGGTGAATAATTTTGGACTATATACCGATAGTTATCCATGATGTTTTTATGAATTCCGCGGCCGGTAGCGCCCCCAATGACCTGGTTATGATACGATCCAATGCCCCAGTCGTAAAACACCTGTTGCGGTATCTGGTCATTCGCCACCGGCTGAATGGCCCGCGCGATCTTCAACACGTTCGTCGGAAAATCAACCTTCGGATCTATTTCCGGCCGACTCCATGTGCCGTCGGCGCAGATAACGATTCTCTTTTTCATGAAACTATGTATATAAAATTTAAACCATCCGTCTGTATTCCATCGCAAACTGAAAAGTCAGTGATTTACCACAGAAGTGTCATTAAATTAATCAACTCGCTTCATGATTGCTATAATTTGATGAAAAAGAAAACAGTCGGAACGCTAAAAAAATATTAAGTTTATCCACCCAATAGCCCTGGATATGACAGGTAAAATTATTTCAATATAAATCCCGGAATCATGCACCCAACATTCGGCCCAACACTTCGTCTTTTTATGCTCCTGCTACTTTCAGGTTCGCTCTATTTCTGTTCGCCACACAAACCTACTACAGAAGACCTGGCCGGCGTGTCGCAAGATTCATTACGTGAGCAACACCGTCCTTACTTCCATTTTACTCCCGACAGCATGTGGATGAACGATCCCAATGGTATGGTCTTTCATGATGGATATTATCACCTTTTTTACCAGTATTATCCGGGTAGCACTGTTTGGGGGCCGATGCATTGGGGGCACGCTATCAGTAAAGATATGGTCAGTTGGGAGCATAAACCGATTGCCTTATTCCCTGATGACCACGGTTATATCTTTTCAGGAAGCGCTGTCGTGGATAAAAATAACACATCAGGATTTGGCACCAACGAGAACCCTCCTTTAGTGGCGATTTTCACCTATCATGATCCTGTCGGTGAAAAGCAGGGAAAAATTGATTATCAAACACAGGGCATCGCCTATAGCCTCGACGCTGGAGAAAGCTGGATAAAATATGAAAAAAACCCAGTATTGATGAATCCGGGCATCATTGACTTCCGGGATCCAAAGGTGCGCTGGTTTGAAAAGGACAACAAATGGATCATGACCCTGGCGGTAAAAGATCATATCCGGTTCTATTCTTCGCCAAACCTGAAGGATTGGAAACTGGAAAGTGAATTTGGAAAAGAAACAGGAGCTCATGGAGGTGTGTGGGAATGCCCTGACTTGTTTCCTTTGCAATTGGACGAAAGTGGAGAAGTACATTGGATCCTATTGGTGAGTCTCAACCCTGGCGGTCCGAATGGTGGCAGTGGTACGCAATATTTTATCGGAGATTTTGATGGCCATCAGTTCATACCGCTTGATACCGCGGTGCGATGGCTAGATTACGGCCCGGATAATTACGCTGGCGTTACCTGGTCAAATACCGGTGACCGCACACTCTTTATGGGCTGGATGAGCAACTGGAAGTACGCGACCGTTGTGCCAACCGAGATATGGCGGAGCGCTATGACCATTGCCCGCGAACTGAAATTGGTAAAAGCGCCAGCAGGGTTGGTGGTCAGTTCGCTTCCTGTGCCGGAATTTGATCATTCCATTAACACTGTATTTGAAGCTGCAAACCTGGAGTTTTCAAAGCAGTTGAATCTATCCGACCTGGCTAAATCGACCATTACAACATTTAGCCTGGACCTGACCATGGAAAAACCCTCAGATTTTGATATTACCCTTTCGAATGATTCAGGAGAAAAAGTGACACTGAATTTTGACAAAAGTGAAAACCAATTCCGTATCGACAGGAGTCAATCTGGTAATACTGCTTTTCACCCGGAATTTTCACGACCAATCATGGCAAACAGATACTCCCACAATGAAATAATGAATCTTAGATTAGTGGTAGATGCCGCTTCAATGGAGGTTTTTGCTGATGATGGCACGACCGTCCTCACGGCGATTTACTTTCCGCAAAAGGAGTTTTCGAAAATAGAAATGACCACCTCTGACACCACGACAATTTCTTCATTGATACTCAGTAAGCCTTGAATGCCATGGTACGCAATGGTTTTTTGGCATAGATGAGCCATGGATTATTTATGCTTATGAAGGCAGTTTTTTTGCAGGGTTAAATCTGCGAATCCAAAAAAAATTTTAATTCCCACCGCAAGTTTTTTCAATAGAACTCATCTAATCAATTATTAATCAAAAAACAAAAAAATGAAGAACGGGAAATTAAGAATTATTGGAGTTGCGCTAATTATGGCAACAATGCTGATGGGTACTATATCCAAAGCACAACATGGAAGACACGACGGCGGTAACAGAGGTGGTGGATATGGCAGGGGATATGAAAATCACGCCATGAATCGCTCGGTTAATGATCTACTGGAGCTGACTGAGGATCAAAAAGGAAAAATTGAGGAAATTAAATTAGCCTCAGGCAAAAAAACAATTCAGGGTCAAAACAAAATTAGCGAACTAGAGGCTCAGCTCGCCACTTCTCTCACTCAGGATAAGGTCGATAACACCAAGGTAAACAGCCTGATAGATGAAATAGGCAAGTTGAAAACCGAAAACAGAAAGGATCGCATAAGCGCTCAACTGAAAATCAGGGAATTATTAACCGAAAAACAAAAGATCATTTTTGACCAGCACCGGTCAGGAAGAAAATAAAAGGGTATTACAAATCCTTACCTGGAAATATGTGATTTAAAAAAAACCAAGGAGAACCGGATTGCAATACTCCGGTTCTCCTTGTCACAGAAATACTTTTTCCATTCAAATCGAAATTCAAACATTTATGAAGATTCAGAAAAAATTCTACACCACGTTAATCATTGCAGCTTTACTTTCTTTTGGAACACAACTCAATGCCTTGGCCCAGGCTCCCGAGCCACCCATACCGATAGAATTGCTGACCGGAACTAATAGCCTCTACTTTCAAATGGTCGTAAAAAAGAAATTTACGCCGGAAAGCCGATTTGGTTTTTTCTCCGTGGCAACCTACACCGTGACATGGGAAGACCATTCAGATATAGATCTCACCCTGCCCGCTCAAATTGATTATACTTTCTTTAAAGGATTTGGAGTTCTGGCTGGTGGCAGGATAAATAATTTCATTGGCTTTGATCCCATGGCAGGATTGCAACATAATTATGCCTCGAGGAAGATCCTGGCAGTGACCGTGGCATCCTATTTCCTCAACGGAAATAATGATGTCGAATTATTTGGCTTATACGAGTATAAACCTCCGCTCAATGAAAAATGGTCCTTGTACTCAAGATTACAGTTCATCTATGCCCAGGGATTGAATGAGCAGCAACATAACCGCAGTTACCTGTATTTGCGTGCGGGAGCAAAGATAAACCAATTCGCGTTCGGACTGGGCGCTAATCTGGATCGTTATGGAGAAAACAAAATATTCAAAGACAATTATGGCCCATTTGTGAAGTGGGATTTTTAGTAATGCAGCAAATCACTTAAACTATTTTAACAACTATAATCAAATATCGAATATGAAAAAAATGGCAAAATCAATGCGTGTTATACATCGTTACCTGGGATTTTTTTTAGCGGGGATCATGACCGTCTATGCGCTCAGCGGCATGACGCTAATCTTTCGCGATAGCGATTTCATGAAGCAGGAAAAGCAGATTAAAAAACAAATCCAATCAGAAGCAAAAGCCAATGAGTTAGGGCAACTTTTGGGCTTACGGCAGCTGAAGGTCGAGAAAGAAGAAGGCAATATGATATATTTCGACGCTGGTGTCTATGATAAAACTACAGGAATAGCTGAGTATAAAGTGA
Source organism: Cyclobacteriaceae bacterium (assembly GCA_034523095.1). GTDB lineage: Bacteria > Bacteroidota > Bacteroidia > Cytophagales > Cyclobacteriaceae > JAAUQL01. Next base: position 28,474 of record JAXHKU010000033.1, on the reverse strand, counting down.
AGGAGCTCCCGTACGTTTTGAATAAAATGACTGAGCTTCACAAGGCAAGATCCCAGGATCCACTATTCTTTCTAAATATCTTTTTTGGACTATCGCTTTTGTTTTTTGTCGTATCCGCCTTCTGGATGTACATGCCAACTTCAACTTTAAAAAAAGGGCTGTATTTCGCGTTTGGAGGAATGGTGCTGACAGTCATCCTACTATTCATTTAATAAATCAACCATACTGTCTTATTGACAACAGCCATTTCCGTGATCAGATGAAAAATAAAACAAAAACGAATTTATTGGTTGATCTCCTGTTGATCGTACTATTTCTCATAGTCTATGACGAAAAAGCAACCGGCACCGCTATTCATGAGTGGTTGGGCATAGCAATCGGTTTCATTTTTATTATTCACATTATACTACATTGGAAATGGCTGGTGGAAAGTACAAGAGATTTTTGGAGCCAACTGAAATCCGAATCAAGGTTAAACTATATCCTCGACATTCTTATTTACATTGGATTTACGACGATTATTTTTAGCGGATTAATGATCTCAGAGAGTTTTTTACCAACATTTGGATTCAAGGCTGTTCAAAATCATTATTGGAAGGAAATACATTTTGTTGCTGTAGATTTCACATTGTTTCTCACAGCGCTGCATTTTGCTTTGCATTGGCGATGGATTGTGAACAATTGCAAACGGTATATTTTCAAACCTTCAAAAGACAGGGTTCATATAAAAGAAACTACTGAGCCGGTTTTAGTCAGAACCCCTAAATCTCATTCCGCTAATTTTTCGACCTTTGCTAAAGCAGGTTACCGGTTTTTTATAATTCTAGCATTTTCGGGACTAATATCTTTAGGCTGGTATGTTGCTTCAGGTACAATTTCCGCCGAACCAGGCAACCGCCTGAATCGGCAAAGAATGGAGCATACGGTGGAATCCAACTTCAAATTGGATGCGGATAAACGGCCAGAACGATTTGGTCGGGAGCATAGAGGGCATCGAAATGAAAAAGGACATAATGATGAAAGAGGATCTTTTCATGCCGCGATACTAAAAAATATATTGATCTTTTCGATTGTCACTCTTGCCGTTACCAGCATCAGCCACGTAATCAAAAGTAAGCGGAACCCTTTAAGACCAACATTGAATACCTAATGAAAAAGTATGTGATCATCAGTTTGTAGTATCTGGATTCTGCTGAATAAAATCTGGAATTTAAGAACGACCTGACGGAATTTAACGAGTTTATAATAACTTGACTCGCATCAATAATCGAGGGAAAAAGCCCTTAGGTAAAGACCCTGACTTAGGTGAAGCTGAGCGCTAATCTATCCTTTGAATCTGGGCTCCGAGTTGGCGCAACCGTGTATCGATATGCTGGTAACCCCTGTCAATCTGTTCTACGTTCAGAATTTCGCTCGTCCCATCGGCGCTAAGTGCAGCAAGAAGCAACGCCACTCCTGCCCGGATATCGGGCGATGTCATGCGTATTCCGCGCAAGGGAAACTTTCTATCCACACCGATGACAGTGGCTCTGTGTGGGTCGCAAAGGATGATTTGGGCTCCCATGTCGATGAGTTTGTCCACAAAGAACAGTCTGCTCTCAAACATCTTCTGGTGGATGAGTACAGTGCCTTTTGCCTGCGTTGCCACTACCAGCAACACGCTTAACAGGTCTGGCGTGAGTCCCGGCCAAATGGCATCGGCAATAGTCATGATGGAGCCATCAATAAATGTTTCTACCTCGTAATGCGCCTGTGCCGGGACAAGGATGTCATCGCCTTCATAAATAAGCTCAATGCCCAGCTTTCTGAATGAATCCGGTATTATACCCAGATGGGCAATTCCGGCATTCTTAATCCGAATTTCAGACTGCGTGAGCGCCGCCAGGCCAATGAATGACCCAACTTCGATCATATCTGGTAATAGCGTATGTTCTGTGCCACCGAGTTTTTTTACCCCTTCAATCGTAAGCAGGTTGGAGCCAACTCCGGAAATCTTAGCACCCATGCGGTTCAGCATGGCACAAAGTTGCTGTATATAAGGTTCGCAAGCCGCGTTGTAAATCGTCGTAACTCCATCAGCCAATACTGCTGCCATAATGATGTTGGCGGTACCCGTAACTGAGGCTTCGTCGAGCAGCATATAAGCTCCTTTCAATTCCGATGCATCGATTTGAAAAAGATGTTCGTGTAAATTGAAATCGAGCTTTGCCCCCAGTTTCTGAAATCCGAAAAAGTGGGTGTCCAGCCTCCTGCGTCCGATTTTATCGCCGCCGGGTTTGGGAATTTTTGCTTTGCCAAACCTTGCCAGCAATGGCCCGAGAATCATTATAGAACCACGAAGTGACGCTGCTTTTTTCTCGTAGGTCTTGGTCTGGAGATATTCCATATTGACCCTTTCGGCAACAAAGCGAAAGGACCCCTCTCCGATTTTTTCGACCTTTACTCCGAGGTCGCCCAATAATTCTATGAGAAAATTGACATCCCGGATATCCGGAATGTTGTGAATGGTAACAGGGTCGCTGGTGAGTAAGGTAGCGCAAAGCACTTGTAGCGCTTCATTTTTTGCTCCCTGCGGGGTAATTTCTCCTTGGAGCTTTTTGCCGCCGACAACCCTGAAAGTAGCCATTAGTTTGGTCTTCTTCTCCGGTTGTTGTTGTTTTTCCGGTTGTTCCGATTGTTGTTATTGCTATTACTATTGGAATTTGGGATGTTACCAGGCATGTTATTGGGCCTTGGTTTACGGTCGTTCCTGACGGATGATTCGAAGAGGTTCTCAGCAACTACCTTTTTAATATCGATGGTGAGTTGACGTTTCGACATGGTTTCCATGTCCTTAATGATTACCTCATTTTCTACATTTTCCCGATTCCACGCCGTCTGAAAACCTTTCATCAATCGGCCGATATAAATAATCGCGTTTTCCTTTTCTTCAGGATCCTCGAGTTTTACCGCTTGTTCGATAAGCAATTGTACGTTACGTCCGTAGTGCTTGAACCTCAATTCGGAAGTCCGGTAGGGCACCCTGTTTGGTTTTTTATTGAGAATGCTTCTTTCCGGCATCGGGTAGGGACCGTTGATCTCCAGGTTGAATTCGGACATAATGTACAGATCGTCCCAAAGCTTCTGGGCACTCTCCATCGTTTCTTTGACACTCGGATAGAGCAACTTCATCAGTTCTACGAGGGTGTAGGCATATTCAGTACGTTTGTCGATGTCCGGGATGGACCTGAGGTAGGCTACCAGTTTTTGCATGTTGCGACCATACTCTTTCAAAATGAGATTTGGCCTCAAAGAATTGTAATCTTTCATTTATCGTTATTTTATAAAAATCCTTAACAAGTGTAAGTGATATGAGGATCGAGGGGTATGACTAAGAATGTATCTTTAGTTTGGCAAAACTAAGCAATAAAGTCTTTTCTCCAAAATTATCAAATAGAACCTTTGCTTTGCGGTTAGCTCCTTCCGTCTCCAAACCGAGCACTTTGCCAAAGCCAAACTTCGGATGCTCTACCTTCATGCCCTCTGCCAGGCTGGATGTATCGCTGGCTGCGAAATCGGCGGGAGGCATATAGGCAGTTACTTTTTTTTCAATAATCGCGTTTGTGTTTTTCTTTAAACCGGCTGTAAGCGTGCGGGCATAATTTGAAGTTGGTGCAGCTTGCTCCTGTGGCTGAGTGACGACGCGGCGGCTCATTTTCATAAATTTCGGTTCGATCTCTTCAAGAAAACGGCTTGGTTCGCACATGTTGAGTCGCCCATAGCGGTAACGCGAGTTTGCAAAGGTCAGGTAGAGTTTCTGCTTGGCCCTGGTGATCGCTACATAAAAAAGCCTTCGTTCTTCCTCGAGGTCTGCCCGGCTCGAAAGCATCATTTGCGAGGGGAACAACTCCTCTTCCATTCCTACAATATAAACCACTTTGTATTCCAGGCCTTTTGCCATATGAATGGTCATAAGGGTCACCTTGTCCTGGTCGTCATCCTTATCTTCATCGACGCTGGTGAGCAGCGCCACCTGCTGTAGGAATGAACCCAGACTTTTGTCTTCGATTTCGGTACTATCTACGTACTCCTTAATCGAATTTAACAGTTCCTGTACGTTTTCATACCTGCTGAGGCCTTCAATAGTTTTATCCTCATACAATTCGCGCAGCGTGCCTGATTGCTTTGCGATATAGCTCGCCGTTTCGTAAGCATCACTTTTTTGCATCTGCACAGTAAAACTCCGGATCATTGTTGCAAACTGATCTACCAGGGTGGCAGCTTTGCCGGAAACATGGTGAAATGGATTGCTCACCACTTGCCACAAACTGAGACCATTGTCTGCCGCTGCCACGATCATCTTGTCGATGGTGGTGTCGCCGATGCCTCTTTTCGGAGTATTGATGATGCGCCTCAGTGCCTGCTCGTCTTCCTGGTTCAAGACAAACCGCAAATAACCCAGTAAGTCTTTGATCTCTTTTCGCTGGTAAAACGACAAACCTCCAATGATTTTATACTTAATATTCGCTTTGCGAAGCGCTTCTTCTATCGACCGTGATTGGGCATTGGTTCGGTAAAGTATGGCAAATTCATTGTTTCGAACCTGGTTATTGAGCTTTTCTTCAAAAATGGATGTAGCCACCAAACGGGCTTCTTCATTGTCTGAATTTGCTTTAATCAATTCAATTAAATCTCCATCTGCATTGGCTGTCCATACTTCCTTGCGCAACTGTGCAGTATTTCTTTTTATCACCGAATTGGCCGCATTAACAATCACTTTGGTCGAACGGTAATTCTGCTCCAGTTTCACAATTTTCAAATCCGGAAAATCCTTTTCGAAATGAAGGATATTCCTGATATCAGCACCGCGAAAGGCATAAATACTCTGCGCATCATCACCAACCACACAAATATTCTGATGGACAGCGGACAGTTTTTTGGTGATGAGATACTGCGAAATGTTGGTGTCCTGAAACTCATCCACCAAAACGTGTTTGAAGCGATGCTGGTATTTATTCAGAACATCGGGATGATCTCTGAACAGTACGTTGGTGTTGAACAACAAGTCGTCGAAATCCATAGCGCCTGCCTTGTAGCATCTTTCCCAGTACACCTGGTATAACTTTGCCATCTGAGGACGCATTACAGATTCATCTTCACCAACAAGGACTGAATTGTTGGCATAATCCCTCCATGATATCAAGCGGTTTTTTGCACTTGAAATACGGTTCAAAACCAGATTGGGCTTATACAGCTCCTTATCAAGCTGTAGCTCTTTGATGATTTGACCGAGGAGCGTCTTGGAATCGTCAGTATCATAGATTGAAAAATTGGATGGATAACCCAGCTTATCGCATTCGAACCTGAGGATTCGGGCGAATATGGAGTGGAAGGTTCCCATCCAGATGTTTTTTGCTTCGGACCCAACGACAGAATGAATGCGCTCCCGCATTTCACCGGCGGCTTTATTGGTAAATGTCAGCGCCATAATGCTAAAAGGATCCACACCTGCCTCGGTAATGAGGTGAGCAATCCGGAAAGTAAGTACGCGTGTCTTTCCCGAACCCGCTCCGGCAATGATCATGCACGGGCCATTTGTATGCAACACTGCTTCGCGTTGTGGTTCGTTAAGACTGCTCAAATAATCCATTCGTCACTTTTTCAGAAGGTGCAAATATATCGTTGATGAGTTCATGACGAGTCAACTTCCGATAAAAAGTTTGGTGTCCGCTGGTGAAACATTAGTGCATTACGTCAGGTATTTATTACATGAACATGGAAACAGGGAAATCGGAACGAATGAATTATAATAATTGGCCAACTTTGTTTCGTTCATCAACCAACAGTATTTAAGCATCTTTTGTCCTGTAATCCGCAGCATTCTTAATGATCGTAATTGGCAAAACCGTACTTTCTGACGACATCGCAGACAACTATTTTTTGTGTGACCTGAATAAATGTAAGGGAGGTTGCTGTGTAGAGGGAGATCTCGGCGCACCCCTAGAAATGGAAGAGTTACCGATTCTTGATGCAATTTATGAACAAGTAAAACCCTACCTTACTCCAGCAGGACAAAAAGCGATAGAACACCAGGGCAAGTACGTACTCGACGAGGATAAGGAATATTCTACGCCGACGATCCACGGCAAGGAGTGCGCCTATGCATCTTATGACGAAAAAGGCATTCTCAGATGCGGTATCGAACGGGCCTATCTTGATGGGAAGACCAACTTTCAGAAGCCGGTATCATGTCATCTCTACCCGATTAGGGTAACTAAATACGACAACCATTTCGCGCTGAACTATGACCGCTGGGAAATCTGCCTTCCGGCGTGTGAACTTGGCCGCAAAACCAAGACCCCGCTCTACAAGTTTCTCAAAGATGCACTGATCCGTAAATTCGGTGAAGTATGGTACAATAAGCTTTGCAATACCATTGAAAATCCACAGGAAAAAGTCATGAAAAACTCATAGATTTACACTATGCGTGTTGTCTTACTTTTCCTCGGCATCATATTCATTCTTTTTGCCATTGTGCAATTCAACGACCCGGATCCTTTTTTATGGATTTTAATCTACCTCATTCCCGCAACAGCTTCATTCTATTTGCTGAAATGGCGAATAAACCCATTCCTGCTGTTGGCTCTTTGCCTCATTTATCTTACCGGAGCTATATACCTCTTTCCTCCATCAGTGAGCGAGTGGATTTCCGTTGAAGAGGAAGCCAAATCTCTTGGCATGATGATGCCCGGCATCGAAGAAGGCCGTGAAGCCATGGGCCTGTTTCTTTGCAGTCTTAGCTTTTTGCTTTTCTTTTACTACCAAAGGAAGAAAACGGCTTAACCCCAAATGCTCGCCAGGCAGCGCTACAATTTTCTAATAACTTTAGGGAATAATCATTTATGCAACTAAATTGCATTTGAATTACTGCCTATATGAAATTCAGCGACTACAAAAAATTGCTTAAAACCCATGAATTACGGGTTACTGATTGTCGCATCGATGTATTGGACAAGTTTCATCATTCCTCCTACGCCATGTCATTCAAAGACCTGGAAGAAGATCTGGCGGAATACGACCGGGTCACCTTGTACCGCACACTTCATTCATTTATCGATAAGGGTCTGCTGCACCGCATTCCGGGTGATGAAGGCTTTGCCAGCTATGCCCTCTGTCCGCAGGAGTGCGGCAACCATGGGCATCATCACGACCATGTACACTTTAAATGCAAACTTTGCGGTCACATAGAATGCCTTCCCGATTTCAGCATACCTAAAGTTGAGGTTCCCGAATATGAAATCAATGAGCAAAGCCTGGTACTGAACGGCGTCTGCAAAATATGTAAAAAGTCCATCCCCTGAAACAAAAAAAGCCGGCACTTTCACCGGCTTGTATCTGACTTTTTGTGAAAACTTCAATCAAAATGAACCGGGGTAATTGAGATTCCTATATTTCCCTGCTCATCGTGCGCCATGATTTTCAGATCGAGATGCTCCACATTTTCTGCTGTCAGTTCATCGAGTTGAGCCTGGCTAAGTTTAAAGTTGATGGATTCAAATACCTTTTGAAGGATTATTTGGCCTCCCTCCATAAACTGCTCGAGGTCTCCTTCTTCGAAAGTGACATCAATTAAATCTTCCTCAGCCAACCTGCCTCCCTGTGAATGATCGTGATCGCCGTTCTCTTCACCGAGTATGATATCCAGCGCGTGCATTCCGGCATAGGTCCCCGTAGTAGCATCTGTAATATTACCTTCTACCATGAACATCTGGTTTACAGCGATATGCAACTCCCCATCCTCCAGGTTGGTAATGGTGGCCTGCGGCATGGAATTATTCGTAATAAAGATGGTGACTTCCACGTTGCTGTCATCGTCAAAGCTGGTAGCATTGCCTGAAGCGTCGATGGCCTGAACAATAAAGTGGTATGGCCCTGCCAGCGCATTTTCAGCAACTACTATCTCTGATTCAAGATGAACCGAATACTCCCTGCTACCTTCAGGTATGTCAAAACTTTCTTCAAAATACCATTTGAGCAGCGAAGGATCTGCCTGCACCGCGGCAATCCGGCCATGACTATGCCTGTCGAAGTCATCATGGATTTCGATATTGTAGGTTTTCAATTCTATGTTGTCCTTAAATTCCGCCATAAAATGCACAGCGGATCCAGCATCCACAAATTCATTCATAGCCGGTTCAGCCATTTCTATTTGAGGCCCACTCACATCTACTTCCTCGTCGCCACATCCTGAGAGGCCTGCGATTACTGCGAATCCCAGGGCCATTATACCGTAAAGTGTCTTTTTCATCATGATTGTTTTTTACAATACTCTAAAATTATTTTCATATTAGCAACATTGTTGCATTTATAATGTTTAAGTATTTGTGTTGCAATTAATAAGATTCAAAGCGGTACATTAAGTGATACTATTATGTTCCTTCCCTGCTCCGGGAGGTTGAGAATACGGTATCTGCTGAGGTGGTTCATATATTTTGTGTTCAGCAGATTAATTGCTGAAAGGCTCAATCTGAGATTTTTTTTGCCCAATCTAATATCGGTACTTGTCGTAAGACCGACAAGATTATATCCTGGCGTGGCGTGCTCATTGCGATCCACCCGATTTTGTGCTGCAAAGAATTGATATTCTGCACTGATATTGTACCGTGCAATAAGTCCTTGATTAACGATACAGGTATATTCCAGTTCTGCGAGCCAGGAAAAGGGCGGCGTGAATGGCAAAGGCAGATTAGTATCGAGGTTCAGATTCCAGACATACTCGGCAGCGGTATGGAATCCGAAGAAATTCCAAAAATCCCAATCATACTCGGCTTCAAGACCTGTAAAGACCGCATCATTTTGTGTGTATTGATAAACCTGCCCTCCGGCCGGCAAATCACTGAAATAAGATTGCGGAGCCAGGTAAATGTATTTATCAAAGTATGCGAAAAAGGGTGTGATGAGAAAATAAAGGTTTTTCTTTTGCCAGGTCAGGTTTAAATCGGTTTGAAGGCCGCGCTCCGATTGTAGTGAAGGGTCGCCCTTCTCATGTCGAAACGTGCCATGATGCACTCCATTGGAGGAGAGTTCGGCAGCAGTTGGCATACGGAAACTGGTACCAAGGTTGAACTTCGCATTGAAATGAATGGATGGATAATACGAAAAACCCAGTGCTGCAGAAACGTCATTGAACGTCCGGAAAATAGGTGGATTGCGCAGTATGCTGTCCTGCTGGTCGGTGGTGGTATAATCAGGCTCCGAATACTCATCAATATCCCGCATTCCATAATCATACCTCACGCCGGCATTCATCGAAAACTGATGCGATGGCGTATATTCCTGATAGAGAAATACACCCGCTGTTGCCGTGGTAAAATCTGCCAATAGAAATTCATATCCTGATCGCTCATTTTGCTGATACTGTGCCTGAAGGCCGGCGATACCTGAAATCTTTTCATTCAGATTAATGTTGTACCGCACGTTTGCTGACAATGTTTGCAGGTCGAGTCCGAGCGCCAGATCGCCTTCCGGTGTAGGCTGATACCCATGAGCATGGGGATTTCCCAGTTCCTGCCGCTTGTTGTACTGGTAGCCAAAATCAGCTTCAAGCCAGTTGCTGCCAAAAAGCCAGGTGGTATTAGAGATAACTTTCAGGTGGTTTACTTTCTGGGTAGGCAGGTCAATATTTCTCGAATCACCATCATCTTCGAGTTGGTATTCACGGGGTATCCCTGTAGCGCCTGGGAATAAACCCGATCTCTGATTGAAATTTGATACCGAAATAGACGAAGACATCCGGGTCCGCTGCATCCCCATCGAAAGGGAGAAGTCCTTTTCATTACCTGCTGTGTTTTTCAGACGCTGATTATAAATAGGCAACACGAAGCCATTATACGTAAATGAATTTGCAGGTACGCCGTAGTCGCCAAAATCCTGGTAACTCATTCTTGCGCGTACGTTGTTTCCATTCCGCACGGCTCTCACTCCGGCAGAAATTCCAACGAGGGCATTATTACTTTTATAGGTCGTGAACAGGTCGCCTTCCAGTTGGTTTCCGACATCCGTGACAGGTGGTAATATCCGTAAAGCGCCACCAATGGCATCCGATCCATACTGTAGAGAAGCAGGGCCCTTTACTATCTCGATTTTTTCCAAATCAAACTGATCGATTTCAAGCCCGTGGTCGGCGCCCCATTGCTGCCCCTCCTGCTTTATACCTTTATCCATGACGAGTACCCTGTTGAAGCTCATTCCCCGGATTACAGGTTTGGCGATGCCTACTCCGGTATTGATGGCACTGATACCAGGAAGCTTTTGCAGTGAGTTCATTAATGTGCCGGTATTTTGCGACTTTATGAAATCTTCGCCTACCGTTACCACCGTTTGCGACTGCTCCACGCGACCGGTGCGGTAATGATCGCCAAAAACAATTACCTCGTTTAGCGATAAATGATTTTCCTGCATCTTAATGTCCAAGTGAACATCTTTCTTATCAATGGCTACATTGACCGTCAGGGTATCATAACCTATGTAAAAAAACTGTAGCTCGTATTGCCCCCTTGCCAGACCTGTAATGGCAAAATCGCCATGATCATCCGACACAAATACCCGGGAACGTGCGAATAGAATATTGGTATTGGGCAAAGCGTCACCGTCTGATGAAATAATATGTCCATCAATACTGAATGGTCCCTGCTGCGCTATGGCAGGCAGACTGAAAACCAAAATAAAAACTGAGACAAAAACCCTATACACTTATTTGCAATAATGTTGCAAAAATAATCATCCGAGATCGCATTTCATAGTTACCTGAGGCGTTCATAACAAAAATTAAAACTCAAAAAGTATTACCTTTGGCATTCGTAGAATAACTGTTGCAGAATGATTTTATTGAAATCGAGGGAAGAAATTGAACTGATGAGGATAAGCGCCCAGTTGGTTTCCAAAACCCTGGGCATGCTGGCTGCCGAAATAAGACCGGGTATTACAACATTATACCTCGATCGCCTCGCTGAAAACTATATTCGTGACCACAAGGCCACCCCCGGTTTTCTGGGACTTTATGACTTTCCAAATACACTTTGCATCAGTGTGAACGAAATGGTGGTGCATGGAATTCCAAACAATAAGCCACTGATTGAAGGGGACATCATTTCTGTAGACTGTGGCGTACTGCTCAATGGATTTTATGGAGATCAGGCTTATACATTTCCAGTGGGCGAGATAAAGCCGGAAGTAAATCGACTTTTAGAAGTGACAAAAAGGAGCCTTTATCTCGGTATTGAGCAGTTAGTAGCCGGCAACCGGATTGGCGATGTCAGTCACGCGATCCAATCCTATACTGAAAAACACGGCTACGGTGTAGTTCGTGAACTTGTCGGCCATGGACTTGGAAGAAAAATGCATGAATCACCGGAAGTGCCCAACTACGGCAGAAAAGGCAGCGGCCCATTGATTAAAAACGGACTGGTGGTTGCCATTGAGCCCATGATCAATCTTGGCACACGCAGGGTGAAGCAGTTGAAAGACGGCTGGACGATTGTGACCCAGGATAGTAAACCATCTGCGCATTATGAACACAATGTTGCGGTAATCGATGGTAAGCCGGAAATACTCACCACGTTTTCCTTTGTGGAAGAGGTTATGGAAAAAATAAATAACTGATCTTAAAGAACCATCATTGAACTATTGCAGTAAATGTGGAAGTGATCAAATCCGGTTTCGGGTACCTGAAGGTGATACATACCACCGCTTCATCTGCGATAATTGCAACACCATATTCTACCAAAACCCCAGGATCATCGTCGGCTGCCTGCCCATCATCGGTGATCAATTGATGCTTTGCAAAAGGGCCATTGAACCACAGAAAGGATTGTGGAATCTTCCTGCCGGCTTTTTGGAAAATGGTGAAAAAGCCGAAGATGGCGCTGCCAGAGAAACCCTTGAAGAATCAGGAGCCCTGGTAGAATTAGTAAAACTCCATGTCGTATTTAGCCTGCCGAAAGTCAACCAGGTCTATCTGCATTACCTTGCCCGGCTGAAAAATTCATGACTTTGGCCCTACCAGAGAAGTTCTGAGGTGAGGTTATTCAAAACTGCAGAAATTCCATGGGATGATATCGCCTTTCATTCCACGGACCTATGCCCTTGAAAAATTCATCCAGCATTTGGACCTGATTTTCCGGGTGTTCATCTGGGCAGCTATGAAGGCAAACAGTCATGGGAATAATGCCTATTTCTCCAATGTGACGCCTTCCTTTGCAATAGCAATAATCCCGCCCTGGATATTACAGACATTTTTGAACCCGCTGGCATACATGTATTGTGTGGCCCGATTACTCCTGCCGCCCACCTTGCAGTAAACATAATAGTGAGCGTCTCTGTCCAACTGCCCAATTGTTGACTTAAAGTTACTGTCACTGAAATCAATCATAGTTGCGCCATCGACATGGCCTGAATTGAATTCGCCCGGCGTACGAACATCGAGGATAGCAACATTCGATTTATCCATTTTTGCAAACTCTGCAGCAGATATGGTACATAAACCTGCCGACTGCGGCTGGCAATTGCTGAAAATGACAATGCCCGAAAGCATTAGAAACATGAAGGGTAAAAAAAATATCTTTTTCATAATCTAGTTTATTTTAATGTGGTACACGTTCCTGAAAATAGCCATAAATCCATACGCCGAATAGCGCAAAAACCATGGTCACCATAAAAACACCATAGCCATTGCCTATCAAAGCGAAGATTGGTCCGGGGCAGGCACCTGTAATGGCCCAGCCGAGTCCAAAGATCAATCCTCCAAAAATTACGCCCTTATTGAAGGGCTTTTTGGGGAAAATGACCGGATCGCCACTGACGGTTTTCAGATTGAATTTTTTAATTAGAAATACAGAAATTGCTCCTACTACGACAGCGGAGCCAATAATGCCATACATGTAAAATGATTGAAACATAAACATCTCCTGTATCCTGAACCATGAAATCACCTCGGCTTTTGTAAGAATGATGCCGAAGAGCGTTCCGAAGAACAAAAACCGAAAATTTCTCATAGCTGATTTCAGAGGATATGGGGTAATACGAAATGAGTCATTATCAATCCGCCAACAAAAAAGCTGATTGTAGCCACGACCGAGGCAAGCTGGAGATTTGACAGACCTGAAATGGAATGACCAGAGGTGCACCCGTTAGCGTATCGCGTGCCGAAACCAACCATGAAACCACCAAGTATGCATAGAAAGACGAATCCTTTCAGCGTGAACAGATTGCCCCAGTTGAAAATCTCCTGCGGCAGGTAGGTGCTGAAATCGGTTATGCCCCGTTGCCGAAGTGTTTCTACCGTCGCATCCGAAATGGCGATTTGCTCCGTGCCGGTCAGGTATTGATGGGCGATAAATCCTCCGAGGATAATTCCACCCGCGAAAAAAAGATTCCACTTCTCGCCCCGCCAGTCATAGTTGAAGTACTTTATTTGCATTGGCACACATATAGCGCATATATGCCTCAGCGATGAAGAAATGCCAAAGGCTTTATTACCAAAAATAAGTAATAGAGGCACCATCAATCCAATAAGTGGTCCGCTTACATACCATGGCCATGGTTCTTTAATCCAGTCTATCATAGTTGGTCATTTAACCCGCATAATTAGGCTTATTAACCGAATTAAAAAAGCATTGTTTTTCCAATAAAAACAAAGGGTGAAAAAGTATTCTCCTCCACCCGTTGTATTTGTCGGTTAACAATGATTATTCGATTTCGCCGCTCCAGCCCATCATACCCAACTTCAGGTTGGTAATATCCGTGAATCCCATATGAGCCATCTGGCCACAGGCGGTTTTACTCCTGTTTCCGCTGGCGCAATAGACATAGTACGTTTTGTCTTTGTCGAGTTTGCTGAGCTGATCAACAAAGTGAGGTCCCATTACATTTATGTTCAGAGAATTTGGAATGTGTCCTCCAAAATGTTCGCCTTCGCTGCGGACATCGATGAGGGTGATTTCCCTGTCATTGGATTTGATAATCTGCTCAAGTTCGGCGCTATCAATATTCTTGTATGCGGCCTGAGTTTGTGTGAAGAAATTCATAATTGCGTTCTTATTTGTTTTTGTATTATTAGTTATTTAAAATTTCAATGATGCGAGTTTTTCGTTTCGCAAGGGTGGTCGGGCATTTCCCGGCAATCACTTGGATTCCTGGTACTTTGCTGATTTTTGCGAAACCTCCATGGACATTCACAAAATTTGTAAAACCGTGACTGCTTAAAACGGATGATGCAATCATTGACCGGTATCCGCCTGCGCAGTGCAACACGTATTTGCTGGTTTTTGAGAGTTCCTTCAGCCTGTTTTCGAGGTCCATCAGGGAAATGTTGATCGCTCCGGAAACATGTTCGGTTTCCGCTTCACTGCTCCTGCGTACATCGAGAATTTCGTATCCACTACTTACGTAGGCGGGCACAAGTCCGGCTTCTATACTCGGAATAGTGCTTATGGATTTTCCACCATTTTTCCATGTGTCAATTCCCCCTTCGAGGTATCCGGCGACCTTTTCGAAGCCAACCCTTGCCAGGCGTAATACTGACTCATACTCTTTGCCGGCCTCTGTAATCAATACAAGCGGCTGATCAATTTTTATGAGTGTTCCAACCCATACTGCAAACTGACCATTGAGCGGAATATTGAGTGAATTTTCAATAAATGCCAGCTCGAACAGGTCCTCGTGGCGGGTATCCAAAACAAGTGCTCCCGCGTCCAGCGATTCCTGGAATGATGCCAATGAAAGCGCTTTCAGATTGCGTTTAAGCACTTCGTCAATATTTTGATACCCTTCGCGGTTGATCCGTGCGTTTTCAGGGAAATATGCCGGAGGCGCTGTGATTCCATCCGTAACAACCTCAATAAATTGTTGCTTCGTCATGGGTTGCAGGGCATAATTGTACTTACGCTGCTCGCCGATGGTTGACACTGTTTCTTTACTGAGATTCTTTCCACATTGCGAACCTGCCCCATGCGCCGGATAAACGATGACTTCATCAGCTAGTGGTAGAATTTTGTTTTGCAATGACTCATAGAGCAATCCCGCGAGATCTTCCTGAGTAAGGTCGCTTTTCACCGCAAGGTCCGGGCGACCTACATCTCCAATAAATAGGGTATCGCCGGTAAATACTGCATGATCCTTACCATGCTCATCAATCAGAAGAAATGTGGTGGACTCCATGGTGTGTCCCGGAGTATGCAATACTTTGATCTCAATATTACCCAATTCAAAGCGCTCACCATCTTCAGCGATGTAGCTGGAATAACTTGGACTCGCCGTTGGACCAAAGATCAATTTGGCACCTGTTAGCTTCGCCAGATCGAGGTGACCCGACACGAAATCTGCATGGAAATGTGTTTCCAGTACATATTTCAGTTTAGCTCCTCGCTTGGCAAGAATTTCCAGATACGGCTCAGTTTCCCTTAAGGGATCGATGATAGCGGCTTCACCATTTGCCTCGATGTAATAGGCAGCTTCTGCCAAACATCCCGTGTATAATTGTTCTACGTACATATGATTTTTGTTTTTTTCGTTAGGATATATGAAAGCCAATCAGAGAAGCTGACACTTGTTCATACAGGTGATCACTGTGATTACTTCCTTCAGTTTCAGATAGTAAAAGATATTTTTCCCTTCGCGTACACTTCCCAGTATTCCTGACAATTTCATGTTTGCCAGATGATGTGAAGTGAGTGATTGCTCCGATCCAAGCTTTTCGCAGATGTCATTAACGCACAGTTTGTCATTCACGGATAATAAACCAATGATGCTAATCCGCATCGGGTGCGCAATCGTCTTGAGGATAAAGGCTACTTTTTCCAGTTTTTCCGAATCGAGGTTGCCGATAATGTCCTCTGTGTTCAATTGGATTTCTTCTACTTTCATCTCTTTTTGTTGGCTACTGTTGATTTATACGCAAACATATGAACATATGTTTATATATCAAATCATTTTTTTCGGCTTTTTAAATTTTTTTTCCAAAATCCGTCTAAACAGCCTGAAAACCGGCTTTTATTGTACTTTTGATGAGAAAGAAAAAGTCGGGACACCATGAGTAAAGCAGGTAAAAGAGTAATGTCATCAGATACGATGCGGATTGGCAAGCGCTATTGTGTGATCAACTATGGTGAAATGACGACTTTTCGGGTGCTCTCGGCAGAAGGAATAAATGACTTCGCAATAAAGGACATTCACTCACTGGAAATTTACCGCTTTTCCAGTCTCACCGCTTATGGACAGGGCGAGGATTATGAGTTGTTTGAGCTTTAATAATTTGATGAAGATGACTGACCATCAGAAGGAGCGCTTTGCTATCGACAATGAATTGCC
This sequence comes from Cyclobacteriaceae bacterium, assembly GCA_034523095.1. Taxonomy (GTDB): domain Bacteria; phylum Bacteroidota; class Bacteroidia; order Cytophagales; family Cyclobacteriaceae; genus JAAUQL01. The sequence continues at coordinate 12,130 of JAXHKU010000033.1, read as the reverse complement.
GGGTTCAGCTTTCTTTAGATGGTAATCCATGGCATGGCAAAGAAAACAATCAGCAGCAAGCACAATCCGCATAAAAATGTAGTAATTTCATTGCCAGATGGTTATCAAATCAATTCTTAGCAATGCTACAGGAACAAGTAAAAACGGAAAAAACCAAAAAAAAGCAAGCACAGGGTATACAGACTTTATTCCGCGTTAGTTCGCGTACGCAGATCGGCCTGATTCGAATTGCTGATTATAAAGCAAACATGATCATGGGCATAAATGCTATGATTATTACCGTGCTTGTTGGAATAATAGGTCGGGAATTCATTTTTTCAACGGAAAATATCGAAACGGAATTATACCTGATCATCCCTTTGGTGCAAATAATCCTGACTGCCCTTTTTACGTTGGTGTACGCCATCCGTGCGGTGAAGCCCAGATTATTAAAATTCAAAAAAGTCAAAATTGATCCCGATAAGAAACTATACCAGTTATGCGTTTTTTTTACGAAAGGGCGAAATCTGGACATTTGGATCGACCGATGGAGCTATATCGGAAAAATGGAGAATTTGATAAAGTCCCCAACGGATATTTATCAAAATATGATCATTGATATTCACAGCCAGGCTAAGGTACTTCATCGAAAATACAAAATGTTGAGTTATGCATACACCATTTTTATGATTGGTATGATAATAAGTATTGTCACCTTTCTGGTTATTTGGTGGTTTACATATTACATATTATAATTTACGGTATTACCGAGCCTTGAGTCAGGCCGACGGGACTGAAATAGGACTGTGACTTAGAAAAAAATAACGCTTCCCATTAACGGCTAGCTCATTTTTAAACTAATTGCTTAATAGGGAATCCTTATAAGCACATCCTCACAACTGAAAACAATTAGCAATCGAAATGCTATTCCTGCGTATATTAGTTCTATCCCTTGTTTTTTTCTTTGCGCTTTGCCTCTTTGGCTGCTCTTTTCTCTTTCAGATTTTTGGCTGGCTCCTTTTTTTTGTTTTTTGCCGGGGTATCCTTTTCTTTTGACATGACTTTGGTTTTTAGGGTTACACAATAAATTTGAATTTGCAGTGACCTGGTCTAAACCGTAACAGCGGTTCGATCAAATTTGTACCAGGTTCTGCCTTAAAAACCGCTTGCGGTTATTCCGAAATATAACGTATTTCCTTTTTTCTACGGAGATACTCTCTATGGATTTTTTCTTCATATTCACTTTAAACGTAAAAAGTAAATCTTTTGAATCGCGCAACAAGCCTGATTATACAGGGCGAAGAACTTCGAAATCAATACCCCGCCGCCATGCCGTCTTTTCTGGATTCGGACGCACCTACAAAGGTCTTGTTTTTCTCGTCCCACATGATGGCCTGATAGCCGCCATACGGGCCGACGCTGAATCGGATGTCGTGGCCCATCTTTCTCAATTCACGAACAGTTTCAGTATCGAAACCGGATTCTAACTGTACATACCCGCCGTCTGTCATGGTAGTGCCGGTAGGCTCCGAAGATCCTTCATGGTTGATACGTGGTGCATCGCCGGCTTCCTGCAGGTTCATCCCAAAATCGATGATATTGACAAGTACCTGCACATGACCCTGCGGCTGCATGGATCCGCCCATGACGCCAAAGCTCAGATATGGCTTGCCCTCTTTGGTGACGAACGCCGGAATGATGGTGTGGAAGGGCCTTTTACCCGGCTCATAAACGTTCATGTGGTTTTTATCCAGCGCAAAAAGGTTGCCCCTGTCCTGCAGCACAAAGCCAAGTCCTGTTGGCGTCATTCCCGATCCGATGCCGAGGTAATTGCTCTGAATGAGCGACACCATATTGCCGTCTTTGTCGGATGTGGTCAGGTAAATGGTATCACCATGGCCTAACTTTCCCGCAGGGTAGCTGCGAGCTGCACGGTTCGGATTGATGAGTTTATTACGTTCGGATGCATATTCCTTAGATATAAGTTCACCGACAGGAATTTTATTGAAATCCATATCAGAATAAAATTTGGCGCGGTCTTCAAAGGCAATTTTTTTGGCCTCGATAAACAAATGCATATACTCCACGCTACCAAAACCCATGGATTTCAGATCATAATTTTCAAGGATGTTCAGCATCTGAAGCGCGGCAATGCCCTGTCCGTTTGGCGGAAGTTCCCAAACATCATATCCGCGATAGTTCGTCGATACCGGTTCTACCCACTCCGAAGTATGGGCAGCCAGGTCTTCGTAGCTAAGGAATCCGCCCTGTTCCTTCATGTATGCACCAATCGTCCTGGCAATATCACCTTTATAAAAGGCGTCCCTTCCCCCCTGGGCTATTTTTTCCAATGTATTGGCCAAAAAAGGATTTTTGAAGATTTCACCCTTAGCTGGGGTTTTACCATTCGGCATGAACACCTCTTTAAACCCTGGATATTTTACATACCTGGGAGCACTGCCCGCGAGGTAATAGGCAATTAGTTCTGCCATAGGAAAGCCGTTTCGTGCGTAGTCGATGGTCGGTTGCAGTATTTCCTTCATGGATAATTTGCCAAATTTGCCATGGAGTTGGTACCAACCATCAACACAACCCGGCACTGAAACAGGTAAAGGTCCATATTCAGGGATTTCCTTATATCCGTTATTAAGAAAATAATCCAAAGTCAGTGATTTCGGCGACCGCCCACTTCCGTTCAGGCCGTATAATTTCTGCGTTTTGGCATCCCACACGATAGCAAAAATATCTCCACCGATGCCGTTGCTCACCGGCTCCATGAGGCCGAGGCATGCGTTGGCCGCGATAGCTGCATCAACAGCGGAACCGCCTTTTTTTAAGATATCCAGTGCGACGATCGTGGCTAATGGATGGCTTGTGGCGGCCATGCCGTGTTGTGCGATTACCTCAGAGCGCGTGGCAAATGAGTTACCGGTGATCCGATCCTGGGAAAAACAATTAAATCCGAAAAATAAACTGAGTGAAATTAGCGCAATCCATTTCATGAGATGATGTGTTAAAGTTATCAGAAGATCAACACTTCCTTTTAGTAAGTTAAATATAGGTTTTCTTGCCGACAGTCGGAATGGAGGTGAAGGGAAATGAATATGAAGTAGCGCCGGAACAGTCCCTTTATTAAGACTGCGTCAATGGCAGTACCAGGCAATCACTGTTTCAACACAAAAGGTCTGTTTGTAGATTTTTTTGCTGTTGGAAAATCGGCAGGGATTGCTTGTGTTACCTTGCCGGTAGCCGCCCACTCGACACCACGTAAAAATGAAACGATAAATCCTACACTTTCAATCGAGTAATCGTCGTGACCAAGTGTAGTATGAAAGACGCGTCCTTTACCATACTTTATTACCATGAGCATTGGTTCGTCCCTATCAGTAGGAGCTTTCCCAGACATATCTTTTCCAGTCGCCAGGATGGTCATTTTTTTTGCGGGACCGCGCAATTTTGCATAACACTCATCCTGGGTAGTCAACCATTTCAGTGGCATGCCCTTGGTAATAGGATGATTAGCCTCCCGAACTGTAATCGACACCTCATTTTGAGGGCCATGAGCGCCTGCCGATCCTGGTGAATTGTCAGTCACCAACTTGCCTTCATTGGAGTAATAGACATAAGGCCCATCCTTTTCGTTTCTATCTCCCCATCCACCAAGGCCAATCATCAAATTATAGGCTTCCCATGTTGGGAATGAGTTGTCGGCGGCGTGAACTGACACAAATCCTCCACCTGCCTTCATATAAGCTTCCAATTTCTTTTGTGTGTTTTCCGGCCAATCAGCAGCCATCCAGCCAAAGTTCGAAACCACCACATCGTATTGATCGAAGTCCGGAGAAAAGTCAGGATCCGTTTTTGGTTTTTCAAGATCCTGGGTTTCACCAACACCTGCCAAAGGGAGAAAATCTTTTTCACGCTGAGCTTTCCAGGTAAACATGGATCGATTTATCGTCACCTCAAATAAACCGGTTTCCTCCAGGTATTGCTTCATCATAATGGTTGATTTGGGCCATACTTCATGGTTATTCTGGCCATCGATAATGAGTACTTTCCATTTTGCCTCCGCCGAGATTGAAAGGACTAAAAGAAGTACGGTGAGGATTATACTATTTTTCATTTTGATATTTTTTTAGAATTACTGCTTCACGAAAATGCTCTTCAAATTAGCCTTAAATCAGTTCATTTTTATATTCCTTCGAAGTTAAAGTGTTACTCATTAAATATCAGGTAAATGGCTGATTTTTTTAAGGGTTGCCACTATGTTTTTAGGATGTGAATACTGGGATTTGTCGCGCCAAAGCAGAAACAGACAAGACAGGGAGGCAAATTATGTGGCAAAACATCATGGAGCCAGATGCGACTACCTGTCGCAGCCTTTGACTGCGCTTTTTCCATCATTGGTCTTTTGAAAAATGAATGGTTGATTTTTTTACTTATCTGTGAAAACAAGGTAATATTGTTTATAGTGTGGTTCATCGATTGAGGAGTCAGTCCCAAAGTGCTAGTCGCGGCTACAATGCTGAACCACTGATCGCCCAATTGGGAAAGGTTGGAATTATACCATTTTATGAAAAAACGACCGGCTGCATTAAAGGACATTGCCTCGCTGTTGAATGTGAGCATTTCCACGGTATCGCGTGCTTTGAAGGGATTCTCATGAAATTAGTGCCTCCAAAAAGAAATTGATCATCGATCTGGCAAAAAGCCTTGATTATATTCCAAATCCTCTGGCGCTCGGATTATTGAAAAACAGGTCTTTTACTGTTGGGGTTGTCGTGCCGAAAATAGCCTACCATTATAACTCGTCGGCCATTAGTGGTATGGAGGAAGTCCTCAACCAATTTGGATATAGTGTCATGATTTGCCAGAGCAATGAATCTCATGAGCAGGAAATTATCCATGTGAAAAACCTTGTTGCCACCCGTGTGGATGGAATCATCGCTTCGCTGGCTGAATCAACAAAGGATGTCGCACATTTTGTTTATGCCCAGCAAAAAGGCATCCCGGTCATTTTCTTTGACAGGGTCCCGGAGTATCCGACCGCATCCAAAGTGATCGTCGATAATGAACTCGCTGCAGAAATTGCTACCGGGCACCTGATTGCTTGTGGCAAAAAAAGGATAGCCTATATCGCCGGCCCTGAAAACCTGAGGATTTCGAAGATCAGGTACAATGGCTATAAAAAAGCGATGGAAACCCATGGATTCCGGCCGGACAAAAAACTGCTTATTCATTGTGAATTCAGCCACCAAATGGGGTACTATGCATGTAAAAAGATGCTCGATAAACGGATAGATTTTGATGCAATACTGGCTGTGAATGATAATACATGTGCCGGAGTGATGGCTGCACTTCGTGAATATGGCATTAAAGTACCGGAAGAAGTTGCGGTAGTGGGTTTCAATGATGAACCCTATGACATTTTCCTGAACCCGACACTCACCACTGTCAAGCAGCCTTCCTTTGAAATAGGTCAGGAGCAGCTGCGAATATTCCTGCAGGAACGTGATTTTGACCTGGAAAATTTTCAGCCACAGACCCGGGTTCTTGATACGACATTAATCAAGCGGTGCTCAACTTCAGAAAAAGCGTCAATATCGTAGGAATCCCGCAAGGATTAATGCAAGCGGCTTCTAACAATCAGGGCACAAACGCGACCCTGAAATATGGTAAAAATCCAGACGTCTATTCGGTAGTTTTTCCCAGTCAAAACACGTACGCCCGAATATATTGGATTGCCCGACGCCCGGCGAAAAGCCACGACCTGGCCGGTATGATACACCGCGTCTTCAATCGGCCCGTTTATCATGTTCCAAAAAGGATATTCCGTTGTGGTGCCGCCGCGCCTGAATATGATTTTGTACTTTTCTATATCACCGGGATGTGCCGCCCTGAGTATATCGCTGGCTTTTTTTAAATTTTCCAGCGTATGCTTGCGCAATGTGGCGACGTCCAGCGTTTCAGATACCGGTTCATTTGCAATAATCAGCACACTATTGACGATCGTTCGTGAAAGACCGTGTATATGCTCGATCGTTTCTTGCGTAGTGCGGCTGCTGTCGCTGGGTTTAAAGGATAAATCTTCCTCGCGCAATCCTTCCGTGGCCCAGTAATACCTGTATCCGAGCCCGTCGATCATACGTGCAGCTACGGTTTCGGCACTAAAAACAGCCGGGCTTTCAGGAATTTCACGGAATGGCAACTCCGCCATAGTTTGACTGTGCCAGCCCTGAAGTGGTCATAGCAAAGATCATTAATGGAAGGGTATACAATTTCTATAGTTGTGTAGTTGATTTACGTTTCAGATTCAGTCCCAAAGATACTATAAAGTTACTGTACGCCAATGAGTGAGATGCGCCGATAAGCGCTAGGATTTTTCACTGACTTATTGCTCCACAAAAAGTAAATATCCTCATCGTTAGCTCGCTTTGGTGTCACCTTGAGCAGAGTCGAAATGATTGCACGTAACTCAAGCCGCTTTCATTCCTGCTCCTGCGCTCCTTTATAAAATGTCGTTTCTTTCAATAGAGCCCTATCAATCCGACAGTCATGGATTAGGTGCTTTTAGGAATTAATCATAAATTCATCAACCAATTAGCTGAACCAACTCAAATACCACCACCTCCGTGTTCAAAACCAAGAGCGAATTTTATCTCGGCCTTGTTGATTTCTTTGCCATACTAATGCCCGGCGCAGTAGCTACCGCCTTGCTTGAGCCTAAGTACGGCCACTATATGTGGGCAACCTCATTTCCACGCCAAAAACCGAGGCCGTAAGCTGGGTAGTATTCCTGGCTTTTTCTTATTTTTTGGGACATCTCATTTTCCTTATTGGTTCGTACATGGATGGGTTTTATAATACGGTTCGAAGCCGGCTCAACCCTGACGAAAGATCCTAATCCATACACATGCGCAACCGCCATCCGCAGATCGTTACTCAGTAAAAAGAATTTATTTCGACCGATACATTTAATAGGGCGCGATTTATACTATTATCGCAATACCCGGAAGCAGCCGAGGATGTTCATCGCCTCGTAGCCGATTCCAAATTTTTCAGGAGCCTGGTAGTTGTGAGTCTGCTAGCTGCAGCAGTTTTTCTCAGTGATGGTCGTTATATCGAAGCAATTGGAGCCACAATTCTGATGATCCCCTGCTTTTTCCCGATACTACGAGCGTCGTCTCAAAAGCACCACACAGGCGTACATTCATATAATAGCACTCTTGCGAGTTAAGGAACCCAGAGTAAAATGAGGCAGTAAAAGATTGCTAAAAGTTCAATGGTTGGTGGTTCAATAGTTCAATAGTAACAGGTTTGTTGGGTTCTTAGTCCCTATTTATCCATCTCCGTACCTTACTCATTGGTTCACTTCGATATTTAAGAATCGGCGTTAGCTTCCACTTTCCTGAATTCCACTTCGGATCCTTCGGCTTGCACGGCGATCTGAACATTCGATTACGATTACTTGATGATTCGAGTTAAACAGGTTAGGTGGGATTTGCTAAACATTATATATTTACTCTCACTTTGATTTTCCATTTACTAAGTCTTCAACTTAACTTCAAAGGAAATTTAATGAGTAAAAATGCAGTTACCCACCCAGCTTAATTTTAAGGTTATAAACCTGCTGGCTTCACTCATCATTGGTTTTTTTGCGATTTTCCCCCGGACGTCATCAGATTCTATGAAGATCGCAATGACGAGCTATTTATTACTGAACCGAATGAATATTCCACAATCTCCCCCTCCTAATGAGGCTGTTCGTATACTGCCTCCACCTAATTATATGTCTAAAAGCCTCCAATAATAGATAGGAATGGTGGGGGTCCCGGAGAATGAATTTGGAATTAGTAAATTGCCCTGGATTTTTTGATCTTCACTATTTTTTCATTTGTCCTTTTATCATCAACTTAAGAGTACTCCAAAATCAAATGCAATTAAACTTTAGGCAGAGGAGGTCTTTTCTTGTGACAATTTTTGGGAGTTTGATTATTAGTATTGTATTTCTCGCCATCACATCCTTTTCTGAATCCAGATTTTTAATGCCTTTCCATCGGGGGGCAATAATTTTTAATGGCATGTTGTTATTCAAATGTTCTTTTGTGTGGGTAATCACCTTGCTCTTCAGTTTTATTCTTCAACTTATCCAACTCCAGCAACAACTTAATCTCGAATACGAAAAATTAAGATCGGAAAACCTGGTAAATCGATTCAATGCACTTATGGCGCAAGTAAATCCTCATTTCTTTTTTAATCTACTGAATTCCCTGGCGTCTCTGGTGAGGGAGAATAAGAGATGAAAAATCACTGACCTATATCAATGAATTGTCAGATATTTTCTCAGGTATGTATTGAGGCGCAAGGGACAAGAGTCTGGTGTTATTGTCGGAAGAAATGCGCTTCCTGAGTCATATCGTTATCTTCTGGAAATCCGATTCGAAAACAAATTATACTTTGAAATACAGGTAGATGAACAGTGCCGCTCCAAATACAAATTACCTGTCTTAACAATTCAACCGGTTATTGAAAACGTTGTAAAACACAATGTCATAAGCAGTGACCAACGTATGCCAATTAGTGTTCATCTGGATTCTGATGCCAATCTGATAATAAGAAATCCCTATACAGAAAAAACTAAAGTCCAAAGAAAGTACAGGACTAGGGTTGGAGAATCTGGATGAACGCTACTTTTTGCTGACGGCAAAAGCATAAGTTCAGATTCTTTCAAATGGTACTTTTACTGTAAAATTACCATTGATGCCTGCAGATCATCCACAACCATGAAAGCAATCATCATAGAAGACGAAACTGCGGCTCTTCGCAACCTGAGCGCGATCCTTTCCGAAGTCGCTCCTGAATTGGAGATTATTGCTACACTCGACAGTGTGGAGACAAAGTGTAAAGTGGTTTCGGGAGAATCGATTTAGCCCGATGTTGCTTTCATGGATATACATCTGGCCGACGGCAAGGCATTTCTCAGTATCTCAAAGAAGTCAATATCAATCAGTCCAGTAATTTTTACTACGGCTTTTCGGATGAATATCAGCTCGAAGCCTTTAAAGTGGATAGCATTGATTATCTTCGTAACCGATTCATCCTGAGGAATATGTCATAAGGGCACTAACAAAAATGAAACGGCTGACAAAGGATGCAAAAACTGACGATTCGTATCGTGTTCAACAATACCAAAAACCAGGAATATCACAAAAAATCCATCTCCGTGCATTTCAAGGATAAAATTAATCCCTGTATCCAATGAGTATATGCTACTATTTTAAGAGTAGAAATGAATGAAACAGGTAATACTCGTCACTATGGATCGGAAAAAATACCTTGTCGATAAAACGCTTGAAGCCCTTGCCATGCGCCTCGACCATGCCACTTTCTATCGGGCCAACCGTTAGGATTATCCTTAGCCCACCATGCCATAAGAGAAGTTGCGGTTTGGTTTGGCAATCGCTTAGTGGTCAATATGGGTATCGGATCAGACGAACGCATCATTATCAGCAAGGTTCGTGTTAGCCATTTTAAGCAATGGTTAATGCAGAATTAATCCTGTGTTCATTTAAAAAATCCACTTCACCCGTCAATAATTCCTGTTCACCTGTTTCTTAAAGAGTATCCACTGATACTACCGAATTTTAACGCCTAAAACCGGCTGCTTTCAACAATTCTGAATATACAAGTTGCTTTAACCTCGTTTATGAAAGAGTGGAGTTCAGGTGAACATCAAACAAACTTTGACTTATGAAAAAAGAAGTGTCACCAAAAGTTCTGAAAACATTTTATATTGGTCATCCTCCTGTCTTTTGGTTATTGTCAGCCGGATGATAAAATAATTAATACTGGCGATGAGAACTCTATCACGGTAGATGATATCATAATTGAAAACAGTGAAAGATGACCGATATTCACTTACTTGAAGCGCTCGCCGCCAATAAAAGCGACCATGAAAAATCAAGCGATTATGAATGGAATAGCGCCGAGGAAGTTAATATCCAATTGAATGGAAATTCGATTGATGTCAAAGGAACCGGGAGTAAGCGTCGATGGTACAGTGGCTACAATTACCGCCTCTGGAAACTACCGGCTCTCCGGCTCACTGGACGATGGGCAAATTGTAGTCAATTGCGAGTAAAGAATCGAGCCGTCAGGCTTTAATCTTCAATGGACTTTCTATAAAAAACACCATAGGTGCAACTGGCTGTGATCAGGCCGATAAGGAGTAATCGTCGTTTTGGCTGACGAAACACAAAAATGCGCTGATCGATACCAGCAATTATACTTTTGCGAACACAACAGAATAATGAACCAAACGCGACACTTTTCAGCAGGTCGGATTTGTCTTTATATGGAAATGGCGCACTCACCATTCTGGCCAATTATAATGATGCCATTTCGAGCAAGGATGGAATTGATTATCCACAAGTGGAAACTACACTATTACAGCAGCTGATGATGGCATCCGGGGGAAAGATCACTCCTTGTGATCAGGGATGGTTATTTCGACATCAAGTGTCAACGGCGATGGCTTGAAGTCCGATAATGAAGAGGATGCAGGCGCAAAGGCTATATTTATATTGAAAATGGTAGATTTTTCCATAACATCAGGAAAGGATTCGCTCCAGCGAAAACTGATATTTTGGTAAGCAATGGAAAATTTGAGATAACTAGCGGTGGTGGTTCAGCCTCGAGCTACAATACCTCCCGAGTCAGGCCAAAGCTATAAAAGCCGGTGTCAACTGCATATCTTAGCAATGGTATTCTTCCACTATTTCAAGTTATGATGAACGCGTTGCATTCCAAATGGCAACCCTGTCGTCTGAAGATGGTGAGTACACCCATATCTACCAGTGATGACGGTATACATGCCGACGGTATCATTACGATAAATGCCGGAACGATCAATATTTCAAAACGCTGACTAGGATTGAAAGTGCGGTAATTACAATTAATGGCGGCGAAATTCATCTGATAAGTTCCGACGATGGCAGCAAAATTGCTGGAGGCAATGATGGTTCGGGAATGGGAAGACCTGGAAGCGGAAGTTTTTCAGTGTCAAATAATCAGTATTTGTTCATCTATGGAGGATACATCTACGTCGAGGCTGTTGGTGACGGTATTGATATAAACGGTTCGTGGTTACTACCGACGGAACACTCATTATCACGGAATCAAATCGCCAATGACAACGGGGCAATCGATTACGATGGCAGCTTTAAAATTAGCGGATGGATACATCGTAGCTGCTGGTAGTGCAGGAATGGCTCAGGTACCAGACACCAGCTCAACACAAAGTTCCATACTGGTTGCCTTCAGTTCGGCTATACAAGCCGGAGTTATTATCCATATGGGGAGACGCCAAAGGGCATTGAATTAGTCACTTTTAAACCCACCAAGCGATATCAGTCTGTGGCTTTATCATCGAAAGATCTTGTAATAAATCTGGATTGTGATGTTTACACAGGGCACATATACCGGTACCGACAAGGATGGCTATACACTAATGGGACCTATTCTTCCGGGACTAAACTTGGTACACTAGCTGTACCATATTAATGCGATAGGTGGCAGAATAATTATTTTCTATTCTGTTAACCTGTCAATAAGTGTTAACTCCACCTTCCTGAATTCAACTCTGATCCTTCGGCTTGTAAGGCGATCTGGCCTTCGCTGGCGGTGCAATCGTACCCGTAATTTACCAAATCGCCATTAACCCAGCAATTTCTGTAATTCCACGGTTCAGGCACTCAATGACCATGGTATTCCACTGGCCTTTTTTCTTTTCCTAGTTATCGGTTAGGTTCACGATACGTCTTTCCTTGCCTTCGACAATGCCCCAGTTCTCTTTTCGGCTGTGTCTTTTTCCATGTCGGGTACGGTGATATCTTCCACAATGCACCAGAAACTTGCGTTTTTATACATACCCTGCACTTCCAAAATGACTTGGGAAACATCTGATAATATGCACGTGGCGTATATGGGAATGCACGCCACAGTTGCCCGGCTTGGCAGCAAAGCGGGTATTGGACTTCCAGTCTGTAGTTTTTATAAACCTTGTCGGTAATGAGGTGCCCGCCGGTGTTCCAGGCCTCACGAGAAATCCGCCACGAACGATGAAAGGATTTATGGCCGCCGGGTTATTGTC
>JAXHKU010000032.1:0-171720 GCA_034523095.1 Cyclobacteriaceae bacterium | reverse complement strand
CTCCCAGCCCCCGATGTTCGTGAATTTCGTCAAAAAATAGGGTGGGGTACGACCCGTAAATCTCGATGTGTAGATTTACGATATCTTCGAGAATGGAAATTTCCGGCGTTATCCGTTCATCATCAAAATTAAAGTAGCAGTACTTTTCCTCAGCTAATCCCATTTTCTCTTTGAGCAGAAAAAGGAAGGAAGACTTACCACATCGCCTTATCCCGGATATAACTACCACCTGGCCACTCTGAATGTACTTATCCAGATCGAGATCACGTTCAATAAGGTCTCGCTGCCTATTGAATACCTCCTTCTGATCGAACATAATCTCTTTGAGGCGTTGACTATCCATGCTGTAAGTTAATAATTGTTCTTTGATAAGGAATAATTAATGTATCTATTGTTCTTTGACGGAGAATAAATAATCATGATTTAGTTTATCTGCTTATTTGTTTATTTGGTGATTTGTTTAGGCAACAGGTGCTTTATAAAGTCAGATAAACAGATAAACATTTCCCTCTTATGGACATCAGGTAATCATGTGAATCATAGTTTAGACAATTTACCCCCGTCATTGCGGTGAGTCCTACGTGAGGAGAGGTGAAGACGCAATCTGCCGGCTATTTGCGTCATAACCGGCAGATCGCCGCGGCCTTGCGAGGCTCTGTGATTACGCAGTTTATTGGTTCTTTCGTTTTACTGACAATTTCTTCGAATTTTTACTACTCCCGGTCATCAGTAGTCCTATAAATCCTGTCTGTCCCTTTTTATCGGGTTTAGCCACATTTGGTTTCACCATATTTTCCATCATTCTAGCCTCCCAAATTATTCTAAGTACGACCAGTGTTTTCCTCAGTTCTTTTTTGAGGTATCATCTATTATTCGCTGAATCGTTATTTTGAGATCAATCAAGTCAGTCGTGGCTGTTTTGTAAATTAACGCAGGTGACACGCCAAAATATTCGTGTATTACAACATCCCGAAGACCGGCAATTTGTCGCCAAGGCACCGTGGGGTATTGATCTTTTACATTCTCTGGTATCTTCTTTACGGCTTCACCAATTATTTCAAGTCTTCTTATAACGGCATTCGGTTTTTCCTGATCAGCGATAAATTCATGTTCTGCGATATCGCTTATGTAGGATTCAATTTTTTCAATACTTTCCGAAATGTCATTCAGATAAAGTAAGATGTATCGTCCTTTAGCCATAGATTCTTCTTTCTTGTTTAAGGATGCTATTTTTTATTAGCGGTTTTATTGCATTATACTCTACAAGATCCACGGGCATTTGCAAAACATCTTCTAATTCCTGTTTTAATTTGAATGAAGTCTTGACAGACCAGTTCCATCCAGCAGCTTTAATTAACAAATCGATATCACTATCATTATTGAAGTCACCAGTAACTATTGAGCCAAACAAACCCCCTCTTTTTACATGGTGTTTTTGTAGGACAGCCTTTACTTTCTCTTCTATTTTTTGTGCCAAATCCGGTTTCATAGCTGATGGATTATTTTATAAATATACATCGAATTGCTCTTTTTGATTGGCGATATTTTTACCCCCTCCAGAGCAGTGTATTGGCGACTGCGCCCACCCTGCTCCGCCAGCAGCCGGGGCTTGCTAAGGCGGTAGATATTGTCGTGTAGGTTTCTCTATTTTGTTACCTGTGTCTGCCATAGGCTGACGTTGTCCTGTACCGTCACCCTAATGAGGCACGCCAGCTAAGGTCGGCGCAGAGAATGGGAATGCAAGTCGTTTCATTTTGTTCTGTTGTACTAATTACCGGATCTTTGGTTGTGCTCGTGCAAATCTCAGAGTGACGCGTGGGTTGAGCAGGCTCGCAGTGACGCGCGGGTTGAGCAGGGTCAGAGTTGAAGTGTGGGTTGAGATTTTATCGGGTGGCAGTAGCGAAGGAAAGCGAAACCCTGAGTCTAAATTCGCTACTATCGTTATATCATTTTTTTGTACTTGCCGGATCCGATGACGGAGGATGATGAAATGATTCCGCGGATTAATATGAGTCATATAGTCTTTTTGTTCCAGAATTTTGTGTTTATCGGCGAATTGCGCGACCAGGTGATTAACACCTGCTGATTTCGCTGACCTGCTATCCTATATCCAATTAAGGAAAAGACCGGAGAGTGTTACGCTTTTCTGATTAAGCTAGCTCTTTAACTTTTCGTTCACTTCCACCTTTAAAGGGCCGATCTGCCTTTAGGATTATTGACCATATGATGGCATCATCGATATTATCGTAGGAGTGAATCAACCTAATTGCGAAGGCTTATGATTTGGCTGCTATAATGTAACTCGGTTTTTGCCCGACTCTTACTAGGAACTTATTGACAGCTTCACCGATGATCCCGAGATGACGCTCTACAGCACCTTTCGTTTTTGGATCTTTTCGGAATCCTCAAACGTCGTGAAACTTACCGACAAGGAAGGGCTCAATCAGTTCGATCGACTGGAGAATGTCAGATAAGTACTTTTTCTCCTTCTCCGTCATATACCAATTGCTTCGTCCTTTCAATGCTCGATTTCAGGTAGGGATTCCGGATGGAATCATCCGTGAGCAAATCCACCTTTCTTTGGAAAAGTTCCTCAAGTTTGTCCCAGAGCGACATCAGGGCCTCACCTCTGTCCACCGGATTATCAATTTGTAGCTTCACAACGAAATCGATATCGCTTCTTTGGGGATCGAAATGGTCAGTGACCGAAGAACCAAAAGCGTACAATTTATCGACTTTGTGTATTTTGCACAAGTCAACAAAATTGACATATCGTTCTTCTATAAGCGAGGCCAGATTCATGGTCAAATATACAAATTTTACTTTATCTAATGTGGCAGCTATACATTGAGATTCTGGTGCCAGATGCCGTCTGCGCGCCTTCCGGAACGATGTGCTCCCGGTTGTCGTAGTCCTGGCTCGAGCACACGATTGGATGGCCCACTCGATGTTCTTGCCTCAGACCGTAGGATGGGGTGATGAGATCAGAGAGTAAGGGGCAATTTTTTTTATGTATCAGCCATTTCCGCCAGTGGCATTATATGTATTTTTTTCCTGTCAACGGTTAGTTCTTCTTCATGATCATTGCATATAAGAAAGCCCTCTTCTTTGTTCAGGCGGGTCATGGCTTCAATGAGCCCATTGATTTCCCTGTTAAATGTTTGCGCATCACTTACACTATAGGCCACGTGATGTTGTAAAGGTCAGTATTTTTGAAATCCACCGCCACAAAATCCGTTTCCTGCTTACCTTTAAAATAATGAACTGACTCATATCGACGGTTAAGTTCGAGATATACAATATTCTCATATACCCTTCCAATGTTAAATGCATTGGAGAAAAGATAATTCAGGCCAATATCCACGGAATACACTTTGCTGTAATTGCGGTTCTTCTCCCGCAGATTGTCGGTGAACATACTGACAGGAAAAATGATAAAGGCATCGTGAAGGTATTCCAAATACTGGAACAATGTGTTTTTTGAAACGGCCAGCCCCTGCGATTTGAAATCATTATAGCACTTTGTGATACTCACGGGATTGCTCATATTTAACTGGAGGAAACCGCGGGGAGTGCAATGACGGGAAAAAAGATCGCTGATGCTGAAGCGTTAAATCAGGATCTTTATGAAGAATGATAAGAGTCGAAGTTGAGATCCTGCAAAGCCCTGAACCGCAATGGACTATTGAATTCAATAAGTTCAGGAAAAGCCGTCGAACTGACATATCGCTCCAATTGATTCACCAGGTTGGCTTTAACACCCGAAGCATAGGTGTCGGACCAGTGAATGCCAGCACTTTAAAGTCTTCCCTGTGACTTATCGGGAATAGTGCTAAAAGATAATGATCTTCCCGCAGTGCGTGGTGCCAGGTCTTTACTTAATAATTTGGAAGATGATCCTGTGAGGTATATTCTGCAATTTTCTGTATCATAAATCCTCCTGATGAAGGTTTCCCATGCCGGTGCATTTTGCACTTCATCAAAAAAGAAATAGACAAGTTCATTTTTCTTGCCGGGGAAGAGTTCGTAATAGGCTTCTATGTATAGTGACAGGCGTTCGGTGGAAACCGGAAGCAAGCAGGTCATCCTCAAGGTACGAGATTACGCCAGGTTTTCTTTTGGAATGAAATTGCGGAGATGTTTTATGGATCCAAAAGAGCAGGTAAGTCTTCCTGTGCGTCGGGCACGGGACGGATGATTAGGATTTTGGTGCTGTCCAAAGGTATTTAGTATCTCCCCTGGCATGCACATCTTCAAGTTTGCGCCGCAAGAAATCAGTAATGATTGACTTGAAAAGCTCTTTCATTTTGTCGCTATGCGAAGGGATAAATATACATGATTTTGTATTCTATCAAAAAGCCAAAATAAGCTTTGCACTTCATCCTTTCTACAATGATGGGCTCGTAGTTGTCATAGACCTGGCTCAACACCGATTGGATGGTCCCGCTCGATGTAATGGCCCGAATTGACCGGACGGGGTGAAGATGGATATTTTTGGATTCTCAGACATTTGATTTTAGTAGAGTGCCGCATGGGTTTTTGAAGCCGAAAAAAAAAAAAAGGGTTGATGCAAAATCGTTTTAAGTGAAGTTGATGGGGTGCAAAGAGTTATTCATATATATCTCAATCCAGTTTCTATTGGTAATAAATGCTTTCGTCCTTTCAATGTTTCGATTGGGAACTTCGGTTTTTTGTAGTACTTCAGGAACAAGTTCTTGTACTGCTTCAGGCAGATATTCGTGAACGATTTGATTTTTAAGGTCCCTGATCTCTATCATCTCATCTGATGAATTAATAATTGAAATTTTCTCAAAATCATTCATGGTATCGATAAGGGGCACAAATGGCTCATGCAGCAACATTCTGATAGTACGAAGTACCTTTTGGGTATAAAGATCAGATGTCCTGTTGAATTTCGATGTCAGCGAATCAAAGGATTCTTCATCTTCGAAACTGAATCTTTTTAAGCACCAGCTGATTACATTTTTCAACTGATTTTTTTAATGTGGCAACCGAATGTATCAACAATTTCCATTCTTCATCCAACAATCCGATTAATAAGCTTTTGTCCTCTTTTTCGCTCATACAACTAGATCGCGTTGTTCAGCGCTAAATCCTTGAAGGCTTGATTAAGTCCTCTCAAACTTAAATGACAATAGGTATCGAGCTTTTGCCAACGAATTTCTTAAAAAAACTCACGTCGTACTTCTCTGAATTTTCCAGGAACAAGTTTTTTTTCAGTTAGAAGTAAGATATCAATGTCGCCTCTAGCCTTATTCCATTGCGACGGAGAACCAAACAGAATATTTGACAATTTGGAGCAATCCTCAATAACTCGGTTTTAATAAAGGAAATTTTGTCTTTCGTCAGGCGCATTGAAATCAATAAGCTATATGGACATTAATATTTTAGTGAATATCGTTAATTCTGACAATTATTCCTCCAAACCAATTTCCATAACCCTCTATGATAACTTCCCTGTTTTTTGTAGTTCTGCTTCAGCACAGGTTTCATTTGTTCTGTCGTACTAATTACCAGACTCTTCCCCCGACAGGGTCGGGGTCAGAGTGACGCGTGGGTTGAGCGGGCTCAGAGTGACGCGTGGTTTGAGCTTGGCTGGCGGTAACACATCGGTTGATGCGGGCTTCAGGTAACGCAGTTTTATTGGTTTTTGTCTTACTGAGCTGTTTTGTCATTTTTACTAATCCCGGTCATCCTTTAATCTTGAAAATCATGCCTGTCCCGTTTTTTCGGGAGTTCAGACAATTTAGCTGATGTCTGATGGCTGCTTCCCCTTCTCCCTTTTACACTTTTTCTCATTTCCCCAATTAAAGCCTGTCCAGTTTTTTCGGGAGTTCGGGCGGTTTGTTGATTTGTATTTTTTTGCGTTTTTTAACCGGTTATTGAGAGAGCCACGTTCAGTTATTTTGGAAAAAGCCTCCCCGGTCGATGTTTCAATTATTATGAATAATTTTTTTTAGGTTCAGCCAGAAATATTTTGACTTCTTCTATAAGTGGGAAGATTTCATCTTCATCAAATTTTACGAAAGCCTGATAATCTCCTTCCTCTAGTGTCAGATGATCGCTATACAGATTTCTCCATAACTTCTATTGAAGGGACTTCCCGTGCTAATCAAATGTTTAGATGAAATTCTGCGCTTTTAATCCCTTGAATGGATGAACTTGTGGGAATTTGGTGTTTTCACAGTCGGGCGTTGACTACTATGAAAAGCCACGATGGATCTCAACCGGTTTGGCAACTGTATTCCAATACCCTTCTGATGCCAGAAGTTCCGCTTCCTTAATGGATTCATCCGCCCGCTCAATTCTGTATTTAATAAAATCTTCCAACGAGGAATTTCACAATCGTACCCCTTCGGATTTTGATATTTTGATAAAGGGGGCTTATTTTTTGCAAAATGCCTCGCGTCCTATTTCGAATATATAAGGATACTTATCGGTTCTTCAGCATCTAACTCAATATCAAACACAGCATCCCTGATTTGTTTCTTTAATTCTTTTGTCAACTTAAGGCTCGTTAAAACGAGAATATCCCAATCTGAGTCCTGCCAAAAAAATCACCGTCTTGTTACTTCAGCCCCAAAAAGTACTGATAATATACACAGGGGTCGATGACGTGAACTGAATGCTTTATTTTACTTATCAATATGCTTTCATTTTCATTTCTCTTCTAAAAGACTAAGAGATAAGCACTAAAATGGCTAATGACTCAAAAATCTTTCCCGGACGGTCATCAATTTTTTCTTTAACTCCGGCTGATCCGCTGAATAATATTGGCCTTTTTAGTCCCGAGTTCATCTTTAATCTTGAAAATCGATGCCTGTCCCGTTTTTTCGGGAGTTTTAAACCGGGGTTTTCCAATCCCGGATCCATATTAAATCCTGATAAATCATCGTTAAGTCCGGCAGATTTGTATGGAACAGGAATAATGTAAACCGGCTTGATTGGTTAACTCTTTCTTATTTTTTCGTCAAAATCAGTAAATTTTATCACGATAGTCTTACCAATATTAATAAGTTCGAGCAAATCAAGGTCGCCGGTAACCAGATAATCAGCTTTAGAATCAATTGCAAGTGATACAAGGTAATTATCCTTGGAGTCCTTGCAAATAGTGGTTTTAGATTGAAGTGCGATTAATTCAGACTTAGTCAATAATAAATCCAAAAACTCCTGAGATTTTTCTGCTGAAATATAATTCAGAATTTTAGGTCTTGAAAGAACATCCTGTAGTTCCAAAAATTGTTCCTCACAACTTACTATATGTATAGTGTCATCATTCAAAGCATAATGCAATTTGCGAAGCAACTTGCCAATAAGAAAAGAAATCAACACGTTAGTGTCGATAATTACCTTAATGTTTCTGTTCTCCACTTTCAAAACGTTGTCTTCTTACCACTTCAACTTCTTTAGTTATTTCATCCGGTGTAAGACCATCTGTTTTAGCAGAAGTCAAAAGATCATTGAAACGTCTTAGGTATTAGGACTTTTTCAACTCAATGTAAATCTCCATCTTCGATTGATCATCAAGCTTTTGGAGGATATCTATAAATGTGTTTTTGTCAACAGGTATATTGATAGTAACCATCTCTACTTTTTTTTAACATTATCATTTCCACCTAAATTCGGTTTAAATATGTATAAATTTAAACACTTTCAGACAATTTCCTTATTTGTTGAGTCGTGATCTAGCCTCATGAAATCCAAGGTCATCATTTAATCATGAGAATCATAGTTCAGACAATTTAGCTGATGGCTGATGGCTGCTTCCCCTTCTCCCTTTTACACTTTTCCTCATTTCCCCAATTAAAGCCTGTCCCGTTTTTTCGGGAGTTCAGACAATTTTCATCATTGAATCATTCAAATCAGATCTTTTGCAGCTTTCTTAATTGTCGATACTCTTCTAGACCAACTGCAATTTATTATCTATCTCGGGCCGTTTGTACTTCTCGGCATCATCAAAATACAATAAGCTTTTCAGTACCAGAAATTCCGTTCCATCAAAATACTTTGCTTTGAAAAAACCCATCATTTCCTTTAGCGTGAAATGTTACAATAAAAAGCTAATATCAACGAAGTCTTTTTTTGTTCCTCTGCCCGTTATGGCGTTTAGTTTCATTGCTGCTATATCTTTCAGCGTGGCCATCCGTATGCCGTCTTCAGAAAAATCAGGTTCAAGCCAAGGGAATGCATAGTTTACAATATCAACCTTGACTGAGTCCAGCGAGTAAACCAGGATATTCGGCGTTCGACGGACAGGAAAGGCGCGATCAAAATGCATAAATGGGTTTTTTATATCGAATTCTCCAATTTCGATATTTCCAAACAGATCGAGGTCAATTGATTTTCTATGACCCAATTGCAGGGCAAGCGCAGTGCCTCCCACCAATTGGGTGTCATTTAGTACCTCAAGGGACATTAATTGTTTCAAAAGTTCAGCGTCCCGGATTCAACTGCTGAAATGTATAACATCTGAAATCTTCTATTGTGTACCGGATAACAAACTTATTAAATTGGCTCCTTTTGGGTCAAGATCCCTAATCTTAAGTGCGATAAGCGTAATTGTTTCAACCCCGAGGTCGAAATTTAGTTGGTTCCAGTCGCTCATTGTGCCGTAACCCAATACTCGTTTAACAAGAAGTTCCTTATACCGGTTAAGTATCAAATCTTTTTTATCCACCGTCCCAAAACAGGTGCGGGGAGAAGTTTTCCAAACGGATTTCCTTTTCCGCTACCTCATATTTTTCTGAAGGTTCCGATACTACAGTGCGCTTTTTCATTGCAAATGTACGCGTTATTTTTACAGATTTTAGCCGATGTTTAATGGCTGATGATGGCTTCCCCTTCTCCCTTTTACACTTTTCCTCATTTCCCCAATTAAAGCCTGTCCCGTTTTGGAGGGAGTTCAGACAGTTTTATTTTTACTTAAGTAAGATGTTGAATATCATCCCGATCTTTTGGCCGATTGGAAGCTCTTTTGGCTGTAATTAAGTCATTCAGGTGTATGACTTTTACTTTTAATTTACCTTCTATTTCATGTATTTCAGCATTTCCGAAAGCCTCATTAAAAACCAGGCCTTTCAATTTTGTAATGATATCAATGCAAACCGGTGGGCGCCCAAACGTAAATACATCCACATCAGGATCGTTGAGAAACCGCTCCCTTGTCATATCAAAAACCGGCATTTTGAATTGCCTGTATGCCAGGACCAGTTTATCGTAGTTCTTTTCGGTTTGATTTACCCAAATATCCATATCTCCTGTAGTCCTGCTATATCCGTGAATAATTGTCGCAAAGCCACCAACGAGCAGATATTCAACCTCTTTGTCGTAAAGAGCCTGAAGAAAGTCCTGAAAGTCCTCATTAAAAATATCACTCATCAGGATGGATGTTTTCTCATGGTAAATTTTGACTTATCCAATCGCGGTGTATGGTCTGGGCGTGGAACCCGTAGGCTGATGCAATGAGGAACCAGGCAGCTTTTAATCTTTGGTTTATGTCTTTTTGGAGCCAGTAGTTTTTATGATTATCCGCCTCGTTAAATGTCAGCGCCTTTCCGGTAGGTTTTATCCAGGCGGAAGGTGCTAGAAATGTTTTTCCTTTTTTATTACTGGTATCTGACATAAACTAGTTTTTACTTTTTTGGTCCCCTTTGAGAAGAGGGCAATGCTATTAAGTTAAGATACAAATCGTTGGTCGCAAGATGACGTGGATTCCTTAGCTTAACAGCATTGGAAGAGGGGTTAGGGCATTGAAAGTCAATGGCTTATACAAATGCCAATCCCCCCAGCCCTCCCGGTTTATACCGGGACAGGCTCTTCGCCAAGGGGGAGTTGGTTTGCCTACCTCGCCGAGGCGATAGATTTTTGAGAGGTAAGCTATTTTTATTACTGTGTCTGCCATAGGCTGTTGTTGTTTGGTACCGTCACCCTGACCCCCGATGCAATCGGGGGAAGGGTCGGGTGAATAAGACGGGGATTCAAGTCGTTTCATTTGCATTGGTTGTTGTACTAATTACCAGACTCTTCGTCGTGCTGCGCAACTCCTCAGAGTGACGCGTGGGTTGAGCGGGCTCAGAGTGATGTGTGAGTTGGGTACCTGACAGTCTCAATTGAGTAGAATTTCTTCAAAATTGTTCGGTGTAATGCAGATGGTTTTCGCGGGTTTATAATTATCCACGAATGTTTTTGAGAACTTTGCCTTAGCGTTTCTATTCCATTTAAACTCAAACGCATGAAATTCACCATCAATTTCTTCAATGAGGTCAATCTCTTGTTGCTGATAGGTGCGCCAAAAATAAGAGCGTCCGTACCATGCCGTGTTGGCATTTCGCTTCAGGCGTTCACTCATTATAAAATTTTCCCATAGCGCGCCCTTGTCAGTACGTGCGTCAATAGCTTTAAAATCTCCAATTAGTGCATTTCTAATGCCGTTGTCAAAGAAATAGATTTTTCTTCCTGTATTCAGTTCATTTCTTAGGTTCCGGCTAAGCGGACTTAATCTGAATACAACAAATGCTTTTTCGAGCAGGTCGATGTAGCGCTCAATTGTATTTCTATCAACCCGCAACAGCGAAGACAACTCATTGTAATTCACCTCTGACCCAATCTGCAACGCAAGAGCCACAAGCAACTTGTCGAGAAGTTCAGGCTTCCTTATGCCCTCATATTGCAGCAAGTCTTTGTACAAATAGCTGCCGGCCAGACTTTTTATCAGCATCTGGGGGTCATTATTACCGACGATGATCTCAGGGTACATTCCAAAAATGATCCGTTGCTCCAATTGTTTCCGTGCATCCGGATACCCGAGATAATCTACCAGTTCCTGCCATGAAACGGGATAAAGAAAGTACTCCCATTTTCGACCCGTCAGGGGCTCATTAATGGCGCTTGAGATTTCCAGTGCAGAAGAACCACTGATAATCAACCGCACATTATCCAACCTGTCATGTATGATTTTTGCAATGATGCCGATATCCGGAATCCGCTGAGCCTCATCGATAAAAACGGTTGTGTACTTGCCGATGATCTGTCGAAGCTTGTTTTCTCCGGCTTGGTCAAATAGTGCTTTCACCTCCGGATCGTCGCCATTGATAAAGAGATAAGGGCCTTTTTCATCGCAAATATTCCGGAGCAGCGTGGTTTTGCCAGCTTGCCGTGGACCTGTTACAATGAGTACTTTTCCCGAGTCCCATTGAGCAAGCAGCGATGATTTAATAACCCGTTCAATCATTTATATTAAATCTGTTGATTTAAATCGATCAATTTAATAAAAATAGTAGATTATTCATTTGGTTCTGTTGTACTAATTACCAGACTCTTCGCACGGAGTGCTCAGAGTGACGCGTGGGTTGAGCGGGCTCAGAGTGACGCGTGGGTTCTGAGCGGGGTCAGAGTGAGGCGTGTGTATGGGCTTTGGTTTATTCATTATACCGTATCTATAAAGCTTTTCTCAGTTTTGTTGAACACAATCACTCCGACAACGAGCAGGATCACCATGAAGGTTAAGGAATATCCAAGGTTGGCGGCGTTGAACGAACCTGAACCCAGCAGCGCATATTTGAATCCTTCTACAATCGATGACATGGGATTGGCCATGATCAGGGGCTTGTATTTTTCCGGAATGGTACTCATGGGATAGATGACCGGTGTGGCATACATGAGCAGTTGCACGCCAAAACCGATCAGGAACGTTAGGTCACGGTACTTGGTTGTGAGGCTTGTAAAAACGATTCCAAACCCAAGGCCCAGGCCGGCCATCATCATTACGTAAACAGGAAGCAGCAGCAGGGTCATATTGGGATGAATCGTTTCATTTCCCGAAAGGAGAAAATAGAAGTATACCACCAACAGGAAGCCGAACTGGATGAAAAACTTGATCATCGATGAGGCTACCTTGGCCAAAGGCATAATGAGTCTCGGAAAATAGACCTTACCGAAAATGGCTGCATTCTGGGTAAACGTCACAGATGTCTGGTTGAATGTCTCGGAGAAATAATTCCAGATGACAATACCAGAGAGGTAAAAGAGGATCTTGGGCATGCCGTCGGTGCTGATGCCGGCGATGTTGCCAAATACCAGTATGTAAATGGCGGTGGTGAGGATGGGCTGCACCACAAACCAGATAGGGCCCAGTACGGTTTGTTTGTACACCGTGATCACATCGCGCTTCACAAACATCCGCAGCAAATCACGATAACGCCATATGTCGCGCCAGGGGATGTCGAACAGCGAGGACTGGGGTTTGATGACCAGGTCCCAATTATCATCGGTGACGTATGGATTTTTTTCGATTATTTCTTGCATACTACTTATTACTACTCAAAAGTCTAGATTGGATATAAACTCCCTTTTGCGGAATTGCCCGATACTCCATGGGTATTAGTGAATGCCGCACTGCCAGGGGACCAGTTAATATCCATAATAAGATTTGAACCAGCTCACAAACTGCGACAATCCCTCTTCAATACCCGTGCGAGGTGTATATCCTGTGACGGCCTTTAGGGCATCGATATCGGCATAAGTTTGTTCCACATCGCCCGGTTGCTTGTCATGCATTTCTATCCTGGCCTTTTTGCCGATGACCGATTCCAGTGTGGATATGAAATTGATCAGACTTACAGGCTTGTTGTTGCCGATATTATATAAAGCAAACGGCCCTCTCTTGCTCAGGGCGGGGGATGAATTGCCATCGGCCCGGGCGGGGATCACTTGCAGCAGACCGGCGATGCCTTCGGTGATATCATCGATGTAGGTGAAATCGCGGCTCATCTTGCCATGATTAAAAAGCCGGATTATAGTTCCTTCAAAAATAGCCCTGGTAAAACTGAAATAGGCCATATCGGGTCTGCCCCATGGACCATACGCGGTGAAAAACCTCAGGCCGGTACATGGAATGCCGTAGAGCGACGAATAACTGTGCGCCATCATTTCATTGGCTTTTTTGGTGGCGGCATAGAGTGATTCGGGATGATCGGTATGATCATGTTCTGAAAATGGTATTTTTTCGTTGGAACCGTAAACGGAAGAACTGGAGGCAAAAATCAGGTGCTCCACCGGAAATTGCCGGCATGCTTCGAGGATGTTGAGAAAGCCGGTGAGATTGGCTTCCAGGTACTTGTAGGGTTTCTCAATACTAAACCGACACCCCCGCCTGTGCCGCCAGGTTGAGCACCATGTTAAACCTGTTTTTTTCGAACAAGTCATCGATGCTGTCCTTGTCGGTAATACTAATAGTATAAAAACGAAAACCCGGAGAGGTACGCAGTTGTGCCAGCCGGTCGAGTTTCAACTGAACATCGTAATAATCGTTGAGGGTATCGATACCCGTTACACTATAACCAAGCGCACAAAGTTTCCTGGATATATGAAAGCCAATAAATCCGGCAGCCCCGGTGATTAAGACCTTTTTGTTGTTATCTGTTGCGTTTGTCACGCTCTATAAATCTAAAATCAAGTGTTAATGATATCGCAGAAAATTAACATCACTGATTCAGAAATTTCATCGCATGTTCATTTCTTTTCCAATTGATGAAAAGAAACGAACCAAAGAAAAATCTTGTCAAAACAATGCTTCCACGCGCCTGCCCAGCGCACCCCCGCTGTTTTGATGTGCCGACTCTTGGCTCCGTTAGTATAATTCAGGCTAGTCTCCTTAACTATCCGACAATCCCTAATCAGTAACCTTATAGCGAAAACTCACCATGCAGTCGAGTTGCTCTACAAAGACCATGACTTTATGGCTGTCGAGTTTATCCACTTTTCCGGTCAGCCCTTTAAAGGGCCCTTCATTGATGGTGACTAATTGTCCTTTTTCCAGTCGGACACCTTCTACCTGAATTTCATCTCCACCGGAGTCGATTTTCTTTATTGCCTCCATCTCCAGGTCGCGCACGACAGCAGGTTTTCCCAACCAGAAGACGAAGTTGAGTACGCCGGGATCGTGCAGGAGCAGAGGCCTTTCCTTTTCGTCGGTATAGGCGAATATATAGGAAGGAAACATGGGTAGCTGTACTTTTTTCTTACGGTCGCTCCACTGCCGCACTGTCCGGATGATTGGGCAATACACCTGGTAGCCTTTTGCCGTCAGTCGCTCAGCCGCTTTTTTCTCATTGCGCGGCTTGGTGTAAAGCACATGCCATTTTTTAGAATCCTGATTCAATGTCATGGGTTTTTGTTTTCAATAGGAGAACGATTCCAGGGACAAATCAAGTCAGGTTTAGACGTTGCTTTCCCATACCAGCAACAAGCCGTTGTTTTTTAGCGAATAGGCCACAAATTCTTCGTCAGTTAGTATAAGATACCTGATTTTTCGATTAATGACCTTTTCCGCCTTGGTTATAAGTTGCAGTAAATAATTCTGATCGATGACACCAACTAATATCAAATCGATAAGATCGCTGTCTTTCCCTTTAGCGATATCGCCTGTGAGGTATACGGCATGTAGGTTGCCCAGTCGTTTGGCAATCCATTCTACCACCATATCGAGACCAAAATACTTTTTTACTATACTGTTGATCTCATTGTATAACGGGTGCTGATCATTGACTTTGAAATATTTACGATTGCCCTGCAGTTCGCTACTGAGCATATTGGCTTCCTCCAGCCTGTTGAGTTCCAGCCTGATGGCATTGGATGATTCTCCCAGTTCACTCTCCAGACCCCGTAAATGGGCAGAGTTTTCCGGGTTGAGGAAAAACTTCAACAGGAGTTTGATGCGTGTCTTACTGGTGATGAGGGTGTTGATCACGGAAGGGGATGGGGAATGGGTTGAAGCGGAAATGGGTTGAAGTGGAAAGCTGTTATACTCAAAGTGATGAGGATTTGAAGTAAAAAAACGGAAACTGCCTATTAATCAATAAGTTTAAGTAAGCTTACTTTTATGATATTTAATGAGATTCAAGGTTTTTCGTCTAATTTGTTCAATATCTGATAAGGCCTCAGTTGTATCCATAAATGATAGCTTCCCGGCGATAAAAACCTGAGTTTCCAATTCACTTAGTGATCCCAGAGCGATATACAAGAATTGTATCAATTCCTTTTTGCCGTTACGCGCATATCCTTCCGCAATATTGGATGGGAAGGAAATGGAGGCCTTGCGCATCTGAGATGCTAACCCAAATAATTCTTCTTTAGGAAATTTTGATGTTGCTGAGTAGACTTTTTCAACCAGGTCGATGCCAAGTTTCCAGACATCCAGATCTTTATGCGTTTGATGGTCCAATAATCTATTAATTTGGTTTGACAATCAAATTTGCCACATTTACCCATTTACCCATTTCCTCATCATCTCTCATGGCTTCGCCATGTCACTCCCAAAGCAACAGGATATTGAGTAAAAATATTACTCAAATTAAAGGAATTATCTTGCTCAGATCAAGTTTTGAAACTAAAAAAAATGATGGTAAATATGCTGACTTTACGATCAGGCTTTGGATTTGAAGCGATCTTTAAACTTGCTGTAGAAGCCGCGTTTTTTTGGCTTTTCGTCATCATAGTAACCGTATCCATGGCCATAGCCATAGCCATAGCCAACGTAACCTTGTTTGCCGCTATATCCATACTTGTGGCCGTAAATGGTCCTGGAAAAATCGATATCGTTGAATGCCACGGCAGGATTTGGTAGTTTTCCTTCGAGGTACATAGTATTGATGACATCGAGCGAACCCTTTTTGGTTGTCCCTTGGCGAACGATGATGATATTTATCTGTGAATACTTCGCTAGTTCGATGGAATCGGAAACGATACCAATCGGCGGTGAGTCGATGATGACCACATCATAATCTTTCATAATCCTTTCCATCAATACTGGCATCCGTGTGTTGACGAGTAATTCCGATGGATTGGGAGGGACATGACCACTATGAATTACATAGAGGTTTTCGGTGATGACCTGCTCGCCGAGATCCTCGTATTCACACAAACCGGCAAGGTAACTGCTGAGTCCGCGGCTGTTTTTCTGACTAATAACCTTGGAGAGGGCCGGTTTTCGTAAGTCAGCACCCAACACAAGCGTTTTCTTTCCTGAGATGGCATATATATAGGCGAGGTTGGCGGAAACAAAGGTCTTTCCCTTCGCCACTGACGGAGGAAGTTACAAGTATACACTTGGAACTGGAGCCGTTTTTCAGGAAATACTGCAGGTTAGCGCGAAGGTTTCGGAATGATTCGGCGATGGATGACTTGGGTTTTTCCTGGCAAACAATGACTGATTTACTTAAATCATGACCAACCATACCCAGGAATGGCATGTTGGAGTGCTTGTCGAGATCATCCTTGGAGAATATATATGGATTCAGGTATCCTATCAAATAAAATATACCGATGGGCAGTGCCAGCCCCAGGATAAGCGCATAGGTGTAATTCTTACTTTTTTTGGGTGAAATGGGCGGCCCTTCCACGCGGGGTGCATCAAGGACGGCATAGTCCGGCTCCTGCGATGCCCTGGCTATACTGGCGGTCACCTTTTCGGTGAGCAGCATCATATAAAACTGCTCATTGAGTTTATAAATCTTTTCGTAATCCGTGTATTCTCTTTCCTGGTCGAGAAGGGAGCGCATCTCAGCAAAAAATCCTTCCACCCGTTCACCGATCTGCTGAATCTGGATATCATTCCGGTCTCTGGATGTATTAACGCTTTCCAGAATACTCTTTTCATACTCTGAAAGCATATCCACTTTTTCCTTGTTCTGGTTGGCGTAGATGGGGCTTTTTTTGAAGAATTGCGTATTTCGCGTTCGCTCTTCCATTCTCAGCGTTACGTACTCATTGATGAGGCTGTTGAGAAGGCTGGCTTCAACGCCAATGGTATTCGGGGCTATAACGTCGTATTCACTCTTATTTTTTATGTATTCTTCCAGGTAATCGAGGTACTGATTTGCCAGAACCAGCTTGTACTTTTCTTCCTCTATCTCTGTGATTTTCGCAAATATCCGGGTGGAGCCCATGTTGAATTCCCGGTTCTGGAGCTTGAATGCCTGGAGCAATTTGCTTGTGGTATTGAGTGAATCGGAGATACGAAGTAACTGATCATCAATGAAAGAAATCGTTTTTATTGCGGCAACATTTTTATCGTCAACAGAGAATTCTTCGATTACCTTTGAAATAACTGCCAGGAAATCCATCTCGCGTCGTGGTGTTTCACCGGTAAGCGTAAGCTTCAATACTGCCGATCCTTTGGCCAGCCATCCCACCATGAGTTTGCCCCGGTACTGGCCGATAAGTCCATCCATACTGTTTACCCGGAATTTGACAATCTCATTTTCCCCAAGGCCTTCCTTTTTTTTTTCAATGTGAAAATTCCACCCATTGACGAATTCCTCTTTTCCAAACTGAAAGTTTTTACCTGCGAAAAATGCATTCCAGGCTTCGTTTTTTGTCGATAGCGTAAAGCTGTTTTCCCTGCCGGCCATGCAGTCAATAAGCATATCGTATGGGTAATTGGCACATGAATCAGCCGAAACAACACGAATAGGACTGTAGGGATATAGTTCGGTGGTAAGAACATTTCCCTCTTTATAATAAAAAACACCCCAGTCAAGACGTTTTATGGCTTCAGAGACGACCCGGTAGGATTTCAATACATTAACCTCCCAATTGATATCTTTTTCCGTGGCGAAATATTCCGTTCCCTGAATCACATCCATCGCCTTGGTAGAGCGCTGTTTGTAGTATTTTTTTGATAGGATGGACGTACCTACGCTGTATATGGGTGGAGAATAGCGGTTAATGAAAAAAGCAATTGTCAATGCTATTGCCAGCGACAATGCAGGCCACTGCCAGTTGGACAGGATGTTGTTGATGAACTTTTTTACTTCATCTACTTCATTCCGGTTTGACGGCGATACTGGTGGTCGTTCGTTCATGATCAGTTGCGTGGAATTAAGCTAATTACCAGCAATAATAATGATAAAGAGGAAATGATCAGGGAGAGGTTCTGGCCGAAATACATCCTGAACGGTCGTTGTTTTAGTGGAGGCACCACGATGATATCGTTGGGATGCACATAGTAATATGGTGATTCGATGAATTTTTCGTCCAGCAGGTTGACATAATATACACTGGCTTTGTTTTCTACCTGTCGTACGACTTTCACATTTTGCAGATCTGCCAGTTCACCCATTCCGCCTGCCAATCCGATGGCTTCCATCATGCTCAGCCGGTTATTGTAAGTGTTTACGGTCCTTCCCCGTGAGGCAATTTCACCAACCACCGTATATCTGAAATTCAGCAGGCGAACTTTTACCACCGGTTCTTCGAGATACTCTTCAGCAATGACCCGCACCTTTTCCTCTGCCTCATAAATATTCAATCCGGCGAATTTCAACTTTCCCACTACCGGAAATTCTATTTCGCCATTTTTATCAATAAGGTAGCCGAAGAGCGCTCCACCCGACATGCTTGCACCCATGTTCATCTGATTTTGGGGAAGGCCTTGCGAAAAGAAGTCATATTCTGCAGGTGTAAGGCTGCTGATCTGGATACTCAATACATCTTCGTGCTGCAGTTTGTATTCAAAAGGAAGAATATCATGGACCCTGAGTATGGAATCGGGAATAGCGGGGCCATAAAGGTCGGTTTCTTCCGTTTGGAGGTAGAGGACTTTTTTATTTGATACACACGAAAAAATCAGAGATGCAAGGAAGAGGATAGCTAATTGTCTGATCACCATTAATTCTGATAATTACCTGATAAAGTGCAATATTATTTAATTATGAAACCAATTCAGCACGGCAGGGCAATTAATTCTGAATGATGTGGCTGCCATGTCAAGAAATTAACCTGTTGACTGTTCTGATTTATTTTTTCAATATCATCATTCCACCCCAATATTTTGGACATCGGTCAAAGGCTCTCCCCAAAAATTTGTTCCGCCATTTTCAGGTATGCTTTTCCCGGTTCCCTTACAGGGTGAATTTTCCACCGTGCGGAAAACATCCAACGACTTGAGCATGGCTGGATCAGTGATCCGGTAATTATCTGGTGTGGGCATTTGCAGTCCCGGATTTTCATACCGGCCAAAGGCATCTGGGTTTTTCCTGATTTTTTCATTATCCAACCGCCACCAGGCATTATGGGAAAAAAGTGATTTTGAATATGTGCCATTGATGGGTTCATCGCTGGAAATGAAGATGTTGTTATAAAATTCAAAGCCGGGCGGGTCACTGGCTTTACCTTCATCGCTCATGGCGAATTTAAGAGCACTGCCTAGCTCATTCACGATGACATTATTGTAAATCCGGCAATTGCGCAGCAAATCTTTGTCGGGTTCGGCCGTCCAGATGCACAAACCCGTGAATTCCCTGCCTTCACCATCGTTATAGCTGATGTTGAACCTGATGGTATTATTCTCCCAAACCGTAGTTCCGGCGTATTGAAACAATCCATAGCCTGCGCCATTATTATCATAGGAGTAGTTGTACTGCATCACTGAATTGGTAATGCCACCGTCAAAATCAAATCCGCCGCCATCCCATGCACCGCGAGGGGCTTCGTTATTGTAGGCAATACAATATTGTATGGTAATGTTGTTGGCGTCGTGCGCCCAGATACCCACAGGTCCATTGCCTTTGCGCGGCATGTCCCAGCCATTGTTGTAGGCGGAGCAGTATTCGATGACAGCGCTGTCCGTGAAATTCACGATGATACCACTGCCGCTGTGATTATCCATGACCGTCGGATCGCCCGCATTGTCATACGTATCTGAATAGCCGATATAAATATTTCTGGAAGAAAAGTCCTGTGTGCCCTCGATGCGGTCGCCACCGACTCGGATGCCCGTTTTTCCATTGTCATTCGCCTTTATATGGGTAATCCTGATATTTTCCGAAGACAGCACATCGATGCCGTGGTGTTGATAGCCGGAAGCGCGAACAGAATCGATATTCATGTTGGTGCAGTGCTCCAGCATGAGACCGGAAGTTTTGGCTGTTTTTCTTCCCGCGCCATGGATGACAAGACCGGAAATATTTACCCAAGAGCAATGCTGGAGTTTAATGGCAAAAGCGTCACCACTTTCAATGATCGGCTCGGAGTAATATGCACCGCCATAACTTCCGATAGCGATAGGGTTGCTTTCACTTCCGGCATCTGCCTCGTCAAACACCAGAGACCCATGGAAAATCTGCCCTTTTTTGAGCAGGATGTTGTCGCCGGGCTCAAAATCCGTAGCGTTGATTTTGGCCAGAGTTTGCCATGCATTGTCAGGATCGGTTCCGGAATTAGTATCAGAACCAATAGCGGCATCGACATAGAAGGTGTTTTTCTCCTTTGATTCAGAACAGGCAAACAACAGGATAATGGCGGTAAGAAGGAGAAAAATGCGAAATATATTCATCGTGTTCCGTGGGTTTAAAAAGTGGTTTATAAAGTCAAATATACTATTGAAAAACAGGTAAAACCATGACTATTGGATTTCAAAGAAGCTCAAGGGAAGGATCCCAAAAACTTTTCTCGCGATTGATTACCTGATCATTTTCAATTTCCATTCCCTCGGCTTCCAGCGCTTGTTGCATCGCCTCTGGAGTTGGAAAGTGGTGCTTTCCGGTGAGCCGGCCGCTTCTGTTCAGCACCCGGTGCGCCGGAACATCTGTTAAGCCGTGGGCACCGTTCATAGCCCAGCCGACCATCCTGGCGCTGCCCTTGGTTCCCAGGTAGCTGGCAATAGCGCCGTAGCTCGTCCAGCGGCCGTAAGGAATAAGCCTCGCCACATCATATACATCATTGAAAAAATTATTGCTACTTTCCATTACTGATTAAGACTTTCAACTGTACAAAATAATGGATTTACTAACTTGGTTTTGATTTTAACCCCGGAGATTATGAAATATTATACTATCGCGACCATCGTACTCTTAGTGTTTTTGCCAGCCTGTCACAAAAAAACGATCTTGGAGCAAGAACTGGAAATGCAGCAACAAAACCTCTTGTTGTGGGAATTTCCCCTTCCCCGTACGCACACAGGCGCGCTGCTCGGCAACGGAGTTCAGGGACTTATGGTATGGGGCGCTGATAATAAACTGAACATCACTATCGGCCGTGCCGGATTCTGGGACAGGAGGGGAGGCAACAAGGCGTTGAGCAAGATTACTTACCATCAGCTTAAGGATATGTTGTATGGTGGAAATGAGGAAGCGATAAAAGCGGCTTTCGGAATACCTGAAGTGGCAGAACCAGGTCAGCCCACCAGGCCTCATCAGATTGGCGGCGGACGGCTGGAGATTGAGCTGCCTGACGGATGGGAATTGAAGCGAGGTGTTCTTGACCTGAACAATGGAATTTTTGAGGTCACCATCCGGAATACGAATGATGAGATAAAAGGTAATAAGTATCAGGCAATCTGTATTCGAAGAGCTTGCCGCAGTCTCGCTGCCGGAGGAAATAATGGATCAGGTAAACATTCGCTTGGTACCTTCCTGGGAACATGTGAAGGAACAATTAGAGAAAGTCAGTGTTCTGCCGCCTGATATCTGGCAGGAAGAATTACCGGAAGGAAATAAAATAAACGGCTTCACGCAAAGTTTGCCAGAGGATCAGCCACTGAGCATCGGCTATAAGTCCATGGGAAATGGAGATATTTTCATGGCTTCATCCGTAAGCGACCAGGCTAAGGAAGACGTAGTAAATTCCCTGAAAGAGCTGCAGCGTTGGGAAGTGAAAAATGAGGATATCGAGTGGTGGCGAACCTACTGGAATGATGTGCCCAAAATACATTTACCCGATCCGATTCTCCAGGATATTGTGAATTATGGGTTATATAAACAGGCTATCTGCACACCGGA
Organism: Cyclobacteriaceae bacterium; assembly: GCA_034523095.1. Taxonomy (GTDB): domain Bacteria; phylum Bacteroidota; class Bacteroidia; order Cytophagales; family Cyclobacteriaceae; genus JAAUQL01. Next base: position 149,923 of record JAXHKU010000032.1, on the reverse strand, counting down.
GCATGGAATAGCGTGTTCGCTGCAGGGCCCGTTCAATGAGGAATATCAGCTTCCGCCCTGGAGTAACGATTATCATTACAATATCAATATCCAGATGATTTACCTCCCGGCTCTGGCGACCAACCGGGCAAACCACCTGAACCCCATCTGGAAGATGATCAATGATATGATGCCGGAGCTCAAGAAAAATGGCGAACACTTTTTCGGCACACCCGGTGCGCTCATGTTGCCGCACGCTGTGGATGACAGGGGCAGGGTAGTGGGGTCTTTCTGGACAGGCACCATCGACCACGCCTGCACCGCATGGATGGCTCAGATCGCCTGGCAACATTATTTATTTACCAGGGATGAGAAGATACTCAGGGAGACAGCCTGGCCACTTTTAGTTGGAGCCTTTGAAGGGTATTGGGCGATGCTGGAACAGAAAAAAGCAGCAGATGGCCAGATGACCTATTCTCTGCCGGTATCAGTCAGCCCGGAATTTCGTGGTTCGCAAATGAATGCCTGGGGAAAAGACGCATCTTTTCAGCTTGCAGCAATACATATGATTGTTGAAATATTGCCTGAAGCAGCGAAAGCCATCGGCGAATCGAATGATGAACGGTGGGCCCGGGTATCAGCCGGACTTCCGAAATTTACCGCCATCACAGGTCCCGCTTCACTGGAGTCTCCCTCCCGGCAAGTGGAGCGGATTGCGCTGTGGGAAGGCATGGACCTGATTGAAAGCTACCGTCATCATGCGCACCTGGCTGGTATTTACCCGTTTGATGTCATCGATCCATTGAACCCGGAAACACGGGGAGTGGTGAGGGCAACTTATGATAATTGGATACGGAAAGGAGCCGGCGTGTGGAGCGGATGGTGTGTTCCCTGGGCTGCTATTCTTCATAACCGTAATAACGAACCGGAGGCAGCGGTAAGCTGGCTGCACTATTGGTATCAGAATTTCCTGAACGAGGGTCGTGGCACCTTGCACAATGCTGCCTTTGGCGGCATCAGCAATATATCATCTCCGGGCTGGCACAACATCCCGGAAATAGAGCGCAACAGGGAAGTTATGCAACTCGACGCGGGTTTCGGTGCTCTGAGCGCTGTGTTGGATCTGCTGGTGTATCAGAAACAGGGGACGATCTATGTATTGCCAAAAATCCACCGGGACTGGAGAAAATTCGATTTTTCAGGTATTGCTGTGGAAGGAGGGTTCCTCATCGGGGCTAAAGTGGAGAGGAGTGAAACCACGGAAATTACCATTAAAAGTAAATTCGGTGGAACGCTGAAACTGGCGCATGGACTTGGTGAGAAATTTCTGCTAAATGGTTCGGAAAGCCAGATGGTTCAGTATACTGGAGAAGGGAGTTTCAACCTGGGGAAGAAGTGGTGCTGAAAAGTATTGCGATGAGTGAGAAAAATCAATAGGCCCTTCAGCTTAGATTAAACCTTCATGGAAGAAAGTCAGATCAAATATCCGATTTGCGGCCTGTGCCGGGATCGTCTCGAGACAATTAACAAGGATAAGTCTTTCAAAACTTTAAACAGATCCTATGACAACAGGTAGGGATTTCTGCCCCTATCATATTAAATTTCGAAGTCATTGGTTTCGACTAATTCGAGACATTTCATTCAACGAGGGTAGCAGTAGTATAAACTCGTCACCGCTGGATTATCAAACCATCGGAACAGCTCAGATAGGAATATGATGTAAAGCAGACTTCGAATCAATACGCCAATGTTATGGTAAAAGTTCATGTGGGCCTTTGGGAAGTACAAGATTACGGAAAACAGATTTGTCCAGCGGTAGTATTGGCAACGATGAATTTGATAAACAAAAAAAACCCGAAAACTGCGATTCTGTTTTCGGGTTTCTGTCTTTATGGACCAATATCAGATTCTCTAATTTCAGCAAAACTCATCATACACATCAGCCAGGTGGCGGGCGATAACTTCTGCCGGCCGGCCTTCGATATGATGGCGCTCTACAAAATGCACCAATTCTCCATCCTTAAACAATGCTATTGATGGCGAGGATGGAGGAAAGGGCAACGTATGTTCCCTCACTTTGGCAGTTGCTTCAATGTCTGCGCCGGCAAATACCGTAGCGAGGTGATCGGGTGTCTTGTCAGCGTATTTCAGCGACAAAGCCACACCTGGGCGGGCAGTGCCGGCGGCACAACCACACACCGAGTTGATGACCATGAGCGTGGTGCCCTTGGTTTCAGTGAGGTGTTTTTCGACCAAATCGGCGGTTTTCAGTTCGGTAAAACCGATGTTAGATAATTCCGCCCGATAGGGTTTAACTAATTCTTCTGGATACATAGCGATACAACAATTATGGTTAATTAAATAAATCCAAGTTCAAGTTTGGCAGCTTCCGACATCATTTCGGTGCTGTATGGTGGATCAAATGTTATTTCCACCTGCACGTCATTGATGTCTTTCAACTCCCTGATTTTTGACTCAACCTCTGTGGGAATGGTCTCTGCCGCAGGGCAGGCCGGTGAGGTAAGCGTCATTTTTATAAATACGTTATTAATCGGATAGATTGATATTTCATAGATAAGCCCGAGCTCGTAAACATCAACCGGTATTTCCGGATCGTAAACGGTTTTGATGGCATCGATAATCCGGTTTTTTAGTGTTTGTTCGTCAGCCATGAGCTTAGTTCAATTTGCTTTTATATGCCAGGGCATACAGTTTCATTTGTTTGATCATCGCCGTGAGCCCGTTGGACCTTTGCGATCCGATGATCTGTCCCATTCCGATCTTTTCAATAAAATATAATTGTGCGTTCAGTATGTTTTCGATCGCCTGGCCGGAAAGCACCCTGATCAGCAGGCTGATGAGGCCCTTGGTGATTTCTGTATTACTGTCGGCATTAAATATTATCCTGTCACCATGCAGTTCGGCAGTGAGCCACACTTTCGATTGGCACCCCTTAATGATATTATTATCAATTTTGTACGTTTCATCCAATGCAGAAAGTTTTTGGCCGAGTTCCATGATGTAGTAGATCGTGCTCTCTTTATCATCCCCGAGGTATGAAAATTCATCAATTATTTCCTCCTGAATCTGATCTACAGGAGGCGGAACATGTGTTTCTACCGCCATTTTTCAACAATCTGTTTTAAACTTTCAGCAAAAATAGAAACTTCTTCCAGAGTATTATAAATAGCGAAGGAGGCCCGCACCGTTCCTTCTATGCCAAAACGCTTCATAAGAGGTTGTGTACAGTGATGACCAGTCCTCACGGCAATTCCGCGCGCATCCAGCAGCATACCCACATCAAAGGGATGCATGCCATCAATGATAAAAGACAAGTACCCCTATTTTTTTTATGCGCCTCACCAATGATTTTTAGCCCTGGGATTTTTGTGATTTTCTCGTGGCGCTAAGCAATAAGGCTTGCTCCAAAGCCAGCAGATCACTCTTTTTTCCAAGACCATCCACAAATTCAATAGCTTCTTTGAAGCAACAACGTCGGCACATATTGGTAAGTGCCTGTTCAAATCTATCAGGGTATCTCGTTGTATGTTGTCTTTTCGAAAGTGACTTCGCTGATCATCTCTCCACCACCCTGGTATAGGGTTCATGGATTCCAGATGCTTTCTTTTACCATAGAGTATCCCGACACCTGTCGGGCCGTAAAGTTTATGTGCCGAGAATGCATACTAAGTCGCGAGTCAGCAGCTGCACATCGATGTTCTGAATGAGCTACAGCCTGTGCGCCATCGATAAGTACCAAAGCGCCATATTGATGAGCCAACGTAATAATCTGCTCCACAGGGTTGATTGTGCCCAGCGAATTTGATACATGGTTTACGGCAACAATTTTCGTTCTGGATGAAAGCAGCTTTTCGTACTCATCCATTATCAGGTTACCCCTGTCATCGACGGGAATTACCTTTAGAATGGCGCCGCGTTCTTCACAGATCATTTGCCACGGCACGATGTTGGAATGATGCTCCAGGGCAGAAATGATGACTTCGTCTCTGGCATTGAGAAATTTCCTTCCAAATCCATTGGTCACGAGGTTGATTCCTCCGGTTGTTCCGGAAGTAAAAATCACTTCTTCTGCTTCCCTGGCATTGATAAATTCCGCGACCGTCTTCCTGGTATCTTCGAAAGCGGCAGTAGCCTTCTCAGCCAGGTAATGAATGCCGCGATGGATATTTGCATTATACTCCTCGTAATACCTGCTGATGGCGTTGATGACCTGAGCGGGCTTCTGGGTAGTGGCGGCATTGTCAAGGTAAATCAGTGGTTTTTCCATTTACCCGTTGATGGAGTACAGGAAACTGTTTTCTGATGGTGCCTACATTCAGGGAAAGTTTTGTATGTGTTGCTGTTGTTTCCACCATATCAGTCGAGTCTCTTATACATTTCGTTGTTAATAAATTCGCGCAGGAAGTCAACTTCTATTTTGTCGATCACGTCGTTGGCGAAGGCATGAAGCAACATCGCCCGCGCTGTCGATGCAGCAATTCCGCGTGAGCGGAGGTAAAACATTTGCTTATCGTCCAATTGCCCTGTCGTGCATCCATGCGAACATTTTACATCGTCAGCCCAGATTTCCAGTTGAGGCTTTGTATTAATCGAGGCCGTGTCAGTGAGCAGTATATTTTTATTCGACTGGAAAGCATTGGTTTTTTGCGCGTCTTGCCGAACAAATATTTTTCCGTTGAAGACACCTTTACTGTTGTCATCCAGTATTCCCTTATAGATTTCATTGCTGTAGCAATTGGGAACCCGGTGATCAACAACCGTATGATTATCGATGTGTCCGTTGCCATGAGCTACATACAATCCGTACATGTGCGAGGTGGAATTTTCCTCATCGAGGGCAATATTCAGGTTGTTGCGGATCAATTTGCCCTCCAGTGTAAAGGTGAAAGTCTGCACTTCGCTGTCGCGCTTTTGATGAATGAACGTATTGTCGATCTGGCAGGTAAGACTTCCCTGGTTTTGCAGCTTGAAGTAATTGAGATGTGCATTGGCTTCTACCACAATTTCTGAAACATGATTTCCGTAATACGCTTCAGCTGAAGCAGCAGAATATGATTCGGTGATGTTCACTTCAGCGCTTTGCCCAACCAGAATCAGGTTACGGGTTTGCACAGAACCTTCTTTTTGATCCTGGAAATAGTAGTGAAGGATAATGGGTTTTGCAACCTTTTTCTTTTTTGGGATCTGAATAAAAACTCCTTCGTAGGAAAATGCCGTGTTGAGTGCAGTAAACGGGTCCTTATTTATATCTGCATATTTGCCAAGGTGTGCATTCAGCTCCTCGGGATGCGACTTCAACGCCTCCCGCAGCGTGAGCACGACAATACCCTGCTCTACTGCAGCGCTTCCTGAAATTTTCGTGACCACGCCATCTACAATCGCAACATGAATTGCGTCTTCCTCATAGAAGGTGGTTGGTTTTGACGCCTGGTATTTGACGGAGTCGTCTTTTTCTATGGAGAAATGGACGTTTTTTTCGAATATCCTTCCTACATGGGTGTATTTATATTCTTCATCCCCTGGGCCCGGAAAACCTTTTGATTCGAAGACCTTAAACGCATCCTTTCTTAGCTGATGCCATGGCAATTTGCTCTCGCCATTAAGCTGGACTTCGAAAGAACTAAAATTCTCTTTTATTTGATCTGTCATTATAAGTCAGCGTTAAGAAACCAGGGCTGAATCTTCCTTTATCCAGTCGTAACCTTTCTCTTCGAGTTCGAGGGCAAGCGATTTGTCGCCTGATTTCACGATACGACCTTTGTAAAGCACATGGACAAAATCCGGAATTATATAATCAAGCAACCGTTGATAATGAGTCACTACAATGGTGGCATTATGGGGCGATTTCAATTTGTTGACGCCGTTTGCTACGATACGCAATGCGTCGATATCCAGACCGGAGTCTGTTTCGTCGAGAATGGCCAGTTTCGGTTCCAGCACAGCCATCTGGAAAATTTCATTTCGCTTTTTCTCGCCACCAGAAAACCCTTCATTCAACGAACGTGTGACGAGTTTTGGGTCTATTTCCACAAGGGCCATTTTCTCTTTTACCAATTTCAGAAAGTGCACCGCATCCAATGGCTCCTGCTCGCGATACGCTCGTATCTGGTTGAGCGCTGTGCGAAGGAAGATATTGGAGCTCACACCCGGAATTTCTACAGGGTATTGAAATGCGAGAAATATTCCTTCCCTGGCGCGGTCTTCCGGCGATAACTCGAGTAGATCTTTCCCCTCAAAGGTGACTGAGCCATCTGTTACTTCGTAATCTTCTTTTCCGGCGAGTACCGAAGCGAGTGTACTTTTTCCTGAGCCATTCGGGCCCATGATCGCATGGACTTCGCCGGGCTTTACATCCAGATTTATACCTCTGAGAATTTCATGGCCGTTGATGGCGGCATGGAGATTTTTTATATGTAGCATACTTGTTTATTATCGAATTAAGGGTTGAGAGTAAGTATTTTGTATCTTAATTATTCTTTAAAATATGGTTGGGAGACAGAAGTCCGAAGACCGAAGTTTTTTCCACTTCCCACTTCCCGCATTCCACTTCCCACTTCCATTCTATTTAACCTACGCTTCCTTCTAGGGTGAGCGCTAATAATTTCTGGGCTTCTACGGCAAATTCCATCGGCAGCTTGTTGAGAACCTCCTTGGCGAATCCATTGACAATAAGAGCCACGGCGTTTTCGGTATCAATGCCTCGTTGATTACAATAGAATATCTGGTCTTCGCCGATTTTAGACGTCGTCGCTTCATGCTCCACTTTCGCGGTGCTGTTATCAATTTCGATATATGGAAATGTATGAGCGCCGCATCTGTCGCCCATGAGTAGTGAGTCGCACTGCGAGAAGTTGCGGGCGTTTTCAGCCCTTTTAAGTACTTTCACCAAACCCCTGTAACTGTTCTGACTTTGACCTGCCGAAATACCTTTTGACACAATGTTGCTCGTGGTATTTTTACCGATGTGTATCATCTTGGTTCCGGTGTCAGCCTGCTGGTGGTTATTCGTGACGGCAACGGAGTAAAACTCGCCAACCGAATTATCACCCTTCAATATCACACTCGGGTATTTCCAGGTGATAGCGGAACCTGTTTCAACCTGCGTCCAGGAGATTTTTGAATTGTTGCCCTTGCATATTCCGCGCTTGGTGACAAAGTTGTAGATGCCGCCTTTGCCGTTTTTATCGCCCGGATACCAGTTTTGCACGGTTGAATATTTAACCTCCGCGTTGGTTTCGGCATGAATTTCCACAACCGCTGCGTGAAGCTGGTGCTCGTCGCGCATGGGCGCCGTGCAACCTTCGAGGTAACTGACGTACGAACCTTCATCGGCCACGATCAGGGTTCTTTCAAACTGCCCTGTGCCGGAAGCATTTATCCTGAAATAGGTGGATAGCTCCATGGGGCAGCGAACGCCTTTGGGAATATAGCAGAATGAACCATCGCTGAACACGGCACTGTTCAGGGCCGCGTAATAATTATCCGTCATAGGCACAACCGATCCGAGGTATTTCTTGATGAGTTCCGGGTGTTCTTTCACCGCTTCGCTGAAGGAAGAGAAGATAATCCCTAGTTCTCCGAGTGTCGCTTTAAAGGTAGTTTTCACCGAAACGCTATCGATCACAGCATCGACGGCAACACCGCTCAGGCGCTTTTGCTCTTCCAGCGATATACCCAGTTTCTTAAATGTTTCCAGCAATTCCGGATCCACCTCATCAAGACTATTGAGAAGCTTATTTTGCTTTGGGGCAGAGTAATAGATGATATCCTGAAAATCGATTTTTGGATATTTTACGTTTGGCCATGTTGGTTCTTCCAGGGTAAGCCAATGTCGGTAAGCCTTCAATCGCCATTCAAGGAGCCATTCAGGTTCTTCTTTTTTGGCAGAGATAAATCGTACTGTATCTTCATTCAGACCCTTGGGCGCTGAATCGTTTTCAATAATCGTCTCAAACCCATATTTATATTCTGAACTGGTAAAATCCTCAAGAACCTGGTTCCCTTTACTCATTGATTCCTTATTTAGAATTAGTTTAAACAAGCACAAAAGTAAAACAGAATCATCAAAGATTTGTTCAACCGGCCGAAAAAAAAAGCGAACAAAATCCGATTGTTTTCCGGAATGATTCATGGTGGGCATATGGATTCGGCAGCCTGACTATTCCGTTTCGATTTCTTCACAATTGAACGCTGTGGAATTCACGAATGACGCCAATCTGATATGTAATTTTCATCGCTTGATTGTGTTTGATAATTACGTGACCAAAAAGTTACTTTTGCAGTCTGTTATTCACCTGGATAATAAAAAAAATCTCACGAGGTAAATTCTTAAGTCCTTATTTAGAAAATGAAACAACTACTCACCATCGGATTACTCATTTTATCCAACGCCTTTATGACGCTGGCCTGGTATGGTCACCTGAAGTTCGCTGAATGGGAGGTGGTTTAATAAGTTTGGGCTTGTGGCCATTATTGCTATAAGCTGGGGAATTGCCTTTTTTGAATACTGTTTCCAGGTGCCTGCGAATCGAATAGGGTTCCAGGGAAATGGCGGTCCATTTAGCCTGGTCGAATTGAAAGTGATCCAGGAAGTCATTACGCTGGTTGTCTTCTCAGTTTTCACGTTGCTCGTTTTTAGGAATGAAACCATCCGGACAAACCACATCATCGGTTTTATTTTTCTGGTTCTCGCCGTCTATTTTATTCTTCAAAAAATAATCTTTTCGGACTGCGACAGCCAAATGAGCGTTGTTTGCTTTGCCATTGTGCTCAAATGAGTTACTGCAAATCGCTTACTTCTTCGTATTCTTGCCCATTGGTTTTTCCAGGATGAAAGCGATGTCCTGCCCGATATAATAAGCGTGAGACTCCTTGATTTGCATTTCGGGCATAGAGAAAGTCAGTATACCATCTTTTACCTCTACCTCTCTGGCTGTGTCCTCGATGAAACTTCCCCTCCACGGATGGTACAGTCGCAATTTGTATGTTCCGTTTTGTAAATCAGGTAAGGTAATTTTTTTACCGTACAGATCCGTCTGCGTATTCACTACCCACCCGTAAATCAACTGATCGCTGCCGATAGCATAGGCATCTCCGTCAGAATTCACGATTTTCTGCGAAGATACATTGGTGAGTTTTGAAAAAGGTATCTGGTCGGTAAACTTGCGCAGGCTGAGCAACTGGTTGGTAACTACATTATCATTGAGGGCACGCGAATACGACCACCAGAATGGCGACATGGCTGCACCGCAGGCGAGACTTACCCAGATGGCGTTATGAAACTGAGCCTGGTAGCCAGGCATAGTCATTTCATAAAAAGTATGATCCCAGCCGGTTTCGGGGATTAGTACAGGTTTATTAAAACCATTCCATAGTTTTTGTACCTGTCCGGCGTAATTCCTGTAACTGGAGGTGAGCGGATGGATTTCAGATGATTTTATATTGCCGTCGGTAATAATCGGGAACCCCTGTGCTTCGTAGATTTCCCTGCCTGGCATATCAAAGATTTCATAGCCTTCCTGCCACCATTCATTTATTCCGCCGCTGCGCGTACCTGTGGTGAGGTGTTGCCATGGATCATTCTGCTTGAAGTATTCATGGATTTTCTTTCCCCAGTTGGCTGCGCCGAGACTATCACCGGAAACCCAGCCATCCGTACCATTCACTTCATCCACAACAAACCAAATGGCCAGAGAACGGCTGTAGCTCCAACGTGCGATCATGTACCGATACATCTTTTCCTGGTATTTCCATGCCTCTTCACTGCTGTAAAAGTTTTTAGCGTCTGTTACAGTTGCATATGGATTTGCGTACCAACGGACATTGCCACCACCCCAGACGGTTTCAGACAGGAATGAATGGAACCAGATATTAAGACTGAGCTGCATATCACGTTCTTCCAGTAAGCCCAGCATATTATCAATCCTATCACAAATTAGCTGATCGTAGCGACCTACGCCGCTGGCCCAGGTTTCTATCGGTGTTATGAAATTGCTTATATAGTTCACGCCGAGTGCTTTCAGTTCATCGAGAACTTCAGCCTGAACAACGCCATTGTACCATAAGCCTACGCCATAATAGGGTGCGCCGTCGGCGTGTTGCAGGAATCGCTTGTTTGGAGATATTTTCAAAGGGCCTTTATAGTTGGACTTTATGGTTGTGAATTGCCCGGGAGTACTTTCTGCCTTTCCTTTACGATCCTTTACTGATACTTTGTAATTCCAAATGCCAGTCTCATTGGGCGAGAAACGGATCATCCAGCCTGCCCAGCCTGATGTGGTGTAAAAACCCGGGAGTGTCCATGTTTTTCCGCCGGGAGAGGTGAATGTTGCTTGGAGGTCAATGTCCTCCGGATCGAACGGGTTTTCAAAGGTAGCCTCAATTAAAATTCTGGCTTCAAACTTATCGTAAATACCAATTGTGTCCCTGGTGTTCCATATATTTTTGATCGATGGCTGCCCAAAAGAAGAAGCTGTCACGAGTAGCAACGTACACAATGCGGGCAAAAATTTTAACATATATTTCATAGGATTCTTATAGCTTGGGTGTCATGCAGATTCGATTGTGTCGAATTAAATATTAATAAAAATAGTAAGGTATTCTGATGAAAGCTTGAAATATCCCGGAATTTAAGAGCTTGTTTAAATCCGGAACGCAGGGTGTTCGGCGCCTCAGTCCGGGTCAGCTTATATTTTTATTGATAAATTATTTAATAAGCAGATAGTCCTTCTCATTATACCCTCTGTATTATGGGTAATCGTTATAAAAATGAACCATAGTCCGGAAGAAATATTAGATAAGCTTATCAAAAACCGCATCACGCGTGAGGAATTTGAAGCCCTACTTGCCGGACTTGATAGCCCTGAAACCACCGAGCAATACGAAATCTACCTTCAGCAAAAATTTGAAGAAGAATTAGATCGGCATTTCAATCAGGAGAAACCCTCCCCCCAACTGATAGTCACCAAAGGCAGTAAAAAGAAAAAGTCACCGTTTAGCGGGAATAAAAACATTTATTCCATTGCAGCAGTGATCGTGATCTTCGCCGGAGTGCTTTTTGCCACCCTGTTTTTTGTCTCGATAATTCGCATGGGCAGTGACTCCATATCGATTTCCAGTTCCAAGGCTGCTCCAATTACCAAATCAACACCAAATGGACGGATGTTTCGGATGAACTTTGATGATGGGAGCTATGTGCAAATGAATGCAGCATCCAGCATCACCTATCCAAATTATTTCGACGCGGGTAAGCGTGAGATAAGTATGGAAGGCGAGGCATATTTCAACATCGCGCGCGACGAGCATAGGCCATTCAAAATCCATGTTCATGACTTCGATATTGAAGTATTGGGTACATCCTTCAATGTGCAGTCCTTTCCGGATGACGAAGATTTTGCTGTTACTGTAGAATCAGGAACAGTGAGGGTGCAGTTGAATAGCAAAAACCATGAATCTGTGATTCTGGAAAAAGGCCAGAAGCTGGTAGTCAATATTAAAGAAAGTCTTACTGAAATAGTGGAAGTCGATCCTCAGCTGGAACTAAGCTGGCGAATGGGTATCCTGCGATTCGATGGAACACCGTTGCCCAAAGTGGCGCGAATGCTGGAGCGTTGGTATGGTATCGAAGTTGAGCTGCAGGATCAATCTAAATTGTCGAAACTCACACTGACCGGGCTGCATAAAAATGAAAACCTTAAATCCGTGGTACAGGCTATCACTTTCGCCACTGGAACACGATACGAGATAAAAGATAATTCACTGATAATTAAAAATTAGCTTATGGAAAAAACACATACACACAACAAAATCAAAATGAACATGAACATGAATCTATTGAAAAAACCAATTACTTCTTTAACTAAATAGTACGACTATGAAACGAAAAACAGACGTGAAACACTATTTGTGGCAGCTGCTCGCAGTGGTAGCCCTCATGGTAAACGGGTCAGCATTTGCTGAGCTTTCGGGCCAGGCACACTCTGAGGAACACCAAGCTTGATCTTGGTGTAAAGCAAGGTACCATCCTTGAGATTATGGACAAAATATCGAATAACACCGACTATGTGTTCGTATATGAAGATGGTATTAAAAGGGAGTTAAATAAAAAAGTCACTATCGAGAATGGCGAAAACCTGCAGGAAGTACTCAGTGATATTACCCGTCAGTCGAAACTGGAGTTCCGTGCTATCAACAACAATATTGTTGTCAGAGAGCGGACAGGAGACCAGAGTCTGGCCGGCGAAGCTTCCTTTCAGGCCATGCGTGTTACTGGTACAGTTACTTCTGCTGAGGACAACACCGGATTGCCGGGCGTAAATATCATTCAGAAGGGAACAGCTACAGGAACCGTGTCTGATATTGACGGTAATTATTCACTGGAAGTGCCATCTGCTGATGCAGTACTTGTATTCAGTTCCGTGGGCTTTATGAGTGAAGAAATCGCTGTTGGTGGCCGGTCAGTGATCAACCTGACTATGAACCCGGACATTCAATCGCTCAACGAGATAGTCGTGACAGCCCTCGGAATAGAGCGCGAGCAACGATCATTAGGCTACGACGTGGGAAAAGTTCAGGGTAAAGACCTCACTGCTGTTCCTCAGGATAAACGTACTGAAACTCTCTTGCGGGTAAAAGTGTCCGGTGTTACGGTAAACCAAACAGGTATTGCTGGTTCTACGGTAAGTGTTGTAATCCGGGTGCTACCTCGCTCACTACAGACAATCAGCCCTTATTCGTTATTGATGGTGTGCCGGTGGCCAACAAACTGAATAACATTAGCGTCAATGGTAACGACAACCAGGTGGACTATGGCAATGCCATTTCCGACTTAAACCCGGATGATATTGCCAGCATGACCGTTCTCAAAGGACCCAGCGCTGCAGCACTTTATGGAACCAGGGCGGGAAATGGTGTCATCATCATTACGACCAAATCGGGTGCGGGCTCAAAGAAAATTGGAGTTTCTGTTTCTTCAAGTACTCTTTTTGAAAAACCCACCAAGACTGCTGGATTTTCATTATAAATATGCCAATGGTGGCCGTCAGAATGAATTGGACGAAACATCAGCTTATTGGGCAGGTCCATCACTGGATGATGGTGTTGTGCTTCCGCAGTTCGGCTATCCGGAAGGAGCAGAGTTGAAGAGCTACCCGAATAATATGAAGGAGTTCCTGCAAACAGGTATCACATCAAATAATGGCGTGGCGCTTTCCGGTGGAAACGACAATGGAAATTTCAGGGTTTCGTTCAATAACATGTCCATGAAAGGCATGATTCCCGATCATGACAGGTTCAATAACAACCTGAAAACCAGTTTGAATTACAATATTAACAGCAAATTGAAATTTGAATCCAACATTTCCATAGCCAGAACATGGTCGAACAATATACCAAGTACCGGTGACAGGAATAATAACCCGTTGGAAGCAGTATATCAATCATCATATATTTCAATGGATTTGCTGAAGGATTATTGGCTGCCCGGGCAGGAGCAAATTGCCCAGAACAGACCACCGGACGGCGACAATCCTTATTTCCTTGCCAAGGCCATCGACAACTCCTTTGTTCGTGACAGGATTTATGGGAACCTGGGCCTGACGTATAGTTTTTCGGACGCTTTGTCATTGAGAGTTAGGTACAATCTGGACAGATATACCGAAGAAAGGGAAACTAGAGTTCCTTTTAGTGCCAACCGTATGCCAAAGGGTAATTATACCATTGAAAACATTTTCTATCAGGAAGCCAACACAGAAGCATTGCTTACCTATACGAAGCAGCTTAGTGATTTTGATATAAGCATTTCAGCAGGAGGTAACCTGATGAACCGCAATGGAAATAACTCGAGAATAGGTTCTGGTGGAGATCGCAACAACGGTCTTGTTATTCCAGGATTGTATACAGTTGGTAATATTCCTCTTACAAATATCAGTGTTGGTAGCAGCGAATTCGAAAAGGCTATTTATAGTGTTTACGGTCTTGCATCCATTGGTTATAAAAACCAACTTTATCTGGACCTGACAGCCAGGAACGATTGGTCAAGCACATTGCCGATTGCAGACAATCAGAATTCATACTTCTACCCATCTGCATCGCTAAGCTGGCTGGCTAATTATTCATTTGACTTGCCTGAAAATATCAGCTTATTGAAATTACGCGGTGGATGGGCGCAGGTTGGTAACGATACTGATCCTTACAGACTCCAACAAACGCTTGGCCTGGGTACGTGGAATACACTTACTACGGAGAGCGTTCCGAGTACCTTGCTCAATCCCGGATTTAAAACCTGAATTAGCAACTTCCATTGAATTTGGTTTGGATCTCAATCTTTTCAATGATCGTTTCAGGTTTAGCGGCACGTACTACACCATGGATAATGAGAACCAGATATTTTCGGTTCCATTGCCACGCTCTTCAGGATACAGTAGCAAACTGATCAATGCAGGTTTGATAAACAGCCAGGGGTGGGAATTCACCATCGGTGGCACGCCAATCCAAAAAGGCAATCTCACCTGGGATATTGATTTTAACTTTACAAAAAACTCAACGACTGTTGAGGAGTTGACAGATGATCTTGACAGAATCATACTCTGGTCAGAAAACGCCGGCGCTATTTCTTTTATCGGTGATAAAATCGGTGATTTATACAGCTTTGGTATTGCACAGGTTCAGGATCCTAATTCCGAATACTACAAGTGGCCCATCATTGATGGTACAGAGTGGGTAAGATTGAACCAGGTTCAGGACTGGGAAAAAGTAGGCAATTTCAACCCCGACTTTCTCCTCGGTATGCAGACCAGTCTTACTTTTGGTAAATTCAGAGTCGGCGCCAGCTTCGACTGGAGACAAGGCGGTGAATTCATTTCTTATACTTACCGCTATGGAGAGTCTGACTGGAAATCACAACGTCAGATCGATCAGTTGATCCCGGGTGGATTATATTCACAGGATGAATTGGTAGAGCTTCTGAAATCAAATCCGGATGAGAACATCATTCCACAGGTAGGTAAATACCCACGTGTCGGTGGGCATACACAGGAAACCGGTGGTTTCGAGGTGGATGGCGTGTATGACGGTGCCTTTGTACCGGGCGTAGCCCAAACCGCAGGTGAAGATACACCAGACGATTTTAGTGATGATGTTTACGAAGAGCGTCTTGGTGGACCGGGTACAGAGATCATTCCGATCACTGATACTTATCCATGGTCCTATAACAAGAATATCACCTTCGATGCATCCTTTATCAAACTGCGTGAACTGTCGATATCGTATAAACTGCCTAAAATTGCAGGTATCAGTAATGCGAACTTTGGCGTATTCACAAGGAACCTGATGCTTTGGAATGCAGCCAAGATTGGAATTGATTCAGAAAGAGCATTCCAGGCGACCGGTGGAAACCAGGGTAATACAGCCAGCCAGTTCAGGCAGGGTTTTGAACGTCAGAACGTAATGCCATGGAGCGCGTCATTTGGTTTCAAACTTGACTTCACCTTCTAATTAGGAAATTAAACCTCGTTTAAAAATGAAAAAGATATTTAATAAAAAAGGAATACTCGCAGTTGTCCTCACGCTTTTCGTAGCGTTTGGCTGCGATGATCAACTGGCAGAAATGAACCAGAACCCCAGTGCGATTAACCCCGCAGATGGTAATGTAAACATGCTGATGCCACTCGTGTTGGGCCCTGCGGCTCAGCGTTATCTGGATCTTGGTCTTAATAATATGGCTGGAGCCATGCAGCAGGTTCAGCTTTCGGGCTGGGCAGGTGGTGTCAACTATTATGGCTGGTCCGGCTCAGACTGGACCGGTTACTATGACAACCTCCGCCAGAATTCGCTGATGTTAAAACTCGCGCAGGAAAAAGGCCTTAAATTCCATGAAGGGGTCGGCCTTACGATGCGTGCATTCCTTTTCGGACAGATAGCCGATTATTGGGGCGATGCTCCATATACCTGGGCAGTTCGTGGTAATGAAGGGGGTATTGAAACACAATATCCGGTTTACGATTCGCAGGAAACCATCTACATGGGAGTTATTGAGGACCTGAAAAATGCCGCTGCATTATTTGCAACCGGTGACGTAACGTTCGTACAGGCAACTGCGGACCTTTATTTCAATGGTGACCCGGCAGCATGGGAGCGCTTTGCAAATTCGCTGTTGATCAGGTACTACGTCAGGATTTCAGACAAGAAAGATGTGAAGGCTGCTGTAGAATCAATAGTTTCAGGTGGAAAATTCATTCAATCTTCCACGCAGGATGCTACCATGGACTATACCGGTGGATCAAGTGACCAGTGGCCGCTAATCTATTCCAATGAGACAAGCTCAACGAGGTATCAGGCATGTAAGACTTTCATTGATCAAATGGTAAGCACGGATGATCCAAGGTTAAATGTACTGGTTTGATCCGGCAAGAGTACGCTGGGTACAAGATACTAATATCAGTGGCGAGGAGGATCTAATGAGTATTAACGGCGGCGCTCCGGTGGCAATCTTGAAAAACTGGGTGGACTATAGAGGCAAGACAGATTCATTTACCCGGAAGTACAATCCAAATGATGTAACGCGTGATGACAGTGAGTATGTCGGAATTCCTGCCGGTATTTTTCAGTCAGAAAATCAGGCATACAATGGAAATCCAAGCCCTGGGCAAGGCAGGCACAACGTCCATGCTTCCATGTTGAAAGAAATGTGGATGGATGGCAAACCTGTTAAAGGTGATATGCTTCGCTCAAGGTTGCTCTCCTCTGCTGAAATGCATTTTACTCTGGCTGAAATGGCATTGAAAGGGTGGAGCGTTGGCGGATCTGGTCAGGCACATTATGAAGCCGGTATCCAGAATTCACTGAATGTCTGGGGTATTGGCGATAAATACGATGATTTTATCGCGGAAGTGCCATATGCAGGTACAGTTGAGCAGATCATTACTCAAAAATGGGTAGCAGGATTTATGGCTGGTGCTGAAGCATGGAACGATTACAAAAGAACTGGTTTTCCGGTACTCAGTGTAGGGCCCGGCGCAACAGCTCCTGTTCCGGCCATCCGTTTCGGCTACGGCCCGGATGAGTTGAACAACAACACGGATAACGTTACCTCTGCTATTACCAATCTTGAAATAACGTCTTATTCAGGTCAATTGCTCAATGATAGCCCATATTCAAAGCAATGGTTGCTGCAAGGCACCGGCAAGCCATGGTAGGAAATTTTAGTAATTTAGGTTGAACAATGAAGTAAAAGGCCATCCGCCGAAGTGTGGGTGGCCTTTTGTCATTTTCTTAATTATGAAATTGACCAAAATTCCATATAAGCACTATGGTATTATTTGCATTTTCAGTACATTATAAATTATTATAAACCTTAATTCTATAAAAGCATGAAACACTTTAGACTAAAGTTTTTTGTGAATGTTATCCTGCTGACAGTAGTTTTCTTTTCCTGTGAAGAGGAAAAGGTAGAACTGCCGACATCAGCTCTCATTCATTACAGTGTGGTTGATAAACAGGTTGCCTTTGCCGCTTTGGCACATAATGCGGATGCCTACTCCTGGGATTTTGGAGATGGTGAAACAAGTACCGAAAAGGATCCTGTGCATATTTACGCAGGGGGCGGGTATTATACTGTCACGCTCGATGTTTCTGGCGGCACTGGTGAGGCGAGTGCAAGTGAAGATCTTGCAATTGCACTTACTCCATATGTATTGCTCACCGGCGGAGCTAATGCTGCCAATGGCAAGACATGGAAATTAAATTCATCTCACTCAAAATTTGACTATTTCGCCAATGCTGATGCCAGTCTATCCCAGTTCGCGGGCACCCCAAACCCCCTTCCTGCCGGAGTTTTTGGACAATTGGATATGGGAGAAGTTTATCTTGATACCTATACCTTTCACTTTGATGGGAGCTATAGTCATGATGTAAAGGAAGACAAAGCGGCATTTAGTGGTTTGCTTTTTCAATTCGTGACAGACCGGAGGCGCTGGAATTGTAAATATGGGTGGAGAAGATTTTGGACTTTGTACCGGGAAATACACACCGCAGCAGGGAGCCACCTTCACCTATGTGGAAAGTGAAAACTTCAATGTTCCCTCGGTATATGATCCCAGTGATGGCATCGTGACTTATAACAATGTAAGTACACTTGATTTTTCAGGGACAGAGTTCGTCGGATTTGCAGATAATCAACGAAAAGTGATGATTCAGGAAATCACTAATAGCTCCATGCGATTAGTGATGTTTGCAGCCTTATCTCAGGATTACTATCCATTGAATACTCATGCCTTAGTACTTACGTTTGAGGCAGTTAATTAGTCTTGTTGGTTCATTAATTAAACATGATAACGATGAAATATAATTATATAATAAAAAGTATGGCAGGTAAGTCCATCATGATGATGATGGTCAGCATGATGCTCGCATTATCTGTATATGCTGAAAATATGCAAGGTGTGACCGTTACCGGTTTGGTACGGGCCTCCGATGGTACGCCATTACCCGGGGTAAATGTTGTCCTTAGGGGAACCCAAATCGGAACGATTACAGATATCAACGGTGCGTTCAGTATTGGCGCAGAGGATGAGAACTCGGTACTCGTATTTTCTTATGTAGGATACAATTCCGAAGAAATACTTGTAGGCAATAAAACCGTCATAGATGTCGAATTGATTGAAGACATAACTTCTCTCACCGAGGTAGTTGTTACAGCCCTTGGTATTCAAAGAGAAGAAAAATCGCTCGGGTATTCCGTAGCCAGGGTAAAAGGCGATGAGCTAACCCGAGTGGCCCAGGAAAATGTATTGAATTCCATGGCAGGTAAAGTGGCAGGTGTAACCATTAATTCTACCGGCGGAACCGGTTCGTCAGTCAGTATGGTCATCAGGGGAGCCACGTCCTTAAGTACAGACAACCAGCCTTTGTTTGTGGTTGATGGTGTGCCGATAGCAAATACAGTAAACAATGTCGGTGGCTTTGGTAGTGACAACAGAGTAGATTATGGCAATGCTATTTCTGATCTTGATCCGGAGAGCATTGAAAATGTCACCATCCTGAAAGGTCCCAGTGCAGCTGCATTATATGGTACGCGAGCTGGCAATGGAGTCGTGCTTATTACAACAAAAAAAGCAAAGAGGAATGAAGGAATGAAAGTTACCGTTACCTCGAATACAGTATTTGATTTGCCTTCTAAATATGTGAATACACAAAATAAGTTTTCTACCGGATTCTTTTCATTCAGGCCGGAAGACGTAGGGGGCGGAGTATTACCAGATATCAATCCAGGTGATGGCACAGGCAACGGACCTGAAAATGACAGGGGCTATTGGGCCGTGCAGTGGGATGCCCCATTGGATGCCAATGGCCAGCCGATTCCGACGGAAGTAAGATCATACCCCGACAACATTAAAAATTTCTTAAATGACTTTGCTTTTACTACCACAAATGGCGCAACGATTTCAAGTGGGGCATCGGCTGTCAATTACAGGCTGGGCTTTACCAACATGACGCATAGTGGGTTAATTCCCAATACTGATCTGAACAGAAATAATCTGTCATTAGCAGCATCATCTAAGTTCTCGGATAAACTTACAATAAGTACAGACATCAACTTCAGTAATACGTGGGCTGATAACAGATCTTCATCAAACAGGGGATCAAATCCTTTGCAATGGGCTTATTCGCATCCTACAAACATAGATATCCGAAAACTCCAGGACTATGGAACAGGTAGTGATATTCTCAGAGTTTCCGACAACCATGAAAATCCATATTTTTTGGCGAATGAAGTGAACAATAGTTTTAATCGTTACAGAGTATTTGGCAATCTGACAGCTAATTGGCAGATTTCTCCCGCATTTAGCATCATGGGTGCGCTACAATTTGAATAAGTCAGATGAAACTGAAGAATCGAAAATTGCCCCCGGGTATTTAAGGGAACCAAACAACGGATCCTATGGAATCGTAACTGCTAACGGCCTGGAAACCAACATGGACATACTGGGAACCTACAAGAAGGATTGGAATGATTTTTCAGTATCGGCGTCAGTAGGTGGTAACTTAATGTATCAGAGCGCATCCAGTATTAGCAATTCGTCAAAGTCAGGTTCCGGGCTCATCGTACCTAACGTGTTCACAGTTCAAAACATTAGTTCAGGCGCACTTCTATACAGTAATTATCGGAGTGAAAAGGCGATAAATAGTGTTTACGCTACGGCAAATTTAAGTTGGAAATATATGCTATTTCTCGATTTAACAGCCAGAAATGATTGGTCCAGCACCTTGCCGGCCGCAAATCGATCTTATTTTTATCCATCTGCCTCCCTAAGTTTCCTTGTAAATGAACTAGTTGCTATGGGCAAAGTTGATATGTTGAAATTAAGAGGCGGCTGGGCACAAGTCGGTAATGATACCGGACCTTACCGGTTAAATGCCACCTACGGTGATGCCGGCCAGTGGGGCGATGCCACAAGATTATCAAAATCCGGAGGATTATTAGCACCAAATTTATTGCCTGAACTAGCTACTTCCATGGAATTTGGGGCTGACTTAAAGATGTTCTCGAACAGACTTCGTTTTGAAGGAACCTACTATACGGTGGATAATGAAAACCAAATATTAGGAGTTCCATTGGCCGCCTCGACAGGTTTTAGCGGAGTGCAGATCAATGCGGGATTGTTTCAAAGTAAAGGCTGGGAAATCTTATTAGGAGGAACACCCATAAGCAGCGGTAATTGGCGATGGGATCTGGATTTGAATTTTACCAAAAATGAAACCAAAATTATTGAATTGGAAGAGGAGATTGAATTTATCAGTTTTTGGGATGAAGCCAGGGTCAGAAATATAGGATATGTCAAAGATGACGCACTGGGTCAGGATGGATTAGTAGGGAATCTTTACTCCAGAGAGGTAAAAAGGGTAGAAGATGAAAACTCTCCATACTTTGGATATCCGATTCTTGGCAGTGGTTTAGATGCCGAATGGGAAGGTGAAGAACAATATTCTAAAATCGGCAACTACAATCCGGATTTCATCCTTGGAATGCAATCAGCACTTACGTTCAAGAATTTTTCATTGAACATGACATTTGACTGGAGATCAGGTGGTCAGTATGTTTCTCAAACGTATCGTTATTTATCCGAATCAGTAATTACGCAGACTTGGTTGAATGAATTGGTTAACCCTGGCAACCTGGGCGGCGCTGCAAGCCAGGAACTCAGGGATTGGGTAGTTGCCAATGCAGACGAATTATTACTGAGTGATCGACTGAGACCGGTTGGCGGTCCTACTCCTGAATACGGGGGATTTCCAGAAAGTTTTAGTGGTGTAACTGTTTATGATGGTACTTTCACACCTGGTGTGGTCGGAGAATACGATTCAGACGGAAATTTCATCCTGGATCATGAAAACTTAGGGAATCCCGGGACTACGTTTGTGCCGTATGTGGTAAGTTATCCATGGGATATTGGCAGGGCCAATATGTTTGATGCTGACTACATTAAGATAAGGGAGATTGCATTAAGCTATCGGTTGCCTTTTGCTATTTCAGATAAATTTGGGATGCAGGATGTGAATTTTTCCATCTATAGCCGGAACATCATGCTATGGGTGAAAGATTCCGATTTAGGCGTCGATCCAGAAAGAGCCTTCCAGGCAGAGAGTAATGGTACCTTTAAACAAGGCGTTGAAAGGTATAATGTGAATCCATGGGTTATACCGGTAGGATTTAAACTGGGCTTTACATTTTAAGGAAATTAAAACACACGAACATGTTTACTATTAAAAATAGAAATATCATTATAGCGATCCTGGTCCTGACCTTCGGAGTGTCATGTCACGATCTGGATGAACTGAATATTAATCCAAACGGCGTCGATCCTGAAACCGCTGACCTCAACCTGTTATTGGCCACCATCGAAACCGGAGTCGGGCAAACGGTTGTTAACCTGGGATTTGGTGATATCGCCGGCGTTATGCAGCACACACAAAAGGACGGTTGGTCAGGCGGGCACAATGATTATGACTGGGATAATTCAGGGGGCAATTGGGCCGGTTACTACGGTATCCTCAGAAATAATGATGAGTTTTACAAAAAGGCAGTAGCTGGAGAATTGGAATTTCATCAGGGTGTTGCCCTGGTTATGAAATCCTATACTTTCGGTTTGATCACAGATCTTTGGGGTGATGCACCTTATTCAGAAGCGCTTTTGGCTGAGCAGGGTGAGGCATATTTCAAACCTGTCTACGATAGTCAGAAGGATATATATCTTGGAATACTTGCCGACCTGGAATCAGCAAATACACTTCTATCTGGTAATCAGAACTCCTATTCAAATATCAATACTTCTCAGGATGTGTTGTATCATGGAGACGTATCGAAATGGAGAAAATTTGCAAATTCCTTAGCCCTCCGATATTATATGCGGTTGTCTGTAAAAGAACCAACCTTGGCCGAGGAAGGGATTAGGAAGATAACGTCTGATGCTGCAAAATACCCATTGATTACAAGCGCTGCTGATGATGCAAATATCTCATATATAGGCGATGCGCCGGCAGATTCCTGGCCTTCGAATACCGTTTTTGACACAAGTCCAAGTGGTAGTTATATGAGAATTAAGCTGTGCAGCACACTGGTAGAAGTGCTTCAAAGTTTAGATGATCCGCGACTTGGGGTTTGGGCAAATAAAATTGAGACGCCTTTGGTGCTTGTGCCGGGGACTGATATTGATGAAATAGTGGGTGGGGAACGACGTGTGTCACAAGACATTGTAGACGATTATGAAACTGCCTGGGGAGTTGGGGTTGATTACGATCCGGAGTACGTGGGCATACCACCTTCGGTTTTTGCAGCGCCTCAATATAATTTGAATCCTAATCTGGATCAGGGAGTATTCAATCCTCATGCTTCTCAGTTAAACGATATATATAAAAATACTAACGGGCCATTATTATTAATGAGGCTTATGTCGGCAGCGGAAGTAAACCTTATATTATCTGAGGCAGCACTGTATGGTTGGGCGCCGGGTAGTCCGGAGGATTATTATGCCGAAGGAATAAAGCAATCTCTGACTGCCTGGGGTGTGGGTGGCTCATTCAATAATTATATTACCGGCGCCCCATATTCAGGTTTGGAGAGCATCATCCAACAAAAATGGATAGCCAGTTGGTCGGCAGCTGCAGAATCCTGGTTTGATTATAGAAGAACAGGTTTGCCTGATCTTCAGACTGGAGAGTCTGCAAAGCGACAAGCGCTACCACTTCGATTTTATTACAATTTCGATAGTGAGATATCGCTGAACATTGCTAATGCAGATGCTGCCATAAAAAAGCTGGAGCCAACCGCCTTCCAGGGAAGTGATGTCGGTGAAAATAGCGCATGGTCAAAAAGCTGGCTGTTAATAGGCACAGGCAAACCTTATTAGAATAGTATCAAATAATTAGTGGAAGCCGTTCTGACTGCAGAACGGCTTTTTTTTGGAATTTCATCCTAATGAAAATGAAAAAGTTATTCAACGTTCTTGCTGTCATTTTTTTGCTCCTGTTGGTCATTGTCATCCTTATCATTCAACCCGTGGATTACACGCCCTATTTCCAGGCTGATTATTACATTACCACCAAATCGCGTCTCGACACGCTGGTTTCGCAGACAAGGTCAACCTTTGGAGCTGTTGAGGTGGGTATGGGAAAAAGAAGCATTACCCCAACAATAAACGCCGACGCTGATGATCCACTAACGGGTAAATTCATTCAAATCCCATTGGCCGGTTATGGCGGGAGAAAAGGAGCGCCGGCGACGGGTGTGCACGACAGCCTGTTTGTGAAAGCGATCGCCGTTCGGGTAGGGGATAAGACGATGGTATTCATTGGTTCCGACCTGCTCATCATGCCGCCGGAAGTCAGCAAAAAGTCAGACGAAATTGTGACAAGGGAAAAGGGCCTTACGCGTGAAAGCCTGTTTTACTCTGCAAGTCACACACATTCCAGTGTTGGCGCGTGGTCGGAAGGTGTCATCGGCGAATTGTTTGGCGGCCAGTATAACCCACACGTCATCGATTGGCTGGCTGCTCAGGTTTCCGGTGCAATTTTGGATGCCATCGCCGATCTGCGACCCGGCTCCATCGGTATCTCAAATTTCCATGCGAAGGACTTTGTCCGCAACAGGCTGGTAAAAGAGGATGGCAGGGTGAATACCGATTTTATGCTTATCAAGGCGACACAATCGAGTGGTAGCACCGCTGTCATCGGGTCTTTTGACGCACACGCGACGACTCTTGGCGAATGGAACCTGGAGACCAGTGCAGATTTCCCCGGCTACTGGCAGCGGAAACTGGAAGCGGAAGGCTTTGATTTGGCTGTGTATATCGCCGGAAGCGTAGGCAGTCATACAAACAATGGTCAGGGCGAACGCTTTGATAAATCAAAATATATTGGCGAAGCGCTTGCCGACAGCGTCTTGAAGCACTTACCCGAGATCGCGTTGAAGGATAGTATTCGTATGGCCTCGATCACGCTTGAAGTTGATATGCCTGAATTTCAGTTCAGAATTTCCGATGGATACAGGTTAAGACCCTACGTGGCGAATTCGCTTTTTCCGGAAGTCGGAACTGTTTTTCTTCAAACTGCGATGCTTGATTCGCTGATCTGGTCAACCACGCCGAGTGACTTTTCGGGGGAGACTGCCATAGACTATAAAAACGCCATGAACAAACGCGGCTTTCGGGCCATGGTGAGCAGCTTCAACGGCGCCTATACCGGCTATATTATTCCATGTAAATACTACCATTTCAATTCCTATGAATCACGTATGATGAACTGGTTCGGTCCGTCGTATAATCCGTTCATCAACTATATGCTTGGAGAAATGATGGATAAGGTAAGCTCAATGCCATAGTGAGACAGCGCATTTTGGTAAAATGTACATACCTGCCCGTCGAGTGGGTTGAGATGACTTATCTAAGAAAATAGCAAAAAGCAGTTTCCCCGGGCTTGTCCCGGGGTCTCCTAATCGTGGCAAATGAACTGGTAATCAGCAATTTTCGAAAGAATGGGGAGACCCCGGAACGGTGTCCGGGGATTGTTGCTAATAATGAACTTGGTTCATTAAACAAAGCACGTCATCGGTAGGCACGAAGCCTGTCTCGACAGCAGTCGGGCTTCTTCGCCTCACTGAAAAGCGGGCGGTTCATCGCAATGCCGCTAACTTGCCATCGGCTTTATCGGTCGGAGAATTGTTAAAGATATTTCTTTAGAAATTCATCGATATAGTACTGACAATAAGCATTCACTTTCACGGAAAGATCCATCGTATGAGGCCAGCCTTTCAGCCGGTGATATTCATGAGGAACGCCAGCTTTATCCAACCAAATATCCAGGGAGTCAGACTGGCTGACCGGCACGAGTGAATCGATGGTGCCCTGGAAAATCAACGTAGGTGGATCATCCGGTGTGATATAATGTTTTGGAGAGGCCAGCAGGTATTGTTCCGGCTGGTTGGCAAAAGAATCACCGATAAAATCAATGGCCTCTTTTCTGCCTTGCGCATACGGTGTAGTCAGATCGGTCGGGCCATACAAATCTACAATGAGCCTTTACCTTACCCGAGATTGGTAGAATCGCAACCATCATTAAACATGGGTTCGTCTCCGGCATAACCAACCATCATGGACAAATGTCCTCCTGCCGATCCACCGATCAGGGCGATGCGATCCGGATCATAGCCATAGATATCTCCATGGGATTTGAACCATTTTACGGCGCAATTCACATCCTGAACCGCTGCCGGAAAAAGTGCTTGTTTCACTAACCGATAGGAAACTGTTGCCGTGACGAAGCCCTTTTTAGCATAATCGATCAGGTAGGGAAGATAGTCCGAGCGTTTGCCCGACCGCCATGCCCCACCATGAACGAATATGAGCAGCGGTGCGGATGGCTGGAGATTTTTCAGTTTATAAATGTCGAGTTTCAGGGAGAGGGTGTCGATCCGCTTATATTCGATGTCCTTTATTTCCATGATTTCTTCCGGCACTTTCGGCTCAGTTTCAATCAAATCCAGCATACCAAGTCCGTATGAAATTTTTAGGAATGTTTCATTCATGTAGCCCGACGGCGCCTCCATGGGTCGATTAGGATTCTTCTTCGGGTTTTGACAACTGCCTGCGACCAGGCCTGACACAAAAAATACAATGGTTATGACTGCTTTCATTTCTTAAGGATTTGGACTCATTTCAAATATAAGCGTTCCGCCATTGATTATTTCATCATGACTGATCCACGTTCTATCCAGAACCCGGCCATTTAGCCTTATCCGTTTGGCATAGATATGATCCGGAGCGTAATTTTCAGCTAAAATCTCAAGCGGTGAACCCTGGAGTTGTACAACCATTTTTTCGAACAATGGCGCTCCAAGCTGGTAAACATCTGTTCCGGCAACGGGATAAATGCCCATGGCGCTGAATACATACCATGCCGACAGCGTTCCCCCATCGTCATTGCCATCCAATCCATCGTAGCGGTTTGTGTATTTATTGTCCAGAATCCAGCGCACCCACTTCTGGGTTAAGTCCGGTCTGTTCACGGTATTGAACAGGTAGGCGGAATGGATATCCGGCTCATTTCCATGCCAGTAATACGACCCGGGATTCCACTTGCCGACAGCAGGATCCGTTTTTTCGAAGAACGCGCTCAGTTCGTCTGTAAAATACTCCTTTGAACTAAACAAGGCAGTCAGTCCTTTGGCATCGAAAAACGGCGCCCATCGCCATTGTAGTGCGCTGCCTTCCACGTAGTCATTGGTATATGTTTCATCGCCGTCCAGATAGGTCAGCAGCAGGGGTTTGAAATCTTTGGAAAAATTACCGTCTGCATTTTTAGGATGGAAATATTGGGTTTCCGGATTCCACGTGTTTTTGTATAGCATGGATTTTTGATAGAAATATTCCGCGTCTTCTGTACGCCCGAGCTGAGTTGCGAGCTTACTGATGGCATAATCGGACCACGCAAACTCCAGCGATCTGGAAACCGCTTCTTCCATGGAGTCTGCCGGGCAATAACCGTATTTGATACACAGGTCATTGCCGTCGCGTCCTGAAAATGCCGCACCTTCGGGAGTAGATGCCAGCGCAATAGTCTTCATGTTTTCATAGGCAAAATCGATATCATACTCCCTGATGCCCTTTTGCCAAGCTTCCGATATCACAATGTCAGCGGCAGAACCAAGCATGGAGTTGGTATAACCATAGCCCGACGGCCAGCGCGGCAGCCATCCGCCCTGTTGAGCCATACAGATCAGCGACCTGATCATATCCCGCTGATTATCGGGAGCTATCAAGTTGTACAGTGGGTGCGTAGTGCGAAACGTGTCCCAGATCGACATATCGGTGTAGTATTGGAAACTGTCAGCATGATGAACGGCTTTATCGAATCCCATGTACTCACCGTTTGCATCGTTAAAGATGGTCGGCATCTGGAAACTCCGGTAGAGCGCCGTGTAAAAGTTGACCTGTTCTACGCTACTTCCACCCTGGATTTCTATGGATTTCAGGCGATTTTCCCAGGCGGAAAGCGCCTCACGTGATACATCGTCAAATGTTTTTTGTGCAGCTTCCAGCGCCAGATTCTCCCGTGCATTATCGATACTGATATGCGAGATAGCCAGTTTCATGACAATCTCTTCCGGTTTCTGGGCTGCTGCAAAACTAAATGCGGCTTTGATGCTGTTGCCATTCGCTGAGTTGGCGCTGGAGATTTGGCCATTTTCCAGTATCGAATGAGCTTCGAGGGTCTTGGAAAAGGTAGCGACAAAGTACACTTTGATGCCTCCATACCGTCCGGCAAAGCTTCCGAATGTACGGACGTGACCTGCCACCTGGTTATTTAGCGTATCGATTTGGATGTAACCATCCTCAGCGCGCCTGTCGCCAAGGGCATGGGTGATGTCCAGCAGAATGGTCGGCTGCAATCCCGGATCAAATGTGTATCGATGGACTCCAACGCGCTGTGTCGATGTCAGTTCCACTTTAATTCCTTTTTGTGGAAATTTCAGGGAGTAGTATCCCGGGTACGCCATTTCATCAGCATGCCGGAATTTGTATTGCCATTCCTTTTCATGAAAAAGTTCCAATCCATCGGAGGGCATTACTAAAAAATGACCGCCATCTGTGGCGCCCGTTCCCACCAGGCGTGTGTGTGAAAAGCCGATAATTTTGTCATCTCCATAGAAATACCCGGAACTGTTCAGGGCTTTTTCGCCGGTGAAAATTGCTGAAGTCTCAGGGCTAAGTCGGACAACACCGAACGGAAGCGACGCGCCCGGAAAATTATAGGCACACGTCCAGGGAATGCCACCCGTGCCGATAAATGGATTTACTTTGGCAGAAAGCGGGTACGCACTAACAATTTCCTCCGGCGTGGATTGCGGAACCTGGTTGGTCACGGAGGTGTACTTCCAATATACTCCACCGATGGATAGTCCGGCGATCAGAATAATGCTGATGATAGCGTACAAGAGAAGTTTCAGAAAGGTTTTCATCTTATGGATTTTATCCGCTTATCAATCCGTTTGCGTTTTTTCACGAAAGTTTCATTTCAAAAATTGATGGTATATCGACCATTATCGTAGCGTTCCGTTTTTATGCTAAGCTTTTTTAGTTCGGAATTATAATTGAAATCCATACCATCCAAAAGTTCACGATCATCCAGGTACACTGAAGATGGCTTTTTATCCAGCGCAATTTTCAGGTGGTGTGGACATGTGCGGCCAGAAATTTCAATGGAAAGGCCGGCATCAGTTTTCAGGTATTTGAGACTGGTACTTTCACCGCTTTCGCGGAATACTTCAAAGGAATTTTCGATGAGATCGGGATATATCAGGAACGTCAGGTAACCTTCGTCAGCGGCATCGCCGAAGCCGGTGTAATGTCGCTTAATATCCATTGGGATAATCGCGCCTTCCTTCACGAACACCGGGTATTCATCCAACGGAAATTCCTGAACAAATTTGACTGGCCCTTCGATGATTTTCGTGTCGTCGAACCAGTAGCGCCAGCGGCCTTCCGGTAGTTGAATTTCAGTATTCAGGTCATCCTTGTAAACCGGTGCCACCAGCAGATACTCGCCAAACATATAATGATATTTACCATCGATGGGCGTTTGAAGTCGGCGGCCACCCTCGTGAGCCGTGACCACATAATGATACATATAGGGAACCAGTTCGGTGTGGAGCCAGGAATACTTACGGATAATATCCAGTTCTTCCGGCGTTCGCATCCAAAGGCCGTCGCTCACCGTGGCCGCCATTCATAAACAATCCGCAGAATGCAGAGAATTGCGTCCAGCGGATGTACAGCCTTGGCGGAATGGTACCGCCCGAAAAACCCGCGACGTCCGATCCCACGATGTTGTAGCCGAGTTTTGCGCTCTTCAGAATACTCGTTATAGCCGACTCGAAACCCTGGATGCCTTCTAATGCAATATCTGCTTTTTCTCCATCCGAATCCTGGAGCATGTCGTCCGTGATCCATTTGTGTTCCTGGTCGCCGACCCAGTTTACCGGCGACGCATCGATAGGAGCGAAGCCCTCCGGATGATATCCGCGGTCAACGGAGCGGGAAAGTGTTACAAATTCAGGATTCTGTGAAAGACCATGAAGGTATTCATTACGGTAATAGTGATCCATGTAGGTGCGGGTGGTCATGATACCGCCGTGGGTATTGCGGTAAAATATGGGCAACGGACCCATCAGACTGAAATTGAGGGTGGCTGTGCCATCAAGTTTCCAGCCGTCTATTCCCAGATCAAACACCCGCTGTTGCAGACCGCGCCACCAGGTTACGGCTTCCGGGTTTGAATAATCGATAAATCCTCCACGACCTTTCCACCACTTATTCTCGCCTTTTCCTACAAGGTATCCACGGCTTCGGGCTTCATCATACCACGGACCGGAATCCTTCAGCGCAAGATCTTTGTTGAAATTATTCACCATGTTCGTCATCCAAAGCACCACTCGGTAGCCGTCGTTCTGGAGTTTAGGAAACCATACATCAGGATTCGGGTAAAGGGCGGTATCGATGTCAAAATCATTGTACCGATAGCTCCATGGACTGTCAATAATAATTGTACGCACAGGGATGTCATTTGCGGCATATCCATTGAGCAGTTCATCCACAAAGGCTCCGTTATTTACATCGTCTTCCCAAAGCCAGCATTCCAGCGCCCAGGCTGGCGTGAGAGGTGGGTTGCCATGCCGCTGCGCGTTGAAGGGATAGCCCCAGAAAGGAAATATAAGGTAGAAATAGGCAAAAATCCCAAGCGCTAAAAGCGTAATGATTGTCGCTTTTAAAAATCGTTTCAGCGGTTTTTTTCTTTTCTCCATATACTAATAAACATAAATGGGATTGGAGAAAATCCAGGGGGTGATACGTCCATTCAGTTCAGTCACCGCTACCACACGGTAATTTCCCGGTCTTCCGGCACACTTGTATTCATATTCGTAGCCTCGTTGCGATTCTTCAATCAATACACCTGAATCGTAAAGCCGAAACACGACGGGCAAAGGTGATACGGCTTTTAGTGTTACGGCGCCTGCCACAGACACGGAGTCTCCCGGTATGGCTGTCAGTTTATCCAGTTTGTCCATGCTGAAATACTGGAACCCATCGGCATTGCCGAGATTTTCGAATGCGATAAATAGATGGCCTTTTATTATATTTTCTTTGATGTTGACATTAGAAAACGTATCGCAATAGACATGATTGTTGATCGCGTTGAAAGAGGCGAAATATGGGTCCAACTCCCATCTGAATGCCCAACCGTTTTTATCAGGCTCACCAAGAAGTATTTTATCCAGCAGTCCCGGATTTTTTATGGAAATAGTTTTTGCATTCGAACCAACCCATTCTACCTGTCCATCGTCAGTATATCGCGCCCTGAAGCTCTGGTTGTTATGCGCATCAGCCGCCCCTATACCGACGATGCGGCGCGTTTTATTGAGATTATCCCAGTTGGCCAGAATCGCCGTTTGGTCATCATAAAATTCGCGAAAACACCAATGCATATATTTTCCACCATTAACGGTATTGTTGATAACGATGGGCAGAATGCTCGATTCGTCCAATATATCCGTGTGGACGTTGTAAATCTCCATGGCCTGATAATGTGGATTATCCCATGGATGTTCCTTTTCGGTATGTACATATGCCACGAAGCCATTATTGCCCGTAACTTGTTCGATGAGCTCCGGCATCTCCTTGTTCCAGTCGAGGACTACGCTGTCGAACGGATTTACCATTAATCCATTGCTCGACTCCGTGCCAGCTTCCATGATGATGCCGTCAAATACTCCGTGGTAGCTCCGCGGAAAAGTATCCAATTTTCCATGGGCATGATCAGAGAAAAAGATGAAATCGAGTTCCGCTGCTTTTGCGGCTTCGAGGATTTCAGGCAAGGTGCCGCGGCTGTCGTGCGACCAATAGGTATGGGCGTGCAACACGCCTTTATTTTCCATCATTTGGATATATTGCTCAGGCACTTTTCTTTCTGCCCACCATGCTGTGCGCGCTTTTTCCAGTTGAGGATACGTGATCCAGTGCCGCCATAAGGCCGGACTAAAAAGGATAAGGATCAGGGCAAAAAGTAGTACCACTACAATGACAAAGATGTATTTGGTTATTCGGAGAATTCTCTTCAGGATTTTCATACTATATGCATCAGTTTCTCAATATATCAAAAGTGAATAATCTGCATGGGAATATTCGACTATTCATACCTTCCGCTGCCGGACGTGGCTTTATAATTTCTCGTCAAACCAACTGATCGCTGACATATAGGCCTCTTCAACCGGCAAATCGCGGTGTTTGGAATTGTACCATATTATATTCTTTGGCTCTGAGGCTTCTTTGAAAAGCATCTTGCTGGTTATTGGCGGTATCACTTCGTCGTTTTCCGCATTGATCATGAGCAATGGTCTTGGCTTTATTTGCGCAACAAAATTGATCGGATCAATGATGCTGAAGTATTCCCTCGCTTCATCGGTAATCGCATCGACACCGAACATAAGGCTCAGATTGCCCCCGGCCAGGGCGATAACAGGCACGGCCACCCGATTGTCCACACTGCAGAAGACCGTACCGATCATTCCGCCAAGGCTTATTCCAAAGAAACCGATCCTTTCCGTATCAATCTCTTTCCTGGTTTCCAGGAAATCTACAGCACGTCGCAGATCGAAAACCGTCTGTGCAATGATGTCCCTTGTCCAGTATTTATAGCCGTCTGTAAGGTCAAATTCATAATCGAGCACCTTCCTGTCGCCATGATTAGCCACATCGATTCGCAAAACGGCATAACCATGTTGAGTAAGCAACGAATTTCCGGCTTCGATATAATCGACTGTCTTGCGGTCACCCAGCCCATGAAGCAAAATAACCACGGGAAAAGTGCCGGTTTTTTCTCCGGGAATGGCCAGCAATCCGGTCACACGCTCATTATGCGTGCTGTTGAATTCCATCGAATACAAAGCAACACCGGCGGAATCAGAAAGAAGGATGACGCTGTCTTTTAATGGAAGCTCGTGATCGTAATTATAATATGCGCTGACCGAAATTTCCTTTTTGGAAAGACAGGCAGAACCAACGGATATAATCAGAATAAAAAGTAATGACTTTGGAATCATTTTATTTCCAGGCATGCCCTAATGTACAAAAACCTGGGTTGAGTCTGCAACAAACATGCGTGTGCTTTGTACAAAACGATCGCCATTGGCGTCGGCGTATTCCAGATCGATATAGAAAGCCGCAAAACCGGTATCCGGATAATCCAACTTCACCTGCACCTGCGGCTCATGCGCCACGTTCAGTTTGCGCTCTTCCCAACCTTCATCCCTGAAGTCGCGGTCTTCCGAATCAGCCGTCCAGATGCTGGCGTTGAGCAGCAAATCGGCACTTGCCAGCGCTGTGAGGGATATGCCGCTTGAATCTTCAGCGATTTCCCAGTCGCATTTGGGCATTGGCTGGTTGAGCAGCATTCCTGAGAAAAACGAACTCAGTATCTGAAAAGCCTGTTTTTTGTCGCCGAGATCATGCCCGGCATTCGGAACGTATTCAATGGAGTTATTCCCGGGAATACTGTCGTAATAGTTTTTTATCGCATCCACCGGCCAATATTCATCGTTGGTTCCAATGATGATCATCTTGGGCATGGTGAGGTTTTGGCGATACGAATACGGATCGATCATCTTGGTCAACTTATCGCCCTTTTCGGAATGAACCTGTTGGGGAATTTCAAGTTTCACATAATCTTCGATCTGTATGCTGTATTCTTTCCAAACCTCCACCTGGTAGTCGAGACTTTTTGGCATGTTGAGCACATCGATCACCATGGGCGCAATAGCCGTGACGCGCGGATCGCTGGCGCCCGTCAGCCAGGTAGTCCAACCTCTCTTGGAAGCACCCGACACCAAAAAGCGCTTAATATCCATGCGCAGTTCCATGTCCGAAAACTCCTTCACGGCATCCATGGCTTTTACGGCACTTTTTACCATTGGAAACAAGAGAGGCCAGGTGAAGTCCCCATCGTTTTTGAAATTATGTAAGGTGTACGAAATCAGTTCATCTTCCGTGAGGTCATCGTAAAGTGGTTGATTGGGCACCTGCCTTACGATGCAAACAATTGCCCGGTTTTTAGCGGCTATGATACTCAGGTTGCGGACGAGATCGTCATCGGATCCCTTCATTTTGGGTTCGCCATTTTCAAGGCCTCCACCGGTGATGAACAGTAGAGCGCCGTCGTGACTTGTCACTTCCGGAACGAGCACGGTCAACTGGTGTTTCCACGTAAATTCGCGCCATGTCTGCGACGTGAGGAGCAAGTCGTAGCCTTTTCCGCCGCCGTTGGTGAAGTCGAAGGTGCCCGTTTTTTGCCACTTGTAGGTTTTGTCCCCGTTATCGAGGTATTGCTGCAGGGCGTTTTCGGCAGTTGTCGGACCCTTCTCTGTCTTTGTGCACGAAATGGCTGTAATTGCCAGGAGAATTAAAAAGTAAGTGATTCTGTTTTTCATTTTAGTGTGTGGATTATTTACTGTGCCGGCTGTGATTCCATCATTTTAAGCGCTTGCTCCACATATGCCTCGCCGGTATGCTCGCCGAGGCTGGTCCGGCTGATGTATTCGTATCTTTCGAAACTGTTAAAATCTTCTTTGCTTAGGATGTATCCGAATGCATCATTGGTAAGGCCGAAAAGAAACGAATTTTCCGTATTCATTTTTCTTTTCAGGTAAAACCCGATGTTTGGCAGTGCTTCGCCTGGGATTGTGAGAACTTTTGCGTTTCCGATAGTCAGAAAATTCACTGTGGTTTTAATGTTGTTTTCCTGCGTCAGGTTTGCTGCCATAGGCGAGTTCTTCGCCAACATCAGCATCATAGGTGACTCAACTGGTAATTCAAAAGTCTGTGCGCTGCAAATCAATGCGGGGTTTTCCTGAACAGGAGCGGAGGAAAAAATTCTCAGGGCTTCATCGGCCAACAATTCACCGATGCGGATACATTCCTGCCAGTCATTGGCTTCGCCGTCTGGTCGTCGGTTATCAGCAGTTACCATACCGCCCTGGGCGCTGTTCATGAATATGGCCATACCACCAGCTTTCGATTCGATTCTGTCATATAAAGGTCCGCAGAGATCTGGCGTGAGTATGCCCCTTTCCGAACCGATTATTTCCGGGTGAATGGCATAATTGACCAAGGTAGCGATGGTCTTTCCCTTGTTTTTGCCAGATGTGCCGACTGCCTGTATCACTCCGCAGCGTGGGTCGTATAGTTTCGGGGCGTAGTAGTTGTAGGCGATCTGGCCATTGGCCTTTCCCACGGCGATTTTGAGTGATGCGGGTTCCAGTTTGGTTACGGCCTCATTGATGGCGTCAGCGATTTGTACTGTGCACCAATCCAGATACTTCTGGTCGGCGAGTATTTCACCTTTTTCATTTGGAAAACCATAGGCGTCGGGAGCGCTGTGGGTATGTGTGACTCCGATTATGATGTTTTTGGCTGGAATTCCCTTAACAAGCGATCTGGTCTTGTCTCCGAGATACGAAGGCCACCCAAGATTGTCGAGGCTGACGATGGCCACACGCACGTCGCCTTTTTCGAGTACAAGTACCCGGGCAAATAAGTCACCCTGTTTTTGCGATACCGGATTAGGGGTGCCCATGCCTCCGGAGACCGGTAGCAGCGGATCGGGTGTTATTTTTCTTAATGCTGCTGCTGCCTTGAAATCCTGCGAAATTGACGAAAAACTAATGGATACGAGCAGGAAAAAAGTAAATGCTATCGATTTTGACATTGGAGATTATTTATACGCATAGAAAGAGCCGGAATAAGTATCACCAAATTCCAGCTATGTTTAAATACTATCAAATGGCGCTCTTGTACTATCGGAAACTTAAGAAATTGTCCTGAAAAAAAGCCATAAAATACCATGACGAAATTGGCAGGCTTAAGCATTGACTGCCGTTTGGTTTTTTTTGCTAAATTTAACTCTGCGACGTTTGTTCGCTATTTTTTTAATAATCCCAAATATTAGTTCAGTCGATATGATTAGATGCGCCACATTTTTTTTAGGATTAATGTTTATGTTGAGCTGTGAGCCAAAAAAGCCTTCAGAATCCATGGATTTAAAATCACAAATACTTCAAAATGAGGACTTCGCCTTTGGTTAAAAATAAGGCGCTGGAAATAGTAAAAACAGGCTTCAATGCCGGTGACGGATATGGCGAAGTCTGGATCAGGGATTACAATACATTCATTGAATTGGCGGCGGAGGTGTATCCAAAGGAAGTGCTGAAGGAAAACCTGCTGGTCTTTTTCCGGATGCAGGGGGATGATGGAAATATCATTGACGGATTCATTCCACGTGAAAAAGCAAGTGGTGTTGGCTATGAGTATATCTATTCCGATATGGAGCCGCGATATGCCGGCCATAAAAACACGGTGGAAACCGATCAGGAGTCCTCGCTCGTTCAGGCGGTTTATAAGTATGTGAAAACGACAGGCGATATGGATTTTTTGCGAATTGTGGTCGGCCAAAAGACCGTTGCCAATCGAATGGAAGATGCCATGACTTTTCTGATGCAGAACCGATTTAACGCCGACTATGGACTCATCTGGGGCGCCACCACAGCCGACTGGGGTGACGTGCAGCCGGAGCATGATTGGGGAGTATTCCTGACGGATGACACGCACTATGCCATCGACATATATGACAATGCCATGTTCCTGGTCGCGCTCGATAATTTCATGGAATTAGTACCCGATAAGTCAGGCCTATGGAAACCGGTCAGGGAAAAAATTGCCCAAAATGCCAGAAAGCATCTTTGGGACTCAGAGCGACAAAAGTTTATACCGCATCTCTATCTCAACGGTTCGCCCTTTCCTTCTGATTTTGATGAAAATCAGATTTATTATCATGGTGGCACTGCCGTGGCGATCGAAGCAGGTATTCTCTCAGAGGAAGAAATCAGCCTTTCGCTGAATAAAATGATCGAAAATGTCTCAGCTTCAGGAGCCGGATCGATTGGACTTACCATGTATCCGCCATACCCGGAAGGGTATTTTAAGAACAAAGGAATGTACCCTTACGGTTACCAGAATGGCGGTGACTGGACGTGGTTTGGCGGACGGATGATTCAGCAGCTTGTCAGGTATGGGTTTGTTCAAGAGGCGTATGATCAATTGCTCCCGATGACAGCACGAGTGCGTAAAGAATAATGGCTTTTATGAATGGTATACCGTAAAAAACGAGCCCAAAGGATCAGGTACATTCCGCGGCGAGGCGGGGGTGTTGTTTAAGGCAATTAGTATGCTCGAAGAATGGATAAAAGACCAGAAAAAAGAATTAATAATGAACAGATACCAGCATGTAGATCGGCCGTGTCTGGTCTGCGATATTCTTTCATACTATTTCTGTCCTGCGGAACGAAGGAAGCAACCACAAATGAAGAAGCATCACGTCCCAACATCATCATCATTTTCACCGATGATCAGGGGTATCAGGATCTGGGGTGCTATGGATCGCCAGATATTCACACGCCAAATCTGGACAAAATGGCTGCTGAGGGCATGCGTTTTACCCGGTTTTACGATGCACAACCCGTTTGCTCAGCGTCGAGAGCGGGGCTGCTCACGGGTTGCTATCCTAACCGGATCGGAATTCACGGCGCGCTGGGACCTGGTGCTAAAGCCGTATTGAGCCATGATGAAATAACCATCGCCGAACTGGTGAAGCCACTTGGTTATTCCACCGCGATGTTTGGCAAGTGGCATCTTGGTGATACAAAAGAATATTTACCAAAATCCCATGGATTTGATGAATTTTTTGGCCTTCCATATTCCAACGACATGTGGCCCAAACATCCCGAAAACCCGGAAGCCTGGCCCAGACTACCATTGATAGAAGGTGATTCAGTGGCACAATACCTGGACGATGATCAGAATATGCTCACCACCTGGTACACAGAAAGAGCGGTGGATTTCATCGACAGGCATAAAGACAAACCATTCTTTTTGTATGTGGCCCACAGCATGCCCCATGTGCCGTTGTTTGTCTCTGACAAATTCAGAGGCAGCTCTCCACGTGGTCTTTACGGTGATGTCATCGCAGAGATCGACTGGTCATACCGGCAAATCAATGAAGCGTTGAAAAGAAACGGACTGGAGCAAAACACCCTGATCATATTCACGTCCGACAACGGCCCGTGGCTGAGTTATGGCACTCATTCAGGATCGGCGCTACCACTTCGTGAAGGAAAAGGAACCGTATGGGAAGGCGGTGTGAGAGTTCCCTGTATCGTCAAATGGCCCGGTGTAGCGCCCGCCGGTATTGTGCAGAACACACCCGCCATGACCATTGATATCCTTCCAACAATTGCAGAATTGCTTCAGGTGGATTTGCCTGCCAAAACCATTGATGGGAAAAGTGTGCTTTCCTTAATCAAAAACGAAACCGGAACATCCAATCCGCATGATGCCTATTATTTTTATTATAATCGAAATGAGTTGCAATCCCTGATGAGTGGCGATGGCAAATGGAAGCTCTACTTTCCTCACAAATACAGGTCGCTGGAGGATCGCCCGGGCCGTAATGATGGCATTCCGATAAAGTATAATAACCAGGTCGAGACAGGCCTGGAGTTGTATGATCTGGAAAACGACATCAGCGAAACCACCGATCTGGCAGATCGATACCCTGAAATTGTAAGGCAGCTTTCTGTGCTCGCTGACTCTTGCCGCGCGGAGCTTGGCGATGCATTGACCGGCGTGGCTGGCAGGGGAAACAGGGAGCCCGGGAAATTGATAACTAATGATTAAAGTGCTAATGAATTCCGGAGTTTTATATGCGATTAGTGTCTCCATGATCCTGGTTCTTGGTTCTGGATGCCAAACGAAACGGGAGCAAAATTCAAACCTGCAACATCCAAATGTCATCCTCATTCTCACCGATGACCAGGGATGGGGAGATTTAGGCATTCATGGAAATGACAAAATTTCCACGCCGTCAATCGATCGGATGGCTGGCAATGGAGCGCAATTTGAGCGGTTTTATGTGAGCCCGCTGTGCGCGCCCACCAGGGCGAGCCTGCTTACCGGAAAATACTACCTGCGGACGGGCGCATCATGGGTGAGCAAAGGGCTGGAAAATATGCGTTCTGAAGAAGTAACCATGGCTGAAATTTTTCAAAACAACGGATACAAAACGGGTGCGTTTGGCAAATGGCACAATGGCGCCCATTATCCGGAACATCCCAACCGCCAGGGCTTTGAGGAATTTATTGGCTTCTGCGCAGGACACTGGAACAATTACTTCAACACCACGCTGGAGCGCAATGGAGAACCTTTCCCCACCGAGGGTTATATCACCGATGTGCTGACGGACGAAGCAATCAGGTTTATAGAGAACAATCGCGAGAACAAGTTTTTTTGCTATATCCCGTACAATGCGCCGCATGGCCCATTTCAGGTTCCGGATCAGTATTTCGAAAAGTATAAATCCATGGGCTTTAATGACAAAGATGCGACGGTCTATGGCATGTGCGAGAATATCGATGATAATGTGCGCAGGTTGCTGGAAAAAGTATCGGAACTCCGTTTGGAAGAGAACACCATTGTTATTTTCATGACGGACAACGGGCCAAATGGCGAGCGGTATAATGGCGGCATGAGAGGCATCAAAGGGAGTATCCACGAAGGAGGTGTACGAGTTCCCTGCTTTATTAATTGGAAGGGAAAAATTGCCCCAAAATCCATAGAGACCATTTCGGCACACATCGATATGTTGCCAACGCTGATGACACTGTGCCACCTGGACGGGCCGGAAAATCTGGTCTTGGATGGTGTTGACCTGAGTGCAGTGCTATTAGGTGAAGATCAAGCCTTGGCCGAAAGGCTTTATTTCACCAAAAAATCCACGGAGTTTATTGGTCCCGATGGCGCTGTTCGGAGTGATAAGTACCGGCTGGTCATCGAGAATGGCGATACCATGCTTTTTGACATGAAGGCCGATCCCGGGCAATTAATTGATATTTCATCCAATGAAATGGGGCAAACGAACTATATGGCTTTGGCGTACGGAAAGTGGTTTGAGGATGTCAATACCAGCTTTATTTCTGATGCACACATTAAAATCGGCTATGAAAAAGAAGACAAAATTGTGCTCCCTGCACATGAGGCATCGTTTTCGGGCGACATTCACTTCAAGGAGGGGCACGGCTGGGCGCATGACTGGCTGGTAAACTGGAAAAACATCAGCGATTCCATCTATTGGGACGTTCAGGTCGACCGGGCTTCCGATTATGCACTGGATATTTTGTACAGTTGTCCTGAAGCACTTATCGGCTCGCAACTCACGGCCATATCTGGCGACTCAAAAGCAAATGGAGTGATAGCACTGGCTCATGATCCGCAATATATCCAGGGTAATGACAGGGTAGTGAGAATGGAAGTCTATGAAAAGGAATGGGCACGTTTACCAATGGGTGTTTTGAAATTGGCAGCAGGAAAGCAGCAAATTATATTGAAGGTGGAGCATATAAAGAACGGCAGTGTCGGGGAAATTAAAGGCATTGTGCTTCGGAAGGTAATCGGAGAATAAGGCCGGAATGTGAATTAAACGGCTCTATGATGTCAAAACCAACTGCATTTTTTAGGTCAATACAAGTCCATAATCCTGGTTTAATTTTATATATTAGTATCGGTAAGTACTCTGAAGTAGCATTTTTTTTGCCTTGGTTGCTATTTACATAGTATTGCTTTGATGATGGCCGCATTAGAAAAGTGCGACTCTTTTTTATGATTTTTTCATTAACTAAAACAACGATGGAAAAGGTAGTACACCAATCACAATTCGCAATCGCAAAATTCGATGACAAAAAAGCACTTTACACATTAATATATTTGCCGGAAACTGCAAATATGTCCAATAAGGAATGGAAGGATTTGATGACGGAACTGCTGATCGTAACAGATATGTTAAAGCCCAGGTACATATTGGATGATAACCGTGACCGGTTATATGCATATCCACCCGAGATTCAGGACTGGACGCTGAAGCTGTTTCTGGAAACATGGCAAAAAAACGGCCTCCTTAAATACGTGCAGGTACTTCCAAAGGATTTCATCAACGAGTTATCTGCCGAACAAATTGTTCAACTTGCGAATCTTAAATTTTCCAATGTATTCGACAATACGTTTGTAAAGACTATTGAAGAAGCTATTAAATGGCTGGATATTCAGTAGCATTATCATGAAGAAAGTAATACTTCAGACAAGGTTTGTTCATAGTTCATTTGATGAAGAAACAAAAATTTATGAATCGGAGTACCTGCCTGAAACCCGGGACATGACAGACAAGGAATGGCAGGAACAGATGATGGAGTTGAAGGAACTTATTGAATCCTGCAGACCTCATTATATTATTGATGATAATAGAAACCGGTTGTATAGTTATTCTCCTGATATGCAGCTTTGGACCTTACGGCTTTTTGTGGACTCATGGAATAAGATTGGTCTGAAAAAATATGCTCAATTAATTCCAAAAGAAATTATTGGCAAACTCACATCAGAACAAATTGAAGAATTTGCCATGACAAATTTTGAAATGCACTATCAACATAAGTTTGTCGATGATTATAAAATTGCCTATGACTGGGTAATTGGATCAAATTGAACAAAATGAATCATCACGAGGAAAGTAAGGCGTTTGAATTACTAAAGGAGAAATTCGACAGGCATGAAAAAATCCTGGTCCAGGCATACCATAGTTTAAAAATCAAAGAAAAGGAATTGATCAGATTGAATCAGGAACTACAGGCCAGAGAAATTGAATTGTATGAGATTAATGAAGAATTGCGGGTGACCAATGAAGAATTGCAGACTGCTAACGAAGAGATAAAAGCCCACAATGATAATTTGGATGATCTGGTAAAAATGCGCTCGGAGAGGATTGAGGAGCAGTTGAGCTTGTTTCATAAATACACCCATATTAATTCACATGAAGTCCGGGCTCCGCTTGCTCGCCTGCTAGGACTGCTGAATCTCCTTGAATACGATAATGATAAAACAGAAGCAATTTCATTAATTGGCAAGTTGAAGGAATCCGCTAAAGAACTGGATGATGTGGTTCGCAATATGAACAGACTGCTGGAAAAGGGAGCGTTTCCAAAAGTTAGTGATTAGTTTACTGGTGGTATGGGGGGGGGGGGGGGGGGGGGGGGAGGGGGGGGGGGGAGAGGCCACAAGAAGGGGGGGGGCTGGTAAGGTCAATTATTGAATTTAACGTTTGCAATTATCCATATGAAATCATTCTCCAAATATTCGTTCAACACGGTTTTTCTTATCACAACATTCCTGGCATTCAGCTGTACCGAAATACAAGGTGATGCCGAATCGAAACGGGGGGGGGGGGTGGGGGGGGGGGGGGGGTTGGAGGGGGATGGGAAATGGGGGGGGGGGGGGGGGGGGGGGCCGGCACCTTCGGCTACGATGTCAACTTTTTGAAAAAGTACCAGAATACCATCGTGTTGCAAAACGAAGAAGCCATGCTGGCGGTTTGTCCGGCCTACCAGGGTCGCGTCATGACCAGCAGCGCCAGGGGAGAAGCAGGACTTAGCTTTGGCTGGATCAATTACAAACTGATAGAATCCGCTGAAATTCCGGCACATATTTACCCGGTAGGAGGAGAAGACCGCTTTTGGCTTGGGCCGGAAGGTGGGCAGTTTTCCATTTATTTTAAGAGCGGTGCACCTTTTGATTTTGAGTCGTGGCAGACTCCGCCACCCATCGATACGGAGCCTTTTGATTTAGTGAAAAATGATGAGTATTCGGCGCTTTTTACGCGAAGTTTTGAATTGACAAACTATTCTGATACGAAATTTAATATCCGGGTTGACCGAAAGATTTCCCTATTATCATCAGCGGAGATTCAAAATATGGTACCTGTGACGGATGAACTCAGTTTTGTGGCCTATGAATCTGAAAATACCATTACTAATACTGGTGAAAATCCATGGACTAATGAAACCGGCGCTTTGTCGATTTGGATACTGGGAATGTTCAATCCTTCTGAATCGACGACCATTATTATTCCTTATAAAACCGGTGATGAGGGGGAACTCGGCCCGATTGTCAACGATAGCTATTTCGGTAAGGTTCCGACCGACAGGCTCATTGTTCAGGACGGCTTGATCTTTTTTCGCGGCGACGGAAAATACAGAAGTAAAATCGGGTTAAATCCACGGCGGGCGCTATCCATGGCCGGCAGCTATGATGAGAAGAATGGTGTTTTAACCATTGTTACCTATACCAAGCCCGAGGGTGTGGATGAATATGTCAATTCCATGTGGGAGCTACAAGAGGAGCCGTTTAGCGGCGATGCCATCAATTCATATAATGACGGACCGGTGGATGGAAACATGATGGGGCCTTTTTATGAACTGGAAACATCCTCACCGGCAGCTTTCCTGGCGCCAAATGAATCGCTCACACACACTCACCGAACAATCCATATTCAGGGCGATGAAGGAGCATTGGACAAGGTTGTAATGGAGCTTTTCAAAACTGACTTAAAGTCAATAAAAGCTGCATTCTGACCGATTCAAATTGTGTGCTGACCAATTTTTTACCTGAGTTTCCAATGATATATGTGGCATAATGAGAAGTGCCAAGTCAAAATTCTCTATTTTTACCATTAGTTTTTTAAACTAAAATAGCCAACAGCGAGCCATGAAGCGCAATAATTGATGGGGTTTGTCGAATTTCATAACGCAAAAGATTCCTATATCTGGGACAAATTCCTTGAAGGTAAACTCAAGCGCTTTCGAAATTCTCTATGAGCGCAACGTTAGTCTACTGGCAAACTATGGCAAGCGTATTTGCCAGGACAAAGAATTGGTAAAAGATGCCATCCAGGATGTGTACGTGGATCTGTGGCGAAACCGCTCCAATCTCGGCAGAACGGATTCCATAAAGTACTACCTGCTGAAAGCGCTGCGGCGCAACCTGGTTAAGAAATTGGTAGCCGCAAAAAATGCCGATACAAGGAACCAATCCGCAGAGGATGTACTGGCATCATTTGAAACGTCACATGACTTCACTCTGATGGCGTTGGAGATTGAGACTGAAAAAATCCGCCAGGTAAATGAGCTGCTCGATAGCTTGCCGGCCAGGCAAAAAGAAGCCATTTACCTCAGATTTTACAATGGTTTCAACTTCACTGAAATCTCCAGCATCATGGGGATCAACCAACAGTCAGCCTACAACATGGTGTTCAGGGCCATAGAATCATTGAGAGAGAAGGTGGCATCCACCACGATTCTTTTACAGATTATCGCTTTTTTTGAGTTACTGTAATTTTTTTCCTTCCTGAAGGGTAATTTTTTACTTGCCGATTCCTTGAAGGTAAAATACCCATAATTATTAACGGGCAACTGATGAATTTTTCGAACTACAAGCTTAACGATTTCCTGATGGACTGATTCGTTTTTCAATTCGGCGAAAAACCCTAATAGCGACGATGGATTGTTCTGCAACACCTGGCTTGCCGAACACCCTGAAAGGAAGGATGAGGCCGATCAGGCAAAAAATACTCATAAAATCCGTATTCTTCAGCGACAAGTCACTCCATAAAAACGAAATCACTGAGCTGTGTAAGAATATACAACAACAGACCATTGAGGTAAAGAAAAAGAAAACCGTATCAATAAACTTCCGGGTATGGAATTATATTAAAGTCGCGGCGGTACTCCTGCCATTTGTAGCGACCTCCGTACTGTTTTTGTTCTACAAGCAGTCCCCGCAGCCACAAATAATTGCTCAAAATCCAGTGATTCAAAAGAGCAATCCAAAAGGCCAGAAACTCACATTTTTTCTTTCCGATGGATCCAAAGTGAAGCTCAACTCCGAGAGTAGCATAAGTTTTTTAAAACGTTTGATTCCACTAAAAGAGTAGTGACACTGGAAGGGGAAGCATTTTTTGAAGTTACACCTGATTCCAAAAGGCCATTTATCGT
Source organism: Cyclobacteriaceae bacterium (assembly GCA_034523095.1). GTDB lineage: Bacteria > Bacteroidota > Bacteroidia > Cytophagales > Cyclobacteriaceae > JAAUQL01. Next base: position 105,402 of record JAXHKU010000032.1, on the reverse strand, counting down.
GCAAACCGGCGACGTAGAAACCACGGTGTTGGGTACATCTTTCAACGTAGAGGCATATCCTGCTGAAGAAAAAGTAAAAGTAGCCGTAATGACAGGTAAAGTCTCGGTGAATACGCCAAGACAAAATACCAGTACCACTTCGCGCGAAACCATCGTATTGTCGCCGCTGGAAATGGCTACCTATTCCAAAAAGACCAATAAATCCATGGTATCAGGGTACGACCCGCTGACCGTATTCGGCTGGGGCGACGGCACACTTCATTTTGAAAATGCGAGCATGAGCGAGTTTGTCGCAAAACTCGAGCGTTGGTACGGTGTTGATATCATCGTAAAGCGTGATAAACCAGTGCCAAATGGGATTACCGGCACTTATACACAACTGCCCCTGGAAGAGATTCTTATGGGGCATCGGTCAGCTTCCGAATTCGATTTTGAATTTTTACCAAATGGAAATGTCATCATTAAATAAGATAGATATGAACGTAAACACCAGCTAAAAAAAAGCCAGCTGGTGAGCTGGCTTCCTGAATTCCCGCATGAGCTTCTATTTCATTGGCGTGAGTAGGCTCAGTGGCGAATTAACTAATTTTTGTTAAACCCAATTTTGTCCAACAAAAACTCTTTAAAATTATGAGATTAAAAGTACTTAGACAAATTATGACCATGTCAAAATTTGCATTTTATGCTTTAGTCCTGCAGGGCATTTTCACCGGATTGCTCTCTGGCAGATGACGCAAAAAGTCAGAGTTCCAGTATTGAAGACATATACCTGGACGTACAGTTTGAAAATGCTTCTATAAAGGAGGTTTTCGAAAACCTGGAATCGAAGACAACATTCAATTTCAGTTACAACCAGGGAGTTATCAATATTGATGAAACGGTGACAGCCGTTGCCTCCAATCAATCACTTGGCGATTTTCTTCGGCAGATGGCCAAAGAAACAAAGCTCAATTTTACCAGGATTGATGACCAGATCTATGTGAGTAAAAGAAAAAACTTGCAGCAGCCGGTTATTGAAAAACTGACGGCCGCCAGCATCCTTCAGCAACGAACCATTACAGGGACCATTACTTCGCTGGAGGATAATATGCCTTTGCCGGGTGTAAGTGTTATCCTCAAAGGAACATCCACGGGTACCGTTACCGATTTAGATGGTAAGTATACGATCGATGCTCCCGATGGAGCAGTGCTTGTATTCAGTTATGTGGGTTTTATCACTGAGGAATCTGTCGTAGGAAATAGCACGGTAATAAATATGGTCTTATCGCCCGATCTCACCCAATTGGATGAAATCGTGGTTATTGGATATGGCACAGTGAAAAAAAGTGACTTGACGGGTTCCGTTTCTTCAGTAAAGAGTGAAGAACTAACCGCTTATCCGGCAATCAATGCCGTACAATCATTGCAGGGCACGGGCTGCCGGTGTGAATATCACTGCAAACAATGGCGAACCCGGAGCAGATTTTAAAATTCGTATCAGGGGAGGGAACATCCATCAACGCCAGCAGTGATCCGATTTTCGTAGTAGATGGTTTCGTTGGCGCCACAATGCCTCCACCTGAAGATATCGAATCGATGGAAGTGCTCAAAGATGCTTCGGCAACAGCTATTTACGGTTCCAGGGGTGCCAATGGTGTCATCATGGTTACTACAAGAAGAGGCAAAACCGGTAAGGCCAGAATTGAATTGAATACATCATATTCTGTTCAAAATGAAATAAACCGTCTCGACCTGTTGAATGCTGATCAATTCATTGATTACATACAGGATGCGAGACCAACAATAACGCCGCTTGACGCAGATACAGACTGGCAGGATGAAATTTTCCAGTCGGGAGCCATCCAAAACTATCAGCTTTCCATTTCCGGCAGCAATGACGCAGTCAACTATTATGTATCCGGTGCTTATTTCGATCAGAAGGGTGTGATCATCGGTTCTGAATACAACCGATTTTCCATGACCAGCAACATTGAGATAAAGGCTACCAAGAAATTGAGAACCGGCCTTAATTTGTTTGCCCAACGAACCAATTCCAATGGGACTAAAACACAAGAAGGTTCTGGTGGTGCCAGCAATACCGGTGTAGTAGCTTCAGCATTTAAGTTTGAACCCGATCAGCCCATCAAAGATGCGAACGGTAGATACACAATCGCCCGGCTCAATGATCCGCACGATAATCCATATGCAATTGCTACAGAATATATCAACGAAACCCTGAGCGATCGTATTCAAGGTAATTTGTATGCAGAGTATGACATATTCAAAGACCTGAAATTCAGAATTACCATGGGGGCAACCTCCAACAGTGGGCGTTTTGGCGAATACAATCCCACTACGCTCAATGCCGGTAGAAATGTTGGTGGTGCAGCATTTGTAAGTGGAAATAAAAATACCCTGCTTCAAAATGAAAACTACTTTACCTATAGCAAAACACTCTTTAAAAACCATGACCTCACGGCTATGGCAGGATATTCCTATCAGTCGCAGGAAAATACCAATTGGAGTGGTAGTGGCCAGGGTTTTGTCACGGATGCATTTTCATACTGGAATCTCGGCGGCGCCTCTGTGTGGATGCAACCAGGTTCCAGCCTTTCTGAATGGGTACTGAAGTCCTATTATGGCAGGATCAATTATGGAATCAACGGAAAGTACCTTTTTAACTTCAATGCACGGTATGATGGCTCATCGACCTTCAGCGCCAACAATAAATGGGCGTTTTTCCCATCAGGTTCCTTTGCCTGGAACATGGGAAGCGAACCATTCATGAGCGATGTAAACTGGATAAGTCAATGGAAATGGAGAGCAAGTTATGGATTAACAGGAAATCAGGCCATAGCGCCGTATCAAACCCTGGCCAGCTTCTCAAATGTATTTACAGTGATAAATGGCAATACGGTAAATGCCGTCCGCCCGACTTCTGTTGCCAATGACGATTTATCCTGGGAAACTACCACTCAGCTCAACCTCGGTATCGATGTGAGCTTCCTGGAGGATCGCATCAATTTAACCACCGACATATACAAAATGGTGACGTCAGATTTGTTATTCCGTGTCCCACTTCCAAAGTATTCAGGCTATCCTGATCAGCTCAAAAATATTGGCGAGGTTGAAAACAAAGGATTTGAGATTTCGCTCGGTGCCAAAGTGCTCACAGGTGGATTCCAGTGGGATAGTGATGTAAATATGTCCATAAATCGCAATAAAGTACTGAACCTCCCTGATGGAAACGATATATTATATTCATCAGCCCCGGGTCATATGGTAGGCTTAGGCGACACACAGATACTCAGGGAAGGCTCGCCTGTAGGAAGCTTTTTTGGCTGGACCTATGATGGTGTTTACCAGGAAGGCGACGATTTTCTGCCAGGAGGCGGGTTTGAAGCAACGGCCGGTGGAGAGAAATTTTAAGGACATCGATGGCACAAAAGATGCTGATGGTAATCTCACTGGAGAGCCGGACGGACGCCTTGATGCAAATGACAGATCGATCATCGGAGATCCAAATCCTGACTTTATCTGGGGATGGAATAATGAATTCCGCTGGAAAAACTTCGACTTGAACATATTCTTCCAGGGATCCCAGGGTAATGATATTCTCAGCTATACCCTTCTGGAACTCGATTTGATGTCAGGTATAAATAATGCTACCACAAGAGCCCTCGACCGTTGGACTCCTACCAATACCGATACCGATGTGCCACGGGCGTTTAATGGCCGTACACGCAGGGTATCGACCCGCTTCATCAGTGATGGCAGCTTTGCAAGACTGAAAAACTTAGCATTGGGATACAATTTACCTTCATCTGTTGCAGAAAAAATGAAGCTGAGCAAGTTGAGAGTATATGTGAGTGCTCAGAATATCCTTACAGTGACGGATTATGAAGGCTATGATCCTGAAGTAAACTATAATACCGGAGGTGCAGTCAATGGCAACCGAAACCTGGGACTAGACTATGGAAGTTATCCAAATGCCAAGTCTTACACAGTTGGCTTAAACATCGGATTTTAGAAATTTCAAATCAAAACAAATATCATGAAAACATATATCACATTTTCCTTTAAAGTGAAGGTAGTCGCACTGCTGTTGGCAGGGATGTTCTTTGCTTGTTCTGATCTTGAAGAAAAGCCGGTGGGCTTGCTTTCTCCGGAAGGATTTTTCAAAACGACAAAAGATGTTGAAACAGCTATTTTCGGTGCATACGGTTGGATTGCCACGGAAAGTTTATATGGACGGCAATTCGTAACCGCCCTTTTGCTTAGAGGTGACATGGCGGACATCGGCGACCGGGGAACGCCTGCAGAACGGCAGCAGGTCAATGATTTTACCATGGATGACAATAATGGCATGGTATCTAAATTCTGGCCTTATTGGTACCAGGTGATCAGCGCGGCCAATTCCGCTATAGCTGGAGCCGAAACCCTTTCTCTGGACGATGCTGCCATCAACCCTTTGATCGGCGAAGCGCGATTTGTCAGGGCATTCAGTTATTTTCACCTTGTTCAGGTTTTTGGAGATATCCCTTATATCGATTACTTCATATCAAACCCTGAATCAGTGAAAGAAATCTCCAAAACTCCGGCAGCCGAAGTCTATCAGAGTATCATTGCTGATCTGGCGTTTGCCAAAGAGTGGTTACCGGATGTGCAACCAAGCAACGTCAGGACCAGGGCCACCAAAGGCACAGCAGCGTCCTACCTAGCATCCGTTTATCTCACATTAGGAGATTTTCAAAAATCCTACACTGAAGCAAAGTGGGTAATTGATAATAAAGACCGTTTCGGGTACAATCTCGAAAATGATTTTCAGGATCTTTTCAGAGCTGAAAAGGCAGATGGCTTAAAGGAAACCATTTTTGCACTCGACTTTTTGGGTTTGAAGAACGGTGGCGGAGGTGCTAATGATGACATTATGCCGCCAATGACCGGAATAAGGGGGTCGGATATCCAGGGATGGAGTGTTTGTGTACCTACAATGAATGTGTATAATACCTGGGATGATAATGATTATCGCAAGCAGGTGAGTTTTGATGCAGAAACACCGATGGGTGGTGTCATCAAGCCATATACTGAGTTTGTAAATACCAAAAGGCCACATATTGCTAAATACAGGAGATTCCCAGGTAATGCCAACGCCGAAGGCAGGTATTCGGATCATAACTATGCGTGCTTCCGATACGCTGAAGTGCTGCTGACTGCAGCCGAGGCGCTTGCTGAAGTAAATGGAGGCCCAAATGCAGAGTCAGAAGGGTATGTAAATCAGGTGCTTGCCCGGGCAAGGAATAATGCCGGAACGCCTTCTACTTTTCCCGCTGATATTACGAGCGGAATGAGCAAGACCGATTTTATTGACGCCGTCCTGGAAGAGCGTCGTCTGGAGCTCGCCTTTGAATACAAACGTTGGTATGATATCAAACGCCGTAACCTTGGTGAGGCATCTTTCAAAGGACCAAATGCACTGGAACCTCATGCAAATTTTGATGCGACAAGAGACTACCTCATGCCGCTGCCGCGCACTGAACTGGATGTAAATCCAAACCTGAAGCCGCAAAATCCGGGTTATTAGGTTAACTAAATGAATCAAAGGCCCATCGATCCGGTGGGCCTTTTTTTTAGCTTAAAGCCGTATCTTTGAGCGATTCTTACTGAGAATATCAACAACAAACTAACACTTTAAAAATGAAAAGATCATTTCTACTTATGATAGTCCTCCTTACTCTCGCCCTTGGCTGTGACAGTAACACCACCGAAAAGCAAGCGGGCAATAATGACGATTTCCTCGTGAACAGTATAACTATAGCTGGCAGAGCAACTGGATGGAGCAGTAGCCCATTACCAGGATCTGACAAAATTTCCGCGTTCCTCAAACCCCGATGGTACTCCAATTCTGGTGGAAGGAAAAAACTGGGTGAGTGGGTTTTTCCCCGGAAATCTTTGGCTGATGTACCAGTTGCAGCAGGATGAAAAATGGAAGGATGCGGCTGCCAAGTGGACAGAAGCCCTGAGCGATCAACAGTATAATACAGGCACTCATGATGTCGGTTTCATTATCAATTGTAGCTATGGCAATGGGTTAAAACTCACCAAAAATGATGATTATGCTCCAGTCATCATACAGACCGCACAAAGCCTGATGACGCGTTATGATTCTGTAGTGGGCTGCACCAAATCATGGGATTGGGCCGCTGAGTGGCAGTTTCCGGTAATCATAGATAACATGATGAATATGGAACTCCTGTTCGAAGCAACAAAGCTTTCTGGCGATGAATCCTTTAAAAAGGCAGCGATTCACCATGCGAAAACTACGATGAAGAACCATTACCGCGAGGACAACAGTTCGTGCCATGTAGTGGATTACAACCCCGAAACAGGCGAGGTTTTGGCGAAGGTGACTCACCAGGGAATAAGCGATTCGTCAGCGTGGGCCCGCGGACAAGCATGGGGTTTATACGGTTTTACGATGTGTTATCGCGAGACAGGGGACCAGGAGTTTCTTGATCAGGCAGAAAAAATAGCCGCTTTCATTATGAATCATTCAAAAACGCCAGATGATCTAGTACCATACTGGGATTATGACGCCCCCGGAATACCAAATGAACCACGGGATGCATCTGCGGCAGCGATCATTGCCAGCGCATTGCTTGAGTTGAGCGGATATTCGCCTGTTGATGGAGATAAATATTATAATTATGGTGTAACGATTCTTAAAAACCTTTCTTCGGATGAATATCTTGCATCCGGTGGCACGAATAATTATTTTCTTTTGAAACACTGCACGGGTCATAAACCAAAAGATTCGGAGGTAAATGCACCGCTGGTTTACGGAGATTATTATTATCTGGAAGCACTGCTGCGATACAAAGAGTTGCAGGCAAAAAAAGAATAGCTTAATTTCCAGCATTAATTTTATCTACAGCATATGGCACAATCTCCACGAGCAGTAATGATGGTAAGTCCGGACCATTTCAGGTATAATCATGAAACCGCTTACTCCAATGCGTTTCAGAAGGATTCCTTGCTTTGCGAAGGCCAGCATGTGCATGAAAAAGCAATAACCGAGTTCAATAATTTAGTAAACCTGCTGCGTGGTCATGGAATCCAGGTATTTGTTTTTCCTTCACCAAAAGGCAAAGAAACGCCAGATGCGGTTTTCCCTAACAACTGGGTATCATTTCACGAAGATGGAAAAGTAATTCTTTATCCTATGCTCACCCCAAACAGGCGACTCGAGAGGAGGATAGAGATTATCGAAGAGCTGAAAAAGAGCTTCTTCGTTTCTGATATCATCGATTTGACTGCCGAAGAAAAGAACGGCAGAATACTTGAAGGAACCGGAAGTATAGTATTCGACCGACAGAACATGATGGCTTATGCTAATACTTCAGCGCGGACCGACAAGCACCTTTTTTATGATGTGGTTGAATCAATGGGTTATGAAGGCATACATTTTAGAGCAACCGATGAAAATGGCAAAGATATTTATCATACGAATGTCATTATGACAATCGGTGATGGCTACGCCGTTGTTTGTAAGGAAGCGATACACCATGATGATGCCGGCGAAATAATCAATACGCTTAAATCGGGTGCGCTTGAAGTTGTGGAAATTTCATTTGCTCAAATGAATAGTTTTGCCGGAAACATGATCGAGTTGCGCAACCGTTCGGGTGAAAAGTTCCTTTTGATGTCAACTCAGGCATTTAACAGTCTGTCTGAAGAGCAAAAAGCAACGCTTTCACGGTTTGGACAACTAATCCATGCAGATATAAGCACTATTGAGACTATCGGTGGCGGCAGCGTGCGGTGCATGATTGCCGGTATTCACCTTCCCAGAAAATAAAGCTGCATTTAAGTCGTATCTCTCACAACTTTTCTCTTTCACCATCAGTTTGATGTTGTGATGGAGTTGTAACCAATTCCATATTCCGGGTGTTAATTACAACGTACAATACAGATAGTGATGGATAAAACCAAAAAAAAGATATACAACGCCTATACCACCTGGGTCGTAGAGAATAAAAAGCGACCTGAATTTATCGAAGCGTTTGTCATCGAAGCGGCCATATCGGAGGAAACTTTTCTGAAATATTTCGATTCTTTCAAATCGCTGGAAAAATCGTTCTGGAAAGAGCTTTTTACGGAAGCAGTAACAAAGACAAGCTTGCAAAGTGAGTTTGCCGAATATTCGGTGAATGAAAAACTACTTGGTTTTTACTTCACCTGGATAGAAACCATGAAGGAATACCGTGATTTTGTTGTTTTCACGCTGAATAAACTCAGTTTTTATGAACTATATCCTTCTGAATTTGAATCCCTGAAAAAATATTTTGAAGAAGTAGTCCGGCAATTGGTAGCAGAAGGTATCGCATCCGGTGAGATCGCAAACCGGCCATGGATTGCGGATAAATATCAACACCTTCTATGGTCACAGCCGGTAATGATTCTTAGGTTTTGGGTAAAGGACACCAGCGAGAATTTATCCGGCACCGACGCGTTGATCGAAAAGACGGTGAATTTTTCGTTCGATCTCATGCGATCCAACAGCCTCGATTCGTTCGTTGACCTCGCCAAATTCCACATACAACATCGTTAATATGAAAGAGTATAATAATATTCCGACCAGCAAAGTACAGCGGGCAAGTAAGTTCCTTAAAACAGGCGCTAAAATCGGCGGCAACTACATGAGGCATTACACAAGAAAAATATTTGATGAGCAGGTTGATAAAACAGTGCTTCACGAGGAAAATGCTCATGATATTTACGAATCGCTCAGCCATCTGAAGGGCGGCGCCCTCAAAGTGGCGCAGATGATGAGCTTGGATCAGGGACTCCTGCCCAAGGCGTATCAGCAAAAATTTGCCATGGCCCAGTACAGTGCTCCACCTTTGTCTTACCCGCTTGTGGTCAAAACATTTAAAGAGCAGCTGAAAAAAGCGCCACTGGAGTTATTCGATAGTTTTACCAGTAAGGCAGTGAATGCGGCGTCAATCGGACAAGTGCATCAGGCAACAGTAAACGGGCAGAAGATGGCTGTGAAAGTGCAGTATCCGGGGGTGGCTCAAAGCCTGAAAAGCGACCTTCAAATTGTAAAACCAGTTGCCCGGCTGCTTTTTAATATAAGTGATGCTGACATCGACTATTATATGGACGAGGTTCAGGAAAAACTTATCGAGGAGACCAATTATGATCTCGAATTGCAGCGTGGAACTGAAATTTCGAAAGCCTGCAACCACTTGCCCAACCTGGTATTTCCTCATTATTTTCCGGCGCTTTCATCAAACCGAATAATCACCATGGAGTGGATGGATGGTTTCCATTTAGACCATTTTCTGTTAAAACAGCCTTCGCAGGAAATTCGGAATATGATCGGACAGGCGCTATGGGATTTTTATGATTTTCAGATTCATGTTTTGAAGAAAGTACACGCCGATGCGCACCCGGGCAATTACTTGTTCAGGGCAGATGGTACGGTAGCCGTCATTGATTTTGGGTGTGTGAAGGAGATTCCACTGGATTTTTATCAACAATATTTCAGAATACACGATAGGGACTTCGCAACCGACCCTTCAAAATTTGAAGAATGGCTTTACGACCTTTCTTTCCTCAACACCAGCGACACGCCAAAAGAAAAAGTGCTGTTCCAGGGACTATTCAGGGAAATGGTCGATTTGCTTGGCAAACCTTTTCATTCGGATGAATTTGATTTCAGCGATGGTGATTTCTTCAAAAAGATATATGACCTCAGTGAACGAATCACTTCGTCCAAAGAAGTAAAAAATGCCAATGCTGCCAGAGGAGCAAAAGACGGCTTATACATCAACCGAACTTATTTTGGTCTGTATTATATACTCAATAAGCTCGAAGCCAGAATTATAACCAAAAGCTATACATTTGCCCTGGCTAGCTGATCATTGTTTATGTTCCGCATTTCATTATTTTTTATTTACACACTTTTCTTTCTATCAGGTTGTGGCGAAACCCGGCGAGATCAAAAGAAGATGCACTTTCTGCACAAGGGTAACGTCTCCTACAAGGAAAGGATGTACACCGATGCCATGCGGTTTTATCGTGAGGCCATCGGGATCGACAGTTCATTCGCCCAGGCATACAATAATCTCGGTATTGTCTATCAGAAAATGGGTCGTGATGATGATGCCATAAAGGCATTCACAGATTGTATCGCTGCCGATCCGACATTTTATGAAGCGTATTACTATCGCGGCAACGCGCGGTATGAAATCAGGGACTATGCAGGTAGCCTGATCGATTACAACACAGCAACCGGGAATTATCAGCCCGTTTCCGCCATTCATTTCGGTAAAGGAGCTACCTTTTTTAGCCAGTATAAGTATGACTCCGCGGCTCATAATTTCGAATTGGCTTTAACTGCAAATCGTGAAAATGTCGAAACGCTCATCAATCTGGGTACGGTGTGGCTTTTTCAGAATAAATTTGAAGACGCCAAATCCATGGGAAATAAGGCATTATTTCTGGATTCAGCATCGGCAGATGCCATGAACTTGCTGGGCATGGTTTGCATGAACCAGGGAGATTATCAAAATGCCATGATTCATTTTAATGATGGATTGCGGATTTCGCCCGATAACGCCTACCTGCTGAATAACAAAGGATTTGCCCAACTTATGACGGGTGAGTACGATCAGGCGTTGGCAAACATAAACGAGAGCATCGGCATTAATTTCGAAAATCCATGGGCCTATCGCAACAAGGGTATTTGGTATTTAAAAACCGGTGAAGACGATAATGCAATTCGTTTGTTAAGGCAAGCGCTGGACATGGACTCACTGTTGCCTTATGCGCACTTTTATTTAGGACTGGCTTATCTGGAGAAATCTCAATTATCCGAAGCGTGCGAAGCTTTTTCTATATCCTCGGCTTCAAAGGAAACGGAAGGCGAAGAGGCCTTCCGTAAGTATTGTAAATGACAATTTTAAAATTTTCAGACCAGGAATTTGTCAACATCCGTGTAAGGCAGATCAAAGGCATCAGCAACGGCCTGATAGACAACCTCACCTCCGACAATGTTCAGACCGAGTTTCAACTCATAATTCTCTCTGCAGGCTTCCTTCCAACCTTTATTCGCCAATAACAACGCATAGGGCAATGTTGCATTTGTCAACGCTACTGTAGAAGTATAAGGCACGGCTCCCGGCATGTTGGCAACGCAATAATGGATCACGTGGTCGATGATATAAATAGGATCCTGGTGCGTAGTTGGCGTGCATGTTTCGATACAACCTCCCTGGTCAACAGCCACATCTACCAGGACAGTTCCGTGCTTCATGATTTTCAGCATGTCGCGGGTGATGAGATGCGGAGCCTTTGCCCCTGGAATTAATACAGCTCCAATGATAAGATCCTGGTGTGGGAGCAGCTCGCGAATATTGTACTCGTTGGACATCATAGTGCTCACGTTGGCTGGCATTATATCAGACAAATAGCGTAATCTGGCCAGGCTGACATCCATAATCGTGACATCTGCACCAAGTCCTGCCGCCATCTTAGCTGCCTGAGTCCCAACAATACCTCCTCCGAGGATAAGTACTTTGGCGGGTGGTACTCCGGGTACGCCTCCCAGCAAAATGCCGCGTCCCATCATGGGCTTTTCAAGGTATTTTGCACCCTCCTGCACGGCCATTCTTCCAGCGACTTCAGACATGGGGATGAGCAAAGGCAGTGTCCGGTCTGTTTTCTCTACAGTTTCGTAGGCCAGGCAAATCGCCTTGCTTTTCATCATCGCTTCTGTGAGCGGACGGTAAGAGGCAAAGTGAAAGTATGTAAACAGCAAATGATGCTCTTTAATCAATGGATATTCGATGGCAATGGGCTCTTTTACCTTCATGACCATTTCTGCAACACCGTAAACATCCGCCATGTCAGGGACTATTTTGGCTCCGACTTGCTCATACTCTTCATTTTCAAACCCGCTGTCGAGCCCGGCATTTTTCTGTATATAAACGCTATGGCCATTTTTGTACAATTCCTTAGCGCCGGCGGGGGTCAGCGCCACCCTGTTTTCATTATCCTTTATTTCCTTGGGAACACCGATAATCATAATAGAATTATTTTTAGATACTTACGGTGCAAATATACGTTGCGCATGAGGAATAGAGATGGATGAGCAATTGAATTTAGGTAGGATAGTCAAGGAGAATTGAATGAAACAATACACGCCGGAATAGGGGAGTTTCAGTCATAAAAATTTTAAGTATCACATGAGGATTTCTTCGTGTGGTCACTATATTTATTTTAGTTCTGGGTTTTGTGAAATAATCAGGCGATTCAATTTTGTTTTTTGATTGTTAGCCAGCTTAGAATATAATTTTGTGTTTTAGTTATACTATCGAATATTCTTTTGCTAATGGGTGGAATTTGATTCTGAAGACAGTTTTTTATTTTGAATTTGATGAAAAGGTAAATTGTAAAAGGGAGCTGATTCTATTAAATTTGTCCAACATGAAAGTAGCTTTTTTTGTAACTAATTTATTAAAACATGACATCTGTTAAGCTAAATCCGGTCAATAAACTAAAAGAACTCGGCTTATCGACCGCCGACATCCTGAACGACTATAAAATGGCATTCGCGAGCAGGGAAGCAAGCCTCATTGGTAGGAAGGAAGTTTTTCTGGGTCGTGCAAAATTTGGTGTTTTCGGTGATGGCAAGGAAGTAGCCCAGGTGGCTATGGCGAGGTATTTCAGGAATGGAGACTACCGATCGGGCTATTACCGCGACCAGACTTTTATGTTTGCAGCGGGAATGCTCACCCTGCAACAATTTTTCGCGCAACTCTATGCGCATACCGACATGAAAGCCGAACCTGCTTCTGGTGGCCGGCTGATGAATGGCCATTTTGCAACACGTATGCTTGATGAAAAGGGCAAATGGAAAGACCAGACTGCCATGAAAAACAGCAGTTCTGATGTGTCGCCCACAGCCGCACAGATGCCCCGGTTAGTTGGGTTGGCATGGGCTTCCAAGCTTTATCGGGATAACGAGGAATTGCATAAGTTAACTATGTTTTCACGCAAGGGTCATGAAGTAGCCTTCGGAACCATAGGAAACGCCAGCACCTCTGAAGGTATATTCTTCGAATCAATCAGCGCAGCAGCAGTGCTGCAAATACCCATGGTGTTGTCCATCTGGGACGATGGCTATGGTATATCTGTACCTAATGAACTACACACACCAAAAGTAGATATATCGAAAGTGCTGGAAGGCTTCCGGCGCAATGAAAATGAAAGGGGACTTGAATTGTATCGGGTAGTTGGCTGGGATTATCTGGAATTAGTATCTGCCTATCGCGCTGCAACGGCACTTGCCCGCGACAGACATATTCCATCAATAATCCATGTCGCCGAAATGACTCAACCACAAGGTCACTCCACCAGCGGCTCTCATGAGCGATATAAATCTAAAGAAAGGCTGGACTGGGAAAGAGAATTCGACTGCATGAAAAAATTCAGGGAATGGATTCTTGAAAATGAAATCGCCCATCAGGGGCAACTGGATGCTGTCGAAAAGGAGGCTTCAAAGATGGCAAGAGATGCCAAAAACAAAGCGTGGGAGGAGTTTATTAATGTATTAAAAAAAGATAAGAAGGAGGCCGTGTCATTGCTGGATAAGCTGAATGCTGAACTCGGTCCATCGGAGCAACTCACAAAGTTCCGGGAAGGCCTGGAAGCATTGCCTAATCCATTAAAACTGGAAACGATCAAGCCACTCAAATATGCACTGCGCTATACCAGGAATCAATCGTGCCCGGCAAGGAGGCAAATTAATGAATGGCTCAAAGTAAATGATGCCAGGAACCAGCGCGATTACAGCTCTCATATTTACAGTGAATCGGAAGAATCAGCGCTCAAAGTAAAAATTGTAGCTCCTGTTTTTACCGAAAATTCAAAGGAAGTTGATGGAAGAGAAGTGTTGCAGGCATGTTTCGATGCCATACTCGCCAGAGATCCAAGGGTAATAGCATTTGGTGAAGATGTTGGAAAAATCGGAGATGTTAACCAGGCTTTTGCCGGATTGCAGGAAAAATACGGAGAATTGCGCGTCCAGGATACCAGTATCAGGAAAGCCACCATCACAGGCCAGGCTATTGGCATTGCATTACGGGGTTTGCGACCAATCGCTGAAATCCAGTATCTCGATTATCTCATTTACACGATTCAGACGCTGTCTGATGATTTAGCATGTATCCAGTATAGAACTGTCGGCGGTCAGAAAGCTCCAGTAATCATCAGAACACGCGGTCACAGGCTGGAGGGTGTGTGGCATTCAGGTTCACCCCTGGGTATGATACTCAACAGCATCAGGGGAATTTATGTGCTTGTGCCGAGGAATATGACGCAAGCGGCAGGGTTTTATAATACCATGCTTTTATCCGACGATCCCGCCCTTATTATTGAAACATTGAATGGTTATAGGTTAAAAGAACAGATTCCGGATAACATCGGTGAATTTACCTTGCCAATCGGAGTGCCGGAGGTTTTGAATGTGGGCACAGATTGCACGATAGTTACTTATGGAGCAATGTGCAGAATCGCCATGGATGCTGCCCGGCAGCTTAAGGAAGTAGGTATTTCATTAGAGGTTATTGATGTTCAGACGCTGTTGCCTTTCGACATCCATCATTCGATCGTAAAGTCTCTGCAAAAGACTAACAGGGTTATTTTTGCAGATGAGGATGTTTTAGGAGGTGCTTCTGCCTTTATGATGCAGCAGGTTTTGGAGGTGCAGGATGGGTACAGATACCTGGATGCCAAGCCGATTACATTGTGCTCAAAAGACCATAGACCAGCATACTCATCAGACGGTGATTATTTCTCAAAAGTAAATGCCGAAGATATTTACGAGCGTGTCTACGCTTTGTTGCACGAGGTAAATCCGCTGGATTTTCCTGAGATTTATTGAAAGTTCAAGACTATTGTGGAGGGCGGGCTATTTCGCTGATGTTAAACTCATCAGTTTCCACAATATTACTTTTATTCAACTGCCTATCCTGAATCTGGATCCGAAGTTTCACGATGTCGTTTCGGAATAGAAGTCGAAAACTCGAAATAAAGCCATATTGCAATATGCCTGTGAGAGGTCGCACATCGCCAGCCGTATTCAAAATAAAAAATCTTCCATTAAATGGCCCGGCACAAAGTCGCTCGTAGGTATTGTATTCCACAAATTCATTGCCTTCTTTGATAAGAAAGGTCAGAAAGAAGTTGTAGTGGTCTGGATTCCTCTGCACATATATAGTGTCTGAATCAACAACCAAAACCCCACCAGCAGAGCTGGTTGTGGTGATTATTTCGTAATCGAAACAGTTATACTCCGGCAACGTATCGTTATCCCCGTATTGCAGCGTATCGCCCCCGACCAGTACGACATCGTATAATTGGTAAGGTGGATTGGTCTCATTGGCATTTAGTCCAAGATCTCCATCGCCATCCTCAAAATTCACTTTCACAACAATAGAATCCCGTAGGTTTCTACCATCGGCACTGGCAATGATCTGAAAATAAAAGTCGTCGATCGAAATGGAAGGTGTAAATGGCAGCACAGGTCGCTCCTGGCAAGTAACAAACCCGAAAAGAAGGAATAAAAGCCAAAGCGGATGATAAACGGGTTTTTCTGTCACTTATCTTTGATTTTTATTTACGCACTTATAACGCATGGATTTTATAAATAGTTTTAAAAGTAAGATTTTTAAAACCAACATTCAAAACTTTCATGACCATGCTTTGAGCTTATTTTATTGGCAAGCCGAACACAATAATACATACAGACAATATCTTGAATGCTTAGGTTGTTACCCCCATAATATTCATGATATAGAAGCAATCCCCTTTTTGCCGATTCAATTTTTTAAGTCGCATCATGTCAGAGCAGGCGAATATGAAGCAAAGACTATATTTTCAAGTAGCGGCACTACGGGTGTAGCAGTGAGCAAGCATGCGATGGAGGATGTGTCATTTTATCATAATGTGAGTGAAATGGCTTTTACTCGGGTTTTTGGTGAACTTAATGGCTCGGTGGTACTTGGTCTTTTGCCATCCTATCTCGAACGGAACAATTCATCTTTGGTGGCGATGGTTGACCATTTTATTCACCTGACAAAGCATCCCGATTCCGGCTTCTACCTCCATGAATACTCAAAACTTTACCAGGTTTTGGTAAAACTGAAATCCACCAATTCACACGTTTTTCTTTTCGGTGTCACTTTTGCCCTGCTGGATTTTGCAAGCAAATTTACCATAGATATGCCCAACCTCACTATTCTGGAAACAGGCGGAATGAAAGGAAAGGGAAAAGAACTGGTGAGAGATGAATTGCATGAGGTTTTGAGGCAATCCTTTAAAAACAGCCGGATTTCATCAGAATATGGAATGACTGAATTGATGAGCCAGGCGTATATGCTCGGTGATGGTTTTTTTCACCCACCTCCCTGGATGAAAGTACTGATCCGCGACCAATATGATCCTTTTACCATTTTGCCTCCTGAAAGACACGGTGGTCTGAACATCATTGATTTGGCGAATATCCATAGCTGCGCATTTATCGAATCCGAAGACCTTGGTATATCTGGCGGTGAGCGTTTTAAAGTGCTGGGAAGAATGGATAATTCAGATATTCGGGGGTGTAATCTGCTTGTTTAATAATTATCCTTTGCCAAAACATTACATCCATTTTTTAATTTTATATGAATCCGCTTTATTTGGATGAATTAATTCACGAAACAGGGGTATTATGAAATTAAAATTATTTGTTGTTGTGGTACTCATCGCGGGTACAATGGCATGCACACAGACCACTTGTCCTACCTATACAAAGGATTCTTTAAAGAAAGTTGAAAAACCGGCGACCCGGGTCTAACAGTATTTTTTTACGTCTTCAGCGGAAATCCGCTCACCGCACATGATTACGAGGCGCTCAGTAACGTTGCGGAGTTCGCGGATATTGCCGGTCCATTCCATTGTTTGCAGGGCTTCAATGGCCTTCTCATCAACCGAACTTTTTCTTGATCCGTGTTCTGTTGCGATGTCACCGAGGAATTTAGCCACCAGTAGTTTTATATCATATTTACGGTCCCTGAGCGGCGGTACATGAATGAGTATCACGCTCAGCCGATGGTAGAGGTCTTCCCTGAATTTCTTCTCCTTTATTTCCTCCTTAAGATCCTTGTTTGTTGCGGCAATCACCCTCACATTCACGGTAATGTCCTTGTCACCACCTACACGACTAATCTTGTGTTCCTGGAGTGCGCGAAGAACTTTGGCCTGGGCAGACAGGCTCATATCACCAATTTCGTCAAGGAAAAGTGTGCCGCCATCAGCCTGCTCGAATTTGCCTATCCGTTGCTTTACCGCAGAAGTGAACGATCCTTTTTCATGGCCAAATAATTCACTCTCGATTAATTCTGAAGGGATAGCTGCGCAATTCACTTCCACAAATGGATTGGCGGAGCGGTTGGAAAGCATATGGAGCTGACGCGCCACCAATTCTTTTCCGGTACCATTTTCACCTGTAATCAATACCCGTGCTTCGGTCGGCGCTACTTTCTCGATCGTTTCCTTGACCATCTTAATAGCTGGCGAATCACCTATTATTTCAAATGATTTGGATATTTTCTTCTTTAGGACTTTTGTTTCCGTGACAAGTGATGATTTCTCCAGAGCATTTCGAACGGTAATTAACAGACGGTTGAGATCAGGTGGCTTTTGAATAAAATCGTAGGCCCCCTTTTTTACAGCATCCACCGCCGTCTCGATCGACCCATGGGCAGAGATCATGATAAACTGTACTTCAGGATTTATTTCCTGGCATTTTTCCAGGACTTCGATCCCATCCATTTTGGGCATTTTAATATCGCAAAGGGCCAGATTAAATCGCTCGTTGGACAGTTTTTCCAGCGCGTCGTGGCCGTCAGCGGCTTCATGGACTTCGTATTTTTCGTATTCAAGGATTTCGCGCAGGGTGCTGCGGATGCTTTTTTCGTCGTCGATGATGAGAATCTTTGCCATGTTGTTCAATTAAAAAAAAGTGCAAAAGTATAAGCCGGATTCTGTTCCCTGATCTACCTGCCAAAGACAGGCATGTCAGGACTCCTATCATTTATCTGGTCCCGTTGTCGCCAGCGGGATCTATCGATCTACCCGTTTTGCCGGTTCCGGAGAACCATGAGCGAGCAGCCCATTTTCATTCGAAAAACAAAACCTATTTGATCTTTCAACCCGTAAGGTTTGCCATGCTACCGATGTCACCAACGGCACGGTGAGCTCTTACCTCGCCATTTCACCCTTACCCCGACAAGTCGGGGCGGTATTTTTTCTGTGGCACTATCTGTCCCCGATTTCCCGGAGCCTTCCCGTTAGGAAGTACGGTGCTCTTTGTTGTCCGGACTTTCCTCCCCGACATGTCGGAGCGATAAGACCTTTTGCACTTTTATTGTTGTACATATAAATAAAAAACCCAAACAGAATTCAAGGGAATACCGCCCGGGTTTTTATCAGTATTTCACATATTAGTTTACGTCAAGACCTGTGAGTTTTAATTCCCACTCGTCGGCTAACTGGGCCACCTCGCGAATTATCTCCTTCAGGCCATCTTCCTTTACGCTTTCCACAAAAGTAGAGCCCTCTACTTTTACAAAATCATCCACGATGACGAATTTGGCGTAACAGGTCTTGGCGTTCTCGAGTACCAATTGCTTGCAATCGATGTCATCGGAAAAGGGACAAACTTTAGACGAAAATTCAACACCCAGTTTTTTGAATTTATCATTGTATTTCATTACCCCCAGCACCGCCTGAAATCTGTTTTCTTCAAGTGGAACAATAATAACGGATTTGCTTTGGTCGTATTCAGAAAACTGTCCTCCGATTTCATCGGCAAACTTTTCCATGAAATCATTAAAATTGAATTCCATTTTGGATTTTGATTAATAGGCTAAAAAGATTCTTTCTAATATTTAGTAAAATAATCATAAAAAAGCCAATAAAAAAAGGAATATGCATTTCGCCTCTCCTGCAATAACTAAAAATATATTACAGTAGCACCATAGCCAAATCTATCTTTATCGGCATCCTCGAAGAATCGCACTTCCTTCCTGTTGCTCAGGCGCTTATGGATTTCTAAGCGCAGTTTTCCACCTCCGATTCCATGGATAATCTTCAATTTTTCCACATTGGAAACCAGTGCCCGGTCGTAGGCTTTTTCGAATAATTCAAGCTGATAACCAAATATCTGACTATCGGCCAGTTTTTCAGCGTCCTTGTCAACATGCAAATCCACGATCTGTTCGGCTGAACGGAGCGGTTTTTCCTTTGGTATAGAAGGCGACTTGCCTTCTGTCATACTCATTTTCAATTGCTCTGAATCTATTAGAGATTGAGTAGATTGTTCCAGGCGAGCCAGGTGAACATCCTTCTTGATTTGCCCCAGATACGTGTCGAAATGGAATCGATCAATTTTAAGTTCCAGTTCGATCTCCGATGGCAGCGGCGGCAATTTTGTTTCCTGCTGGCACCTGATCAACTGGACTCTCATTTTGTATAGTCCTGAAGACGATGGATGCAAGGCATTGTCTGAAGCCACCAAGTCATCGGGCATACACATACCCGCCAGCACGTTGTGGAAAACCTTCTTATCATATTGATAAGCACAAAATAATACGATGTCCCTGGTTTGATTCAGGAAAACAAGTTGATGACGCCCATCCGTGGTCTGTGAAATACCGAGGAGTAAACCACCCGGCAGATTGTTCCGAATAAATTCCGGCTTTGTTTCGGTGGTGGTCTCTTTTTTAAATACCTCCGATTCACGCCGGTTTACCAGCACGACCTCGTTTTTTACCGATGGAATCACAAACCCGTCTTCGATTTCGACGTCTATGATATTTCCCCTTATCGCTTTAATGTAGCCTTCTTCGGTGCCGCGTAGCAACCTGACTTTATCGCCTATTTTCATAATTAAAAATAAAACCAATGATACATAAATCCTTCCTGACTGTTGTATTCGAGTGTTGGCGCAGGGATGTGAATCATATCTGCGAAAAATAGCAAGCTCTTCAGCAATTTACTCCTGGTCCTGATATACGACAAGTCGGGGTCGAGTGCAAGGTAAAACTGACGGTAGCTTTGGTATCCGTTTGCATTGTTTTCATATTCATGGCCATATACCATTCCTTCAGCGCCATAGCCTACGGCGAGGTTCAGCCATTTGGGAATGATGGGACTTTTATTGAAAATCGAATACACATCGAATGAAAGCCAATAGGTATGACCGTTGTAGTCCTTAAGGATTTCCTCCATCGGAGTGCTTCCAAGCAGTTCGGGACGCATCGCAGCATATTCTGTAAAGTGAAAGGAATACTTCACTTTGATTTTTTGCTCCTTAAAAAGCAACTCCTGTGATAAAAACAGCCCGGAACCCAATAGATTGGCTGAAATATCTCCCCATGAGAAGCCATATTCATCAGAAAATCCATCGAAAATATCGATAGTGACCATAAAGGCCTGGCTCATTACCGAACCCCAGATGGCAGATTTTTTTTCCGACATGTTCGTCCAGAGAAAGAGCTCATTTCCAACTCTGCTCAACTGGTATGCGCTGTAGAAGTGGCCGGCTTTGTCCACCTGGTTCCACTCCGAATTATCATTGAAAAAATGAAAGGATGTTCCGCGGTTAGTGTACCAGGCCTGACTCAATGCAGCCAACGAAACGCCATAGGCTACACCTGTACCAACCAATACTATTCCCAGTCGCTTTTTGTCAATGCCCGATGAGTCGCTGGCAGCAAGGACATTTGCATGTGATTGATGACTAAAAAGGAGGCATATTGCCACGGCCCCAATAAACGATCTCATGCGCGAAATTATACATTACTGAGCGATTATGCTAAAACAGATTTGAACGTGGCTAAGGCCCTTTCTCTGGCTTTTTTATGGTCGACCATCGGCTTTGGATAGGAGGGACTGTCGTATTCAGGGACCCATTTTTTAATATATTCATTGTTGGGATCGAATTTCTCAGCCTGGGCATACGGATTAAATATTCTGAACCACGGTTGTGCATCGGTGCCGGTGCCTGCGGCCCACTGCCATCCGCCGTTGTTGGATGCCAATTCGTAGTCCAATAGTTTGGAGGCAAAGTAGGATTCCCCCCAGCGCCAGTCGATGAGCAGGTGTTTGGTGAGGAAACTGGCGGTAATCATCCGAACCCTGTTGTGCATATAACCCGTGGCGTTTAGTTCCCGCATACCGGCGTCAACAATTGGATAACCGGTGAGGCCATTGCACCATTTATCAAAATCAGATTCACTATTCAGCCATGGGATTTTATCATATTTTTTGTTGAAAGCCCGATCAGTGACATGAGGAAAGTGCTGCATGATATAGGAATAGAATTCGCGCCAAATCAATTCGTTCAGCCACGTGTCGTTCATTTTACGGGCAAGGGCCACCATTTCACGAATACTAACGGTGCCGAAGCGCAGATGAATCCCAAGCTTTGTAGTGCCATTTTGAGCTGGGAAATCCCTGGTTTTATCATAATTGCCAATGATAGCTGCGCTTGGCTTTTGACTTGGGATATCTCCGGAAAATGCCTCAAAACCCATCTCCGCCAATGTCGGAAATGCTGCCGGATCAGCCTTTACAAAATTTTGAAAGTCAGGCGTTACAGTCTCTACTTCCTGTCCGGATTCGTTGAGTTTTGAAAGCCAGGCTCTTTTAAAAGGCGTGAAAACTTTGAACGGCGTACCGTCCTGTTTCAGCACTTCAGGCGCTTCGAAGATCACGTGGTCTTTGAAAGACAAGAATTTAGCGCCAGCCTTATGTGCCAATGATTCAATCGATTTATCCCTTGCAATGGCGTCCTGGTTCGTAGTCGCGGTTGGTATAAACAGCCATAATCTCATAATCTCTAAAAAGCACTTCAAAAATCGCTTCCGGCGTGCCGTAGTAGGTTTGCAGAGTGCTGCCATGCCGCTCCAATTCTGACTTCAAAGTTGCTACTGTGGAATGTATGAACGTAACCCTTGCATCTTTAGGGGTATCAATTTTGGATAGAATATTCTTATCGAAAATGAATATGGGTAAAACAGGATATTTCTCATGCGTGGCATGGATCAGGGCTGTATTGTCACGCAATCGCAAATCGCGTCGAAACCAGAATAAGGAGATCTGTTGGCGTTGGGCCATCGGAGTATTGTTTAGTTTCAACTAAAACTCAACTTATTGATTACTGTTTTGAAACAGGTTCTGTTGATTCTGATGGTGGGGCCGGCTCATTGGTGGCAGGTGGCCGGTTTTGGTCGCGGGCCTTTTTGAAAACTTCTTTCAATTTATCAAAGCTGGTGGTGTGCAAAATGCTGAATCCTGCGGTGGTGGAGGCGGATCTCACCTCTGGGTTCAGGGTATTATAATTTGTCCTGTTGTAAATTTTTGCCCTCAATCTGCCATCGTTCGTCAGCAGGTATTCTACTGACCAGTCGCCAAGTACGCTGGCTACGTTGGTGCCAGTGGCAGCATCGCTAAAGCCGCCGTCGCGTGTTACACGAAGCCGGCCATCGAGGAAAGAATAGGACATACGCAATTGAAACGTGTTGAAAGCTTCTTCATCAAGCGAACCAAGATCAACATCGATGATCAGGTTTTCATCAAATTGCGTCACCCAGTAACTTATCTGGTTGGAGATAAACTCGCTCACGCTTTTTTCCACAGAACCACCGACATTGAATGCATTTTCACTGGAGAAGTTTTTCAGAATAATGAGGCTGAACACCTGCCTCTTTAACTCCTGTTCATCGGTGGCCAATTTATTTTTGAAGGCTGTGAGGTGAGTTTCATAAGAAACATTTCTATAAATGGCATTTTTGGGATATTCATCGATGTCAATTCCAAATTCGATTTCAGGCGCTATTAAACTACCTTTTATGCCCAGCAAAACCTTCGCTGGATATTTTCGGCTAAGTTCCGGGTTTAGGTTTATATCATCCTGTGTGGCGCGAAGTATAGGTGTCAGAGAAGCCAGTTGCTCATAATTGGCTTTGATATCCAGGATGGCTTCATAGGGATCACCAATCCAGGATATTTTGCTCGATGGTTCTATCTGAAACTCCTTGTTGATGACGTTGTAAAGAGTGAAATTGTACCAGCCTTCCTCGATCATATAGTCCCCGTACATATTGAAATCGCCCTTCGTATCAATCTGCAGGTTGATCTTTCCATTTCCGCGGCCGCGGATAATGTCGCCGGCTGTTACATCGAATATTATTTCACAGTAGGCATCGCGGGTGATGTCAAAATCAAAATTCAGGTTTATTCCGGCAAGATTTACCTTTTTACTTTCAGTGCGTTTCTGCAACGCTACGGTATCCTGTATGGATATGAAGTTGATGAAATCCTCTTTTATAACTTCGCCGCCGCCATCCAGGGGAATATAAAATCGCGTGCCCGGTGCGGTGGTGGCCGTGGCTGAGATATTCAGTACTTTTTCCTTCCCAAAAATTCTGAGATTGCCGGTGGCGTAAGCAGTGCCGTAATACAGGTTGTTGTCTTTGGGTGTTGTATTCAGCACCAGGAAATTCTTCATGGAACCGCTGAAATCGTAGGAGAGTTCTTTAAATGCATTGTGCGAAATGACCCCGCTGATGGTGCCTTCATTATTGTGATGATCCTGAAGTTTGAAGTCCACAAACTGAATATTGTGCTCATCGAATACGACTTCGCCATCCAGTTTATAATGCGTTTTCAGGTAATCGAGCGTAAACTCGCCGCCGTTTGTTTTTCCTCGTCCATCGATGACAAGGTTTTTCAGCCTTCCTTTTATTGCAACTTTTCCATCCAACTGGCCACTGACATCTGAGATAATATCTTCATAAAAAGGCTGGATCAGGTTAATATTAGCGCTGGTAAAGTTGGCTTCAAGATCCAGTTGATTCGTGGCATCACCCGGGTCAAATTTGCCACTGATCAGCATGGTTTGTTTGCCATTTGTGATCACGTCGAGGTTCACATCGAAGTTCCTGAGCGTATTGTCATATTCAGAATAGGCGATCACGTTGCCGACCAGGAAATCATTAATCTTGAAATCGCGAAGATTCAGCCGGCTGTCAATTTTTCGTTCTCTGAAAAAATCCTTCACGTCAATGAACCCGTTTAGCACACCATTGAGTTTTTTTGTCATAAGCGGATTCAGGTTTTCAAAGTCAAAATTAACGATGGAAATGAAGAGGTTCTCGTCGGGATCGGTTGATAATACGCCATTGAAATTGATTTTCTGATCTCCATTGTAAATGCTAAAGTTGTTGATGGAATATTTCTCATGTTCCAGAATTACTTTATTGTTTTCACTCACCTGCCAGATTTTGTCGATCAGACTCAGTTCCGTTGGATTGATATGAATGTGCGTTTGATCCGGAACAAATGTCTACATTTGCCGATGTGCTCAGGTAGTTGCTGGAATTCGTCTGGCTAACCCTGAAGGCCATGTCAATTAGGTTTCCCTTCCAGTCAGCATCGAATGCAAGTTGTTGGCCGACTGATTTCGCATTGATAAATTGCTCATCCGATCTTACCTTATAGGAGGCAAAAACCAACGTGGTATCCATTCGCTTTTGGGATTCAACATGGACTTCGTTGCCCGAAAACGTAAAATTATTGATGTCGAGCCGACTCATTTCCGCTAACACCTCAAATTTCCGTTGCTCGCCGCCCAGAATACTACCGGCAATTTTGGTATCAGCGGATAACATAAGGTTGATGTCAAATAAATTGAAAAGGTCATTTATTCCCTTGGGATTTATACTGAAATCCATTTCGTAAGGGACTGAGGTTATGGATTTTCGATCCTTATAAAACTCAACGAATCTCCTTGCTTTGGTTTCTGAATAGCACACTGTATTCCTTATAAAGCTCCATGGCATCTTTGAAAAGTACAGAATAATCGAATTGCCCCGACAATGCCAGATCCGTAATGGGGCTTTCTATGCGCAAAGCACGGCCGAGGCTGTCTTTTTCGGAAGTGAGGTTCATCCGCTCAGCAAAAAATTCCTTATCTCCATATGAAAAAAGAGTGTTCTCAAAGAATAATGTTCCTGTTATGTCGTCCAGCGCAAGTCCTCGCATATCCACATTGAGGGAAGAACTAAGTGCCGCTGGTTTTTTTGTGATTTTTAGTGTATCCAAAATCGCCTTGCCGAGGTCTGCCTTTATCTTTATTATTTCCGGGGAGCTGTTCAGGTCCAGGCTTAGATTTCCGCTGAAATTCAGACTTGGATCATCAATGATCAGATTGCCATTGAAGAATCCTTCGGCCATAGTTGCATTCGTGCTGATGCTCTGATAGTCATAGCCATTGATGCCGACCCGGCTGATTTCCGAAATAAGGTAAAAACGTGCCTGATCTCTCGAGAATCCGCTGCCGCGAATGGAGCCGGTCATGTCGAGTTGCTGATAAAGCAAAGTGTCGGAAAGAAGTATTCCCAGGTTGAAACCTGTCGTTTCCAGCTTTCCTGAATAGGATGGGACTTCATCTGGGGTAGAGCCCAGTTTCAGATTTATATCAGTACTAAAATTACCTATTTGGGTGTTAAAGCTCGCGTTGCTGACAAAATCACCAGGAAAACCAGAGAATCCCCCGGCAAGGTTTATCACGCCAAATTTCATGATGCTCTCAAGATTGGCGCTGCTGATATAGGGGCCCAGGTCCAATGACCGAACTTCACCTTCTGTAATTTTAGCATCAATAAAGGTCTCCGAAATCAATGGCAGCCCATTCATACTGAGATATCCGCGCAATACACTGTTCCTGCCAAAACGCAAGGTGATATCCTGGGCATTAAACCGATTGACCGACCCTTCCATAAACCCCGATAGCCGGTAGTAATCATTGTATTGCAATAGGGCAGGTGCAAAAATCCCAAGATCTTTTGAATGAATCAAAGACTCTTTCACATTCACGGTCAATTTCACACTGTCAACAAAATAGCGAAGGGAAGAAGGTTGTTTGAAGTTGAAAACCATGGATTGGCTCAGCCTCGAATTGCCGGCAGTCAGTTCCATGTTTTGAAATACCATGGATTGGCGTGTGTTTTTGAAATTGGTAACCAAATCCTTGACTTGCAGACCAGAGGCTGAATCCTGACACTGCAGACTTTGCACTGAAAAATCAATAACACCGGAAACAAGAACGAAATCTGTCAGTCGGGCATCCACATCCAGCAAAGTGAAATGATTCTGGTCAAAACGGTTGGTGATCACGGCGACGTTGTCGCGATACATTTTAAACCGGCCATTGGTAATGATTATAATGTCGGTTTTGAAGGTGCGCGGATCAGTTGATGCCTTTTTTTTTGGTGCTAGCGCTCGTCTTATTTCATCAATAAAATAATTGAGATTAAATTTATCATCGGGAGCATTATTCAGCATTTCGATATTCACACCCTGTAATATCGCCTTGTCAAAATAGATACTATTATTCGCCAGTAGCTCAGTCAATTTGAAGTCCAGTATGAGCCTGTCTACCTTTATCATCGCGTGATTTTTAGTATCCTGGATTTCTACACCACTTAACAGTATGGTGTCAAACCAGCGAACACTTACAAATTCAACGCTTAATTTGTGACCGATTTTCTGAAAAACCGGCTCAGTAATCCTACGGATGATTTTTGTCTGAATAGCCGGGATGCTTATCAGTATGGATGTAATGACTAAAAGCGATACAGCGAACAAGGCGATTTTCAGGCCTATGCCAAAAAGCCGTTTTTTTATAACTTGCGCCCTGCTTTTTTTCTTGTCGCTCAACTACTTATGGATATTAATATATTAGCCATCGAATCTTCCTGTGATGAAACCTCAGCGGCTATAATACAAAACGCAAAAGTTCTCAATAATATCATTGCTACGCAATCCGTACACCGTAATTTTGGTGGTGTTGTGCCTGAACTCGCCTCAAGGGCGCATCAGCAGCATATAGTTCCGGTCATCGACCGGGCGCTCACTGAGGCAAATATCGACAAAAATTCGTTGTCAGCTGTTGCTTTTACACAGGGGCCGGGACTTCTTGGTGCTTTACTTGTTGGGGTATCTTTTGCCAAAGGGCTGGCGCTGGCGCGAAATATACCGCTCATAGGTGTCAACCACATGCAGGCTCATATTTTGGCACACTTTATCGACGATCCAAAACCAGAGTTTCCATTTATTTGTCTGACTGTCAGTGGCGGCCATACACAAATTGTGCTGGTGAAGGATTACCTGGATATGGAAATCCTTGGAGAAACACTCGATGACGCAGTAGGAGAGGCGTTTGACAAGTCAGCAAAATTACTTGGTTTGCCATACCCAGGCGGGCCTCTGATCGATCAATACGCAGCCTCTGGAAATCCTGACGCTTTCCCTTTCCCTGACACCAGTACACCGGGATTCAACTATTCTTTCAGCGGTATCAAGACGGCGATACTATATTTTTTGCGTGACCATATTAAAGAAAATCCTGAATTACTTGCCCAGCGCATGCCCGACATCTGCGCATCAATCCAGAAGAAACTTATCGATATGCTGATGAACAAGTTAAAGAAAGCTGTTGCAAAGCATAGGATAAAGCATGTAGCTATTTCGGGTGGTGTTTCTGCCAATAGCGAATTGCGCCGTCGGCTTTTGGAAGTAGGACAGAAACTTGGCTGGCAAACGTATATCCCGGCTTTTGAATACTGCACCGACAATGCAGCTATGATCGCCATCGCCGCACATTACAAGTATCTCGCTGGTGATTTTTCAGGGCTAAATGCAGTGCCCGATCCGAGGATGAAGTATTAGTTAGTTCAACAGTTCAATGGTTCAATAATAAGGAAAGGGACACACCGGAGAACCGCGGGAAAAGGGACAGACAACGGAAACCCCAAAGCCAAAAGAAAGGCGAGAAGCAACAGTAGCGGGGGGGCACCGATAATAGTAACACCACAGTCCTAAAAAACAAAAAAGGGGAAACCCGACGAAAACAGGCCACAGACGAAAGAACCAGAACCCCAGACAAAAACACAAAAAACAGCAAAGCCCCCGCAAGACGCACCCCCCCCCAAACGAACGACAGAAACAAACAAACCCCAGAGACCACGCCACCCAACGGGAAGCCCCGCAGAAGACACAAGACCCCGGACGACGGGGCACCACCCAAAAAAAGGATGATGACTAAAAAAACAGTCCGAAAAGTTAATAGCAATTAAGTTCATGCACACTCTGATATGGATATTCTTCGTCGGTGTGATTTTTTATGTTGTCTATTCAGGAATCAGCGGCATAATAAACATTTATACCTGGATCGCAATAACCCTGATTATTGGTGAAGGAATTGTCTTGACCATTTTTAAAATGAGCTGTCCATTGACAATCATGGCCAGGAAATACTCGGATTCTGATAAGGACAATTTTGATATTTACCTGCCCAATTGGCTGGCCCGTCATAATAAAACAATATTCACGACCATTTATATTATCGGAGTAATTACCGTCCTGGTAAGAGTTGGCTTTAATATTTAACTTCCTCAGCTGCCATAGTATGGTGCGTTATTAATTTAGGATACTTGGAACAATTCCATTTATCAGCTAAATTCACCAACATCTATCCAGGTACTGTTACCAAAAGCTGACAGCCAACCATGACACAAGAAGATATTGCCCGCATATCGGAGGAAAGCAATATTGTCCTTCGCAATCTGAAAATTACCCAGTGCTATTATGATCTCTCAGCTGAGTTTGAAAGTACAATCAATTCAGGAAATGCCAACTGGTGTACATTTGCTACATGGGCATCCCGGACCGCGGGTATCTCTATACGCCGTGAAGAACTTCCAGGGGTGTTTGTGGAATTTCTGAATGACGAAGCCCGTCTTCGACCAAAGTTTGGGCCAGTGTTATTATGGATTTACCAGCATACCGGAGCTAAAGTTGACATTTTAGCGCAAATTCGCACTCTGCTGCTGCGCGTCAGCGAGGATGTAGCCAATGGGAACCGGAAAGTGTTCGCTGAATTGGCGCCATTATTTTTTCAATTCAATGCCTTAATGAGCTTACCCAACGCGAAAAGGAATTCCAGTCTCACAAAGTTTTTAGCCAGCCTGCATCCCGGGCCAACCTCTGAGGGAGGGCAAGACATATTGCGCATGGCATTCTCAAACTATGCCCTGGTAGCTGCTGAACCCAATCCTTCCAAAAGGGCACAACTGATGCTTCTGGCCAATTGTCAGATCGGACTCCACGAACAGACCCGCCTGCAGGTTGATATCCAGCAAGCAATGGATGCACCGATAGTTGTAGTAATTACTGAGGGTTTAGGCAGACTTCTGAAAATTCGTCTGACTTTCGCCTTGCTCAAACCGTTTGGTGTGAATCGTGATAAAGTGCGGGCAGAAATGCAAAAAGAATGGCAGCGTATAGCCACCCGATTTTCCATGAATCTGTCATTGCCTGGTGGGAGAGTTCTACCTTTGGGGGGCAATCATATTCCATGGCCCGAACAAATCCCTGAACAGCTCCGTACTCTTACTATACCGGAACTTATCATCTTTCTTCACAAGTTCGATGACGACCTTGATAAATTAAGAAAAAAAGGGGCAGATAACTGGTCTAAGCTTGGCGATAGGATGGGATTCATTTGTGAGTTGTTTCGCTCTTCACAACAAACCGACAACCTGTTTGATCAGCCATTCAGCCAAAAAGCCCGTGAAGAAATCGCCCGCGGCAAAGTTCCCAAAGATGGCATTTGAAATAGCAGGTAATTTATTTGGTTTGCGGTCAGCACGCGCCAAAAATTCCTATCTTTATATGAAGGTTTTTAATAAATACCGCCAGAACATTGGAGCGGACGCTGCTGGCGGATTTTTAAGTTAACTCAGCAAGACATTAAAATTTTTAAAACTGAAAACTTATATTTTGCCATATCATTCCGTCATGCACGCTGGTGTATAATATTTTTCGAAGTAATTGATCATGAAAAAGTATTCCCTCGATAAAAGTAAAATTAAGGTGCTGCTGCTTGAAGGCGTGCATGAAAACGCTCTGGAGCACTTCAGGGCAAACGGGTATAGCGATATTCAATGCTACAAAGAAGCATTGTCCGATGATGAACTTATTGCCAGGCTGCAGCATACGCATATCATCGGCATACGGAGCCGCCAAAAACTTACCGCCGATATACTCCAAAAAGCCCCGAAACTGATTGCCATAGGGTGTTTCACCATAGGCACAAACCAGGTCGATCTTATGGCTGCCAAAAGGATGGGTGTACCGGTTTTCAATGCCCCATTTTCCAATACCAGATCCGTAGCCGAACTGGTGATCGCCGAGTGCATCATGCTGATGCGCGGCATACCTGAAAAAAATGCCCTTGCACATGATCACATTTGGATGAAATCAGCCCGGAATTCAGTGGAAGTAAGAGGCAAAACACTCGGAATAATCGGTTATGGACATATCGGTTCGCAGGTATCCATTCTTGCGGAAAACATGGGCATGAATATCGTCTATTATGATATCGAGAAAAAGCTGAGCCTGGGAAATGCACGGCCTATGACTAGTCTGAATGAGTTGCTCAACATATCCGATACCGTAACCATCCATGTTCCTTCCACCGAATTAACCCGGAATATGATATCAAAAACCCAGGTTTCAGCAATGAAAAAGGGAGCATGTCTTATCAACGCCTCGCGTGGTGATGTGGTCGATTATAAAGCAGTCGCTGAAGGATTGCGAACAAAACACCTTGCAGGTGCTGCTGCCGATGTTTTCCCTGTTGAGCCGGCTTCCAATGAAGAGCCATTTGAATCCGAACTGCAGGAATTCAACAACGTGATACTTACGCCGCATATCGGTGGGAGTACACTGGAAGCACAATCAAATATCGCTACGGAGGTCGCCGAAAAGCTGGTTAAATTCAGCGACACAGGTTCTACCATCGGTGCAGTGAACTTCGTGGAGGTTTCACTGCAGGCAAACGTTTCCAAGCAACGGTTTCTTCATATCCATGAGAATGTCCCCGGCGTGCTGCGTGAGATCAATAACTTCTTTACATCCAGGGGCATTAATATCTCGGCAGAACACCTTCAGACCGATCCTGAGATTGGCTACGTGATCATCGAGACCGAGAGCGAACTGGATAGTTCTGTGCTGAAAGAGCTGAAGAAGATTCCTTATACCATTCGTGTCAGGCTGGTTTATTAGTTCAGTGGTTCAGTGGGTCAATAGTGGAGAAGGGGAAAAGTGGAAAAGTGGAAAAGTGTGAAAGTGGAAAAGCGGAACCTGGGCAATGTTGCTAAGTTAAGCCAATAAGGATATCGTCATTGCGACCCCGATACTTTGGGGGAAGCAATCTGTCGGGATTGAGCAGAACCACACTGAAATCCGAGGGCAGTCGTTTAACAATTCTACATTCAATTATTCAAATGTTCAATTATTCTTAATCTTTCCCCCCATTCCGGACACCGTTCCGGGATCTGCTCAACTAATCCCTATCATTTGATATTCTCAGCATTAGCATTTGGAGATTTGACTATTCTGTGATGGTAATAAGAAAATTCGCTTACAATATATTTCCCTACCATATAGTGGCTATCCCGTCAGGCATACATCACAATGCAGCAATAATCCGTTGCGATTATTAGGGATATTCACAAGCAATTTGATACTTTGTATGGCTCAATTTTTTATTGGATCAACTCCGGTTAGTTAAGGATATTTTTAACTTTAATTTAAACAAAACCATTTACATTAGAAATAAACACATAAAGCTTTTAAAATCATTATTACACTTCAATATATTTCATTCCTTACGCAAGGAAAATATAAAACTTTATATTTACACCATCCTATGAAGTCCAAAAGGGCCCGCATTGCTATTCTACCTGGCAGGTCATATCCTCTCAACTGAAGGTTGATAAGATTTACCTTGAGGTGCACCGTGACATGAATATTGTTGATGACAAAACGCTTCAAAGCGCTAAGAAATTCTTTCAGAGTAAAGGCCTTGAAGTAGCCGGAGGTATTACGTACACCATTGATGAGAGCAATTATTTTCAAACTATTGTTACACCAGGGACGAGTATCGCAAAAAAGCGCAGGAAGTTATTGAAGTGGCAGCAAGAACTTCGACGAGGTAATCTCGATATTTTTTCACCAATTGCAAATCAAATTGGTAAAGCCAAGGGCGATAAAAGCTGGTGGAGTACCGCCTGCATTGATGAACGAGGCCACAACTACCCTCATTTAAACCCTGCCAAAAAGGTAATCCCAACGTGAAAGTAATCATCAAATACCCCAACTGGTACGATCACTTTCATGAGATGGGCTTCAACCTCAACACAACCCACTCTTTTGATGGAGTATATACCGGAACAGAGACCCGTGATGCTGTATATAGCGAGCAACACCTTCAACCCTATCTTGGATATCTCATTTGTCGCTATTTTCATAACTTATTCCCAGGAAAAAATGGAGGTGGCTGGGTTGATACGGGTGGTATGAAAACGTACGACCGCTACGCGGAGCAACTATGGCTTACTATCTTGGCAAAGTGCCCGAAATGACCTTATTTGATTACCGTCAATTGCTCTATCCGCTTCGGGATAGCTGGACACCGCCATGGAAAGCGGAAAAGACCAGCTTCGATTACAGTACCTTCTTTCCGGTGAAGCAACCCGCCACCGTAGCGCAAATTGGTAACCATTCCCTGGATATCATTGACAAAATAGCCGGTGATTTGGGTAATCCTTACGGAATAAAGTGCTACAAGCCGTACCATTCCAGTGGGGAGGATTTTCTGGAAAATTACCTGGGTATGATTGGCATCCCCATTGATCTGGTGCCGCAGTTCCCCAAGGATGACAAAATCATTCTGTTGACCGAGCACGCACATAAGGATCCTGAAATCGTTGAGAAAATCAAACAAAGGCTTATTGATGGTAAAGACGTCATCATCACATCAGGATTGGTAAATGCCCTGCAAGATAGAGGACTCCGAAATTTAGTTAACCTGGAGTACACCAGCCGCAAAGCTTCGGTTACTGGTTTTTTGGTGTCCCGGAACATTATTGAAACCCCAAAGCCAATTATTATTCCTCAAATTCAATACAATACCAACGATTCCTGGGAGTTGATTTCAGGAATGGACAGCGGATTGGGTTGGCCCTTCCTACATCAGGCCAATTTTGCAAACGGTATGTTGTACATGATCACGATACCGGAAAACTTTGCTGATCTATATAACCTTCCGGTGGAGGTGTTAAACAAAGTAAGAGAAATTGTTTGCAGTCCTTTAGGCATTGAATTGAATGGAGGATCACAAGTTTCTTTGTTCCTGTATGACAATAATACCTTCGTTGTGGAATCATTCAATGATAAACCGGTTGAAGTAGAAGTGCTTCTTTCCAAAAAGCCTATTTCGGTAACCGATCTTTCAACAAACATTAAACTTGAAATGAAAATTGTACCTCAGGGACGATTCCAGCGCGGAAAAGGAGTACCTGAAAAATACAGTTATAAAATTAAGTTGCCGACGCATTCTTTTGGTGCATTTATAATTGAATAATCGTTGACCTTTCGCTGATCCTTTTGACGAGGTAGAGGAGAGTAAAGAAAACTAAACGCTATGGTTCGTGTCTTCACGAACCAGAGCAAAAATTGATAATCCAGAATTATATTTTCCAAAAAAGGGAATCTGACGTTTTATTTCTAAATTTAATCGAACCAGTTAAAAAGTAACCTTTAACAACAGACTCCATAGGTAGCGATTAAATATTAGTAAATACACTTAAAGAATAGAAATGAAAAATTGTATTGTCCTGTTTAGCGTGCTTCTTGCCGCTTGCTCTCCGTCGCCCGACTTTAAATCTTTTCCGAAAATTGATATGCACGTTCATTTGGAAACGACCGACGATTCGTTTGTTCAGGTTTTGGATGACAACAATTTTAAATTATTGACTTTGGTGACGAGATCTGAAAGCCAAGAAGCAATCCAGAAAGACCTGGATTTTGCCAGGAACCTGCATAATGGACACCCCAAAACGATCGGGTATGCTACGACCATCAGCATGGAAGGATTTGGTGAGCCCGATTGGCAGGAAAACACCATAGCCGGGCTTCAGAAAAGTTTTGATGAAGGAGCTATTGCTGTTAAAATATGGAAAGACATCGGCATGACTTTTCGAAATGCCGACAGTACGTTTATTTTCCTTGACGATCCCAGGTTTGACCCCATTTTAGATTTCATCGAATCACAGAATAAAACGCTTGTTAATCATACAGCAGAACCCAAAAATTGTTGGCTGCCATTAAATGAAATGACGGTCGGTGGCGACAGCAGTTATTTTGCGGAACACCCACAATACCATATGTATCTCCATCCCGATTATCCGTCTCGCGAGGAGTTGCTGGCGGCAAGGGATCGAATGCTGATAAAGCATCCGAATTTGCGCTATGTAGGATGCCACCTGGGAAGTATGGAATGGAATGTAGATGAACAGGCAGAGTGGCTCGATCGGTTTCCGAATTATGGTTTGGATATGGCTGCGCGGATAGTGCACTTTAAAGTCCAGGACAGGGAAAAAGTCCGGGATTTTATAATCAAATATCAGGATCAACTACTTTATGGCACGGACATAGGAATTGGTGACAGCGAAGTAGCAACCAGCGAAAGCATTAAAAATATCATCAGCGATGTTTGGCTTGTTGACTGGGAGTATTTCTCTACTGATCATCTACTGACGCAAAATGACAAGGTTAAAGAATATAAGGGATTGGCGCTGCCACCATCCGTTTTAAAAAAAATATATCATGATAATGCCCTGAAAATGTTCCCTGGGCTGGGTCAAAATTGAGTTGATGAACGATTTTGCAGTTTTTGGTGAATTTGCATTTCGTTAATTTTTTTCCACACGACTGAAACCCTGAGTGTATCGGGATTAGCATTATTCTTCTAATCGTGCCATCATTCACACGGGGCGTTCCAACACCTTGGTTCGTCTCCTTTCAATTAGATCATAAATTGATCTTCCAAAGAATTATATTTCCCAAAAAATGGAATCCGAACGTTTTATTTCTAAATTTAATCGAACCATTTAAAGAATTAACCTATGATTACCGGCTACGCCGCCACCGAACCAGGTGGACAATTGAAAAAATTTGAATACGATCTTGGACCACTTGGCGATCACCAGGTGGATGTGAAAGTGGAAAACTGTGGTATTTGTCACAGCGACGTCAGTATGCTGGACAACCACTGGGGAATGACTACCTATCCATTTGTTCCGGGTCACGAAGTAGTTGGCACCATTGCAGCAGTAGGTTCACATGTAAAAAATCTTGCTCCTGGTCAGCGAGTTGGCGTTGGATGGTTGTCAGGCTCGTGTGGCATCTGCGAATGCTGCCTCACAGGCCACCAAAACCTGTGTCCTTCGGGTATTCCAACCGTTCTTGGACCTTACGGTGGATTTTCTGAAAGAGTACGTGCCAATGCCGAATGGGCAATTCCAATACCTGCAGGCCTTGATCCGTTATCGGTTGGGCCACTGCTTTGCGGTGGGATCACCGTGTTCAGCCCAATGCTCGAGCACGATGTAAAACCAACACACAGGGTAGGGGTAATCGGAGTCGGAGGATTGGGACACATGGCCATTAAATTTCTGCGGGCCTGGGGTTGCGAAGTCACGGCTTTTTCCCATTCATCGGACAAAGAAGTCGAAGCAAAAAAACTTGGTGCCCACAATTTTGTAAACTCCTCTGATTCTGCGGAACTGGCAAAGTGGGCCAATTCATTTGACTATATCATTTCAACAGTAAATGTTCCGCTCGACTGGACTTCTTACCTGGTGACACTGCGGCCAAAGGGCAAATTAATTTTGGTGGGACTTGTATTGGAGCCTATCCAGTTTGGGTTGTTCCCGATGCTGGTTGGCGAAAAAGTAATCTCTTCAGGAGCAATCGGTAGCCCGAACAATATTGCCGTGATGCTCAATTTTGCAGCACGCCACAACATCCTTCCAATGACTGAAATTTTCAAATTTAGCCAGGTAAATGAAGCAATTCAGAAACTGCGGGATGGTAAAATGCGATACAGGGCAGTGCTGGTGCATTAATTTGTGGTGTAAATTCCGCATAATACAACGGTCGATATCAAGCTAATTATCTTCGTCAATAGCCTGGTGACGGGGTATATAAAAATTCACTCATAGAATGCCTTCAAAGGTTGTCTTTATTCAAATATGTAAAACATATATATACTTAAGCACGTCTGGGTAATTGTATTGTCAAAACGGGGACGTAGTACTTTGGAGGTGTCTTCTGTCTGAGTGCAGAAGTCGGGTGATTATAATGTTGTGAACCAATAAATGACCTGATCATGCCACTCTTCATGGATTTCCACCAATTTGAAAGCATCACTGTCGAGGATGTAAAGAAAGCCCACATTGCAGACATATCTGTTCAGGAAAAATTTGGGGTGAAATACCACCAATTCTGGGTCAATGAGGATTCCGGATCGGTATTTTGCCTGGTTGAAGGGCCAGATCCTAAAACCTGTGAGCTTTGCCACCAGGTGGCCCACGGCAACATAGCCTGCAACATTCAGGAAGTCGAGCCGGGATTTTTTAATTTGTTAATGGGCGAAAAACAATTCATAGATCATGGTTTGACGCTAAAGCATGATGGTTCGATTGATAATGGAAATAGAATACTGTTGGTGGCAGATATCCGTGGTATAACTTTTTTAGACAATGCCCGGCACTTTCGCAAACTTACCATACCCATCAGAGCCAAAAAATCAGTGCTTGATACCCTGGACTTATTTGGTGGACGATTCGTCGAGCACTCCTCTGATGACAACCTGATTGGTGTTTTTGAATCTGCAGTACATGCTGTGCAATGTGTTCTGAAAATTCAACATGATTTATCTGATTCAAATCTAAAAAATTTAAATCGTGATGATGGTAGGATCGTTTTTCGTTTGTCAATTTATAAATGCCAGCCATTGCATCATTCAGATGGTTTTTTTGAGAGGGCCATCCAATCCGCTAAAAGGATGTGTCTGATCACTCCGGCAAATCAGATATCAGTTTCAGCCAATCTTATGGATTTGTTTAAAATGGAAACAGATGCAGTAGATTCATATAAAATTCAATTTCACCAACTTGGGTTTTCTGAAGCAGACGAGCACTTTCCTGCAAAGGCTGTTTGATCTGGCCGAACGAAACATCCCGGAAGAAAACTTCAATGTGCAGGATCTTTGCAAACTAATTGGTATCAGCAGGGCACAACTGTACCGAAAGATACTTTCACTTACCGGAAAATCGCCAAATCATTTTATAAGGGATTTGCGGATGAATAAGGCCTGGCAATTGTTAAAGTCCAAAAGAAACAATATAACCGAAATAGCCTATGAGGTGGGTTATTCCAATCCGTCCTATTTTAGTAAAATGTTCTTTCAAAATTTTGGTTATTCCCCATCTTCGGTACTGGCATCTGTATGAATTCAGCTTTAGGCTGAATTGATAGCTAGTCGATCCTCATGAATCAAATGTATCAGGATTTGAATCATATGTGGTTGAATTAGGTAGATCAATCAAATTACTTTGGCTAAAAAAGCCATGAAGAGTTATGCAACCACCAATTTTAAGGAATTAGATTCCGGCATCAACGGTGAGGTGATTTTACCCGGCGATGTAGCCTATGAAGAATCTCGTAAGGTTTATAATGGTATGATCGACAAAAAGCCTGCGGTTATTGTCAGGTGTCGGAACAGGCAAGATGTCATCACAGCCGTAAAGTTTGCCAGTGAAAACCAACTGGAAGTTGCCATTCGTTCAGGAGGGCATAATGGTGCAGGGTTGGGCCTCGTAGACGGAGGTATGGTTATCGACCTTTCTTTGTTAAAGGAAATAAAGGTCGATCCAAGTAAAAGAACAGCTACTATACAAGCCGGTTGTTTATTAAAGGAAATAGATCAGGCGACACATCAGCACGGACTCGCGTTGCCGTCGGGCATTATCGGCACAACCGGAATCGGCGGAATAACCCTGGGAGGAGGTCTGGGTTACCTCAGTCGCATTGGTGGATTGACAATCGACAACCTGCTGGAAGCTGAAATTGTACTTGCTTCAGGGGAGGTGGTGACCGCAAGTAAAGACAACCACCCCGATTTGTTTTGGGCTCTACGTGGAGGTGGCGGCAATTTCGGTGTGGTTATATCCTTTAAATTTAATCTGCTTCCCATTAAAAATGTATATGCCGGCCCCATGTTCTGGCCAATAGAAAAGTCAGAAGAAGTGCTGGGATTCTATGACAAATTAACCAAAAACGCTCCCAACAACCTCTATGGATTTTTTGCCTTTCTGATCGTTCCTCCCGGAGACCCATTCCCCGAGCATCTTCGTATGAAACGCGTATGTGGCATAGTATGGTGCTATACCGGACCTATGGATAAGGCAGAAGAAGTATTCAAACCGATCCGGGAGTTTGGTCCGCCGATTCTGGATTTTGTCGGAGAAATACCCATGCCTGCATTGAATGGTTTATTTGACGGATTATACCCTCCTGGATTGCACTGGTACTGGAAATCGCACTATATAAAGGAGTTGACAAGTGAGAGCACCCGCGAACTTATCAGGTATGGATCTGCTATTCCCACGGTTCATTCAACAATGCATCTTTATCCCATTGATGGAAAAGTTCATGAAACCGATAAAAATGAAACCGCCTGGGCAAACCGGGGTTTGCGTTGGGCTATGGTTATCGTGGGAGTGTCTCCGGAATCTTCTGATAAGGATAAGATGATCAAATGGGCCAGGGATTATTATGATGGAATGATACCCTACACCGAAGGTGGCGCCTATGTCAACTTTATGATGGAGGAAGGTGAAGAACGAATACAATCAGCGTATGGAAAAAATTACGATCGACTTGTAAGCGTTAAGTCAACATATGACCCGGATAATTTCTTTCACATCAATCAAAACATTAAACCCATACCAACATGAAAACCAACGTTAAAGACTTACCTGTTTTAATGCAGGACGGTAAAACCACACTTCGCAACCAATCGGGATTTGGTGGGATGACCATTGCCTACAATGAATTGCCTGCTGGTACTGACTTCCGTCCATTGCTGAAAGGGCTTAAACACGACAGCTGCTACTGCCCTCATTGGGGTTATGTATTTGAAGGTTCCATTAGACTTTATTATGATGATGGAACTGAAGAAGTGATTGGAGCCCATGAGGCATTTTATCTTCCAAATGGCCATACTGGAGTAGTTGAAAAAGACCTCAAATTCGTTGAATTCAGTCCGACAAAACAATTTGACGAAGTGATGACGCATATTGGAAAGAAGATGGCCGAGATGCAAACCTGAGGTAGGAGTGACCTCAGGACTGGCATAAATCTATTCTAAGTCATTCCAGTAAATATCTGGTGAAGCAGAGATAATCTGGTTTTGTCTTAGCCCCTATTTATCGAACAATCCATCAAGTTCCGACTGCGGTAATCGCGGTGTTGCGCCTTGTTGTGTACAAACAAATGCCGCGACCCGTGTGGCCGTTTCATGGATTTTTTTCAATTCTGCCTTCTTCAATAGTCCGGCAACCAACATCGCCGTAAACGAATCTCCTGCACCCACCGTATCGGCGATTTTTACCCGTGGTACATCCACAAATGATTGTTCTTTCTTTGTTAGCAAAATGCTTCCCTTACCACCTTTGGTAAGGGCTATTAACTCAAGACTGAATCTATCTATCAAAACTGACAGTAATTCGTCATCATTGCCCTCTAGTTTCAGCAGATCAGCGACCACTGGAAGCTCATCTTCATTCAGTTTCAGGATATTCGCAAGCCGGAGTGATTGGATGATGGTATCGGTGTCATAGAAATGTTGCCTAAGGTTGATGTCAAATACTCTGAGGCAATCCTTTTTAGTGGTTTGCAGAAAATTCAGGATGCTTTGTTTTGAAACAGCATTGCGTTGGGCGAGGCTTCCAAAACACACAGCATCCATAGTTTTCGCCAGTGCTTCAAGTGCAGGGGTCCATCCAATATTGTCCCATGCGACATTTTCATGAATGATATATGACGGAATTCCATGGTTATCGACGGTAACTGTTACGGTACCAGTGGGGAAACCTGCATTTCGCTGGACGTAGCTGCTGTCCAGACCAAGTTCATGGAAACGGGCTATGATTTCATCACCGGAGGTGTCTGTCCCTAGCGCGCTGACAACATATGATTCGCATCCAGCCTGTGAAGTGTGGTAGGCAAAATTACACGGTGCACCGCCGAGTTGTTTTCCATTTGGGAAGCATATCCCAAAGTAATTCTCCGATTCCGGCTACTTTAAACTTTTTCATGATTTTCATTTCTCATCAAATGGTATCCACACCTTCATCTTACCAATTCCCCGGTTTGACCAGGCATAATAAGGGATGGCCACTTTGCCGATATCAGCGTCTGAGTTTTTCCATGAAATGGTCTTTACCCCATTAAGCAGATCGGGTCTGCTGACGACAGTCCAGATAGGATTTGCATTTACCGAAAGCTGATCTATGGTCGCTGGATTATCGGCTTCCTCGGCGCAATAAACCAACGGGCCATATTCCAGCGAGCGCTTGTTCTGGTCCTCGGTTACGAGGTCATTCGCTTTTACCAGTCGCACGGACATGGGCAGTTCCATCGTGATTTCATCGCCCAATTGCCATTGACGGCTAATGGTGATATAACCATTTTCGGGTTCGAAAGGCAAAGGTTCCCCATTGATGGAAAATGTTGGATTTTCCGGCGCGGTATTGTCGTAGGTGTACAGGTCACTAGGCAATACCTCGTTTCGGGCCCAGCCCGGCACCCTGAGTTTTATGCTGAACGCATGGATTTTCTCCGGATTCACACCGATACTTATATGTCCGTTCCATGGATATTCTGTGGTTTGGTTGATGTTTAAACCAATTTCATTTATTTGCAGATCCGCCGAACCAGTGGCATATAAGTTCACATAGAGCGTATCTTTTTGTTGTGCGTAGATCAATCCAGGTACTGATGGCAAAAACCGTATCATATTTGTCGGGCAGCAAGAACAGTCGAACCAAGATTTACGCGTACAGGCTCCCTGGTTAAACGTGTATTTTCCATCAGATTCGAGGGCATTGGGGTAGAAAAAGTTCACGCCATCCAATGATATGCCGGGTATAACGCCGTTATAAAGTGTTCGTTCGATTACATCGTAGTATTTGCTTTCGCCCGTCAGGAGAAACAGGCGATGGTTCCAATACACACTGCCGATGGCGGCGCAGGTCTCATTATAGGCCGTGAGATTGGGTAATTCATAGTTATCACCAAATGCTTCGCCCTCATGACGCGCTCCAATACCGCCAGTGATCGAAAGCTTTTTGTAAACCATATTTTCCCAGAGTTTATCAACAGCAGTTCTATAAGCGACATCATGTTGAATTGCTGCGATATCGGTCATGCCGGCATACATGTACACCGCGCGAACCGAATGGCCTACTGCCTCATCCTGCTGTGTCACGGGCAAATGGTCCTGATTGTATGCTCCATAAAGTTTGTGAGTAGTGGAGTCGCCACGTGCATCAAGGTAGAATCTTGACAAGTTGAGGTAATTTTCGTTACCGGTAATCTGGTAGAGTTTTATCAGACCTGTTTCCACAATCTGGTGGCCGGGCACGAGTTCGAGTTTTCCCATGCCAAAAGTGGTTACCAGCAAATCTGCATTTTTTGTGGCAATATCGAGGAAGTTGGTCTTGCCGGTTGCCCGGTAGTGAGCGGCAGCCGCTTCAAACATATGGCCGCTGTTGTATAGTTCATGACTGGCAGCGAGATGTTCCCATCGATTTCCGGGATTAACCCATGGAGCAGGAGGTTTCATACCATTAATAGTTCGCCAGGTGGTTAAATATCCATCTTCCTCCTGACCGGTTTTAATAATGGAGATCAGCGTATCCAGATAAGCATCCAGTTGTGTATCCGGATTGCTGATGAGTGAGTAGGAGGCGCCTTCAATAATTTTGTAAAGATCCGTGTCGTCAAAAGGCATAACTCCGCGGGTTTCGCCTTCCATCACCCCACCTGCAATCAGGAAGTTGTCCATCCGGCCTTCTTCCCGGCATTTTTCCAGCGCGTATTGGATGGTAGTATTCTGAATGGTTTTAATGATCGGCAGCCAGAAATCGTCGGTCAGTTTCACATTGCGAATATCGATCGGGGAGATGGGGTAATGGGTGCTTTCTGTTGGCGACAGGGTTTCTGATTTTGGCTTGCAGTAAAATAAGGCAATGGCCAGGGTGATGATGAAAAAGTGTTTCATGATAAGTGTATCTAAGTAAAACTTAAGGTCAAAAGTTAAGTAAATATTCGTTGTGACCAATGGCATGAAAAAAGAACCGCTGAACAATTGAATTAAGAACAAGTAAACAATGGAATAATGGAAAAATGGAAAAATGGAATTAAGAATTGCTATGCGACTGCTCTCTAAAGTTTCCGCTTTTCCCCATCCCGCTTTTCCTCTTTTCCCATTGAACCACTGAACTATTCATCAAGGCATTTTCATTGATGGAGGGAATTCATTAGTATTGGATTCAAAAATACTTTTAGCCGTTCTATTCAGACACCATCCCATGAAAAGAATTTTAACAATACTTTCTATCGCTGGTTTTATTGCGTTCGCACCGCTTAAGGCACAAACGCCAACTGAATTGGTCGTCAGGGTTAACGAACCCATCGCGGACATTCAACCAACCATGTGGGGGATATTTTTCGAAGATATCAACTTCGCTGCCGATGGGGGTATCTATGCAGAATTGGTGAAAAACCGCTCATTCGAATTCGATGAACCACTGATGGGATGGCTTCAGCCAAACACTGACATGTACTCCATGAACGACAAGTCGGGCATGGCTACAGTGATAAAAGGAGGTGATTTACCCAATAACCATTTTGTCCGCGTGGAGGTGAAAAACGATGCCGGTTATGCATTGATCAATGAAGGATTTCGCGGGATGGGCATACAAGCCGAGGCAGAATATTTAGTTTCTCTGAATGTCAGGAACACTTCCGGTAATATTTCTAAAATTAAAATTCAACTGATCGATACAGATGGAAAGAGTATCGGGGAAGCAGTCGATCATGATGCAAAAGGGAGATTGGAAAACATACAAAACAAGCCTTGAACGCCACGAAAACAGAGAAAAAGGCAAGTCTCAAAATCACTTTCGAAGGAAATGGAGTAGTGGAAATGGATATGATTTCAATGTTCCCGAAGGATACCTGGATGGGCCGACCAAAAGGAATGCGGAAGGACCTGGTGCAATTACTGGCCGACCTGAAGCCAGGGTTTGTGCGTTTTCCCGGCGGATGTATTGTCGAGGGTAGAACACTTGATCAGCGGTATCAGTGGAAGAAATCTGTGGGCGATATCAATGAAAGGGAGGTACTAATAAACCGCTGGAATACAGAGTTTAAGCACCGCCCCACGCCTGATTATTTCCAGAGTTTTGGACTGGGATTTTATGAATATTTTCAGATAGCCGAAGACATAGGGGCTGAACCATTGCCTATCCTTGGGTGTGGTATGGCCTGCCAGTTCAATACAGGCGAGCTTGTACCTATGGATGAAATGGATCCCTTATGTGCAGGATGCCCTGGACCTTATCGAATTCGCCAATGGTGCGGTTGATTCGAAATGGGGAAAAGTACGTGCTGGAATGGGTCATCCGGAACCATTTGATCTTAAACTAATCGGTATTGGCAATGAACAATGGGGCGCTGATTATTTTGACCGCCTAGCGATTTTTATTGACGCCATCAAATCAAAATATCCCAATATCACTATTGTTTCCAGCGCGGGTCCATTTCCTGATGGGGAACACTTTGATTATGCCAATGAAAAATTGAAGGAACTCCATGCTGAAATAGTCGACGAACATTATTACAAACCTGCTCAATGGTTTCTGGACAATGCCAACAGGTATGACAGTTATGATCGCAAGGGTTTTAAAATATTTGCCGGCGAATATGCCGCCCAAAGCGTAGCAACCGGTAGTCCGGACAATAAGAATAACTGGCAATGTGCATTGGCTGAGGCCGCCTTTCTTACCGGGCTGGAGCGGAATGCAGATCTTGTACACCTTACATCCTATGCACCATTGTTTGCCCATGTCGATGGCTGGCAGTGGACGCCTGACCTCATTTGGTTTGATAACCTGTCTTCTTACGGCACGCCTAATTATTACGTACAGAAGTTGTTTGCCAATAACAAAGGAACGCGGTTGTTATCTACACTTTCTCATGGATACCCATTAGCCGGGCAAAATGATCTTTATGCATCGTCCGTTCTCGATGAAGGATCGAAGGAAATTATTGTCAAAATTGTAAATGCCGGAAGTACCGAAAGACCCGTTAGCATTCGGTTGGAGGGTAGTAAAAGGGTGGGGAAATCGGGGACTAAAATTCAACTGATGAGTGACGATCTGAATGGTGTCAATTCCATCGATCAGCCTTTCAGGATTGCCCCGTCGGAGGAAAAATTTGACACAAGGGGCAAAAATATTAGCGTGATTGTAGCCCCTTATTCCCTATCGGTTTTTAAAATTCCAACGCAATAAAAAAGGGCGTTACTCCATGAGTACGCGCCCTTTTGTTGTTGTATTACATGAACCGGCTTAGTTTTCGATTTTGGTCATGATCGTATAACCTAACATGGAGCCGTTTTGCTTGTAGCTTTCTGTCCTGACAGCGCCGCCGTTTTTCGACAAATATTGCACAGT
Source organism: Cyclobacteriaceae bacterium (assembly GCA_034523095.1). Classification (GTDB taxonomy): domain Bacteria; phylum Bacteroidota; class Bacteroidia; order Cytophagales; family Cyclobacteriaceae; genus JAAUQL01. The sequence continues at coordinate 60,586 of JAXHKU010000032.1, read as the reverse complement.
TTTCATATTCATATTCATCATCATCATTTTTGATTGCACGTCATAAGTAATTTTCATGCAATCAAATGTACCTGCCGGTGTAGTCACAGACTCTTCACCTTCCACTTTCCGGTTGATCATATTGAAAGTCATATTCATTGGCATCGGGCTGTTTTTGGTTTTTATAGCGAATGTCGCATCAGGAAGTGTTTGCCCGACGGAGAGATTGGCAGGAATCTGCAGTTCATCCGATACGATTTCCACTTCCATATCTTTATACGCCTGAAGTGATTCCTGGGGAATGAAGGCTTTCATATCAATCCGGATATTGCCATCGTCGCATTCACACTGGTAATTTCCTTCTGAGACAACTTTATCCTTTTTGTCAAAGACTTTGTAATTGATCGTTGCGACATAGCCACCTGGCGTTTCGTTCAATTCGATGACTCGGGTTTCAGCGCGACCCTGTAGTTTGTCTTTTTCATCATAGTTTTCAGTAGCGATGAAAGTGCCGTTTTTTAATTGATAGTACGGATTAGAACATTGCGAATATCCCTGGAGAAAAGTGACGCCAGTAAAGATGATACCTAATAGGAGTGTTCTCATGATGCTGATAGTTAGATTTTGTGTGGTATTGACTTTAATGTTTAAATTTAGAATAATTCATTTATCCAGAGAATCAGAGAGGTTTAAAAATATCATAAAAAATTCATCTGACTTATCCATCACCCCGAAAACAATACCAAACTCATGAAATGGCTTATCCTAACAACATTCCTTTTTTGCGCTGCTATTCTCCATGCTCAGCCGCTCACCACCAGTAGGACCGATGAAGGTACCTGGATACTTGATGATGGAGAAAAAGTGCTTTTTTACCAGGCGACCACCAAGTCATTGAACGGTGAATATCCCCGGGCTGATTATATACATCCGCTACTTGGCCTCGATGGCTTTGAGCTGACCGAAGATTTTCCGACAGATCATTTACATCATCGGGGCATTTTCTGGGCCTGGCACAGGGTGATTATTGGCGACAAGCCTATCGGCGATGCCTGGGAATGCAAAGATTTTGTTTGGGATGTGATTGATCATAAGGTGACGAATTCTGATGCGACCTCATTGACTCTGGCGTCAAAAGTTTTATGGAAATCATCACACTGGAAAGATAACGACAGAATAGAAAAGCCGTTTGTGGAGGAGGACATGCGTATAACTGTATTTAAAAAGAAGGCCAGTTACAGGGTCATCGACATTGATATTTCTTTGCTGGCATTGGAAGAAAAAATGAAAATTGCCGGTTCCGACGATGAAAAGGGATACAGCGGATTTTCCGTAAGGATGAAAATGCCTGATGATCTTTTGTTTACATCTTCAGATGGAATTGTAGAGCCAATTACAAATCAGGTTGAGGCCGGTGATTGGCTGGATATTTCGGGCACATTAACGGAGAAAGGGAGCAAAGCAGGGATTGTTATTATTCAGCATCCGGAAAACCCGGATTATCCGGAGAAGTGGATAATCAGGAAAAAGGGAAGTATGCAAAATCCGGCTTACCCCGGCAGGGAGCCTGTAGCCCTGTCAACCGAGAGGCCTACTATTTTGCGATATCGGCTGGTAGTGCATCTTGGGGAATTATCGACAGATTCTATCGAAAAACTGTCAAAATTCCAAAAAACAAAAAAAAGGAATCAAGATTGATTCCTTTAAAAATTATCAACGGTATTGTCAGGATAATCTAATAATCGTCGTCTTTATCGCCGTCATCGTCATCCGCACCGTCGTCGTATTCGTCATCACCGTCGTCCTTGTAACTGTCCTTTGAATCGTCGGTGTCACTTATACTCTCTATTTCATTGTACTTATCTTCATACTCCTCCTTGATCTCATCCTTCAGCATTCCTGAAGAATCAAAGTCCTCATCATCGTCAACGATTTGCATGGCTTCGCTGGGAGTCATTCTGATGAGATAATACTTCTCATCAGTTTCAAATGGCAGGGCCGTTCGCCGTACACCTTCTTTATCAGTATAGGAAACCAGGTTATCAGAAAAACCAGCCGGATAGCTGAGCTTTATTTGTTCTCGGGTTTCCAGGTCCAGTTTATCGTAATCTTTTACTACACGCGGTTTATTATTCATATTTTGATATTTCTTTGGTTAAATTCTCTTTAATATCCCATTGTAACCATGGTTTACATAATTAAGCATGGTCCCAAAACCTCCGCATAAAAGTAAAAATTGTATCAATAATAGCAAATGAATAAAATCTACAAATGAAAGTTTTGTTTTTGCCTTTGGAATTTTTATGATTTTGGACCCCACCCACTAGCTGGGAATTTGATAAATTCCATCAACATCCTTTCATTCGGCAAAATAAATTGACTGCAGGCCTATATTGCAAATGGCCGACGGTAACATTCGGACAATTTGTGCTGAAAACCTTGGTAAGGACAGTGGAAAAATTCAGTGTTAAAACAAAGATTGGCCCTTGTAAACGTCCGATTTTTCGAGCGATACCAACATGCCGGAAAAAGTGATCCGTTCCCCAAAATCACCAGAGACTCGTGCAGTAGCCTGGCCCGATGTATTTACGTTGATAGAGATATTGGCAGATCCCATGCCCCGTCCCTGGAACCTAATGGATACACTTGGAACTTGTTTTTTCTTTCCTTCTATGAGTTCATACTTAGTTACCTGGCCGTCGATGGTGACTCCGCCGACGCCATTCCAGCCGATAAGGCCGTTAAAGCCAAGCTGTAAGGCACCTTCGTCACCTTTTACACCCACAAAATTGATGGAGGGGTTCAACTGAAAACTATTGCTGTACCGATCGACTACCGTGTGTGCTTCAATAACCCAAGCTTGATTTCTGAGCAATTCAATGATAGCTTTTTTTTGCGCTTCAGCTTCTTCCTGATTTTGCTCCTTCTTTTCACGTTTCGAAAGCTTTTGTGTATCCTGGGCTTGCGTCGTACTGTATAACAATAAAAAGCAAATGATAAAAAGGCAGCTTCTCATAACCTCCCGGGCTGTTTTCATTGTGGCTTAATGAACGTAAACGCCCCTAATTTCTAAAAAATATTTTTCAATCTGAACTGTGTAGCCAATTATTACGCATTGAAGTTACGATTGATTTTTGCGACGCGAAATTACCGTCGCTCGGCGAATCGGAAGAATCGTTCTGACCTGCAGATATGGAAAAATCCATAGAGGTTTTTCCAGTCAGCCAACTTCCGATTTGCCAGGCGTCGGGCACTATAAATCTACTTTTTTCCCAGCATCACCAGTTCATTGACAAGAATCTCGGTGATGAATTTTTTATCGCCGCCCTTGTCCTCGAAGGAGCGATAAGTAAGTCTGCCTTCCACAGCAAGTTCACTGCCTTTGTGGAGGAATTTCTCGGCGACATCTGCCTGCTTGCCCCAGAGAATCAGGTTGTGCCACTGGGTTTCTGATACTTTTTCACCATTGGTGCTTTTATAGTTTTCGGAGGTAGCGAGCGTGAGGCGGACTTTCTTTTTCCCTGAGTCAAATACTTTCACTTCCGGGTCTGCGCCAAGGTTTCCGATGAGTTGCACTTTGTTTCTGAGCGAGTTCATAATAGTAATTTTTAAAGGTTAAGAATAATTGAATGTGTTTTTGAAATTCGTTGAGCCAAAGTAAGCAGGTGCTAATAACATATGTCGTAGGCTTTACGCTTACTTGCGAGTAACATACGTTTGTAGCCGCATACAAACGGATAATGTGCCTGAAAATGAAAATATGAGGGTTTGTAAATTTCTCTCAGTCGATATACTGCAGCCTCATGATGTAAGATGGTGTTCTGATCAAAATGGTATAGTTTACTCATAAAGGAAAGTCAACATTTGACTCCAGACTTTTTGAATCCGGCAAATTCAAATGGAACTTTGTGATAGCTGGTTTTTAGAATATTTATTCCACGAACAGCAACATGCCTTTCAAATATTCACCTTCAGGATGATAGATGGATACCGGGTGATCTGCCGGTTGTCCCAGCAATTGTAGTACTTTGATGTCGCGGCCTGCCTGGATTGGCGGAAGAGACCACCGTATCATAAAATAATTGCTTATCTACAACCTGCGAACAGGAAAAAGTAAAAATTATTCCTCCCGGCTTAATGGCCCTGAAAGCTTCAGCATTTAGCCTTTGATACCCTTTCATGGCCTGATGGCGAGCATCTTTGTGCTTGGCAAAAGCAGGGGGATCGAGAATGATGACGTCATAAACGTCAGCCTTGTTTTTAAGAAAGTCAAATGTATCTGCCACAAAGCATGGATTTTCTTCTGTATTGAACCCATTTAATTCAATGTTCAATTTTGCCAATGCGATGGCCTTCTCAGAAGCGTCGACTGAATGAACCGACTTCGCCTTGCCCTGAAGCGCATAAACCGAGAATCCTCCGGTATAACAAAATGTGTTCAATACGACCCGGTCTTTTGCCAGTTCACCGAGCAATTTCCTGTTTTCACGTTGATCGAGAAAAAAACCCGTTTTTTGGCCAGACTCCCAGTCAACAAGGAATTTGTATCCATATTCAAGCACCGTATGCGGCACCGTTGTGTTTCCGTGCAGATATTCATTGTCCACATGATCCAGCGTGCCCTGACTTTTATAATAAACCGACTGTATCTTTTTACCTAATACACTCGCTATGGCTGTGGCGATCGAATGTCTGTCCAAATGCATCCCGTATGAATGTGCCTGAATGATCGCCGTACCGTTGTACACATCCACAATTAATCCCGGAAGTCCATCGCCTTCGCCGTGTATCAACCGCCAGGCATTAGTCTTGGGCGATATGACTGAAGCTCCACGGCGTAGATCATAAGCCGCCTGGATTTTATTGATATAGAAATTTTGATCCGGATTTGTATTGCCGAACGACAGCATTCTTACAGTGATACTGCCCTTCTGATAGTGCCCAAAACCCAGCGTCTGATCATCAGCGCTTAAGACTTTGACCCAGCTTCCGTTTGTCATGTCGGGGCTGTATTGCTGAATGGCGCCGGAGAATATCCAGGGATGCTTCCGGAGCAGAGACTGTTCTTTGCCCTTTTTTAATTTTATGATCAGCGATGTGTCGTTCATAGCGTCAAAAATAGCGGTTAAAATCAGGATACGACAAAAAGGCTTTCATTCTTTTCGCAATGAATGATTTGGTTGTGCACAAGGATAAGCATATCCATTTTAGTGGCGATCAAATCGATAAATAGTCACAACAGATAATTAGTTATTTGATAAAGCTGGTTACTTTTTAATGATTGGCAGGAATAATCTTTGAATGTCATTGAAAAGCGAGCGATTCGTTACAGTAAATTGTCCGATTACGCTCAGAAATTCAAATCCATTCGATTGTAAATATGAGTCAATCAGTGAATTACGCAATTTGGCATATTATTCGACTACCAATAAGAATAACCAAAAAGCCATGAAAAAATCAACCACACTTACCATTTGCCTTTTACTCAGCATGCTAACCTTTGCTGATATTGGCACCCTCGAAAGCCTGGAGCTGAACAGCGAGAAAGTATCGATTCAGTTCGGGGATCAAAATGAATCAGTGATCCTCACCTTCACAAATTATCCAGACACCGCAGTCAATTGTATCATCGACATTAAAATGATTAATAGCCTGGAATATAAAACCAGGGTCATGCGCTATTTCGCCGGTTTGCTCGTGAACAATTCCTTCGATTTCAAAACGCTTGTTGTTGTGGTCAATGGCAACCCGCAGGAGTACGAGTGGAACCGTGACAATGTCAGTATCCTCGTCAATAAAATCTGCGATCAGTCGCTCATCATCTGATAAGCGCTATCCAGCAGTATTCCAATAACTCCCGTTCAGATATTCTTCCTTTGCTTTTGCAATCGAAAGAGGTATTCATGTTAAATTGTGGCTGACCCTTATTTCCACATATCATGAAAATCTCATATAGATTTTACATACTCATTGTTCTAATTCCGGCTTCACAAATTGCAATTGCACAACTGGCGCTCGTTGACCGAAGTGCTACAGAGCAGACAAAGAATCTCTTTTTTAATCTTAGGGAAATACCCAAAAAAGGTATCATTTTTGGCCACCAGGACGATCTGGCCTATGGAGTAAACTGGAAAGCCGAAAGTGGCAGGTCAGATGTCAGAGAGGTTTGTGGCGATTACCCGGGTGTATATGGCTGGGATATCAGCCGACTTGGCCAGTCAGAAAATATCGACTCGGTGAATTTCGATAACATGAAGCGCTGGATTGTCGAAGGCTATAAGCGCGGTGGAATAAATACTGTCGGCTGGCATATGGAGAAACCGGTGACCGGAAGTGATTCGTGGGATAAGACTCCAGCAGTGGCGGCGATTTTACCGGGAGGCCAGAAGCATGAATTTTACAAAGGACGACTTGATCTGGTTGCAGCGTTTTTCAATAGCCTGAAGGGCGAACATGGTGAACTCGTGCCGATTGTATTTCGACCATTCCACGAACACACAGGAAATTGGTTTTGGTGGGGCAGGGGCAACTGCACCCGTGACGAATATGTGAAGTTATGGCAATTTACCGTGCGCTATCTTCGCGATGAAAAGCAGGTTCACAACCTGCTTTGGGCCTACAGCACAGACCAATTTTCAAGCGAAGCCCAATATCTGGAATTTTATCCCGGGGATGATTTTGCTGATATCCTGGCTTATGACGACTATCATAGCATCAAGTCGATCAACGAACGCGAAAAACTCCAGTACCGTTTAAAAACCATCGTTACACTCGCAGAAGCTCGAGGGAAAGTGGCGGCGCTGTCGGAGACTGGCCTGGAAGGTATCCCCATCAGTGACTGGTTTACAAATGTGTTGCTGGGTGGAATTCAATCAGACAACACTGAAAGACGCATTGCATGGGTCCTTGTCTGGCGGAATGCCAATACTAAACATCACTATGCGCCCTATCCGGGACATTCCAGTGCAGCAGACTTTGTTGAGTTTTACAATGATCCCTCAACACTTTTTGAGCGGGACCTGCCCGATATGTACAAAAAGTAAGGCTTTTTAAAACGGCAGATCGCCATTGCCCGGAGCCTCGTCGTTGGATGATGGTGGAAGAATATCAGGCTGTGGCGGATATGCATCGGACGATGAATTAAGCTTTTCTGCTTTCCAGACCTGTACGTCGGTGTACCATCGGTTGTTGAATTCGCGGCTTTCGAGTTCTATGGAAAGCTTCACCTGTTCGTTCATAGCTAATTGGAACTGGTCAATTTTTTCACTCCATAAAGCGACGCAAACCTTCTTGGGAAACTGTCCTTTCGTTTCGATGATATATTCCTGTTTTTTCCAGGTTCCGTTTTTTCCTTCGCCGGTTTGAATGGGCAGCATTTTGATAATTTTACCTTCGATTTCCATATGATATAATTTGTTACTTAAAAGTCAGGGTGATTCAATTGTCTTAAAATAAGTTTATGAAGTATCGTCTCTTCATGAATATTAACTTAATGTTAAATATTTCCAGTGGCATAAACCTAAAGAGTTCAATTTCGCTGTAATATAAATAATTTGAATTTACTTTATGGCTCATTAGATTTGAGTCTGATATTTCGTCCTAAAAAACACAGCAAATGGGTCTCAATACATTTTTTCAAAACCTTGTTCCAAAAGAAAAAAAGTTTTTTCCACTCTTCAATTCACTGTCCGGCCACCTGGTGAAAGCCGCCAATGTGCAACTCTGAAGTCCTTACGCATGAGGATCCTGTAAAGCAAAAAGATTTGTTGAAGCAAATTATTCAGTTGGAAACCGAGGCTGATAATATAGCGCAAAACCTGTATGATGAATTAGCCAAGACTTTTCTTACACCGTTCGACAGAGAAGATATTCAGGCATTGACTACCTCGTTGTCCGGCGTGTTGGATCAGATAAATAAAGTTGCCACGCAGTTACGATTTTACAAACCCGAAAAAACACCACCAGAATTCAAGGACATGGCCGTGTTGATTCAGAAAGGTGCGGTTCTTGTAAATGAGGTGGTTCAGCTTTTGAACGACATAAAAAAGCCAAACAGGATACTCAAGGCCTGCAAGAAAATGACTGAACTTGAGGCGGAAGCCACTCAGTTGTATCACTCCTCCATCGCCGAACTCTTCAAAAAAGAAAAGGACCCTGTGGAACTTGTGAAGAAAAAGGATATTCTGGAGTCACTGAAAACCGGGACCAACCGTATCAAAGACGTTTCCATTGTGGTGAAGACCATTATCATTAAAATGGCCTGATTTTTTGCCTCATGATGACATTAATTAGTAGTAATTATCATTATTGCCCTTCTGTTCGACTTTTTGAACGGAATGAATGATGCGGCAAATTCTATTGCCACCATCGTATCAACGAAAGTGCTTAGTCCTATTGCCGCTATTATTTGGGCGGCATTTTTCAATTTCGCTGCCGTATTCATTTTTGGCCTGCACGTTGCCAATACCATTGGAAAGGGAATCGTGGACCCTGCCATACTCAATGAATATTTAATCCTTGCCAGCCTGTTGGGGGCGATTTCCTGGGTGGGTATTTGTACAAAATTCGGGCTGCCGATCAGCGTATCGCATGCGCTAATTGGCGGGTTGGTTGGTCCGGCAATCATCAAAGGCGGATTTGCTGTACTTATCCCTGCAGGTATTAATAAAGTGCTTATTTTTATCGTGCTTTCGCCTGTCATTGGGATATTCTTAGCGTATTTTCTCATGATAATCACGATGTATATATTCAGAAAGTACTCGCCCCGCAAGGTTGACAATCTTTTTCGCGGTTTGCAGTTACTTTCTTCGGCTATATTCAGTCTTGGACATGGATCTAATGATGCCCAGAAAACAATGGGGATCATTACCGTATTGCTCTTTACGACGGGGAACCTTGGTACTGAATTTCATGTGCCCGCCTGGGTTGTTTTTGCATGTTATACTGCGATATCGCTGGGTACGCTCGCCGGTGGATGGAAAGTAATCAAAACATTGGGACACAGTCTGACGCATCTGCAACCAGTTCAGGGATTCTGTGCTGAAACGGCCGGAGCTATCACGGTAATCGGAAGTTCGCTTTTTGGGATTCCTGTGAGTACGACACATACAATTACAGGTTCGATCATGGGTGTAGGCATGACGAAGCGCCTGTCAGCAGTTCGATGGGGAATTGCCGGAAATATCATAGGTGCCTGGGTTTTAACCATACCTTTGACGGCGCTTTTCAGCGCAGGTATCTATAAGCTTATTGAACTTTTTATACCTTAACAGGCTCGGCCTCTTTTACTACAGCACGGTACTTTCAGCGTGCTTTTGCGGATGTCACTTAATTGATTTTGCAGAAAAGTTATCTATCTGATAGATGGATTCAGTAACCGGTTCATCTGCGCCAGGCAGGGGAGGGCCGGGGTCTTCATTGGGAGTTTTGCGGTTTGGCAGATTCCTGTAAGCACCGGTTCGGAATGAAATTCGTTCCACCGATTTGACCGCTTCAGTCAGCTTTAATTCACTCCCCACTGATTTGCCATTTATCCAGGCTGAGTAATTGCCATACGGATTGGCATTGATTTGCAGCTTGATCTTAACCCATTCCTTTTCATTGACAGCACCTATGTCGAGTGATGTAATACCGTTAAAAGCCATGATTTTTCCAGTACCACTCAAGACCAACCGAACAGGCCTGTTGCCGTAACGATCAGTGATATCTACTTCAAACGGTTCTGAACCTGATTTATTCATTCTGATGTCAAACTCAATTTCGACCGTCTGACTTTCCTCGAATACTCGTATGGCTCGCGCATAATCATATGGGTCTTTATCTTTCATCTCTAAAACCACATTCCCATCGTTTGTTTTTACCAAATCGACCGGAGCCCAGAGCGGACTGTACGTATTCCAATTTGCAACGGGCCCTCCATCCTTCATTGAGTTAAAATCATCCTTTATATCGCCCTGGACAGTTGAGGTAATTGGTGCCGGCACACGACTAATCCAGATATCCTCTTTGTTCATGCTGTACGTGAGCCACATGTCTTCGCCGGGAGGATTGCCATTGCCCTCCGTGATGCCACGAACGTAGCAGGGGCCAAAATCTTTCCACCGTCCGAAAAACCGTCGCGGCGGCACTTCTCCCTGTACCAGCAGCATATCATCGAAAACAATTCCGTCATCACCATGCACCAGAATGAGCGGGTAACGGTATTCATCCAGTTCAATAGGGTTGTAAACCATGGCATAACGCCCATCATCCAATCGCTGCCCCCAGTTTTTTCCTCCAGCCATAATAAGGGTTGGAACTTTTACAGGTTTTGAAAAGGTAATGCCTCCATCGTCTGACAGGCCAGTCATGGAGCGTTTCCATAATGCGACGACTTTGCCGTCCTTTCTGTGATACCACGAGACCGCACTGCCCGCTTCTTTTATGGTAAAGAAACCATCCAGGCCGTGATCCTCGTCCCACCATTGCAGTGTTTGCAGTTTATTGCCCAGCAATTCATCGCAAGCTGCTATAAATCCAGTGTCCTGAGAAGATTTGTAAAACGGGTACGATGTGTTAGTTTCATCCCACTTCGTATGACTGCTGTAGCGAATAAAGTATATTTTTCCCATGCTGCCGTCCTTATAAATCTCCCGTACCACACGGCCAATACCGCCTTCCATAAATGGATCCTCGGAATGCCCATAAAATGCCAGCGTCAGCAATCTGTAATCGCTCGTCACAAAGAATCCCATACGCTGATGCATCATGTATCCAGTATATCCTTCCGGTATTTTCACGCCATTTGGTGGCTCATACGGAGGGAAAATGACGCTGGGTTTCGACCACTTTCTGCCATCCTCAGAAGTGACAAGCAGGGTTTGCCCGGGGGGTATATGCTCATCGACCGGATTACTGAGGTACTGCTGATAAAATTTTCCGTTCCAGTATGCCAGGTTCGATGCGTGGTTGTACGTCCAGCCAAAACCATCGCTGAGTTCCGGATGCGATCGGTTCACCCGCACAGTCTGCCGGCTTTCTACTCCGACAGCGTATCTGAGACGTCCTTCATGGACATTCGGATCAATGGTGACGCCTCCGATGTAGCGCACGGGTTCATTTTCACTACCCGTTTGTGCTGACAGGCTCGTGAAGCAATGCCACAGAATCACCAGTATTATAAGTCGTTTCATGTTTTATGGATTAATGGTGAAAATCTGCTTGGTAAGTTCCCCCGAATCATTCTTAGTCATCCTGCAAAAGGCGATCGTCTTTCCATCATGCGACCACACGAGATCGGCAGGTGGCAATTCAGTAGGTTGCGTTAGCCTGACAGATTCAGTTGCGCCGATGGTTTTGGTGAAGATACTGTTTTCTGTCACATAACAAATCCTGTCATCTGTCGGATGCCATCGCGGATTTGAGAGCACTCCGGTAGCTTCGAAAGTTACCTGTGACGGTTCGCCACCAAGAGGGCTAATGATAAATACCTGATTTTTCCCAGCCTCATCTTGTGCCAGAAAAGCTATTTTGGAGCCATCCCTATTACTGCGCACCACACCGCTGCATCCTGGATATTTCCAGGAGAAAGTAGTTGTCAACCGGCGTTGAATGGTATTGGCCGGCGGTGCGGGCATGGTCGTATCTGTGCCCTCCAGCGGGCCATTGCTTCCAGGCATCGTTATGTCCTCCGGTATATCCACAATGAAGACTTCATCGACAGGATTGCCATTGATATCCGTTGTAGTACCGATGAAAGCGCGGGCGCGTTGTTTTTCGCCTTTTTCATTCCGATAACCATCAAAGCCAACCCAACTGTCACCGGCAGCGCGACTAATTTCATCGCTTCCCGGAGCCGGATTTGCCACGACCCGAACCACGATTGCGCTGAACCATTGACCTGCTACATTTTCACCATCACTTCGCAATGGAACCTGGACAGGACTGATATTTTTTGATACACCGATGGTCCGCAGGTTATGAAGTTGTCCGGTGGAATCTTCAAGGTGTTTCAGGATGGCGTCATTGTAGGTGTACCCAATCCATTGTCCGTCACCACTCCACTCGTGCCGGTGTGTACCACCGCGAAGAGCTCCTGGTGTAAACGGTGGCGTAATATCCCTCGCATCCATAAAAATTGGATGACCTGGTTTGGAATCATCGATGATAACTCCGGTTCTCCGCCATTGCTGGTATGGATTGTTTTCGGAACAATTCATCAGGCCGTGGATGAAGACAATCTGGTTTGCTGAGTGGTTGTAACTGACGGCTCCGGCACCTGGTCCGAATGAGCCATTATCAGGAAGATTGTACATCACTACAGCCTCACCGGTATTAATATTTACCTTCTCAATTCTCGGGCAAGCCCCTATGCCACCGTCCTGCGTTCGAACATCGTAAACAAGCCATTGGTCATCGGGTGAAAAATTGTCGTTGTTATCCAGGTCGTGGTTGTAAGAGAGGTCGTGCGTGATTTGGACTTCTTCCCTGATCTCATCACTGGTGCAGGAAATCTGTGTTATTGCCATAGCAATCGGTATTAAATATAGTTGGTTATAAATCCGGAATGAACGAAAAAAGTCCTGCCATTTCCGGAGGCAGGACTTGAAAAAAATGCGAGATATAGCTGTCATCACTTGTATTGCGGTTCGCTGATTACTCCGAGATATCGCCCCATCCAATAAGGGAGAAGCCAGATGTCTCCGGCGCTGTGTTCCGACGTACCGTTGCCGTGGTTGCGATCCAGGTTAAACATGTTTCCGTTGTGTCGCTGGACGGGACGCTCATCGGGCGGAAGTACTTCTTTGATCGTTTGATTCCTGAAATTCGGTTCGATAAACTCAATGTCTTTTCTGTGGCTGTTCATAATAGTCCAATCGATCAGATCCATCGGATGCTCCTGTAAATACCAGATGGCTTCATCAAGATCAAACTCCGGCGTTCCCGTCAGGGCAGTCACTATGTTCCAGGCGCCTTCCTTCTCAGGGCGTTCGGCTTCCCAATGATCGATGATGGCTTTTTTATAATTTTCTTTCAGCGTATCATTGAATGCGTAGTGATATAAGCCCCAATAGCCCACGAAATACATCTCGTCGTCCGAATGATTCCAGTCGGCAGAAAGCATTTTGCTCCATTCATCCGAATCTTCCGGAGCAGGTCCAACCTGGCTCATGGGCCTCATGAGGTTTTCATAGTATCCATCTTCAGTCATCAGTTCAAACGCTTTCTCTTTGTATTTCTCCTTACCTGTAAAGTGATACGCCGTCTGGAGCATAGCCACAATGTTGGAAGCATTGATTTTGCGGTCGCCGACCATGACAGGCCTGGCGTTGACGTAGTCGGGATTCCAGCGGCCCCAGGTTGTTGGTTTTCCATCGAAATCCACAAGGTACATGTCATTCTTTACGACGTGGCTCATTAACGTATCGATCAGTAGAATTGCCTGATTTTTCAGCGCCTCATTATCGACAATATCTGCAATAACCCCAAAAGCGAAGATGTGCCCGATGGCTTCGTCGCTGCTGGTGGTGGATTTCCAATCCCACTCCGGGTCTTCTGTATGCTGCCAGCGCTCCGGATCTCCGAGTCTTTCAATGTAACCGCTGCGCTCAAAAGAGCGTGATGGGAATCCCGGAACAGGGTTTATCGTATACAGCCTGTCCATGGCATCGAGCGATTCACGCACATTTTCCAAAGCGTCTTCTGATTTCGTAGCGGCATACCTGAACGCCTCACCGGCGAGGTACATGGAGGTCCAGAGTCCGTCATTATCTGAGTCACTCAGGCGACCGGTGGATATATTGCCGTGAACGAGATTGTCCAGATTGGCATTGAAGCCATGACGGAGATGCCTGTCGCGAACCTGTGCTTCGAAATACATTGCTTTGTCATACAGCGTCATATCACGGAATTCTATTTTTGCCAGACCGGCATTGGTTGTGATCAGTACCGATTGATCCTGTCCTTTTGAAATATGTTTTACAGTATTCCCTGGAAGCCAGCGCTCTCCATAGTAATAGTTGAATTTGCCGTCAGGCTTTTGCATAAATGCACCCATGGTGGTTCCGAACCACAAATTGCCGTCAATTTCCTTCACCGCTGTGATTTCCGTCCAGGGCAGTTTTTGCACCACTTCACCAGTTTGTGTTCCGTTTGTTTTATCAACAAGGAAATATCCATCCGGCGTTCCGATAACAATGTTTTGGGAAGCTACAGCCAATGCTGTGAAATTACCACCTGCTATGGTTTGAGATAATTGTTTTTGAGCCAGGTCAAACACGCTTAATGTAGAATTGCCCAGAATCCAGTATTTACCAGAAGCAGCATCGTATTCTATTCCAATAACCATGTCATTTTCTAGTTGACCATTCCATTGGATTTGGTTATCAGCGAGGTATTCCAGTGCCTTTCCGTTTGTAATAAGAAAGCTGAAATCCTTTCCGCAGGCAAATAGCTTGGCATCGGGCATAGTATGTTTTACAAATAGTTTACCGGCCCAGGCATTACTTAAAACTGCCTTATCGTCCAGGTAAATGAACTGGTAGTCATGCGCTTTCAGCGAAACGACTTTTTTATCAGCCAATGGCCTATATGTTTTGTCGGGTTGCAGCGATCCGGGGTAGAGAAACTGGCCGTCATACGGACGAAGAATGCCTGTTGACGACATCACCTGAATTACGCCGTTGCGGTCCATGTAAGCTTCTGAAAGCTGCACCGTCGAATCGGATGTATAAAATTTGATACTCAGATCCTGTTTGTATGCAACATCCTGATAAACGGGTTGCTTCGTAGGAGCTTCGTCTTTGGAACCCGAACAGGCAACTAAAAAAAGTGCCGGAATTGCGGCAAGTAAAATCATTAACTGCTTCATTGATAATATTTGTTTAATTTATCCATAATACGCCCATTGAGCATAATAGGGCTATTGTGTCGCGTTGCTAGATTCTGGTTGCTGGGTTCCAGGTTCTAGTTGCTGGTGTCTGGGTACTTGATACTTGGTACTTAATACTTTGTACTTACATACAGCGCTATTTCTAACAGCAACCGGCATGATCGCTTACTTACCTTTCCTCGACTGGAGATATTTTATTAATTCTTCAGGAGCATCGGTCTGAATGCCATCGGTTCCCATGGCGATCATTTTTTCCCATTCTTCAGGATTGCCTTCATCGTCATCAGTAAATACAAGTATTCGTCTCTCATGGGCTTTTTGAACAAATTCGAGGGACAAGTGCTTCATATCTGTGGCGATCACCGGAGGATTGTAGGCAACAGCAACCCGTTCAATATTCGCCAAATCACCAGGATCAGGCATCACAAGACACGGCGGGCATTCCTGCTTCACTTCCATAATCGCTTTGTGGAGATTACCCGGTATGTACCAAACCACTTGCTGCTGCATGCCATATTTTACCAATAAGGAAATAATATCCGATGGATCAGCATCCTTGAGGTCGAGATAGATTTTGATCTTTCCTTTGCTCACCTGAAGCACTTCCTCCAATGTTGGGATATGCGTGCCGCTCCATTTGGCTCCTGACTTTTCACCAATATCCAGCTTTCTTAATTCAGCGAGAGTCAGGTCACGGACCTTGCCTGTCTGCCCGGATGCGTATTCATCAATCGTGGAGTTGTGGATGCTGATGAGTTGGCCATCGCGGGTAGTTCGTACATCTATTTCTATAAAATCGCATCCTATCCTTATCGCTTCCTGGTAGGCGGATATGGAGTTTTCGGGTATTCCGCTATGCACACCGCGATGGGCGATCACATAGACGCTGCCGTGCTCTGGAAATTGAAGGCCTGGCTGAGCGAATACCTTTTCGAAGGTGAAAAGTAGAATCAGGCAGATGACAAATATTCTGATGGACATGAGGCAATTATTCTGTTTATGAATATACCTGCCTTTGTGAAATTCTACCATGGCGATTTCATTAATTTGAAAATTTAATCTAAAAGAGATGCAGAGTATCATTAAATTCATCGAATCTTAACCGATCAATGGCCGATAATTCATTGTTTTAAGTATTATAAAATGTGATTAACCTGTTCAATCAAATTTCTATTATGCTCATCAAACGTATTCACAATTTCCGCATGGAAAAAAACTCAATTATTGCCATAGCTATCCTGCTGGTAGCGATAAGCTCATGCACTGAGTCAGGCAGGCAGGAAGGGGCGCACGAACACTCACATGCTTTGGCAGTACCTGTGTCCAACCTCTTATTTCCAACACATATCCCTGACAGGGTTATACTGAATCTTAGTGAGGAGCCAACTACTTCGGTCGCTGTTAACTGGCGAACCGATACTACCATTACTACCTCCATCGTCCAGGTAGCTGAGGCCACACATGGCCCTGAGTTCAGGAAGAATTTGCGGGAGATAAGAGGCATCTACGAGCGATTGTCCCATAAGCCGGAAAATGATCCGCTGGTTTCGGCAAATTATCATGCGGCACTTATCGATCAGTTGGAGCCGGGAAAGCAATATGTCTACCGGGTTGGGAGTGAGGAGGGATGGAGTGAATTTTTTCAAATCCGCATGCCGGAGCCAGATAAGTCACTGTCCTTTATCTATTTCGGGGATGCACAAAATGACGTAAAATCCATGTGGTCGCGTGTCATACGCCAGTCGTACAGTATGATGCCGGAAGTTGATTTTATGCTCCACGCTGGAGATTTGATCAATCGGCATGACCGTGATGAAGAATGGGGAGAATGGTTTTATGCAGGATCGTTCATTCACGCCATGATACCCAGCGTCATGACGCCAGGCAACCATGAATACAAAGACATGGTGTTGTCGCCTCAGTGGAAAAAACAATTTAACCTGCCTGCCAATGGCCCCGCGGGACTTGAAGAGCAGTGCTATCAGGTGAACTATCCAAACCTGAAAGTAGTATCGCTGGATGCGGAGCAGATTGATGAATCGGAAGAATACCGCGTAGCGCAGCGTCAGTGGCTCGATTCTATTCTTACGAACGACCCGCGGCAATGGACGGCAATCACGTTTCACTACCCGATATTTTCAACCAAGCCAAACCGCGATAATGTAGAATTTCGCAATGAGTTTAAACCGGTTTTTGACAGGCACAAGGTGGATATCGTGCTGCAGGGCCATGATCACGCATACGGCCGGGGGATGGTTAATAACGTGCCGACAGGCTACCAGGTAAAGGACAAAGCGTCGGGAACCATGTACGTAGTGTCTGTAAGCGGGCCAAAGCAATACGATATTTCGGATGATCCATGGATGGACCGCCGTGCAGCAAATACGCAATTATTCCAAATCATCACCATCAACGGAAATGTACTCTCGTATGGCGCTTACACTGCAACAGGCGAGCTCTATGATGCCTTCGATCTGATAAAATCGGCCAATGCACCGAACAAACTCATGAATAAAATACCAGGCTCACCGGAACGATTAGAACTTCCTGAAAATTAATATAAAAGAAAAAATAGCACAACACATCAAAGATGGTAACGCCCGAATCCGGATTACCGCCTGCGAAGCCGCCTTGGGCACTGATGAGGAATCATGGGCGCTGGATAATTTACTTAAATTCGGAGCAACCGTGGTACAGACCATCAAGCCGACATTACTGATAAAAACGTTGCAAAAAAGATGACTAATTCCATGATGATTCGAACAACCCGTTTGACAGTTTTATTGTTGTCAGCTTATTTTATATCACTATGTTCATGTGTTACGGAAAGGGCTGACCAGTCGATTCAATCCGTTGATGCAACGATGGACGACGTTATTTCAAGGATTTACCAGGAAGTTCCTCCTTCACAACTCGCTTCGATGGATGAGGATTTTATCATGAAATTTTTAACTCCGGCAGAAAAGAAATCCTTCGCCACGAAATACCAGTATTTTCATGTGAATGTCCCGGCAACGGTATGGCTGATGCGCCACCGGGATCAAAAGAATATACCGTTCTGGTTGCCTGAGTCGGGTTTTGTACTCACGGATCAGCTCGTGAACAATGACGAATATGAGTATGAAGTATGGCAAAAGGAGGTAGCGCCGGGACAAGTAAATCTTGGCATTAATGGATTTGATATGCACAGACCCGTATATTTTGTTTGTGTAAAGGCGAAAAACCCAGGGGATTCACTGGTAGTTGAAAACAATTTTCCAAGTGAATATCCTTTAAGTGAAATGCGCGTAGGAGCGTTTACTTACCATGACTGGTCCGATCTGGTAATCACTGATTTGCCCTCTGAAATGGAAGGTTCGGTGCTGTTCACGACAGTTCGTGGACGGGCCAGGGAAGCGCATATAGTGAATGCATTCAGAAAGACGGAAACCCCGTCCTCAGAAACTCCGGATCAGATTCTTCTCACCTGGAGTGATGATCCGGCAACTACCATAGATATTCAATGGAGAAAGAGTGATACAATTTCGCAGGGATTCGTAGAATACTGGCTAACTAATAGTACGGATACGATGACCAATGCTGCTGAAGGTGAGCAGGTTGAAGATCGTATGTTGAGCAACGACCGGTACATCAAGCGGTTTACTTCCCGGCTCACCGGATTGACTCCGGGAATGAAATATCAATATCGGATTCGTGCAGGTAAAAATTCCGGTATCAGGACTTTTTCCACTCAGAAAACGTTAGACTCAGGCTTTTCATTTATTTGGTTTGGCGATACCCACCGCTCGCCGCAGTGGGGAGAATTATTACAAAAAACCCATGAACTGCATCCGGATATTGCTTTTTATTCTGTTGCCGGAGACCTGGTGAGTACCGGATTATTCCGCGATGAATGGGATAAGTTTTTTGATGTATCAGGAAATGTTTTTTCATATAAACCCCTGATGCCGATTCCGGGTAATCACGACAGGCAGGATGGCCTCGGTGCAGCGATGTATTATAGTCTGTTTTCGTTACCGAAAAACGGTCCCGCAGATGTCCATCCTGAAAGCACGTATTCATTCATCTATAGGAATGCACTATTCCTCATGATCGATGCAACACATCCGGTCGAAGAACAGGCGGCATGGATTGAGGAAAAGTTGAGAAGTACCGATGCAGTCTGGAAATTTGCCTTTTTCCACTTCCCGCCCTATAACTATGAGGAGCCGTATCCTGATATTCAAAAATCATGGTGTACATTATTTGACAAATACCATGTAGATATGGTGATGTCGGGCCATGTGCATTATTATATGCGGACAAAGCCCATGAACAATGGCCAGATTGCCAGGTCTCATGCAGATGGTACTGTCTATACTATTTCCATAGGAATAGGGAGTAATCATGAAAGTATGGCTGAAGAGCCTTATGCAGAAGTTCGGTATGGAAAAGGGCAGTATTACCAGCTAATGGAAATAGAAAATAATGAATTGAAGTATACAGCATTTGATGACACGGGTGCCGTCAGAGATCAGTTGTTAATCACAAAAAAAACGACCAGGTAAAATGGAGAAACTATGTATAGCGATTTTTGCTTTGGCAGTATTTTTCTCCTGTTCAAAGCCTGACAGGGAGACTTGGTACAAAGGCAATACACATTCACATACCGTCATTTGCGGACATGCAGATACACATCCGGATACCGTAGCCCGGTGGTATCTGGACCGCGGGTACAATTTTTTAATCCTCAGCGAGCACAATCATTTTATCAACCCGGATAGTGTAAATCTGCCTCCGGATCGGAGGGAGGATTTCATACTCATACCCGGAGAAGAGCTTACTGATCACAAGCATGTGCATACTACAGGAATGAATGTCAACAGGGTGTTACCAGCCCATAGACCCGAGCCGCTGCCGGATACGGTGCCCGAAGGTTACGAGAATTTCAAGGTTTACCTGATGCAAAAACACACCGATTCGATCAGGGGTGAAGGCGGAATCCCGATTCTCAATCATCCAAACTGGGAATCAGGCATTCCAGCCTCCGATATTCAGCAGGTGAATCGACTCAACATGATCGAGCTGTTCAATGGCCATCCGGAGGTGAATAACTTTGGAAACGACCAGCATCCTTCGATGGAGCAGAAATGGGATTCATTGCTCACCGCCGGCAGGAAGATCTATGCAGTTTCTTCAGACGATGCGCACTACTTCCATGAATGGGGACCGGAAATCAGTAATCCCGGTCGCGGCTGGGTTATGGTGAAAGCGCCTGAATTGACGCCAACCGCTATCAGCAACGCCATGGAAAAAGGAGACTTTTATGCCACCAGTGGCGTAATTCTCTCCAAAGTCGAAATCGGTAATGGATATTATAATATCTCTGTCGATGTCATTGCTACCAGGAACGCCACATCAAGTGAATATGTTGCTGGATATAGAACAGATCATAAAAGTGCCGGATACACCATCGAATTAATAGCCGATGGCGGTGAAGTGATAGAGAAAATCAATGGAACATCGGCTTGGTTCGATGCGCCTGTAAACCACAAATACATCCGGGCTAAGATTACCTATACCCGATCAACTGAAGAAGGCGGTGAACAGTTTTTCGCCTGGACGCAGCCGCTGTTTTTAACCGTAAAATAACCGTTGAATGAATTATGACTGATTGACCCTGTAAGTGTTTATCCTTATTGATCAGTCGCACTTGCCTTGCTATCAATGGATATGATTCTATGAGACTTTTATATCATGGATAATTGACCTATTTTTGATGAAACTATTACTGTTGACTTTTAATAATAGTAGGCATTTTGACTTTAATCGATCCATAAACAAAACTCCATTCACATGAAAAAAATCATTCCAATAGTCCTTTTGGCACTGGCAGCCTGGTCGTGCCAGCCAGCGAAAGAAAAAACAACAGAAACTGCTCTGGATTCGACGTTCGTTAAAGAACGGACCGCGTTTATGAGCAACATGAAATCGGCTCAGGAATCTGCAGCACAAATTCAGGCAACCGGCGCTGATTTTAACCCGGCTCTCATGAATATTCCTATCAATTACGCAGAATTAGGCGCTGACACACTGAAGCGGGCAGCCAATCTGGGCGTTTACCTAGCCGATCTCAATTACTCCGTTGCCTACAAACAATCTGAAAATACTAAGGAAATATTCCAATCAGCCTATAACCTAAGTAAGTCGCTGGGAATTGATGAGGCGATGCTTTCATTCATTTCACAGCGGTACGAAACCAACATCGGGCAGAATGATTCCGTGAAAAGTGCGATTAATGAGCTTTTCAAACATGCAACTGAAAGTATTCAGGGCACCCAGAAAGAGCGCGTACTCGGTGTGGTGATGTCGGGCTATACCATGGAAAACCTACACCTTGCATTAGGAGCCATTGAGACTTATCCGAAGGATATCCTTCCTGAAGACAGCAGAATTCAAATTCTTGTCCCACTCTTCAAAATGGTACTTCTGCAGGAGCCTCAGGTGGAAAGTGTCTATGCTTTTCTTAGGACCCTTGGCGATCCCTCAGATCCGGAAAGAACACCGAACTTTGCTTTTTTTGACCAGTCATTCAGTGAGCTTCTTGAAGTATATCAGCGGCTGAATGTTGACGAAGCTATATCCAACAATCAGGGTTCCGCGCTGATGAATGACGCAGTAGTTGCTGAATTGAGCAGCAAAGTCAATGCGATCAGAAATAAAATAGTGACGCCATAGAGTTTAACAAACGATCAATAAAAAACGACCCCGGCCAAGAAAGTCGGGGTTTTTTATTGAGTATGAATATATTTTGTAGCTAATCGATACTCACCCTTAGCTGGTCCAGCCGCTGTTTAGATTCAACATCGCACATTTTTTTATTTCACCATAACATCCATAAATTTGGTAACGATGTCCTTTAGTCAAGAGCCCGGCGTCTTTGCGAGCGAGGAACGAGCGAAGCAATCTCTTCGATTAAGCAGATTGCTTCTCCCGATAAATCGGGATCGCAATGACGACTATTGATTCAAGTTTTCACTAAACGGCATTGAATATTGTAAGTAGCCAGTTCAATTATTATCACCAAAAAATCTGAATTATGAATGTATTAAATAAGCAACACCTCGCGCAGTACCATGATGACGGATAATATCTTATTCATGGACTATTTGACCAGAGTGGGCTTATCTGACAGCACCACGTAGCGGGGGTTCCAAACCCAAACCAGCGAGAGGAATTTATAATAATTTGAGACAATCAGCTTAAAATGTCACCTCAATTCCTGCGGTAATAAACCTTGCTAATCCCACGCGTATTCCCTCTGGCCTTCTGGTTGAAATATACCGCTCATCCGTCAGGTTTTTTATAGAGAGATTAAATCGGGTATTGTACTTCGATAGCTCCTGATATACGGATACATCCAACACATAATATTGCGGCATCTCGCCAATCCTTCCATTATTTGAAGGTGTTACAGTATTAAGCTCATCGGTAAACTGACTGCCGACATAAGTATTTGTAAAGCGAATCCCGGTGCCAAAGGGAGCCTCGGCTGTCAGTGCTGAAGATATGGTCCACTCGGGTGCATAAGGCAATTTGTTGCCATTTACATTGACATCATTTCCTGATGAAATCACGATCCTGTCAGAGTTGTAGGTCGCGTTGATATATGTGGCATTCATGTCAAACATAATCTTCCACTCAGAGCCGAACATTTCATTGCTGTTCATATTGATGGCGGCTTCCAGTCCACTATGCAAAGTTTTACCGGCATTGGTAACGCCAAAACCCGAGCCTCCTACAGATTGTGAGGAAGGAATAATTTGATTTTCGAAATTCATATGAAAATATGCAACTTCAGCATATATGCCCTGGTAGATTTGGCTTCTTACACCCAACTCAAAATTCCAACTGGTTTCTGCTTCCAGATCCAGTACCGGATTTTCTACACTGAAATCAATGGCATCTTTGATGCGTGGTGGCGCGTAACCACGATGGATACCTGTAAAGATATTCACCTTATTATTAGGTTTAAAATTCATCCCCACACCAGGAATCAACTCACCAATACTGTTTTCTGCCACACGGAATGTATCAATACTTGCTTCACGCAATATCTCCCTTTCGTAATTGTAGAATTCGGCTCTAAGTCCCGGTGTAATTTCCAGCTTGGGCAAAACCTGAATTTTGTCGATAAAATACAGGGCCAGGGCCTTACCTGTGCGAATCTCATCACTTACCAGGGCCCCCGACTTTGCATCGGCAGAAGACCCATTGATACGTTGCTCATAGGCGCGCTCATACATAAGCCGATATCCGGCAGTGAGGTTGTTTTGCACAGAGCCTGTCATGAAATTGTAGGTTAACTTTTGCTCCCAGCCCGCCACTTCAAACTGCCGGTTTCGATTGCCGGTCCTGTCTCGTAGATAAATGGCGCCACCAGCCACACTTTCATCACCCCACACCACTCCAGTCCAATCTGCAGGCGGAGGGTTCAGGATGCCATCTTTATAGGAATTATATACATAGTCCTGCCTTCTCCAGTCGCGGGTAGTCGTGTATCCATAAACAGTTGACTGAAGGCTGATATTCTGTCCGAAGCGCGTCTGATGGTAAAAACTCATCATGTAACGTTTCACGTCCAACTCGTCGTTAGGCATCAGGACAGAATAATCGTTGCCGCCAATATCGTACATGCGTTGTGTAAGGCCGACATAGGTAGAATTGGAAACTTCATTGTACGCAGCCAGTTTAACGCCAAGCGTCGATCGGTCAGACAGATTGATTTTTATTTTGGTTGAAAAGTCATTGACTGTAAAATTTGTCGGCCCCAGATCAGTGGCTTGTTTTCGAAGGTAAGTTGCCTGAATGCCCGTATTATTAAATGTATTTCCATAACTCGCCAGACCGCTAAAATATCCTCCCGAACCGCCCTGCACCCTAATGCCGATTTCCTGGTTCTCAGGAGGATCTGCTGTAATGTAATTGATGACGCCACCAACTGTTTGTGGGCCATATAAAATCTGTCCGCTTCCTTTGAGCACTTCCACACCGCTCATTCGATCCATCGCCGGGGTATAGTACATTTCGGGTTCGCCGTAAGGGTTTAATGCCACAGGGATTCCATCTTCGAGCATCAGCACATTACGGCTTCTGTCGGGATCCAAACCGCGGATGCCTATGTTGGCCCTGAGTCCGGCGCCTTCTTCGTCTACTACATTCAGCCCTGGAATCCTTCTGAATACTTCATTTCCGCTAACGGGCCTTAGTATGATCAACTCCGATTTATCGAGATACGCCACCGATCCCGGAACTGTATTAAAAAGCCTGTCGCGCGAACTGACCACATACACCTGCGACAACATATGCATATTGTCCTTCAATACGATCGACAAGTTGTTGTCGGTATTGGTGTCGAAACTGACTCTGGCGGTTTCATAAGCCTGGTGTGTAATGATGATTTCATACTTACCGACAGGAAGATTTTTTAATAAAAATTTGCCATCGAGATCTGATGCTGTGCCATATTGTGTGCCGGCCAACATGAGATGGGCACTTTCAACAGCCACACCACTTTCAGCTACAACTTGACCGGAAATAGTTACATTTCGCTGTCCATGGGCCACCTGGCATAGTAATAACAGCGCTATTAGATTAAAAATATTTTTCATAAAACCTGATTTTAGTTGAGAATGGAGGTAATTGATTTACAAAGTTGACGCTATTTATAATTAATCTAAATAAGAATAACTGATTTTCATCAGGTTTTGGTGAAGAAAATGAAAAAATTTAATTCAATGTCCTTTAGTTAGGGGGGGGGGGCGGAATAGCCCCCTGGGGTGCGGTGTGGGGGGGGGGGATGGGGGGGGGGGGGTGGAGGGGTGGTGAGGTTACAAGTGGGGGAAGGGAGGGATAGTATAGAGATGGGGGGGGCGCCTGGGGGGGGGGGGGGGGAGGGGGATGGAAAAGATAGAGGGGAGGGGGATAGTAAGGGAGGGGAGGGTCACAGATACCGCCGGAGGGAGATAGGGGGGAAGGTAGGGGGGGAAGCGGGACAACGGAGGAGGAGGGACAAACACCCGAGAATCCCAGACCGGGGGGATACGGAGAATACCCGGGGCGGTACGGGAGGAGGTAGGGTCATACCCAGGGAGTAGGGGGAGGGCGGCCCACCCCGGCGAGGGGGAGAGAGGGGAGCGGGACGAGGGGGGGAAACAGGATTTTAAAATAGTGTCTTCCCTTTTGCCCAGAGCTTTGCTGCAGCAAGTATTCCCCGCCAATGGAGGGGTCAGGGGAGGGTATAAGTCGAGGTTAAGCGATGCCTCAATAATTAGCTTCCGAGTCAGTTTGATAAGCGTTTAAAGGCACATAAAAAGGCGCGGCAAGTAATCGTTGAATTTCAAGGTGACAAATGGCATTGGCGATACCCACCCCTAAATCCCCTCTGGGAGAGGACTTTTTTCGGAGACTGAATTCCCGCAGACACAGGTCACTGATTACTATTCTGATAACCGGTGAGGAAGTAAAGGCACAATGGATGGAAATGGTTAACCCAGTATGACAATTGCAATGTTGAAGGGGTGCACTGCTTCCTGCCTCTTAGACACTCGCAACGTTAAACCTGGACCGTGGGTCTTGCGGTCCGGAAATCAGGACTATGGGACTGGATAAGTCAGGGATCAGGTCCGTGTATTATAAGTTTTCTGTTTCAAAGTGAAGTCATAGGATTTTTAATCTGAACACGGTTATCAGCCAAAAAGGCTCATCTTGCTATAGCTTCTCCCATGTGCCTCGCTTTCTCTTAGCTAAATATCCACCCCATTAAATTATTCTGGCTCTGGTCTATTAATTTCCTTGCACAATACTCTTCACACCCTCGTAGGTCGTTGTGGTGAAATTGAACCGCTTCTCAAATTTTGAACTGTCGAAGAAATAATCCCGGTCGTATTGATACATCATTTCGGGCATTTCACGCATGAGGGGCATGAACATACCGAGCATCCTGAGCAAGAACATGGAAATGACCATGACCTTTTTGGAGGTTTTCATTTCTTTATTGAACAACGCCACCCACTCAAGGCCTGTCATGCTGTTTGGATCTGTGGGTAAATGCCAGACCTGGTTGTAGGCATCCGGTGTATTGCCCAATATAGCAGTGGCTTTGGCAGCATCGGGCGTATAGATAAAGGAATGCTTTTTCGTGGCATCGATAAACCAGTTGGGCTTTTTGCCATTTTTCAGATTCTTGTAAACGGTCTCTATCAGGAAGCTCTTTTCGTTTTCAGGGCCGTAAAAATCAGGCGCCCGCGCAATGAGTCCCTGAATTTTACCTTCCTCCACCGCTTTCATGAGCATAGCAGCAATTTCCATTCGCACCTTCCCTTTTTTGCTTGGCGGGTTGATGGGTGAATTTTCGGTCATATGGCCAATCGCTCCAATATCATACAGATATACATTGTCGAAAAAAACCAATTTGGCTCCATGCTTTTGGCAGGCGTCGATAGTCGCTCTCATAAGCCGCGGCCAGTTTTCCTGCCACACTTTCAGCGTATAGTCAAAGCCCACGACCAGATATACAACCATCGAACCTTCAATGGCTTTATCAACCATGCCGGGATCGGACAAGTCAGCAGGAAATAATTCATCGGTATCATTGACTTTCTGTGGACGGCGGCTTACGAGCCTGATATCATTGGTATAAGCCTTCAATTCTCTGGCGAGTACTTTTCCGATGGTGCCGTTGGCGCCAAGTATGGTCTGTTTCATCATAAAACAAAAAATAAAATAAGAAAATAGGTAGAGGTAAATAAAATAATTACAATATAATAGGAAGGTCTAGAATATAACAAACACAGGATAGAAAAATTGGTGTTTTTGCATTATTGGAACCATATTATTGCTGCCAGGGTTTTCACCCATTATTTTTTTACAACTCTAAGCGCCACATCTTCCATCACCAGCGGTCCGGTGAGAGTAAGGAGACCATCTTTTGATTTCGCTGGGCCGGACTCCAAAATTTTCCCGGTTTCCGGATCGATCCATTCGGCAGTATAATTTCCATCTGGGATAGCCATTTGTACATTGCATGTACCACGGCCCTCAAAATAGTAAGCATAACTCTTGCCTGTTGCTGCAAGTCCACGCCAGATAAATCCGGGTGCATGTTTTATCAAATGAGCCGCCGGCTCCATGTTTACAAAATCGATCGTGGTCATGAAATCTTTTAATATTTTGAATTGCCGTCGCAGGTTTTTGGTGCCCAGACCGGGGGATGTGTTCTTCTCGAACGACCCGTCTTCCTGCCCGACGACAAAGGAGTAATCGAGGTTGTTGAATACTGCGCCACCCGCGAGTATAAACCGCCAGGCCTGTTTGCGATAGTTTGGTTCCGTTTTCACGGCAAAACCGGATTCATCGAAGCTGATGGGTAAATTATAGCCATAATTCCAGGTGCACGCTTCGGGCCAGACGTAGTGGAAATTCATGATATCCACGTGCTTATTTACTGCCGGTACCGGCAGACCGTAGTTCGCATAGTTTTGCGCGATGAGATGTTGGTTCGGCAGTTTGGATTCAGTCTCAGCAATAATCCCTGTAATGTGGTCTTGCCACGCAAGCGATGCTTTCGATGCCTGGTTTGTCCGTGTGGTCCATTCCTGCTTTTCGGGAATATTGGTTCTGTTCAGCAGAAATAATTCGCCCTCCTGATCAGCCCAAGGCTCATTCTGGATTTCGAAGATCACATTGGAATATTCATTTAATTCCTGAACGAGTTTGCGCACCATTGCTTCCTGGTATTTCAATAAATTACCGTTTTGCATGGTATGCACATACACGCGCTCTGTGTAGTCAGTTCGGTTGACATTATTACCACCATACAATGGGTTGAATTTCCAATATCCATCGTTGTAGATCGATGAGAAGAACGTCACTTCTACGATGATATCCAGCTTTTCGGCTGTGGCAAGGAAGTCGTGCAGCCGGGCGAAATAGTCGGGATTCCACTGGTTAAGGTCAAACTTGTTTCCGCCATTGATGTATCCCGGCTCATTGCTTCTGGCCCAGGGAGTGATGAATCTATCTTTGAGTGGAGCGAGTGTATTTCGCTCGATGCCGAAGCTTTCGGCATTCTCTACATAAGCCCCGGTGAAAATACGTGTATAATCCATACCCTCGTCATGAAGGGTCTGGAGGTATTTTTTATAGTCAAAGTCCAGGTTCAGCAACGCCCCGTAATGTTCTGCCGAGGTGATGAATATCCGTGGCTGGCCTTTGTATAGAAAATAGTGCGGGTTTTTGGGATGAAGGCTGACGGGTTGGGAAAAAGCGGGAATAATCATCAGCAAAATCAGGAGAAAAGTAATCAATAGTGGTTTCATTCTAATTGAGTATTAATGGTGCTTTGGAAAAAATTTGAATCTTGAGGTGAATTTAATATCACTGCCCCATTTATACATGCTTATGCATATATTTTTAAAGGAAATTGGTTGGTGAAACGTCAATAGGTTTTTATATGCAAAATGGTCGACGGCTGAAGCGAACGCCATGGCATTGATTCCTACCTTCCCAGACTTGTCGGATAAAGATTTATCATTGTGCCAGTTTCACGACCTGCGTTACAGGGATTTGATTTGCCATAGTCGTGACCTGGGCTTCAGAGTATCCGAGACATTCCATCGTGATCAATGTGGCATTGGCAGGTATCTGTAAACTATAAGATTCGACTCCGTCATCACGGGTATTTTTTGTGAGGAGTGCTTTGTATCCATCTACCTTTATGCGCTTTTGATCTGAATCTCCAGAGGTAACAAAGTTAGGAAGAGCCAATAACGCATTGATCCCGGCCATTAAAGGGGAATCACCAATAATCTGAATTGTGGCGCTTTTTTCGTCCGCATAGTAATTTCTGTCAACAAATAATCCGGCAAATCCAAGATTGGTCCCGACGACATTGTCCTCGTCAGATTTATATTCTGCTCCCTGCAAACTGGTGGGTAGTACTTTTAGGATTTCTTTGCCTATTTCCTGATCCAGTGTGTGCATCGCTTGTTCCAGGGCAAAACGTGCATCGTCGAGATTGCCTGACTTGTAGGATGATCTGGCTTCCGAAATGGATGAAGAAAACTCCTGAGCAAAACTGATTGTGGCAGTCAAACTTAATGCGATAAATATAAATGTGTATTTCATGGTCTGAAGATTAATTAGATGGAATGGTCTTTATTTTTCACCCAGTTGTGATTTGATTTTTTCGACGTCAAAATTCTCCGCCGCTGACATGATTGCGGGCTCTGATTCATAATTAATCCCATTTACAACCATTATGGACGATTGGCCAAAAGGAACGCTGAGCGTGTAACCTGACGATTCGTCATATTGGATTATGGACCTGTATCCTTTGAATGTGGTTTGCTTATAGTTCTGACCTGCACTGCTGCTTGCATAAGCTCCTCCTGAGATCATCATGTTTACAGCACCAAGCAATGCGGAATTGTTGCCGATGGTAATCTGAAGCTCTTTATCTTTACCGGTGTATTGTCTTTCCATCGTAAGCCCCACAAAGCCGTAGCTCATTGAAGTAACTTTGTCGGCATCAGGATCCATTTGCAGTCCATCTACAGAGGTTGGCAGAGATTTAAGGATACTCTCGCCAATTTCCATTTCAATGCCAACCATTGCCTGTCGCAACGCATATTTGGCTGAACTGTAATTTTTGGTGCCAAAGGCTGTTTCAGCTTCTCCGATATTTTTTACCACATCTGGGGGTTCTATGATCAGCCCGCTTCCTTTGGTATTGGTGGTACCTGATGTATTCGGTGAAGAAGGATTATTTGTTGTGCCGCTATTTCCATCTTCACCAAAAACGGCATCAACGGTTTTTTCAATGAGTTTGTCCTCAGTTTGTCGCTTAAGTTTATTGAGTAAACTTTGAGATTTCCCTGAAAATGATATGACTAATAGAAATAGAACTACGATGTAGGATCGTGCTTTCATGGTGTAATTGGTTCTAAGTTGCAGTTCGTGTTGACTCAACGAAGTTACTATATGATCATTACCATCAAAACTCGTCGGCGGTTTTTATAAAAAAAATTGGCTATTTGTCAGTTGATATTGCAACAACCGTTCAGCAGGGGTTCTTCTTTTTTTCTCGCGATCACACAGTAACCACAATAACTTCAGGGTTTTGTGTGAAGCATTCCTGATCTGAAAAACGACCTGATTCCTTGGGGTAAACCTGCTGGTATCGATTTTTTCGGTTGAATTATCAAACCGACGCATCGACAATCCTGTAAATTTTATTGAAAATCCATAAGATTTTGGCCCGCCAGTTAACCGATGGATTAAAACTGCAAAATCTTCGCTGATTGCTCAAATGCAGTTGCATTTATTCATTGAACCACTTTTTATGTTGCAATTTGTGCAGAAACTTTAGAGTTCAAGGATTATCAGGATTCGTTTGAATAGGTATAAACCGAAAGACTGATTCCATGAAAAAGCAACTCCTAACTCTACTAAGCTTATGGTCCTTGACTATAGGAAGTGTCTTTGAAGTCCAAGGACAAGATGTCCAGGATTCTACGATGTACTTAATTGAAACAACTGATGGTAATGAATTCATGGGCTATATACTGGGTCGTGACGAAGTGAAAATTACTTTCTATAGTGAGAAGTTCGGTTCAATTGACATCCCTATTTCGTTGGTTAATAATATTGAAAAAATTGATCCAGATAAATTGACTGAAAAAGGATACATGTTCGAAAATCCACAGGCTACCAGGTACTTTTTTGCTCCGAATGGCTATGGACTTAGAAAGGGTGAGGCCTATTATCAAAATCTATGGATAATGTACAATCAGTTTTCATTTGGCGTTACCGATAATTTTTCTCTTGGAGTTGGTACTGTACCTGTATTTTTATTCGGTGTACAAGCGCTTCCTATATGGATAACGCCTAAATTTTCTATTCCTATTGTGGAAAATAAAGTAAATCTGGGTATTGGCGTATTTGCTGGTAAAGTGATTTCTTTGGAAGAATTATCTGAAGCTTTAGGGATTTTTTATGGTACTGCCACCTTTGGATCGAGGGATACAAATTTAAGTATAGGCCTTGGATATGGTTTTGCAGGCGAAAACCTCTCTAAAACTCCGATAATCAATGTAAGTGGTATGGTGCGGACAAGTACAAAAACCTATTTTTTAACTGAGAACTATCTTTTAGGAGGTGAAAATACTACGATTGTATTATCAATGGGAGGCCGAAGTATTATCAAACGAATAAGTCTGGATTATGGGGGATTTATTCCACTTTCAGAGGATATGAGCAGATTTTTAATACTTCCATGGTTAGGAATAAACGTACCACTCGGGAAGAAAGTGGTGGAAATTCCCATGAAATAATGGCTTTGCGAGTAAGTCAGAATATCTCTCAAAATCCCACGAGGAAGCTAATTGATAAACCGTGGTCTGTAAGGATTCTTGAAAAACTACCAGAATAATCGACTAGTGAATCGCGTAATTCACATCGCCCCACGAACCGCCATTGATGCATTTAATGCCATTTTTTTCAAGAATGCCTTTCGCCTGACCCGCCCGACCGCCTGACTTGCAGCACAGGATGATGGTTTTTTCTTTCTTTTTTAACATCGACACGCGCGCTTCGATCTGATTCACCGGAATGTTGAGCGATCCGGTCACGTGGCCGTCGTTGTATTCCTGTGGGGTGCGCACATCCACGATGATGCCGCCCTCGGCAATGGCTTCTTTTATAAGTTCTGACTTACTCTTTATTCCAAATAATGATAATAATCCCATGATCTAACTTTTTTTGTGCAAACCTAAAATTCAATTTCTACCTGTATTGTGATAAATGTTTCAATTTATTTCCCGCAGATTTCATCCATAATCCAATTGGCGCGGAGACCGGTTTCTCCCGTGCTTGGACTTTTTCCTTCGCCACGAAGTTCTTTAACAATCAGTTCCACCAGAGGCTGATGCACATGCTCCGGGTATGGAATTTCAAAATTCTCCACCATGGTTTCCGTTTCCACATGAATTATTGGGCTGCTGAAGAAGGAAAAGGAGATTCGTCCGCGTGAGCCAATAATCTCAGTCACATCCATGCGCTGCTTTGCCGGAACGGTATAGCACCAGGAACCGGTGCCGATAATTCCGGATTCAAAAAGGAAGCTCGCCGATACAGCATCTTCTACCGGATAAAGTCCAGCCTGATTTACCTTCACACCTTTTGCTTCCTTAATTGGCCCGAAAGCGTATTCCAGCCAATCAAACTGGTGCGAGGCGAGGTCGTGAAAGTGGCTGCCTCCGGAGATAGCAGGATTCACGCGCCAGCGCGGTTTGCCCCCCAGCTCTTCAGGATACGCCGGCCAGTGGAGCGCTATGTTTATCATCTTCACATCGCCGATGGCCTTCATATCCATCAGCCCCTTCAACTTCAAAAAGTAAGGCATCGCACGACGATAATACGCGACGAACAACGGCATACCCGTTTCCTTGCTGGCGTCGATCATCGCCTGGCATTCTGCAGCACTTCGGGCCATCGGTTTCTCCACATATACCGGCTTGCCGGCCTTCATGGCCAGGACCGTGTAACTTAAATGGGTGTCGGGAGGGGTGGCAACATAGATTGCATTGATGTCGGGGTCGTTGATGAGTTTATCGGCATTGTCATACCATTTGGGCACGCCGTGGCGTTTTGCGAAGTCAGCCGCCTTAGCGCCATCACGCCGCATCACGGCTATGAGTTCAGAATTTGGAGCCTTTTGGAATGCGGGGCCGCTCTTCTTCTCCGTTACATCACCACAGCCGACGATGCCCCATTTAACATTACCCTTGATTGGTTTCATATGTGTTAAAATCAGTGTTTTTCCAGGAATGAATATGGAATGCGGGCATAGTAGATCGATGTCTTGCCTTCGTGGCTGCTATAATAGCTCATCCAGACATAGCCTGCGATTGAATAAATACCGGGATAACCCGTATCGCCACCGCTGGCCATTTTCATCACTTCCACAAACGGCTCATTTTTTTTGCCCATCAACAGGGCAGTGTAGGGGCCATCCGGTCCGTTTACACGCGTACCGAGAATGACTTTATTGATTGGAATAAGGTCGAAATTCGGTCCGCCGAGTTCGATGTCGAGTTTATTCCATGTCCAATCCGTGTACGGGGCTTTACTCGTTCCGATCATGCCCAACTTGTCATCACTGCCGCGCCGGGCTATAATCATCATCTCTGCGCCACTGAGGAAGCGCACCGTAGCCTCATTGGGATTTCCGTCAATTTTTAATTCAGTAATCAGTTCGAACTCGTTTCCTTTTTCGGTCTTCATGAGGTAGGCTTTTGTTTTGCCCGGATCGCCATCGATATGTGACTGATAGACTACTCCATAGCCAGTCTTTTCATACCATGTTACCCGCCATAGCCAGTTGAAATCAGTCCCTATCTGTGGATCGAGAACCACTGGTTCGGGTGTGCTAAACTTCTTTCCATCCGGATCGGCGAAGGAATAATAGCTGCTTATGCTTTTGAGTTCGCCTTTGTCATAAACTGACCCACCCATAACGATGAGCATCCTGTTTTTGGGTGTTACGGATATTTTTGGATCTCGCAGATCAACACCGTTCAATTCGATGAGTCCGGCTGATTCCCAGAATTCGCCATCCGTACTGGAAATAATTCTGATTTTACCGTTGCCGGTATTGTCCGCATTAGGGATGTGTCCGTCGCCTTCCCTGAATACGATGAACAGTTTGCCTTTGAAAACACCGAGATCAGTGAATGCATTGTGCGGGGCTTTGTCCCATACGCGTTTGATGTCGAGGGTTTCCATCTTTGCCTGGGCGACCAGGGCATGGTTAAAAAGCATTAAAAATCCATAGAGAGCCATGGAAAACGAAAGTCTTTTGAAGTTCATAAGCGGTTTTATAATTATTCTGGCCCGAAACTACGAAATAAGGGTGTATGGTTCAATGGTTCAATGGTTCAATAGTTCAATGGTTCAACGGGCGAGGGGAAAAGTGGAAAAGAGGTGAATGTGGAGAAGCAAAATCGGTGGATCCGGTCGGTTACCAATTCTAAATTCAAATGTTTGGTTGTTCAATGGTTCAATAGTTCATCAGATGGTGGCTGGGTACTGGGTGCTAAGTCGGGTAATGGTGTCGGTGTCGATTCCTATCAATCTCTCTTATCAATCTTGATTCAATCTTTCTCAATCACCACCAATCTCCCACCTTTGTACAAAAAACACTCAACCTGATCGACCTGCAACTAACGGCTTCAAGCATACAGCTTTTTGTAATAAGAGATACAAATAAAAGCGTGCAACTAATTATTTTTGCGGCCATGAATACGTTGGAATTGAGTTTTGAAGAGGAGAGCAGGTGCAGCAACGACCGGTTTTGTGCCTTTGTCACTGATCACGAACACTTTTCGCAAGATGAAATCAGGCACCTGAAATCGACTATTCTCAATAAAAAACTGTCCCACATTTTATACGTTAGCGCTACACTGGCTGTCTGGAGCATGACCGCCGCCTGGGTAGATGCTGTTATCCTGCCATTTATTATTATTTACACCATCGCCTTGCCGGGAGCGCATTACTATCCTTTGTTATTCCCGGTAGTCTGGACCATCGTCAATGCCGCATTTAAATTTCTCTACATCCGCCGACGACTGCAATCAGCCATCACCTTGCGCGATAACCTCTTGGCAGTGCTGCCTTATGCCGGCGCAGCCTATTTACTGAAAAGCTGGTTTATCGGCGATCCGCTACTGAGAAGGGCAAGCCTGGCATACATCGCCTATCGGAAGAAAATGGCCATGCAGAAAGTCCTGAAGTTTTTCAGAAGAAAATAGTATCTAACTCCATAATTCAATCATTTTCCTGAACCCGGATTTGATTCCTGCAAGTCGCAAACGCTCTTATTTCCCGTCCTTACTCATCGAATACGGCACGGACTCTGGCGAGGCCGCCCATTGTTTGTTTGGCTCCGGTCCCATGACAAATTCAAGCATTCCGCCAGTCATAATTTCCGCATGGCCGATCCAACTTCTGTTGAACAGGTCACCATTGAGCGTGGCAGATTGGATGTATTTGTTTTGTGGAGAATTGTTTATGGCGCTTATAACAAATTTCTTTCCTTCAGGAAGGCGAATGGTAGCTTCATCAAACAGTGGCGAACCAATGGCGTATTGAGGGCTGCCGGGTGCGACTGGGTAAATGCCCATAGCGCTGAGTACGTACCACGATGAAAGGGAGCCCATGTCCTCATTGCCGGGCAAGCCTCCCGGTCCGGTTCTGTAAAGTTGATCCATTACGTGGCGCGCCATTTCCTGGGTAAGCCATGGCTTTTGAGCGTAATTGTACAGGTAAGCTACATGGTGAGATGGTTGGTTGCCATGCACGTATTGCCCGATAGTGCCTACGACGCCAACATACTTTGGCGGGGTGATCGATGGTGTCATGTTAAAAAATGTGTCGAGTCCTGGAAGAAAAGGCTTCATTTCCATTCAATAAACCTATCAATCCCGCGGGATCGTGTTGCACTGACCACAAGTATTGCCAGGCATTTGATTCGGTGTAGTGGCGGCTTGGCCGACGGCCAACCAACAATGGGTCGAAGTACTTATAGTAGGAGTGCTGGCCTTTTTGCACTATTTCCTGGGTGTTGTTTGCGAGAAGGGGAAGCCATGTGCCGTCTGCTTTTCGCGGTCGCATAAATTGTGATTCACTATCGAATACATTTTTGTAATTCCGCGCACGGTTCATAAATAGCTCAGCATCCTCTTCCTTACCGAGTTCCCTGGCCATCTGGGCAATGCACCAGTCGTTGTAAGCGAGTTCCATGGTATTGGGTACCGATTCAGTTACTACATCGCAGGGAGCATAGCCGAGCGAAATATAATCCATCAATCCCGACCGCCCTGATGAAGCAGGAAGGGGAGATGGTGGTAATTGCAGCGCTTTTGTCCGCATGGCGTTGTAGATGAATTCCACATCGTAGTCGCGGTAGCCTTTCATGTAGGCATCGACGATGATTGGAACGAGGTGATCACCAACCATGCCCTGGCCAAATTCATTCCTGAAATGCTGCGCCGGCAACCATCCGTAGTCTCTGGCCTTGTTGACAATCGACCTGATCATATCATTCACATGATCCGGCGCAACAAGGGTCATGAGCGGATGTTCTGTACGGTATGTATCCCAACATGAGAAGGATGGAAAAAACTCACCTTTTTCCATCTGATGAATGGCCTTATCCATCCCAAAATATTTTCCATCCACATCCTGCGATATCTGCTGGGCGAGGAAACTATGGTAGAGTGATGTGTAAAATATTTGCTTTTTATCTTCAGAATCATCCTTGATAGACACGGTTGAAGAGTAGAATTCCACAATTCCATGGCGTCATCTGCGACTTTGTCAAAATCCCAGTGGCTCAATTCTGTATCCAGGTTCTGCATTGCCCCATCCACGGAAACATAGGATAGCCCGACCTTAATGAGAATTTGCTCCTTTTCTTCCGTCGAATACACCAGAAATGCGCCGATATCGCGACCGCTCTCTTCGTTTTTATAGGGGAACAGACTGGCTCCCGACTCAGGAGTGGAATATCCTGCATCGAATGTGCCATAATAATGGCACGGTTTGCTAAGCTTCATGGCAAAATACACATTGACTCCACGGGAATTTTTTACGCCGGTCAACAACGAGTCATTGACAATCACCACAGTCGAAATGTCAGTCTCAGTGTTTCCTCCAATAGTATGCCCAAGATCCAGTACTATAGTCGCTTTTGCCGCTTTGGGAAAGGTATAACGGTGCATGCCGGTATGTTTTGTTGTCGTCAGTTCGGCCTTAACGTTAATGTCGCTGAGATTAACTGAATAATATCCGGGCTTTGCAATCTCCTCCTCGTGGCTGAATCTTGACCGATAGCCATCGTCAGGATTCTCCCGGGTGCCGGGAACTACCTGTATTTTATCGCCAACGGTTGGCATGAGGAGGATGTCACCACAGCCCGTATAGCCTGTGCCGCTCATGTGGGTATGGCTAAAGCCCATGATGGTATTGTCCTGATAGGAGTAACCGGAACTATATGTCCATCCGTCGGTATGGTTGTCGGGACTCAGTTGCACCATTCCGAAAGGAACGGTTGCTCCGGGAAATGTGTGGCCGAAAAAATCCGTACCTATCATCGGATCGACGTAGTCGGTCGCGCGAAAGGAAGCGTTTTTAGGTTGCTGCTGCGAACAGGAAATGGCAAACAGGACATAAACTATCAGTGCCGCGGTTTTTTTTATCATCATGGTATTATGGAATTTTATTGTCTTTTTAATAGTAGTCAACCCTTCAATTCTGTTGCCTATTCGTTAGTTTCTAAAATTTTTTTTCCGGGCTGAAGTTGGAAGTCCGGAGGCCGAAGATTACCTCGCACTTCCAGCTTCGGTCTTCAATCCAATTTAGTTTAAACTTCCCTGAAAAGTATGTTGAGCAGTTTCTGATACTGGGAAAAGTCTGAAATGAGTAAATGTGCCCCCGCTTTCACAAGGCGTGCCCGTTTTTCGATGTCCATGCCGTAGCGCCTGATTTCATTGCTGGTGATTCCGATCGCTATTCCGTCAAAACGCCGTGATTCACGGATCTCCACAGGTCCATCTCCGAACACAGCCATTTCATGGCCTTTCAGGTTATTTTCACGTATGATGCTGTCCATCACCATTTTCTTCGAAAACTTAGTCACATCGCGAACGGCACCATAAATGCCGCCATCGAAGAGGTCTGCGTAGCCGAGTACCTTCGCTTCATTGATCACATCTTCCACATCGGTGCCGCTGGCGAGGTACATGGTGACGCCGCGCTTTTTCAGTTCCATGAGGAAGGGGATGGCTCCTTTTAATGTAAAATCAAAAACATCCAGTTCGCCGGCATGGAGTTTTTCAAGCCGACGGTTTACCATGGACATCAGGGCATCATTGTAAATTTGCTTGTATTCGAATTTGTCGAGAATCTTTTCTTTAGCAACATACCCGAATTCATCAACCATTTTTACCAATCCTTCCATCTGGAAAATCGTCTGGATTCCAGTCGTTTTATTGATGAATTCCTTTGTTCGCTTCACGACTTCATTGTACCCTGACTGATCTACGCGTTGGTATTCATCACCCAGAATGGCCTTTAATCATCACCGGCTCCATGATTTCTTCCCAGCCCTGTCTCAGCGTACTTATGGTGCCGTCATGATCGAATACCGCGTGTTTTATATCGCCCAGACTGTCGAATATTTTTTCTTCGCAAAGCTCTATTTCAGTGCCAGCGATATATTTCGCATTTCGAATGTTGTCGGCGAGGTCGGGATTAAATACAAAACTCGGATCACTGGATATTTGAAGCAATTCTTCGTCGTTTGCCGTGCCGGTGGTGAATACCTTCTGCACAGTAACCGCCGACGCGAAATTGGCGAAAGCCGCTGCTTCTGCCGGCGCTATTCCAACCGACATACAAAGCGCAATAGCGCTGATGCACGTGTCGCCGGCGCCGACCGTATCGAGTCTGGAGGTAAGTTGTATACCGGGAATCTCATGAGTGCCGTGTTGGTCAGTAACAATGAGTCCCCGGGCGCCACAGGTTACAAAAACTGGTTTGCCGGATTTTTGATAAATTTCCAGAGCGTATTTTTTTATGTCGCTTATGGGAATAGTATCCGAAGGATTTACGGATGCGCCACAAAGCCTGGCAATTTCGACATCGTTTGTTTTGCGGTAAGTGTTTTTGAAGCGGTCGTTGTAATGCCGGGAGTCCACGATGACAATTTTATCGTTGAATTCCCTGAATAATTCGTTGGCAGCTCTGATAAAAAATTCATTATTCAGGCTGTCCTGTACCTGTTGATTGAAGATCAAAACATCATATTCCTGTAGCGCCTGACGGATATTGCCGATAATCTGGGCGTCGGTCTCCAGGCTTCGATGATTATACACACCAAAGTCGTTGCGCGGGTCTTCTTTGTCGCCGTTGTACTTTTTCAGGTAAGTGTAAGTCTGAAAATTTTCCTTCTGCAGTACCAGTCCACCCGTTTCAGCCCCCAGTCCGCGGAGTTGGGTGGTGAGTTCGCGGCCATAAATATCATCGCCTACCACAGCAATAGCCTTGATCGATGCCGGTTTCAATGCGGATAGATTGGCAACAATATTAGCTGCGCCGCCGGGGGTATAGTAGTGCTTCGCAACTGCTTCAGCCTGCAATCCTGTTTCGATAGATACTTCCGAACCACGCGGATCCATGATCCAATAAGCATCCAGGCAAAAATCCCCGTAAACGGCCACCCTGGCTGATTTTATTTTTTTGAGTATTTCTGCGACACGCTGCTGTTCCATTCGGCTTATTGAAATCTTATTGAATTTAACTATACCACTTGTTCATTCAATCTTTACCAGAATAACCTGCAGGGGATAGTTTTAAAATCACAACTCCTTCATCAGCATTTGATAGAACGCGGGAAAGGTTTCCTTTTGATTCCCCTGTACATAATGTCCTTCACCACCATAGGCTTCAGGCACCCGTACGACAATACTTTTCTGATCGCGGAAATAGTAGCCTGTGCTGGATTCGTCATTCATATTGGACCGGTCGAATGGCCGCAGGTCAAAATCTGCCGTCGTGATACCCTTCGGAACTTTGCCGATATTGCCGGTCATCGAAGCGGCTTTTAGAAAGACTTCCGGGCCCGTTACCGCGCTGCCGATATTGATTACCATGCCTCCGTTCGCCAGCTTTTCTATTTCATGGGTATAGATAAGAAAATCGCGTCCTGAGCAGCCTCCCTTAGCCTCTCCATTAAAAGAAAGATGCTGGTCTGTCACGTCAGTGCCTATACCTGCGTGTATGGTAAATGGGGTGTTCTTTTGATAACAGGCCGCGAGGACACTCAATTCCGGGAATTGAAAATGATCAGGTGAACCCGGTTTCCATACCCTGGCAAATACGGACTTTTGAAATTCTTTATCCAAAATCATTTTACCGAGCGATTCACCAAGTCCCAGTTTCATTTCATTCCCTTTCTCGATCGCGATGTTCATAAAAGCAAATTCGTATGCCATCCCAAACTGCCCTTTTTCCAGGGCTTCAGGCACATACTCACTTGTCTGGCCAATCAGGGCAAGTTCAAAGTCATGAATCGAAGTAGCCATATTGCCAGAAACGCATGTGATAATATCCTTCTCCACTAGGTCTTTGACCAGTAATCCAAGACCGTTTTTAATCAGATGCGCTCCTGTGAACAGCATGACGGGAAGCTTCCTGCGCTTGTATTCAATGGCCCTTTCAGCAAGGAGTTTCAGTGCTTTTTCTGTTCCTTCAGAGAGATGATATTTGCGACCCAATGCCTCCGAAGGAGTAAGGAGGTCCCTGATAGCCACTTTATTTTCGCGTTCACTTATTGGGTACGTTCGGATGAGTGCCGGATTAAAAACCTTGTATTTGCCGCGGTATTCCATTGGAGTATTGACAATGTTATTTATGGATTATTACTGAATATTGCGTTGTTCGGACTATGATAATTCGGGCACTTTCTATTATTATGCTAAAGCGTTGTAAAATCAAATATATTTATGGTTGATTGTCGAGTAAAGTTGGATTCCCGTAAAGAGTTATTTTCAAATTGACTAAAACTCATATGCGCAAATCAAGGTTTATTATTCGTGGATTGCGCACATAATCCCTGGTCATCTTCATAAATTTCGTAAAAAAGGGTTCTCAAAACCTTTCATCAATTACCTGATAACATTAAGAATAATAAATAGGACACCATTCATTAACAATTGATTCGCTTATTTGAACCCATATACAAAATCGTCGACTGAACCATATGCAGAAGTTGAATAAACAAGTACTCGATAGACTGAAATCCGGTGATGAAATTGCATTCAACGAATTGTATTTTGCCTATTTGCAGCCTGCAGTACGCTTTTGCAATTCAATTGTTAAAGATATACACGAGTCAGAAAATATCGTTCATGATGTGTTTATCAAGATATGGGATCGTCGCGAAACAATTAATCCGGAACTGAATTTTACTTCTTACCTTTTTACGATCATCCGCAACCGGGTATTTGATTTCCTCAAAGAAGTGAAGCGCAATGATCTCATGAAAGAGGAATATTGGTCACGAATAGATCAGGCACAACACGAGGATTCTTCATTGCAGGAGGAGCGTATCAGAAAAATCAGCGAGGCAGTGGAAGATCTTTCCGAAAAGAGGAAACAGATCATTAAACTCAATTACCAGGAAGGTAAATCCTACGAAGAGATCGCATCAGATATGCGGATTTCAAAAAATACCGTGAAAAACCAGCTTGTCAAAGCGAAGCAAATCATCAGGGAGCAGCTCAAAAATGCCGCTGTTTTTTAAGATCGATTAACGCAATTTTATTTCCTATAAATTTCCCTGGTTCCAGACAACAATTCATTGGGTGATTCATAAAATCATTCATTACCTATGTTATTTGATTTATTTTAAATAAATTGGTTGTCTTGGTTTTGAAAACATCGAATGATTCAATGAATAAAATCTGAGAATTATCAATGCTTCCAATTCCGGATATAACCAACTAATTACTACTAACCACCGAAAGAAATGTCATCACACATCCACCCGATCCATTGCATCGTGCCGCCGCACATGATGGATAAAATTGTTGAAAATGGTACCCAGGAGCAGATTGCCCATGCACGACGGTCTCTGGCGGCTTCTTCCCAAATACGTGAGACAAGGCAGTCATTTGCCGAAACATCCAAGAAGCCATTGACTGCTGCCGGGGGCAAGGATCGTAAGATTTACGATGCCCAATTTGGTTCCAATCTGCCGGGAACACTTGTCCGCAGTGAGGGTGAGCCTGCAATCGGTGATGCCGCAGCCGATGAAGCTTATGATGGGGCAGGGGCCACCTACGATCTTTACAATGACATCTTTCTGCGCAACTCCATCGATGCCAATGGAATGACACTCGTTTCCGTTGTGCATTATCTCCAGGGATATGACAATGCATTCTGGAATGGTCAGCGCATGGTTTATGGCGATGGTGATGAAGATTTGCCACCATCGCAACGGCTTTTCAACAGGTTTACCATCGCTATTGATATTATTGGCCATGAACTCACGCACGGAGTGACGCAATATGAAGCGAATCTGGTTTATAAAAATCAACCGGGCGCTTTGAATGAATCCTTTTCCGATGTGTTTGGTTCATTGGTGAAGCAGCGTGTGAACAACCAGACTGCCGCACAGGCAGACTGGATTATTGGTGAAGGACTTTTTACAAGTAATATCAACGGAGTAGGCATACGATCCATGAAAAATCCTGGGACAGCTTATGACGACCCGATACTCGGCAAGGATCCGCAACCCGGTCACATGAACAATTATAATCCGACCACCAGTGACAACGGCGGCGTACATATCAATTCAGGCATACCTAATAAGGCATTCTATAATGTAGCCACAACGTTAGGTGGCTTTGCCTGGGAAAAAGCCGGAAAAATCTGGTATGTTACGCTCAAGGATAAACTCAATGCCAATTCAGATTTTATTGCTGCCGCCAATGCCACATTCCAAACTGCCGGAGAACTGTACGGTGTCGGGAGTGCTGAACAAAATGCGGTGAAAAATGGCTGGGCTGCTGTTGGAATTACAATCAATCAAGAGGAAAAAAAGGGCTGTGCGAATGTATTTGTTAGTTTCCTTAGCGCTGGCTTTTAATTGTATGGCGAGCGGCGATCACTTTTATATCGCGTTCGAGCGTTCCGGCGGTTTCGCAGGCATGATTATGAGTGTAGAGATAAAAAGCGATACACTGTCTGTTGATGAGGCGAAAAATTTGTTGAGCCTCATCAACGACTCAGGTTTTTTCAAAATGACAGATTCCCTCAATTCAGGTTCCGGTGTGCCCGATGGATTTAATTACAAAATATCCATAGATCTCAATGGCAAACTGAAAGCCCTGGAATTCGGGGAATCTGCAATTACGCCAGCCTTGCGTCCTCTGGTGGATGAACTAACCAAACGGGCAAAACGAAGGTAGGTGAATTAATGCTTTGTACTGTCGCCTAGCATGAATTCTATACCGGCCTCAATGCCTTTGATTTCCGCCAAACCTCGCATCCTGCCGATCAACGGATAGCCGGGTGGTGAATTGCGGTTATAGTCATCGAGCATTTTTATTCCATGATCCGGCCGCACAGGCATACGGCTGTAGCGCAGCCCTTCTCGTTCTCGTCGTTTCTGTTCTGTCAGCAGCGTTTTTATCAATGCCGGAAAATTAACATCACCATCGATGTGGCCCCTTTCATAAAAGCTACCATCCTCCCGGACATGGGTATTTCGCAAATGAATGAAATGCACCCTTTCTTTGAATGTTTCAAGAATATCTTCCATGGGATTGTCTTTTCTGGCTGAAAGCGAACCACTGCAATAGGTAAAGCCGTTGGAAGGTGATGGATTATAATCAAAAATCCATGAAAGATCGTCCTTGGTACTCACTATCCTTGGCAAGCCTAACAGTGGAAAAGGCGGATCGTCCGGATGAATGCACATGGCGATGCCATATTTTTCGGCGGTGGGTAAGATGTCATCGAGAAACAAACCGAGGTGCTTTCTGAGCTTTTCCCGGTCAATCGTCTGGTATGCCCCGAGGAGATCTAAGAAGACCTTTTTATAATCAGCAACATTTGCACCGATACTTCCGTGGATAAAACCCTGCGTGAATACGATGATGTTGTAGGCAAGTTGATCGGCATCCTGCTCGGTCATCAAACC
Source organism: Cyclobacteriaceae bacterium (assembly GCA_034523095.1). Taxonomy (GTDB): domain Bacteria; phylum Bacteroidota; class Bacteroidia; order Cytophagales; family Cyclobacteriaceae; genus JAAUQL01. The sequence goes on along the minus strand of JAXHKU010000032.1, from coordinate 16,931 downwards.
AAATATTTTCTCCGCGTGCTAGGCGGGTTTCCTGAGAATAATCTGATGCTGCTGCTGGTCTTTTCAGTATAAAAATATCGAAAGCCGCAAATATAACCGGATCAAATAGCATGACTCTTCCACCAGAGGGTAGCCTGTAGTTCAAATCGGTTCGAGCCCAGTCGAGCACGGGCATGAAGTTGTAACAAATGATGTCAAGGCCGCATTCACCGAGGTTTTTTAGTGAGGTAAGGTAATTATTTACAAGTATATCGTACCGCGCATCATGGGTTTTAATGCCTTCTGTGACGGGTAAACTTTCAACAACACTCCAGGTGAGCCCGGCATTTTCTATGGATTTTTTGTGCTTTTTTATTTCATCAATACTCCATACCTCCCCGGCAGGTATATGATGAAGCGATGTTACCACACCTTCCACCTCCATCTGCCTCAGGTCAGATAATGTAACGGAATCATTCGGGCCAAACCATCGCCAGGTTTTTAGGAGTGACATAGCTGTTTTTTAGTATTAAAACGTTTAGTCCGCCAAATTATAAAAAGTTACTGCCAGCTTGTCTATTTTCTCTGAGTTTTAAACCCAGAATTGTCATTAGGCATTAATTCTGACACAGCTCTTTGCGACAGGTATCCCGAGTTGATTTCTAATTATACAAATCATAGCCAGGCCACATACGATTCTTTTTTTTTCTATCTCCCACCCGGCGGACAATACCTTCTCAAATACTCAGTATATAAAGTCGATAAATGTTCAGTCGTTCCTTCGCCCTCGGAAATAGAATGCGTGCGATTTGGGTAAGCCATGAATTGAAACTGCTTATTGTATTTGACTAATTCATTGATCAGCATTTCCGCATTGTTGTAGTGCACATTATCATCGCCTGTCCCATGAATGTATAGTAGGTTGCCCTGCAGATTTTTAGCGTAGGTAATGGGTGAGCCATCGATAAAGTCACTGAGATTTTCCTGGGGTAAACCCATATATCTTTCCTGGTAAATATTGTCGTAGGTGAGTTGATTGCTTACGGCTGCAATGGCGATTCCGGTTTTATAAATTTCAGGATATTGGAACAACAAGTTGAGGGTAGCCGTTCCTCCACCACTCCATCCCCACACAGCGACGCGTTCACTATCAACAAAATTCCACTTCAGTATTTCTTTGGCCGCCATGGCCTGATCGGAAATATTTAGCCGGCCGATGTTACGGTAAATCGACTTTCTCCATGCACTGCCTTTGGGCGCCGGAGTACCGCGATTATCAATCGTCATATAAATGTATCCATCATCAGCCATACTGCCCAGGTACAAATCATTATCAGCGGCACCATAAACATCTTTCACATTCGCGCCCCAGGGCTCGGTATATACCATAAAAACAAGCGGGTACTTTTTCGTTGAGTCGAAGTTGGTTGGCTTCACCATGAGGGCGTCCATTTCCGTGCCGTCAGCAATTCGTATTTTGAAGAACTCGACTGTCTGTGCCTCCCGTACCGAATCCAGCCTTGCGAGAATGCTCTGCGACGTATTCAGTGGTTTGTGTTTCGGCAGCGCTATAAGTTCGCTCATGGGTTTTGTATATGTATTTTGATACTCATGAAAAGCATATTTGGTGTTGGGTGAAATTTCGTAGCTATTGGTGCCGGAGAAGATTGTGGGTGTAACCAGTTCCGGAGTGCCACTGCCATCAAGTTTGGTTTTATATAAATATTGCTGAGTTGCATTTTCCGGCGAGGCATGGAAATAAACCACGTTTGCTTTTTCATTTACCCCGCAGACGTTCATCACATCGAAGTTGCCTTTCGTAATGAGGATTTCTTTGCCTGTTTTACTGATTCGGTAGAGGTGCCTCCAGCCGTCTTTCTCAGAAAACCACAAGAACTCCTGATTATTATTCAGCCATCTGAATTCATGCCTGAATGACAAGGTATATACATCCTCCCAAAAGCTCAGAATCTCAATCCAGGCAGCGTCCTGTTCCTGGTAAACCAACGAACTTTTATTGGTAAGCACATTGCAGCTGAATATCTTACTTTCGTTTTGCTTGCGGTTAAGCTGCTGAACGAACAATTCCGATGAGGAATTCCATTCCATGCGCGGCAGGTAATGTTGCTGAGGATCACCCGGAATGTCGAGCCATGTCGTCGCCCTGTCGGACAGACTGATAACACCAATTCGGGCCGGTGATGGGTTTTGACCGGCAGTCGGATACTCCAGCGGAATGACCTGCGAATAAACCGAGTCCGTGTTGTTGATCATGTCGTAATGACGAATCTGACTTGCATCTATCTGCCAAAAAGCAATTCGTTCGCCATCAGGACTCCACTGGAAACCATCCCGGCAGGCAAACTCTTCCTCATACGCCCAATCGAAGGTGCCATTGATTAATTTGCCTTTCCCATCGGTCGTTAGTTGCGTAATGGCATGCGTAGCGAGGTCTTCAACGTAAAGATTAGATGCGCACACATAGGCCACTTTAGATGCATCCGGTGAAAACTTCGCGAAGCGCAGGGAGGATGCCGGAAGTGTGGTGCCAATCTGTTGCAGCGATTTGGAGTTCAAATCAAGTACCCAGTAATCGCCCTGTGTGTTGAGGCGCCATACTTTTTTGCTGTTGGTGTAAAGCAACACTTTTGATTCATCAGCCGAAAAGTAAAACGCCTCGAAGGCTCAGTGGCTCATGGTTAGCCGGAGTGATCATAGCTGTACTGACCACGACATCCTTATTGTTTTCCGGGAGTGTGTACCGGATAATTTCGTTCTTTTCAATTTTGTGGTAAGAAGCGCCATCCTTGGCCCAATTAATCGATTGGGCGTGGGCGACATTGATGATTAAGAGGATTATCCAGATGAATAAAGAATGAGAGTTTAATTCGCTTCATGAGTAGTAATAATTTCTTTTGACAAAACAGAGCGACAAATTTCGGATTCCTGATGAATATACCTTTTAGTACTGGGCTAATTATTATTTGACATCATCGTACCCGTGAATATACCATCGAAAGACCTTTTGTACCTCCTGAACGCATATGAAAAGCGACAGAATTACGCTCAAAAGAGTATTGATTGATGACCGTCAAACATTACTAGACAGCCTATCCATTTTTGATTATAATACTGTACTTTTGAGTGAACTGAAAAAAAGCTTTGCTCACATTACCGGAATGAAAATGCGACAAATTACCCTACTTTTTGTGTCTGATTCCTGCTCTTTCTTTGGGGCAAACGATTTGTTCTGATCAAAGTCGCGAACGCCTTGATTCTGTATTTACAGTACTTTCACAGATGGATTTATCTCAAAAATCCATGAATGATTTGGTCGGTGACATTGGCGTTATGTTCTTGAATACACCTTATGTCGAGAAAACGCTGGATACTCCGGGGGATGAAAAACTTGTGATAAACCTCATGGGTCTTGATTGTACCACCTTTTTGGAATCGGTCGTTACCCTGGCGCGATTAACGAAACTCGGGCGTCTTTCTTTTGATGATTATGAAAAAGAGCTGGAGTTTTTGCGATACAGGGATGGCATTCGGACCGATTACCCGTCGCGATTGCATTATTTTTCAGATTGGATTTATCACAGTATCCAAAAGGGGATTTTGACAGATATCACGATGGAAATCGGTGGGGTGGTTTATGCGAACAACCCGACCTTCATGTCGGAAAACCCGGCCTTATACCCACAATTGAGCAATACGCAATTCATTGAGCAGATTAAGAAAAGCGAGGCTGAGATCGCAGCAAGAACCTATTATTATTTGCCCAAAGAAGCGGTTCAATCGTCATGAGGATAAAATCAAATCCGGCGACCTCATTGCTATCACCATCAACATGGACAATCTGGATATTTCCCATGTCGGTTTCGCGATAGAGCACAAGGGAAGGATTCACCTGCTCCATGCCAGCTCCAACTCCAAAAAGGTAGAAATCTCAGAGAAGCCCCTGAGCGAATACCTGATGAGCCATAAAAGTCAATCCGGAATTATGGTCTGCCGGCTGGTTGCTCCGAAGTAACCGGCGTCTGCGTTCGGGTTGCAGCTTCTTTGAGTATTTCATTAACCTGTTGGGGAATTAATTTGAACAAATTTAAAATCAATTACTTGCGTCATTGCGAGTGGAACGAAGCAATCTGCCCACTTAAAGAGATTGCTTCCCCGAAATATCGGGGTCGCAATGACGTGTGCTTTTTTTAATCGCATTGCGACCCCGAATGGGGTCGGATGATTATAGCATATCGGGCCTTTTTATAATCATTTGATTCCTGCGGAGTCATACATCCCTCTTATCTAAACGACATTGAATTATCACCAACAAAATCAGCCTGAAACCGAACACGACAATTACCCCTATGATTTCTATGGTTAATAGAATTCAATCTTATGATCAAAATTTGCAAATGGTTTGATTCCAGAACAAAAAGGATGACACTTCATTGCCATTCACCTGTTTTCCTGGGTACATTGACTAAATGGATTTCTTATTAAAATCAGAAAAAATTCATGATTGATGCATTACATTTAGCTGAAATAAACATGACTTTTTAATTATTGATTTTCCTTAACCATTAACAATTATGAAAGAAAAAACAGACAAGAAATTAAGTCGGCGTAAATTTATCGGCACGTCAGCACTCGGAATCTCAAGCTTAACCATTCTGCCGAGTTTTATGATTGGAGGCGTCAGAATCGCCCCCAGCGACAGAGTTGTGCTGGGCGTTATCGGTTGCGGTCAGCAGGGATTAAATGATTTTGGCGGATTCGCCAGCGTTCCCGGTGTACAGGTTGTTGCATGCTGTGACGTGGATAGCAATAAGCAAATCCGCTTTAAGAAAAAGGTAGAAGCATGGCAACAATCCAAAAATGTAGCGCCACGCTGCGATATGTATGAACAATACGAAAAGTTGTTGGAAAGAAAAGATATCGATGCCGTAGAAATCGCCACCCCTGATCACTGGCATGCGCTCAATACCATACATGCCTGCCAGGCCGGGAAGGATGTTTACGTTCAAAAGCCGCTTTCATTTACCATTGAAGAAGCAATGAAAATGGAAGAGGTAGCTAAGCATACCGGCAGAGTAGTGCAAGTTGGAAGTCAGCAACGCTCCAGCGCGGAATTCCAAAAGGCCATAGAACTGGTTCAAAGGGGTCTCATCGGGCACATAGAAAAAATCTATGCTAAAGTGGGTGATCCGCCAAAGCCATATGATTTACCTGAGATGCCAATACCCGGCAATTTGAACTGGAACCTTTGGCTTGGGCCGTTGAATGATGGCAATATACATTATCATCCTGATCTTTGTCCACCGATCTCCTTAGAACCCGAAGAAAGAGAGAAACTTTGGGGTGCGTGGAGATGGTACAGGGAGACAGGCAACGGTTTTACAGCCGACTGGGGAGCCCACATGTTTGATATCGCCCAGGCCGCTATTGGCATGGATGGATCAGGACCAGTCGAGATAATTCCGAAAGGATATAACGGACAGGAATACCTGACCTTTAAATATCTGAACGGGGTAGTGATGACTGAGCAGCCCTACATCGAGGATGTTCCCGGTGCTCAGGGAATAAAATTTATAGGAACCGATGGCTGGATTGAAGTTGCCAGAGGATATCTGGGATGTTCAAAAGCTGAGTTGGTACCGGAAAATCTGGCTGGCAGAAGACCAAAAAACATGACTCCTGAAGAGCGGAAAAAAATGTTTGAGGAAATGCAGAAGAACAGAGACCGGGGGAGGGGAAGTTTTGAAATCAGCTCACCTCACATGCAAAATTTCGTGGATTGTGTGAGATCAAGAAAAGACCCCATCGCTCCAATTCAGGTAGGAAGCAGTACCGCAATAACCTGCTGTCTGGGAAACATTGCTACTGAACTGCAAAGGTCTGTAAAATGGAATCCGGTAACCAGAAAATTTGTCGATGATGTGGAAGCTGCAAATCACCGACTGACTTCCTATCAATATAGAAGTCCGTACAAACTCTGATTTTCAGCTTCACCCTTTCATAGCTTATATTGGAAGGGTGTTTTCATTCAAACTATTGAGCAATGAACCATACCTGTCACTTTAGTCGGCAGGTATGGTTGATCGGCTTTAGAACCCAATATTATCACTACTTTGCTCATAATCTTCAATTTTATTGAATGAATATTCATATTGGTAACTCATCGGGATAATCTCATTATATTCTTCAATGCTTGCGTTCGACAAGCATGCATCAATAATGCGTTTGCCTGTTAGCAACAAATCATCTTTCAAATATTTTTGCAATTCGGTTTTAAAAAACTCCCGAAGTAATTCTGCTCCTACGTCGTACCCCTCAGTACCGACTTCACTTTGATTGTACACTTTTAAGAATCTCGAAGGAATTTTTGAGCCCTCAAGGGTCAGGTAATTTAGTTCGTAACCCAATAGCGGGCAGCGTGCTGGCTGATATTGATCACTTCGCAGGCGGGCAGCACCTCGCCGTGTCAGGTACTCACGCATTAGCAGTTGAGGTTTGAACCCTACCTGCCACACACCAATATTTTGGTTGGGAACCAATGTGAAGGTAGTACGCGGCGTATCAATTATTTGTTTGAGCAGCATATTGGCATGTGGTACGCGTTTTCCTGTGGCAAAAGGCCAGTACGAACCTACACCTTCGCTTTCCATGCCTCCTGTGCCAACTATACTTGGGTTGTTGTGTCCGCGAGGTGCTACCAATCTCCACAACCAGGCTAATGCAGGGGGTAGAATATGGAACAATCCTACAATTCCATAGGATGGGTTTTCTTTCGTACAAATGGGCGTACGTATCCCGAAACTCCTTATATCCACCGAAACAGGTCTGTTTACTACATTTGGGACTGTTTTTCTGGGTATAATAACCCTTGGGTTTGGGCAAGCTTTTCCGGGTTCATCCTGAATATGATTCCATATTAAAGCAGTAGATCCAGGCGTGGTTTCAATATTTAAAAATAATAGCGGAGATGATGGGTTAATAGTGGTCTTCTCTAATGCAGGGTCATCTCCGTATTGTTTTACACTGTCAACACGAACAAACCAGGCATTTTCTGCGTCAATGATGCGCAGCTTGCCATCTTTTTTCTGAACGGAAGGGTGACAAAAAGCCATATCATCGGCTACCGAATTGAAAGAACAGAACCTGGGAATTGTTATAAACCTTTCTTCGGCAGTTAAAGTATTGCGTCCTAAAAGTACACGTCCGTCGGTCTCTCTGAGAATGTGCTGGTGCATTTCACTCTTCCCGCCACCACTGGCACCTTCATGCATGAATGTGGTTAAATTGTCGTATGGGCTGATTGATTGTACTGCCGAACAATGTGCTATTATCCAAGCTTCTTTTTCGGCCTGTGTAAGCATAACGCCATAAAGTCCTTTTTTGGCACTTGGCCCAGGATATAGATTGTATGAATACAGTTCGTGGATAGTTTCTGTTCGGTTATGAACAACAACCTGCTTTCCGTTAAAATGAGTGTGCCTGAAAACAGGTGCAACATAAATTACAGATTTCAGTTCCGAATTATTCTTCAAATCATCTACAGCAACCATTTCTTGTAGCATTGACAAACCCAAGGCAAAGAAGGCAGCATTGGCCGGTGCAATTGCTATACCCAAAGAACCGATATTCTCCCTTCCTGCAAAGTAAAAGAAAACGGCCAAATCTTGTTTTTTCAGCCAATCGAAAGTTTCTGTCTGCAAGCTGGAAAATTGATAGCCATATTTGTCAAAAAAAAGTTTCTTATCAGTTGGCTGGTTATCCGCAATTACCATAGTACCCGGATCTCTTCGGCGCATGTATGGCTCGGTATAGTTGGCAGAAATACCATTTTTAACACGCTGTACAATTGCTTCAGTATAGATCCCTTTACCTGGCACATTGTACTCCACTTCAAACTCCATGTTTTCATTCCCGTTTGTAGCAGCATCCGAAAGTTCTTCGGTTGTGTTAAACACTTTATAACTCTTGCAGGCGGTTAATAATTCCGATATATTATCTGGCAGGATAATATGTTTCTCATTTAGTACAGTCGATAAATTTCTCATATTCAGTTCTTATGTTGCGATTATAAATTTTGTTGCTTCTACAATATTGTCAAAAATTGGAGGGTTTCTCCTTTATTTCATTCCTATGATTGTCAGTCTGGCTGCTTAACAGGTAAATAGGTGTAATATCCGCATTTGTGCCACATTGAACATCAGAAGGATAGTCGCCAATTATAAATGATTGATTCAAATCTGTACTGGACAATTGACGTTCATTTACAGGAAAATAAGTTTTTAGTTGCTTACACTCACAATGGACTTCAGCATTATGATGGCTGCAAAAAACATTGTAAATACCAATACCCTGTTCTTTTAGATTACTTATAATGAATTTAATGACAGCAGAGACATCCTTTTCAGTAGCTATTCCTTTGCGAATGCCTGATTGATTTATAATAAGGAATAACAGAAAATATTCCTGTAATAAGGCTAACCGCTTCAGTCGCAAACGGAGTACAACTTACCTTTCCCAAACTGCTCAACAAAATCAACATCATCTATCAAAGCGCCCTCAATATCAAAAAAAATTGCAGCATGGATTGCCATTGCTTAAATTATTTCAACGGCAAATATAATACTTATTACTTAATTAATAAAGTAATACTTAATTAGTAATTACAATTACTAATAATGGGGAGGTGATTGCACCCAAATAATTTCACTTATGCCATCGAAGTAATTAATGGCATTGAATTGAGTCTTAGCGTTAAGGTAAATATTATCGCCTGGCTTCAGAACAAAGCTTTTTCCGTCTAAATCGAACCGCACTTCGCCCGAAAGGACATAAGAGAATATCTGCCCAAAGGCACTGGCAAAAAAACCATCAATGGCCGATGCCTTCGAAAACCTTACCAGGTACGTGTCCATTTGCTTATTGGCGTCGTGCTGCGATAGAAGATAGAACATGGTACCAGACTTGCTTTGGTCAATAAACTTGATGTCTGATTTATACACTACCGGATTATTTGCCAGCGAGTCATTTTCGCCAATTAGCTCGCCGACTGTAGTGTGAAGTTTATCGGCTATGGTTTTTAATGTAAAAATGGACGGGAATGATTTAGCCTTTTCAATTTGCGAAAGAGCACTTGGACTGATACCAATTTTTTCCGCTAATTCATTTAGCTGCAAATTAAACTGCTCCCTTTTTTTCTTAATTCTTTCTCCTATTCTATTCATATATTCAAAAGTAATGAGCTCAAAGATATAAATTAATTAATTAATGAAGGGTTACTTCATTTTTGAATTAACCTATCCGATTTAGTACTTGAATTATTGAAGAGCGGTAATTGGTCTCTAGTTGCGTTGGCCAGTAAATAGCTCTTTTTCCAGGTGAATAAAGGCTCCTGGCTATACGCTACCCTAAATCCCCTCCGCTGAAGGGGACTTTTCGTTGCGATGTATATTTCTCTGAGGTGAGGGAGGCATTTTTTCACGCCATAAATTCCCCTCCGCTGGAGGGGTTAGGGGTGGGTATTTTTCGTGATCCAAGAGTGGATTTCATTCAACACATACTTCACATCCCGCTTTACGTCTAGGTCATCAAATCGTAAAAACTGAAGACCGAGGCTTTCCAGACGGCGCTGTCGAAACCCGTCCTTCACAGCTACCTCTTCATATGTAATGCAATTATTCGTTAATCAAAATGAATTAGTAACTCTTAGATTTTTAGATAAAAATCCACTACGGTAAGTCACCGACTTACTTGCTTGTTGAAATCCCATCCGAGTATTTGTTTGCTTTTTCAATTCCTGCCATAGGAGTATTTCCGACATAGTCATGTTCTTCCTGAGTTTTCTGGCCAAAGGAGGAATTTTTGGATTATGGGGAATGATGTGCCTTCGGTTCATTTAGGTAGTTCCTGCGCTTTTAATTATTGCCTCAAGGATTGGTTTTTTAGCATATTATAAAGATACCAGCGGGAGTCAGGAAGCAAAATGGCGCCGCTTGGAATCTTTATGTTTTAGGCTGAAAAAAGAGCATGGCGGATACTCACCCTAAATCCCCTCCGTTGGAGGAGATTTTTGCCAGACTCGAATTAGTGCAGACAGTCTCTCTTTGAGTGACAATTTTCTTTCCTAGCTACTAATTCTTTTGCTGATTAAATAGTGGTTATTTTGAGACCCTCATATACGCTTGCATCATCGTTTTGAAAAAACTTAATAAATGTGATTGAAAATCCATAGCTAAAATCTCAGATCTTGGCGTGATCATAATTGTCGCAGGGGTTTAGCCAGGTTCCGGGCGTTATTAGGGGCTGGGCTTGAGGGCCACTCAAAGCCGCGGTTATTATACGGAGGCTCTTTGTATTTGTCGTTTACCATTTTGTTATCTGAGTCATAGTATACTTCAATGGCATTATTTCCGCAGTTATTTTGAAGTATTGGTCTTTTCCATAACTGAAATTGATTTTTGCAATAAAAGAGAATTTGGAATTGTAATTATCTCGCCACTTTCTGTTTTAAGATGAACAAAAAAATAAGTTAGGTCAGAGACTTCTCCTTCAATGGTAATCCTTATCCAATACTTTTATTGTTGAACCTATTTTTATAGGGTGGTTAAAAAATAGCAATAAGCTTGATGTAACATTTGAGAGTAATGACCATTGAGCAAAAAATGCGATGCCTAATGCTGTCAGAATAGTCCCCGTAAAAGAGGGACAATTTTTTCATTCTGTTCAAGGCCCCATATTGCTGAAAGTAAAATGGTTGCAGTTATTAAGGAAAAAAGGTGAACCGCTTTCACGATTATTTTTCTTCTGCCTCGCTGCAAATGCGTTTGTTTAAGCGTGTTATTGATAAATATTTTTGTTATGTAGTGTGTAATTATGTACCCAGCCAAAACTACAATGGTTTTGATTATTTTCCTTGAGAATCATGGTTTCTATTTTTCTTATATTAATTTCTTCTACTGGCATTGATTCCATTTTGTCTGCAAATTAGGGTTTATGCTATGCCGTCCGCTACCATTCTTACTAAAGTTTAGCAATGGTCTTGATTTTTCTCAGCCTACAAAACCAAATTCTCTCGTAGTCAGAGCGTCCGGATAGATACGTGATGGCTTTTGATTCTGTTGACTAATCAGGGTTTTCTTCTCCTGTCCGGGAGGAGACACCATTCCGGCAATGTCGTTTAGATAAGGGTTTTAAAACTATGCCTTCCCTTTTGCCGATACCATTGCCGTAGAATGGAATCCTTTCCGCTGGAGGAAGCTTTCTCCTGAGACAGAATTCACCCAGATAGGCCCTACTCGAGAGTGATATTATTATTAACTAAACGACTCCACCCTTCCGGATGAGTGAGTATTTTGAAGAGATCATATCCACTGGCATTAGCGCTTTGAAAGAATTAGAAATCGTATTGAAAATCCAGACGAAATCTCTGATTTCGCATGATCATAATTGTCGGCAGGGGTTCACCCAGGCGGCCGGCTTTAGGAGGGGCCAGCCTTGAGGGCTGTTAATTGCAGTGGTTAATGTGCATTCGGACGTCATTTTATCCGCGCCCAATGTGTGCGCCTTGAATGGTGAATATAGCTCCAAAAGAGGAGCGTTCCAAAGGGTGCCTTGACTTTCAGAAAAGGAAGCCAGGAAGTCCCGTAAGCAGGGGAGTCGTTACCCCAAGCCAAGCAAGTGGCAAGGTTGCTAAGTGCGAACTTAGGACTGAAGTAAGCCAGACTGCGGTGTCTGTACTGACGAACAGAAACTACATACTGAGGCCATCAGGTCGGATGAGGTACCACAACCTGTCCCGCACTTGTTGCGGGATGCTGCCGAAGTCCAAACCCTCGAAAGAGGAGCGTACCAAAATGGTAGATGTAGCAGCGATAGACACAAGGATATTCATCTTACCGAGGGAGATCTTGGAATAGATTCGGTTTCTATGGGCCAAGAAGTCAGCAGAGGCCATAGTAGTCGCAGAGACGAGCGGGAATGCTAAACCCATACCCCCGAAGACTCACGGAAACGACGAAGGGCCGAACATTGAATCGCGTCCCGATTCGAATAGGAATGCTACGCATAGCCTATTCTTAGACGGACAAAGGAAACGAAGTATGATAGAGCAGGTACTTACACCAAAGAATCTCACCAGAGCGCGCCGGAAGGTAGAGCGCAACGGAGGCTCGCCCGGAGCAGACGGAATGCGAACCGGGGAGCTAAAGGCACGTCTGGACAAGAGCCAGTCGGCCATCCTTGCGGCCATTCGGAACCGGAGGTATAAGGCCAGCCCTATCCTTGGAGTAGAGATACCCAAGAGCAACGGTAAGACCAGAATGCTGGGAATACCAACGGTAACAGAGCGGTGGCTACAGCAGGCGGTAAGCCAGCAACTCGCTGCGAAATTCGAGTTGGATTTCGAAGAAGAGAGCTACGGTTTCCGTCCGAAGAGGAGACTACATCAGGCGGTTCAGCAAGCCCTGAAATACATCAATGATGGCTATCAGGATATTGTGGACATTGACCTGAAGAGTTTCTTCGACGAAGTAGCCCACTACAAGCTGTTGCAGTTGGTGCACGAGAAGGTAAACTGCCCGGACACCCTATGGCTGATCCGCAAATGGCTGCGTGCGCCGATCCTGATAAAGGGAAGACTGCACAAGCGGCGGAAGGGCGTTCCACAAGGCAGCCCGCTGAGTCCGCTGCTGTCCAACATATTTCTGGACGTATTGGACAAAGAGCTCAAAAGAAAAGGGTTGAGGTATGTGCGTTACGCCGACGACTTCAGCATCTATGCGAAGACGAAAGCAGAAGCCCGCAAGATCGACCATCAGGTAAAACAATTCCTTAGGGAAAAGTTGGACCTGCCGGTCAACCGGGACAAGAGCGGCATCCGCAGACCAGTGGACTTTGAGCTATTGGGGCACGGCTTCGTGCCGACCTATGTCAAAGGCGAGAAAGGCAAATACCAACTTGTGGCCAAACAAGGCAGTTGGGAGAAGCTGAGGCGCAAGCTCAAGCAGATCACCAAAAAGACGACGCCGTACAGTTTCGATGAGCGAATAGCCAAGCTGAAGGAGATATACCGAGGCTGGGTGAACAACTACCGACTGGCAAGTATTCACGCCAAACTCAAATCGCTGGACGAGTGGCTACGCAACCGCTTGAGATACTGTATCTGGCATCACTGGAAGAAGCTGGAACGAAAGCGCAAAAACCTCATCAGGCTGGGAGTAGGTCAGCAACAGGCATATGCCTGGAGCCGTACCCGAATGGGTGGGTGGGCTGTTGCCCAAAGCCCGATACTGGGAACCACGATCACGCTGACCAGACTGAGGCAACGAGGCTATGAACCCATGCTGGATTATTACCGGAAATTTCAACCTGAGATTCAATGAACCGCCGTATACGAGACCCGTACGTACGGTGGTGAGAGGGGTGCACCGTAGGCTTTATGGTCTACGGCCATCCACTCGATTATCCCTACAGTTTACGCAATACAGGCTTTTAGGTCTAATGAGGATTCGTCCCATCGGAATTGGTTCACTACATTTTAGACAAATGCCAAAACCTCCGGACTGCCAACTTTTGAAAGGACTTGTTTTAAATTATTCAGTTTTGCTTCGGCTTGTCGCAGTGCGGCTTCCATGACGCTTTGATTATTAATGGCGTCCATCTGTGAAATATCTCGTCCGATTGCAACATCGGGAGCGACAGGTTTTGTCATTTCCTGATATTCTATAATGAGTTGCTCGGTCTTAGCAATTTCATCTATTAATTTTTGTCGTAACGCTTCGTTGTCCATAAGTCAAAAGTATGATTTTTAGGTTGCTTGTGTTGTCTGCGACGCTTGCGCAGGTAACGAAATCCCAAACAATGCATTGCGCATAACCATCATTTCTATCTAAGCTATCCCGGAATCGTCAAAACTCCAAATTCTGCGCATGAAGAATATGAGCATGGTAAGACTACCCGTTCCTGAGCGACGAACCAGGACAACAGTGAGCACTAACATCAGAGCATTCAAAATACCTGTAAACCTGGGTCATATTCCAGCGGATTGTAGCAATTCGTCAAAAACAATCGCGTATGAAACTCATATATTCCTGCTGATTTATCTGAGCGTTGTATCAGTTGGGATGGAAACCACCCGTGCCACTATACCTGGGGATGGCAATCATGGCCGTAGAGGCAACTGACAGTTCCGTCATGCTTCAAACACGCATTACGGCGTCAGACACGCTGGTCGGTGGCGATCGAGGAGCTGAGTCAGTACGCTTCGACGTCAGAGGTATGAGCAACTTGAAAAGTCCCTGTTTTCTGATCTGCTTTATGCGGATAGTACGTACGATTACATCGTAAAATATACTTTCACTAAGCTGAAACCGAACCAACGGGTTCATCCATCGATGGCAAAATATCGACCATCCCACCATCAGTAAGGTCGGAACCTTTATCACCAACGCTGGGAAATACGTTGAAGCAACCAATAGCCTTGTTATCGTCACGGGTATGAAATCATTATCACTTTCATTATGGTCCGTACGACAGCGCCAAAGCATACAACGGCGATGATAAAGAGCTCGGCTATCCTGCACTGGCAGCAATTCTGGCGCTGAAACCCGATTATTTTATTGGCACCGGTGATAATGTGTATTTTGACCATCCCGCACAGAAGGACTTCAGCAATGCCTTGAAGCGGGACAAAAAACTGACATCCAGGTGGCTATGACGGCATCGAAGTAACGGTACCGGAAAAGGAATGCGTAGAAAGTACCACGAACAGTTTGTTCAACAGCGATTTCAGGATTGTTCGAAACTGCTACGTACTGGGAAAAGGAATGTGATTATGACTATCGCAAAAAATGACGCTGATCCTGATGTCCACTTCCTGATATCCCATGAACTCGGCATGCAAAACTTCAGGGAGCAACTCCCTGTCGTCTACCGGAAAAGCGACAAACCAACGTATCGGACGCACCGGATCAAGAGCGAACTCCAAATTTGGCTGGCCGAAGGGCGCGATTTCAGGAGCCCCATGATATGCCGGATGGTCCGGATAAACCATTTGGGAAAAAGAACAACTGGCATGGCTGAAAGGGAGTTTATCGGAAAGTGACGCGGTTTTCAAATTGTTGATTTCCCCAACACCCATGGTCGGGCCTGACGACGCCTCGAAGAGCGACAACCACGTAAAACCGTATGGCTTTCGCCATGAAGGCGAGGTTTTTTTTGACTGGCTTGTTGATCAGGGTCTGGATAAGCGGAACTTCTACATTGTGTGCGGTGACCGTCACTGGCAGTATCATGCTATGCACCCGAAAGGGATTGAAGAATTTTTAAACAGGGGCACTGGTCGTATAATAACTCCCGGCAGGGATACTGCTGGTGATCCGGAAGCACTGATCCGGATGCGGATATTAAAACAGTATTATATTCAGGGGACGCCGGAAGAAGCCTCAGGCTATTTTGATGATCAGGAATATTCCCGCCTCCATACCGGAATTGCATGTGGAATTTTATGATGAAAATGGTGTCTTAGCATATAAAGTCATTAAGATGGCAGCACTTTAGGTCCCGGTCCCCGAATTGACAGGTGAGCTAATCACATTGATTTCGTAACCCGGACCAATAAACGACACGCATTGGTTTTATGAATGAAAGAACATGTTCTTCCATGACGAAAAAAAATCTTAGTTTCGGACTCAATTCAAACCAGATGCTTACAAAACGAATCAATTCGTCTCTATATCAAGCATGGTCGTACGGTGAAAGGTGTGAACTTTGTGCAGTTGCGTGATGCCGGTGATGCCGTGGAGCAGGCCGCCATTTACGCGGATCAGGGTGCAGACGAACTGGTATTTCTCGATATTACGGCGACAGTAGTAAATCGTAAAACACTCGTGGAACTGGTTCGCCGTGTTGAAATAATTAATATTCCATTTACCGTGGGAGGTGGCATATCTATGGTGCAGGATGTCAGCGCGCTGCTCAATGCCGGCGCAGAGAATACTCCGTTAATTCTCGGCAGTACGACGTCCGGAACTGGATGAACTTGCTCTACAGTTTGGCAGCCAGTGCATCGTGGTGGCGATAGACACGAAAAATTATGGCGAAAGGAACATCGTTCACACGCATGGTGGCCGCACGCCGACAGAGATCATCACTGAGTCATGGGCAAAAGAGGTGCAGGAGCGGGGGCGGTGAAATACTACTTACCTCCATGGATCACGATGAAGCCAAGCCCGGCTTTGCCATCGAATTGACAGCTAAAATTTCAGGGGCGCTGCATATTCCGGTGATCGCTTCAGGCGGGGCAGGCACCATGGAGCACTTTTATGATGTATTTACCAACGGCGCTGCCGATGCAGCGCTGGCAGCCAGTATTTTTCACTTTAAGGAAATCCCCATACCTTCGCTTAAAAAATACCTGGGCGATCGCGGTTTGCCGATTCGTATTGTACATTGAAATGTTCCGTTCAAATACGTTGATAATCCATGGATTTTAAACATAATTATACTACTTCAATGAATATTGATTTTAAAAAGGGCGGCCGCGTCTGGTTCCGGGATAGATAGGATCGGATTACCGGTAAGGTATCCATGCTGGGTTTCACCGTAATGAAGATGCCCTTCGCAAAACAGACAGATAAAAAGGTTACCTTTTTTAGCAGGACAAAAGACCGCCTTTGGACAAAGGGCGAAACTTCCGGTACAATTCCGATCGTGAAGAAAATCATATCTGATTTCGAATACCACACCCTTTTGATAAGGGCCCAACCAAAAGGCCCCACGCGCCATACCGGCGCTGATACCTGCTTCAGCTAGTTCAATGGTTCCAATGCACTGTTTCTCCATTACCTCCAGGGGATTTCATTAAAAGCCGGAAAGATATAACAGCAGAAAAGTCGTACACCAAATCACTTTTTGAAAAAGGCATTAACAAAATCGCGCAA
>JAXHKU010000031.1:85000-156251 GCA_034523095.1 Cyclobacteriaceae bacterium | reverse complement strand
TCCTTAACTTCATCCGAAGTGTCTTTTTCAAACAACTTAAAGTTTTCAACGAAACGTGCAGCAAGCGCATCGTACTTTTTCCAGTACTCATCTTTGTTTGCCCGCAGGAGTTTGATGGTTCGAAGCATCTCCAGAAATTCCGGACAGGCTAGAGGAACTTCAAATCCAAAACAATTTATCTTTTCTGAATTTTATTTCGGTTTGCTCCTTAACGCAACCAAAAGAAGCCCTTTGAATGTCTGGCTGGTCAACTCAAATATCGCGAACAACCATCTTCCCAGCAAACGTTTGGTTACTGCTTCCACGTTCTTCGTTAACATCGCAGCCGCTGCTCGTTACAAAGTGACAAAAGCCATGCCAATGACCGCACCAAACACCGCAGAGCTCTGTGGTTCTCTCGCTCAACTTCTTCCTTCCAGCAAGGTTTCATGTGTCGGCCCAGCCTGCAAAGTGACTCTGCTGCTGCACAACGTTATGCAATGAGGGCGCATGATCGACGTCGCAGGTTCAGCGAGGATAACTCTTTCAATCTGTTACATGCTCGTCGGACAACCGTTCCGGATGACGAGCGGAACGGACGCTGGTGTTATGTTGCTGACGTCATTCCGGATGATGTGCTAAACAGGATCATGAACAAGGCATTATGGTTCGATCCTCTTGTCTCATGAATCTTTCAGGCTGCTGTTCACAAAGACAAATACTTTGCATGCTCCTACCCGCCCTTCAAAATGAACACCTTGATTCTCCAGCCATGTTCATCATCACCAATGAGTTCTTTGGATCACCAAAGTGTTACCTGTGCCCTTAGTGGGAAATAACAAAGCCTGTTGTTTCCAACATTGAACTAATATCCTGCATCATACATTTTCAAATGTTCACAAAATTAAAATGAGACAGATTTTTCTTCTCCCCACCATGATGATTTGATTATTCCATTCATGTGCAAAGTTCAGTGGTTTTCCATGTGATTAGACTCATAATCCACTGGTTGGAGTTCATGAATTTTAATGTGGAATAAGTCGTTTTAGTTCATTGTGTTCAGTTGTATGAACATTATTTATTGAACAAATACCATGCTTTTGATAATTATTGTGGTATATGTTTTGGATGACACAGTCACGCTGCTGGACAAATGCCTCTTTCACCTGGAAGCCTGAACATGCCATCAAGGTGGTGCGTTTTGAACTGGAAGGACAATTGTGAGCACCCACAAATATTTGTGTCCCTCTCTGAGGCTCTTTGTACTGAATAGATTATGCAGCATGTGTTACCTGTGGTCCAGTGGACTCTTTGATGTGGTTGTACCTTGAAATCACTTGTATACAAAGCTTCATGCTGATTGATCCAGAACACAATCGTCTGTTGGCTGACTCTTTAATGAATCAGGAAGCTCATTCCTGCTGTATCACAGTGTATGAATTGTGAATGTCTGCATGACCGTGCCCTCATCTGGCCGGATGGAGTTCTCATTGCTGAATTGGATGATGCCATTCCTCTGATTGCAGTATGAACATTTGATGATGATGCTTTCAGTCCAATGGCCATCAACCAAAACTCTCACCCAAATATTGACCCTGGATTTCTGTGATTGAAATTCAAAAGTTGTTTTGAATATTTTGGTAACAAAATATTAAACAAATAAATGTTCATCAGTTTCTGAACTCACACCTTGAATGATATTCAACAAATAGCCACCATGGTTTTTTGTTTCTGCAAAGTCCTCAACTTTGACCAGAGTGACATTCCGTCTCTACAAACAACGACTTTTCAAAGAACAAAACGAAACTGCATGCCTGAATGTATCATCTTAACACCTTTTCAACCACATTTGGAGTTAGGGTAACTGCACTGTGGAGTTCAGTGATGACAATGATTTGAGTTCATCTCTTTCCAAAGGTTTAACGTCCATTAATAAACAGCATCAGAACAGTGATAGATGCATGGTGACCATGTTTCACAAACGAACATATCCCAATAAAACATTACATCTAAAAAGCCATAAACTCTCTTCCGTCTTTGGACATTAAACACTTTGGACCGCTTTTCATCGTCTTCTGTCGATGAAGTGCATGCACAAAAAGTGCTCCGACCGAACTCACAAACATTCTCCATACTGAACGTTCCCAAACCGCTCCAGGAAAACCTTCCTACCAACCGGCTGCTGCTACAAGCATGCATGCTGTCCGCCCCACCTGAATGCAATAACCTTCATCTTTTCATGTGAGAGTGCATATGTACACTGGACCCAAAGCTTGCTTAGTGCTGACGAACTTCCCGCTTCCAGATTCCCATCGCACCTTTGGGCAAACTGTTTTGAACGAACAGTTCCTCATCCTTCCTCTGATCCTGCTCTATCATCCCGTTTGAGTTAGCCACCACAGATGAATATGTACCCAATTCCTTCTGTTTCTGATTCAAACTAATGGTTTGAAGTCAAGACAGTGAATTCTCCAGAAACGCAGAGCTGAAATTTGGTTTCAACTGTGTGAATGGATTTAAAACTTTCAGGCTAGGTTGAAACTCTTTTGATGTAAGACCATTTTCTTAAATATTTTGCAAATAAAACGTTTAGCAAAATTTTTTAATCTTTATTTTGAAACTTAACAGGATTTATTTCAACTTCGTTGAAGTGGAACATTTTTTATAATCTCGTTAAAAATTCCTTTGTGAAACTCTTTCGGACCCTTTCTAACATTTCACGTTTCAAATCAAATCCCAATGTGAGGCCAAAGCGATTCAAAGGCCGATTGATAGGCTGCGTGACTCTGTGATGTGTGAACAATCCTGTGACTGGTGAGTGTGTGAGTCCATGGAGGGCTCAGTGAGAGTTCAACGCACAGAAAAACCGTTTCAAAATATCTTTGACATGGAGTGTGCAATGCTTCTGTGAGATCATCTTTCTGTGGACCACTGATGTAATATCACTGACTTTTGTCACAGTTCACCTGATGTGCAAGCTCACTCCTTGTGCAATGGAGCTATCGATTTGTAAAGGGATAGCGATTTTTGGAAACGACCAATGACCTCAGCTAGCTCCTTGAGGTGGATGCTTGAACATTGTTTTGGATTCTTTGTCAATGACGAATGATTGAACTCTTCAACACAAATGAATATCTAGACAGATATCACAGAAAGCATCAACTGTCAAAGGATTCTCAGTGATATCACAGATAGAGTGTTTCCTGATAGAATGATATTTTGTAGTTGGTAGAAGTGGATGGATGTGATTTCTGCTTCTGAAATCCTCAATGCAAAATGCTGAATGAAACAGTTTAACAATGGAATACAACGTGTTTGAATGCAAGCAGATAGTTGATATTGGGAAAATCTCTAGATGAATAGAGAGTAAGCTGATTCTGAGCTTGACTCTTGTGCCCAGCGACTTTGGACTGCTCAGCAGCCACCTGACTCCTGGGCTGCGGCTGGGTGACTGCACTGCTGAATGACCAATGGCAGATACACTTCCCACCGGTGAAGTGTCTTTCAACTTTGGGATGAATGTCTGAGATCAAACTTCCATATCTTCACATAGATGAATGAACAAACAGTTGGAACATTTTCGGAAACTGGTCAAAGTTTGGATAACTTTTCATTCCGATAATAATCTTTTCTTGAATCGGAATTTCAATACAAATAAATTGGATATGGCATACAGAAAAAATAGTTTGTATAACGGAATGCATGTGGACAACTGCTCGGACATCAATCAACTCGGTTCATGGTGGCTAATTCCTTTAGACTGATATACAAAGCTCTCTGCTGGTCTATGGAATAGGGCAGTGTTCACTTTCTTCCTTTGAATGATGGATGATAATTTGTAAAACTTCCAATGTGTGGATGGGATGATTGAGTGATTCAATGACCAATGAATATCCAATGTAAACTATACAAAGTTCCTCGATGTTGGAGATATTTGATGTGACGATATCTCATCTTTGCAATATGTTTGACCCACAATCATTTCATAGACTGCTGTGGAAACTTCTGAGAATGGTGGAGCTTTTTCGTTGTGACTCAATAATGTTTTCTGCATAGTAGTTTTATGATCTGGAATGGATGATGTTTGATGATATTCAAGCAGTGCAATGAAAGGAAATTCAATTGGAAATTCTGGAGGATTCATAATTTTGCAATGGACTTTTGTGAATGGAAAAGTCAATGATATGGTATGGTATGTTGAAATAATCATTCTTTTGTGGAAGATGGTGGAATCGGATGATTTATGTTCAACTAATCCATGAGTCACAGAACCATTCTTTTCATGTAGATTTCAGACACAGTCATCTGCAAATTGAATCTTTGATGTTTTAGGAAGAAACCTTCCTGTGAACCAAAGAGCTATTGAAGTATGATGTGGTAGGTGGAGCTGGCTACCTGCAAGTTCTTCATACCAGCTGTGGTGGCTTGAACTGAGAGAATAGTCTGATAAATGAAGATGGCACTTAAATGTTCATGGTGAATCTTTGCAAAGTGGGCTGAGGTGATGTCTGTTTCATGATACCCGTTTGAGGGAATGGCTAATGATAGCTTGTGATGTGAAGGTGATGGTGGATTTCCTTTGAAGCTTAGTGCACATTCACGTCCAAGTCTTTTCATGCACGTGAAACAAACGGGCTCTATGGCAGGTTCAACTAAACTAATGCTTTCTTTTCATAGAGCAGTTTTGAAACACTCTGTGGTTGCTGGAGGCCTTCTGTTCATAAGTGCCATGAAGTCACACTTTCAAACATTCTGTGTCTAATCCTTTTATCATCCCTGAATTTCCCAACTCCTTTCATGCTTTCACACTTTGACAATCCACTGGATGGAATCTACTACATTTGAGTCAATTTGTTTGAAGATGTTTTCATATACATAGTTTGATAGACAGAAGTTTGAAGGGTCTAATGGACAGTTCACCAACTCTGGATGAATGTATACATACAAATAATGTACATAGTTCCAGTAAAATGTTAGGGATATGTGTTCGTTTCAACTCTTTGGTGATGAAAATAGAATGATGCATAGTGAGAACTAATCGAATTTTTGAGGTGAAGAACATGCATCCCCAACAGTTCGGGGGAAAAGGTTCAACTCCAAAATTTCCAATATCCTTTTCTTTCGTCTGAATTGATCTTTCAATAATTATCATTCTATCTTCTTTAGATAATTATTAGTTTTAAGAATATTCTCAACGTCATAAATATCATCTTTAAAAAATGGCGGGTCTGCAAGAATCAAATCATACTGTTTTTCTGGTTAACGTTTTGAGTAATCAATCGCTTCAGACTTTACAATCTTACATTGATTTTCAACTCCAAGTGATTTTATATTTTCTGAAAGATTTTTGTAGATCTGAAAATTTCTTTCAACAAATGTAACATGTTTTGCCCCACGACTAATGCATTCTAAACCTAGCGAACCTGAGCCTGAATAGAAATCCAATACTTCAATATCTTCAAAATCAATTCTGTTGTTTAAAGATTAAAAAGTGTTTCGCGCACTCTGTCTGTTGTTGGTCGGATTTCTTTTGATTGGGGAACATTAATCAATCTTCCTTTGAAGATGCCGGATATGATTCTCATTTTCATTTGGATTTCTGAAAAATAGTTATGCAATTCTAAATGCTATTCCGGCTGCAGAAGAAAAGGAGTTATATTTTTCTAAATACAATTTGCTTTCATAAAGATCAGGTACGGGTCTTATCTTATCAAAAGGATTGAAAGGTATAAAATCCAATCCTAAAACTTTCTTTAATGTTTGAATAATCGCTGTTGAAATTTCATCACCGGAAATAAATGCGGCTTCAATCTGTGAACGCTGCACATTAAAAATAGAAGATTGAGATGTTTCTTTTACAAGATGTTCGGTTATTTGTCCTGCATCATTTAAAGGAATAACTTTAAAAGTAAAGCGGCTTACCATTAAATGCATAGAAAAGTGAAAGAAATTTATTGTTAAAGTAAACACTTAGAGTTAATCCTTTGTAAACAATTGCATTGCTAACAGATAATGATCTTTCTGCTGCGATGTGAAGATTATCTATAAATTTTAATTTAAGATTATTCTTTTTACAGAAACCATCCAGCATTTGCAAATATCTTCTTTGAACAGCAAACACTAGTGCCGAACTTGTATCGTTAAATGGTCCTTTATCAATTTCAAAATACTGCAGAACTAAATTCTTAGTTGAGATATATGGATAGATCACAAACAATTCCCATTTAAACTCATCTAACAAATCCTGATAAAAGCAGAGTTGTATCATAAGGCATTTGCATTGTGTGAAAAAGCTCGAAGGGAAGTGTGAAGGAAGCGGAATTACTATTAAAGTTTTTCTTAATCAGCAGTTCATCAAAAGCGCCCTGTAGTAGGGCGCTAATTTTTGTTTCTTTATCATTTTCAAAATCTATCGTATCATTAAAGTAAGTTTCATCAACATTAACCAGTTTAAACTGATCACCAACATAATTTACTTCAACAACCTGCAGTTTAGAACTGGATATATTAAATCCAATATGATTTTCAAATCCAGCCATTATTTTTCAGGTTACTCCCAGGATGCTGTGTTTTTCAAAGCATCGTTATCAATACTTCCAATTGTTCCATATCCATTAGGATCTTCAATATAATATTTTGTTCCAATTACAGTCTTTGTTTCAACTCTTAAAACTTTACCTCGTGGATTAACAATAGTGTCGGTAACTGCTGAAGTATCAACATTCATTATAAAACGTTGATTAGTTTTTGGAGATGTCAAAAGACTATCGGGAGTAAAAGTACCATCCGATAAATTCTTAAATGGATTAGCAGGTTTCATTGTAAGTGAATCAAAGGCATTTACTACACTGTCCACAAACTTATCATTTTTGATAAAGTCGATAAGTTTATCCAAACTTGCTGTAAAGCCGCCATTCTTTTTTTGAAAAAGAATTTGTGCTTCCTTCAGATTAGCCATTCGAAGTCTGGTTTCGTTTTTAAAGTATTTCTCGGATTCAACTTCCGCTGAAGGATCAATTACGGCAACTTTTATTAAAAGAAAAGTTAGGATGGCAACAATAAAATATAAGCCAGCGTGTATGTACCAAGGATCTTCATTTTTCGAATTTTTGGAAAACATTTTTCCTCCGGAAAAAATATAATGTTAAACGTTAGTCAATAAAAATGTACTTTTTAATTTTAGCTAATTTAGCCTGTCCAATGCCCTTTACTTCCAACAACTCATTAGTATTATTAAATCGTTTATGTTTGCTGCGATAATCAATAATATTTTGAGCTGTTTTTTGTCCTATTCCCGGCAAATTTATAAGGTCTTCAATTTCAGCAGTATTCAGATTAATGCTTTTTTCGGCCGGTAAAATTTTTTTCTGAATATTATCAAAACTTTGACTGTTAAAATCTAAAACTTCCTGCTTATAATCAACTTCTTTTTCATCACTTTTTTGAAAATCGACTGAAGCTGTATCATTGGCAGAACCATAAAATTTTTCATCTTCTTCAGAATAATCAAATATTTGATACGGAACAGACTCTTTCTTTTCAAAAAATACTTTATAAGTTAGTCCGAAAAGAAACACAAAAATTACAAATAAAGAAATTTTTAGCTCAGTTTGTGTTAACCCGATTTTTTTTGAAATTCGCTCGAGCATTTTGCCCCCGAGTTATTCATTTGATTATTTTATTTACAAAGAAAGTTAACAATTAATGTTTAATTATAAACCAAATCTCTTAAAAAATCCTTTTTCATTTTCTTTCCCGGTCGTTTTGAAATTAGGCTGCTCTGCTAACTCCTTTAACAATTCTTTTTCTTTACTGCTAAGCTTTTGCGGAATGTTTACCATAACCCTAACAATTTGATCCCCACTGACCGGAATCATTTAAATGTTTAATTCCTTTGTCACGCATCTTTAAAAGTTTACCTGATTGTGTACCGGGATCAATTTTTAATCTTGCCTTTCCAACTAAGGTTGGAACATCAACTTCGGTACCCATTAATGCTTCAGGGAAAGTAATTGTAAGATCATAAACAATATCATCTTCTTCTCTGATGAAATATTCGTGTTCCTCCTCCTTTAAATACCACGATAATATCTCCGGGATGTCCGCCACGTTTTCCTGCATTTCCCTCACCGCGCATTGTCATATAACTTCCTTCGTGTACACCGGCTGGAACATCAATATTTACTGTTGATTCCTCATTTATTCTACCATCACCCATACATTTTTTACAAGGTGTATCAATAACTTCACCCTCACCATTACAGTTTGCACAAGCTGTTATATTTACAAACTGTCCAAATACAGAGCGCGAGACCGATCGAATTTCTCCGGAGCCGTTACATATCGGGCATTTCTTTTTTGATGTACTGCCTTCTGCACCGCTGCCACTGCATTTATCGCACTTAACTTGTTTTTTGATTTTTATCTTCTTTGAAGTCCCCTCTGAAATTTCTTCCAAAGTAAGTTTTAAAGTTACTTTAAGATCAGATCCCGGAATACCTCTTCCGCGTTGTCTGCCTCGCTGCTGCCCGCCTCCAAAAAAATCATCAAAGATTGATGAACCGCCACCACCGCCAAAAATATCTGAGAAGTGCGAGAAGATATCATTTATGTCCGAAAAACCTTGAGAGCCATAACCGCTTCCTCTAACTCCATCATGTCCAAATCTATCGTACTTCGCACGTTTGTCATCGTCATTTAAAATCTCATAAGCTTCTGCTGCTTCTTTAAATTTTTCTTTCCGATTCCTTATTTCCCGGATTTCTATCCGGATGATACTGCATCGCTAATTTGCGATATGCCTTCTTTAAATCATCTTTGGATGCATTTCGCTCAACACCAAGTATTTCGTAATAATCTCTTTTAGTCATTAAATATTTTTTCTTTTTGTGTGATATGAAAACTAATCTTCACTTACAATAACTTTTGCGTGCCTGATTACACGGTCTTTATACATATATCCGGTTTCTAATTCATCAATAACAGTGTGCGGAGGAACAGAATCATCAGCTCTTTGCATTAATGCTTCATGGAATTCAACACTAAATGGTTTCCCAATTGATTCCATTTTTTTTACACCCTGGTCATCAAGAGTCTTTACAAATTTATTGTAAATAAGCTGCACGCCTTCTTTAATTTTTTGAACATCAGTTTCTTCATTCATATGTTCAAGTGATCTTTCAAAATCATCAATTGTGGGAAGCAGCTTTATGATTAAAGATTCAGCAGCATACTTTAACAAATTTAACTGATCATTTTCAGTTCTTCTTTTATAATTTTCAAACTCAGCTGCTTTTCGTAAAGCTAATTCTTTATATTGATTTATTTCTTGTTCCAGTAGTGCGATTTTTTCCTCTAAATTTTCAGAGGTAATCGTAATTTCGTTTTCTTCCGGAACTTCTTCATTAGCTTCTTGGTCTGCATTGATCTTTTCATTCAATTCTTCTTTATTTTCATCTTTTTCTTTTTGCTTGGACATTAAAATTAATTCTCCTTATTTATTTCCTGTTAAAACTTCTGATAGCATATCTCCAAGATATGATACAATTGCTACAACTTTTGAATACTCCATACGTTTTGGTCCAATAATTCCTACAGTACCGGATGTTTCACCAAACGTATATTCTTTAGTTATCAAACTATACTCATTAAACTTCTCTTCTTCATTTTCACTTCCGATTGAAATCAAAACGTTGTTTGTATTTTCAATTCTTTTTTTATCCATAATATGGATTATAATATCTTTATCTTCAATTAATTCTATTACACTCTGAAATTTTCCTGGATCATCAAACTCAGGCTGATGGATTACATTCGTTGCCCCGGTTATTACAAGTTTATCTTCTTTTTTATGATCTTTAAAATTTTATCCACCGAGTCTATAAAAAGTCTTATTATTGGTTTCTCAGCATCACCAATATCAGAGAGTCTATCTTTAAATGTTTTACGAATTTCCTGAAATGTTAATCCGTTCAATCTTTCATTCAGCAAAGATTCAACTTTTTGCAGTTTATCACTTTCAACTTCTGATTCAAATTCAAGAGTCATTGTTTTTACTAATCCAGATTTGATGCTTACCACAACGAGTAATCGGGTTGATGACAAAATAACTAATTGAATTTTTTCCAAAATGCCATTATCTAATGTTGGATAAGTAACACAAGCAATTTGTTTTGTTATCGTGCTGAGCAGCTTAGATGCAATTTTTAATATCTCCTCAGTCTCTAAAATATTTTGATCCAGACTTTTGTCGATAATTCCTTTATCAGCACTTTTTAATTTCTGTATCTCCATCAACGCATCTACATAGTAACGATAACCTTTATCGGTTGGAATTCTTCCGGCAGATGTGTGTGGGTGATTAATAAATCCTGATTCTTCCAAATCTGACATAATATTACGAACCGTTGCTGGCGAAACGCCAACGTCAAACCGCTTAGTAATATTCCTTGAGCCAACCGGCGAAGCAGTTAAAATAAACTGTTGCACGATTGATCTTAGAATCGTTTTTTCTCTATCATTCAGATCTTCGTAAAGCATAGTCCAAACATTTTTACAATAAATTTAATTTTCAACCATCAAATATATCAATAAATGAAAAAATATCCTGAATTATATTTTGTCCCTATATGATATAATTTCAATCGCTAAAAATGTCAGAATTCAATGCTAGTTAAATAATTGTCCGATTATCCTTTTTTTTATCCCTCACCTAATTCAAAAAAATAATAGTTGCTAGTCAAAAATATTTTGGATATTTAAAATATCCAATTTATTTTTAGGGTATAAAATAGAATGGATTAATTAAATGCCGACTGAAATAAGACCAATTGCTGAAATGATATGCGAATTAACCCGCAATTGTACAATAAAAGAAGAATATTTTGCTGCCAGTTTTAATCTTTCCCCAACAGAAGTTAGATTGTTAAAATTGTTCTCAGTAAAACCTAATTATACGATAAAAGAACTTCGAGATGTATTAAAGCTTACGCCCGGTAGAATAACCCACATTTTAACTTCTTTGGAAGATAAACACTTAATATCCAGAACATTGGATGAAAAAGATAAACGTGTAATTCTTGTTAGTCTTTTATCAAAAGCAAATCCTCTTATTGCCAATCTTCATCAAAAATATAATGAGCTACATCTGAGAATTTTACAGGATGTTGATGAATCAGAGTTAAAAAAAAATATCATCTTCTTTACAGATTATTAATAATGTTTTCAAAAAATGGGTTAATCAGAAATAACTTTAGACCATAAAACAATATTCAAATTATTAAATAATTACAAAAAATGAGAAAGATAGTTTTAGTTCTTGCCTTTACCGGATTATTAGTTGTAATCGCTATTGGCTTCTTTTTACAGAAAGATTACGAACCAACAACTTTAATGAAATTGAAAGAGAAGTATTCTCAAAAAGAAATTCCTTCTGTTGATCACAGTAAATTCATTACACTCCAGCAAAACTTTTCATCACCGCAACAAGTAACAGCAACTTGCATCAGTTGTCATAATAAAAGACATACAGAAGTTATGCAGTCCAATCACTGGAATTGGGAACAGGAAGAATATGTTAAAGGACGTGGAATAGTATATCTAGGTAAGAAAAATGCCATAAATAATTTTTGTATTGGAACTCAGGGTAATGAACAAAGCTGTGCTAAATGCCATATAGGATATGGAATGACTTCCGACGGGAAAGTTTACACAGACTCAACGAATGTAGATTGCCTTGTTTGTCATGATAACAGCGAGACTTATGTTAAGGCTTCCGAAATGGGAGGCGCACCTGAAACTACTTTAAATTTTACCTTTATCGCGCAAAGTGTCGGTAAACCAAAAATTAAGTAACTGCGGCGTATGTCATTTTTTTGGCGGCGGCGGAAACAATGTTAAGCACGGTGATCTTGATATGGCAATGTTTGAAACAACTAAAGATATTGATGTTCATATGGGAGTTGACTGTGGAAAACTTCAATGCGTTGATTGCCACACTACTGAACAGACATAACATTTCAGGAAAAGCTTTTTGATTGTCATCGATGAATCTGGATAGAAATACTTGCGAACAATGCCATACTGAAACGCCGCATGAAGATAATATTCTTAACGAACACTCAGTTAAAGTTGCTTGTCAGAGTTGTCACATTCCAACTTATGCCAAGGCAAACTCAACTAAAATGTTATTGGGATTGGTCCACTGCAGGCAAACTAAAAGATGGTGAACCATACGAGGAAGGTGATAGTGTTGGTAATCATACTTACTTATCAATAAAAGGTTCTTTTATTTGGGAAAGAAATGTTGTTCCTGATTATATCTGGTTTAACGGTACAGCATCGCATTACATTGAAGGTGATGGAATTGCTGATACAACAAAACCGCTTGTACTAAAATAATTACATGGGTCTTATGCTGATGAAGATTCAAAAATTTATCCTGTAAAAATTCACGTTGCCAAACAACCGTATGATCCGGTTAACAAAATTCTTATTCAGCCAAAACTTTTTTCTGATAAAGAAGGTGAAGGTGCTTTCTGGAAAGATTTTAACTGGCAAACCGCCTCAGCAGTTGGAATGAAAGAAGCAAATTCTTCCGTTTAGCGGAAATGTTTCTTTTATCAATACAGAAATGTATTGGCCTGTTAATCATATGGTTGCTACAAAAGAAAAAGGTGTTCTTGATTGTAATTGAAGACTATCATGGAGGAATCGCAGGTTAGCCGGGCTAAATGAGTTTTTTATATGCCTGGAAGAGATTATTCTTAGAATAAGTAGAAGTTGGCGGCGTCTGGATGTTGATATTAACTTTCTTGGGTGTGATTACACACGGAACTATTTGAATTGTACTTGCAGTTAGAATCCGGGAAAGGTAAAAAATAATGAAGAAGAAACATATTTTGATGGGGCGGGATGAAGAAAAGGCGATGGAGCTTCTTCATGTCAATCGCCTGATTCATAAAGCCCTCATAGAAGAATATAACGGAAGATGGATAAAGGAGATGGGAGACGGCACACTGGCGCAATTCGACAGCGCCTACAATGCTACAAAATGTGCTGTTGCGATTCAGGAGCGGGCAAAAAAAGAATTAAAAGCCCAGCTAAGGATCGGCCTGCATTTAGGCGAAATCACCATCGAAAATGATGATATTTTTGGCGACGGTGTCAATGTTACCTCGCGCATTGAATCCATCGCAGACCCCGGAGGCATTTATTTGTCAGAAGCCATACGGAGATGCGCTTCACAACAGGCTGGATATACATACCAGATTTCTGGGAGAAGTTCGTCTGAAAAATGTGGATGAACCGGTGAAAAGTTATTTTGTCACAGGTGATGGTCTTGCGATTCCTGAAAAAGAAAAAATAAAACGACTTGGGAAAGCCTTTGCGTCAGAATCAAAAGTTAAAAGATTTTTTAAACACCCGGTTTTTTATCTTCTCATTATGCTGCTGATTATTGGGCTTTTTACCATTCGAAGTCTGGAAAAAATTAAGCATGTGCGAAAGGTTCAGTCCATTGCAATCCTCCCGTTCGAAAATTTTACCGGGAGTTCCGATGAAGCCTATTTTGTCGATATGATGCACGATGCCGTCATCAGTGAGATATCCAAGATTGGAAACTTAATTGTAGAATCCAGAACCTCCACGTTGCAGTTCAGGGGTTAAAAACTTTCTGTACCCGAAATCGCAAAAATATTGAATGTTGATGCGATCATCGAATCGGCCGTGTTTAAGACCGGTGACAGCGTGTATTTGCAGGTTCAGCTAATCAGTACACGGCCGGTGGAAGACCATATCTGGGCGCAGGACTACAAACGGGACACGCGACATATCCTATCCCTGTATGGTGATTTGGCGAAAACGGTTGCCCGGGAAGTGGAAATACAGCTTACACCTCAGGAAGATAAATACCTCACGCACGAGCAAACGGTTGATCCGGAGGCATATAAAGCCTATCTGAACGGACAATTTCACTGGAATAAATTATCGAAGGCAGGTATGGATGGCGCAGAATATTACTATACCCTTTCCAGAACTATTGATCCAAATTATGCGCTGGCTTATGCAGGTCTGGCCAGTGTTGCACTGGTCAGGGCACAATTTGGCCTGGTACCTATAGTGAAGCAGCAATTGAGATATAACGTTCCTTGAAAAGGCCATGGCGCTGGATGGCGCGCAATCCGAATTCGTTGGTTGGCCAGTTTGAATACCTGGGGTACCTGGGATTATAATACTGCTGAAGATGAATTCAGAAGATCGTAGGGCTAGCCCGAATTCGCCCGATCCGCATTTACTACGCTCAGTTACTGTGCATACTGCATCGATATGAGGAAGCACGTGTACAGGCAGAATATGCACTGCAACTGGATACATTTAATGATGTAATTAAAGCGATATATGCCATGAACATGAATTTTATGAGAAGGTATGACGAAGCAATCGCTGTGCTCAATGAAATGAGGGCAAAAGAACCGTACAATGGACTTATGCTCTCAACCCTTCGAACCTCCTACCATCTCACAGGTGATTACCCAAAAGCGATTGAAGTCTGGAAGGATTCCTATATCAAAGATTCTACCGCCTATTTGGTGCTTGATGAAGGTTATAAAAAGGGGGGCTATCAATTTGCACTAGAGCGATTGGGTGAATTAATGGTGAAAAGGTCAGAAACCGAATTTGTGACGCCCTGGCGAATAGGCACTATTTATACCCGTGCAGCCAATAAAAAGAACCCCTTCAATGGATGGAAAAAGCTCTACATTGCGCATGATCAAATATGCCTTTTATCGCAACAGATTTGATACTTCGACTACATGCGTGATGACCCTAAACTTCAGTTGATTGTAAAAAAGATGAATTGCCCTGAGAATTGACGAGCGTCTGGTGACAGTGAAAACCACTACTATCAGCAAGCAAGGTTTACAACTACACTTTAATATCAAAACTAACATCATCCTGCAAGATCGCAAATCCTTTCATCAGTTGGCTTTGTGATATAAAAGCGTAGAAAAATTCTACGCTTAGTGAGGTCCTCTCTAAACTACACCCAGACGAGCACAAAAAAAGCGGACATTCCTGTGGTACCAGGCTTAGCTTTTTGAACAGGTTAAAAGTTGAGAACTTTTGACTTAGCGATAGAAAATGAGCAAATTTAATGAGACGCGATTCTTGCCATCTGAAGGAACAGGACAAGGCAAGACAGAAAGACATTGTAGGGGACCGGGAAAGCCCTGCAACATTAAATGGAAGAGCAAGAGCTGGGATGGAGTTCAGGAACTTAGACGACTCAAGGAACTAAAAGAAAGAGTTTACGGCTCGGCAGATGGGCCAACAGAGCCTGGAATTGATCTTTTGAGGAATTATTAGCAAAAAAGGAAACGCCGGCAGCGCAGGTGTGGGAGGAGCACGAGAGAGTTCACAGCCGGGCGGCGCTGGTAGGCTGAGCCGATTTAAAAGATATCAAAGAGCCATCCAAAGACAAGGAACTTTCCGGGATTATCAGGGGAGAATTGGCAGTAGCCTTCAAGGCAGAGGGGAATGATCCGTAAAGGCAGCGAGGCATCCACCTTGGGGCTAGCAAGATACGTAGGGTTTATGAGCGGGAAGGTTTAGCTTGTACAAGCGCTTAAAGCGAAGAGGGCAACACAGGGGCAACCCGAGGAGTTCCCTTGTCCAGAAACAGGAATGGGCCATGGACTTTATGAGCGAGCTTTGAGCAACAGGCAGCAGGCGCGAACATTTAATGTGGTAGATCATTACAACCGGCAGGCATCGGTCTGCTGGGCGAAGTTCCAGCGGTTCGCGTAATTACTGAACTGGATATCAGATCAGCCTTCACGGAAAACCCAAAAGGATACGAACCGATAATGGTACGGAATTCCGGAGCAAACGCTTTCAGCTAGGCTCAAAGAGAAGCCATTGAATGGTCACGAATACAGAATGGCAAACCACAACGAAAGCAATCGTAGAACGGTTTAACAAAACTTATCGGGAAGATATACTCGATGCTTACCTGTTTAAAAGTATAAGCCACGCTCAGCAACTTACCGACGACTGGGTCGAAGACTACAATACAAACAGGCCTCATCAGGGACTCAATTATTTAACTCCGGTAGAATATAAGGCATAAATAGATTTATATTAAATATGCAACTCCCAAAATGGATATTAACAAAGAAGCCCTACCTAAGGCAAGGCTTCCCAAACCGTTTCGGTCTGATGAATCAATCCCTGATAGGTTGCTTCCCAGCAGAGCCTATTTCCGTTTCAATTCAACTTTCCAATATTCAATTACAAAAACTATATTTACAACCTGTCAAATTTCCCGCCTGTGTAGTTTAGATTTTTAATTTTTATTATTACAATTTGTATTAATGTTATTTTCTTTAATTCATCTAACGTGTCTCTTTGTGATTTTAAATTTCTAACCAATAATTATATCTACACTGCCATATAATCTTTTAGTAAGATTTGAATCATTGAAAGAAGTACTCTGTTCTAAGTTTTCAATTATTTTAATTGTTTTGTCATTGTTTCCTATTAAAGCAGATAAATAAAAATCAAATTCTAATAATTGAATTAAAGCTATGGCACCTTGGGCTTTAATAATTGGTTTTATTAAGTATTTTAGAAATAAGGTTTCCATATCGTTATAGTGCAGCTACCCAAAAAGATCAAATGGTCATTCATCATAAATCTGCCCTTTGTTTTTTCGAAATATACTGGTGTTCAATTATTGGAATAGTATAGTCAACTACGGACAGGATACCAAATTGCTGGATAGTCTAGGCAATTAGATAGTGTTGCTTCCCGAAGAGGATAAATTACAAAATAAGGCCTATAATTCTCCCCGTCAGGCATTATATCTAATTGTATCCCAATTAAGAGTGGATTACCGAATTTTAAGTATCCTAGTTGAGGAAACTCGTTTCAAAGTTGGAAATGAATTTTTGCCAATCTTTTATTACACTATATATCATATTCTATTTTGACATTCGTATAGTGAAATATGGCCTCCAGACTCGTCCCTCAGAGGCGCAAGCGTTCGCTTGTGCCATTTTATTCACTGAATCTAATTTCCAATAATCCTTTCCTTGCTTGGCGCGCGTTTGGTGCAGCGTAACGCGTGCCAGCAACTCACTACTCTCATGCTTTTTATTTTCATCATGAAGTGCAGCGGTTATGTTCATCCTGGAGTTCTTTGCCGTTGTAGAGGAAGCTATTTCTCATCAATGATGGCTGCCAGGATGCTCAGGTAGCCATTTCCCAGGGACGTCCAGACCGGTCTGATGAATCCGCCATAGGCTGAGATATTGATATAATTGCCCATGTAGATATCGGAGTTGGGCTCGAATGGCTCACTACTGATTTTTTCATTGATAAATGTAGCGCCTCCATCGGTCGATCTGGCGAGATACACATCAGTCAGGTTGTCTTCATGATTTCGTCGGTCATAAAATACCACATAAATGTTGCCACTGACAGGGTCCACAGCCATCCAGCTATAGCATTGATGTTTACCTATCACCGTTTCAGCATCGTCATTTACCTTTTTTGGGGCAGACCATGTGTCGCCTTTGTCGGTCGATTTGGATATCCATACGTCTGTGTTTTGCTCACCGTTGCGCTGATCCGACCAGCAGATATATACGGTGCCATGATACGATCCATAGCTCAGATCACAGCCAATAACCGGCAGCCCGCTGGCTTTGCCAAATCCCGGCACATTCATGCGCCATCCGCCCGGCTGATCGGCTACCAGTACATCCTGTTTTAGCCAGGTGATGCCACCATCAGTGGATCGGTCAAAATAAATTTTGTTGTTGTACGCCCATGTCACATAGACATCCTGGTCTGGTCCGGCAGTGGGAATGGCGCCGAAAGGTGCCGATAACTCATCGATACAGTTTCCGCCAAACTGATTTATACGAATTGGTGGAATCCATTTTTTACCACGGTCATCAGAAAAGGAAACCATGACATGCGAACTGTCCTGGGGATTTGATGAACTATACTTGTCGTATTGAGTCCAGGTGACATAGACGCGTCCCGAGTTCTCATCGAATGTCGCCCATGGTTTTTCGTGCGTTTTTGGTTTGAGTTGACCAATGGAAGATCCCCCGCTCCATACGGTCCCGTTCGGGGAGCGCTGACAGACAATGCGATCCATGACCATATCGCCCTGCCAGCCATTCTTTTGCGGATCGGACAGGTGAAAATAGTAGAAATATCCATCCCTGTCGGCGATGACGCATGGATCGCCAAAGTCGCCAAATTTTGATTTTACACTATTGGAGCTCCACGTTTTTCCGAAATCCCTGGAAAGAAAGACTTTATTGTGTCCGGTCTTTGTATCGCTTGTTTGCATGGTTTTTTCATTGAAAAAACTCACCATCATCATATTTGGGGTTTTGTTACTGATGCAAATTGTCGGCTCAAATGGCCCGACGCCATTGATCTTTTCCTTTGCAATAGTGACGATAGGGTACTGTCCGTATGCCGCCCCGGCAAAAAGAAGAAGGCAGAGTACTATAAGAGAATCGCGGCGCAGAATCATATTCTGAAAATTATATGAATATCGACGTGTAAAATACAAAAATCCATAAACTATGTGAATTCTTTCCAATGAATGAAAGCCTTTATATCAGCAAGACGGGCAAAAATATTATTTGAATATGGCGTCGGCAGATACGGAGTTTATTTGGAGCAGCACATTCTTCGATTTCAATCTGTGAGTCGACGAGTTCGGCCGAAGCATGATCCTCGCAAATAACAGGACAGCCCATGACTGGCACTTTTATTAATTTCATTAACTTATGCGCCGACAATGTAATACACTCATTTTTTATACAACTATGAAAAAGAAAGGCATCATCGCCCAGCTGGATTCGGTAAATGAATATGAACGCGAACCTATTCCCAAGTCAAAACTTAAGGGTTTGGGTAGTTTTATCGGCATGTATGCCGGGGAGCACACAGCGGGTACCGAATTCGTCATCGGCCCTTTATTCGTAGCACATGGTGTTACCGCTTTCGACTTGGTCATTGGTTTGTTAGCAGGGAATCTCCTTGCGGTATTGAGTTGGGCTTTTCTCACCGCGCCCATTGCCGTGAAGACCCGCCTCACCATGTATTTTCAATTGGAAAAAATTTGCGGCACAGGCCTGGTGAAGGTGTACAACGTGGTTAATGGCCTCATGTTTTGTTTCCTGGCCGGTTCTATGATTGCCGTGTCTGCCACGGCCGTCGGCATTCCCTTTGGTCTGGCAATGCCATCGCTGACCGATATGCTTCCTAACAGCTTTGGCTGGATCGTCGTCGTATTTGCTATCGGAGCTTTGACGACTGTAGTGGCAATGTTCGGCTATCAACAGGTTTCCAGGTTTGCTAATGTCGCCGCGCCATGGATGATCCTCATATTTTTTGCTGCCGCAATTGCCGTGTTACCACAACTTGGGATCAATTCAATTTCAGATTTTTGGCCTGTAGCCAATGAGAAAATCTGGAACGGCGTAGTGATGGCCAACCAAAGCAAGTTTACCTTCTGGCATGTGGTGTTTTTTGCATGGTTCGCCAACATGGCCATGCACATAGGAATGTCTGATTTATCCATATTCAGATATGCAAAAAAATGGCAGTATGGATTTTCATCAGCAACCGGTATGTTTATCGGGCACTATTTCGCGTGGATTGCCTCCGGCATATTGTATGCGCTCTTCCTTCAACAATCCAATAATAGTGAGGAGTTTGCTCCTGGTGTTGTCGCTGTAAATGCTGTGGGAATTGCCGGGGCAGTATGCGTCATTATTGCCGGATGGACCACGGCTAATCCAACGATCTACCGCGCCGGGCTCGCGCTTCAATCCGTAGTGCCCCGGTGGAAAACATGGAAGGTTACGCTGATCACTGGACTGCTGACAACTATAGCGGCTTGTTTCCCGGCGCTGGTCATGAAGCTGCTGGATTTTGTGGCAATTTATGGATTCCTGCTCATGCCGATGGGAGCTGTCATTTTTGTTGATTTTTATTTCATGCGGCGATTGGGTATGACGGATTTTTATGCAGAGAAAGCCGGCCTGAAGTTGAACTGGGCTGCAGCAGCAGCCTGGATTATTGCCCTGATAGTTGGAGTTTTGCTCAATCAATTCGCCGGCATAGAGGTGTTTTTCCTGGGTTTGCCGGGATGGTTTATTGCCTCAATTATTTATGTAGTGGTAAGCAAGTTCTACCAAAAACAATTACACCCTAAAGGAGCCTTAGCATGAAAACGACAATTCTAAAAACCATATCCTATCTTGCACTGATTGCCACCATAGTACCAGCTGTACTTGTTTTTAGTCAGAAAATGGATAATGATACAAATAAGACGATCATGGCAGTGGCTATGTTGGCGTGGTTTGCTACCGCACCATTTTGGATCAATAAGAAGGCGGCAGACACGGACTAAAATGCATCTTGCCGTAGTTTGCAGCCTTTGAGTCCTTTTTCGAGAGGTTCGCGTTTGATGTTGTAGCCGATGAATACGAGCTTCGTCAGCCTGATTTCATCCTTCATCCATGGGTTGCCGATATCAATCTTGCTGTTGGAACGCACACTTTGGAAAATGACCTTATGGGTTTCCATGTGAATATTTAGAATTCCCTTGATCCTATATATCTGGTAGCCACTTAGAAAAAGCAGGGTATTGATCCAATGTTCAAATTTTTCCGGAATTAATGCGTCTGCAAATTCAAAGGAATGGGCCGTCAGATCATGGCGGTGATGATGTGGTCGGGGCATCAGCAAGCGGCTTTCAAGAACCAAACTGTCATAAGCGTGTAGGTTGAGGAGATTGGATTCACACCGACCAAAGGTTGATTCCACAATTTTCGCATCTGCATTCAGTTGCTTCAGGGCCAACTTAGTTTCATTGAGATGCTCAGCTTCTACGAGGTCTGTCTTATTCAGCAATATCACATCAGCAAATGATACCTGCCTTACAGCTTCTACCCGATCCTGGAGATTTTGCACAATATCCCGGGCATCGGCGAGGCAAAGGGTACCATCAAGAACATATTTTGATTCTTTTCCAGCCCCCAAAAAAGCACCAGCTACAGCATCAGGCTCGGCTATGCCGGTAGTTTCGATGAGTAAATGATCGAAAGAATATTCGGGAGCAGATAGCTTCAGTAAAAGCTGACCGAGTTCTTCATTGAGCGAGCAGCAAATACATCCGCTTGACATCTCAAAAATCCCGTCCTTAGCATTGATCACCAGTTCCTGATCAATGGCAATATCGCCAAATTCATTTTCGATAATGGCGAATTTTTTTTCCGGATTATCTGCAATTAGTCTGTTCAGCAAGGTTGTTTTTCCCGAGCCGAGAAAACCCGTGATTATGGTGACGGGCACTTTACTTTTTGTCATGGCGGTGTTCTTTTGGCGGCACAGGATCCCAGCCGCTTCCTCCCCAGGGCTGGCACCTTGAAATACGCTTTAAACCCATGGAAAGGCCTTTAAACGGTCCGTGGATCCGAAGTGCATCGATCATGTATTGGGAGCAGGAAGGGGTGTAGCGGCACGAACTTGGCAACAGCGGAGATATGGATCCCTGGTAGAATTTTACAAGGCCAATGAGGATGTATGAGATCAGCTTTTTCATATCGTATCTCCAGAGAGAAATAGGATTCGAATATACCGGTTTTGAAACATGACATGAAATCAATCGACCGGCATTTAAGGTGCGGAGACACGGAGTTGAAAAACAAATTGCTCCCGGGGGGTGTTTATAATCGTAATCATAGCTGAGGTAAGCAATAATCCTTATTTTTGTTCATGTCGAATCAAAATAGCGTGGCCGCATGTTGACACCGGAAAAATACGAAGCCATTAGAACCATTTTTAAAAAGTATCTTGAGGACAAGGACCTCCGAAAAACGCCTGAGCGTTTTGCCATTCTGGAAGAAATCTACACCCATGAAGGACATTTTGATGTGGAATCGCTTTACATCAACATGAAAAACAAAAACTATCGCGTCAGCAGAGCCACAGTATATAATACGCTCGATTTACTCCTCGAGTGCGACTTGGTAAAAAAGCACCAGTTTGGCAAAAACCTGTCGCTCTACGAGAAATCACACGGTTTTCATCAGCACGATCATGTGATCTGTACCGATGGTCAGATTTATGAATTTTGTGATCCGCGCATCATGGAAATACAAAAGCTTGTTGAGGAAACCTTCGGCGTTCACGTAACGAGTCATACGCTGTATTTCTACGGCATTAAAAACAAAGGGATTTTAAAGCCCTGAATACCCTTTATCAGGGTTTCGCCTCAATATAGGAGCCATAATCAGAGCCGCTAATATAATGCTCCAGGCTGTCTATGGTCGTTTTTTGTTCATTGATAATTTTATAAACAATATCACCAATGGAGACGACGCCCAGCAGTTTCCCTTCATCCACCACAGGCAGGTGACGCACGTGTTTTTTAGTCATGATGTTCAGGCAATCCAATAGCGTATTGGCGCTACGAATAACCTGCACGTGCGGATTCATCAGTTTATTGATGAGCGAGTTTCTGGATATTTTACCCTTTTCGGCCACCTTCCGGGCATAGTCCCTTTCTGAGAATATGCCGAGGATATTTTGATGTTCGTCTGTCACGAGCAAGGCGCCGACGTCGTGTTTTGCCAGTTGTTCGAGCGCAGTGAAGACCGTATCATGCTCCTTAATTGTAAAGACAGCATGACCCTTTGAGGCGAGGATAGTGGCTACTACAGTGTTCATATCGATATGGTTTTAGATGAAAAAAATTCCCGGACACCAGGGTTAATAATCGGAGGAAAGGTAAATTAATGAAATCTCAGGACTTTTCCTCGTCAAATGCCGTTTTTCGTCAATACTTTAAATGCGATTCATGGATTTCGGTGTATATTCAATTCAAACAAATCAATTCACTTTCCAACTCACGCAGTACAAAATGCACGAAGTCTCCATAGCGATGAGCATTCTCCAAATAATAGAGGAGGAGTTATCCAGGAATCCCGGTAAAGCGGTTGTAAAGGTGCATTTGCAAATCGGCGTACTATCGGGAGTGGTGCCAGATAGTTTGTTATTTGCGCTGGAAGCCTCACGGCAAAACGGCCCGCTGAAAAATGCCAAAATATCCATAGACAATCTGAAAGGCTTTGCACACTGTCCGGATTGTGGAAAAAAGTTTGAAACGGAGGACTACTTTGGTGTATGTCCCGAATGCGGAAATAGTCGCTACGACATCATTTCCGGACGAGAATTGCTTATAAAATCCATAACACTTGTTTGA
Source organism: Cyclobacteriaceae bacterium (assembly GCA_034523095.1). Classification (GTDB taxonomy): domain Bacteria; phylum Bacteroidota; class Bacteroidia; order Cytophagales; family Cyclobacteriaceae; genus JAAUQL01. The sequence goes on along the minus strand of JAXHKU010000031.1, from coordinate 132,970 downwards.
TCTGTATTGTCCCGCGTCGGGACTTTGTATCACAGATTTTTAAAGAAACGCCAGATTTCTTCGCTGGCATCGAAATCCCGTGACGTCTTGCCGATTTCCTTTTCAGACAGGTACTGCCGTCCTCCCGGCCAGGTATGGCCTCCATTGTTTATGGTTATTAACACGGCCTTGTTTCCTTGTTTGCAGCCGCTAAACGTGGTCTTTTCAGATCGGGTTTCATCGAATGTATCAGTATTTGGAACATCGCGCGATGTGGTCTTTGGCGTGCAATTATTTTCCTTTAACCAAAAATTGATGGTCTCCTCGCTGGAAAGTACGCTGCCTTGCGGCTGTCCTCTTGAAATAACCTGTCCTCCATCATACGGCATGATCGGATCCTCTGTGCCGTTGATCAGCATCAGCGAACTGGAAGTGTCAATAGTACAATCGACCAACTGATCCAGTGACAACGAAGCTGCCACAGCGGCGTATCCCTTGATACGGCCCGGCAACTCGCAGGCCAATCGCAAAGCCATGAGTCCGCCGTTGGAATAGCCTGCCACGAATACAAACTGAGGATCCACCTTGAAGCTGTCGATGGCGAAATCGATGGTCTTTTCAAGAAATCCCACATCATCGATATCTTCATAATGTGACAGAGAGATACTATCGGTCCGGCCATCGTTCCAGTACTCGTTCAACGCTTCGGGATAGCCAACAATGAAATTGTCCTGATCGGAGATCTTATTGAATTCGCGCTTGGTGATGGCGGCGATGTTTTTAGCAGAGCCTTCACCGGCGTGGAGAACCAGGACAAGGCTGCGGTTTTTGCGCTTGAGGCGCTTGGGTATGTGGAAATTTACATTTCTGATGCGATTGTCATGGCCCAACTGCACATCCCTGGCGCCCGGAGCGATATCCGTTGGTATGGTTGTGCACGACAGAAAAAAGGAGAGCGAGGCAAACAGCGAAAAATAGAATATGGTTTTCAAAGAGGTGGTAATTTATTTTCTCAGGCAATTATCGACCATGAAGTTAAAAGAAAACGACGCGAGATCAAACTTCATTTGATGATGGTAAAATGATTAAGTCAAAATACCACAACAGCAGGCATACGGGAGCCTTAAATACAAAGATCAGATGCCGGCAAGGCGCAATCAAATCGGTAAAACGCTTGAAATAGTCAAAATTTTCTTTATTTTCGTACTGATTTTTTTTCAATTGTCAGCGTAGTTTTTTGTTCACAGACGACTCATGTTACTCACACACCTGAAAACAAACTGACAACAGTCAATTTTTAACATATTCAGTTTATGAAGCAGCTATTTTTTATCTCGGTTTTGCTGGGCTTAGGAATCCCGGCTATTGCTCAGTCCGAATACAAGGAAGGATTTGTGATCACGCATGATGGCGATACGGTGAAAGGCTTTATCGACGTATCGCAATTTTTCTCCATGTGTCATGAAGCTTAACCTTTTTGATTCAACTAGTTCAGTCTATTTTCCGGATGATATACACGGATACGGTTATAACCTAAAACGTTTTATCGCGAAACCCGAGTTAAGTGAGGGAAAAAAAGAATAATCGTGTTTTCATGGTCTGCCTGCTTGAAGGTGCCGCCACATTGTACGAGTATAACGATGTCTTTTACGTGGAAAAATCAGACAGTCTCTTTCTGCCACTTTATCCATTAAGTTCCGCGAGTGATCAATCCAAAATCGAAACCGGTCAAAGTCTTTCATTATCCAAAAATTATCTTAATACACTTTCCTACTTATTACACGATTGTTCGGAAATCCGGGACCAAATCAAAACAACAAAGTATACTGCTGGAAGCCTTGCAAGTCTTATCAAATATTATAACATGTGTAGGTCATTGCCGTATATCGAATACCAATTTGGTCCGCCCGCTGCAAAATTCCAATGGGGACTGTTTTCCGGGATAAATTTCAGCGCACTAAATAAAAAAAACGATAGATATAAAAATGATTAGGAAATTGGGAATGATTAGGCGATGGGGGGGAAGGTAAATACGAACAGGTATAATGATCAACAATAAATGTAAAATTATTACACGAAGGAGGAAAGGAGGGAAATATAAATAAAGAAAAGAAGGGAAAAAATAAACAAAGGAGGCAAACAATCGGGAACGGAAAAAAAAAACCGAAACACGGAAACGGGAAAAAAAAAAACAACGGCGACGGAACATAAAACAAAAAAAAAAAAGAAAATATGGGGCGAGGTGAAGACCCTACGGTTGGACAAGGCACTCCACGGAATAATTACCTCGACTTAGACTACAATAAAAAGCTCTATCATTCCTCATCTTTGGCGCTCAAAATATGCTCAGGCCCATATCTGCTGGAGCAAAGCTGCATGAAGCAGGCCTAATTACAACTGGATTGGGCCGAAACCAGCAGGTGATGGCGTCACCCTAGTGTTGGCAATATGAGCGGCAACACAGGATATATAATCTCTGCCAAATACCGCGCAAAGAAAACAATCGGCGCTGCACTGAGCATTGGAGGCACACGATTCAGCGGATGGGCCAGCCCCAACTCCTCATCTTTGAAGGAGCATATTTAGAGGTTATAGCGGGTATTATTATGACACCCTACACTGGAAGTAAACGCTACTGGGATAGTGGGCGCTAGGATTGGCGACTTATGGGGAGTAATCCTTCCGTTAGAAGGATACGGAAGTGTCATTTGGGTAGTCATATGGTTTATTGCCGATTTCTGCAAGCTACGCCGTGAGAGGACAGTCAACATCATGTGAGTGGGTAAGCCAATATTGGCGGGGTCCGATGGGTTAGAAAAAAGTTATGGTCTCTTTAGCGGGCGGGCATTGGTTAGGTTTATGGTTGATAAGAATTTTTTGTATGAATAGATCCCACTTTTTTATTTGCGCCGCACTGGCGACATCGGCAACGTGGGCGCAGGTTCCTAATGTCGAATTCCTCAATGAAAACAAGGACATCATTTATGATATTGATTTGGCAGATAGTACCCGGCTGGTAGCTCTGGCTCCTGACTATATTGCCACATGGGATTTAAGCACAAAATCCATTGTTCATAAATACAATGCCCCCGGGGCCAATCTCACCTGCCTGGACGTTTCCGGCCATGGAGAAATGACGCTTTTCGGCAATAAACAAGGAGATGTGACGGTAATCGGTACAACGACGGACGAGCCGATTCTAAAAAAATCCTATCCTGGCTCCGGAGCGGTTACTGACGTGAAGTTCAATGCATCGGATTCTTTGGCCGCCGTTACATTTTATTCTGGCTTTTTCGGAGTCATTGATTTGAATTCAAAGAACATGTGGGAATACAATATCCCGGAAGGTCATGCCATTTCTTGTGGATTTAGTCAAAACGGTCAATTTTTGGCTGTCGGCGATGATAAGGGAATTGTACGAATTTACAACCTCGTCTCACATAGCCTGGTGAATGAATTCACTACGCGCAATTCCTTGATAAAGGAGATCATCTGGATCGAGGATGATTTAAAAATTATTGCGGCAATGCAGGATGGCAATATTCAAACCTGGAGTAATCCTGCCACCAAAGGCCAACAATCCATGATGAGGCAAGTTCGGAATACTGGCACGATCAGCAGTGCTGGGTATTACCAGGAGACAAAATCTGTTTATTGTTGTACACTCGAAGGAGCGGCAAAAATCCATTTCGACCTCGGCACATACAAATACAGGGAGGCGGTGGCAATGCACGCGGTCCGCGCATTACCCAGAAACAATATATATATCACCCTAGCGGTAGCTACGAATGGCAAAGGCATCATGCTGGTGAATTCGCAAAAGATGAAGTTGAATGCGAATTAACGCCGGATAATTTTTTTGGAAGTGGCCGGGATCGGTCGGAAATGAAATACCATTTTCGTTATTTGTTTCTTCATTACACAAAATCAATAAAAACCCATGGATATAAACCTGTCAGGAAAACGCGCCATTGTTTGTGGCAGCACGCAGGGCATAGGGAGGGCTATCGCCGTTGAACTCGCGTCACTGGGTGCAAGTATTACACTATTTGCCCGGAATGAATACGCTATGCATAGCGTTATGGATATTTTGGATAAATCCAACGGCCAGAAACACGAAACCCTCATAGCCGACTTTGCATTCCCCGAAAGGGTAAAGCAGGCCATCGACGAATACCTGGCAAAAACGCCCGAAGTCCATATCCTGGTGAATAACTCCGGAGGACCTGCGCCCGGACAGGCCATCGATGCCGACGGCGGAGAATTTCCTTAACGCTTTTCAGCAACATATAATCAATAATCAAATCCTCGTGCAGGCTGTGGCTCCATTGATGAAAAAAGCAAATTATGGGCGCATCATCAATGTGATCTCTACCTCTGTTCGCACACCAATTGCCGGACTGGGTGTTTCCAATACCATCCGCGGTGCCGTAGCCGCCTGGGCCAAAACGCTCAGTTCCGAGCTTGGGCCCTTTGGAATTACGGTAAATAATATTCTGCCGGGCCTCACACAAACCGGAAGGCTGGAAAGCCTCATAAAATCCAGGGCATTAGAACGCGGAATTTCGGTTGATCAAATGGCGGAGGAGATGAAAAGGGCGATTCCTGCCCGACGCTTTGCCGATCCGATGGAGACGGCAGCGCTGGCCGGGTTTCTCGCTTCGCCGTCGGCGGCGTTTATCAATGGAGAAAGTATTAGGGTTGATGGCGGGGCGACACCGTCGATCTGAGGATACTAACCGTCCTGACGGAATTCAATAAAATCGCCTTCATTCACACCGTATTTATCGCAGAATCCTGCGGCAGTTTCTACGACGTATTTGGCCCGTTTAAACGACGGAATGGGCGAGTCGGAATAGGGTTGCGTGTGCTTATAAATCGTCACGATTTGACCTTGTCCATCGACATAGATGATGTCGAGCGACATTTTTGTATTGTGCATCCAGAACGATTGCTGGCTTTCGTATTCCATGATGAACAGCATGGCCCTGTCATACGACATGCTCGACCGGTACATCATGCCCTGGTTGCGCTCCTCATCGTTATCAGCAACTTCCATTTCAACCAGCTTCAGGGTGTCCTTTTGGTTGTTTAGAAATGCGAGTGTCCCCTCTTTTTTAAACAGTGGCTCCACCGTTTTGGGTTTTACGGCATTTTCCGGAGTGCTGACAACCTTAGGATCAACCAAATATGGTTTTAACAATACAGCCGCAGCCACAAGGACTATTGCCGCTATGATGATATTGCGCTTCGCGGAGCCTTTCATAAATTTTGATTTTGACACAAATTTATCCGTACTGGGGGGAAATAAAAAGGGCTGTGCTGAATTATGGATATGGAGGTGACAGATTGATACGAGATTGAAGGAGATTGATGTAGATTAAGAAAGATGAATAACCTATGGCCAGCACTCATCACTCATAACTCATCCCCCTCACTTCTCCCAACAGACTATTCAACCATTGAACAACTCAACTCTCGAACTCATCAACTTTTGGCAAGCTGGCTATTCTTCACTATTTTTATTGATCAATAAACCTCACTTTTCTCATGGGAAAAAAGCACTATTTTTTCAGTTTCGCCATACTGACTTTCGGAATACTCCTACTGGCCGGCGCCTGTTCAAAGAAAGATAAAACCACCGAAAACATCCCTCTTCCTGAACATCCGCGGCCAGATAAGGAACGCGAGCAATGGATCAATCTGAATGGTTATTGGCAGTTTGAATATGATAGTGCGGATGTGGGGATTTCAGAAAACTGGTTCGAAGGCCGACAGGGATTTACCCAAAAAATCCTTGTTCCATTTCCATGGGGATCGCCGCTGAGTGAGGTGGACAACAAAGCTGATATCGCCTGGTACAAGAGATCCGTTACAATACCGGAAGAATGGAATGGCAAACGCGTGTTCCTGGTAGTAGGGGCCAGCGACTGGCTTACCAAAGGCTGGATAGATGGAAAGGAAATTGGTCAGTACCAGGGAGGTTATACGCCTTTCGAATTTGAACTGACGGGGAATGTGGAATCAGGTAGTTCGCACGAAATAGTACTCCGGGTCGATGATTCACCCCATGATTTCAAACTGTTTGGCAAGCAAGGCTACGGCGATGCCAAGGGTATTTGGCAAACCGTTTATCTGGAGGCCCGCCCGCAACATTTCATTAAGGACTTCTTTTTTACTCCGGATATCGATAGCTCCCGTCTTTTCGTAAAGGCGGTATTTGATAAACCACTCGCGGAGGATTCGAGAGTTTCGTTGAATTACAAGGGCAAGGAGAGCAATTACTCCATTGGTGAAGGGAAAGCTTTGGCCGGTTCGACAGCGGTAGATTTCGTTGTCGACATTCCAAATCCTGTGCTTTGGACGCTGGAAAAACCACACCTTTATGATGTGGAGATAGTCCTCGAAGGCGAATCACCCGATGTGATCACTACCTATTTTGGAATGCGCAAAATCAGTGTCGTGAACCTGCCGGGCACTGACATTCCGTATGTAGCGCTAAACAACAAACCTATTTACATTCAAACTGCCCTCGATCAGGCGTATCATCCGGAAGGATATTATACCTTCCCGACGGATGAGTTCATGCGCGATGAAATATGGCGGGCAAAGGAAATCGGCCTCAACGGCCAGCGCATACACATCAAAGTGGAGGTTCCACGCAAATTGTACTGGGCCGATAAGCTCGGACATCTCATCATGGCCGATGTGCCCAATAGCTGGGGCGAGCCTGATAGTGCTATGCAGCACGAAATTAAGGTGGCCATGGAAGGGATGATCGCCCGCGACTATAACCACCCATCCATTTATTCCTGGGTACTATTTAATGAGACCTGGGGCTTATTCACTAATACAGGGGAAAATGAACGAAAATATTTACCCGAAACCCAGGAATGGGTGGCATCCATGTATCATCATGCCAAAGCTCTGGATAACACACGGCTTATTGAAGACAATTCGGCCTGTAACTATGACCACGTCATTTCAGACATCAACACCTGGCATGCCTATTTGCCGGGCTATGCCTGGAAAGGGTTTCTGGACAATGCTACGGAGCAAACATTCCCCGGCTCGCCGTGGAACTATGTGGAAGGCTATACGCAAACAAACACACCGATGTTCAACAGCGAGTGCGGAAACGTCTGGGGCTACGAAGGCAGCACCGGCGACGTGGATTGGAGCTGGGATTATCACATAATGATGAATGAATTCAGGAGGCATCCCCAAGTGGCCGGATGGCTCTATACAGAACACCACGACGTGATCAACGAGTGGAATGGTTACTGGAAATATGACCGTACTGAAAAATTCACCGGATTCGAAGAATTAGTAGAAGGCATGAGCCTCAGTGATATGCACAGCCTCATCTACCTCGCGCCTGCATTTCTGAATCAGGAGGCTGGTGTCGGAGAAGAAATTCAGGTGCCGGTGCGCCTTTCCGTGATGACAGATCAGGTGCCGGCGGGCGAAGTGGACATGAATCTCAGACTTTACGGTTGGAATACGCTCGGTCAGGCAGTTGATGTGTGGACCGAAAGCCATAAAATCGCCATAACTCCATGGGAACAACGCGATCTGGAACCTATAAAAGTGGTAATGCCCGAAGCGCCCGGTGTATATATTTTAAGCATGCAATTGGTCGGCGAAAGCAAACCGATACACTCCAATTTTACGGTTTTCAAAGTAAATGGAACTGAGGAAAACCCCGGCACAATGACGTTTCGGCCTGACTCATTCACAAAACAGGAATGGTCACTAAAGCAGTGGAACATTTTGGATGGCCTGAAGGTCAATGGAGCGGGAACAGGGTATTTCGAATACGAGGTACAGTTGCCCGAGGGTATGGATATTTCGCAGTTTTCCAAGGCTACTTTTAGAGCAGAGCTTTCATCAAAACCTCTTAATGGAAAAGACAAAGAGGAGGTTTCGGAAACAAATACCGACTACATGCGCGGCAAGGGCCTTCACGATCCGGGCCGCAACCCGAACTCTTATCCAATGACGGATGAGTACCTGAATCCTTCTAAAGTAATTGTTACAGTGAATGGAACTATTATAGGTGAAACGGACCTGCCCGACGATCCCGCCGACCATCGCGGCATACTTTCGTGGAATGCACAATTGCGCGATAAAAAGTTGCGCGAAGCCGGTACATTCGGATATCTCATCGAATTGCCGATTGACAAGACCTTAATTCAGCAAGCCAGTGCGGAGGGTAAATTTATTATCAGGCTCGCAGTGGACGAATCCGTACCTGGAGGTTTAGCCATTTATGGAAAGGATTTTGGCAGATATCCGCTGGATCCGACGATAGTATTTGAATAACAACGGCGAATTTGTGTGAAAAAGGCAGAAGGTGAGATAGTTGCGTAAATTTTTCCGTAGCTATTCAGGTGAGTGACCAATAAAATATTCTACTTTTGTAAAACCCTCATAAATTGATGATTAGAAGACTATTTCCTTCTGATAAAAATTACCTGATGCACCAGGCACAGGAATCGCAAAAGGAGAAACTCCTGCACTTTTTGGTCGACTACAGCAAAAATTACTATTTGCAGCAGCACAATCCGCTCGGGCTTATCGATGATACCATATTGGAGATAATTGCTGCCAAAAGTTTTCCCGCTGAGGCTTTCGATGAATTCTACAATGATTTGGGAGCGATTTACCGCTTCAAATACAATGAGGTGCAGTTGGAGTTTTTATTTGATGGATCGACACATTTCGATAAATATTCCAGAGAATGGAAAGAGTTTTTTAAGCAGCATATTTATGCCTTCTGTAGCAATAAATTCTTTTTGCGTGCTGTGCTGGATATTTCTGTTTTTCACAACCGCGATCGGGTTGCCTTGCTTGCCGGAGATCGGCTGAAATATTTTCTGGAAAATTTCTACTCTATGAAAGTATATAAGTATCGGGGCATTATGGAACTTGCTTCCTGATTCAGAAATTCCATAATCCTTCAAAAACGCGTTCAGCCGGTCCTTTAAGGCGCACATTTTTGAATCCGCCGTTTGTGTCTTTTTCAAAACTTATCGAAAGATTTCCTCCTGGCGTTTGAACAAATATTGGTGAGGCGCCCCCTTTCAGGCTGAGTGTAAGCGCTGCCGCCGTCACACCCGTGCCGCACGACAATGTTTCATCCTCGACTCCCCGCTCGTATGTACGGACGAAAATGTGGTTAAAATCCAGTATCTCAACAAAGTTCACGTTTGATCCTTCCTTAAAATATGGCGCCCCGTTTCTGATTTTTCTACCCAGATTGAAGACATCGTAATTCTTCACGTCATTCACGTAGCAGACGTGATGAGGCGATCCGGTATTCAGGAAAAAGTGATCCGGGTGATTTTCGATAGCCTGGACATCCGGCATATTTATTTCTACGAGGCCATCGCCAAGGGTGGCGCCAAGAATGCCCTGAACTGTCATGAATCTGCATGAGGTGCTTACCAGTCCGAGGTGGCTGGCGAATTGCACTGCACAACGACTGCCATTGCCGCAAAGTGTAGTGAGATATCCATCGGCATTATAATAGATCATTTCGAAATCTGCCTCGCTATGATTTCTTAGCAGAATGAGTCCGTCAGCGCCAATGCCAAAGCGCCTGTGGCAGAGTTGGGCAATGAAGCTATGGTTGGCGAGTTCAAAAGTCTCTTCCCGGTCATCGATCATAATAAAATCGTTGCCAGTACCCTGATACTTAAAAAACGCTAATGAACTCATGAGATTTTTATACTAAACATACTGACCTTAAATCAAAAAAGCCAACCCTGAGGGGCTGGCTTCAATTTTTTCCAATTACTCCGATCAGGATAATTTTTCTTTGATCCTTGCAGATTTACCTTGTTTACCACGCAAATAGAACAATTTGGCTCTTCTAACGACACCACGTCTTACGATCGTGATGGTGTCTATATTTGGTGATACAATCGGGAAAATTCTTTCTACACCTACACCATTGGAAATCTTCCTTACAGTGAAGGATTCACCGTTTCCTCCGGAATTTTTGCGTTGAATTACAGTTCCCTGAAAGTTCTGAATCCTTTCTTTACCCCCTTCTTTGATTTTTACAGCCACGATAATGGTATCTCCAGGCTTGAAATCGGGATATTTGCCAGCGATCCCCTGGTATTCCTTTTCGACTTCTCTAAATAATATTTCGCTCATTTTATTGATATTTTACTCCTTTGGCAAAACGGACTGCAAATATAGGGAATTAATGAATAAATAAGGTTGGTGGTTTAAAAAAATCTATAACTATTTCAGCAGGTCGGGCCGGCGTTTTTCAGTCCGGCTGATCGCTTCTTTCTGACGCCATTCTTCAATTTTGGCAAAATGACCCGATAATAGTATTTCTGGCACCTTCATGCCCTTATAGTCTGCCGGCCGCGTGTATGCCGGTGGCGCCACGAGGTTGTCCTGAAAGCTGTCGCTCAACGCTGATGTTTCATCAGACAGAACACCCGGAATAAGCCTGATGATGGAATCGACAAGCACTACGGCGGCAAGTTCTCCACCCGAAAGCACATAATTCCCAATGCTGATTTCCTTGGTGACCAGGTATTCGCGCACCCTTTCATCAACACCTTTATAATGTCCGCAAATCAGGACGAGGTTATTAACCAGTGACAATCTGTTGGCCATCGGCTGATCGAGCAATTCACCATCCGGGCTCAGATATATTATTTCTTCGTATGAACGTTCAGATTTCAGTTGTTCCAGGCATTTGTCGATCGGCTCGATCATGAGCACCATTCCGGCGCCACCACCGTATTGATAATCATCAACCTGTTTGTATTTGTTGGTTGTAAAGTTCCGCAGGTCATGCACATGGATTTCTGCTAATTTTTTATCCTGTGCTCTTTTAAGTATGGAGTGTTCAAGAGGAGCGGAAACAAGATCCGGCAGGCAGGTGATGATGTCTATGCGCATCTTTGCTACAGATATATTTCTAAAAGACCATCAGGAAGCTGCACGTAAACCTCATTCTTTCCATGGTCGGCATGTAATACGATTTCGTCTGAGACTGGCACAAGCACTTCTTTATCCTGGTATTTCATGCTAATGATATCCTGAGCGCCCGAAGAATAGATGTCGGTGATCGTTCCAAGTGGTCCTTTGACTTTATCAACCACTGTATAGCCAATGACCTGATGGTAATAAAACTGCCCTTCTTTCAGTTTGGGCAAGAGTTTTAGTGGCAAATACAAAGGGCACGATTTTAACCCCAAAGCATCTTCAGCTGACGAAATACCCTCAAATTCGATGATTCCTTTTACGCCGGCGATCTGAAGGGATTTAACTAAAAATGGAACCAGATTTCCCTCTATAAGAGCAAATACTGATTCCATCTTATTATACTTTGCGGGGTCATCCACATCGAGGTGGACATGCATAGCCCCTTTCAAACCATGAGACCTGACAATGTAACCTAATTCAAAACAATCCTCAGGCGTCATTGCAGACAGTCGTTTACTAAAACTATACCGCCTTGGTTTCTTCTGCAGGATCTTCCGGGGCTGCTTCTGCTGCTGGTGCAGCCTCCGCCACAGGAACGACCTCAACTTCAGCAACCGCCTCAACTTCAGTTATCGCCTCAACTTCAGGGATGTACAGTTGCCTCAGCAGTTGTTTCTTCCACGGAAACCTCTTCGGCTACTGCCGCTTCCTCCTCAGTCGCTTCAACAGTTACTTCCGCAACAGTAAGTTTCTTTTTCAGAGCTTCGGCTTTAGCTTCTTTTACTTTTTTCTCTGCTTCCAATCTCGCTTTCGCAGAGTCTGCTTTTTTCTGAGCGATTGTACTGACTTTTTTGGTGACTTCTTCACCTTTTTGAGCCAGCCATTCTTCGAATTTCTTATCAGCCTGTTCCTGGGTGATCGCGCCTTTATTCACACCTATCTGGAGGTGCTTCTTCAACATCAATCCTTTGTAGGAAAGAATTCTTCGCACTGTATCGGTTGGTTGAGCGCCTTTGATCAACCAATTCACGGCCTTTTGTTCATCAATTTCGATAGTAGCTGGATTTGTAAGCGGCACATAGGTGCCAAGCTTTTCAATAAATTTACCATCTCTTGATGCCCTGGCATCTGCTACGATCACGTCGTATGTTGCCTTCTTTTTGCGTCCTCGACGCGTAAGTCTGATTTTTACTGACATTTGTTTATTTTTTTATGTTATGGAACTCGTCCATGTTTTAAAAAGGAGTGCAAAGATAGGCTTCTTTTAATTTAAAGCGAACAATGCTCTGACTTTTTTATCCAATTATAGCACCCTGCGCCATAGTCCATTCATCTAACGGAAAATTAGTCTACTTTAGAGTTGCTTGCATTTGAGTCATATATTAATAAACGTATAGGCAATTATACAAGTAGATAATTTCTACATACCTTTGATTTCAAAGCGTTAATCTTATGAATAAATACTCTTATATCTCCAATGCAGAAGTCAATGCCATAGATGATTTGTACAAAAGATTCAAGGAAGATCCGGACTCTGTGGATATTACTTGGAAGCGCTTTTTCGAGGGGTTTGAGTTTGCGAATCAACAAGACGGTATTCCAGCCAAAGAATACAAAATTCAATCCGGTGAATTCATTTCACTAAAGGAGCTTGGTGTTCGCAATTTGATCCATGCTTTCAGAACACGCGGACACCTGAAATCTGATACAAACCCGGTACGGCCGCGTCGTAAACACAACGTACTGCTCGAATTGACTGATTTTGGATTGTCGAACGATGACCTCGATGTAGAATACGAGTATGAAGTCGGCCAGGTGATCGGCCTTGGAAAAGTAAAGCTAAGGGACATCTATGAAACGCTGAAAAAGGTTTATCTCGGCCCCATAGGATTCGAGTATATGCATATCAGGAATTTTGAAATCATCGAGTGGTTCAAACACAAAGCCGAGCAGGAGTTCATACACTTTAATCCTCCATTCGAAGAAAAGCGGCATATTCTTTCCAAACTCAATGAAGCCGTAGTATTTGAAAATTTCCTCCATACAAAGTATGTGGGGCAGAAGCGATTCTCACTCGAAGGTGGCGAAAACGCCATACCCGCTCTCGATAAAATTATTCGGACAGCAGTGGAATTCGGTGTGGAAGAAATTGTAATTGGCATGGCACATCGTGGCCGGTTAAATGTCCTGGCCAACATCATGCAAAAGACGTATGAAGAAATATTCAATGAATTTGAAGGAACTGCCGTGCCCGATCTCACGATGGGTTATGGTGATGTGAAGTATCATCTTGGTTATTCCAGTAAGTTCATGCTGGGGGAGGGCAAGGAGGTTTACCTGAAATTAGCGCCAAATCCATCACACCTCGAAGCGGTGGATCCCGTGGTTCTTGGTTACACCCGTGCTCAAATCGACGATGAATACAAAGGTGACTTGAAAAAGGCGCTGCCTATACTTATACACGGCGATGCAGCGGTGGCCGGTCAGGGGATCGTTTATGAAATTACTCAAATGGCTAATCTGCCCGGCTATACGACCGGAGGTACCATTCATTTTGTCATCAATAACCAGATGGGCTTCACAACCGACTATGATGATGCACGATCAAGTATTTATTGCACTGACATTGGAAAAATCGTGGATGCGCCTGTGCTCCACGTCAATGGTGATGACGCAGAGGCGGTGAACTTTTGCGCATGGATCGCCATGGAATACCGGTATAAATTTGGGAAGGACATCTATATCGACCTGCTCTGCTATCGTCGTCATGGACACAACGAAAATGACGAGCCGAAATTTACGCAGCCCAAACTCTATAACATCATCGCCAAACACCCTAACCCCCGTGAAGTATATTCGAAGAGATTGGTGGAGCGCGGTGATGCGGACGCCGAACTGGCGAAAAAAATGGATCGGGAGTTTCGAGCCATGCTTCAGGATCGACTCAATCTCGTTAAGCAGAATCCGCTGCCTTATCAACCTCAGAAAATGGAGGAAGAATGGAAACAGCTCACTCCGGCCAGACCCGAGGACTTCGATAAATCTCCGGAAACGGGAATTGATCCAAAGACAGTAGAAAAAATTGGCAAAGCCCTGATCACACTGCCAAAAGGTTTCAAACCAATAAAGCAAATCGAAAAACTTCTCAAAGACCGGAAGTCCGAGTTTTTCGAAAAGAAAATGCTCACCTGGGCTGATGCCGAACTTTTGGCCTATGGCTCACTGCTACTCGATGGAAATATTGTTCGCATATCGGGACAAGACGTGAAAAGGGGAACATTTTCACACCGGCATTCGACGGTGTTTGATGCTGAGACTAACCAGGCGTATAGTTTTCTGGCAAACATTGATCCTACTCAGGCACCATTTAATATTTATAACTCGCTGCTGTCTGAGTTTGGCGTATTGGGGTTTGAATATGGCTATGCCAGTGCATCGCCGCATGCACTCGTTGTTTGGGAAGCTCAGTTTGGTGACTTTGCAAACGGCACCCAGGTAATCATCGATCAGTTCGTGGCTAGCGCAGGAACCAAATGGCAACGAATGAATGGGCTGGTGATGCTTTTACCGCACGGCTACGAAGGGCAGGGGCCGGAGCACTCAAGCGCCCGACCGGAGCGGTTTCTGGAACTTTCGGCTAACTACAATATAATCGTAGCGAATATTACTACACCTGCCAATTTCTTTCACCTGCTGCGCAGGCAGTTGATTTGGAATTTCAGAAAGCCTTGTGTCGTCATGTCGCCAAAATCATTATTACGCCACCCTGAAGTCGTGTCGCCCATTGAGGAATTTAGCATTGGAGGATTTAAGGAAGTGATCGACGACAACTATGCCGATCCGAAGCAGGTAAAACGGCTCTTGTTCTGCTCCGGTAAGGTGTATTTTGATTTACTCCATGAACAGCAAAAGTCATCCCGCAAGGATATCGCCATCATTCGAATCGAACAATTGTTCCCATTTCCGGAAAAACAGATACTCGATATCAGAAGCAGGTATCACACGGACTGCAAAATCTACTGGGTTCAGGAGGAGCCTGAAAATATGGGGGCATGGACTTACATATTGCGAAAATACCGTAAAAATGTGGATTGGGGGATATTCAGACCGGCGAGTTCTTCCCCAGCCACCGGATACGCCAAGGTGCATCAGAATGAACAACAAGATATCGTTAACAAAGCCTTTGCAGATCGATGAACACTTGAAAGCATGAAAAATCCATTAAACGTGTTTGCAATAAAGAATGTCAACAGAGAAATTAAATAAATAGTAGTATTCCGATAATGAAAAAGACAGGCAAAATTATTGAAATGGTTGTTCCCTCGGTTGGCGAGTCCATCACGGAAGTCACGATTGGTAGCTGGCTGAAAAGTGATGGTGATTTTGTCGCTATGGACGAAGCGCTTGCCGAGATAGAATCAGATAAGGCCACCTTTGAACTCACCGCCGAAGCCCAGGGCTACCTTCATATTGAGGTTAAGGCAGGTGAGACGCTGGGGATTGGAGCATTGATCTGCAAGATAGAAGTGGCTGAAGGTGACCAAATGCCTATAACTCCTGCAACACCTGATACCAAACCAGAGACTGCTGAAAAGGTTGAAACCTCCCACGCCACAGGTCACCCATCACCGGCAGCTGCAAAAATACTTTCCGAAAAAGGAATATTACCCAACACCGTGCAGGGGACTGGGATTGCCGGAAGGATCACCAAGGATGATGCTATGAAGGCTGAGAAAACGGTCATTAATGCCCCATTGGCCCAGCAGAGCGAATCGCCTGAAAAAATGAAGGAGGATCGGCACCAGCGACGTGAAAAAATGACAACACTGCGTAAGACCATTTCCAGGCGGTTGGTAGCGGTGAAAAATGAAACAGCAATGCTCACCACGTTCAACGAGGTGAATATGAAAGCCATTATGGATATTCGGGCAAAATACAAAGACCGGTTCAAAGAGAAGTATGAAGTCGGGCTTGGATTTATGTCCTTTTTTACCAAAGCATGTTGTATAGCACTGAGCGAATGGCCAAGTGTGAACGCACAGATGGATGGCGAGGAAATCCTGTTTAGCGATTTTTGCGATATTTCCATAGCGGTATCAGCGCCGCGAGGCCTGGTGGTTCCGGTGATCAGGAATGCCGAATCCATGAGTTTTGATCAGATTGAAAAGGAAATTGCCAGATTGGCTGCGCGGGCCCGTGACGGAAAACTGAGCATCGAAGAAATGCAGGGCGGCACCTTCACCATCACGAACGGTGGCGTATTTGGTTCCATGATGTCAACCCCGATTATCAATTCTCCGCAATCGGCAATACTTGGTATGCACAATATCGTGGAGCGACCGATTGCCGAAAACGGCGAGGTGGTAGTAAGACCAATGATGTATGTGGCGTTATCGTATGATCACCGGATTATTGACGGACGGGAATCAGTTAGTTTCCTGGTACGGGTAAAAGAACTACTGGAAGATCCAACGAGGATGCTGCTGGAATTATGAGTTATGGGTGATGAGTAATTAGTATTTAGTACAAAGTATTAAGTATAAAAAGTAAACCGCATGCATCGATTCAAGGAACTTTTAATTTGGCAGAAATCAATTGACTTGGCAAAGGATGTCTACAAAATAACCATACTGTTTCCGAAAGAAGAAAAATTTGGCTTCTGTAGTCAGATTACGCGAAGCGCTGTGTCTATTCCATCCAATATTGCGGAAGGAGCCGGAAGAAATTCAAATAAAGAGTTCATTCAATTCATAAGCGTTGCCGTAGGTTCATTATACGAACTTGAAACTCAATTAATCATTGCATACCAGGTCGGATACATTCATAATGAAGTATTTGAGCAACTATCTGAAACAATACAGGATATTGGTAAGATGTTATATGCCTTTAAAAAGAGTTTAGAAAAATCTTAACCCAAAATCCTTTAGAAAGCATCAGTGCCCTTTTCTTAATACTTTGTACATAATACTTGATACTACAAAATGAAATACAACGTAACGATCATCGGCTCCGGGCCAGGTGGATATGTGGCAGCAATCAGATGTGCTCAGTTAGGTATGAAGACCGCCATTATTGAAAAGTACGATACCCTCGGCGGTACATGTCTGAATGTCGGGTGCATACCGTCGAAAGCCCTGCTTGACTCTTCGGAACATTTCTACAACGCCGACAAACATTTCAGGGAGCACGGCATTGTTGTTTCAGGTTTGAAAGTTGATCTGGCGCAGATGATAAAGCGGAAAAACGAAGTGGTGAACCAAACGGTTTCGGGCATCGATTTCCTAATGAAGAAAAACAAGATTGATGTGTACCATGGGATGGGCTCTTTTAGGGATTCCAGAACCATATTAATCAAGGGTGATAAGGGAGAAATAGTCATTGAATCGGAAAACACGATCATCGCCACCGGATCCAAACCCGCATCCCTTCCATTTATTCAAATCGATAAAAAGCGCGTAATCACCAGCACCGAAGCACTGGAACTTAAAGAAATACCTAAGCACCTGATTATTATTGGTGGAGGGGTCATTGGTCTGGAGCTGGGCTCGGTCTATGCACGGCTTGGCGCGAAGGTTTCTGTGGTGGAATTCATGGACAGCATCATTCCCACGATGGATAAAACGCTCAGCAAGGAGCTTCTGAAGATTCTGAAGAAACAGGGGTTCGAGTTTTTATTAAGTCATAAAGTGACAGCCGTAACGAACTCCGGAAAATCTGTGAATGTGGAGGCGATAAACGTTAAAGGCGAAAAGGCAACCTTAGCTGGTGACTATTGCCTCGTATCCATTGGCCGAAAACCATTTACTGATGGCCTGGGTTTGGAGAATATTGGCCTGCAGGTAAATGATCGAGGACAAATAATAGTCGATGAGCATCTGCGCACCAACGTACCAAATATTTTTGCGATCGGTGATGTGGTGCCGGGAGCTATGCTGGCGCACAAGGCGGAGGAAGAAGGAACATTCGTCGCAGAAACTATTGCCGGCCAGAAGCCGCATATCAATTATCTTCTTATACCAGGCGTTGTATATACCTGGCCTGAAGTTGCTTCGGTTGGTTATACAGAGGAACAATTAAAGGAAAAGAGTATTCCGTACAAGTCGGGTTCATTTCCGTTCAAGGCCTCAGGCAGAGCGCGTGCAAGCATGGATACCGATGGTCTTGTGAAAGTGCTTGCGCATCAGCAAACTGACGAAATATTAGGAGTGCACATGATCGGGCCACGCGTAGCAGACATGATCGCTGAGGCGGTAGTCGCTATGGAATATCGCGCGTCAGCGGAAGATATAGCCAGAATGTCTCACGCCCACCCCACCTTCACAGAGTCGTTTAAGGAAGCGTGTCTCGCGGCCACAGACAACCGGGCGATACATATCTGAGAATATCCCACTCATAGGTTACGGGCGGACAATATGGATATAGAATTTCTGGACTAGTCTTGAAGTCAGAGGCTTCAATATTTCATAAATTGTTTGCAGTGATCCTACGGAACACTACAAACAGCGGGGGTGGGGCTGAAATACTCAAAAACTTAACAACTTAAAGGATAAATGGTTTTCCGGCTCTTTCTCGCAAATAGGGATAGGTAAATGTGGCGTATAAAAACAGGAATATAAGACTAGCAAACAGAGAGAGCGTATTCACTGCTGCTTACTTACTTGATAGGTTTTAAAGGAGTGGATTATGGGGGGGGGGGGCGGGCTGTTTCGCGGAGACCATACGTTATCTTATTTGTTTTTTGGGTGAGCAATCGGGGTATTCATAGTTTTTGCTTCCTTATTTTCAGTTCTTTTCACCGAGTAAGGGTCTTCTTGGCTTTGTTCGTTGTTGGAGTTCTCTATTTGGTGTGGCTTCTAAACTTATATTATATATAATTTTGTCGATTTGTTCTTGGTAGGACAAACTATTTACTTGTTAAGAGTATGACCGATTTGGTATTCGTATTCTTCCGAGGGGGGGGGAGACCAGAGAAAATAGCAATATTTCTAGGATTGGGTATAATTGGTCTGTGGCGAAGCTTGTAGAGTCCGCAAGAAATCTGTTTGATTATTACTATCTCCACTAATTGAGCGTGTGCCGTGAAGCGTTGAGCGGCAAAGAGGTTCTTTGAGAAGATCAGCGCATGTTGTATTTAAGATGGTGGCAGGCCCACCGCTACTTGACGATGCACCGTCAATATTTCAGACGAGGAAGGATCACTTAAATGTTGAAGGTTTCTCTAACCAGTTTCCGGTAAAAGACAACATTAGAATCTGTCATTGAAATTGGCCTTTTGTAGGTGGAATAGGTTTGGGTTTCAAACCCAAACCAGCGGAGTTGAATAATCAATGACAAATCACCGAACCGTCAGAAATACCCGGCTGCCGCAATTCAGGACTGATGTATGGAATACCGAGATTTAATCCGCGGAGAATAAAAAGTACAGCCAGCACGACCATAATAGCAGGTATCCATCGGTTGATGCGAATCCTTAATTTCTGGCTCACAAAATTGCCCGCCAATGATACCGCAAGCATCACAGGAATAGTGCCGAGTCCAAATAAAAACATATAAGCCGCGCCCTCAAGAATTCCGGCCATTGCAACAGCGCCGGCTAATGCCAGATAAACCAATCCACATGGTAAAAAACCATTTATTACTCCAATATAAAAGAGCGAACGCAACGACTTTTTCGTGAGTAATGATCTGAATTTTCGTTTCAAAAGTGAGGTAAACCCATAAGCCGGTTTTAGAAGGGAAAGTTTTTGGGAAACGCTTGAAGGTATCAGGACGATGATCAGAATGAGCACGCCGGAAACAATGGAAACTGCCTGCTGTATACCCGCCAGCGAAAGACTCTGACCTATGAGCCCGGCAAGGAGGCCAATACCCGCATAAGTAAAAGCCCGGCCAAGATTATAAAGCACTCTGCCAGACACTAAGTGAAGCCTGGAATTCTGTGACATTGGTAATGCAAGTGCAATGGGGCCGCACATACCGATGCAGTGAAAACTGCCGACAAAACCGATGGCGAGTGCTGTCCAAATCATAGCGTTACCACTTTTTCACTGTAATAATCCTTTCCTCCAGAATTCCACATGACCTTGATTTTCCATAGTCCTTTACTAAAGCCTGTCAACAGAACTGATTGAACGCCGGTTGAGTCAATTAAAATATCAAAGGACTTATCTTCGTCGGAATTGGCTGGGCGGTACAATTGGACTGATCCCTGAATTCCCGCTGAGGCATGTTCAGTTGGAAACCGGATAATGGCCGATAATGTTTGTCTATCCAGGTCAATACCAAGCGGCTGCAACATCGCCTGGCTGTTGGACATTTTATCGATTTGATCCTGATAGGCTATCTCCTGTTTATAATAATCTTCGGCCACCAGATCCACTTTATGACCCATGAAGTAAAATACCATGCCGAGCGTCATCACGACAAAGCCTGAGTAAAGTATTGCGATTTTCCAGCCCCAATTCATCGTTTTATCGGACCGGCAGGCCCTATAAAGTTCGTAGTGATTTCATCCATTATTTCACCTTCCGAGATAAGTAAAACATCCAGCTCAGTTTTCATGGCTTTTATGGATTCTCTTGGCATTTCTATAAAAAACACCGCATCTACCCGCTCGCTGGCACCTATAGTGATCGCCTCTCCACCAACACGCGTTATGCTCGCCGTTTCTATACCTTTTACTTTTAGTTCAAGCGATACTGGTTTTGCGGTTTTATTGATAAACTGGATATTATAAATATTACTTATGCGGTTATTGGGCTGTTCCTGGTATAGTTGTCCGGGCACTTTCAGGATGGTAGCTTCAATATCCGTCCGTGTTACCAACATGAATACCACCACCGATACTAATAGTGTCAAAACGATGCTGTAGACAAATACACGCGTAGTAAACAGTTTTTGATGACCATCTTTTATACTGTTATATGAAGCATACCTGATTAGTCCATGAGGTTTTTCTATTTTATCCATTACCTCGTCACAAGCGTCGATACAGGCCGTGCAATTCACGCATTCCAATTGAGTACCATTCCGAATATCGATACCGGTCGGACAGGCATACACGCACATTTTACAATCGATACAGTCACCCTTCCCCTCATCCACCTTTCCTTTTTTCAGCCGGCCGCGGGGTTCACCACGGAGCAAATCGTACATGACTGCGATACTGTTATTTCCCAGGAACACACCCTGAAGACGGCCGTAGGGACAAACAGCGATACATATCTGTTCGCGAAGTACAGAAAACACCAGATAAAACAATCCTGTGAAAACCATAAGCGCTAAAAACCCAAGGATGTTTTCGCCCGGGGGCTGGCTGATAATTTCCTTTACTTTGTCAACTCCGATGATGTACGACAAAAATGTATGGGAGATGAGCAGTGAAATCCCAATGAAAATAACGTGTTTGAGGCTCTTCTTCCAGACTTTTTCGCTTGTCCACGGACCCTGGTTCAGCTTGCGCTGTCTGTTGGCATCCCCTTCGATCAGGTATTCTATTTTTCTGAATACCATTTCCATGAAAATGGTTTGAGGGCACGACCACCCACACCAGACCCGACCAAAAATAACGGTAAACAGCACAATGAAGACGACCAGCGAAATCATGGAAAGCGCCACAATGTGAAAATCCTGTGGCCAGAGATGAATGCCAAAAATGATAAATCGCCGCTCGAAAACGTCAAAAAGTAGCAGAGGTTCACCGTTGAGCTTCAGGAATGGGAGGCCGAAAAGAACCGTTAACAATATAATTGCGACAATCACCCGCCTGGTATGAAAGTGGCCGCTTGGTTTTTTGGGATATACCCAAATACGTTTACCTTTTTCATCAACCGTGGCAATCGTGTCGCGGTATTCCTGATCAAATTGATACAGATTATCCATAACGAGTTTTTTTCAGTAAAGCCTTATGGCCGTTTTTCAAACCCATCCAATAATGGCAGGGCGATCATACTCATGCAACTGATTATGATCGCCCGACCAGGAAGATGCGCCCAAAAACGCCTTCTGGCAGTTTATGAGTTTGCCGCTGGTTGTTCTGCCGGCTGGGTTTCGACAGCCGGAGCCTGGGCATCAGGCTTATATTCTATACCTTCTGGTCCTTTGGGAGCAGGTGGATTTTTAGGTGTTGTTCCAACTAACGACAGCACGTAGTTGGCTACATCGGACATATCAGATGGCGATAATTGACTCTGCCATGATATCATGCCTTTTTGAGCTACACCGTATTTGATGGTTTTAAAAACATCTTTAATGTCGCCTCCATGAATGAAGTAGTTGTCTGTGAAATTAGGACCTATAAGTCCCTGACCTTCCGGAGCGTGGCAAGGCACACATGAGCGGTCGTAAATAACCTTTCCCTTCGCCAAAACGGTCGGATCCGTAGTCCGTTCTACATTGGTTTCATCTATGTTGTTTCCTGCCAGGGCCATTTGAGCGTCTTTGGCAGCCTTTGCCTCTGCCATCACGATGTCGTATTCTTCGTGCATCAACGGTAGGGAGTCGGAAACGTGATAAACGAAAAAATAGATAACACCCCAGATTATGGTAATGTAGAATAACCATTTCCACCATGGAGGGAGGTGGTTATCGAGTTCCTGGATGCCGTCATAGTTGTGATCGAGCAATATGGTTTCCTCTTTTCCGACAGGGACGGCATCGGTGGCTTTAGTCATCATTTTACTCCACAGGGATTTTTCTGCCTCAGGCACGAATTCTTTTCCTTCAGCCACTGCTTTTTGTTTCCTGTCCTCAAGCAGCACAATCTTAATAATGCTGACTAAGTAAAGTCCGATTATGAGGATGAGTATCGAGACGATAAGCACAAAACTCAGCACCACCACCAGGAGTGTCTCCAGGTTACTGGTTGGGTCTGCCGCGTCCTGAGCCATTGCCGGAACAGCAACAATAAAGGACAATATCGCCATGAAGATGCGTCTTATCCATTTGGTATTTATATCTGGAAATATCATAATGTTCATTTTAATTTTTCTCAATAGTTTCAGATTCTGAATCATCTTCAAAAGGAAGTCCCTTCATCTTGTCGATATACGTCTTGTCCAAAGAAGTGATCCACAAGATTGTGCCGAGGAAAAACACGAAAAACAGTACCAGCGAGATTACCGGCCATATTTCAATATTATCTATCTGTTCGAAATAATGTTTAAACATCTCCTCAGCTTATTTAGTGAGTTCCATTGGTTGAACTTTTATATCTGTACCCAGTCTTTGCAGGTAAGAAATAAGCGCTATGATATCCAGGTTTGGATCGGTCTCGATATTTTCCACCTTCAACTGCGCGGTAATCTTAGCAGCCTGTTCCTGCATATCCTGGACGGCAGTCGCTTCAGCGCCTTCGGCATAAGGTACGCCTAGAGTACGCATTGCGGCAACCTTATCAACAATAACTTCCTGGTCGTAATACTGCTCGTAGAGCCATGGATACCGAGGCATTAAAGAGCCCTGTGATGTACTTGTGGGGTCATACATATGGTAGTAGTGCCAAGAATCTGGATATTTCCTTCCAACGCGATGCAAGTCAGGACCAGTCCGCTTGGACCCCCAGAGGAAAGGATGATCATAGACAAATTCACCCGCTTTGGAATATTCGCCATACCGCTCTGTTTCCCAGCGGAACGGCCGTACCATCTGAGAGTGGCAGGTATTGCAGCCTTCACGGATATAGATGTCGCGCCCCGTGAGCTCCAGTGGCGTATATGGTTTCACCGCTTCGATGGTTGGAATATTCGATTTGATGAGGAAGGTAGGCACCATCTCGATGATTCCACCGATTAGTATCGCCACCAGCGATAAAACAGTAAACAGTACCGGCTTGCGCTCCAGCACACTGTGCCAGTGACCGCCTGTAATTACTTTTTTCTCCAGGGCCGGAGCCTCAGCTTCTTCATTGGCAACGAATTTTCCGGCAGTGGCGGTTTTAAACAGGTTATAAAGCATGATCAACACACCAACCCAGTACAACAAGCCGCCAAAGGCACGAAGCATATACATCGGGACTATTTGCGTGACGGTCTCCAGGAAGTTCGGGTAAGCCAGAATTCCATCAGGTGTAAATTGTTTCCACATCAGCGTCTGTACAAAGAACGATGCATATAGTGGCAGTGCATAGAACACTATACCCAGTGAACCGATCCAGAAATGGAGATTTGCCAGTTTTGTAGAATGTAGATTGGTATTCCACATTTTCGGGATCATCCAGTATAGTATTCCGAATGTCAGGAATCCATTCCAGCCAAGCCCACCAACATGTACATGCCCGATGATATAATCGGTATAGTGAGCCACGGCATTGAAATTCTTCAGTGAAAGCATCGGCCCCTCAAAAGTTGACATGCCGTATGCCGTTACGGCCACGACCATGAACTTAAGTACCGGTTGCTCCCGGACGCGATCCCATGCACCGCGGAGTGTAAGAAGACCATTGAGCATGCCGCCCCAGGACGGAGCGATGAGCATGATCGAAAATACAGTTCCTAATGACTGTGCCCAATCCGGCAGGGCTGTATATAGCAAGTGGTGCGGGCCGGCCCAGATATAAAGAAAAATGAGTGACCAGAAGTGAATGATGGATAGTTTATAGGAAAACACCGGTCGGTTTGCAGCTTTGGGCAGGTAATAATACATAAGCCCCAGAAATGGCGTGGTGAGGAAAAATGCAACCGCATTATGTCCATACCACCATTGCACCAATGCATCCTGCACACCGGCATACCATGAATAACTTTTAAATAATGTAACCGGCAGCTCAAACGAATTCACGATATGCAGCACAGCTACGGTGACGAAGGAAGCAAGGTAAAACCAGATGGCCACATACATGTGCCGCTCGCGGCGCTTAATGATCGTGCCGATCATATTAATGCCAAATACCACCCAGATAAGGGCGATAACAATATCAATCGGCCACTCCAGTTCAGCGTATTCCTTGGAGGAAGTAAAACCGAGCGGCAGCGTTATTACAGCCGAGACAATGATGAGCTGCCAGCCCCAGAAATGTACCCACGACAGCATGTCGTTGAACATTCGGGCTTTAAGCAGTCGCTGCAGCGAATAGTACATACCGGCAAACATCATGTTGCCGACAAAAGCGAAGATAACAGCATTGGTGTGCAGCGGCCGAAGGCGCCCAAAACTGTTCCATGGCCGATCTGTTCCGATCAGGTGGCCGAAATCGGAAATCAGGTTAGGATAGAACATCAACGTGGCTATGATGATACCCACGAGCATACCGATGGTTCCCCAGACTACTGTAGCGATAGCAAAGTATTTTACTATCTTGTTGTCATAGCTAAATTTTTCAATTTGCATGTCTTAGAGGTTAATTTTTAATAAAAAGTCGCCAGGTAAAAAAACTCACGAAACATTGGATTAGGTTCAATGCGTGTTCAAATATATAATAAATGTTTTTTATCGTGATAGCTTTTAAAACCAAGATTCAGAAATAATTGGTCAGAAAAGCGCTATTTTATCAGGAGGCAGGTTTATTGTCGCCGTCTGGTTTTGTTTTGGGGTTTTCATGCTTTTTGTCATCGAACAATATCCTGATGCCCGGCGACACGGTATCATCGAACTGGCCGGTCTTCACGGCCCAAATAAATATTGCCAGAAAACCCAGTGCGACTACGATGCTGATGATAATGAGAAGAATGATAACTGACATTTCAGAGTAATTTTTTAAGCTTCGCCATCAGGTTGGTTGTGACTGTGGCAAACACCACTACCGAAATACTGCTTAGCGGCATCAGGATGGCCGCCACCAACGGCGACAATGTTCCGGACAGCGCAAAACTAATCCCTATAATATTATACAAAAACGAAATGATAAAGGCCGCGATGATAATCCGGTGCGAAATGTGCGAAAAATCCATAAAGTCAGGCAGTTTCTCCAGCGAGGAGGACGTCATGATGGCATCCGAAGCAGGGGTAAATCCCGACGTGTCATCCGTAATGCTGATGCCGACCTCGCTCTGGCGGAGCGCTCCGGCGTCGTTGAGCCCGTCGCCGATCATGAGCACCTGCTCTTTTTTCTGGAGATTGGCCACATAATCGAGCTTATCCTGGGGCGACTGGTTGAACCGATAGGTGGCGTGAGCCCCGAAAATTTCCCTGAGCCTCGCACCTTCTGAGGCATTGTCGCCGGTGATGATGGAAAAAAAGTGCTTTTTCCCCATACGTTCTACGATGTGGTACAGCCCCTCGCGGTATTTATTTTCAATGGTGAAATGGCCCATTAGCTCGCCATTTTTTGATATATACACGGTGGCGCCGGATGGAGTTTTGTCGATTTTTTCGGTTGAACGAATTACAAAACCTATCCGACCCAGGCGATATTCATCCGTGCCGAAAGTTCCCCGGAGGCCTTCGCCGCTGATTTCATGGAAATCATCAATATTAACAGTATCAGAATCCAGGTCGATGGACGACACGATAGCCCGGCTGAGCGGATGGGTTGAGTTTAATGCCAGGCTTTTAATTTTCTTCAGATCATCATGCGACAAGTGACCGTGGAATGAAACATCGTTTTCCTGGTTGAACGTGATCGTACCCGTTTTGTCAAACACGATATGCTGGATTCTGTGCAGTTTTTCAATGACGGAGGCATCTTTCAGGTAAAACCGGTTTTCACCGAAAATTCGCATGGCCGAGCCAAGTGTGAACGGCGTCGCCATGGATAGCGCACACGGACAGGCAACGATGAGCACGGCGGTGAAGGCATTCATGGCGATGGAAATATCAGTAAAAACCCAGAAGCCAAAACCTGCTATAGCGATAATGAGCACCGCGAAAGTGAAATTCTTACTGATGCGGTTGATCATTGCCTCAAAGCCGGTTTCCGACTTTGAAAATGTCTCATTATTCCATAGCTGTGTCAGGTAACTTTGCGCTACCGGTTTTACTACCTCCAGTGTGATGTTTTCCCCAACCTGCCGCCCGCCGGCGTAGATATAGTCGCCTACATTCCGCGTCACGGGATTCGATTCGCCCGTGACAAAACTGTAATCAATAGCTGCGCGGGCACTCATGAGAATACAATCTGCCGGAATAATCTCGCGGTTGCGAACCCGGATGCGATCGCCTTTTTTCAAATCGCGCACAGGTACTATCGTCACGGCATCGTTTTCATACCTGCCAATAGCCAGCGGAAAATACGACCTGTAGTCGCGCTCGAAAGAAAGACCCTGGTAGGTGAAATTCTGAAACCATCGCCCTACAAGCAGGAAAAACAACAATCCCGCAAGTGAATCCAGGTATCCGGGCTGCCCGGCAATGAGCACTTCATAGAGGCTGCGCAAAAAAAGCGTAATTATTCCAATAGAGATCGGCACATCGATGTTCACGAATCCGTTTTTCAATCCCGCCCAGGCGGATTTGTAATAATCACTCGCGCAATAGATCACCACGGGAAGTGATAGGAGAATATTGAGATACGAAATAAATACCTGAACGCCGGGATCAAGTCCTTCAAATCCAAAATACTCCGGAAAGCTCAGCAGCATGATATTACCAAATGCAAAGGCCGCCACGCCGATCTTCAGATAGATGCCACGGTTGGTGGATTTTTTCTGCTTTTTATCGCTGTCTTCCAGGCTTATCTGCGGCTCGTAGCCCAGAGTTGCCAGGAGTTCCACCAACTGCCGCAGGCTGATGACTCCCGGATCGAAATCCACATTCAATTCCTTCCGGACAAAATTTACGCGGTTATGAAGGATGCCCGGCCTGAGTTTGTAAAGATTCTCCAGCAGCCAGATGCACGAGCTGCAATGAATAGAAGGAATGGTGAAAGTAATCCTCGCCCTGTGGTCGTCGGCATAGTCGAAGAGCAGCCTGGCAATGTCAGCATTATCGAGGAAAGCATATTTATCATCAAAGTTCCTGCTTTTCAGATTGATCCCTGGGTTTTGGGATAAATCATAATAGGTACACAGGTCGTTCTGACTCAGTATTTCATACACGGTTTTGCAGCCGTTGCAGCAGAAATCCTTCTTGTCAAATACAATATGCTCCCTGGTGCACACATCCCCGCAATGATAACAAACCACCTTTTCCGCACTTTCCTTTCCTGCCATCGTGTGTTTGCAAAAACTACCGCTTAGGGCTGTCCGGCAATCAGTTCCCTAAAGATTTTGGTCATGCTTGGTTCCGCCTTACTGGCTGCTTCGAGAACCATCTCCAGAGTTACCTCATGGATTTTGCCAGGCACACCCAAATCCGTAATGACTGATATGGCAAATACGGGTATTCCCATATGCCGGGCCACCAGGCACTCCGGTATAGTTGACATGCCTACCACATCGGCGCCAAGCGTGCGTATGTAGTTGTACTCTGCCGGTGTTTCCAGGTTTGGGCCGGTGACGCTGGCATAGATACCCGTGTGGACTTTGATCCCATTGTTTTTAGCGATCTGCAGCGCTTGCGCGATCATGGCGCGGTCATACGGTTCGCTCATATCCGGAAAACGGGGCCCGAATGCATCGAGATTCGGTCCACGCAACGGATTGTCCGGGTGGAGGTTGATATGGTCGCTGATGATCATCAGTTCACCTACTGCATGATCCGGATTCACACCGCCGCAGGCATTGGAGATAAACAGCTTGCGGATGCCCAGCAGCTTCATTACCCTTACGGGAAATGTGATTTGCCGAGCGCTGTATCCTTCGTAATAATGAAAGCGGCCCTGCATCACCACAACCGGCTTGTCGGCTATGGTGCCGAAGATGAGTTTGCCGTGATGGCTCTCCACGGTCGATACCGGAAAATGTGGTATTTCATCATAAGGTATCGTACACTCAATATTGATTTCAGATACTAATTTTCCCAGGCCTGTGCCCAGAATTATGCCATAATGAGGAGTCCCTTTGTACTTGGTTTGGATATAGTCAACGGCGTCAAAAAATTCTTGCATGTGATGTGAAATAAAAAGGTTTTTTTCAAAAATGCGTTTAAATTGCGAAGCTAAGAAATAATCACGGAATCTTTTGTGAATGTCCGGTTTTGAAGTAATTGGGAATGATTTTCAGCCAGAATTCTACTTCGAAAGGTTGTGGCAAATGAGTTTATCCTGATTTTTAATCCATATTAAAATCAATCTTAATGAAGTTTATTGTATCGTCCTCAGCACTCCTAAAGGAGCTAAACCACATCAATGGTGTCGTTACTACCAACCCGGTGGTGCCCATTCTCGAAAATTTTCTATTCGAAATAGAAAGCGGCCGGCTTATCATCACCGCCTCTGACCTCCAGACTTCCATGATCACCGAACTGGATGTCGAAGCAAAGGAAAACGGAAGTATCGCCGTTCCTGCCAAAATCCTCCTGGAAACCCTGAAAAACCTGCCTGAGCAGCCGATTACCTTCTCCATCAATGAAGATACCTACTCCATCGAATTGAGCAGTGACATAGGCAGGTATAAACTTGCCGGAGAAAATGCCATGGATTATCCAAAGATGCCTGAAGTGACCAATGGTTTTAGTGTTGATATTTCATCACATATATTGGGCAACGCCATCAGCAACACCATATTCGCCACCAGCAACGACGAGCTGCGACTTGCCATGACCGGCGTATATTGCCAGCTTTCTCCGACCAACACCACCTTCGTAGCTACCGATGGACACAGGCTGATAAGGTATCGGCGCGTGGATGTGGCTTCAGAAAACGAACATTCCATCATCATTCCCCGCAAGGCGCTCAACCTCCTAAAGACCACCCTTCCTTCGGAAAATTCGAACGTGGTGATGGAGTTTAATAAATCAAATGCCTTCTTTCATTTCAACAATATCAAGATGATCTGCCGGCTCATCGACGAGCGCTACCCGGACTATCAGAATGTGATTCCGCTGAACAATGAAAATACCATGACCATTGCCCGGCTGGAGTTATTGAATTCGTTGAAGCGGATAGCGATCTATGCCAATAAATCCACCAACCAGGTCAGAGTGAAGATTACAGGGAGTGAGATTCAGATCTCTGCCGAAGACCTCGATTTTTCTAATGAGGCCAACGAAAGGCTTGCTTGTGAGCATGACGGTGAGGACATCGAAATCGGTTTCAACGCGCGCCTGCTCATCGAACTGCTGTCCAACATTGATAGCAAGGAAATAAGCCTGAAACTCTCAGAGCCAAACCGTGCCGGTCTTGTAGTGCCAAAAGACATGGATGAAAACGAGGACATCCTGATGCTCGTGATGCCCGTGATGCTTAGCAACTACGTTTAGCGTTTTTCCTTAAATGAATTAGAAAAGAGCCGGGGAATTTCCGGCTTTTTGCATTTACCTGATCACGGAGCCACTGCCGGCATCGAGCATTACTTTTGATTCCGCACCATCGCCCTGAAAAATATAATACCATTTCATATTTTGTTTTGGCGTTGGTTCAAAACTCCAGGAAGTGATGTTCCCGATCGAAAAATTATTGGTGGCTAAGAATCGCGCCGCAGCGAAATTGATGACATCGAAAGGTGGCTTGAGGTTGTAATCAAAAGGTCCTGTTGTTCCTTCGATTTTGTGCAGGTTGCTGATCGACTTCCGCCAGAAGAAATTTACAATCGCTCCTGATTCATTCTCGACCGTCACTTGCCATAGCTGTATGCCATTGAGGATAGCAGAGCTGGTTTCTATGACTTCTCCGGGAAAATAGATCGTGGAATTCTTAATAAATGAGTCGGGGATCGTGTCATTCGCCGAATCAAATGGATCCTCACAAGCAGCAAGTAAGAGGAGGCCTGTCAATATGAAATATATCTTTCTCATGCAGAGCGACTTTATACAAATGACAAATTGTACGAAAGTTTGTTCGGAAGAAAGTCTCTTTAATTTACTGAATCTTCATGGATTTCAGCGTCATTTTTTGGAATTTCTACTTTCGAAAGCCGAAATATCAGAATTACATCGATGAGGGTATGAGCCACCATGGCGGTGCCGATGCCCAGGAATTCGGTAAACAGCCCCAGGACACCAATGACAAAAACCATGTATATTCCATATACGGTCAGAGGGAGATTGAAGGGATTGATGTATCCATGAAATAGAACGAACAGAAAGGATGTGATCCACACACCGAGATAAGGCTGCATCGCCCCGCGAAAAAACAGTTCTTCACCGACCCCGGCACATATGGAGATAAAGAAGATTTCGATGAATGAGAGCCGAAGAGGTTTTATGATATTGACAAAAAATACCTTCGTCGAATGCATAAAGGGCAATTCCACGATCTGCCAACCGGCCATTGCCGTGATTATCCCGATGGCTGCGCCAATGAATAGTTGAATGTAAAGGGGTTTTGTGCCCTGCAGGAATAGAAGGATGTTCACATCGCGCGTCAGCGGAACCAGAAACACGCCCAATCCACCAAAAACTACGATGGTAGCCAACGCCATCCACAAAATCGCCTTTTTACTGATCATAGCGTCAGCAAAGATGCAGCATCCCTATCCAGAAACCAATGAGTCATTTTCGTTTTGACCAGTGCGGCTGGATATTTAACAGATTCGGGGGCTTCATTTAGGATCGCGCTTACCTTCTCTGCTTTTCCACTTCCGGCTACCAGGAAAGCAACGTGCCGTGCATTGTTTATCATCCTGCCGGACAGACTAATTCTTCGCTGCCCCGTAACCGGATGCGTCGCTACGACACAAAGATCATCGGAATCCCATAGGTCTATTTCATGCGGGAAAATGGAGGCCGTATGGCCATCATCGCCCATGCCGAGAATCACGAGATCAAATTGAGGTGTACCTGATAAAGGCAGCGATACCGCCAGATGTTTGCTGTATGCAATAGCTGCGTCCTCCGGGATGCATTCACCGCAAATACGATGGATATTATTTTCAGGTACCGGCACGTGATCGAAAAGGTGTTTTTTGGTCATACCGAAGTTCGATTCCGGATGATCCGGCGGCACGCAACGTTCATCACCCCAGTAAAAATGTATATTTCCCCATGGAATTTTTGCGGTATTATCCTTCGCCAGATAATCAAACCACGCCTTCGGAGTATTACCGCCGGATAGCGCCACATGGAAAGGCCGCTTCGTTTCTATGATCTGATTTTCAAAGAATTCGGTAAAGCTTTTTACAAGCTGTTCCATATCCTGTGAAATATGTACTTCGGTATTCTTTATCAAAGCAATGCGTTTTACAGTTCACAATAAATACCATCCTCGGCTAAGTCCCGGCAAGGGTATCGCCAGGTGATTTCAGGTTCGGTGATGAGGGAGTCGGCTACTTCCGGCCCCCAGCTTCCTGCGGGGTATCCGTACAGTGTGGCATTTGGGTCGCTGTTCCAATAGTCCAATACCGGCTGCACAAATGCCCAGGCAGCTTCCACCGCATCGCCTCGCGCAAAGAGTGTGGCATCGCCAAGCATAGCATCGAGCAGCAACCGCTCGTACGCGCTCGGAACATAGGTCTGTTTAAAATCAGCATAGTGAAAATCCATATTCACATTGCGCACTTCAAATCCGGCCCCCGGGACTTTCACACCATATTTCAGCAGTATTCCCTCATCAGGCTGAATACGAATGACGAGTATGTTACCATCATTGCAAAAGTCCTTATTATCCACAAACAGGGAGTGAGGTGTTGGCTTAAAATGGATCACAATTTCACTCACCCTGGTTGGCAGGGCTTTTCCGGTGCGTATGTAAAACGGCACGCCACCCCAGCGCCAGTTGTCGATAAAAAACTTCATGGCGACATACGTCTCGGTGCGACTGTCGGGATCCACGCCGGGTTCCTCACGATAACCGATCATATGTTTTCCTCGCACGTTTGCGGCAGTATATTGACCACGGATCACATGGTTCCGCACATTTCTGTCGCTTAACGGGCGGAGCGACTGGAAAACTTTCATGGTTTCATTTCGGATGGAAGTGGCTTCGATGGTCGTTGGAGGCTCCATGGCCACGAGCGAAGATATTTGCAGCAAATGGTTTTGCACCATGTCACGCAAGGCGCCGGAACCGTCATAATATCCGCCGCGACCCTCCACACCAATGCTTTCGGATGTGGTGATTTCCACATGGTGAATATAGTTTCTGTTCCAGAGCGGCTCGAAGATGCCATTGGCAAAACGCGTAACGAGCAGATTCTGCACTGTTTCTTTTCCGAGGTAATGATCGATCCGGTAGAGTTGGTCTTCCCTGAAAATCTTTAGCAGGTCCTTATTCAGGGATTTTCCGGATTTCAGATCATAGCCAAATGGTTTTTCAACGATGATGCGTTTCCATCCTGATCCTTTGCTCTGGTTGTTGAGTTTTACTTTTGAAAGATTCTAGGAAATGATTTTATAAAGGTTCGGCGGAGAAAAGGTAATAGAGGTAATTTCCTTCGGTCTCCTAAAGAATCATTGAGCGAGTTCCAGCCTGCTTTTCAGGTGATGGTATCCGTCGCCATCGAAGGTATTGAGGGTTTGGTAAAAGACGTTCCTGAGGAATTCCTTCTTTTTGTCAGCGTCTGATTTCCCGAAGTTGGCAAAGGCCGTTATTCCTTCAGAAAGTTTTTCCCGGAATGCTTCATCGCTCAGGTTGGTGCGGCTTACGCCTAAAATAGCTGTTTTTTCATGCAGCAGTTTTTGAACGAACAGGTCGAACATGGCCGGTACCAGTTTTCGGTGTGTCAGGTCGCCGGATGCGCCGAATATGACGAGAATATGTGGATCGGGTTTGGTCACTGGAATGATGATTTGCCTGTAAAAGTGAATAAAATCCATGATTGTTTGAATAGCCGCTGGGTTTTTAGCAGGCTAAAAGGTAATAATTCGGAAGGGCTAAAAGTCTTCGCAAACGTGTTTGGTTGGGGGGGGCGGGGGCCGGCGGCGGGCCGGCGCCGCCCCGCCCCCCGCGGCCCCCGGCGCCGCCCCCGGCGCCGCCCCGGCCGGGCGCGCGCGCGCCCGGACGCGGGCAACATAATAAAAGGCAAAAATCCGCCAGTTGAACATACTATCCGATACTGAATATCAACAATGTATGAAATTCAATACCACTCGCAATCAATTAATACATAAGACTTCACGAACCATAGAAAAATATACGGGGAATCCCGAAACAAGAGTAGGCTAGTCGTACCCCCTTAAAAACGGCTTGACGGTCGGCGTTACCAACACTATTGCGGAAATATGTGGATAAATAAGCAAGGATGTTGTATTTTGGATGAAAGTCTTGCAATATGATAAAAGAATAGGCAATCAGGACCAATATCCTCTTTGCACGGTTAAAGCAAATCGTGAACCCTAAGCACGCTTTGTGCGTGTTGGCTCATAAGATGGACTGATGAAAATCGATCTTCGCTTTCATGGAACAACAGTGACCAAGGCCGCCGAAAGCCATGGTGTGTGCACTTATTTCAAACACCTATTGATATGATGAGGAACTGGTGGACAGTGGATCCAGAACCTATACCAAAACTTGGCGGCATGATCAATGAAGCAAATATTTCGAGCAGCAGCTGGTGCATTTCCGTACCGCATCTGCAAGCAAGGAGAAGCTATGATTTTCAGATCGATCCGTATCCTAAGGAGAGCAGTACAAACAAAAGATTCGAGAATAGAGCTCAACCAATGGAGTGAGCCATAAAAAAGAGAAACGGAATTCCGATACCACGTAGAAGGAATTCACCTACCCCTGACCGATCCAAGTTGCACAAGGCCATCCCTAAAACCTGCAATCGCATTGCCGGTAAGGAAAAGATACCACAACCCGACCTATGAGCGCACATCAAAAGATGATGCTGGCCCAACGCTTTCGCAACCATCCCAAAAACAAAAAGAAAGCCCTAAGTGCCCAGCGGAATTAAAGACCACTAGCCGGTCGCTTGTTGCGGGAACTCGACCGAAACTGCCCTGGAGAAACTTTTAGCTATCAATCATTTAGAGACGCCAAGAACTGGCCCAGCAAAAGGACAGCAAAAATAAGCCTACACGAACCCCACTGTCTGCGTGGCAAAGGGGAAAGAGACAAAGAAATATGAATTTGGATTAAGGTATTCGTGCCTGCCTAATCGGGACTGATCATAGCCGCCAACCATTTAAAAAAAACGTGCATGACAGCAAAGTGATAGAGCTCCCTACACAGTTTGAACGGTTGCATGGATTACCTACCTCAAGAGCTAAGTGGCCGACCGGGGCTATTGCAAAAACACATAAAGGAGTGAAGATAAGCATACCCCGTACCGCCGTACAGGCTCGCCAGCTCGACGAACATCAAAAACAACAAAACAAAAAGAAATTCAGAAAATAGGACAGGAATCGAGCCGTCATCAGCCACCTTGACACAAGCGACTTTCGGCTCTCACGCAACTTCCTGGCAGGCATCAGGGAGACAGACACAACCTGATGATGTCCGTATCGCCTTCAACTTAGAAAGTGATCATGAATACCAGCTATATCAAAAAACTGGCTTCACATTTATTCTGCACTCCACCGAAATACCATGGCATCGACTGCTTACTCAAGGAAATTGAGGGACGACAGGTTTTTAACAGGGTGAAATCGGCTGACCGTCAGAAAAGATTTAGAAAGAGGATAAGCGCTTCCAACAAATGCCCAACTAGTCTTAGCGTCTCGCTGAGACCGCTCCTTTGACACTACCTTTCCCCCATCTGCTGGCACACTCGCGATAGTCTGGCGTTTTGGAGAATAAACAAAGTAATTGACGCAATTACCAAAAAATGGTAACTTTGAAGAAAAACTATCATGGGAAAAAATACATCCGTAGCCTTAGGAGATCACTTCAAAACTTTATTTCTCAAATTGTAAGAAGTGGCAAGTATC
The DNA here is from genome assembly GCA_034523095.1 of Cyclobacteriaceae bacterium. Classification (GTDB taxonomy): domain Bacteria; phylum Bacteroidota; class Bacteroidia; order Cytophagales; family Cyclobacteriaceae; genus JAAUQL01. The sequence goes on along the minus strand of JAXHKU010000031.1, from coordinate 97,249 downwards.
ATTCTGCAAGTGAAGTGATGAGAGCCGGGCTTAGACTACTGGAAGAGCAGGAAAAGAAGAAGAGCACACTTGCAAAAGCATTAATTGATGGGGAAGAAAGTGGTTTTGTCAATGATTTTGATCCGGAACTTCTTTTAAAGGAATTACATACCAGACATAAGGGCTGATGGAATATAGAATTTCATTAAAAGCTCAGGAAGATTTGATTAGTATTTGGGAATTTACATTTGAAAATTGGTCCGTAGAACAAGCAGACAGGTACTATGAACTGATCATTGATAAAATAAAACAACTTTGTCAAAAACCTGATATAGGCAAAAAGTACGACGTCGTTAGGGAGGGTTATTGGGGAGTCCATGTAAAATCTCATATTATTTTTTACAGGATTCGCGAACAAGAAACTATTGAAATAATACGGGTTCTACATAACCGTATGGATGTTGAAAATAGATTATCAGAATAAATCACTACACAAAAAAAAGGCTAAGTCAACCTTAGCCTTTCCTTATTAGTTCTCAGGGTTCTAAAAATCATTGAAATCCCATATGCCGCGATAAGGCCTCGACAACATGAGATCGGCATAATCGTCGCCGACAAACTTTTCATGCTACCGGATCATATTTCAAAGGCCGCTGGAGTTCATAGGCAATATTGGCAATGTTGCACATGGAAGCCGTTCTGTGGCCTGTCTCCACATCCGAAACCGGCTTGGTGCGGTTGCGCATAGCCTTCACCCAGTCCTGATAGTGGTTGTCACTGACGTACACCCGCTTATCGGTACTTTTAAGTTCCGCTTTAGCCAGAGACTCATTCGGGAATGTCCGCAAAAACTCCCGGCTAACTTCTATTTTCCCTTCGCTACCGATAAACTGAACAGCATTGCGCGCGCCCCAATCTTTGTGAGTCACAACTACGCCGTTGGCGTACTTCATCTGTAAACCGTATGTAGCCCTCTCTGCCGGGGGATTGTATTCTACCGGTCCTGATTCATCCATGTCCATAGCCCATTGGGCGATGTCGAACATGTGCGCACCCCAGTCGGTGATCATTCCACCACCGAAATCGCGGTAGTTTCTCCAGTTGGGATAAATGTCTATTTCGACCGGAGGTGAAAGTTCGGAATTAAAATCCCTGTACATTGACGGGCCCACCCACATATCCCAGTTTAGGTTGGCCGGTACCGGTTCGCTGGGCAAATTGCACTGGACGACAGGAACGCCCACATGAACGTTTATTTCTTTAATCTCTCCGATATAATTGTTCCTTACAAGCTCCACAGCGTGCCGGAAATTGCGCCATGAGCGCTGCATATTTCCTGTCTGCCATACTCTATTGAATTTACGGGTGGCATTAACCATGGCACGGCCTTCTGCAACAGTAAGCGCCATGGGTTTTTCGCAATAAATGTCTTTGCCTGCCTTTGCTGCATCAACAGCTACCTGGGCGTGCCAGTGGTCGGGGGTGGCGATGATGACGGCATCGATGTCTTTGCTTTCGAGCAATTCCCTGTACATCCCGTATTTCCTGATTTCGACATCGATCTTGTTTTTTGCTTTTTGTGCTTTTTTAGTAATATCGACAAATAAATCCAGCTTTTGAGTATCTACATCGCAGGCCGCAATGGGTACTATGTCGTTGCAGTTTTCTGCAAAGTAATTGGATAGTATCTCTTCCCCTGCATTCCGGTCCCGATATGACCAACGTTGATCTTGTCGTTAGCCGCTACAAAGCCATTGCCGCCCAGCACATGCCTGGGTATAATGGATATTCCGGCAAACGCCAGCGCGGTGTTGCCAATAAATTTCCTTCGTGAGTTTTTAGAGTTTGTCATGTTTTTAAAATATTGTGGTGAAATGCCTAAACTACAAAATGATCCTGTGATACCCAATGGCATGAAGGATTATATTAAAAGAGATCAAAGTAGTGATTTACCCTTAAAGAGAAGAGGGGGAAATTGGAGTTGGAAGGCAGCATTCCGATCTTCTGAATTCGGCCTTTAATCCAATATGGTATAGTTTAATTCTATAATACGCGCAGGAATTCGTACTTTTAAGGCCACCCGAAGGAAACCTTGCAGGTCGATACCGGAACGAACACATCATTTTGTCAGAAGAATAATTACTAAAATGGAAATCAACCAAATAGAAAATATTGAGCTGAAGTATCTTGAAATGAAGGACTATCTGGATCTGAAGGACGCTATGATCTCAGCATACCTCAACATGCCCGACGCCTACTGGAAGGAGCATCATATTAAGGCATTGATCAGCAAGTTTCCTGAAGGACAGATCGTGATTATGGTAAATGGCCAGGTAGCAGGATGTGCACTTTCCATCATTGTCGATTATAAAAAATATGAAAATAAGCATACGTATCGTGAAATCACCGGAAACTTCATGTTTGATACACATACTGACGATGGCGATATACTATATGGAATAGATGTATTTATAAAACCTGATTTTCGTGGAATGCGTCTTGGCAGGAGATTGTACGATTACCGCAAGGAGTTATGCGAAAAGCTGAATTTAAAGGGAATAGCTTTTGGAGGCCGGATACCCAATTACTACAAATACGCATCCGAAATGACGCCAAAGCAATACATAGAAAAGGTAAGGCAAAAGTTGATCCATGACCCTGTTTTGAGTTTCCAGATATCCAATGATTTTCATCCTTCAAAAATTATGAAAAACTATCTTGAGGGTGATGACGCTTCGCAGGAATATGCGGTCTTGTTGGAATGGGATAACATATATTATGAGAAGCCGTCGACAAAAGCAGCGACAAAAAAGAAAATCGTACGTCTTGGTCTCATTCAATGGCAAATGCGTCCCTATGAAAAGATGGAGGAACTCATTCAGCATGCCGAATACTTTATTGATGCTGTATCTGGTTATAGGGCAGATTTTGCAGTATTCCCCGAATTTTTCAATGCACCCCTTATGGCTGAGAACAACCACCTCTCGGAACCGGAAGCCATCAGGGAGCTGGCAAAACATACCAAAGATCTTGTGCAGAGATTTACTGAGTTTTCTATTTCATATAATATAAACATCATCGCTGGTAGTATGCCTGAAGTGAGGAACGGTGACTTATACAATGTGGGTTATTTGTGCCGCAGAGACGGTTCTGTAGAATCATACGAAAAAATTCACGTAACGCCTGACGAGTTAAAAGCATGGGGCATGAAAGGCGGCAGAAAGTTGGAGGTATTTGACACAGACTGTGGGAAAATCGGCGTGTTGATTTGTTATGATTCAGATTCCCGTAGCTCAGCCGACTCTTGGCCGAGGATGGCATGGACATTACTTTTCGTTCCTTTCCTTACCGACACACAAAACGGATATTCACGGGTGCGTAACTGTTGCCAGGCCAGGGCAATTGAAAATGAATGTTATGTAGCCATTGCAGGAAGCGTTGGAAATTTGCCCAATGTTCATAACATGGACATTCAATACGCCCAGTCAATGATATTTACGCCATGTGATTTTGCCTTTCCGAGTAATGGAATCAAAGCCGAAGCTACTCCGAATACAGAAATGATCCTCATAGCCGATGTAGATATCGACCTGCTCCGTGAGCTCAATCAGTTCGGCAGTGTTCGAAACCTGAAGGACAGGCGGAAAGATATTTTCGAATTTAAAAAATTGTCGTAAACCCAGGGTGACGAGACTCCTCTGATGAATCGCGGATTCTCACAGATTATTAGACTTCGCGGATCTATTACTACCACGCTCTTTTCATTAATCCGTGCCATCAGTACCATCCCCTAAATCTGTGATTCAGACAACAAATTCACCGTTCCCGAAGGTGCTTCAATAAATCTTTAATGAAAATCCACCAGCTATCATATTGATGGCCGAGGGCATGGTTTTTTAAGGCTATTCTCCAGATAATCTTTATGTGCCTCGCTGTATCAGACCACGCCCGTAGCAGCGAATAATCCGGATCGTAGATATGTGCCACCTCGGAGCTCACACCGTTTAGCTCAAGAATTTTTATATTCCGGCCGGCCAGAAGGTCTTCAGCAGAGGGTACTTTCAGATCGAACCGCCCGTAGTAAAATCCATCGATCGGCGTAGAGATTGTGTCAAACACTGCACTTAACTGGTTGCCGAGAAGCTGATTCGCATCATGAAAGCTCGTGCCGCGGCAGTGATTGCCTATGGGTTCCAGACGTATTTTTTCATCCTTTGGCAAAATAGTATTCCATGAATGTGCGAATTTTTCAGCGAGATAATCCAGTCGGGATCGGGCACGTATTTCACCACTGACAAGCGTTCCGAGGGTATCTCTGCCATTGCCGGTGATCGTGAGAAATTCTTTTTGAACCACGGAAGTGACTTTTCCCCGGGTTTCGCCTGGCATCCTGTGGTACAGCACGCCAAATTCTTCCCGGAAATCCACGAATTCCTGAACGATGTAATTGCCAGACTTTCCTTCTGAATATTTCTTCAACTCGTTCTCGTCATGCACCAATTCCACCTCCCTGCCGCGCTCTCCGATGTCCGGTTTCACAATAAGCGGAAACGCCAGGCCGGCTTCGTTGATTTCTTCAGTATTTCATAAGAAGTCTTAGGCAAGCGGATAAGTGTTGAACGAGGGAGAAAATCCGCAGGAATGCCAGTCAGCACCTTGTACTTCGATTCACCCATGACGCCGCCGTATTTCATGCCCGGGTTGGCCGCACTGAAGTACATCGGTGATCGGGCGCGTAGCGCGAGATATAATCCATAAAAAAGCATGGGAAAATAGAATATCCAGTATGGCCAAAACTCAAAACGCGCCAGTCGTGTGAAGAAAAAGGTAAGTCGGTTTTTCAGCGAAATTGCCATGGATCAAAGAAAGACTGGAAATTCATACCGGGGAAATCATGACGGGGTTTCGCAGCGGTTCGTGTCCGCACACCGAGCGATGACATAAGATTAAGGTTGGCGTCACCAGCATGGGGGCCTAACCTGAGCGAGGGGGGAAGAACAATCGTTACCCGGTTTTGCAATAATAATCTACCTATCCAGCCACTCCTTGAATTCCTGCACCCGCTCCCGGCTTACGATAGCCTCCAGGGTTTTATCATTCTTCAGGTTCAATTTCAAGCGGTTATTGGAGTAGGCAAGTAATATCCGTAAATCCATGGATAGAAACAATAAACTGCCGGTTGATCCGGAAAAACTGCTTCGGGTCCAGCATATCTGTAAGCTGGTCGAGCGTGTGGTCGAGGATGTATTTGCCGGTTATCGGTGGTATGGGCAAATGTTGCTTTTTCCTGGCTCACAAAATGATTGATATCTTGAACGGTAATGGATTTGATATGCTCACCTATTTTCACCACAAAACGCTCTTTGTAGGATTGGGTTTTCAACATCTTTATGGCTTCCTGCAGCGCCAGAGTTTCGGGACTTGTTTTATTGGTTGTTTGTTTCGACAGAAAATTGAATTTGTTAATGGCATTGTAGAGTTCGCCGGCATCGAGAGGCTTCAACAGATAATCAATGCTGTTTACCTTAAAGGCGCGGATGGCGTATTGGTCGAAGGATGTTGTGAAGATAACAGGGCACTTTACCTGAACCTGGTCGAAGATGTCAAAGGCGATCCCATCGGCAAGCTGGATATCCATGAAGATACAGTCCGGCGCTTCCTGCTCCTCGAGGTACGACACGGCGCGGGTTATGGTATCTATTATTGCCAGCACCTCTATGTTATGCTTCGACGCGAGGAGGAGTTTTTTCGAGCCGTGTAGCGGCTATCTGTTCGTCTTCGATGATGAGCACCTTCATGGCTGTTCGGTCAGAAGTGGAATTTTCACAATAAAAAATGAGCCTGAATCATCGACAATCAGGGGATGCTCTGTCAGGTATTTATAACGCAGGCTGATATTTTCGAGCCCGATGCCGGTACCTTTTTCCGTGCTTTTCTTTCTGTTGATACGGTTGCTCATCATGAGATAGCCAGTTTCTTCAGAAATATGAATTTCCAGCGGTTCCTCCGTTGAGACGATGTTGTGCTTTATGGCGTTTTCAATAAGAATCTGCAAGGAGAGTGGCAGTATATAGTTGGTTTCGTACCGATTGACTTCCATGGATATTTTCAGGTTTTCGCCAAACCGGATTTTCTGGAGGAAGATGTAGGAATCGAGAAACGCCAGTTCGTCATGGACAGTGGCCACCTCATTGTTTCGCGAATCGAGCACATACCTGTATACCTCGCTGAGCTGCCGGATATACTTCACGGCAAGTTCCTGGTCAGCGTACACAAGCTCCGAGAGCGCATTCAGGCTGTTGAACAGAAAGTGCGGATTCACCTGATTTTTCAGCGATTCGTATTGGGTAGCGATTTTCTCCTTTTCCAATCGCTCAGCGCGAATAGCTTCAAATTTCCAGTTGCGAAGGAAATCGGCACTGGTGAAAATCGCCGAGATAGTAAGAGAAATGTACGCCGGCGTTTTTGCCTGCTGGATGGTAGCTTCCCACGTGAGCCAGTCCCCACCGCCAAAAAAGGCGAGTGCCATGATGTAAAACATAATAGCGGAAAGGATAAATGAAAATAGTCCCAGTGCCGTAAAATGGAACAAAAACTTTTTCAGTGGCTCCTTCAGCCAGGAATAGTATGGATCTAGCCTGCCATTTACATAGGAGCAACTGTAGGCAAGAGTATAAGTATATATTAAGGTTATGGGAAGGGTTTCCCAGTTATCTATAAAAAACGAGGGGTCGATGAGGCATTTCGGGCACAGCGAAAAGAAGATGAGTAACGCTGTGAGGGTAATCCAACCCAATTGCTTTAAACCCCAGTTTTTATAGATATAAGCCGGCATATGATTTATTTGCTTGCGCCACATTCGCTCATGAACATCTCTGATGTTTCTTTGCCCCAGGCAGGATCAATGGCCGAAGCAGGCTTATAGTCTTCGAACATTTTTGCCGCTCTGGCAATCATGGCACATGAATTCGATGTGTCTTGCCCGAAAAACTGTTCCGTACCCATTTGCATCCGGCCCATGAGCATCAACGCTCTTGGGTTTTGATCGTTAATTCCGACTGCCTGCCCGAATTGCTGCATTGCCATACCGCTATATTGAGCGCCACGACTCGCGGGGTCTACCGTTACTTTCATCATATAAATATATCCCTGAAGGGTGATTATTTCATCGTTTTGGGCAGATAGTTTTACGGCTTTATCCACCATGACCTGAGCCTGGTCAAGCAGCCCATCGATTGCCGCACCGTCCTGAATAGTGTGCGAAGCCCAGACATACGACAGTCCGGCGTAGTAAAAGGGCAGCCATTTGGATTGTTCTGCCTCAGCGATCCGCTCAAAAGATGCAGCCACATCGCGATAGGCATCGACTGTGGATGCTGTATTTAGCTTCTCGATGGTGGCCGTCATAGCCGACTCATATTTGTCAGCGTAGGAGGTAAATGCGACAAGGGAAGTAAGGACTAAAAGAAAGATTACTTTTTTCATTTGAATAGTTGATTTAGTGAAACATTGAGTTTATAAATTATTGAGTTGATTAGCGTTTTTGTCTTTTGAAAGCGTGATGAAAAACCCGACAAACAGAAACCTTTTTGCCGGCGGTTCTATCGCGACCCCTTCATAGATACCCGCTTCATTTGGGCTGGCATTGTACTGGTATCCAAAAATATTCTTAAACCCCAGGACGTTTGAAACAGCAGCATGCAGGATCATATTCGGCTTCACCAGATAACTGTAATTGACGCTCAGATCCTTGTAAACCGGCGTTAGTTTGCTATTAAATACTCCCGTGTTCGGATCGTTGTAAGGCCTGCCGGAAGTGACAGAAAACGTGGCGCCTACCTGCGATTTCAGGGCAGAAATAAATTGCTTATAAACAACCGACAAATTGTGTTTAGAAGCATAGTAGGGCATCACAACATATGGGAATAGGCCATATTTTCGCTCTGTATCCAGATATGAATAGGATATCCAGTAGTCAACTGATTTCAGCGTTTTGTTGTCGCGCCAGAAAATTTCAAATCCTTTGGCTTCGCCGTATCCGTCGTTCGCGATGACGGGTGAAAGTTCGTCTGCTGATTGGATTGTGACCAATTGATCATATTTTTTGAAATACGCCTCTGCCCGAAAAATTCGGTCATCGCGAATGTATTGGTAGCTGGCGATATAGTGCTTTGCCTGTTCCTGGTTCAGTTGTGGCAACCACTTCAGGAATTGCATCTCGGCAAATTGCGCGAAAGCGCCATAGGCAACCGACACCTGGCTAAATGTGTTGAATTTCCATGCCATGGAAGCCCTTGGAAAAATCTGTACAGAATCCGTGAGGTCATTGTACTCCAGCCGCGCGCCAAGTCGAAACATCAATTTATTGGAGAAATAGACGCTGGCTTCAGTGAAAGGACTCACCAAATTACTCTTGACGTGAGCACTTTGATTGGAGTCGTTCGCTCCCTCATGCATGGACTCTGAATAATTGCTCAAAATCCATTCACCTCCATATTTCAATGTTAATCCATCAGAAATGTCATGGTCCACAGACATTTTACCGTGCATGAATCTTGAAGTATTGGCCAGTGTTAAATTCTCAGTGTCAACATGACTCACATTTTCAGAGAATGAAAAGCCGCCCGAAAAGCTCGCTTTTTGCCCGATGGAATTTTTCAGTGCGATGTTAGTATAAAGATTGTCAGACAAAATATCATGCCGAAGGGAATCGGCAGCGATACCGGTAACAGGTTGTAAAATCGACATGCTGGAGCGATCGTAATTAGTGTATGCCTGAAGTGAGCCAGATTCGCCCCATTTCTGCTTTATGTGGAGGGTAGTGTTTAAGGAGTGCGGTGCGCGCTGCCAATCAGCAGTCTGAGGTACAAGTTGATAATAGGGTTGCAAGTCGGTGTATTGGATCTGGGCATAAACTGACGTATTTTTTTTTCGGATTGTCTGACTGATGTCCCCGCCAACGGTCATCAGCGAAATATCGGTCTGTGTGCGTGCCGGCAGATCGTTTGTATTCAGTTGGAGCACCGATGAAAGCGCCTGTCCGAATTCGGCAGAATAGCCTCCTGTACTGAAAAACGCCCCCTTAAACAGAAATGGCGAATAGCGGAATCGTGAAGGAATATTTTGTGGAGTAGCTGAATAGGGTTCTCCTACGAGCAGCCCGTTGATAAACGTTTTGGCTTCACGTCCATCGCCCCCACGAACGAATAGTTTTCCTTCCTCGCCGACAGTCTGCGTACCGGGAAGGGTGTTCATCACACCGGTGATGTCAGCCGTGGCACCGGCAGTAGTCACAATATCAAACGTACGGAGCAGTACCGACTTTTTCGTATCACTTGCTTCAAAAGCACCGGCAGTAATGGTGACCCCATCAATTTTATTGATTTCCTCATCGATCGTGAGCTGGATACTTTCCTGGGATTTCGACAAATCCAACGCGTGCTCCGTTTCCTTATACCCAATGCACGAAACTACCAGAAGCTGCAGGGCATTTTCTGAGGTAGAGAAGTTAAAACCACCAATACTGTCGGTTGCCGCACCGTCATACGTCTTTTTGAGGTACACATTTGCTCCGAATACAGGCTGATGATGATTGTCAGTGACACGGCCGCTTATGGTCTTTTGGCAATATGCTTCTGCGTTCAGAAAGGCAATGGTAAGTACTATCGCAAAAGTTTTCATGATCGCTGTAACTTTTCCGAAAGGTGGGTGATGAATAATATGTATGAAAAATAAAGTAGCTGAGCTGTCAGATTAGCCGGATGAGTTGAATGTATGCGGGATGAATCTTTCGGTCGCTTTTTGAAAATTGAGTTACTTTCTCATGACACCTACGTTATGGTATTAGGACAATTCGTCAGGCCAGTCTGATTTTCATGACGACGCAGAACCATTCTGGCATTATTTTGTTAAAAAGTGTTAAATCGGATATCATTTCAAAGGCATCTTCGTTAATCAACACGATATTTGCATAAGTGAATTCAGAAATAAATAAACCTTAATGATATGAGTAAGAAACAATTGATTGCCGGACTTATTTTCGCCTCTCTGTTTGGTGGAATCGTTGCTCTTGGAGGCTATAAGCTTTTTGAAAAGAATAAACCAAGCTACCTCCCTGTAACGAGTAGCGCTGTTCAGTTTTCCAGTTATATGTCAGATTCAGCCTATTTAGTTCCTGAAGGGTTGAATTTCGTCCAGGCTGCGGAATTAGTAACTCCAACGGTCGTACACATCAAATCAACGATGTCTGTTACTGCCCAAAATAATCCATACAGGAGCCCATTCGAAGATATGTTCAAGGATTTCTTTGGCGACCAAAATGGCGGTGGTAATGGCGCACCGCGTAAGGCGCAAAGTTCTGGTTCCGGGGTTATTATCGCTGAAGGCGGCTATATTGTCACGAACAACCATGTGATCGACAATGCCAGTGAAATTGAAGTGACCCTTCATGACAATAGGGAATATAAAGGCACCCTTATAGGGACCGACCCTAACACGGATATTGCTGTTATAAAGATTGAAGAAAAAGGACTTCCTTTTGTGAGATTCGGCGATTCCGATAAGGTGCGGATTGGCGAATGGGTACTTGCTGTGGGCAATCCATTTGAATTGACATCTACCGTCACAGCAGGCATTGTCAGCGCCAAAGGAAGGAATATTGGTATACTTCGTGAACGGTATGGTATTGAGTCATTTATCCAAACCGATGCTGCTGTCAACCCGGGAAATAGTGGAGGAGCATTGGTAAATCTACGTGGAGAACTCATCGGCATAAACACGGCCATAGCCACTCCCACGGGTACTTATGCAGGCTATTCATTTGCTGTACCGGTTTCACTGGTTAAAAAAGTAGTAGATGATCTGGTAGAATACGGCGTGGTACAGCGGGCAGTGCTTGGTATTGAAATCGTCAATGTGAATGACCCCAGGCTGGAAGCAGATGTAGATGAACTTACCGGGGTTTATGTAAATAATGTGTATGAAAAGAGCGCAGCCGAACTGGCAGGCCTGAAAAAGGGGGATGTTATTACAGAGATTAATAAAACCAAGGTTTCAAACGTCGCTGAGCTTCAGGACCTGGTAGCAAGAAATCGACCGGGCGATGTCGTGGAAGTTACATACATCAGAGAAGGAAAGACAAAGACCGTTTCTGCAAAATTGAAAAATCCAGACAATGAATTGAAAATTGTCAGAAAGGATGATGCCTATAGCATAGAAGGCGCATCACTTAGAAATGCCACCGAAGAAGAACTGAAGAAGTATGAAGTGCAAAATGGAATTGTCATTGAAAGCATTGGTGATGGAAAATGGAAAGACGCCGGAATTAAGGATGGATTTTTGATCACATCCATCAATAATCGACCGCTGGCAAACATTAATGAGCTGCGTGCAATGCTGCGGGATAGTTCAGGTGATGGGATATTGCTAAAGGGTAAATATCCTGATGGTAAAGAAGCATATTATGGAATGGGTTGGTAAATAGCACCCATTAATAAAATTAAAGCCGCTTCATAGCGGCTTTTTTATTTTAGAAAATTAAATTTGATCAGCACCCATAACATTCCAATCAATGGGTCACAACATTAATGTTCAGAAAGGATCCCCAGTTATTCAGAAAGAGTATTGACCTGATCAAAAGGAGGTCCACCATCAATCTCATCATCGTATCTGTTGCGTTTGGTATAGCACTGGCGTCTGTTTTTTTTACCAGAATCATCGTTGATCAATTAAAGGACCGCGAACTTGGAATCATCCAGCTATACGCGAAATCACTGGAATTCAGTATCAATAATCAGAACAGCACGGATGAATTGGCTTTTATAGTTCAAGAGATCATTTATCCCAATAATTCAATCCCCGTAATTCTCACTGACGGCGCAGGACATATTCGCAATACGAAGAATGTGGAGATCGATCCTGCTCTTTCCGAAGCAGAACGAGACCTGGTACTCAAGGAAAGACTTGAGAGTATGAAAAAAGAGTATAGCCCGATCGAAATACCCTTCCGGGATGAAAAGGGCGAGGTTTATGACTATCAATATATCTACTACACAAATTCAGACCTTCTGAATAAGTTGCAATACTACCCTCACGTTCAATTATCTGTAATTGCTTTGTATATAATTATAGCATACATAGCGTTTAGCTATTCTAAAAGCTCCGAACAAAACAGGGTATGGGTCGGACTTGCAAAAGAGACCGCCCATCAGTTGGGCACACCGATTTCATCCCTCATGGCATGGATCGAGTATTTTAAGGAAGATAAGTCAT
>JAXHKU010000031.1:0-82500 GCA_034523095.1 Cyclobacteriaceae bacterium | reverse complement strand
ACCGCTTATGAGCGAAAGGCTATCAGCGTGGAGCTCTAAAACAGATTGAATTAGTTGAACGGGCTTGTAGCTCAGGTGGTTAGAGCGCTACACTGATAATGTAGAGGTCCGCAGTTCAAGTCTAGGCGGGCCCACTGCGACTAGTGGAATGTGAGATAGTGTCGACACATTGCTTAGCACTGCAATCTGACCTCGCTAAAGCTCGGCAACGAGGGGATTAGCTCAGCTGGCTAGAGCACCTGCTTTGCAAGCAGGGGGTCATCGGTTCGAATCCGATATTCTCCACAGCAAAGGAGACAATAAAGACAAGTTACAAAACAGGAAGACAAAAGGTTTTCCTGGAGATTTAATGAAAGATGAGATTACACGTGTAGAGTCGCTAAAGATAGCGAATGACCGTTGTGATCCATTCAGAACAGACTAAGCGATTAGTTGCGTTGGCCAGGAGCTGCGGTGAGCGATGTGAACATCCCAAGAAGATCACAGGCAGCCAAGTTCGACAAAATGGTCAAGACGTTCTTTGACATGTTGTGAAAGAGTCATAGAGATTCCTAAAAGAAGGCTAAAAGCAAAGAGATGCTCGATACAGAAGAAAGAAGATAAGGGCGTATGGGGGATGCCTTGGCTCTCAGAGGCGACGAAGGACGTGGTAAGCTGCGAAAAGCTGCGGGGAGGTGCAAACACGCATTAATCCGCAGATGTCCGAATGGGAAAACCCACCATGCTGAAGCATGGTATCCCAGCAATGGGAGGCAAACCCGGTGAACTGAAACATCTAAGTAACCGGAGGAGAAGAAAACAAAAGTGATTCCGCAAGTAGTGGCGAGCGAACGCGGATTAGCCCAAACCGATGCAGTTAAGGCTACATCGGGGTTGTAGGACCTGCATAATTGACTGTAAGTGAAGTGGAAGCCATCTGGAAAGGTGAGCCATAGAGGGTGATAGTCCCGTACACGTAAGCGAGCAGTTGAGGCGGGTATCCTGAGTAGGGCGGGACCGGAGAAATCCTGTCTGAATCTGCCGGCACCATCCGGTAAGGCTAAATACTCCTGAGAGACCGATAGTGAACCAGTACCGTGAGGGAAAGGTGAAAAGTACCCTGAATAAGGGAGTGAAATAGTACCTGAAACCATACGCTTACAAGCGGTCGGAGCCTCGATTTATCGGGGTGACGGCGTGCCTTTTGCATAATGAGCCTACGAGTTACTCTTCATTGGCAAGGTTAATCCCGTTGACGGGAGCAACCGCAGCGAAAGCGAGTCTGAATAGGGCGTACAGTCAGTGGAGGTAGACGCGAAACCTTGTGATCTACCCATGGGCAGGTTGAAGTTCCGGTAACACGGAATGGAGGTCCGAACCAGTTAGCGTTGAAAAGCTTTTGGATGACCTGTGGGTAGGGGTGAAAGGCTAATCAAACTCGGAGATAGCTCGTACTCCCCGAAATGCATTTAGGTGCAGCGTCGGTGTAAGAGTCTGTCGGAGGTAGAGCTACCAATAGGGCTAGGGGGCTTCACCGCCTACCAACCCCTGATGAACTCCGAATGCCGTGACATATCACCGGCAGTGAGGCTACGGGTGCTAAGGTCCGTGGCCGAGAGGGGAACAACCCAGACCAACAGCTAAGGTCCCTAAATCTATGCTAAGTTGAACTAAGGAGGTGGGAGTTGCCTTGACAGCCAGGATGTTGGCTTGGAAGCAGCCATTCATTTAAAGAGTGCGTAACAGCTCACTAGTCGAGCGTTCCTGCGCGGAAAATAATCGGGCATCAAGCATAGTACCGAAGCTATGGATTGCACTAGCGATACTGACGTGGTAGGGGAGCATTCCAACGGCTGCGAAGCTGGGCTGTGAGGCGTGGTGGAGCGTTTAGAAAAGAAAATGTAGGCATAAGTAACGATAAGGCAGGTGAAAAACCTGCACGCCGATAGACTAAGGTTTCCTGATCAACGTTAATCGGATCAGGGTTAGTCGGGTCCTAAGGTGAAGCCGAAAGGCGAAGCTGATGGACAAGCTGGTTAATATTCCGGTACCTGCTTGTATTGCGATGGGGTGACGGAGAAGTGAAAGATCCGCGTGACTGACGGAATAGTACGTTGAAGCGTGTAGGTATAAGCTGTGTAGGTAAATCCGCACGGCTGCTGAATGGTGATAGTACCACAAGGCTTCGGCTGCGTGGATAGCGACCCTAATCAGGCTTCCAAGAAAAACCTCTAAGCTTAAGCTATAGCAGCCCGTACCGTAAACCGACACAGGTAGTCGAGGAGAGTATCCTAAGGCGCTCGAGTGATCCATGGCTAAGGAACTAGGCAAAATGACCCCGTAACTTCGGGAGAAGGGGTACCCCGCTTCGATGGGGGCCGCAGTGAAAAGGCCCAGGCGACTGTTTAGCAAAAACACAGGGCTCTGCAAAATCGAAAGATGAAGTATAGGGCCTGACACCTGCCCGGTGCTGGAAGGTTAAGGAAGGATGTTAGTCGCAAGGCGAAGCTTTGAACTGAAGCCCCAGTAAACGGCGGCCGTAACTATAACGGTCCTAAGGTAGCGAAATTCCTTGTCGGGTAAGTTCCGACCTGCACGAATGGTGTAACGATCTGGGCACTGTCTCAGCCATGAGCTCGGTGAAATTGTAGTATCGGTGAAGATGCCGATTACCCGCAACGGGACGGAAAGACCCCGTGAACCTTTACTATAGCTTCGCATTGAGCTTGGGTACAGGATGTGTAGGATAGGTGGGAGACTTTGAAGCGGTGCCGCCAGGCATCGTGGAGTCATCGTTGAAATACCACCCTTTCCTTATCTGGTGTCTAATCCCGACAACTTCGGGAGACAGTGCATGGTGGGTAGTTTGACTGGGGTGGTCGCCTCCAAAAGAGTAACGGAGGCTTGCAAAGGTACCCTCAGTACGGTTGGTAATCGTGCGCAGAGCGTATTAGTATAAGGGTGCTTGACTGTGAGGCCTACAGGCCGAGCAGGTACGAAAGTAGGCTAAAGTGATCCGGTGGTTCCGTATGGAAGGGCCATCGCTCAAAGGATAAAAGGTACTCCGGGGATAACAGGCTGATCTCCCCCAAGAGCTCATATCGACGGGGAGGTTTGGCACCTCGATGTCGGCTCGTCACATCCTGGGGCTGGAGAAGGTCCCAAGGGTTCGGCTGTTCGCCGATTAAAGTGGCACGCGAGCTGGGTTCAGAACGTCGCAAGACAGTTCGGTCCCTATCTGTTGTGGGCGTAGGAAGATTGAGAGGACCTGACCTTAGTACGAGAGGACCGGGTCGGACGTACCGCTGGTGTACCGGTTGTGCCGCCAGGTGCAGCGCCGGGTAGCTATGTACGGACGGGATAAGCGCTGAAAGCATCTAAGCGCGAAGCCCACCTCAAGATGAGTTTCCTTTTAAGGGTCGTCATAGACGATGACGTCGATAGGCTACAGGTGTAAAGACAGTAATGTCAAAGCCGAGTAGTACTAATTACCCAACATCTTTTTTCTGTAGCTCCATACCTTAATTTTAATATCTCCAGGACTCTTTCACTAACTACATGTCTTTTAGTGAAAAGTATCAAGCACAAAGTATCAAGTACAAAGAGGAGAATGAACAACCTTAATACTTAATACCCTATACTTAATACTCCATACTAAATAAAACCTTAATGGTGGCTCTAGCGAGGGTGTGCACCTCTTCCCTTTCCGAACAGAGAAGTTAAGCCCCTCAGCGCTGATGGTACTGCCGTAACACGTGGGAGAGTAAGTCGCCGCCAACCTTTTATAACAAAAAAGCCCCAATACATCGGGGCTTTTTGCATTTGTGGACGCTTCTATATTTTATATACCATAAACAATTCTGATGTATCCATGACGTGGTGGCTGAATAAAGTACCCTGGCTCATCGAAGCTACCATCCCAATCTACATCAACCGGGGCACCGTAAGTAAAATACCGCGCATTGAAGATGTTGTTAAGGGAAAAGTCAATAGAACTCCTCTTCCCTATTTTAATGGATGTACTCAAATCGGCAATTCCGAAGGAAGGCATCATGAATAGCTCGTTGTTTGTCGGTTCCTGAAAGGATTCACTAACATACCTTCCTGATAAACGAAAACTCCACCAGTGCGTTAGTTCATATTCCATCGCAGCCTGTCCGATCAATTCGGGACTTAGTGCTGGCTTTACATTATAGTAAGTCACAGGACTTTCTTCCGGATGATACTCAGCAATGTTGCTATACATATAGGTTGCATTTCCGATCAGGCTGACGCGGTCAGACAATTTCCAAAGCAAGTCCATTTCTATTCCAGTCCGTGTACTCGCTGGTATATTTTTCCTTAATTGTAAAAATCCTTCAGGAACGTACTCACCAATAGGGGCAATTTCGTCTATAAAATGCATTAAAAATCCATTGATCTCTCCTTGTAGCTTAGGGTAGCTAATTTTTAGACCCGCCTCCAGATCATTCACAAATTCCGGTTTCACATCATCACCTGTTACGCTCGCAAGGTTGGATGGGGTCAAAGAAAACCCTCCAAAAATATCCACTTTGGTTGGCTCTCTGCCCGTATTGCCATAGCTGATGTACAATTGTCTTATGTTGATCCAGTTCGTATGTCAGGCCCAATCGCGGATTCAGAAATGTCCAGTTTTTTATGATGTTGCTTTCATCCGGAAGAACTGTATCATCCGGGTCTATTGTCAGATTGAGGGTGCGAAATTGCAAATCGCCGTAAATCCTGAATTTGCCCAGCAAATAATCAGCCTTGGCAAACAGACTAATTTCATCCTTGTTCGAATGCTCCACGTAATAGGGATTTGCATCATCGGGCATCAGAGATTCTTCGTTGAGGCGACGAAATGTGTAAGCGTGTATCCCCGTGGTGAAATTGAGCTTTTCAACCCACAGGTTTGAATTGAAGCTTGAGGTTATTCCAAAGTGATTGTTTTGAAGGGGGTAATTGATTTGATTAAGTGCACCATTTTCATCATAATAGCTATAGAAGTAATCCCCACCTGAACCTCCATAATAAAAAGAAGAACTCAAATTGGCGTTGTCGGAAAATCGGTGCGTGTGCTGTAGTTGAACGAACCTTTGCCCAAAATTATCGGTGTCGTTCTCATTCAAATAGTTTGTTCGGGGATCGTTGTCTATTTCGCTGATGGCCACTGGGCTGTATGCTAACCCATTCTGTGAATTACCAATAAAGGCAGTGAATTTGACCACATCATTATCTCCAAAATATCCACCAGAACCATAGAATGAGTATGAATCTGTGCCAGTATGATACCGATAACCATCTGTTGTAAAAGTTGAAAATTGGGTAAAAAATGCGGTTTTGGAAGGTAAAAGACCGGTCTTGGCCGACAACCGCACTTTGTAGGTATTGAAAGAGCCACCAACAAGTTCAATTTCCCCAGATGGTTTTTCATCATTTAATTTAACGGATTCGAAGTTGATAGAACCGGCATAGGATGCAGTGCCGTTGCTGCTTGTTCCAACACCGCGCTGCACCTGAACGCTCTGGATACTATTGGTGAAATCGGTGAAATTCGAAAAAAACACACCCTGGTCGATCATGTCATTGAGAGGGGCGCCATTCAGCGTAATGTTTACCCGGCTCTGATCTATTCCGCGCAAGCGAAACTGCCCGTAATTTGAAAAACCTCCACCAGATTCGGAGTAACTCAGTATGGATGGAGTAGCTTTTTCTAAGACAAATTGTACATCCTGACCAACTAAAAGTGGCTTGAGCTGATCCTTCTGCAGTGTTTTTTCTGTAACAGGTGTCAATTCGGTGGCGCGAAAGGCTTGAATGACAATTTCATCCAGGTTCTGCGCCGGCAGTAGAGCGATGTGCAGATCATTGTTGCCTTTGTACACCATCGTGAATGTTGAAAAACCAATATGACTCACCCTTATCCTGGAGCGTGTAGGGGGCATTTCAATTTTGAATTTTCCGTTTTCGTCGGTGCTGGTTCCTATGTTTATTTCAGGTAAATAGATATTAACACCCGACAGGCTCTCACTTGTAAGGGAGTCATAAACGTTCCCGGAGAGGACGCTCTGGGAAAAAGCTGAAGCGAGCGAAAGCAGGAAGAAACACCCAATTAAAAGACTTTTTTTCATGGTAATGATTTAAAAGGTTATAAATCCAGGCATGGGGATGGCCTGTTACCTTTTGCCTTCTCCCTTCGCCGGCATTATCCGGTTCAGGTAATATGGGTATAATCTCAGCCCGAAATTTTAAGGCACCCCTGAGTGACACAAATTGATAGGAAACTGTCGTATCGAAATTACACTCCCTACGTCCGCATTACCGGCATCAGGTTCTTAGGGTATGATCTCAGCCCGACAGGCACCCCATCGCATCAAAGGTATAAAAAATTCACTGTTTTGCTATGGCTATCCAACATTATAAGCCATTGATTAACAATCGCAGATTGGCAATCAATTCGGAAATAGCCTGTCAATTGCCTCAATGGCGTTTTTTAGTCGCTCATCTTCCGCTCCGCTGATTATGGAAAATGAGGCATTTTTTTGTGCAAGCTCACGGATGAACCATTTAAAGAAATATAACCGATGGTCGGGATGCTCACGCAACGGGTCAAAAACCCATGGAAGATCAATGTTCATGAGCAGGTAGTGATGATAGTGTGTCTGCTTATGCAATTCCAGAATTTGTTCGTCGATGCGTTGATATTTATGCTCCGACCAGATCTTCAATACAATAAGCTCAGTATCGCAAAATAGAAACCGACTGGCTTTTTCATGATTCTTTTTTTCATTTTCGATCTGTCCAATGGCGATGGTCAATAAGTCGGATTCTTCATAAGGCCTTCCCAGTTGGTGGAGGTAATTCCTTGCATATTCTTCTACCCAAATTGTTTTGTAATGGTCCGCCAGCCTTTTAGCCAACGTAGATTTGCCGGTTGATTCCGGACCTGTGATCGCGATTTTATAGACAGGCAAACGATTTTCAGGAGGTTGCGCCATTGATGATCGGTTGTTCAAAGACAATTGGTTTTGCTCACAAGCGCAAATAACGGTAGGCTGAGGCTAAAATACACCTGGATCATCCGTATTTCTTGGAACAATGGAATTGAACCTACAAAAAGGGTGTATCCGGCGATGTCGAGATAACAGGAAGGGTACTTTTTTCATAAAAAGTCTTACATAACAAAAAATTCATATTAAGTTAAACTCGGTCAATTATCAATACAAATTGCAATGAAACAACTAATATTTTGCGATATATTCAAATAAGCATGAGTTTATCTGCGATTGTACGTTTTTTGAATGCTAATCAAGACACTTTATTACTGACGCATTTGCCTTAGCGTAGTAAATACACAAACCTTTTCAGTTACTAGCACGTATCTTTGTCTGTATGTAAATTGACAAATTTTAAACATACCG
This sequence comes from Cyclobacteriaceae bacterium, assembly GCA_034523095.1. Lineage (GTDB taxonomy): Bacteria > Bacteroidota > Bacteroidia > Cytophagales > Cyclobacteriaceae > JAAUQL01. The sequence goes on along the minus strand of JAXHKU010000031.1, from coordinate 75,097 downwards.
AGTTGATAATTGTTAAATCAACAAGAATATTAAAAGGAACTGTGAAGTTGTTAACAAATGATGAAAAGTTTTAAAAATCCATTTCAGTTAAGGACAAAAAGTAATTTGATTTTAAGTGTTAGTATCAGCCTTGTGTTGGTGTGGTCACTGATATTGCCCTTAAATGCCCAATCACTCTTTGAGGATGATCAGCCATTGAAGCTGACCCTTCAGGCCGACCTCAGTGTACTTCAAAATGACATCAGTGAGGATCCCGAATATATTGCGGGCAAACTGATCGAGTATCTTCCTGCCAATAAGATCAATATGTTTGAAGTTAAAGTCAAGCCAAGAGGAAGAACCCGGAGAATAACCGGCTTGTGCGAGATTCCACCACTGAAAATTAATTTTAAAAGGAGTCAAATCGCCAATACGACCTTTGACGGGAATGACAAAGTAAAACTGGTACTGCAATGTCGGGAAGACCAGGATTTTACCAACTACCTGTTTGAAGAGTATCTGATTTACAAAAGTTATAACTTGATCATCAGACGAGAGTTATCGTGTTCGGTTAATCACCCTTACCATAAAAGATACCGGTGACAATTCACCGGATATCACTATCGACGGTTTTATGATCGAGGATGACGATACATTTGCGAAGAGAACCGGCACCAAAGTATATGAAAAGCCGGTATATCATCAGGATAGCTGTGAAACAGCCACGATTGATAGAATGGCCATGTTCCAGTATATGATCGGCAACACAGATTGGTATGTAAATACGCGTCATAACATCAACATATTTCAAAGAAAAGTAGGCGGAGCTCTGATTGCAGTTCCCTACGATTTCGATTTTTCGGGAGTCATTAACACCGATTATGCCTCGACATCAAAGGAAATTCCCATCACAAAGGTAACCGACAGGTATTACAAAGGTAGTTGCCGCGATAACCAGACCATGGACGAAACGATAAAACTATTCAATGAGAAAAGAGCTGATATCATCCAATTGTATGAGGATTTTAGTCTGGTTCCGGAATACGTTACCAAAAAGGGGGTGAAATATTATTCGAAGTTTTATAAGATTATCAATGATAGTGAACAGGTGCAAACCTCACTTTCCGCATGCAATCGCCCGGCCTACTCTGTAAGAAGGCAATAATTAAATTTTACAATTCCCAGGCGCTTTGTGCTTACAAGGCAGATTAACCATATTTGCCAAAACTTTTATCATGATAGTCATAAGGGAAGCCCAGCGCGACGATTACAGTACGATTGTCAGATTTCAGATGGAGATGGCAATGGAAACCGAAGGCATATTGCTGCAAGAACCCATCGTAGAGCTTGGAGTCAAAGCGGTAATGAATGATAATACCAAAGGATTATACTACGTTGCTGAATCCGGGAATAAACCTGTTGGTTCGCTGTTGACAACCTACGAGTGGAGTGACTGGAGAAATGGTCAGATTCTCTGGATCCAGTCGGTATATGTGGAGAAGGAATATCGCAGGATGGGAGTTTTCAAAAAAATGTACGAGCACATCAAGGCCAAAACATTGGATGAAAGGAACAATTACAGGGGTATCCGTCTGTATGTAGATAAATCAAATGTGGCTGCAATACGAGTTTATGAGAAGTTGGGCATGAGTAACCACCATTATGAAACTTTTGAATGGATGAAGTCTTAGTCAGGATTTGCCTAATGTGCCATCGCCTTATACTGCATATTGTATAATTGCGCGTAGTAGTCGCCCAACCCGAGCAGTTGACTGTGCGACCCTGATTCTACAATTTTTCCATGGTCCAGCACAATGATTGTATCTGCATTTTGAATGGTAGACAGGCGGTGTGCGATGACGATAGATGTGCGGCCCGACATCATTTTCTGAATGGCGTTTTGTATTAATTCCTCCGTTTCAGAATCTACCGATGAAGTGGCTTCATCTAGAATCAGAATTTTTGGATCATAAACCATGGTTCGGATGAAGGAGATCAATTGCCGCTGTCCTACCGAAAGCGTTGCGCCACGTTCCATTACGTTGTAATCGAGTTTGCCTGGCAATCGCTCAATAAATGGCAGCGCACCAACCAATTCTGCCGTATCGTATATCTGCTTTCTGCTGATTGAAGGATCGCCCAGCGTAATATTTGCTTCTATGGTATCAGAAAAAAGGAAGACATCCTGCAGCACAACACCAATGTGCTTGCGCAACGATTTCAACTCATAATCCTTTACTGAGACTCCATCGACCAGAATTTCTCCATGTTTAATATCATAAAACCGTGTCAGTAAATTTATAATTGACGATTTCCCGGCTCCTGTAGCACCGACCAAAGCGAGTGTCTTTCCATGTTCTACCTGAAAGGAGATATTGCGCAAAACCCAGTCCTCCTCGTTATAGGCAAAAGTCACATCCCTGAACTCAACGCGGCCGTCAAGCACATCAGCCACCACGTGGCCATTATTCGGAATCTGGTCCTGGCTATCGAGCAAATCAAAGATGCGCGACGAAATCACTATGCCCATCTGTAGGGTATTGTACCGGTCGGCTATCTGTCGGATCGGCCTGAAAACAGATCTCAGATACATAATAAAAGCTGTAAGAGCTCCAAAGGAAGTAGTCTCCTGCAGCACCCCTTTGGCCCCAAACCATACGATAAGTCCGATACCCAGCGCCTGGATTACTTCCGAAACCGGATAATAAACAGAATAGTAAAGCACAGATTTGATATGCGCTCGGCGATGTTCTTTATTGATTTCTTTGAATTTGGAATATTCACGGTCTTCACTGCTGAAAAGCTGCACGACACTCATGCCCGTGATATGTTCCTGGACGAATGTGTTCAGATTCGCTACGGCGATTCGCACTTCGTTGAATGCCTCCTTGATTTTCTCCTTGAAAATGTAGGTGGATATCACCAGTAAGGGCAATGTTGACAGGCTCATCACCGTGAGTTTCCAGTCAAGGTAAAACATGAATATCAGGATGAATACCAATTGAAGCACATCGGCAATGAGTGCCGCAATACCCTGACTGAATACCTCGGACAAAGTTTCTATATCAGAAACATTGCGGGTAACAAGGCGGCCAATGGGTGTCCGGTCAAAAAACTTCAGCCGCATTTTCAGTAAATGCTCAAATAGGTTTACACGGATATCCTTGATAATATACTGACCGAGCCAACCGCTGAGGTAGGTGTGGAAGTATTCAAAAATCCCTGAAACGATGATGAGCGATACAAGTATCACCGTGATAAAAAGCAAACCGTGATAATCTCCGATAGCGATATGGTCGTCGATGGCTTTGGAAACCAGGAGCGGCCGTATGGGCCCTATAATACCAAGAGCCACTGTGAGAAAAACCAGGGTATAAAAGCGAGCTGTGTACGGTTTTATGTACCGATACAATCGCTTTAAAATATGCAGATCGATGATCTTACCGCTGACTTTTTCTTTTTGCACGTTCTGTTCTAAATAAATATTTCCGCGGGATATTCCACCTTCATCAGGTATAGGCCTTCCGGCGGAACGGATCGACCCGCTTTCTGTCTGTCACGACTCAGGATTATTTGTTCGATATCCATAACATCCAGTTTTTCTTCATTGACCAAAAGAAGAGTTCCAACGATGGCCCGAACCATTCCCCGCAAAAACCTGTCGGCGCTGATGTTAAAACAATAAACTGATTCATTCAATTGCCAGCTCGACTGGTTTATCTGGCAAAAATAGTTGTTTACATCGGTCTTTACCTTGCTAAATGCCTGAAAGTCGTGTTTACCGATCAGGTAGGAGGCCGCTTCATTCAAGGCATCTAACCGCATGGACTTGCGATAATGATAAGCCTGCTTTCGTTGAAAAGGATTTTTTTCACCGATAATTCTATATTGATACGTCCGTTGGCAGGCATCAAAGCGGGCATGAGCTTCTGGGTGCACCGGCATTATTTCCCTGATCATGATGTCATTTGGCAGGACGGAGTTGAGATGAAAACGGAGGTCTCCGGTATTGATTTGTTCTGCAAAATCCGCATGGAAAATCTGCTGAATGGCGTGGACACCAGTATCCGTCCGTCCGCTCCCCGTAATATCAATCTGCTTTTGGGTAATCAGAAATAACTTCTCTTCAATGACCTGCTGGATTCCCAGGGCATTATTTTGTGATTGCCAGCCATGGTATGCAGTTCCATTATAAGCTATGTCGAAGAAATACCTCACGCTTTCGCAGTTTTCGGTACAAAGATAATCGTACGCGCGAAGTATCATCAGTAACCTACTTCATTATCGTTTCGAATGTTTTATTCTGAAGTGATTTGTTTTTATTTGCATGAAAATCCACTGATTATGATTCAACGAGTCCAAACATTATTTCTGATCGGAATAATTATCTGCATGGCGCTGGAGATGTCCATGCCGATTTGGGAGAAATCCAATACTGAAAAGGGCATTACCTATACGCTGGATGCCTTTTACTGGAGGGAATTCACGACCACAAAAGAACCCGGTGCCCAGCCGCAGTTGATGGTGGAAAAGACCGTGATATACCTCGCTGTTTTGTGTATTGCCTCCGCGTTGGTAGCGCTGTACTCCATTTTTCAATATCGCAGGCGTATGTTCCAAATGAAACTGGGAGCACTCAATGCGTTCCTGATGATGGCACTCATTGCAGCTGCTACCTATTTGATTTATAATGGTGAGAATGCCATAGGATCATCGGAAAAGGGGGCTTTCAGGATCGGCTATTTTCTTCCACTTGCTGCCATGATCATGAATTCACTGGCCAACAGGTTTATAAAAAGAGACGAGAACCTGGTGAAATCTGTTGACAGAATACGATAAAAAAAGCGGGCGACCACTGTAGGATCGTCCGCTGTATTGTATTTGCGCCTGCGATCAGGCCTTGAATGCTTTCAATTCGGCCATAATCTTATCCCACAGAAATTCATATGGGACTATTTCCACATCGACGAACGTCTTGCCGGCGACCTCCGAATCGTTGAGTTTTTCATGCAGATATCGGCTTTTTTGGCTGATAGTGTCATAATCCCGATTGTGCGTTGCGATTTTGTGCAGCAATTTACAGAACGTTTTAGTGCGTTTGCTGAAGCTGTTGTTCAGGAATTTGCTCACATATTCATCAATCGAGATGAGTTTTTCGTGGAGTTGAGCCAGATCGCCCTTGGCGTATTCCAGTATCTGAAGTATCAACAGCGCCACATTGATGCCTGCTTTATCTTTCTCATAGACCGGCGTAGCGGAAATGAATTCCTCGTAACCAAATTTCTTTACGATTTTCTTATCACCGGTGAGATAATACAAATAGCTTCGGAGAATGTTCCACCTTAAAATATCATCTTTTTCCAGGTTGTCGAAATTCCTTGTTGCCGCGACACGCTGAAAAACCTCCGAGGCCTTGTCGAATGCATACCGCTGGATGTTGAGCATCAGGTAGGTCTCGGCAAAGACATACCATTCTGTGGATGAATCGTCGATTTTGTTCAGCATAGCCTCCACGAAATCAGCACCTTCGTCAAACCGGCGCAACTTGATGAGTGCATTGCCTTTTGCTTTATCCAGGAACAATTCGTTGAATCGAATTGGGTTAATAAGTCCGGCCTTATGGTCTTTCATCACTTTATCTGCAAATAAAAGCACCTTTTCGAAGTCGCCGTTAAGTTCATGATGCCAGATTTGCAACTTCATGTACTTTTCGAATATGTTGTACGAATCAGACTTCAAATACATGTCCCACAGTTCAGCAACTCCTTTGGCAAATGGCTCAAGGCTTTTTTTCCTGTTAGTCACGGAGCTATTGATGAAGAGCCTGTTTTCCTGAAAAATACTATTGGCGCGCTCTTCTATCCGTTCCAATGCCTCCAACTCCATGAGTTGATTTTTTATGTTTTGAAAAAGCTTGGCCTGAATGTTTTGGAATATACTTCCCTGAGTTCCCAAAGGCAATCAATGATAACCACCGTGAACTCCCCCACTTTGGCAATATCTATCGTTTTGTAGAGTAATTTGGTGCCAAGGGTGGTTTCCCCTATTTTCAAAAGCATCCTTGAAAAGTGAAGATAATCCAGCGCTTCCTGGTAAGTATTGACTGTTTTAGAAGATGGAGTAGTGGAGAAATCCATGAAAAACAGGTGATTTAAAAGCTTCCTGTTTAGTCGGGATTTTAACATCCTGAATTTAAAATCTACTTCCTCGCTGCCGTATATGCCGACCGATGCTTCCTCATCATTGTTGAACATGCCTGTCTTTATTCCCAGAAACAGGTTCATTTCTTTATTGCCGTTCAGATGTTGCTTTTTTAGGTCAAGCAACGGAAGGTTCCTTTTTGTGTGGTCAGAGACAATCTTGATTAACTCCTTGATCTCATCCATGGTTTTTGATTAATTATATAAAATGCCCAAACATCCGCCACTATGGTCGGAGGTTGAATTTTACCTTGAAAAATGCAAGGGGGCCAAAATCATGGTTACCTCAGTTGCCGCGTCTTCTCCTACAATTGAACCGACGATTTTACTGATGCGAAGTCTGTGTCATCTGTCTTGCCTGTGATTAAAGGCAAAAACACCCTCAAAAGTGGTAAATTCAAAAGCCAGTATTGCGAAAATTCTTTAATAATGCTGAATTAGTAGATGTACGCCCTAAATCTATCGACAAACATTTTTTTAGTGTTGCCTAAAAATTAAAAATGCAGTGAAATGAACGACTTTGGATAACAAGAACATAATGGGATTTATACACTTTATTGCCTGGGGTGGAATTCCAGAATTACCTGTTTCAGGTACTCTCTGTCCAGATGGGTATAAATCTCCGTAGTAGTAATGGATTCATGTCCCAGCATTTCCTGTACTGCCCGCAGGTCCGCGCCCCCTTCCACAAGATGAGTGGCAAATGAATGCCGGAATGTATGCGGGCTCACTTTCTTTTCAATTCCTACCCTGGCCACAAGCGCTTTTATAATAGAAAATACCATGACACGCGACAAGCCGCTACCGCGTCGGTTGAGGAATGTGTAATTTTCAAAGCCTGGCTTAATTGTGATGTGGCAGCGAATCTCCTCCACGTATATCCCCAGGTACTTTAATGCTGATTTGCCAATGGGGACCAGCCGCTCCTTATTGCCCTTCCCGATAATTCTGAGAAAACCAATGTCGGAATATATATGACTGAGTCGCAGGGTTACCAATTCCGATACGCGCAGCCCTGAGCTGTAGAGCACTTCCAGCATGGCCCTGTTCCTGGCGCCCTCCGGCGTGGAAAGGTCGATGGCCTCGAATAATTTATCTATCTCGGAAACCGAAAGAACATCAGGAAGCTTGCGGCCAAGGCGCGGTGAATCAATGAGTTCTGCCGGGCTCACGGTGATTATTTGTTCGTAAACCATGAATTCGAAAAAGGACTTGATGCCAGAAAGCATCCTCGCCTGGCTGTAAGCCGACAAGCCGAGGTCACCAATATATTTCAGGAAATCACCAATATGATTCCCTGTTACTTCTGCCGGTGTAAGGCTCAAATTGGAGATATCGACAAACTGTCTTAGTTTTGTCACGTCTCGTACGTATGCTTGTACGGAATTGTCTGAAAGTGAGCGCTCAAGCTTCAGATAAGCATTAAAACGGCGAATAAGTGTATCCCAGTTCATACTTTAATCTGCTTGAACATGAAAGTGATAATAATCAACGGGCCAAATCTGAATTTACTTGGTAAAAGAGAAAAAAACATTTATGGCAACCAATCCTTTGAAGATTATTTTTCTACCCTTAAGACGAAATACCCAGGCGTGGATCTGAACTATTTCCAGTCCAACTCAGAAGGATGGATTATCGACAAAATCCATGAGGTCGGATTTGACTATGATGGTATCATCATCAACGCGGGTGCTTATACGCACACATCCATAGCCATACGCGATGCGCTGGCGGCGGTGACCACGCCAGCTATAGAAGTCCATATCTCGAATATCCATGCGCGCGAGGAATTCCGTCATCACAGCCATCTGTCAGGCGTATGCAAAGGGGTGATCGTGGGGCTGGGTTTGAATGGATATGAGTTGGCTTTGCAGCACTTTTTAATCAAATAATTTATCTCAAAATCCCATTATCGCCGTGCTGAATTTTAAGGAAATAGCTACCGTCACCCTTATCCTTTTTTCAATTATTGATATTCTCGGGTCCATTCCTGTCATCATTGATTTAAGAAAGAAAAGCGGCCATATCGAATCAGAGAAGGCAACGATTGTGGCTGGTGTAATCATGATTTCGTTTCTTTTCATCGGAGACGCTATTCTGCGGTTATTTGGAATCGATGTTGCTTCTTTCGCCATTGCGGGTGCGCTTATTATATTTATTATCGGAATGGAAATGATCCTTGACCGGTCATTTTTCAAACAAAGTCCCGACATGACCGGCACGACATCGATTGTTCCCCTGGCATTTCCACTCATCGCAGGCGCCGGAACCATGACCACCATCCTGTCGCTCAAAGCTGTTTACAGCCAGACCAATATTCTCATCGGCATAGTGGTGAACCTAATTTTCGTATTTATCGTGCTCAAGTCATCCGTTTGGCTCGAAAGAAAAATTGGCCAAAATGGGTTCAATATCTTGCGCAAAGTATTTGGCATCATACTGATATCGCTCGCGATAAAGCTTTTTAAAGAAAATTTTTAGGATGGCGCCGGTTATCATTTTTACCGATGGCGCAGCTACCGGCAACCCGGGCCCGGGAGGATATGGCGTGGTGCTGAAATACGGTACGCACAGAAAAGAACTTGCCGAGGGTTTTCGCCTGACCACCAACAACCGGATGGAACTCCTGGCCGTGATAAAAGGATTGGAAGCACTGAAGAATGATGGACTTGAGGTGATTATCTATTCAGATTCCAGGTACGTAGTCGATTCCGTTTCAAAGGGCTGGATCTGGGGCTGGGTGAAAAAAGGCTTCAAAGGCAAAAAGAATGAAGACCTGTGGCGCAGATACATCGCAGTGCACAACAAGCATAAAGTAAAATTCCAATGGGTAAAAGGCCATGCGGGTAACCCTGAAAACGAGCGATGTGATCAACTTGCTGTTGCTGCCTCGGTAGAGAAAAACCTACTCATTGATCATGAATATGAGGCGCTAACGAACCGGATGAGTGGGAAGGGACTTTTTTAGGTTCAAACAATTTACAATCAGACAGGACCCGTGTGCCATGAAGGTCACCTCGATGGCGTGCATTCAGGGAGCGTGGATACCGGAAATTCAGCCAAAGAGCATTCTGGATATCGGGGCCGGAACGGGTGTGTTATCCCTGATGTGCGCGCAACGGTTTGGAGTGGCCATCGATGCGGTGGAGATCGAGGAGGATGCATTTCAACAATTGCGTGAAAATATTGCTCAAAGTCCATGGCCGGAAGTTATTCGCCCCATTCATGCTGACATCTGCTCGTATGGAGTCAGCAGCGGTAAAAGCTACGATTTCATCATTACCAATCCACCATTCTATAAAGATCAGCTCAAGTCGCCGTTCGATAAGGTAAATCAGGCCAGACATGACACATCATTAAAGCTAAATGATTTAGCAGGTCTATTGCCCAACCTGATCCACGAAAATGGTATTATTTCCATATTACTGCCACCATCGGGGCGTGAGCTGCTCCACAACCTCGCCCTAGCGCATGGGCTTTATATATATTCTGAATTGCACATTTCAGAGCAAATGGACCGGCCGGTCAAAGCCATCATCTTTCTACTGAGAAAGTCTGAAGGTCAGCAAAGTATCCACAGATTTCACATCCGGCAGGAATCAGGAGATTATTCGGAGCAGTATATCAGCCTGATGCGGCCATATTACCTGCATTTGTAATTACTAATCATGCACTATGCCTTTAAAAGTTACACTGCCACCAGGTGTGGTAAAATGTGGCTTCAGGTGCAATAGGAACCCATTGTCATTACTAAGGATATTAGAATACGGATCAAAAAGTTAAAATAATTATAATATATTTCGTCAAACTGTTTTACGAGGCTATTTGGACAATTTTTCAATTTAAAAAACTAAGATTTGCAGAACCATTTTTGGACAAGTCAACTCTACGCCAGAACACAACGTGATTGAATGATTGAAAAACTAAAATTAAAAGCCTGGTAAATAGGATAACCATGCAGGATATTCAAATTGTAGATATTCGGAAACTAACGGAGACGATCAAAGCTAAATATGGTTATGATTTTACCAATTATGCCATATCATCGTTCAAACGTCGGATTCTGCGTATTTTGGAATTATACAAATTCAGCAGCCCTGACCTCCTCATCAAGAAGATTGGCGAGGATCCGGCGTTCTTTGAAGAGTTTATTTCTGAAATCACCGTAAACGTTACCGAAATGTTCCGCGATCCGTCGTTCTGGAGGATTTTGCGGGACAAAATCATTCCAAACATTCTTCTAAACCACAATAAAGTGACCATCTGGCATGCCGGCTGCTCATCGGGAGAAGAGGTGTATTCCATGGCCATCATGCTCAAGGAGATGGGTATTCTGCAGGATTCGAAAATCATTGCTACCGATATTGACAATGAAATACTGGAGCGGGCAAAAAGTGGTGTGTACAGCGCCAAAAACATGGAGCTGAACGAAAAGAACTATGTACGGTTCAGGGGTGAGAATGAGTTAAACAAATATTTTGAAGTAAGAAACGGGCTGGCCTATATGGATAAATCCCTGGTGAAGGACGTTTCATATCGAAAGCATGATCTGGTTAATGGTATCGTTTTCAACAAATTCGACCTGGTTCTGTGCCGGAACGTGATGATCTATTTCAACCAAAACCTTCAAAACGATGTATTGAAAAAACTTCACGAGAGCATTTTCAAATACGGATACCTGGCCATCGGCTCCAAGGAATCACTGATTTGGTGTGAAATATCCAATAAGTTCATAGTGGTAAACAACGAAGAAAAAATTTATAAGAAAATAAAAGAATAGGTGCAGATAGCATCTCAAGCATGAAATTCCCGAAGCTACATAATAACTTTAAAGCTATCGTCATCGGAGGATCCGCTGGTAGTTTTCAGGGTATTACCCGGCTACTGTCGCATGTTCCGAAGGAATTTCCGTTGCCTGTTATAATGTGTTTGCACCGTCTTAAGCATGTGCGGAATGGTTTTATTGAAGCACTGGAAATAAAGAGCATTAAGGAGGTTATCGAACCGTATGATAAGGAGTCGATACGCAAAGGTCAGGTATACCTGGCTCCGGCAAACTACCATATGTCCATAGAATTGGGTCACTACTTTAGCCTTTCCACCGAAGAAATGGTAAACAACTCCCGGCCGTCGATTGATATCACGCTGGAAACAGCGGCGTTTACTTATAAAAACAAGCTGATTGGTATATTACTTTCCGGTGCTAACAAAGACGGCGCCATTGGCATGAAAAAGATAAAAGACAATGGAGGGCTGACTATAGTTCAGGAACCAAAAGAGTGCATGATCGATACAATGCCCGCCGCAGCGTTGGCAATCACAGAAATAGACTATACCCTCACAATAGACCAGATTATCAGCCTATTTGAGGAATTAAACAAAATATATAAGTAGTTCATGAAGTCGATAATCAATAAATCTCATCTGATCCTTTCTGCCATATTCATCATGGGAGTAGTTGGCTCAGCGTACCTGCTGTATAATTTGCCCGGAACCATTGAGCGGATTTCTGCCAAAATAGATATCCTTGCAATATCCGAAGCTGCCCCTGCGCTCAGCATGCTAAATGTCGTTGTGGGAGTTACGTTGCTATTTGGTGTCATTTCCCTGCTCACTATGTATTTTAGATTTTCGAGGACCCAGGTTGTTGAGAAAATCGTGTATGTTGACAGAAAAGAAGACAAACAAACTGTGGAAGCAGATCTATTAGCTAAACAGGTTCAGGCGGACTTCTCCAGAGAGTGTGCGGAAATCATAAGTGCTGTTAAGGGGCATTAGAGACAATAGACTCAAAGTAGAAAAGCTGCTTTCAAAAATTTGTATGAAAATCGATGCCAGCCAGGCTCTTTATTATGTCGTGAAGAAAGAAAAGGGGATCAGGTACATCGAAATGATGTCTTCATTTGCTTACAGCCTGCCTGAAAGTGAAACGATAAAATACGAATTTGGTGAAGGACTTGCCGGTCAGGCAGCCAAGGATGGAAAACTGATCAATATTAGTGAGGTGCCCAAAGGGTATATCACTATTATATCGGGGTTGGGCGCTTCTTCGCCAAATCACCTTGTCATACTACCGATAAAGCAAGGGGATGAAGTGGCTGCTGTTGTTGAAATTGGATCTTTTAAGGGGATCACTTCTGATGAAATTAAACTTATTCAGGAGGTATTGAAGCCTGAGGAGGAAATTACAAAGGTGCAAAAGAAGACAGCTGCGGCGGATCAATCTTCCGCAGAGGCACAAGAAAATAATGAAAAGTGATTTAGCATTAAACTACATACGATTCGATGTTTAAGAATATTAGCATAAGGGGTAAACTAACCAGCCTGATACTGATCCTGGTAGTTCTCACCATTTGCATTTCCGGATACATATCCTATTCCTTACGGAAGAATATGCTCCGGGAGTCTTTCATTCAAAACCTTCATTCGTTGGCGGAGGTAAAGAAAGATCGCATTAACACGCTGGTAGAATCAGCAAAAAGTGATTTGGCACTGCTCACGAATATGGACGCTGTAAAAGCTATCCAGCCGACACAATCTGCCGCAGGTGATATGTTTTCAGAGGAGGCAATGGTTGCCGAAGATATCACCGAAGCTGTGACGACTGACAATGCGCAGGCGGAAAGCCTTTTGAGTACAATCAAGCAATCGATCGGAGTGGTAAAAATAATTGTCACTGACAAAAGCGGCGAAATTCTACTAAGCACTGACCCAAGCGATGCCACGAATATTAAGAAGGAAATAAAGGTAACAGACAATACATTAGTTGAAGCAGTAAATCATGAAGTATCCTTTGGCAATGTATTCAGGAGCGAGGGCCGATATTTTATTGCTGCCGGGTCGCCGATTGGCGATTCAGGAAATGGCCTTACGCTGTGTTTTATCATACTGGATATTAACCCTCTTTTTGCTGATATAAAAGATGATATGGGTTTTGGTGAAACAGTCGAAGTGGTTCTGGCCCAAAAAAGAAAGGATATAGCGCTGGTGTTGAATCCACTAAAATTTGATTCTACGGATGTATCAGTGAAAATCGGGGACGCTAAAGGTCAGGCGATCCAGCAGGCGGTAGAGGGAAATGAGGGCACTGGATATTCGATAGATTACAGAGGAAAGGAGACACTTTCACATTGGACTTCCGTTCCGGAGTTGAATTGGGGCCTTGAAGCCAAGGTCGATATGTCCGAAATTAATGCTAAGGCATTTGCAGTACTGATCAGGTTTGCGATTTGGGGAGCTATCGTTCTCGTATTAGCCGCCATGGTGTCCTTATTGTTTTCGCAGTATTTCGTCGTGCCACTCTTATCGCTGAAAGACTCGCTTACCTCCATCGCAAAGGGCATGCTTCCCGATCAGATCGAGAAGATGCACAATGATGAAGTCGGTCAGATGGCAGAGACAACTGATGATCTGGTACAGGCATTGAAGCGTACTGCAACATTTGCTGAAAAGATCGGAAAAGGTGAGTTGAAAGCCGATTTTCAGCCATCCAGCGAAGGTGACTTACTCGGCAATGCACTTATTAATATGCGGGATAACCTGCTCGCAACCGAAAAACGCGATACCGAGCGAAACTGGATCGTTACCGGCGTTGCTGAGATTAGTGAGATTCTACGATCACATGATACCATTGATGAACTTGGGGATGCTGTTATTGCTTATATCACGGAAAAAATAGATGCCATCCAGGGAGCTTTCTATGTGGTGAATGATGATGATAAGGATGAGCCATTTATTGAAATGAAGTCCGCCTACGCTTATCATAAAAAGAAATTCATGAAGGCCCGCTTCCGCTTAGCGGAAGGATTGGTCGGTCAGGCGGTAGTAGAAAAAGATTTTATCCTCCGGACAGAAATCCCCGCTGATTATGTCACAATTACTTCAGGGATTCTTGGCGACAGGCGTCCGACAGGCCTGCTCATTACGCCGCTTATCACGGAAGAAAAAGTATTTGGCGTCGTGGAGTTTGCCGGGTTCCATAGATTCACCGACAGCCAGATAAAATTCGTAAAGGAAATAAGCCTGATTCTTGCGAGAACGATATTCAACATAAAAGTTAACGAACGCACCCGCCATTTGCTCGAGGAATCGCAGAAAATGAGTAATGAACTCCAGGAGCAGCAGGAGATACTTCGGCAAAACGCAGAAGAAATGGCCGCAACCCAGGAAGAATTGAAGCGAACGAACCAACGGTTGGAAGATCAGATCGAGGAAGTAAACAGGACCCAAAACAGAATGCAGCTTCTGTTGGAAAACGCATCTGAGGTTATCGCCATCTATGAGAAAGTGGGCACCATCAGGTATATCAGTCCTTCGGTAGAAAGAATTCTGGGCTACACCCAGAACGATTTGATTGGCATGAACGACAAGATTCACCTTAGTCCGGAAGGTGTGGAGCAATATGAGAATATGTTTAAGCAGGTTATTAAGAACCCGTTTGAATCGGTTACCGTGCAGTATGAATACATTAAAAAGGACGGTGATGCCATCTGGCTGGAAGCTACTGCTACCAATTTATTGTCTGACGCAGCGATCCAGGGCATCATCCTGAACAGCCGTGATATTACCGAACGCCGTCGTGCAGAGCGCGAGGAACGCATGAAATCCAAGATGCAGGCGCTCTCAGAAAACTCACCCGACCTCATTACCAGGTTCACACAGGAAGGTGAGGTATTCTATATAAATCCGATGATCGAAACCTATACCGGTCATAAACCCAGCGAAATCCTCAATAAGAAACTCGCTGAGCTAGTAGTAGAAGACCGCATTAAAAATGAGTGGCTTGACCTTTTGCGGGAGGTTGAGCGCAAAAATGTGAAAGTGGCCAGGGAAATGGACTTTCCGACTGCTATGGGCGACAGGGTAATGCAGGTAAATGCCATTCCGGAATTCGACGAAGAAAATGCGCTGGAGTCCATACTTATGGTTTCCCATGATATCACAGAGCGTAAACAGTTTGAGCTTGAAATCGAGTCCAAAAACCGCAAGATTACTGAAAGTATAAATTACGCGAAGCGGATACAGGGAGCTATTTTGCCAAATAATGCTGTCATTCGCCAGATATTACCGGATTCGTTTATCCTGTACAAAGCAAGAGACGTAGTAAGCGGTGATTTTCCGTGGTTTATCAATGTCGGCGATACGATGTACTTTGCGGCCGTAGATTGTACAGGTCATGGCGTGCCGGGGGCCCTTATTTCATTGATCGGTTACTTCCTGCTCAACGACATTGTAAAAAGCAGAAAAATAAGTGATCCGGGCGAAATTTTGGACAATCTCGACAGGGGCGTTACCAAAACGCTGCGACAAGATTCCGGTGACTCCACGACTAAAGATGGTATGGACATAGCACTATGCAAAATCGAGTTGAAGACAAACGTTGTCAGTTATGCAGGGGCACACAGGCCGCTATATGTGATGAAAGATGGCCAACTCGATGAGGTAAAAGGTGATAAATTCCCAATAGGTGGAGGTATTTATAAGAACCAGACCAAGTTTACCTGCACCACACTTGAACTGTATAAAGGGGATTCCATTTTCTTCTGTTCTGATGGATTCCCGGATCAGTTTGGCGGGCCGGACAACAGAAAATTTGGGCCACAGCGTTTGCGTGAGGCTATCGTTAAATACCATAAAAAACCAATGGCGGAAATACATCATTGTATCGACCAGGAATGGACAGAGTGGAAAGGCGATCAAAAACAAACTGACGATGTGCTGTTGATCGGTGTGAGGTTTTAATTGAGATAAATGGCATACTATTGCCGGGAATGATATAAATTAATATTTTAAATAACGAATTAGGGTATAAAATAATCTTTGAGGAAAATGAAGTTCATTTATGACATGCATCAAATGATGCTCGAGCACAACATAATTCTGGTTTACGAAGGAGAGTTTACCCAGGAAATCACCAAGTCCGTGCTTGCCATGGCCGAAAGGAACATGGATTCGATTGGTGAAGAATCGGGTATAAAGCGAAAGGTTTTCAATGTAATGGTAGAGTGTCTCCAGAATATTGTAAAGCATGGAGAAGAATACATTTCAGGAGAACGGCAAATAAATACTGCCATTTTCATGATCGGGAAGCATGAGGATTCTTATATTATTACCTCCGGCAACCCAATCAAGGATGAGCATGTCGAAGATCTCAGGAGTAAACTCGACACCATCAACAGCCTGGATAAAGAAGGCTTGAAGAATCTTTATAAAGATATTATAAAAAGCGGCTCCGGACTTACTGAAAAAGGCGGGGCAGGTTTAGGATTTGTGGACATGGCACGTAAGTCGGGCCAGAAGTTGGAATATGGGTTTGAATCACTGGGAGAAGGGCGATCGTTTTTCTCCTTGAAAACAACCGTACCGCGTTTATAATAAGTGATAATGCATTAAACTGTAAATACTGAAACAATGGAAATAATAAATTTAGAGGGCACTGAGGATACCCCGAAAATAATACTCGATAAGACCAATAAGATTTTTGAAATCTCCGGGCGATCGCTGCCTGAGGATTCGGCAGAATTTTATCAGCCTGTACTCGAATGGCTCCGTGAATACGCCAAGGATCCGCTACCGGAAACCATCTTTGCTTTCAAACTGGAGTATTTCAACACAGCATCTTCCAAACTGATATTGGACGTACTCACCGCACTTGAAGAAATAAATAATGCCAAAGTTCATTGGTATTTCTACGAAGAAGATGAGGATATGGAAGAGGCAGGCGAAGAGTTTTCTGAATTGGTTGACGTTGATTTTGAACTCAAGCCCTATTAGTGGAATAATTAAATTTTTATCATTGATATTCCAGTCTTCTGCGCAGCAAACTGCATTCAAACTTTCTGGCTTGCGCCAGCGAAAGTCACAATAATTAACCTATGAGTGAGGAAATATTAAAAGCACTGACTCAGTTATATGCCATCATCACAAAGCAAGATGGTGGCGTTACTGAAAAAGAGCGGGATTTTGTCATTACCATATTCAAAGAGGATCTCGATCAGGATTCCATCAAGGAATACCTCGCCCTCTATGATGAATTCGTGGGTTATGGAAAAGAAGCAGAAGAGGAGCCGGATCGCAAAAAACTCACCTCCGTAAAAGACTCAGTAAAAACGCTGGCAATTTGCCGAAAAATCAATAAAACCCTTACCCAGAAACAAAAGGTAGTTGTCCTGATCAAGCTGCTGGAGCTCGTCGGTTCAGACCGCAACTTCTCCTCGCAGCGAATGGAGATCATAAATACGGTTTCTGAAGTATTTAACATCGTCAATGAAGAATACAAGCTTATCGAAAGTTTCATTCTATACACTGGAAATGATGTACTCGATAAGGAAGACTTGCTCATTGCAAGAAAAAGCATAGATGAAAACCTCCAATCCACCAAGCAACTTGAGGCCTCGATTTCCGGAGAACTGATATTCCTGAAGGTTCGGAGTGTCGATATGTATTTTCTCCGGTACCTGGGAAAAGACGAAATACTGCTCAATGGATTTGCCATTAAAAGAGGACTAACGAGCCACTTTTCCCATGGCAGTACGATAAAAACCCCAGCCGGGGATGCGCTCTATTACAGCGATCTGGTTCGGCACTTCTTGTCGGAAGTTGAGTCTGTAAGTCTTTCTTTTATCGCAAGAGACCTTCAAAAGCAATTTCCTAATGGCGCCTTTGGCCTCCGCGACGTTAATATTGCTGAAGGCCCCGGCAAACTGATCGGAATTATGGGCGCAAGCGGGGCTGGCAAAACTACACTTCTCAATGTACTCTCTGGTATCGACAAACCTACCGCGGGGTCGATCAAAATCAACGGGGTTGAATTTTTTTCTGATGAATCAGAAAAGATCAAAGGCGTAATCGGCTATGTATCGCAGGATGACCTGTTGATAGAGGAACTCACCGTTTACCAGAACTTATACTACAACGCGAAGCTTTGTTTTGCTGATTTCTCTGAAGAGGAACTGGAAAAGCGCGTTATGGCCACACTGGCAAACCTCGGGTTGGATCAAAGAAAAGATCTTCGCGTGGGTAACGCACTGGATAAAACCATAAGTGGCGGACAGCGAAAAAGGCTCAACATTGCCCTAGAACTCATTCGTGAACCGGCAGTTCTATTTGTCGATGAGCCAACGTCAGGTTTATCATCGCGTGATTCAGAAAATGTAATTGACTTACTCAAAGAGCTTTCGCTGAAAGGCAAACTGATCTTCGTCGTCATACATCAGCCATCCTCTGACATTTATAAAATGTTCGACAAGATGATGATTATGGATGTCGGTGGATTTCCAATATACTATGGCCCGCCGGTTGAAGCAGTCACATATTTCAAGGCGGCGACAAATCAGGTTGGTGCAGATAAGGGTCAGTGCCCCACGTGCGGCAATGTGAATCCGGAACAGATTTTTAATATCATCGAAGCAAAAGTGGTCGATGAATATGGTGAATTCACCAGTAAACGAAAAGTGAATCCCACCCAGTGGAAGGAGTTGTATGACACCACCCACAAGCCTGAAAAAGTAGAAGAAATCCATGAACTTCCACCACGTTCTTTAAAAATTCCTACCTACCTGAAGCAAACATTGATTTTTGCAAAGCGCGATTTGTTATCCAAGCTGAGCAATAAGCAGTATATGCTGATTAATGTGCTGGAAGCGCCACTTCTGGCGATCATACTTGCATTTCTGGTGAGGTACAAGAACAGCCCGGATTCGCTCAGCTATGTGTTCCGTTTCAATGAAAACATACCCGTTTACCTGATGATGGCTATCATTGTAGCCCTGTTCATGGGGCTCACGGTGAGCGCTGAAGAAATCATCAAAGACCGGAAGATCTTGAAGCGGGAATCATTCCTTAACCTAAGTTGGAACAGCTACCTGCTTTCAAAAGTCTCCATACTATTTGCACTTTCAGCTATACAGACCATACTCTTTACTGTCATTGGCAATCTTATTCTAGAAATCCACGACATGACGCTGACCTATTGGTTGGTATTATTTACCATATCGTGTACCGCCAATGTCATGGGGCTCAATATTTCATCCGCATTCAATTCAGCGGTTACGGTTTACATCCTCATACCATTATTGATTATTCCCCAGATGGTGCTCAGTGGGTTATTATTCAATTTTGATAAACTCAATGAGCTGGTCAGTACGAAAGGCAAGGTTCCCATAGTCGCCGATATAATGTCATCGCGTTGGGCTTATGAGGCAATTGCCGTGAGGCAGTTCAAGGATAATGAATACGAGTCGAAGTTTTATGATTTCGAAAAGGATGAATTTCAGGCCGATTTCAAATCATCTTATTGGGTGAAGGAGCTTAAGAACAGGCTAAACCACGTCATTGAAAACTATAAATCAACCGATGAAGCCACATCCGCAAAGGTCAGGAGGCACCTTGAGCTGATTAAAAATGAATTGATATTGGAGGCTGGCGCCACAGTAGTCAATGATATCGATCTGAATATTGCCTGTGATCCGGCTAAGTTTTCAGTTGCTATTGGCAATGAGCTGAGTGCCTATCTTGAAAAGCTCGCACAAAAATATATGGATGAATACAATCTGGCCGTACAAAAAAAGGAGAAGCTGATCTATGGACTTGAAAAGAGTTTCAGCTATGATCTTAGCGATATCAAGAACCGGAATTACAACGAAAGCCTTGCAGATCTGGTAAGAAACCTTTCATCCAAAGAAAGAATCAGGGAGTTTAATGGCAGGTTGTTGCAAAACGTGGACCCCATTTTCAATGTGCCAAAAGCACCGACCAATCCGCTTAATTACCGGACCCACTTTTTTGCCCCCGTCAAGTATTTTTTTGGAGGTGTGTTCGATACGTATTGGTTTAATCTGAGCGTGATTTGGGCCATGACCATCATCATGTACCTGACGCTATATTTCGAGCTGTTGCGGAAAATCATCGAGGCAATGGAGAAGTTGGGCAGTAAATTTCTGATCAAGGAAAAACCTTAAGCATCTGTGTAAGATAAGGCACGTAATTACTTGATTTTCAGTTTTAGAATAAGTTTGATATTTATAGTTTTGCATTCATTAATTATTAAATCATGAGAAAAATACCCTATTTTCTTCTTTGTCTGGTTGTCTTTGGCTGTAGCCCCGGGAAAAAGTCGGACGAGCAGGCCTTTCTGGACAGTTTGAATAATGTTGAGCTTGACGCACCGATGATTTCTGAAGAGGTGATTGCCGAGATAGTTCAGCAGGTGCCTTCACCTCTCGAGATTTCATACCTGCTGAAAGACGCCGGGCACCCAGTATAACTTTGGATTTCTGAATTCACCTGACAATGCTTCCAATTACAATTCCAATTTCCAAAAGGCAATAAACCTGGGTATATACGGAACCGATCTCGGGTATGCGAATATTTACGAAGAAAATCAGGATGCCATCAAATACCTCAACTCAATAAAGGGTCTTGCAAACGACCTGAGTATCGGACAATATTTTGATTTTGCAACGATCGCCCGATTGGCGACAAACAGCAAAAATCTGGATTCCCTGTTGCTCATCACGACACAGAATTTCAATGATATCAACACTTATTTACAGGAAAATAAGCGTTCAAACCTCAGCGTGCTCATTCTAGCCGGCGGCTGGATGGAAGCGCTTCACATCACTTGTCAGGTGGCGCAGGCCAACCCAAGCAACGAACAACTAATCGAAAAGATAGGCGAGCAAAAAATCACACTGGACAACATCGTACAATTATTGCAGTTCTATACACAAGATCCTGCCATTGCGGACCTTCATAAGCAAATCGTGGAACTGAAGGCTACCTTTGACCAAATCGAGATTCTGACCCTATATGCGGAGTCCACCATGGAGGAGGTCAACGGAATTATTGTGGTGAAGGATAATAGTTCGACTACTGTGAAGATTACCACAGAGAATGTTGAAGCAATTCGGTCACAAGTGTTGAAAATCAGGGAATCAATAATCAGTTAGAAATACATTTTTATGAAAAATATAGCTAATATTTTAAGTGTGGCAATTGTGACAGTATTGCTATCAGCAGGGTTGGCTCAGGGCCAGTGCAGTGCTGATGAAAAGGCCAATGCCTGTATTTCCAAGTTGCAGGAAGGATTTACCTTCTTAAAAACCTTTAAGGTTGACGGACAAGGGGGAGCAAAGGCGAAAGTGGAGTATTCGTATGTATTCAGCAAGGACACCCAGTATTTCTTGAATATCTGTAATGACGGTGAAAGTACAGATGGAATTGTTGTCACTATGTATGATTCAAAACGGCAGGTGGTTTCTACCAATTTCAACAAAGGAAAGTTTTATCCGGGAATGATCTTCCCTTGCGGTGCCACAGGAATTTATTATATCACGTTTACATTTGACGGCTCACAAAACTACTGTGGAGGTAGTGTTCTGGGATTCAAGCGGTAATTGATATTCAAATAGTACGAAGGAAGCAGGTCTTTGATCTGCTTTTTTTATTTCCTATCCACCCAATAGTGTTTCGTGCTACTGTTTTTGTCTGTTGATTATGCCTGCGCTGGCTTGCGCTGTTGGAAGAATGAGCACTTCAGCAATGTTGACATGCGCTGGCCTGGTACAAATAAAATATATCACATCGGCAATATCCTCAGCAACCAGCGGCTCAAAACCATCATAAACCTTCCTTGCCTTTTCAATGTCGCCCTTGAACCGAACCGCAGAAAATTCTGTGTTTACAGCTCCTGGGTTAACTTCAGATACTTTTATTCCATACTGATTCAGATCAATGCGCATACCTTGTGATAGGGCATCTACAGCGAACTTAGAGGCACAATAGACATTCCCGTTAGCATAGACTTCTTTGCCGGCGATAGAGCCAATATTGACGATATGACCTGCTTTTCGCTCAATCATCCATGGAATAATTGCTTTGGATACATAAAGCAGACCTTTTACATTGATATCAATCATGGCTTCCCAATCATCCGTACTCCCGGAATTGATTGGTTCCAGCCCATGGGCATTTCCTGCATTATTGATCAGTATATCTATTTGTCTGAATTCTTCGGGAAGGCCTGAAATTTCACTTAAAACTTCATCCCTGTTACGGACGTCAAAAACAAGGTGATGAATGGAAGCACTGGTGTGTTTTTCTTTGAATTGCAACAGCCTTTCTTCGCGCCTGCCGCAAATGATCAGTCTATATTTTGCTTGTGCAAACAACTCGGCGCACGCCAGTCCTATACCTGATGTTGCGCCGGTTATAAATACTGTTTTTGCCATGCTACTAGTCTGAGAATTGAATATAAATAGTGAATACGTTCATTTTGAGGGATTCAATACCATCGCTATATCCGTATTTATCCTCTTTCAGCAAATTGACCAACCCTTTTGAAAACCGCACCTCCGGACTAAACTTGAACAACGGGAAGTACATGTCAATACCCATTCCCAGTTCCATATTTACATTAAAATCTTCAGTGAGGAGCTTGTTGTCCGACTGTTCTTTACGCTTTTTGCCGGATACTTCCAGGCCAGGCGCTATACCGCCTACAAAATACACTCTGAAGTTTTTGTGTCTTTCGGACTTATACTTCAGCAGCATAGGAATTTCAACATAGGTCGCCTCAATTAATTGCCTGTCGATAGTTCCATTGGTAAAATTGAAATCGACCGGAAATTCATAAAACGATACTTTGGGTAATATGCGCACATTGAATTGGTCGTGAAGCCTGAAATCAGTGATAAATCCAAGGGAAAAGCCAAAGGCATTTGCCGGCATGATGGAATGAACAGTATCCATCTGATCCGTCACGAATTTCTCCGAATATTTCAGTTGCAAACTCGATCCATGAAGCCCAATACTAAAACCGTAGTGGAGCCATTTAGCATCGGAAAAAGGCAGATTGTATTGAAAGGCCTGCTGGCTAAATGCTGAATTTGCCACCAAGGTAAGCGCGAGCAAAAACGGGAAACCTATTTTAAACCTGTGTAAATGGAACAAATGCCAAAAGTAAGTGGAATACATTGTGTGCTTTTAAAACCTGTTTTTTCCAGGATTCTTAAAAATGAATCGCCCTGAGGAAATGCATTAACCGATTCCGGAAGATACGTATAAGCTGATGTGTCCTTTGACACCAGCCTCCCTATAATAGGTAAAACATATTTAAAGTAAAAATAGTATATCTCCCTGAATGGAAAAGAGGTCGGCTTTGAAAATTCAAGTATAATCACCTTGCCGTCCTTTTTCAGTACCCTTTGCATATTGGCCAAACCACTTTCCAGGTTTTCAAAGTTGCGAACACCAAAGGCGACAATGACCGCGTCGAAGTGATTATCCTGAAAATTGAGTTGTTCAGAATCGCCTGTTTCCAGGGTTATCAGGTGATCGAGCTTTTTTTGTTTGATTTTTATTCGCCCAATCTCCAGCATACCCTCTGAGATGTCCACGCCGATGATTTTTTCCGGAGACAGGGATGCAGCCTGAATAGCAAAGTCGGCGGTTCCGGTGGCCACATCAAGTATTTTCGTGGGTCTGTTTTCTTTAAGCAACCGAATTGCCTTCTTTCGCCAGCTTACATCGATACCGAGACTGAGCAGGTGATTGAGGAAATCATACTTCGGACTGATGTTGTTAAACATTTCAGCCACCTGGGCCTTTTTGCCCAGCGCCTGGTTTTTATATGGTTTTATTTCAGATTGCATTCAGGGAGTAAATGATTCAAAAGACGTACTTCTGTCATGGGGACAAAAGTATACCAGAGCAACTAAAAAACAGCGAAACAGGAGGAATGTTATTGCTTGAATCGCAAAACTTTAAATTCTACGCGTCTGTTAAGTTCGCGGCCCCAATCTTCGTCGTCGTTACTGGCGATGGGTTTTTCCTCACCATAACCTTCAATAAGAAAGCGACCTTCCACCTGCCCTTTTCTTATCATATAATCCACAACAGCCTGGGCGCGACGCTCTGAAAGCCAAAGGTTAAAGTCCTTGCCACCTATGTTGTCGGTGTGGCCCGAAATCTCAATAATATAGTTGGGATTTTCCTGTAATACTTTGAGCAACTTATCGAGTTCAGGATTGGATTCATCTTTCAGTCGGGCAGTGCCAAAATCGAAATAAATATTTCTGATAACCCTGCTATAGCCGACCTGGATTTTATCGAGCGGTATCTGACGCGCAAGGCGATTTTCCTGACTTGTCGATGCCGGAATAGCAAGTGCCACACTTTTATACATGTAGCCCGATTTCTGGGCTGTAATGGTTAAAAGAATTTCTTTGCTGCTTGTGAAGCTGGCTTCATACAGTCCTTCTCCCGCACTTTGGAGTGGGACAGACTTGCCTGTAGCAGCCTCAACAATGGATAGGTCAGCCTCCAGGGTTTCCTTGGTGCTGCTATCCACCGCCTTGATCACCAAGGTGACAGGCAGCAATTTTGGCTTTTCAATAACCGGCGGGGTGATTGCCGGCTTTTCAGGGTCCGATTCTACTTTTTTCGCTTCTACAGTTTTTGGTGGCGCTTCCATATCAGCCAGCCTGATGTGATAGATATCTGTAAATCCCAGTCCGTCCACTTTAGCCGAAGCGTAGTATCCGCGCTTGCCATCTCGGGTAGCCACAAAATAGACATCGTTGTCCGGCGAGTTCATCGGATAGCCAAGGTTCAGAGGCTCAGACCATTCGCCAGTGGCTGCATCGTAAGTTGATTTGTAGATATCGTATCCACCCATGCCTTTGTGCCCTTTGCTTGAGAAATAGAGTGTTTTTCCATCATAGTCGATAAAAGGGCCATCTTCATCATATGGAGTATTGATCATGGAGCCAAGGTTTTTTGCTGCCCCCCACTGGCCTTTACTATCCTTCACAGATACATAAATATCCAGATCGGTTTTATCGGGGGTAATTGGCCTGTCGCTGGAAAAATATAAGCATATTCCCATCCGGTGAAATAGAGACAGAATTCTCTGAAAACGTGCTGTTGATATTTTGATTCAGCGCAACCGGCTCCGTCCATGTGCCATTTGGATTGCGGGTTGAAAGAAAGATGTCGCCACCGTTTTCGCTCCGATAAAGATATAGTTCTTTTCCATCGGCACTTATGGCAAGGTTGGAGTCATGATAAAGTATGTTGATAGGCGGTCCGATCTTTGTTGCTGGAAGCCATTTTTCGTTATTCTTCTCCGAATAGAACACATCCTCATAATATAGCATGTCGTCAAAGACGTTTTCGTTGGTATTTTCTTCCTGCCGTCTGGTGGTGAAAGCCATAAAATTCTCATTGGCAGTGACTACTGGGGCAAAGTCATCCCATTCAGAATTGATGGCGGGGCCCATGTTTTCTATGATATAATCTCTTGGTGCAGCAAGGAACTCTATTCCGTTCTGACATTCGTAGATACGGCGCTGTACTGCCTGCACTGGTGTGAAGTCTTCACCGCTTCGCCTTGTGTTCTGCTGAAGTTTATCCAGATACCTCTTATAATAATCAATGGCATTTTCGAATTGCATTCCATATTGATAGCCTTCGCCAATCATGTATTCGATATTGAACTTGTAGTTGGGGTCGAGTTTGAGAACCTGCAACAAGTATTTCGTAGCGTTGGCTTTGGCATTGGTTTCTAAAAAGGTACGGCCGGCCATATAGTTTGCTTCTATATTTTCAGAGTCGAGCTCTGCCGCCTGGGCATATTGTTCGTTGGCAATTAGTATAACCCTCAGGTTAAAGTATGCGTCGTTAGCAATCTCCACAATTTGTTGAGCGGCCTCTTTATTGCCATCCTGGGCACTGGCGTTAAAAAACGAGATTAGAACAACCAGAAGTAAACAAGTGGTACGGTATATCCGCATATATAAACTGTTGTTGATACAAAAATCAAATAACCTCAATTGTGCAGTCAATTTAAAATTGATTTTCAGCATTAACAAATGGTTGTAATATAATTAGTCTATTGCTTTAATGCAGCAACGGCAATTATTTAATTAACAGTGAATTATGGCCAAATGAATAGTTGTAAAAATTCCATTTTAGCTAAATATAATTCAAAATGCTGGTATTAATTTTTGAAAGGTCCGTCAAAACGGGATTTTGAAGGGTAGAATTATATGTAATAATTGGTGATATTCAGGTCTAAAACTGAATTCTAATCATTAAAATCTTGAAAATCAGGAGGAGGAATGGATATTAAAGACGCACGATTCATTAAAAGCAGTGTACTTCTTCAGCAATGTCCTCCCCCGGACAAGCCGGAATTTGCTTTCATTGGCAGATCCAACGTGGGCAAGTCCTCTCTGATAAATATGCTGACGCAGAAGAAGGAGTTGGCAAAGACCTCTGCAAAACCAGGGAAAACCCAGCACATCAATCATTTTGAAATCGATGGTCAGTGGTATCTTGTTGATCTTCCGGGCTATGGCTGGAGTAAAGTAAGTAAGGAGAAAAAGACCGCCTGGGGCATAATGATCGAGGATTATCTGGTGAACCGTGAAAACCTGGCGTGTTTGTTCGTATTAATCGATTCGCGGCTCGAACCTCAGACGATCGATTATGAGTTTCTCACCTGGCTTGGAGAAAATGCCATCCCTTTTGTGTTGGCATTTACTAAAACAGACAAAATATCCAGAAATAAGGTGGCGTCCAATATGGCCACACATCTGAAAAAGCTCAAAGTCGAGTGGGAAGAATTACCGACAATCATTGAAACATCTGCCATAAATCTCACCGGGCGCGATCGGCTGCTGGGTTTTATTGACAATACGCTTTCACAAATCCGCAACTAATACTTTTCATTATCCCTTATAATTCCTTTAAATTTGAACGCAAATAAAAAGTATATGGAATTAAAAGACATCGCTGCTGTTTCCGGAAAGCCTGGATTATTTAGGGTAATAAAGCCAACAAGAGGTGGCTTGGTTTTGGAAAGTCTGGATGAGCAAAAGCAAAGACTCATGACCGGACCACAAAACCGTGTTTCACTGCTACATGAGATATCAGTATATACCGAGCAGATCGATAAGACCATTCCATTTAGTGAGATATTCAGTAAAATCAAGAGTGAATTTGGCGATGATCCGGGCGTAGATGCTAAATCAGACCCCGATGAGTTAAAAGCCTTTCTGGCCCATATCGTTCCTGACTATGACCGCGATAAGGTATATGTTTCGGATATGAAAAAAATGGTGAGCTGGTATGTCATTCTGTTGAAAAACGCCCCTGAATTGCTCGAAACAGCCGACAAAGCAGAAGACTCAGCGGAACCAAAAGCCGAAGAAAATCCTGTATCAGAAAAGAAAACTGCAGCTAAGAAACCGACCACAGAAAAGAAAACCACTAAAAAGACCCCGAAAAAGGCTGACTGATCTGTTCCTATAAAATCAAAACCTTTCTAATTCCTCCAGAGGTGTACCACTTTTTTGGTTTGAAAGAAATCTTCATGGAATATTGATGCAATTTCATGAACTTTTTTGCCCCATCTCAACGTCGAGAGTTCTTCTGCTAAATCTCCACCCTTCAGGCAAATGAGCCCGTGCGATATTCCCGAAACAGATTTACCTTTGTTTATCAGTTTGCCTGTCCACCTGATGATATCTGCGCTGTCCGCCACGGCACGACAAACCACGAAATCATATTGATCCTTTATTTCTTCGGCACGCATTTGCCGGGCCGCAGCATTTTGCAATTGTAGTTTATCGATCACATCCTCAACTACATGAATTTTTTTCCCAATGGAATCAACCAACGTAAAACGCACATTTTCAAACATGATACTCAATGGAATACCGGGGAATCCGCCTCCTGTGCCAATATCCAGAATGGAAGCCCCGTCGTCAAAGTTGAAAAAACGGGCAATCGATAGCGAATGGAGTACATGCCGGAGGATACAACTCATTGATGTCTTTGCGGGAAATGACATTTATTTTCGCATTCCATTCATGATAAATATCCCAAAGCGCCAGAAAGCGATGTTTTTGTTTGTCAGTAAGTTCGGGGAAATATTTGGGAATAAGATCGAAAAAGGGATACATCACATATGATCCTCTTTACCTTTAACCAGGTCATACATCAATTCGCGGGCGCGGTGCAATTGGGCTTTTACGGTGCCGAGCGGCGCCTCAAGCTCCTGGGCGATCTCCTCATAAGACAGTTCATCAAAATACCGAAGTTTCACCAGGCGTTGGTATTTTGGTGGAAGTTTATCGACAAATATTCGCACAAGTTCAGCCTTCTGGGATTTTATCGCTTCTTCCATCGGGTTCAATTCACTGCCTTCCACATCGATCGTGATGGAATCGCCGCTGTCGTCCTTGAATGAAGTATCGAGGCTCATGGTTTCGAGCTTCTTTTTACGAATGAAATCGATCGTATTGTTGGTCGCTATCCTGAATAGCCAGGTGGAAAACGTATAATCTTGCTTGAAGCGGGAAAGGTTTTTGAAGGCTTTGGCGAAAGCTTCGATGGTCAGATCTTCCGCGTCGTCCACATTGCGAACCATTTTCAGGATCATGTGGTAAACTGGCCGGCGATATCTTTTCATCAATTCGGCGTAAGCCTGCTCATCACCATGATCGTTTGCAAGATCGATGAGACGAAAATCGTCTTTTGCCTTATTTGAGAAATCCCTTTCTAATTCCATTTAATTTTTTTTGTGAACAGAACCTTCAGGCCGATGGAAATATAATAAAATATGTAAGTAAAATCTAAATAGGGCATGCTCCATACGGAATCCTCATCACCCGTTTTCTTAATCAATACCTGCAACGAAAACATCAGGCTTACTATTGTCAGAATGAAACCAATTCCGACAAACAAAAGTTTGTCAATAGCAAATATGGCACAGAAAAGACTGATCCAGAATATAACCCGTGTAATTGCGATAAGCCCAAGAATCAGCCGATCAGATAATTTATAGTATTTTCCAGTGGATAAATGCCTCATTTTCTGGCGCATGAATTCGCCCAAGGTATTTTTCGGATGCGACGTCATTATTGATTCTGGTGAAATCACAAAACCGGTATTTCGCCTGTTTGCATGACTGTTTACAAACAGATCATCGTCGCCTCCAATGATGCCCTGGTGTTTCCCGAATCCGTTTTTACTCAAAAAGAATGTTTTTCGGTAGGCCAGATTACGCCCCACCCCCATGTATGGCTTGCCAAGCAATCCCAATCCAAAATAACTATGGGCGGTAAGGAGCGTTTCAAACCGAATGAATCGGTTTAAAAAGCCCGGTTCTTTTTTGTATTGCGAAAAGCCCAGAACGAATGTTTTATTATCATCAGAAAATCCATTGGTCATTTCCTGAATCCAGGAGTTGCCT
The DNA here is from genome assembly GCA_034523095.1 of Cyclobacteriaceae bacterium. GTDB lineage: Bacteria > Bacteroidota > Bacteroidia > Cytophagales > Cyclobacteriaceae > JAAUQL01. Next base: position 45,658 of record JAXHKU010000031.1, on the reverse strand, counting down.
GTGGGATTGCAATCTGCATCGGTGAGCAGGATATGGTCAAATTTAGCGGCCTTGATCCCCAAGGTAATCGCGTATTTTTTGTTATGGATGTGATCCGGAGTAGTGTCGATCCTGATGAATCTAAACCTTTTTTCATCTTGCATTAGCCCGATACCAAAGTCATAGGTCAGGTCTGTGGATTTGTCATCGACAAGAATGATTTCAAAATTCGGATAATCCTGCTTCAGCAGTGTTGGAATGAGTTGTTGCAGATTTTCGATTTCGTTTTTGGCAGCAATAATTATCGAAATCCCAGGAGAGTTAATATTCAGGGCTTCAGGCTTCCTGTACCGGCCGATAGCCAACAATGTGAGGGAATAGTATAAAATCAGTATTGCTGAACTGACTATAAAAATCCAGAAACATATTTCAATCATTCAGCGGCTATTTGGTGTTAAGTTTCGCCGGGCAAAGGTAAAATGATAAGCGATATCTTATTAGAAAGATATCGCTTATTTTTGTGCCCTTTCACACGAAATATATAATAGATGCACTTTCAGCTCATCGCTAATGATCCTCAATCTGCCGCCCGGGCCGGACTCATCCAGACAGCGCATGGGCAGATTGAAACGCCAATTTTTATGCCGGTGGGTACTGCAGGTACGGTCAAAGCCGTTCATCAGAGAGAACTGGAGCGCGATATAAAAGCACATATAATATTAGGCAATACCTATCATCTATTTATTCGGCCGGGATTGAGCCTGCTTGAAAAGGCCGGAGGTCTTCACCACTTCAATGGCTGGAACCACCCGATTCTTACCGATAGCGGTGGATACCAGGTTTATTCGTTATCAGACGCGCGCAAAATCACCGAAGAGGGGGTGCGCTTTCAATCACATATCGATGGGGCACGGCATCTTTTTACTCCGGAAAATGTGATGGATATCCAGCGAATTATAGGAGCTGATATTGTAATGGCATTTGATGAATGTACGCCCTACCCATGCGAGTACGATTATGCCAAAAAATCCATGGATATGACTCATCGCTGGCTTCAGCGGTGTTGCGACCGATTTGATACTACCGAGCCAAAGTATGGATACGCGCAATCGCTTTTTCCGATTGTCCAGGGGAGCACATACAGAGACCTCCGGATGATCTCTGCTGAAACAATTGCAAAGGCAGACAGAGAGGGTAACGCTATTGGCGGATTGTCGGTTGGAGAACCTGCTGAAATGATGTACGAAATGACCGAGCTGGTTTGCGGCATTTTGCCAAAGGATAAGCCACGGTACCTGATGGGCGTGGGCACCCCTCAAAACATCCTGGAATGTATATCACTTGGTATAGATATGTTTGACTGTGTGATGCCAACCAGGAATGCACGCAACGGCATGCTGTTCACCTCGGAAGGAATTATCAATATCAGAAATGAAAAGTGGAAAGAAGATCTGAATTGCATCGATCCTGCGCTTGACAACGAAATCAGCCGGTTTTATTCAAAGGCTTATCTGAGGCACCTGATCATAAGCAAGGAAATTTTGGGTGCTCAAATAGCAAGCATCCATAATTTAGCGTTTTATTTGTGGCTCGTTGGCGAGGCTCGCCGGCAGATTATGCAGGGCACATTCCCTCAATGGAAAACTGAAATGGTGAAAAAAGTAAGCAGAAGACTATAGGTGCCCATGAAAATTCTCGACAGGTATATTCTGCGCAATTTCTTGCAATCCTATCTCTTCGTGATTTTTATCATTGAGATTGTGGTCGTGCTCATTCACTTCACAGATAACAACGAGAATTATATAAAGCATGCCCTGAGCGCGAGCAAGATTGTTGGATATTATATCGATTATATACCGTATGTCGCCAACATGATAGCGCCGATTACGGTGTTTATTACTGTGGTTTTTATGACTTCAAGGTTGGCACAGCATTCAGAAATCATAGCTATGCTCAGCAGCGGGGTCAGTTTCGTACGCCTCATGCGACCCTATATGATGGGCGCTTCCATTATTGCTGTTTTTTCTTTTATACTGGGTGGTTGGGTGATACCAAACGCGAATAAAAGCCGGGTCGCCTTCGAGTTGGAGTACCTGAAAGGGGCGTACCATTATACCGAAAGAAATATTCATATAAAAATTGCCCCGACAACCATGCTGTATATGCAGAGTTATAATGTCGGAAATAATGTCGGCTATAAACCTACGCTTGAAACCATAGATCGTGGTACACTCATCAACAAAATCGAGGCAGCGCGAATGGAGTGGAAAGAAGAAACCCAGACCTGGCGCCTGCGTAACTGGAAAAAGCGGGAAATCATGGATATGAAAGAGATTTATACCTATGGAGCCTCCATGGATACCACGCTGCGCATTCATCCGAAAGACTTTGCCAATGACTACAGCCGCTATGAGACCCTCACCATGAATGAGTTGTACAGTTATATTGACGAATTACGACTTCGGGGGGCAGATAATATTGAAGTGTATGAAATTGAAAAATACATCCGTTATACCTCGCCCTTTGCCGCCTTGATCCTCACATTTATTGGTCTGGGTGTTTCAGCGAGGAAGTCAAGAGGTGGTGCGGGTTTCCAGATAGCCCTTGGGTTTTTACTGGCTTTTGTTTATATCATATTCTTCATATTCTCCAGATCGTCTGCTGAACGGGGTAGCCTTACTCCGATAATCGCCATCTGGATTCCGAACATTATTTTTTCGGCGATTGGCCTTTTGATTTACCGCTCAGTACCTCGATAATGCCTGAATTTAAAGACTACCTTCATCTGCATTTCCTCGTCTTGATCTGGGGTTTTACCGCAATTCTCGGCCTACTCATTACTATTCCTCCGGTGGAACTGGTACTATATCGTACGTTGTTTGCTACACTTGGGCTTGCGGTGGTACTTTTTCTCTACCGCATCAAGTTTCGGATCGAGGGGCATGGGATAAGGACACTTTTGCTGACAGGCATATTAATTGCCGGGCATTGGCTGCTTTTTTTTGGCTCTGCGCGGGTATCCAATGCTTCTGTTTGCCTGGCGGGACTGGCTACCACCTCGTTTTGGACGAGTTTACTTGAACCATTAATATTGAAAAAGAGGGTTAAATGGTATGAAGTATTTTTGGGCTTATTTGTCATTGTTGGCCTTTACATTATCTTTCATTTTGAATTTGGCCATGCCCTGGGATTGGCAATGGGCATAATGTCGGCCTTTCTTGCAGCACTTTTCACCGTGTTTAATGCTCGATTTACAAAGATGTACCATCATTATCAGATTACATTTTATGAAATGCTTGGCGCGTTTGTTGCCATCTTGCTGTTCCTGCCTTTGTACAAGTTCGTCTTTGCCGAGTCCGGTCAGCTTCGGCTCGTTCCAACATCCATGGATTTTGTGTACATTTTGATACTCGCAATTATTTGCACAGTATATGCGTACTCAGCGTCAATTGTAATCATGAAAAAGATATCGGCTTTTTCGGTAAATCTCACAGTGAATTTAGAACCGGTTTATGGTATTGCTCTGGCCGTGTTGATTTTCGGTGAAAAGGAAAAGATGCACCTTGGTTTTTATATTGGTTCATCGCTTATTATCCTGGCCGTTTTAGCGCATCCTCTTTTAAATAAACGCTATCCGGAACAAGTACCTTGAGAGCGTGAAACTTTACATTAAGAATGCGTTCTTGATTAAAACCCACCGATTTAGCTTTCTAAACGACGGATTCAAAATATGTTCAGTGGTTTACGCCACGGTTTAGGTTCAAGCCAGGGCTTTTTATAGTTCACCATTAAAAACCGTAAAATCCTCAGGAAATTCAATGGCTGGCGGTGATTGAAAGATGCCGAAGACCGAAGATCCTGACCCCGACATGGCGGCATAGATCGCCCCATTTTCATAAAGGGTTTTCTTAAGTTGATGCAATACGGGGTATTTCATGAACAGTGGCTTTTCGAAATCATTTACAAGCAAACCCTCCCATTGGTCAATTGACTTCGTTTTTACTATTTCCCGTATGGATATTCGGGGTATTGCAGGTGAAATTGACTCATAGGCCTCTTTCGTTGAAATATGAATATTCGGATATGTCATCACTATATGCAGTCCTTCGAGAAAAGGTGAAATTTCTTCCAGTTTCTCCCCGATGCCTGAGGCCAGCGATGGGATGTTTTTGATGAAAAATGCACAATCTGCACCGAGCGGCTTAGCAAATTCTTCCAGGCTGGTTTCAGACAGGTTGAGCTGGAATAGGTCGTTGAACAGTTTCAGGGCAAAAGCGCCATCGGCAGATCCGCCTCCCAGGCCGGCGCCAATTGGAATGGCCTTATGGAGGTGAACCGAAGCCCCTGGAAATTTATAAATGGCATGTAGGGCATCAAATGCTTTTTCGACAATATTTTTTCCTTCTCCCGGAATGGGGATACCTGAAAAATCCATGGAGAATTTTTCTGCCGGAACAGCCTCGAGCGCTTCTTTCCAGGGAACAGGATAAAAACATGTTTCGATTTCGTGGTAGCCGTCGGAGCGGCGCCGCAACACGTTGAGCCCGAGGTTTATTTTGGCATTCGGGAAAACAATCATTTTTAGCCTGCGTTTTCGGCCAATTTTTCTATTTGTTTTAAATGCTCCACAACTTCGTGGGTAATACCGGAATTGGAAAAACCTCCGTCGTGCATCAGGTTTTGCATGGTTACCATGCGTGTGAAGTCAGAGAACATGGCAATGATATAGTTCGCACACGCCAGCGCGTCGGCATTACCAAGAGGCGACATTTTATCTGCAAAGTCAAAAAATACGTCGAACCCTGTAACGCCCGTTCCGGCGGTAGTAATTGTTGGTGATTGCGATATGGTATTTACTCGTACTTTTTTTGACTTGGCCATGCGATACCCATAGCTACGCGCTATTGATTCGAGTACGGCTTTGGCTTGTGCCATATCCGAGTAGTCGGGGAATGTGCGCTGCGCTGCGATGTAAGACAGCGCCACGATCGATCCCCACTCGTTCATGACATCCATCTTTTCGGCCACCTGCATCACTTTGTGAAATGATATACCCGAAACATCCAGCGTCTTTAAAAACCATTCATAATTCAAATCTCCGTAATCGCGTCCTTTTCGCACGTTTGGACTCATGCCAATGGAATGGAGTATGAAGTCGATATTTCCACCCAGGGTGTCCATGGATTCTTTATAAAGATTTTCAATATCTTCGATCGAAGTGGCATCAGCCGGAACCACCTTGCTTTCGCATCTTTCTGCAAGTTCCTGAATGCGGCCCATTCTCATGGCGATAGGTGCGTTGGTAAGAACAAATCTGCCGCCTTCTTCGAAGACCCTTTCGGCAGTGACCCAGGCTATGGATTTTTCATCCAGTGCACCGAAAATGATTCCTCTTTTACCTTTCAATAAGTTGTTAGCCATGAGTTTTAGTCATTTTTAAAATTAAGGGTACAAAAATAGGGATTAATAGTTTCACTCTGCAATAAGTAGGAAAATATTGGTAACAAGAGTTTTACACATCAATTTCGCCGGTCATATAAGTTACAGCGTTTCCGGAAATATCCACACGATCACCTTTCATAGCGCATGTCAACTTCCCCATTCGTTTGGAAATTTGTAATGCTTCCAAGTTGATTTTACCTGTTTTGGCAGCCCAATACGGTATGAGCATGCAATGTGCAGAGCCGGTGACCGGGTCTTCGTTGATGCCGGCTTTTGGTGCAAAAAACCTCGATACAAAGTCCACGTTTTTTCCGGGGGCGGTGGCAATAATGCCCATGCAATTTATTTTAGAAAGTTTAGCGAAGTCGGGCGAGAGTTGCGCCACATCATCTTCAGCGTCGAATAGCGCCAGAATGTCCCTGGCCTGAAATGCTTCTTTGGGTTTTTTGCCAAGAGCATTTGTCAGTTGCTTGCTAACGACAATGGGTTTTCCAGAAATTGCCGGAAAATCCATGGTTAGTAATGGGGTTCTGTTGATAACAGTCAGAATTCCAGCCTTGTACCGAAAACGAATAGTGTTTTTGCTATAAGTCGTATGGTTGAAAATCACATGAGCGGAAGCGAGCGTGGCATGACCGCAGAGGTCTATTTCAAGTTCAGGAGTAAACCAACGAATTTCGAAATCTTCTTTTGATCGTACAATGAAGGCTGTTTCTGACAGGTTGTTCTCAGAAGCTATGTGCTGCATCATAGTGTCGGAAAGCCATGAGTCGAGTAGGCATACTGCAGCCGGATTTCCCCCAAAAACATGGTCAGTAAATGCATCGACCTGGAATAATTTGACTTTCATGGTTTAAATTTTAGAATATATCCTTTTCCATTTTTGCCTTCCGAAGAAATAAATAATTCGCCATTGGGGCCGAAACAAATTCCTTCCGGCTGTACAAATAGTTTTGAATCGAGTGGCACGAGCTGTTCAATATTTCCAGCTTTATCGAGGACAATTATAATTTTACCGACGGAGCAAATCACGACAATCCGGCCCGACGAAGGATGTATAGCGATGCCGCTTGGCTGAAAAGGATTGTGTTTTTTTTCATCAAGTCCATATTGCTGAAGTGCATCGTTGTATTCTTTTTTCGCGATAAAAATCATCGGTTTTTCATCAAGTCGGTTTTTTGACAAGTCGAATGAATATATAGCCCGGCCTTTTTCTTCACTATCATCAACGAACGGAGCATTCTTGCAGGCAATAAGCAGTCTGTTATTGGATACATCATAGGCCAAACCTTCCGTATCATTTTTTTCCGAGAGCGGGGTAGTGAATTTATTTGCCTCTGTTTCTTTTGTATAGGTTAAATCGAAGTTATACAAGTGCCCGTTGCTTTTAAGTACAAAGATCGTATTATCGACAAGGGCGATATCTTCATAATCCCCGGATTTACCAAACAGGAGTTTTTGGTTGATGGACTCTTCGATTAAATCAAACGAGAATACGCTCCCGATTTCATCTTGAATGCACAGCAAGGTGCGCTCGTCCTTATAAGCAATACCGGAGATTTCTTTGAGTTCTGCCGGCATATTCCATTTTTTCTCAGCCTTTCTGAGATTATACTTGTTTTCACCCAAGGTTAAAGTGTACGATCCCTCAGGATACTCAAATGCATGATTGCGAAAGTCAGCCATAAGCAGCATAAGCATTAATGTAATTACCAGAGCGATAGTTGCAATCGTATAAATCTTCATTGGGAACTTTTTTAGGGCGCTTTTTCGGCGCTTTATTAAAGTTACATAATATCGCTGAAGTGTCATCAGACAATATTTTTTTCATTGGATAACTTTATTGTTTTATGAAACTTAGCTGTCTACATCTTGTTTATTAAATTAGCAATTGCATCATTTGCATAGGACCATCGTTTAAACACTTCACATATTTCTGGAAAATTATAGATATTCAGCATGTCTTCATCATCAAGTAAGTCACGGGTAGATCGAGTACGGGAATATGTTGAAAGATTTGTATCTGAAAAATTTCCTTCTGGTATTTATTATCATAATATAGAGCATACATACGATGTGGTGAAAGGCTGCAGGATCATTGGCGAGGATTGCAATGTTAGTAAACGTGAAATGGAAATGTTGGAAGCGGCTGCCTGGCTTCATGACATTGGTTACTATGCTGGTTTTGAGAATCATGAGGCTGTGGGCGCATCTTTGGCGCAGGATTTTCTCCTGAAAAATGGATGGACTCAGGAGGAAGTTGAGATAATTAACAATTGTATCCTTTCTACCAAAGTACCCCAGAAGCCAAAAACATTATTGGAGGAAATTATCTGTGATGCTGATCTATTTCATTTGGCCACAGAAAAATTTTTCGAAAAATCTGATCTTTTATGGCAGGAATTTGTGCTTTATGATAAAAACCTGACAAAGGAACAATGGAAAATCAATAGTCGTAAATTCGTAGAATCTCAGAAGTATTTTACTGCGTATGGTAAAAAGCATCTCGAGCCAAAATTGAAGCAAAACATCGAAAAGTTGACTAAAGGCACCTTTTGATCTATATTATTTATAAATTCTTCATTTTCTCTGAATTATTTCACCTGGATTTACAGCCGGTAGTTCAATCTGTATTTATTAAAAAATCTTCCATTTACCGGTTACCTATTACATTGAAAGGAAATGTATGTTATATTACGGTGCAGTGCCCGCTAATATAATTTATCTAACAATAATTTGTGTTTATTCGTTTTTTGGCTTTTAACTTTGCGTGCTCATAACTCAATTAATGGTTAATAGAATTAACTTAATGTCAGAGACAGCCTTCGTATTACTTTTTCATAACACCTTATAAGTAAGCATAGACTATTCTGATATATCCGAAGAAAAAATTAAACTGATCTACCAATGAAACGTACTTTACTCCTTCATCCTCAAGGTTTTCTGACAATGATGCTACTGGGTTTATTTTCAGTGGGATCATACGCCGCAGACTGTGATTCAGTCAATGTACCGCTAACTTCCAAATTTCGGTTTCTTGGCCCCTGGAGTTCCGATGGAAAGGCCCTTTACCTTGATCCTGAAGGGGACAATGTATCGGCTGCGATGATTAATTATGTAAAGCAAGTACTCCCAGAGAGCGTTAACCTCCCAAACTCCAATAGCGATTTTTTTGGAAGCGATGTGCAACTTAACACAGAACTCACCAAAAAAAGCAAAGTCTATGTCACCATGGTTGATGAGGGAGCCGGGTGGAAGAATACACTGGGCTATTATACATATGCTCTCGGTAATCCACCTTCAAATGTGTATGACATCGACAGTCTGGTAGTATTATTTCCAAATGTTTCTCAACCAAACGTGGTAAATCCAGGTGATAAAATTCTCCTGGGCGAGTTTCCTGCAAACACTGGTATCGGATACTTTATTATAGCGCAAGGCTGGGTAGAAGACACTATTTGTATTCCATCGCATATCGTATTCTCTGATCCTCATCTCAATACTTTTACGACAGCCAAATACCAACAGCAAACCATATTATTGAATTACGAGCCGGAAAATCAGTTTCTGCTTTGCTTCGAAGACCAGAAGCGCCCGGGCGGTGACAATGACTTCAACGATGCAGTTTTCTATATCACAGCCGATCCAGGAGCTATCGACACAACCAATATAGCAAAGGTACCCTCGGCTATACTTTCTGGTGATACCACACTTTGTTCTGCATCCGCAAAGGCAAAATTAAGAATTGACCTTACCGGTGTAGGCCCGTGGAATGTGGTTTATGCCATTGGAGGGCTTAACACGACAATAAGTAACATCACGCAAAGCCCCTACTTTTTCGAAACTTCTGTTATTGGGACATTTACTCTTGTTTCTGTGAAAGACAAAACTAAATCGGGGATTGCGTCGGGTAGTGCCACGGTAAATGTATCAGTCCCGACGGTTGCCATCACTGACGTAACAAATAACTGTGGTGATGAGCCAGCCGTTATCGACCTGACCTTCACGGGCAATGGACCATGGAGTGTAGGCTATTTATTAAACAATGCCGCAGTATCAGCAAATTCGGTAAATCCAACCTTGAGTTTGCCAATTGAGCAGTTAGGGACATTTCAATTAAAAACTGTTTCTGATGCTTATTGCTCAAATACAGCCAGCGGGAGCACGGAGATAAAGCATTACGAACAGCCAATCGCAGTTCTTTCCGGTAACGCAGTAATCTGTAATGGTGAAAGTGCGAGTGTAAATATCACCCTTAGCGGAACGGCTCCATTTATCTTGACTTATACGGATGGCTCAGTCGAAACTACAGTAACGACTAATCTCACAACGTATGCCATTACTTCGTCAGTTCCGAAAACTTACACGCTGCTGAGCGTTGAAGACAAACAATGCATAGGCGACGCCAGCGGAACCGCCACAATTTCTGATGGATCGGAAGGTCTTGATGTGGAAATCATTGCACCGGAGCTGAGCTGCTCAGACGAGCAAATTGAGCTGGCATTAGAAGGGAATACAGATAATGTCTCCGTTGTTTGGAGTACGAACGGTGAGGGAGTATTGCAAAATTCTGATCAGTTGGTTACGGTATATACCCCAACAGAAAATGAATCCGGTGAAGTTGTTTTCACAGTCCAGATCAACAATGGATGCGTTTCTACCACAATTAGTAAGACGGTAACCATTCTTGAGAAGCCAAATGCAGAATTTAGTGTATCACCAAACGATAAATTATACACGAATTCATTGATCTCCTTTATGCCAGATGATACCGGAGCAGATGAATATGCATGGGATTTTGGCGATGGTAACTCAAGTCAGGCTGTAAATGCCAGTCATGAATACGAAGAAGGTGGCAAATACCAGGTTACGCTAACGGTGTCAATTTCGGGATGCGAGAATTCCGTTAACAAGGAATATGACGTTTATTCCAAAGATGAGCTCTATGTGCCCAATGCCTTCAATCCAGGTGCGCTCAATTCGGAAAACCAGGTTGTAAAGGTGTATGGCAATAACGTATCGGAAGACGGTTTCTTTTTTAAAATTGTAAATAGATGGGGAAAAGTGATGTATGAAACAAAAAGCTTTTCCGAAGCCAATACCATTGGCTGGAATGGTGTAAATAACAATACAAGTGAACAGCAAGAGATGAACGTTTTCACCTACCTATTGCGCGGGAAGTTTATCGAAGGCGAGGAATTTCAGCGTGTAGGTACAGTTACTCAAGTGAGATAAGCAACGATGCGACACGGAAGACTACTGATAATACTGCTGTTTATCCTGGCACATTCGCTCACATTAAAGGCGCAGGATCCGGTATTTTCGCAATTCTATAATTCACCGCTTTATCTCAATCCCGCATTAGTTGGGGAAGAAGAGAACCTGTTTATCAACTTTGCCCATAGATCACAATGGCGCAATCTTGAATACCCCTATACAACAAGTCAGTTTTCATTGATTATCCCGTATTTCAAGGATAAACACATCGTTCCCGAAGGTCATCAGGGAGGGATTGGCGTATCATTTTACGGCGATGAAGCCGGGCAGGGCGCTAATCTGAAAACTTATGGCGGCAATGCATCTTTTGCTTATAACCTCCATTTATCCAATAAGTCAGTGAACAGAATCACTTTTGCCATGCAATTGGGTTTTATTCATAAAAATGTGGACAAGGATAAATTGGAGTGGGGCGAACAGTATAACCCATTTATTGGATTCGATAATACCGTGGTGCCGTACGAATTAAGCCAGATACAAAACAAAACTTTTCTGGACATTACAGCGGGAACTTTCTGGAGGTATTTTGCCAATACAGAAACCAAGAAAATTCAAAGCGTGTATGCTGGTTTTGTGGCCTCTCACCTGAATCATCCTGACGAATCGGTTATGGAAGGTAATGAGAACCGACTACCCGTACTCTATAAGTTGCATGGCGGAATGGTGTTTATGCTTTCGGAAAGGGCTAACATATCCGCAAATTTCCTGTCACTTCTACAAGATGAGGTGAACCAGACGAATATCGGGTCATTTTTATCCTATAAACTACCCTTCGATACACGTGGGCAAATGACGAATTTGGTAACGCGAGCGGGTATTTGGTATCGAGTTGATGATTCGATTATAGCCAATATCGACTTTCTCACAAATAATTTGCAATTTGGCTTCAGTTACGATTGGAACGTGACCTCACTGCGATATAACGATCGGGGGACCGGTTCTTTTGAAATATCCATGGGTTATCGCTTTTATAAACCGGCAGCGCCAAAAATCAGGTATTAATTTATATACGGCACACAATGAAAAAATTATCGGTTGTCCTTCTATTATTTGTACAGTTGTCCCTGTTTGGGCAGGAAGTGCAATGGGCCGACAAGGTACTTGAATATTCCTCACAATTTGGCAAGCGTCAATATTCTGTAAACCAGGTATTGGGAAAACCAAATGTCCTGCCCAATCTCGGCGCCAGCCCAAATGCTTGGGTGCCTCTCAACAAAGGAAAACGAGAGTTTGTAAAAGTCAGCTTTGCAAACCCGACGCAAATACAACAGATAGCTATTGCTGAAACGCACAACCCGGGAGGCATCCACCAGATATTTGCCTATGACTCCAACGGCAAAGAGTATTTATTGAACAGTTTTGAGCCCAGCTTTATTCCTATCGAAGGCCGGCTGTTTCGGTTTTTTTTCGATCAAACCCCATATAAGGTGGCGGCCTTAAAAATCACCATCAATGGCGACTTGCTGTCGGGTCACTTTGGTATTGATGCAATTGGTATCGCAGATACGCGGGAGCCGATAAATGTTGAGATTAATATCACGAATGAGATAAACAATGACTATGTACCGGTAGCACTGGGAAGTGCGATCAATTCAGAGTACAACGAACTGCGGCCATTGGTAACTCCTGATGGAAAATTATTGTATTTCAGCCGACAGAACCATCCTGAAAATACCGGAGGGGTAAAGGACGATGAAGATATCTGGTTTTCGGAAAGAGATACACTATCGGGCGATTGGCAGATGGCCAAAAATGTCGGAAGACCATTGAATAATAATGGGCCAAATTTTATAAGTTCTATTTCTCGCGACGGCAACACGATGCTTCTGCTTTTGGGAAATGCATACTATTCAAAAAACCGAATGACGCAGGGAGTCTCCATGTCGGTAAAGCAGGAAGATGGCACATGGGCGAGACCAAATAACCTGGATATCTTAAATGATTACAACATGTCGCCCAGAGCAAATTACTTCCTCACCAGCGACATGAAAAGTATCGTCATGTCGGTGCAGAGAAAGGATAGTTATGGCGATCGTGATTTGTATGTCATATTTCTACAGGAAGATGGCACATGGTCCCAGCCAATTAACTTAGGGGCCCAGATAAACTCAGCAGCGGAGGAAAGTTCGCCCTTTTTGGCCTCTGATGATAAAACGATGTTTTTCTCATCAAAGGGTTTCAGTGGTTATGGAGGTTATGATATTTATTTGTCCAGACGGCTTGATGACACCTGGCAAAACTGGTCAGAACCCGAAAATCTGGGCACGGGATTCAATTCTAAGGAGGACGATATATTTTTCAATTTTACTGAGAATGATGAATATGCCTATTATTCACGAGGCGCTAACAATAACATTGATATCTACAAGGTAAAGCTTCCTTACTACCAGAAGCCCGATATGCTTGCCTCACTTCTTGGCGCTAAGTATAAGGGGCCAAATATTATTATTTCTATCAAAGGAAGAGTATTTGATTCCATCGACGAGGAGGCCGATAGAATCGTCGATAGAGTTTATTAAAAAGTCAGACGATGGCAAGATCACACTTGTCTCCGCCGATACCTTGGGCTATGTCACGAGTCTGGAGCCAGGCTTATAAATATGGAATAATTGCCAAAGCCAATGATTACTATAACGCCATCGATTCGCTCGATCTCACGGGAATTACTAATAGTGTAGAGATTGAAAAAAACTTATATCTGGATCCAATCATTAAGAACAAAGCCGTTGTATTGAACAACGTCTACTTTGACTTTGACAGCGATGTCATCAGATCCGAGTCCTTTCCCGAACTGGATAAATTGAGCGAAATGTTGCTTGATAATCCGAATCTTCATATCACTATCGACGGGCACACTTGTTCTATGGGAAGCGACGAGTACAACCTTGATTTATCGAGCCGCAGAGCAGGATCTATCGTGAATTATTTCCTGGGTAAAGGTGTATTAGCTACTAATCTGGAACATCATGGATATGGCGAATCAAAGCCTAAAATCAGTAATGAGACTGAGGCTGGCAGAGAAATGAACCGTCGTGTGGAGTTTCAGCTTACCGAAATGCAAACGCAGGTATTTTAAGACTTAGCGGTTTTAGAGCTATATTTTTTTTTTCGCATAAAGAAAACCAAACGCTTCACCCCCTTCTTTTGTATGCACTTTATGATGTACATAATGCGCATTCATAATGCGTTTCATATAGGATGTTTTGGCTTTAAAAGGGATTTTAATTCTCCTGTGTACGATGATATCGTGGAAAACTGAATAAAAAATTCCGTAGGCCATGATGCCAAATCCAAAATATTTAAGAATTCCGACACTGGGGTCGCCAAAGCCAAAATAGATCAGTAAGATGGAAGGTATGCTAAACACCACCGCAAACAAGTCATTTCTTTCAAATGTGTGCTCGTGAAGTGTATGATGCGATCTGTGCCACGTCCACATAAAACCATGCATAATATACTTGTGCGTGAACCAGGCCACTGATTCCATAAACAGAAATGTTCCGATGACGATGAGTACATTCAATAATATTGTCATGTCTTCAATATGTTAATATTTGTTTTTTAATATCCTCCATTAGCCACATTGGCGTGGATGTAGCGCCACAGATACCAACAGTTTTTTCAGGCTGGAACCATTTTTCATCCAGGTTTTCCGTATTGGAAACGAAATAGGTGTTTTCATTCTGGGTTTTACACACATTAAAGAGCACCTTGCCATTGGAAGATTTAGTTCCGGAAACAAATATAATGATATCGTAATTTTGAGCGAACTTCCTTAGCTCTTCATCCCGATTAGAAACCTGTCGGCAAATGGTGTCATTCGCATCCACTTCAATTCCGGCAGTCGCCAGTTTGGCAGATATTTCATGAAACTTATCGACACTTTTGGTGGTCTGGCTGTAGAGCGTCAGTTTTTTCGGTAAAGATTCAATATTAAGTTCTTCAATATCCTGGAAGACAATCGCTTCATTATTGGTTTGACCTCTGAGGCCGAGCACTTCAGCGTGGCCATGTTTTCCGTAGATGAATATCTGATCACTTTTTTCATATGCTTTGCGAATCCTGTTCTGGAGTTTCAATACAACCGGACAAGACGCATCTATGAGTTCGAGATCATTTTCAAGTGCAAGCTTATAGGTTGAAGGAGGCTCACCGTGGGCTCGGATAAGTATTTTTTCCTGCTTCAAGGATGCAAGTGTAGCGTGATCAATGATCTTAAGCCCTTTCTTTTCGAGGCGCTTTACCTCTTCGTCATTATGTACTATATCTCCAAGGCAGTATAAATAATGTTGCTGGTCAAGAATTTCTTCAGCCATTTCAATGGCATAGACTACACCGAAGCAAAAGCCTGAGTTGTTGTCGATTTCGATTTTAAGGTTTTTAGCTCCCATGAGGATCAAGTGGTTTCCAGGTGGTTCTTACTAATCAGGAATCGGAAATAGGTGCGTATCAATAATACGATTTTTACGAAATCCGGAATCCGGATTCTTTGGCTGAGAATGGTTGAGACGGGACAGGACCTTATTTTTGCAAATAATTTCAGGTAATACACATACGCCAGATACACACCGACGCGCGCTCCTTTTGGTAATTTTTTGATGCCGACCAATGCTGCATCAAAGTCACTCTCGATATCTCTCTCTATCTCCTTTTTAGCGGTATCATCAAATAACTCAATGTTGATTCCTGGAAAATAAACCCTTCCTCGTTCAGCAAAATCGCTCTGCATATCGCGCAGGAAATTTACTTTTTGAAATGCGGCTCCGAGTCTTCTGGCAGGCGCTTCGAGCTCCTTATATTTTATCGTATCCCCGGCACAGAATACGCAAAGACACATGAGGCCGACAACTTCTGCCGAGCCATATATGTACTCATTGTATTTTTCATCGTCATATTTAATTTTCCCTAAATCCATTTCCATACTTCGGAAGAAAGCCTCCACAAGGTCTAAACCGATGTTGTATGTATTTACAACATCCTGAAATGAATGGAGTATGGGATTCAGACTGATTTTTTTATTGATGGCTTTGTAGGTTTCTAATTTGAATTCACTCAACAGCCACTCCTTGTCATGATTATGAAACGTGTCCACGATTTCATCCGCGTAGCGCACGAACCCATAGATCGCGTATGTGGGATTATGATAACTTTTTGATAACACTTTTATTCCCAGGCTGAACGACGTACTGTAATTAATCGTTACCGTCTTGCTGCACAAGTAAGTGGTATGGTCGAAGAGATTCATACTAACCATTTTTGTTAAAATCCCTGATGACTTCATTGGCAACTACTTCGCCCGAAATAAGCGATGGAGGCACGCCGGGACCCGGCACCGTAAGTTGTCCCGTGTAATACAGATTCTTCACTTTTTTACTCTTTAGGGATGGTTTTAGTATTGCAGTTTGCATCAGCGTATTGGCCAGACCGTAAGCATTTCCCTTGAATGAGTTATAATCAGATACAAAATCATTGACGGCATACGATTTCTTATAGACAACCGCCGCTCGAAGATCTTCACCAGTAAAGGATTTCAATCTGTCAAATATTATATTATAGTACTTTTCCCTAATTGTTTCATTGTCCTCCAAACCTGCGGCAATTGGGATGAGCACAACCATGTTTTCATGATTTTCAGGAGCCGCTCCTTTGTCGGTTTTCGTTGGGATATTGACATAAAACAAAGGCTTGGAAGGCCATTGCTTATTTGTGTAAATGTCTGCCGCGTGGGGTCCGAATGGCTCGTCGAAGAAAAGCGTGTGATGATCCAGATTGTCAATTTTTTTATTCAAGCCCAGGTAAAAAAGTAATGAGGAGGGAGCCAGCAGTCGGCTCTCCCAGTAGGAGTCGGAATACGATCTGAATCGGGGTTCCAACAGGTGTTTTTCAACATGGTGATAGTCAGCGCCGGCCACGACTACATCGGCGTCATAGTCGCCCTTTGGAGTTTTTACG
This sequence comes from Cyclobacteriaceae bacterium, assembly GCA_034523095.1. GTDB lineage: Bacteria > Bacteroidota > Bacteroidia > Cytophagales > Cyclobacteriaceae > JAAUQL01. The sequence continues at coordinate 29,008 of JAXHKU010000031.1, read as the reverse complement.
CTTTTTATGGAATTGCCATTATAGGTAAAGCTTGTGACGGGTTCATTGAATTTAAATGTAACGCCCTGCATTTCCGCTACTTTTACCATACCATCAACAACCGACTTCATTCCACCCATCGGATACCAGGTGCCGAGCTTTATGTCAGCATAATTCATGAGAGAATAAAGTGCGGGAGTGTTTTTTGCCAAAGCGCCGAGAAATAGTATAGGAAACTCCAGCAACTGTAGTAACCTCGGATTTTTGAAATATTTCTCCGTATGGGATTTGAAGGATACAAACACATCCATTCGCATCACATCAAGCAAAAGCCTGAGGCTTATAAATTCAAACAGGGAACGGGATGGTTTATATACCAGTTTATTAATTCCCACCTGATATTTGTATTCAGCCTCTTTGATAAATTTGTCCAGTTTCAATGCGCTGCCCGGCTCTATGGATTCGTAAAGCGCTCTGTAACTTTGATAATCAGCTGGAATATCCATGGCGTCATTCATGCCATATACGACTTTGTAAGAAGGGTCGAGTCGTATGAGCTCGTAGAAATCTTTTGAGGTTTTGTTGAATTGTGCGAAATACCGGTCAAAAACATCGGGCATCCAATACCAGCTTGGGCCCATATCAAATTTAAAGCCCAGACTCATCGAGTTGCCTTGCGCGGCCACCAGGCTGATGGTTCTTTTCGAGTAGAGTTACCGCAAGGCCTTCTTTTGCCAGAAAGCTTGCTGCTGAAAGTCCGGCAAAACCGGACCCAATAACGATTGCTTTTCTGACTTTCATTCAAAAATTATGCGTATGTCTTAAGGTAATCTTTTAATTCCTTTCTTGCAATATGTATCCTGTTTTTCACTGTGCCAATAGGTATATTCAGTTTATCGGCGATTTCGTGGTACTTAAAACCTCTGAAATGCATGAGAAATGGAACCTTGTAGGCGTCATCAAGTTTCTCAATGGCCTTGTCTATGTCCTTAAGAGCAAATTTGCCATAAGCGCCGTTTTCAATACTGCTACTGGTAGAATTAAGATAATGCAGATTATCAGTTGTGTCGATGAAGGTATTTTTCCTGATCATCCGCTGATAGTTTGTGATGAACGTGTTTTTCATGATGGTGTACATCCACGCCTTCAAATTGGTGCCTTCAGTATATTTTTCTCTGTTAGAAAATGCCTTGAGGACGGTTTCCTGAAGCAGATCATTTGCTTCTTCAATATCTCTGGTCAATCGCATGGCGAATGGCCTGAGTGATCCTCTAAGACTGTTAATCGTGTAACCAAATTCGAGTGCTGTCATGACTATTATTTTTTTGTTGAATCAAATGTATATAAACATTAAACGTAAAGCAAGAATTTTGTTTACATATTTGACAAAAAAATTAAACAAAATATTTGTGCCCTTATTTCGTTCATGTTCTTAAACCACATAAACAGGCCAATACCAAGAAATTTAAGGCTATTTAAGAGTCAATGAAGTTACAACTGACTATTATTCGTTTATTTCAGCTAATAATAAGATTAATCCCATAATATTATAGTTTAATCAAATAGCATGACAATATAACAATCTATTATTGATCTAAATAAATGCAGCGCTAAAAATAATTCTATCAAATCATCAATGCTTCGATAATTTAACGGGAATCTAATTCATATCCACGAAATCGATGAAGTCCTGAAGTTTGTTCAATAGGACAACATTGGAAGGAATGTCCAGGTCCTGGCCTACAACCTGATGGCCCGAAATGAGTACTGTGCTGTTTTTGAAGGACTCAGAAATTTTATATATGTAGGTTTGCACACTATCCTGAGGGAGCGAAGAGGTTATTACTGTTAATAATACATCCGGATTGTGATCTTTGTAGATATCGACTAAATTGTCATGGGGCACGTTTTGTCCCAGATAAATCACTTTGTTGTTTCGGCTCTTGGCTATATAATTTGAAAAAAGCAGGGTGATTTCGTGAATTTCGTCTTGCGGCAAATACAGTATATACTTCTTATTATAGTTCGATGTATTGATTTGACCATCGATCGCAACGATGATTTTTTGGCGGATGAGGTTAGAAATGAAATGCTCTTGGGCAGGTTTTATTGCTCCGGTTTGCCACAAGATGCCAATTTTTTGGAAAAAAGGATTAATCAGATTGACCATCGTCCGTTCAAAACCGATCTGAAGTATATTGGTGGAAAGTATTTTTTCGAATCGATCCTCATCAAGTTCGAGCATGGCCAGCGTGAGTCCCTGAATTTGGTCGGGAAATCCGAGCTTTTTTTCCATGAGTGTTTTTACTTCCATTTTCAGCTCCGCGTCCTCCATTTCAGAGATGCGCGATATTTTCAGTCCGTTGTCCTTGAGTAGCGCAATATTCAGAACAAGTCTCAGGTCGTCATCATCATAATACCGGATATTGGTATCTGTCCGCTTTGGACGAATAAAATTATAACGCTGCTCCCAAATGCGGAGCGTATGAGCCTTTATGCCCGATAATTGTTCGATATCTTTTATGGAATAGTACGACACAGTTCTACAGTTTATGCTATATAAATTGATTTTAGGTAAAAATGTTTAAGATATGGCGTTTTCTATTTAACAAAAAATTATTCTGATATAATGTGGCCAGAAAAGTGCTGGCACCTGATTACCAAAATTATTGTGATAATTACCTATCCGAATTTCAATGATGATGCTTAAGAGCCTCCCGCACACTGAGATTTGGCAGGCTGTGACTTCGCACGAAATTAAAAACAATCTCTGGCTCAACACGATAATATTGCCTCAGCGACCAGCCAATGGCCTTTTGAATGAAGAATTCTCTGGAACCTGCCAATCGAAGTATGCATGATGTCAACAGTTCAAAATCGGTGGTTTTTCCATACCTCAGTTGGAAAATAAGGCAAGTGCGCTGAAGCCAGATATTTTGGGAATTCATCCAGGAATCAATCACTGACGGAATCTGCCGGGGGTATAATTTAAAATAATCGCCAACCTGCCATGCAGCGATTCCATCGACAGTATCCCACCAGGAATTTCGTGTGATGAGTTTTTCATAAAAACCGATCCATTCAATCTCAGGTTTTTTAGAATACTTCTGCAATAACTCCAATGCAAAATAATGCACTTCCCGCCATGGCTGATCCCACAACTCATCAACAATTACGGTCACTTCGTTCCTGGAAGGAATTGCTGAGCGCTCGAGAAAGGGTTTTGTAATTGACTTTCTTTCTGCGGACTTTATGCCCCGAAACGCAAACTTGTTTTTCATGTAGTTCGCCATCGATTGGGAGTCCCCGGGGTTTCCATGTTTCATGAAAACTTCAAGGACCTGGTTTACATAAGTGGAATTCATTATGCCGGATTGATCCTTATTCGTAATGATAGCCAAAAACTTCTGCCTATACCATCGATTCCAGATCCGTGGGTTCTGTATGCTTCGTTGAAAATATTTTGTGCACTGACGGTAAGGTTGAACAGCTTATGATCATATCCTGCATACAGATTTACCACCATCCAACCATCCGTGCCTCCTTCAGCAATGCGGTCATCAGCCATATCGCCTGCAGCCAACCTCCTTTGAGCGCCGGCAAAAAAGCATTCACCCATCGCATTGAATCGCTCCAAAAAAAGCGCTCGAAACCCAATACGGCCATTGAGCGGCGGTATCCGCCGGAGTGGTTCATCATCGCTTGTGTTCTGCCCATACGTATAGGAAAGGTTTCCAAAGGCAACAACGGCATTTGATATTTTGGCTTCAGTTTCAATTTCTCCGCCCATAATTACTGCCTCATCTACATTTTGCCGCGTGTACACTTTGTACCCATCGAGTGAGTCCATGTCATTATAGGATGATGGCACATTGGCAATCAGGTCGCTGAGGTTGTTATGAAACAAACTGATAGCCCCCGAAAACCGATCAAAAAGCGCTTTATATCCAATTTCAGTGTTCAGGGATGTTTCCGACTTTAAATCATAGGAGGGCACTTCAAAACGGAAATCAGCGATACCAAAACTGGACACATCGTTGATGTTGGGCGCCCGAAATGAAGAGTTGATTCCAGCAGTAAGATGATGGTTATTGTTCAGCTTATACACAACACCGAAGTTACCAACCAGTGCATCAGGCCGTATGGTAGTATTGCCAAATAACGTATCTTTTACCTGAAGTTGAACGAGATTATACCTCATGCCGGCGGCTATATTCCACTTCTTCATGGTGAGTGAATGAAGGGTGAAAACCGCAAAATTGTCATACAATGAATTATCGGGATATAAACCCCTATTGATCTTCGACTCGCCGGTTTCCAGATTTTTGGAATACGAGCCACTCGACACCTTGTCGTGGTAATATTCAACACCCGAGCTGGCAGTCCAGTTCTTTTTTATTTCTGAAACGATCTCCACAGACGCGCCGGTGGTATGCACATCATCTTTTTCTTCCGTAAAAACTGAAGACCCCGTCTTTTGCTTCTCCCGCACTTCGAGCGAATTCTGATACGAAATGGTATAACGAACCTCAGAGAAAAGTTTTTTCCTGTAAAACGATTCAAACCTCAGGTATCCGAGCTGCCGCTCCTGAGGATTGAAATGGTATCGCTGGTATTCATCAGTGACAAGTTTATGATAGAGGGGCACATCCATTTGCTTCAGAAATTGGTATGCCCCGGTTAACTGATGTTTGGCGCCCACTTTATAAATGCCTTTAAAATCCATGGAATACTCATCGTAACCCGACGGACTTTCTGTACCCAAATCGCCCCCTGCGACGATATCACCAAGATCTTTATAGGTGAAACCTGCCAGCATGGCAAATCTTGATGAAGAGACGTTGATCATCCCCCTGGCGGTTTGCTCCATATCGGAAGACCAGAATTTTCCATACATATCGCCACCAACATGCCAGCCCTGTTCAGTAAATTCAGGAGTAAGGGAAAACATTTGTATCGTTCCACCTATGGCATCAGAGCCATATTGTACCGAACCATTGCCGCGGAGGACTTCTACACGCGAAATCATCAATGGATCTATGGTGTTGAGGTATTGATTCGGACCGGAGCGATAGGTGGAATTGTTGAGCCTGATGCCGTCGAGCATCATCAATGTCTGATATCCTGTGAGCCCTCTTACAAAGGCCGACCCGCCTCCGTGATTGGTTTTTTGTATAAAAACCCCAGGGACATACGCCATTGTTTGCGGCATGGACATGGGGGAAACAGAGGAAATCTGCGACTGGTTGAGTACTGATGCCGATTCATAACGCTCAAACGTGTTGCTCCCGAATCGCTGCGCAGATATGATGATGCTATTGTTCAGATAAATAGTGGCGATCGTATCAACACCAGTCTCTCTGCCGAAAGATGGACTATGCAATACCGGTAGAACGGTAATAAGTATAAGGGCAAATCTCATTGGAACTGTTTTGTTTAAAGAACCCACTATTATAAATGTATCAGATTAAAGGGAAAATGTAAATTATGTTAATTCGAAAAATTACAAAAAGCGATTTTAATCTTGGGATGGACTTTTATTGGTTTTTTTCCATTCAAACAATCCTAAGGGCCAGCCTTTAAACTCAATCAGGCAAGCCAGCGGAGTAAGTTGTTAACCAGATTGCCCGGCACCCATCTTCGGCAGAGTGGCTCTTGGTTGTATGAATTATTTGCGCATGATCCAAATGCTCCCAACCCATTTCTCCCTTTATTTGTAGCGGAAACTTCAAAAACAGATCATAATCAATGAGCAACATTCTTATCACCGGTGTTACCGGCAATGTGGGTTTGGAGGTAATCAAAGCATTGGCGGCACTTAATGCAGAGCACGTGATTATTGCGGCCCATCATCAGCCGGAGACAGCCAGACAGCGGTTGGAGATGTACAAAAAGCTACAATATCGAAAGCTTGATTTTTCCATGCCGACATGCTTTGCTGAAGCCCTGAAAGATATCGATATAGTATTCCTGCTACGCCCTCCCCAGCTTGCCGATATCAGGGAGACGTTCCTGCCGTTTCTGCAAGCCATGAAAACGGCCAACGTCAACAAAGTCGTATTTCTCTCCGTGCAGGGAGTAGAAAACAATCCGAACATACCGCATTACCAACTCGAGAAACTGATCGTGGAGCTTGGGTTTGAGTACGTGTTTCTGCGGCCATCCTATTTCATGCAAAACCTGACATCGACACTTCTCAGGGAAATCGTCGAAGAGAGCCGGGTGTACATTCCGGCAGGTAAGCTGAAACTTGTTTGGGTAGATGTACGGGATATTGGCAGGGTGGCGGCTCACATACTCGCTGATTTCGGTCGGTACGTGAACACCGCGCCGGATATAACAGGCAATGAAGTCCTGGATTTTTATCAAATTGCTGAAATACTCAGCGACGAAACGGGCAGAAAAATTAATTTTGTCAGCCCTAACCTGGTCAGGTTTTACCTTCATAAACGAAAACAAAACACTGCACGAGCCATGATTTTTGTTATGATCATGCTTCACTATTTACCTATGTTTAGCAAGGAGAAACCAAAACTTTCTTCCATCGTTCGCGAGATTCTTGGCGATGAACCGGGATCGGTACGGGATTTTATCAGGAGAGAGCGACTGACTTTCATTCCAAAGAAATAATCCACTATCTTCATTAAAGAAACATCGCACATCACTATCCTTTTTCACCCATGATGAAATACATCCTTTTTACATTCCTGCTTATCTCCTTATCCTTTACACCAAAGAATTCTCGCGAAGAGGGAAGCTCAGAGAACACAAAGTTGACCATCAAAGGTTTTGCCGGAAGCAAGATCGATCAGTGTATTTCGGCACGGATCGTTGGCAGAGATGTGGACATGCTTATTGCCCCATTCAAACTCAAAGACGAAACCCGATGCTGGCAGATGGAATTTTGGGGTAAATGGATGCTGTCAGCGGTGGATGCATGGAAATACAACCACGACCCTGAGTTATTAGTAAAAATGAAAGCCGCCGTTGACGGACTTATCGCCACGCAATTGCCGAATGGATATATTGGAAACTATTCGCCTGAGAAGCAATTGACGGGCTGGGATATCTGGGGAAGAAAGTACTGCCTGCTGGGGTTGCTCAAATACTATGAAATATCCAGCGACAAAACGGCCCTGGACGCTGCAGCCAAATCGGCTGATTATCTCATTGGCCAGGTTGGCCCGGAGAAGACAGATATTATCAGTACGGGATTTTACAGAGGCATGGCCAGCACGTCCATTCTTGAACCCATCGTCTATTTATATAATCACACCCAAAACCACCGCTATCTTGATTTTGCCAAATACATCGTAGTACGGTGGGAATCGGAAGGCGGCCCGCGGCTTATCAGCAAAGCGCTTGCTGGAGTCGCCGTCAAAGACCGATTTCCAGTCCCTGAAAACTGGTGGTCGTGGGAGAATAGCCAGAAGGCCTATGAAATGATGTCGTGCTACGATGGTTTGCTAGAACTTTATAAAATCACCAAAAATCCAGACTACCTCAAGGCGGTCATAGCAACGGCAGACAATATTATGGCCACGGAGATTAACATTGCAGGATCCGGCTCGGCGTTTGAATGTTGGTACGGTACTTCTGAAAAACAAATACAACCCACCTACCACACTATGGAGACATGCGTGACCACCACCTGGATGAAACTGTGTAACAAGCTGCTGGCTATCACCGGCGATGTGAAGTATGCCGACCAGATCGAAAAGACTTTCTACAATGCACTAATGGCCTCGATGAAATACGACGCTTCTGAAATTGCCAAATACAGCCCGCTGGAAGGGGCACGCATAGAAGGCGAAAACCAATGCAGTATGCCCATCAATTGCTGCAACGCCAACGGGCCACGTGGGTTTGTGATGATCCCGGAATATGCCGCAAAGCCATTTGAAAATGGTGTTTATCTGAATTATTACGGCCCGATGGAAGTAAAACTAAACCATGAAAAGGCCAAAGAAATCAGCATCAGGGTAGAGAGTAATTACCCGGAATCGGCGAACATTAGAATATATGTGAGCACCGAAAAGCCGACAGATTTCCAGGTGAATTTGCGCATTCCGGCGTGGAGTACAATCACGAAAGTTAAAGTCATCGATGAAACCGTATCAGAAGTCAGGCCGGGAACCTATTGTAGTATATCCAGAACATGGAAAAAAGGCGATTTCATTGATCTGGAACTGGATATGAAGGGCAGGGTGATCGAACTCCATAATTACCAGGCTATACAGATGGGGCCGCTGGTACTTGCCCGCGACAGTCGCTTTGCCGATGGATATGTGGACGAAGCTGGCGTGATCCAGCAGAAGGACGGCTTCGTGGAACTGACGCCGCTCACTGAAAAACCGGATCATGTGTGGCTAGCTTTTAGTGCACCGCTCGTATTGGGTACCGATCTTGAAGGAGAAGGGAAAAACCCAAAATCCATCCGGTTCTGTGATTTTGCCAGCGCCGGAAATACCTGGGATCACAGCACAAGGTATCGTGTATGGATTCCTAAAACACTGAATGTGATGAACAGGAAGTATGAAGGGTACTAATGTAAATTGGATGATTTTTTGAAAATCTTTTAATAATTAGCGAGTATATTGAACTAATCCATCAGAATTTACAAATTCACCGTAGTTTTCATGTTTTAATACCTAATTTGAAAAAAATTACTCTACGTTAACTTTTACCTATGAGAACGCTGCCTTTACTTACTGATCCCGAATTCGTCCGTCCCGAAAAATACAGTGTGTTCGATAGTTTTTGGCTTAAACTGATTCGCGATGAGCGCGATCTGCCTTTTATCCATCTCACCCTTCAGATAACATTTGTCCTTGTGACACTTGGTGTTTTAATGTATATGCCGTTTATCCAGGGCTGGCTATGGTGGGTGGTAGCGGCGGCATACTTCTATTTCAACAATCTGGTGTTCAAAGGGCCATTTGGTCTTATGCTTCATTGCACAAGTCACAGGCCATGGTTCAAGCAGGAGTATAAATTGGCCAATTATTACCTGCCATGGTTTATCGGCCTGTTTTTTGGTCAGACGCCGGAGACCTATGCTTGTCATCATATCGGTATGCACCATCGCGAAAACAATCTAGAGGACGATCTGAGCTCTACGATGAATTACCAACGCGACAGCCTTCGCGATTTCATGCGATATTACCTGAATTTCTTTGTCTGGGGTGTTATTCCTCTTGTATGGTATTTTCGCCAACGAAAGCAGTACAATTTGAGCTGGAAAGTTATTCGCGGTGAAGTGTTTTTCATATTGATGTGTGTGGGCTTGTGTTTCGTCAACTGGCAAGCCACTTTTATGGTGTTCATCCTGCCATTTTTACTTTCCCGCCTCATCATGATGATGGGCAACTGGGCGCAACACTCTTTTGTCGATGCCTCAGATCCGGGCAATGAATACAAGAACAGCATCACCTGCATCAATGCCAAATACAATAAGAAATGTTGGAACGACGGCTACCATATCAGCCATCATATCAGGCCGGCCATGCATTGGACGGAGCATCCTGCACACTTGCGAAACAACGCCAAAGAATATGTTGCCAACAAAGCGCTGGTGTTTGAAGGCATTGAGTTCCTCTCCGTATGGAAAAGTCTTATGGCAAAGAAATACGATTTTCTTGCCGACCATCTGGTGAATTTCGATGGAATCTTTGGTTCAAAAGAGGAGGCGATTCAGCTAATGAAACAGCGCACGACAAAGATTCCGAAAAAAAGTCAGGCACAGACAGCCTAGGAGGATATCGCCTACAGTTTAAACTGCGCGCTTATTCTCAGTGCAAATTTCTGGGCTTCCGGGCTATCGCGGTAGGTAAGCCGATGGATGCCATCGACCCTCACAAAGCGAAAGATGTTTTCTATTCCATAGCCCATTTCCACAAAAGGCCTTCCGGGATCGAGTTGACCAAAAGCCATCGTCGGTTCACCATCTGGTCCGTTAGTCGCCATGATGGCAGTATTTTCCGGACTCAGGGAGCCGTATAGCACGTTTGCCGTAGCAAGAAGACGCCATTTCAGTTTTTGAATCAATGGAATTCTATTGAAAAAAAGGCCCTGGAAGTATTGCTCCACCCGCATCGAGGCCCATTTGTCTGAGACAAACTCAAAATAGTTCATGGTATTGAATGCGCCGGTGGTATAAAACATGGACTCATTGCCAATGTGGTTTTCCAGCAGCAGGTATGGAATGGTGCCAATGATTTGCCCACCATTGAGTTTGTAGTAGGTGTCACCGAATTTGCCAAGCCGAAGGTGCTGGCTGTACTGCAGTTGTATCTTATGAAACTCAGCGTCGCTATTCATTACATTACCCAGGCCATAAGTATAATCAAACCCTACAATTGGCCATTTGCCAGGCCCCATACTTATGCGTTCATTTCCGTTTTGGAGGAAGGTTTCGTCGTGTGCCCATTTGGCAAAAAACCGCACGGTTGGTGAGGAAATCGTGGTTTTCACCGCGGATTCGGGATTGCCCGGATCCGTGTAATAATAGAAAGAATACTGTGGATCGTAATAGTCGTACCTTATCGTCGCGCGGTAGCTGAATCCCTTTACGGGCTCTGTTTGAAAACTCACACTGTTTTTGGTTATGTAGTAAGGCCTGCGGAAGGTCTGCCATCGTGTGGCAGCATAAAAGATGTAGTTGTCCTCAATAAGGTCCTCCGGGTTGATACCCGCCTGCTGCACTTCATAAGCGCTGTGCAACTCGATCTGGGTCCATGGTTTCCGGTCTATTATGTAGCTGGTAGTAAATCCGTATTTCCATCGATTGTCCATGGTGCCGTATCCCAGGCGGCCACGCAGGGTAAGCTTATTATGAAAGTACTCATTGGTTTTGCCACCAAGTCTGAAAGAATGGCCTTCGAAGTTGTTGTAGGCATACGCATAGAGGTATGGGCCGATGTCGAACTTTCCCCTTCGCCAGTAACCTGAAGTGGCGAGTTTTATAAAATTTACCAGGCTCTTCACACGTGGTACTTCCTTAAGCGTGTCGATCACCGCGTAGGTCTTAAGTTGATTTTCGGTGAGATCTGGCGGGCGGATCGACGACCAGAATGCATCATCATGGTTATTGTAATTTTCAGCCAGAAAGACTTCATTGGCATAGAAACGTTTGTCTTTTACATCATTAATTTTCCAATCCCGGGTTGTGTTCAGCATGGTTATCCAGAAGCTGGCCATATTCTTTCCGAGATTGCTCACATCGATTTTAACCTCACTTCTCGGCGCCAACCATGGTCCGGCAATGGTTTTTTCCAGTTCCTGCTTTATGGCGAGGCTTTCAATAAAATTGAGACTTGCCGATTTCTCAATTGCCACATCAATTTTACGAAGGGCAAACTCATTCGTGGTGATCCAAATAGTACCACTAAAGGCGGGTTCTTCCTTTACTTTCGAAACGACTTCCAGTTCGTAGCACAGGTCGTTTTCTACCATTACCGTATCGAGAATGAAGAAGTCGTAGTATCCTCTCCAGCCATCGGCAAGCGGCGATATAAATTCCTTATCCAGAATATTTAGCCAGTTCTCGTAGAAGTTGTAGTTCTGATATGCAGAGCCAACAAGCTGCGACATCATGCTTCCATCTTCTATGGCTATGCCCGCTATTTTTGTTTTTTCTATGTCCTCGTGACTTGTATGCGGGTTGTTTTTCACGTAATACCTTGACGAAGATTCAGAAAGGAAAATGGGTAGCACCGCCTTGCCCGCACTGTTTTTATCCAGGGCGCTCGTGTCGATTCCAGCCCAGACATCGCTCATAAGTTTTCGGTCATCAAACTTTAAAGGGAGGTTTTCAATATCGACCTCGATGCGGTTATAGCTGGAGTATTCAAAGGCTTTCAAGGTCCGGTGGTCATGGAGCTGCTTTTTAGAAACAGCATTTCTGATGATGGCCCAGGCCGGGTTTTCCCCTCCATTAAAAACAACTTCCGTCAGGTTTACCAGCACCGGCTTTAGTTTGATCGTTTCTTTGCCTGCGGTGAAATAACTTGTGGGATACAACTGGCTTATATAGCCCACGAAAGACACAATGATAGTATCGGGCTTTTGGTCAATGGAAATGGTGAATTGTCCATTTGCATCGGTAATAGCGCCGTCAGAGGTACTTTTAAGATATACATTCACAAATGGGAGAGGTTCGCCTGTTTCAGAATCGATGATTGTGCCATGGATATTTTGCAGATTCTGAGCGTGCGCGGGGAGACAATGCATTATGACGCCAACTACCATAAGCATGACTAATCCTCGTATCGCTCCAATGGCCAAAAGAACGCTGTGTTTCAATATTTCAAAGACAGATATCAAGGAGAAACGACTATTTTTCAACGGATAAATTTATTGGGAAATACTATGATTGCGCACTAGGTCTGGCATCAGATAACACAATTTTTAGCGAATAGTTTAGCGCGATTGGCTCTATGCTACAACAGGTACAAAGGTAATAGTATAAAAGCTAAAAAACGTGCCCAAATAGCGAGCTACTTACATGCGGGATTGATTGGAACATTCTTAACGTACCAGGAAACCGTCCTGAATCGAGATAACCTTTCCGCTCTCAGTCAAAGCGTTGATGGTTAATTCGTAATCGCCGCCGGCGTCAGAGGCAAATATTTCCTGGGGAATCTCTTTCATATTCAGACCGGAAGTACATGGAATCCAGCACAGCGTAGTTCTGTAGTCGGGTGTCCGGCTATTTTTCTCAGTTGCACTTGTGTATTTGATTTCGGGTGATACTGTAGGAATCTGAATGGCGTCGTAGCGGAAGGTAAGCGTACCCGGATGCAGCGTGTACCCGGTAAGGTTTCCCTTATAAGTTGTGTAATTCACAATGCCCTGGCAATCAAGGATCCCTTTGCCAAACCTCCGGTTCACCGTCTGTATTCGCTGGATTTTCAATGGGTCCAGAGCAATTATTTCATCTGCATCAAAGACAGGTACGCCATCGAGTAGCATCAGAGGATTGTCCTCGTAAACAAGGTTTTTTTCAATGTCGATTACCATAAAATGAAAGCCGTCCTTATTTTTTCGAACGTTCACACCGGCGATGTATTCACGCATCACTTCCTCCATGACGATAAACCGCGTGTAGTCGTCGAGTATGTAAGACGCATCGGGAGAAAAATAAAACGCAGATGAATCAATTTCTGTAATGGTCGGTTTGGAAGGATTGTATTTCTGATAGGCATTTACCACTTGCATTTGCTGACTTTTTTCCATGAGCCAGTCTGCCACGCTTTCACTAAGCGTAAATTCCGGCAAGGTCACATCTATGTATTCCGTTGAATAAGGATTGTCAATTTCGATACGATAAGTGCTGTCCTTGGTGTAGTCCGTCTGAACAACCACTTCGTTTTCTCCATAAACTTTATTCAACTCAAATGCCAGTGAGCCGTCTGGCTTCGATTTCGAGGCGAAGAAACTGGTATTTCTGCCGGGGATGGAGAGGTAAGCAGTGATCCCATTCGCAGGGTTGCCGGTGACTTTATCAAAAATATGCCCGGTGACCAGCATGCCACGGGCTTCGGGAAGAAACTTCCTGGCAATAATAGAATTAAACGAGATGGCGCCAGACTTCACATTTGGATATGCAATAAGGAGATTATTGATCCGGGCAGCTATATCCGCATCGCGGCTCTCAAAATAGGCGCCAAGTTCATAGGGTGCAGCGATCGCATTTTTCAGGAGAATCCATTGTTGCATGGTTAAGGAAGTCGGCAGGAATTCAGGTGTTTTTTGTGAAATTGAAACGGATGCTCCCGCGAGTTCATTGGCTATGGATTCCGGAAGATTTTTAAGATTCAGCGATATAGACTCACGTTTTTCAACAGATGCAGAGACTATGATTTTTTCTTCGGCTGCAACGGAAGTGGCTGAATTGTACACGGCCCTTTGGCTGATAAGTTTCGTATCATTAAACACTGAAACATAGAAAACACCAGCCGGCAATGATGCCTTATTCACTATCCAGGTAGTAGCTTCGTTGCGGTTATTGATGCTTTTAGCATCAAAAACAGTTGCTTCCCGGTGTACCAATATCTGCATTGGTGAATTTGTCGAATGAGATTTTTCATTGACTAATATTTCGAAAGACGATCCTTTATCCGAGACCTGAAGCGACAGCCCGACTGAACTGGCCTTCGGGAGTTGGTGTGTGGTGATGGAACTATCGGGAAGTATCATCCGGACAGCGTAGTGTCGGCCGGCTTCCGGTGTAATCTGAAAATTTCCCATGCCTTTACCGGAAGGTGTAAAACCAAAAATGACCGTGCTATCAGAGTCAATCAATTCTCCGGTGAAGTCCAACGGGTGGCCTGTCGCGGTTTTCCCCTGGAAAACGACATTAGCTGGTATTCCTTCTATAAGTTGACCCCCTTCCGGGAAGAATGACAATTGTGGTTGAGTATTGTTGGGTGCGGCAAGTGTCGGCAGTTTCCTGAATGGATTTATGATGGTAAATACAGAATGGAAAAATGATTCCGGACCGAAGTTTCTCATCCAATGTGTGTATCCGCGCAGTACTACATATCCCGATGGCACAGTGGTAGGGATATAAATCTCGCCGCTGCCTACTCCGTTTTTCAATTCAATCCGGGCTGTGAGGATGGTATTCTTCTTACTATCGACGACATCGGCATAGGCAACGCGGCTGAGTCCGGTAGGTTGCTCCGTCAGCGTGTTGAGGCAATACACGGAGAGCTTTATGGTTTCACCGGTGAGATAGTAGTTTTTGTCGGTATGGATAAATACTGATTCCTGGTAGTTTTCGCTATAGAAAGACTCTAACCTCTGCACAAACTGCTCCTGAATCAATGGCTGACTGTTCGCCGGGATATTCAGTATAAAAAGTAGAAACAACACTGGTCTTTTGATCATTTTCAAGTTGTTATTGCCAAAAATCAGGTCTTTTGTTGGTGCCGGCCAACGTGCAATCGATACACGGAGGAATATGACATATGGAAGCCAATCATAAATTCTTCATTGATCAACATATATCCATATAGCATCATCTGGGGGATCATATTGCGTTGCACTACCGAGTCGGTGCACATGTTATAGTAGTTCGGAAAGCCAGAATCGGGCATATCGCTACGAGTGATGAAAATTCGTTGCTCTTCGACCGAAGAAGCGTCGAAGTACCCGATGACGACCTCTTTGTCATCGGCAGTATTGTGAATATTTCCAACTACGGCACTCGGTTGCGGATCGAAAAGGGTGCCAAGGTTTTCCGTGTTTTTTTGCAACTCCTTCCAATAGTTATAGGAAGCCTCGCTGAGCGAATATTGCCTTACATTAATGCTGTATCTCCAGCGTATCCTGTCAGTTTCGTTGGACACGAAGAGGAGAGGAAATTTTGCAACCTTATCTTCATTAAGTGACTTGGTAGAAAAAATATCAATAGACGAGGATTTGCCGTTCTTCCAGCACGTATTGATGTTTTCTGTTCGAGGTACAATCGCGCCATTTTCATAGATTATATTTGAATCAAAAGGCGTATAAAAGATCCATGTTTCGTCCCATTCCCAGCGGTAATAGTGGGTCTTATTTTCCGGATCATGCGTGTTCACATAAATTTGTACGCCATCCACCCCGGCCCATGGGCGTTTTTCATAATCAAAGCCCACCTCATCCATGGGAGGGGTTTCGCGCATCACCACGGGGTCTGAAGCATATTGTTTTCCATCCCATGTATTGATGTGCAGACGATACGTTTCCCCTACCTGCCCCTGAATCAGATCATAGGAATTATAAACGCCCGGTTTTATCTCGAACAAATCATGTGATTCCCCGCTGCCCGATTCCAGCCGTATATTGGCGTTCCGCTCCGGCAAAAATGTATTGGTGTCTATGGGCACTGACCGCGAAAGCAGAACTTCAAAAGGCTCAGAGCCTCCGGACAGAAACGCATCCACGACTAACAGGTTTTCATAGCCCTGCCGCGAAGGTTCAAATTCTTCCACACAATTGCTGTATAAAATCATGAGAAGGATGATATAGAAATATACCTTTCTGTTTTCCATCAGAATCTGAAATTATAAGTGATTGTTGGGATGGCCTCTGCAAATATGGACAACTGATATCCCTTTATTTTTCCTTCCTTCGAAACGAAATATACGGAATAGGCATTATTACGACCGGTGAGATTATAGATAGCGAAGGTCCATGAACTATGGTTCAATTTGTGCACTTTATGATTTCCCTCGATATTGATGGAAAGATCCAGCCTGAGGTAGTCGGGTATTCTAAATTGGTTTCGGTTGGAATAGTGCAGCCTCGGCGTACCGTTGTAATAATACTTCGCCACCGGGTAGGTAATCGGCCTGCCGGTGCTGTAGGTAAAGTTGGTAGAAACACCAAGCCGTCTGGAAAATTTCCAGTTAGCCAGCACGTTTACCGAATGAGGTTTGTCATAACTGGCCGGGTAAAAATCACCATTGTTGATCGTTTCAGATGGATAAACTCCGGCCACCTGTATCAATGCTCGTGAATAAGTATAGCTGAGCCAGCCATTGAGTTTTCCCGTATTCTTTCGAAGCATAAATTCCAATCCATAAGATTTTCCGAATCCGTTGATGATATCAGTTTCGAGGGTTTCATTAAGAATCAGCTGAGCGCCACTCTTGAAATCCAGGAGGTCGTCGATGGTTTTATAATACCCTTCGATGGATCCTTCAATGGTGTTATTGGCAAAGTTCCTGTAATAACCCAGTGAAATCTGATCGCCAACCTGCGGCCTTATATAATTATCGCTCAATTTCCAGATATCGGTCGGTGAAATGGAAGTGGTGTTTGACAACATGTGGATGTACTGGCGCATCCTGTTGTAGCTCAGCTTCAGAGAATGCATAGTGCTCAGTGCGTACTTGGCCGACAAGCGCAACTCAGGCCCGTGATAGGTTTGAATGACCTCATTGTCGCCGTAGGTTGTTTCCCCGGTTTTTGAGCTTTCTTCCATAGGGCTATCAGGAGCGTATTCATTCACCGTTTTGGGGCCCGAGGTACTGGTACATGCTATACCGCAGTCCCACATACAGGGAAAAACGCCTGCTGATCTCGTACTTATCGCCGAGATAGATGGCCGATTCCAGCCCCTGTTCTTGTTCCAGGAGTACCGGGCTTACCAGCGAACTGTCGCCTCGTGGAACTATATTGCCCGGATCAAGCTCATAATACGTCGTGCTGATTCCAAAGTCGATTTTGTGTTTGGAGCTGGGGAAGTAGCTGAAGTCAATTTTGCCGCCTAGATTTTTAATGGAGTAGTTCATGTCGAAGGCGTTAGCTTCATTGGCCTCGCTGAATATCTCGTAGCCGTAAGCGCTATAAATACCAGAGAATACGCCGTACAATTTATTATTGAAAATATGTTTCCATTGAACCGATGCATTTTTATTGGAATAGCTGTACGTGGTGTCAGAATTGAGCCTGAACTGGTCATCACTGTAATATCCCGCGGCGTATATGGAGTTTTTGTCATTTAATTCATAGGTAATCTTTCCATAGATATCATAGAAAGAGGCGCTGCTGTTTTTAAACGCAGGGTTGGGCAATTGTTGCAATATCCAGTTCGAATAGGTGCTCCTCCCACCGACTATGTACGACAGTTTATCCTTGATGATCGGCCCTTCGAAAGTGAGCCGCGCTGTTACCGGACTTATGCCGCCGCTACCGACGAATTTACGGTTATTGCCTTCTTTTGCCTGAACATCGAAAACAGAGGAAATTCTGCCACCATACTGAGCTTCGATACCACCTTTGTATAGTTCCACACTTTTGATGATGTCCGGATTAAACGAGCTGAAGAACCCAAAAAAGTGCGTGGGATTGTAGATCGGCGCATCATTCAGCAACATCAGGTTTTGATCGGCCGTGCCACCGCGCACGTTGAGGCCATTGGCGCCTTCACCAACCGATTGCACGCCGGGCAGGGTGAGCGCTATCCGCAGCACATCTACCTCACCAAGAATCGGCGGAACCTTCTTCATTGCCGAAGCGTCCAGTTTTTCCAGACCCATTTGCATACCAGCCACATTTACATCCTTTTCTGACTCAATGATTACTTCTTTTAGCGGAATCACATCTTCCACCATTTCGATATTGAGTTTGCCATCGTTATATAAGATGACTTGCCGCTTGGTGTCCTTATAGCCAATATTGCGAAGCAACAGGTCATGACGCCCTTTGGGGATGGACAGAGAATAATATCCGAACTGGTCGGAGGCAACGCCAATCCTTGGGGTTTCGATATAAATCAACGCGCCGATAAGCGGCTCACCTGTGTCGCTGTCTTTGATTATCCCGGCTATATTGCCGTATTCGCCGGAGGTAATGGCGGTCTTTCGGCCAATTTCGTACAATGTGTTTTCGAGGGTGTTCTGGATTTTTACCTGTTTTTCTTCTTTTGCCATGAAGTCAACGAGTTCATCGGCTATAGGTGCAGAGGTCGTCCGCTGATCGAAAAAGCCAATAGGCAGGTATTGCTGTACCTGAAAATTATCCGTGAGTATGATATTTTTATTGGCATCCATGAAAAAGGAAATCGTAGTGCCATTGAATACGCGGCGCAAACCACGTACAATTGGCTCTTCTTTGAAGGTGATGGAAACCAGGAGGCTGTCCACAATTTGAGGGTGATAAAGGAATTTGACCCGCGCCTCCTTCTCGATATCCTCAGCAAACTGGCTGAACGGCACGTTCTCCCACCTGCCTGAAACAGTAATATTGTTTTCCTGGGCTTTTGCCGGTATTGACATAAGCATGCCGAAGAACAGAAGTGCTATTCCTATCCGACACTGAATTAAAGTAGAGTAATTATTTTCCATTCATTATGATGTTGAGCATGGATATACACTATTGAAATAAGGATTGATAATACCGGGCTACAATCGTGATATCACGATCCCTTTCAGTTTGAAAGCGCAGGTTGTTGGACTTGATAAAATGTTTCACTTCCTTTTTATGATCTTCAAGCACCCGCACTACCGAGCCGCGATTCTTTACCGGGTAGTAGGTGTCGGCTTTCAGCAGGAAGTACTTATCTTTTTGTACAAAATCATCTCTTAACGTATTTGACCCCGAGGTCCTCACAATTTCTTTTTGCCGCCTGGCATACAGGCTGAGGTTTGCACCGACGAAAAGTTGATCATAGAATCCGGTCTTCATAGTTGCTGCCGAATCAACCTGAAGCCTGATGAACGTGTGCCCCTGCAATTGAAAGCTGTTAATCATGGTGCTTTGCAGCTTCAATGTCATGGCCAGGCCCTTGTCGCTAAAGTATTCAACTAATAATTCGTCTTTGAAAATGTCAAATTTCAAATAGATGGAATCGTAGAACTGGCCCTCAAAAACCACCGAACCCTGCTCCCAATAGTCATCCATAAAAAACTGATGGTCACCGACCTGGCCGTAATTATCATTGTATTGCTTACCGGTGTAGAGGCTCAGGTTTTTACCAAAGTAATTGTCGTATTCATAGAAGGCCTTTGAAAGCGCTGCTGACGACAGATTTTCATCATTGGATACCTGACAGAATGCATGGGTGGAAATACCGATGAGTGTCCAGGCGATTATCACTTTAATGGCATGAGATTTTAATAGTCTGAAGTTTTCTAGCATTACCAATAATTGGTTGTTTAATGGAAAAAAGTTGCATTAAGGATTGAAAATACGTCAGCTATTCTGAGCGCTATAAAAATCAGAATAAATACTGAATTAATTTTGATTCGCAGGATTAAACTTGGTAAAAGCATGCCATCCTCACGCTAAGCAGTATTCCATGGTCCCACTAATAAAAAGGGAGTGTGGCTCTTTACTTTTCTTTTATGTCACGTTTGGATAGGCGGGCGACATTGCCATCGCCGCAGCGCTCAATATTGGCAATAAACCCATCGACGGCCTGCGAAGGAAAAATGAACCAGGCGGAGATTTTGCTATACAGGTTCTTCTATCTTGCCCTTCTTTGGCATAGTGCCAAAAACCCAGTCCCAAAGCCGGGTAGAAACGCCAAATGCCGCGTATGGGTTTGAAAAGTGATGTGCCTTGTGGTGCACCCAAAGTCGCTGCCAGGGCTTGTATTTGGGGCTTTTCACTACGTGTTGCAGGTAGTGCATCGAGATGTAGCAATCGTAGCCGAGCATGAATCCCGGGAAAAATGCCAATGCGAATTTTCCCATGAGCAGGTAAAATAATCCCAAAAATACGGATGAGAACAGAAGCCCGGGAAGCGGCGGCATAGCGAGTCGCTCAGGGTCTTTGGGATACAAATGATGAAAGCCGTGCCCTTTGTACTGGATGTTATATAAAGTTTCAGAATCGGTTTCGGTATGATACAGAAAGCGGTGAACGAAATATTCTGTCAATGTCCAGGTCACAAATCCGGCAAATCCCAGCAGGACAACGTGGATAACCGCAATCTCAGCATTCGTCAGGGCTATGTAGAAGAAGATGGCGGCGATAGTCACCCACATTATTTGTGGCACCCAGATCGGTGTGCGGGTAATGCGCTCCATGAAGGCGCTTTCGTACATTCGGCCTTTGATTTCCTTTTGTGGTTTCAGGTGGGCTGGCATGCGGATTTCACCATTCTTGAATTTCAGGTATTGTTCCAGATTCTGTCTCATGACATTAAAAATTTAGTTCTAAAAAAGCAGCTTGCGCTGAATGCAAAAATACATACAAAGGTGGAATATGAAAAACGGGCCTCATAAATACCCGTTCTTCCATGGATATTTGATGCTTTTTTTGCCTTGTACTCCTACACAACATGTGACAGACTCCCTTCCGGACCTTAGCGTTTCCTTTCCTCCCCCCATTCGTCATTCCCGCCACCCCCTATACGTCATTCCTGTGATGGCAGGAATCTGTCATTTTAGGAAATAATAAAAGGTAGGAGGTATAGGCACTTGTTGGCGATGCGCTGACCCCGTTTGATTTGAGTAGTCTTCGCGAGACTAAGACTGGCAAGGTAACTTTATTTTTGGATGGTAAACCGATACCTCAATCTTCATGATAGTCGTATCTCATTTTATTCTTTCAACTTTTGCAGATCATTTCTTGCTTATTATCCAAAATGCACTCTAAGTACCATTTGTCTGGTTTTTAGTGGTTCTCTGTCCTTGTCCCCACCAACAATATTCCCTTTTTCAGTCTTAAATTTTAGAATAAACAGTCCAATCCTTAATATGGTCTTCTACCTCATTATAAAATATAGGGAAGAGTTTGTCCCCCACTTAGGAATATTTTCCGAAGTTGACCGTACTTTAATTCGTAGTTTCCTAATGTTTATTCTCTTTTATTTATTTTCTTCTTAATAATTGGGATAAGTATATCTTAGGTAGCTACGTTGCATATAGATTCGTCCGAGTCTAAGTTGATTTAAGGTAATTTTGATCTTTTTCCGTTAGCGACAGTTGCATCGTAATCTTTGTCTATGTGAGATGCTGACGATTTGTTCATTGAAATTGCCTAAAAGTCCGGCACCACCAACTGACCCGATTTGATAAACGTAAATTTCGTTGTGTTTGGTTTAACCGCAATTAATCTTTGCCCAATTGGTAGATTAGTTTCCACCGGGAATAAGAGGGGCAGAATTACTTGTGACATTACAAATATCAAAGTCGAATAACCCTCTTTTTGATTTTCTTCGTGGGGGGGGAGAGAGGGAGACAGAGGAAAGGGAGGACACGGAGGCCCCGCACACCCCCGGGCGGCGCGGGGGGGGGCGGAGGGGGGGGGGGGCCCCCTCGGGCGCTTTAGTTCTATTTTCAATTATATTTTAGATATTTTCCTCAATCATCAATCGACTGAAACACCAACTGGCGGAATTTCCATCCGGTTTCATCATTTACAGGTCCCTGGGTTTGCTTCATTAATATTCCGATTACCTGCTCCTTGGGGTCGGCAAAGTATTGGGTATTGAAGTATCCGCCCCAGTCGAATGTGCCCTGAGCTGCCATTGCCCCCTTTGCCCTGGCCTATGTCATTGGTCACGCCAAAGGCAAGACCGTAGTAGCTGTCATTCCCGAATAATTCACCCACCTGGTTGGCCATGATCGATTGCACGGTAGTGCGACTGAGTATGCGTATGCCATTCAGTTCGCCGCCATTGAGGTACATGAGCAGGAAGGTGGCATAGTCCTTTGCTGTGCTCGATAAACCTGCGCCACCGGCAAAGTAGCTCTTCGCACCTTTGATCGGATAATCCATGTCGAACAGGGGGTAGGAGAATTTTTCCCACTGGCCATTGTTTTTAAACTGCACAGAAACGATGCGACCAGCCTTGGAGTCAGGGAGATAAAACCATGTATCGTTCATGCCCAGCGGATCAAAGAGACGCTTGCGCAGAAACTGGTCGAACGGCATTCCTGAAGCAATCTCCACCAAATAGCCTAATACGTCCAGTCCTTCGCTGTAAGTGAATTTTTCACCAGGGTTGTGGTGAAGAGGCATCGCTGCCAGTTTCTTTATGTTTTCACTCAATATCACCGGCTCCGCAGTGAATGCATCGGTGATGTTGGCTTTTTGATAAATGAGCTTCATCCGCTCGTCACCATCGATCATGCCATAGCCGATGCCCGAAGTATGCGTGAGCAGGTGCCTGATAGTGATTTCCTTGTCCGGAGCTTTCGTAGTGAATGTCGTGTCCTGGTACCTGAAGGTATCGAGCACGCCGGTTTTTTTAAACTCCGGGATGTACTTTGAAATCGGATCGTCGAGCTGGAATTTACCTTCTTCCCAGAGCATCATTACGGCAGTAGCAGTGATGGCCTTGGTCTGCGAAGCGATGCGGAAAATATCATCCGTCTTCATGGCCCTGCCTGAGGTATTGTCGGCCATGCCATAAGCCTGGTGAAGCACGATTTTACCTTTGCGGGCCACCAGCGCGACCATCCCGGGAAGGTCGCCACTTTGCACGGCTTCTTTGCACATGGCGTCGATACGGTTCAGGCGTTCGGCTGAAACACCAACCGTTTCAGGTGCTGCCGGAGCCAACGGCGCTGATTTTTTTATAGACTTGGTCTGGGCAAAGGCCGTTATCGCAAATGCCAGTAAAAGGAGTGTGGTGAGTTTCTTCATGATTATTGGGTTTTGAATAAATGTACCGAAAAATACACATGTCTGGCCAGAAATGCAGTGTGCTAATAAAAATTTTCATTTAGAATAAAGTGTATGGAGAAGAGAAGAAAGAGAGATTATATGTAGTAATAAAATGGGGGGGGGGTGGGAAAAAGGTTGGGATATGAAAAAGGAGAGTAGAAAAAAAAGGAATATAGGGTATTTCTAGGAGGGATGGGGAAGGTAGGGGGGGGGGAGGGGGAATATAGGAAAGATATAAATACCCCCCCCCCGGGGGGGGGGAGAAAAGGGTACAGGTTTAATGGGTGGGGGAGATATATCTGTAAATAACCTGGAAAGGGGAGGTAGAGGGTAGGTACACTTTAGGTTTTGTCGTGTTAAAATCATTAAATTTCCATCTCTTTTAATCATTTTTTAATTAACCGGATTATGAAAAAACTTTTGATTCTTCTTCTGGCCACAGCTAACTTTTACTATTGTGCGCCAAAGAAAACTGCCGGGCCCGACTCGCCCCAGATCAGAATAAACCAACTTGGCTATTTCACGAACGGACCAAAGAAATTTATCGTTGCCGATGCTGCCGCCACTTCATTCGACATCATCGATATGGATGGTAAGACGGTTTTCTCTGGAAAACTGGAGCCCAAAGGCAACTGGGACAAATCGGGTGAAGCTGTATCGCTTGGCGATTTTTCAACATTTGTCCAGGAAGGGCAATACCGCATCGCACTCGACAACGGAATTTCATCTTACCAGTTTGAGATTGGAATGGATGTATTCGACAGTGTGAAAGTGGCAACCATGAAGTGCTTTTATCTGCATCGAATTTCCGAACCCATCGAGGAGAAGCATGCAGGAGTATATAAGCGTCCGCTGGGCCATGAAGATTTGCAACTCGCATTTCATCCATCAACAGGTAAAACGTCGGGTACACTCGACACTCCGGGCGGGTGGTATGATGCCGGAGACTATGGAAAATACACGATTAATACAGGTATTACAGTCGCTATGATGCTTGCGACTTATGAAAAATATCCAGCGGCTTATCCTGATGGCAGCCTGAATATTCCGGAAAGTGGCAATGGTGTCCCCGATATACTCGATGAGGCGAAAGTGGCAATCGACTGGATGCTTACCATGCAAGACGATGACGGAGGCGTTTTCGTGAAGGTGACGCCGCTTTCATTTGATGGATTTGTGATGCCGGAAAATTCCAAAAAGGATCGTGTGGTCATTGGTAAATCTACCGCGGCAGCGCTGCATTTGGCAGCAGTAGGAGCTATGGTGGGCAGAATATATAAGCCAATCGACGCGGAATATGCTCAAAAACTCCTGGCAGCAGCAGTGCGAGCCTGGCAATGGGCACAGGCGAATCCGGAGGTTTATTATGCAAAAAACCCAGACGATGTGTCGACCGGCGCGTATAGCGATGTGAGACTGGAGGAAGAATTTTTCTGGGCTGCAGCCGAACTATTCATCACAACAGGAGGCGGTGAATATCTGCAAAAAATCCAGCCAAAACTGGGGGGAATAAAGTTCCGTCTGGAAGAAAACTGGTGCAATTATCTCGATAACCTTGGGTATTATTCACTTCTTGGAGCATCCAGTCCGCTGGATGAAGCCGGGAAAAAGCAGGTAGCTGATGGATTAATCAAGCTCGCTGACAGCCTGTCTTTGGCGCATCAGGCCATTCCGTACCAGATTCCGGTTGACCATTTTATCTGGGGTTCTTCCAGCGATGTTCTTGATGGTGCGATGATATTTGCCAACGCCTACGATGTGACAAAAGATCATAAATACTTAGACCGTGCCGTAGAATCCTTTGATTATATACTTGGAAAAAATGCCACCGGTTATTCGATGATCACCGGATTTGGCAGCAAGCAGGTGATGAACATACATCATCGGCCATCAGCCGCAGACAGCATCGCGGCGCCGTATCCGGGTTTTGTAGTGGGTGGTCCGAATTTCCGCTTGCAGGACAAAGGTTCACTTGATGCGGCGGGGTTGCATTATGCCTCAGAATTGCCGGCAAAGTCCTACATCGATGTAGTGGAGAGCTACGCATCCAACGAAATATGTATCAACTGGAACGCGCCCTGTATCTATATGCTGGGATTTTTTGATCATTATAAAAGCCGGCCGTGATGTCTTATTTCTCCTTTGCAGTAAAACGAAAGGCGTCTTTACTAAAATGTGGCAGGCCAACTTTGTTAATTAGCATAATTGTAAGATATTCGGATTCCTGACTACCACCACATGGCATCATGATACGTCATCATGATAGCGTTTTATTAAACAGAGAATAACCACAACGCACATCTGCCATGAGGTTGAATGCAATTTTCCATATGTATAATCTGAATTTTAAATCCATTGGTCGGTCAGGAAACATATAACTATAACAAGATCTTTCTCCGTTTTCCGGAAAAAGCAACGGAGCAGTCGTTCAGGATATTTTCGTTCAGCTACGACCGACAGGCATTTCAGGTAATGGCTATCGCGGCTATTGTTGTCAATCTGGTACTGGTATTAAGTGATTATTCAAAAATCGGGCAGTGGGAAGGGCCGCTGTTAATGCGAGGCTGTTTATCAGTCATCCTCTTTGGCGGTTATCTGCTATCAAAGCAATTTAAACCGGAACAACATCGCGGGTTTCAGGAAGCGCTATTGCTGATAGATTTTATTTTTATTTACAGCTATTTTATCGGGATGTCCCTGATTCCATATCATGCATATACATTTCCGAATTCGGTGATATCCGTAGTGTTTTTTGTAGTCACCATGGGCGGATTGCGCTTTTTAAATGCCATGATTTTCCTGGCAGCAATAGAAATCTCCTATTTCATATTCGTTTATGTGATTTCACCCAATGATTTCTGGATGTCCCAGTCCGTAGCAATATTGGTAAACGGCGCTCTTAGCATGGCTGTAGCGTATCTTATAGAAAGGGCGAGAAGAAATATATTCATCAAAAACCAAATCGTCTATCAGCAAAAAGAAGAGCTTGAAACAGCCGACGCATTGAAAAACAAGCTTTTTTCCATCCTTTCGCATGATCTGCGCGGACCACTTAATAAACTCATCGCCATGGTTGATATGTCGAGAAAGGAACATATTACTGCTGAGGAATTTAAAGTACATACGGCCAGGCTTGAGGGTGAAATGCGGAATACTGCTTCGTTTATGGAGAACATGTTGTATTGGTCCAAAAGCCTGATGCAGGGCTTTGAAGTCAGGCAAAAAAAGGTTGACATAAAGGAGTTGCTAGATCATAATATTATGGCCTTCGCCGATGCTATTGCTGCCAAAAACATCCATTTATCCATCGATGTAAGGGAAAACACGGCCATACTTGCTGATGAGGAAATGCTCAGCATCAGCCTCAGGAATATACTGTCCAATGCGATCAAGTTCACGCCAAAGGGTGGCACAATCTCAGCAGGCCAGCGGGTCGGCGACGACTACGTGGAACTGTTCATCACCGACAACGGCATTGGTATTGACGAGGAAAAACAAAAGGATTTGTTCAGTATAAAAAACATCTCGACCCCTGGCACTGAAGGCGAAAAGGGTACCGGACTCGGGCTGTATCTCATCAGGGAATTCACAGAAAAAAATGGCGGGCAAATCGCAGTGGAAAGCAAGCCCGGCAAAGGAAGTACGTTTTCCCTCCGTTTCCCCAAAAACGGCTTTGCGGTATTATAAATATTCCAGCAGACTACTTCAGTGAGGTAAATATATCGACGGTAGCCCGCGATTTATTCAACGTGTAGAAATGCAATCCCGGGGCGCCATTTGCCAATAATTCCCTGCATTGATGGATCGCATAATCGACGCCAATGTCATAGGTGTGCTTAAGGTCATCCTGATATGGGTCCAGTTTATGAACAAGCTGCTCCGGGATGCTGGCGCCGCACATATCTGAGAATTTTTTGATCTGTTTGAAATTCGTTATCGGCATGATGCCCGGGATGATAGGAACGGTTATGCCCGCCTGTTTTGCCCTTTTCACAAAATCAAAATAGTGCGCGTTATCAAAAAAAAGTTGCGTTACGACAAAATGCGCGCCGCTGTCAACCTTCAGTTTCAGGTATTCAATGTCGGTTGTCAGCGAGACCGATTCGGGATGTGCTTCCGGATATCCGGCTGCGGCAATGCAAAATCGGTCGGATGCGGAAGCAAATTGGATGAGGTCGCTTGCATGCCGGAAGTCTCCCTGGAATTCTATGGATTTTCCATCATTTACCGGTCGGTCACCCCGCAGAAGGATAAGGTTGCGAATGTTTTTTTCGTACAGGTGGTCAAGGTCTTCCTTTACCTTTTGCGCTGTGGCATTCACGCAGGTGTAATGCGCCATGGTCGGGAGCCCGATTTTATTGTTTATATAGTCGATCAGGTCGAAAGAAGCAGTCTGTGTAGAGCCGCCCGCACCATAGGTGACGGAAACAAAAGACGGGTCCAGCGTCATGAGCTGGCCGATATTGATCCCGAGCTCCAGGACAGATGAGAAGTTCTTAGGCGGGAAAAACTCAAATGAAAAGGTGGGCTTGCCGGCTTTTAGTATATTAGAAATTTTCACGATAGATTTTTTTGGTCTGCAAATAAATTGAAAAATATGTGGTCTTGAAAATCCATGGGATTATTCCGGATTATTTCTCGTCTGTTTCAGGATAAGTCTCAGTGATGTATCCTTTGTAACATATGCCCAAACCCAGTTGAAGAAAATGATCACCTTATTTCTGACACTCAGTATAAGCATAAGATGCAGAAATGTCCAAAACAACCATGCCAAATATCCTTTGAATCGGACGAATGGCAAGTCAACTACGGCCTTGTTGGTGCCAATGGTCGCCATGGATCCCAAATCCCGATACTCAAATTCTTTTGTTTGTTTTCCATTCGCCATTCTCTTCAGATTGTTGGCCAGATTTTTAGCCTGGTTTATTGCCACATTCGCAACCTGTGGATGGCCCTTCGGATATAAGGGAGTTTCCATCATGGCAATATCCCCAACTGCATATATGTTCTTAAAAGTGTTTACCTGATTTATTCTATTTACTACTATTCTGTTGTTATGCAGAAGGGCGCTAGCGGGGATGCCCTTCAACGAATTACCTATAACTCCGGCTGCCCAAATCACTGTTTTAGTGGCAATGGTGGTGCCATCATTCAGACTCAGTGTATTGCCATCGTAATCTTTGACAATTGTATTTGTGTGTATAGAAACGCCGAAGTCTGTAAGATATTTATGGGAGGCTCTTCTGGCAAATTCACTCATATTATTGAGTGTATGTTCGCTGCCCTCAATGAGGATAATGCTAAACCTGGAAAAATCAATTCTCGGATAGTCTTTGGGGAGTATGAGCTTTTTTATTTCAGCGAAAGCACCAGCAAGTTCAACACCCGTCGGCCCCGCGCCAACGATAACGAGGTTGCTCAGACTTTCCTTTTCTGTTTCGTTGGCAGAGATAATCTTTTCAAAGGTCTCGAGAATGTGGTTTCTGATGGCAATAGCTTCGTATGTAGTTTTTAAAGTGAAGGTGTTCTGGCTCAGATTTTTATTCCCGAAGAAATTTGTTTTGCAGCCTATGGCAATGACAAGGATATCGTAATGAAAACCACCAATTGTTGTTGTGACAAAATTATTGGCAACTTCCACATTAAGCACCTCGGCCAGTCGTATTTGCACATTCTCGCTCCGCTTGAAAATATTGCGCAAAGGAAAGGCGATGCTCGAAGGTTCTAATTGCGAAGTGGCAACCTGATAGAACAGCGGCTGAAATTGGTGGTGATTTAACTTATCAATCAACAACACATCGAAATATGCAGGATCTAATTTTCTAATGAGTTGAATGCCGGCAAACCCACCGCCGACCACGATCACCTTTTGTTTGGTCTTCATCCGTTGTGAATTTGTAACGTAAATTATTTTATTGGA
>JAXHKU010000030.1:0-102364 GCA_034523095.1 Cyclobacteriaceae bacterium | reverse complement strand
ATATCGACGCCAGACCATTGGCATGTTCCGATCTCGATTCTTGCTGCCCAGGCCGGTAAAGATGTAATCTGCGAAAAACCCACACTCACCATTGCTGAAGGAAGAATTCTTTGCGATGTGATGAAAAAGCACAATACAATTTACCAAACGTCCATCGAAGACAGGGCTATCCCTGTCTATCATCGTATGGCCGAACTGGTGCGCAATGGCTATATCGGTCAGCTTCAGAAAATCATTATCCGCGTGCCGGATGCTGACGTGCTCAAGATGAATCCTGCAAGCACCGAAACGCAGGCAGTACCCGACGGCTTCGACTACGAAATGTGGCTGGGCCCTGCACCATTCTCGCCCTATGCTCCGGGGCGGTGCCACTGGAATTTCCGCTGGATTTCAGACTATTCCGGAGGCATGCTCACCGACTGGGGGGCTCATTATGTGGATACCGCTCAGTGGGCCAATAACTCCGATCACTCCGGACCGATAAGCGCTGAAGGAACTGCTCAATTCCTCAGCGGAAGCATCTACGATACCGCCAATATTTTCGACCTGATGTACGAATATGCCAATGGCGTCACCATGCAGGTGGTGAGTGGTGGAACATCCATTGGATTCCAGGGAACGGAAGGCTGGTTGCAGTGCCTCGGATGGCGCGGCGAACTCGAAGCCAGCAAAGCCTCCCTGCTGACTGTGGAGTTAAAACGTAGCAAAACGCGGCTCTACACTGCCGTAAGCGAACATCAAAATTTTATTGATTGTGTGAAATCGCGTAAGGAGACTTTCGTACCCGTGGAGGTCGGTCATCGCACGTCATCAGCATTGCACGTTGGCAACATCGCTCTGAAACTTGGCCGCAAAGTGTCATGGAATCCTGACAAGGAAGAATTCATCAATGACGATGAAGCGAACAGCATGCGATCGCGAATCAGTCGTGATCCATGGAAACTGGAGAATCTTGTGGTTTGAAACGATCGGTTACACTGATGCACCTGATAATGTGATGGCAGATTTCTTTGATATAGCCATGAGAGTTGAGTAACTTTCAGGAGTTGATAAACGCAATTCAGGATGATTTCTGTAGTAGTTCCCGTGTACAATGAAGAATCAATCGTTGATGAGTTGGCGCAGCGGACTCTGTCCGCGCTCAAGAGCATCGGAGAGCCTTTCGAAATAATCATCGTGGATGATGGCAGCTCGGATAACACGCTGGAAAAATTACTGAATCACCATAAGATAGACAATCGCATTAAAATCATAGAACTATCCAGAAACTTTGGTCATCAGGCGGCATTCACAGCCGGCCTGAAACGATCCGTCGGTGAGTTTACCGTGATGATGGATGGCGATTTGCAGGACGCTCCCGAACTCATCCCCGAGATGTATAAGACCATGATTTCTGGGAAATATGATGTGGTGAACGGGTACCGCACTTCTCGCGCTGAAAAGGGAATTAAAGGACTGTTGTTCGCTGTGTTTCATAAATTTTTTGCCCTGACCCTCAGCGAGCGTGACGTGGAAAATATTGGCAATTTTTCCATGCTCGACCCAGCCGCCCTGGAAGCCATGAAACAGCTTCGGGAGAAAACCCGCTATCTGCCCGGCCTGCGAAATTATGTGGGTTTTAAACAGGGAACACTCGACTATCGACAGGGTGGCGCGAAAACAGGGGAAACCCAAGATGCGTTTTAAGCATCTCGCGAGCTTAGCCACGGATGCGCTTTTTTCCTTCTCACGTCTTCCCATCAAAATCTGTTTTTATACCGGTTTGCTGGGCATACTCATCTTTGGTATCCTTGGCATTTCCATGCTTTTTACAGGGAATAATTTCTCTTTGAAATCCGATTTACGGCCACTGCTTATGGGTTTGTACTTCCTCGGTTTCGTGCAACTGGCGTTTATCGGGATTGTCGGTGAATACGTTTTCAAAGCCTACAAAGAATCGCAAAACCGGCCGATGTACTTTGTGCGCAACGAATATTTCGACTGATGCGGAGTGCCTTCCTTACACTTCATAATTCCTGGCTCTTCCTGCTTTTTCTTTCCCTGGTCATATTGATCACGACGGCATGGCATGCGCCAATGTCAGGAGATGAATATGTGCATAAAGTCCAGGCGGAAAAGAATATCCGCTACCTAAAGTCATTGGGGCAGGATAAAGAAGCGCTCGATACACCCATCAGCCGTCTGAAGCACTATGGACAGTCGTTCGATACACTCACTGTCTGGCTGGCTGAATCATGGAACATTGATAACGTATATCGCTTCCGGCATGTTTGCAACGCGATAGTGGCATGGCTCGTCATTGTTTTCACTTCACTAACAGCCTTATTCGTTACAAAAAACAAATTGGCCGCTATCATGGCCGTATTGCTCATGCTCGTCACTGCGCGGTTTATGGGACATGCGATGAACAACCTGAAAGATGTCCCTTTTGCGCTGTCCTTTATTTTTTCGGTGTATTTCACGCTGAAATTTATCGATCGACTGCCTCGGCTCACCTGGCGGTATTTTATATTCATCGTTTTGGGTACCGCCTTTGGCATCAGCATCAGGATCGGCGGCATGCTCATCGCTGCTTATTTCATCCTGTTTTGCCTGTTGCAACTCTACTATTTATACACTGCTGAGACGGTATCGGGCAAGACATTTTTGCGATCGCTCATTCACATAACCGGCCTGAGTTTTCTGCTTATTGTATGTGCCTATCTTCTCGCGATACTCTGCTGGCCCTGGGCGCTGGAAAAACCTTTAAAAAATCCACTGGAATCCATGCAACTCATGAACCACTACCCCACTACCGTAAGGCAGGTTTTTGAAGGAAAATTATATTGGTCCGACCAATTTCCGTGGTATTACCTAAGCAAGCATTTGCTGATCACATTACCTCTTATAAGCCTTCTGGGGTTTTTGGCCTTTTTGGGATTATTTTTCAGTATTAAGCTTCAAGGGACAAAAGTCCTGGGGATGCTCCTTTTGCTCGCGTTTGGGTTTCCGCTGTTTTACGCCGCAGCTACCGGAGCCAATGTCTATGGAGGATGGAGGCAAATGCTGTTCGTGCTGCCGATGTTTACGGTGCTCGCAGCAATCGGCCTCTGGGTTTTTTATGAAAAAATAAAGCATAAAAAACCCATGGTGATGGTCGCCGTGCTTGTTGGATTTTTAATGCTTTTTCATCCCTTACGACACATCATTGTCAATTATCCCTACCAGTATATCTATTTCAACGAACTCGTTGGCGGTGTGAAAGGCGCGTTCGGCAACTACGAACTCGACTATTATTTCACCAGCTATCGCAATGCCTATCGCTTTGTGGATGAGCAGAATACTGTGAAAGTAGTCGCCGCCAATTTTATTATTCCAGAGTATTATGAAAATAAATCCTACCTGCCAGCGCTGATCGACTACTATGACAGGTCGGCGACAACATGGGATTATGCCATTATCGCCAATACTTTTCTCAATCCATACCAATTGAAACACGGTTATTGGCCACCACAAAATACAGTTTATGAAGAAAAAGTCGATGGCGTACCGATCCTCGCGGTGATAAAAAGAGCAACCACCGATGACCTTGACGGAATAACCTTCATGGAAAATGGGCAATATTTCCAGGCTGTCGAACTGCTGAAAAAAGCACTTGTAGTGGATAGTCTTAACGAATCGATCCTTCTTTATCTTGCCAGGGCGCAGGTAAAATCGGGTGATATACCAGGAGCGCTGACCACCCTGCAACAGCTCGAGTCCATCTATCCGGACAATGAATGGGCTATAGATTTAAAGGGCGAGATTGCTTTTGCCATGGAAAAATATGATGATGCTGAGAAACTGTTCCAAAAAAACATTGATAACAACCATCGTTTTCATCATTCCTACCTGAATCTTGCCAATCTGAAATTGCACGAGGGTGATACTACGCAAAGCACCCGTATATTGAAGGAATGCTTGCGCCTGAATCCGTTTTATGCACCGGCTTATCACCTCTACGGGAAAATACTTGTGGCTCAGGGCGAAGAATCGCTTGGCAGGAAGATGCTCGAATATTCCATAGAGGGACCGGGTAAGTATGGAAAAAAGTGATTTTTACACTAAAAGTGTTATTTTTGGGTTTTAAAAAACGATTTAGCTATGAAAACAACTCTCTTAAAATTTTTACCAGCATGCTTCGCGCTTTTAGTCTTTGCAGCATTGATGTTTAGCACAGAAATGACGAACGCACAGGAAACAACAGCACCTGATACTACAAAAGCTGTACAGGACAACTCGTCCTCATTCAACGATTCAGTTCAGTTTGATGACATGGAGCCTATATTTTATGAGGCCACAGAAGATGAGGCCACAGAAAAATCTGCTGAAAGCGGTTCATCAAACCTGGCGCTTTACGGAGGAATCATTATAGCACTGATAATAGCTCTTGTCGTGCTCAAAAAAGTCTCAAAGAAAAAGTCAACAAAGAGTTGACACATTAAAAAGTCCAATAAAAAAGGCCTGCTGAAATTCAGCAGGCTTTTTTTATGCCCGATAAATATCAAACAGGTTACTTTCCTGCCTTGTATCCGGCAAATGAATAATACATAATGATGAGGTAAGATGGCACACACACCCAATAAGCCGTCTGGGTTGAATACATATCTGCCATCTTACCATATAACAAAGGCATAACGGCGCCGCCTGCAATCGCCATAATGAGTAAAGCAGAGCCTGTCTTTGTAAATTTCCCCAGGCCATCGAGTGCAAGAGGCCACATTGCCGGCCAGATGAGGGCACTCGCCAGGCCCAGCAGTGCTACGAAAAGCACCGTCACGGGCAAGGTGAATTGAATCACCTCGAAGGTCATCATATCAATAAAATTCATGTTGAAGACCATATCAGTCGGGGTAAAAATTGCGCCAAGCGAAAAGAGAGTACCCAGAATAGTAGAAACCCTGAGCGCGGTGACCTGGGTGATGTATTTTGGAATGAAAATGATACCGCCGATATAGCCCACTACCATACTGATGAGGGTGAGTGACGTAAAATACTTGGCAGACTCCATGTCAACACCGATGGATTGGCCATAACGGATAATACTGTCGCCGGCGATCACTTCTACGCCCACGTAAAAGAAAAGCGTCACAACCCCAAGGATCAAATGTGGGAACTGCCATATACTGGTCTTTTTCAGATTAGAATCAGCCACATCTTTGTCCTCTGCATCAGTATCCACCTCCGGCAAATGCGCATAGCGTAGGAAAAGTCCAAGAAGTACAAGCACCACAGCCATGACGATATATGGCCAGATAACTCTGGAAGCGAGTTCGTCAAGAATCACCGCACGCGCTATGGCATCTGCTGCCATCGCCAGATTTTCTTCCATCACATTGGCGTCTTTTAAAATGATCCCGGCCAAAATGATTGGTGCGATAGCTCCGGCGAATTTATTGGCTATACCCATGATACTGATGCGCTTTGCGGCGCTTTCAGGCGGACCGATAATGGTAATATATGGATTCACTGCTGTCTGTAGGAGCGCAAGACCCGTTCCCTCAACAAACAAGCCTAAAAGGAACAATCCGAAAGTTCTCGACATTGCTGCCGGTATGAAAATCAATGCGCCTGCTGCCATGATCCACAAGCCAATCGACATACCTTTCTTAAAACCCGTCTTTTTAAGCACCATGGACGATGGCAACGCCATCACCAGGTAAGAAACGTAGAAAGCGAAAGTAACGAAATACGCTTCGAAGTCAGTAAGTTCACAAGCTGTGCGCAGAAAGGGTATCAATATACCGTTGAGCCATGTGACGAAACCAAAAATGAAAAAGAAGAGACCAATGATGGAGATTGAAAAGTAATAATCTTTTTTGCTCAAATCGCCATAAGAACTCGATGCTGCCATAATCCGGATGTTTATTTTATGTTAAAGGCCCTAAAACTAATCTTTTTATAGAATGTATCAAAAATCATTGAAAATCCATGGTAATCCACAAAAGAGGCTTGTTTGGGTAGTCCGCTTTATTACGCTCCGGGAACTATTAAATACTATCGGAGTCACTGATATTTGAAGGAATCCGACTGTTTGTAATATCACTTCGCAATATGTAGTTTTAATGTGGCGAATAAATATGATTTTTAAGTCGTCAACTTGTTATAAGACATAATTACGCCCAGGTGCGAAATCAATGAAGGAACTTTTAACCCGCTTATTTGAACAACTAGGATTAAGAATAGCCATCTTGTTCATTGTTGTTATTGTCATTCTCAATGCGCTCCAGGTGCTCTACCTCCGCAACGTCATCGTTAGGAGTTCGGAAATATCGCAGCAGGCTATGGTCATTCGGAATAATCTGGCTTCAGTTGATGATTTTATACGTCAAGGCGATGTGGGAATCCGTGGCTTTTTACTGGACCAAACATAGGTATTTCCTGGACCCGTTCACAAATGTATATAGTACCTATCGTCAAAGCATCGAAAATCTGGAAAACAGTCTGCTGTCAAACGGTTATGATATCAATAAAATGACGTTGGCCCGAAAACGACTTTTATTGATTACATGGAATCATTAAAGCTGATTGCGGATCTGGTAAATAATGGCAGCCTTGACGAAGCCAAAGCAGTTTTCGCTGAAGATCGGGGGAAAACTGCCTGGGCAAGATATAACCCCTTCATTCAGGATGTTAATGCGTTTGTCAATGAACTCAACACGAAAAGCCAGAATAATTATAAAAATGCCATCAACTTCATCCTTGGCACCCAGATTGTCTTTCTTTTTATCACCTTACCAGTGCTTGTAACCATATTTCGCAGAATCAGAAAGGACGCCATTTTCAGATCGAAAATTTTCCGCCTTATGGACGAAAGCAATAGAAAGTATCTGTATGATAATGGCGAGGAAATCGAAAATAACAATGAAGATGCAATAACAGGAAATCTTGTCGGTAACCTGAAAAAGGCTGCAGGCTTCATCAATTCAATCGGTAAAGGCCGGTATGATGTGGAATGGGAAGGAATGGATGAAAAGTCCATGGAAAGCAACAAAGACAACATAGCCGGAGAATTAATCGTGTTGAGGGAACAGTTGAAGAAGGCCAAGAGAGAGGATGAAATTAGAATATGGACAAACGAAGGCCTTTCGCGCTTTTCTGACCTCATCAGGAACTATCAAAACGATATCAGCGAACTATCGGATAAGCTGATTGCCGGCATCGTGGATTACATCGGAGCTGAGCAAGGTGGACTTTTCTTTCTCAATGAAGACGACCACCATCGCGAAAAGCACCTCGAACTGATGGGCTGCTATGCTTATCAGCGCAAAAAATTCATGGAGAAACGCGTAGAACTTGGACAGGGACTGGTAGGTCAGTGCTTCCTTGAAGGTGAAACCACCTACCTTACCAACATCCCAAAAGAATATATGTACATAACCTCAGGGCTTGGCCTCGCCACACCCACAACCCTTCTCATTGTTCCGCTAAAGATCAACGAGGATGTGGTAGGTGTCATTGAAATTGCCGGGCTCAAAGAATTTGACCAGTATAAAATCGATTTCCTTGAAAGACTTTCTGAATCAATTGCTTCCTCCATTACTTCCGTGAGGACTAATGAAAAGACGAAATCTTTATTGATGCAATCGCAGCAACAAGCGGAAGAAATGCGGGCTCAGGAAGAAGAAATGCGCCAGAACATGGAAGAATTGCAGGCTACCCAGGAACAGATGAACCGAAAAAATGAGGAGGTGGAGAACCTGCTTCGGCAGGCATCTGAAAACGAAGAAAGCATGAGGATGCAAATGGAGGCATTGGGCGAGCTTCAAAACGAGTCGAACCAGCTTGCAGAATCAATGAAAAGGGAAGCAGAAGATTACCGCATCATGCTTGTCGACATTCTCAATGAAATACCAGGCAAAGTATTCCTCAAAGATGCAGAAGGTAAAATTTTTATCGCCAATCAGAAAGTTGCCGATGCTCATGGGCTGCCGGTATCAGAATTGATCGGCAAGAGCGATTATGATTTCGTGGACAAGGAAACAGCCGACCAATGGCGCCAACAAGAGCTGGAAATCCTTGCCAAAGGCCAGGAGAAATATACGTTTGAAGATACTATCGGCGGACAGGCCAGAATACTTGAAACCACCAAAAAATCATTCGAAATAAAGCCGCTGAATCAGACAGGTCTTTTAGGAATTCAAAATGATATCACCGAACTGGTGGCGCTTCAGAATCGGATTAAAGTGCTGGAGGCCGGAAGCTAAAAGATTGGCAACTTAGCGTAATAAATGCACTTTTATCACTGATAATCACCCACTTCCAACAGTTGGTTTTTTACATTTTTTAGTACATCCAATCCACTTCCACTTATGGAAGTAATACATTTGTACTGTGCCTTAAAGCTCCAAACACCAGAGAAATTAGTCGGAGGACTTAGTTAAATAATAGTATTATGAACGCATTAAAGGAATACATCCATAGCCATGGATTGATAGCTTCGCTATATTTCATTTTGATACTTTTGGTGATTAATTCTCTTTTCACCTTTTATTCACGGCAGGCTATTACCCGAAACAGTGAAATCAAAGAACAGATCATTAAGGCAAATCATGGTCTGGAATTCATGAATAAAAATGTGAACCTGGTAGACCTTGGGTTTCGTGGCTACATGATCGAACAGGACGTGAAATTTCTATCCCCTTACGACCAGGCCATTGCACAATACAAGCAAAACCTCGACTCCCTTGGCCAGGTCTTGAATACCCTGGGTTTTGACATAAAACTAATTGTCCCGGCCGAGCAGGCAATTGATGAGTATATGATATTGGTTCAACGTATGGTAAAGATGTGCGCTGCGGGAGATGCTGCTTCGGCAAAAGAAATCCTATTGCGCGATCCGGGATATGATGCATGGAAAATTTATTCTGTTTTTGAACAACAGGCGCAGCGCTTTGTGAATGAAACGGCGATTAAAGCCGACGACGCTTACCGTGTAAGCACCAGAAACCTGGTGATTGGGCAGTTTATCTACCTTCTGTTGTGTTTGCCGATTCTTAGCTTGACCATCTCATCGCTCATCAAGGGAAAACGCAACCGGGAGCAGTTGTTCGCAAAACTCAATGAAAGCAACCGGAAGTACATTTTCAATGATGGCGCCGACGGAGACGATAAAGATGAGTCCGCAATTATTAACCACCTCATTACAAATCTTAGTAAAGCCTCTGCATTTATTGGACAGATAGCTGATGGAAACTACAAGGCATCATGGGATGGCTTCAATGATAAAGATACCTCGCTCAACAAGGAGAATATAGCCGGCAAACTCCTTACCATGCGGGAGCAGATGAAAAAAGTGAAAGCCGAAGACGATATTCGGCTATGGGTATCGCAGGGACTCGCAGAATTCGGTACTATCATTCGAAATAACGAAAATGACATCAAGATACTTTCCGAAAAGATCATTTCACGCATAGTCCAATACCTCGAGATCCAGATGGGCGGATTGTTTATTTTAAATGAAGAAGACGAACATGAAGAAATCCTCGAACTGACCAGCTGCTATGCTTATGAGCGGCTCAAGTTTATAGAGAAAAAAGTGGCCATAGGCCAGGGACTTGTGGGTCAATGCTACCTTGAGGGCGAAAGCATTTATATGACCAATGTGCCGCAGGACTACATGAGCATCACATCCGGCCTTGGCGATACGAGGCCCGGTTGTGTGTTGATTATTCCACTGAAAATGAATAACAAAATCGAAGGAATCATTGAGCTGGCCTCTCTGAATCCATTTCCGGCACACCAAATAGAATTCCTCGAAAAATTAGGAGAGGCATTGGCATCGGCGATTACAACGGTAAGAACTTCTGAGAACACAAAAATATTGCTTGAGCGATCGCAACAGCAAACCGAGGAAATGAGAGCTCAGGAAGAAGAAATGCGCCAGAATATGGAAGAACTCCAGGCCACGCAGGAGCAGATGCACCGAAAGAACGAGGAGGTGGAAGAATTGCTACGAGTAACTTCTGAAAAAGAAGCCGCCATAGCTCATCAAAACGAACTTATCCTCGAAGAAAAGAAAGAACTCGAAAAAGAAGAGGCTATACTAAGCGTCCTCATGGAGCTATTGCCCGAGAGGATCACCATTAAAGACCGGCATGGGAGATATCTGAAATTGAGCGAGGCTAAATACAGCACCTTGCGTGAACAGGGATTCCATAACGTGATCGGGAAAAGCGACAAAGAGGTCTTCAGCGAAGACCATTTCATGAAGAGTTTCGGTGCTGAGCAAGCGCTCATGAATAGCCGAAAACCCGTAATGAATGTAGAAGAACAGATACAGATCGCTAAAGACCGATCGATCTGGGGACTTACTTCAAGGATTCCTTTCATGAGTACTAACGGCGACGTACTTGGGACTATCGCTATTACAAGGGACGTTAGTAAGGAAAAACAGTATGAAGAAGAAATTACCAGGCTCAAAAATGGCTCAACTGATTCCTAGTATTTCTCTGACTTTTTTAAATACATAAAACATCTCCTGGCCTATTTCAAAACTAGTTCGTTCATAGGCGGCTTCTACTTGGCCAGTGCTATCGTATTTTTTTGGATCCTCATAAGTGATGCTTGTCCGAGTAATATGCGCCTTTTACAACCGGGCACGATTCATCCGCGGCAGCGCAGGTCATCACAGCTACAAAATTTTCCTGGGGATTTTTTTTATGGCTGTACACTTTTGAAAAACCAATAACCGGTGGTGTATTCCTGGCCACTTTTATCTTGTAAACAGGATTTGCGCCCTCTTTTTCTAGGAATACTTTAAATCCAGCTTTGCGCAATGCATTTACCGCATTTTTATTAAAAGATGTCACCTGTGTACCTCCGGAATATGTATTGATTCCCTGGATATTATAGTAATGTGAGGCTGCCCTGGCCCATACCTGTGCCATATGACTTCGCCGGGAATTATGCGTACAGATAAACAACAGATCGACCTTTTTGGAGGAGCGGAATTTACCTGCCACATAAATGCTCAATTCATCCAAAAGAGCCTTGCGGTCAGGAGTTATCTGCTCCTCCTGCCCGATCAAAAGCAAAGAAGTTTCAAGCAATTTTTCGAACACGTGCTATTCTATTTTTATCAAAATTACAGAATTCAGGCAGTCTTTCCTCCTGGTTTTTCTGCATAAACCGTAATGCTCAAAATACCGGCAAACCCCTTTTTATAATCCAGTAGTTCCTGTTCATTAAGGTACATATTAAGTAACTCATCCGGCAGTTGATGTGTTTGTTCTTTTTGGATTTTTACATTTATAAACCCTTTTTTTTCGATAAGTTTCAAATAATCCTCCTTTAGCATTGCCCCGGAAACACAGCCGGCATAGAGAGCAGCCTCCTTGCGCAATCCTTCGGGAATTGGGCCGCTGGTCACTATATCAGATACGCTGAAATGTCCGCCTTTTTTAAGAATACGGAAAGTCTCACCAAGCGCTGCCTCCTTATCCGGCACCAGGTTCAATACACAGTTGCTCACGACAACGTCTGCTTCTTCATCGCGTACAGGCAGATGTTCGATTTCACCAAGCCTGAACTCCACATTTTCCAGACCCAGTTTCAGAGCATTTTTCCGGGCAAGTTCCACCATTTGAGCGGTCATATCCACGCCAATAACTTTGCCGGTTGGGCCTGCGGCATATCTGGCAACAAAACAATCGTTGCCTGCACCGGAGCCGAGATCCACTACTGTGTCTCCTTCTTTGATATGGGCGTATTCTGTTGGTAAACCGCATCCCAATCCGAAATCAGCCTCAGGGTTGTACCCCTTCAGAGAGCTATAATTTTCTGAAAAGACCGCGGAATCAGCATCCGAGCCACAGCAGGAATTGGATTTTGACGAACAACAACCACTTTGAGTGACACCCTGGGTGGCTATCTGGCCATAGGCTTCACGTACAACTCGTTTCAATTCTTCATTTGTTTGCATGATATTATGGATTAATGGTGATTTTATTCTTTATATAATTCTAACAACATTCCTCTTTGTATGCTGAGAAAAGCTCGTTCACTATAGATTTGGCCTCTGTCCAGCTTTTGGCATCGATACAATAACAGATGGACGGTCCGGTGATTTCTCCTCTGATGATACCGATCGTTTTCAGCTCCTTGAGATGCTGTGAAATGGTCGATTGAGAAAGTGGCAACACTTCAGAGAGCGATCCTACAATGCAGGTTCCATTCTTTAAAATCTGTTGCAGAATAGCAATCCTTGCCGGATGAGCTAAAGCTTTGGCATACGTCGCCAACTTGTTTTGATCCTCGCTGAAGTGAAACGATTTTGTAATTCCCATCGCTATATTGTCTTATTGTAATATTACGATTAACGAAACTTAATTACTAAAAGTTCCTCGGAAGTTGTCTTATTTTAGAGATTGAAGAAAAAAGATTGATGAGAGTATGATGAGAGTAAAAACAAAAATACCAAAAAAAAATTGATACTGATTGATGAAGGTTGTATACGATATGCGTCGAAAAAAGCACAGGTTCCGCTCAATCCCGACAGATTGCTTCCCCCGAAGCATCGGGGTCGCAATGACGATATCCTTGTTATCTTAACTTATCGACATTGCCCAGATTCCACTTTTCCACTTTCACTCTTCTCCGCTTTTCCACTTTTCCACTTTCCACTTTTCCACTTCACTTGCCATGACTTTGGTATTCCATCGAAGCTCAAATGCCAAGTATCCTACCTGCCTTCAATAGTCCGGCGATGCTCAGCGAATCAGTGATTTCGCCATCCATCACCATGCGAATTGCTTCGTGGAGGGACACCTTTTTTACCTGTAATACTTCCGTTTCGTCCCATTCGGTTGCCAATTGAGTGAGTTGAGTAGCGAGGAAAATGTATCCATATTCATCGGTTACGGAATTGGAGGTATGGATTTTAAGCAGTTCTTTCCATTCTTCAGCGACCAGCCCCGTTTCTTCCTTCAACTCACGCTTTGCCCCGGAAAGAGAATCTTCATTCATCAGTACCCCGCCGGTGGGTATCTCCCAGGAATATTCATTCAACGTGTACCGATGCTGACCAACAAGCCAGGTATTCATCGCATCATCTATGGGAATGATTCCGATGGCTTTATTTTTAAAATGTATCCAGCCATACATTCCCTGCGAGCCATTGGGTCGTATTACATCGTTTTCTTCCACGCGGATCCATGGGTTTTCATAGATTTTTTTTGCGGAAAGTTTTTTCCACGGACTCGTGTATGATGGTTCCTGCATAGCGGCTTGATAATGGTGTATGCAAAATTATTAATTTAGCATTCTAACCCTCTTCCCGATATAAAAAACTAGTGAAAAGTAGAAAAAACCCAGCCAGAAGGATACCGCTGTTGGCCAATTGTTCAGGCAAAATCCTGGAAGCCGGCTGTGATGAAGTCGGCCGCGGTTGCCTCGCCGGGCCGGTTGTGGCAGCAGCAGTGATACTGCCCGCTAACTACAACCATCCCCTGCTCAATGATTCCAAACAACTTTCCGCCAGGCAGCGGCTGTCGGTGCGCGACGATATATATCGGGATGCCGTCTGTTTCGCTATTGCTGAAACAAGTAATGAAGAGGTGGATCAGATCAATGTACTGCAGGCATCATTTCTTGCAATGCACCGGGCACTGGATAATTTGCCAATTTTGCCGGAGTACATCATTGTCGATGGGCACATGTTTAAGCCCTATGAGCAGATACCGCATAAATGCATTATTGGCGGCGATGCGCGCTACCTGAGTATCGCGGCGGCATCGGTGCTTGCCAAGACATACAGAGATGAACTCATGGAAAAATTGTCGATTTCACATCCCGAATATGGTTGGAACCACAATGTTGGATATCCTACAAAAACCCATAGAGAAGCCATCCTCCAATACGGCATCACGTCGCTATCACCCGGAATTACCTTTCCGACTTACTCCGACACCTGGGCTTTTTGATTAATTTTCTTCCTGTTTCAGTGGAGAAAGGTTCACTTTTTCTTTGATCTTTTTCTCTATTTCGTCCATCATTTCAGGGTTGTCTTCGATGAGGCTCTTGACAGAATCACGACCCTGACCGAGTTTATTGCCATCGTACGAAAACCAGGACCCTGATTTCTGAATAATATCCAGTTCTACTCCCAGGTCGAGGATCTCGCCGCTTTTTGATATTCCGCGACCGTAAATGATGTCGAACTCCACCACTTTGAAAGGCGGCGCCACCTTGTTTTTCACCACTTTTACCCGCGTACGGTTTCCAAGTATGTTGTCGTTACTTTCTTTGATCTGACCAAGCCGGCGAATATCCAGTCTCACAGACGCGTAGAATTTAAGCGCATTACCACCAGTGGTAGTCTCCGGGTTTCCGAACATCACGCCAATTTTTTCACGAAGCTGATTGATGAATATACATGAACAACCGCGTCTTGCTGATGGTACCCGTGAGCTTGCGCAATGCCTGGGACATCAAACGCGCCTGAAGTCCCATTTTACTTTCGCCCATTTCCCCTTCGAGTTCACCCCGTGGCACCAATGCCGCCACCGAGTCAATGACAATGATATCTATGGCACCGGAACGAATGAGGTGTTCGGTAATTTCCAGCGCCTGCTCTCCGTCATCCGGCTGGGAAATGAGCAGATTTTCGGTGTCGATTCCCAACTTTTCGGCATAGCTCTTATCAAAAGCATGCTCTGCGTCGATGAATGCCGCGAGTCCGC
This sequence comes from Cyclobacteriaceae bacterium, assembly GCA_034523095.1. Taxonomy (GTDB): domain Bacteria; phylum Bacteroidota; class Bacteroidia; order Cytophagales; family Cyclobacteriaceae; genus JAAUQL01. Next base: position 87,665 of record JAXHKU010000030.1, on the reverse strand, counting down.
CAAGTTTCTGAGCTTCCGCTATACAATGCATAGCCAGCGTTGTTTTTCCTGATGACTCCGGACCGTATATTTCGATAACCCTGCCTCGTGGAATACCGCCAACTCCAAGTGCGATATCGAGACCAAGGGAGCCGGTAGAAATAGCGGGAACGTTTACAACACGCTCGTCGCTTAGCTTCATCACAGTGCCTTTTCCATAGGTTTTGTCCAGCTTATCGAGTGTAAGCTGCAGGGCTTTCAATTTGTCTTCTTTATCGCTCATGATTTTTGATTATCGGTTTAGTGGGTTGAAAATACGTTTTCAACACCCAATATCAAAGCCGAACATTTAGTAAAATGGTTTATTTTTAAGGCGAATATATTCCATGAAAAAAAGGCTATTTTAAGCGCCGATTCCGGATTGCGTATGAAAATTTTAAAATGGATTTTGTTGTTTATCCTCATGCTTCTGGCGGGTTTCATTCTAATGAACCTCCAGTTGGTAGGTTATGGAATTTCTCAGGCCAGGGGTCAACTGCAAATAATCCGTGAAGCCAGGCCAATTAATGAAGTGATGGCGGACCCGCACTTTCCAGATTCACTCAAAACAAACCTGCGCGTGATCCATGATATAAGGAGGTTTGCCTTTGACTCGCTGGGCATCAAGCCATCAGAAAACTACACGACGGTTTTCGACCAAAAAGGCAAAGAACTCATGTTTGTCGTTACGGCCTGTGATCCTTTCAGACTTAGAGCCAAGAGAATGGGCATTTCCCATCATTGGCACATTTTCCTATAAAGGTTACTTTGATGAAAATAAGGCCCTTCTGGAGGAAAAAAAGCTAAAGGAGGAAGGGTTGGACACCAACATCAGGACAGCCGGCGGATGGTCCACCTTAGGATGGTTCAAGGATCCGATACTCTCTAACATGTTGGCAGAGCCGGAGGCCGATTTCGCAGAGACGATCATCCATGAACTGACACATGGCACCTTATTTGTGAAAGACAGTCTTCGGTTCAATGAAAACCTGGCAACATTTATTGGAATGATGGGTTCAACAAAATACCTGATTAATAAATACGGCGAACAAAGTGACCTAGTCCGGCATTACCGCGACAGGTGGCTCAACCGCAAGATACTCAGCGCCCATATCCTTCGGGGTGCCAACCACCTGGACAGCCTCTACTCCACATTTCATGAGGACATGAAGTATGATGAAAAATTGCGGCTGAAGGCTGAAGCAATAGGCCAAATAATCGGAAGCATCGATACGTTACCGCTCAACAACAAGGAATCGGTGCTTAAGTATTATTTAGCGCTAAAACCCAACAATACCTTTTTCATGTCGTTTCTGAGATACAGGGGAGATTATGAATTGCTTGAAGTTGAATTGAACACACGCTTTGGCGGAAATTTGAAAAGTATGTTGGAATACTATAAAAAAACTTATCCTTCCCTGTGATAGATTATCACCAAATCGCCCCTGTTCGCTTTTTATCCAGGTGTTTTTTTAATCACTGGCAAAAAATCATATTTCTTGTATTTCCAATAATACTGGGGCTTTCAGCCCGTCAGGATTCCTACCGGAAAATTAAACAGGACTGTTTATCAAGAGGTGAGCAAATTGAATACCGGGTGCATTATGGCTTTATCAATGCCGGCGAGGCAATAATGAAAACCGACAAGGCTATCCACACGGTAAATGCACGACCTTGCTATAAAGTTGATGTGTATGGCAATACGGTTGGCTTTTTTGACATGATAACACACGTGCGCGACAACTGGGGCACCTATATTGATACTTCAGCACTTGTTTCACAAAGGTTTTACCAGAGCATTCAGGAAGGAAAGTACCTCAAAAAAGAGGTCATCCAATTTGATCAATTGGGCCATAATGCCATTGTGCACAGACTTAATAAACACGACAGCACCCTCATAAAAAAGGATACTATCGCCACCTTGCCACACATGCAGGACCTTGTTTCCGGGTATTACTATATGCGGACATTTGACTTTAGTAAAATGAATGTGGATGAAATTTTCACGGTATCCGGATTTTTCGATGATACGACCTATCAAATTCAGGTAAAATTTTTAGGTCGGGAAAAAATTAAAACAAAAATCGGCGAGGTAAATTCCTTCGTCGTGTCACCCATCATGCCCAAAAATTCCTTTTTCCGGGGTAAAAATCCTATCCGCGCCTGGATTTCTGATGATAAAAATCGAATCCCACTGAAAGTAAAGGCAGAATTGCTCATCGGCGCTTTGGAGATCGACATCCGGTCATATAAGCGGTAAGGGGTTACCGTATTATTAATTCTGCATTACAGCAATGTTATTATTCCGGATTACTATTGTCGCGCTTTTTCTTATCTAAAATTGGCTTATTACCTTCGCAGTCAATAAATTGAATTTTAACTACTTAAATCAAAATCCACCAACATGAGCAGTGGTACTGGAAAAAAAATCCTCGTTGTCGATGATGAAGCGGATATCCTTGAGCTCCTTAAGTATAACTTAAAAAAAGAGGGCTACCTGGTAAAAACTGCCTCCAACGGACTGGAGGCCGTGAATATAGCGCGAACCTTTGTCCCCGATCTTGTGTTGCTCGATATTATGATGCCCCACCAGGATGGTGTGGAAACATGTCGCCAGCTTCGTAATATTCCTGAATTGGAAAATGCCTTTATCGTTTTCCTTACGGCGCGATCGGAAGAATATTCGGAAGTTGCCGCGTTCGACATTGGCGCTGATGACTATATCACCAAGCCAATAAAGCCACGCGCTCTGCTGAGCCGTATAGGCGCTATGTTCAGGCGGAGTGAGGTAAAGAGCAAGGAAAACCAAACTATTTCCATAGGGCCGCTCGTCATCGATAAAACCAGTTATACGATAACATACGACGAAAAAAAAATCACCCTTCCAAAAAAGGAGTTTGAGTTGTTGTATTTCTTGGCTCAGAATCCAAATAAAGTATTTAACCGTGATGACTTATTGCAGAATATCTGGGGTTCCGATGTATATGTCCTGGCCCGAACCGTGGATGTCCATATAAGGAAAGTGAGGGAAAAAATCGGGGACGGTTTTATTCGTACAGTAAAAGGCGTTGGCTACAAGTTTGAAATAGATTAATTTCGTGCATGCTCACTAACTCCAAGAGTGTTGCCATTCTTATAGCGGCAACCGTTTCGATCATCACCACGGCATTTCTATCCCTTGTAGAAAATGTGCCAACGGAAGGATTGATTGTAGCGTTTGTGCTTTCCTTGTCTTCAACGTATATCATCACATTTTTTACTGTCGATATTTTTATTTTCGGGCAAATCGAAAAAATCCATGAGCGCATCAGCCAACTTAACAACGAGAAGTACAACTTCATAGAAGACGATTTGACTCAAAAAAAAGGCAATCCACTATATCGTATCAACAGTGAAATAATTAGTTATGCACTTTCCAAGCAGCGCGAGATCGACGAACTGAAAAAAGCGGAAACGTTCAGGCGGGAATTTATAGCCAACATTTCGCACGAACTGAAAACACCTATTTTTGCTTCGCAAGGCTTCATCCATACATTATTAGACGGCGCGGTGAAGGACAAGAATGTTCGCAATAAGTTTTTAAAAAAGGCCGCTAAAAACCTCGATGGTCTCGACAGACTCGTGGCAGACTTACTCATTATTTCCCAGGTAGAAACCGGGGTTATAAAAATGGAGATGGAAAATTTCAATATCCACGGGCTCATTCATGAAGTCTATGAGCAATTCGAGCAGAAAGCTGAAAAGAAAAAAATGAACCTGCTGTTTGAAAAAGACTGCCCTGTGGACCTGGTTGTTTTCGCAGACAGACATAAAATCTATCAGGTAATTCAAAACCTTGTTTCCAATGCGATAAAGTACCGCAGCGAGAACCATTCTTATGTCATGGCAAACTTCACAGACCATGGAACCGAGGTAGAGATCATTATTTCCGACAACGGAATAGGGATGGCGGAGGAGCACATCAGCCGGATTTTTGAGCGGTTTTATAGAATTGATAAAAGTCGTTCCAGGGATAAGGGCGGCACAGGATTAGGCCTTTCTATCGTAAAACACATCATCGAAGCGCATCACAGCCACGTGCGCGTTAAGAGCAAGCCCGGCACAGGATCTGAATTTAGCTTCAGGTTGCAAAAGGGCGTCTTACCAAATAATTGACGATAAGACGATATTGAATTACTTTTCCCTGAAAAGTCTTTCAATATAAACCGAAACCGAATAACCAACACCAACAGCCATGGTCAGTGCGATGAGAAAAAATGAAGTGAATAAGAATAGCATGTCTCAATTTTTTATGTTGTAAAAGTGGGCATTAAAGTTTTATAGTACAGTCCGGAAATATTTATTAACTGATGCATGTAATGTTTAAAAAAAAACTTAAATCAAATGCCCAAAACCGGCTGGCTAACAATAGCATATAATTTGAGCTTATATTGAAATAATGAAAAATCCAATACTTGATGATCTGGTTCTTTTCGAAAATGATGACCTCCTGATAATCAATAAGCCTGCTGGTATTTCTACACTGGAAGACCGCCACGACCACTTAAACCTTCTCGGCCTTACGAGAAAAAAATATCCTCACATCCAAACTTGCCACCGATTAGATAAAGATACATCCGGCGCACTCATATTTGCAAAAAATCCAGAGAGTTATCGCTCAATTTCTATCCTTTTCGAACACCGGAAGGTGGAAAAAGTGTATCATACCGTAGTTTGCGGAAAATCTGACTTCAACGAAAAAGAAATAAACATGCCGATCGTGATAAGAAGCAGCGGCCTGGTCTTTCTTGATAAATTAGAAGGAAAACCCAGCACTACCTTTTTTACGACGCTGAAGAATTTCAGTCAATGGAGTCTTGTAGAGTGCCGGCCGGTTACAGGACGAAAACATCAAATCCGGATTCACCTGAAATATGCCCAGCATCCCATCGTCGGTGATGAGGAATATGGCGGAAAGGACATTTATCTTGTGGATATAAAACGAAAATACGCTGTCTCGGATGGCGAAGCCAAACCAATCATTGGCCGTGTGGCTCTTCATGCGCGGTCCATATCCTTTAATATGCCAGACGGAAATCCCCTGAAAGTAGAGGCACCCTATCCGAAGGACTTTGCCGTGTTGCTAAAACAGCTCGAAAAATACGCCTCTGGTTCGTAAACAGATACTAACGATCCGATTGGTTATTCTTTGGATTCATCATGTCGGTTGGCTCCCTCAATCTTGGGATCAGTGACATTAACATCCAGAAATGCATTGATCTTGTCTATGTCAAAACTCGACTGAATTTCACCGAAAGAATTAATGGATATATTAAGTCCTTCCAGCTCCTTCGTGACCTTTGGTTTGCTTTTCGCGATTGGTTTCTTTCGATTTCCCATGGTTATTTAATGCTTTTCAGAGCATTATTTATTCGATTAATGGCTTCCTCTTTTCCAATCACCGAAATAGTTTCCATCAGATCTGGACCACCCGCCACACCGGTTATCACAACCCTGAGCGCCTGCATCACCTTACCAATTACACTATTATTTCTTGTTAAAACCTCGTTAAGGATGCTTAGCGCTACGGAAGCATTGAAATCCCCAGCCTCCTGGAGCGCTTCCGAATATTGTCGTAAAATTTCCTTTGCTTCGCTATTCCATTTCTTCTCTATCACTTTTTCATCATAAGAAACAGGCGCCTTAAAGAAATATGTGCCGTTTGACCAGATTTCGGCTGGGAACGTTACCCTTTCCTTCATCAGACCACAAATCGCCATAGCCTTATCCATTGGACATTGAATGCTTTTTTTGCCCAGCAGATCAACTAAGCCCTTCGCCAAAGTGCTGTCATCGACCTTCTTAAGATATTGCTGATTGAACCACTTCGCTTTTTCGATATCGAATTTGGCGCCGGACTTATTAATTCGCTCAATGGAAAATGCGGCAATAAGTTCATCCATTGTGAATAGCTCCTGCTCGGTGCCGGGATTCCAGCCCAAAAGTGCCAGAAAATTGAGTATGGCTTCCGGCAAATAGCCTTGTTCCCTGAATCCCATGGCGGTTTCACCGGTTTGCTGGTCGCTCCAGTCGAGCGGAAATACCGGATACCCATGCTTATCAGCATCGCGCTTACTGAGCTTTCCGTTGCCATCTGGTTTTAATAACAGGGGCAGATGGGCAAACTGCGGCATGGTGCCTTCCCACCCAAAATATCTGTACAAAAGGACGTGGAGTGGTGCACTCGGCAGCCATTCCTCACCACGAATTACATGCGTGATTTCCATGAGATGGTCATCGATTACATTGGCCAGGTGATACGTTGGCATACCGTCTGATTTCAGCAGTACCTTGTCATCGATGTTATTGGAACTTACCTTCACTTCACCCCTGATGAGATCATTCAACGCGATTTCCTCGTCGCGCTCCACCTTAAGACGGATCACATATGGCTCTCCGTTTTTGATGAGTTGGTCTGTCTTTTCCTTGCCCAGCGTGAGCGAATTGCGCATCGTGGACCTCGTAAGGCTGTCATATACCTGGTTATCAACTTTGGCGTCTCTTGAGCCGTTGACGCATTTGCTCGAGTTCCTCCGGAGTATCAAAAGCATAATAGGCCTTTCCTTCATCCACCAATTTCATCATAAAACCCAGATACAAATCCTTTCGCTCCGATTGCCTGTAGGGGGCATGTGGCCCTCCTTTATCGACACTCTCGTCAGGGCTGATTCCGAGCCATTGAAATGTTTCGTTAATATAGTTTTCTGCACCCGGCACAAAGCGCGATTGGTCAGTATCTTCGATTCGTATGATAAATGTGCCTCCGTGTTTGCGGGCAAAGAGGAAATTATACAAAGCCGTTCTTACACCACCGATATGCAAAGGGCCGGTAGGGCTGGGTGCGAAACGCACGCGGACAGGTCTATTCATTTTTAGCATTTATTAATAAGGATGCAAAGGTATAAAATGCCCGGCGGAGGAGTAGCATTATTCTGCCGAAAACAGTCGCTTTAATGCACGTCGGCTTTTATTCGTCTGCGCGGCAAAGTGCTCCCTGGCAAGCAGGTAATTTACCATGGCAAAGCTAAAGGTAATACTTCCATAGAGCCAGGCATTGAATCCCAGTATGAAAAATGCCGTAAGTGCCAGCGGAACAAGCGTATAAATCAGCAGCCGTTGCTTCGTTGTCGGTGAAAGTGAAAAGCGTATTTTTATTAGCAAACCACTTTCAGCAGCGCCGATTTCACCATCGATTACAGGCGAATATCGATTGGGTATTTTTAATAGTTGGACTATGCTAAACCTGTCAATAGTCCACGAACCCTGAAACAGATATCGCTGATCACTGCTATCAATACCCGATTTTACCAGGCTGGAAAATCGCTGCATTAATTCATGAATGGTTAAGGTCGATCGCAGTGATTCAACTTTAGACGGGAAAAAAATCATTCCACAGCGATGCAGGAAATTTCAACAATAGCCCCTTTTGGCAACGCCTTTACTTCAATGGTTTCCCTGGCAGGCGCATCATATTCGAAAAACTTCTCATATGTAGCATTGATAATTGGGAAGTCGTTGAGGTTAGTGACAAAAATGCTGCACTTTATCACGTTGCTGAAATCCATCCCTGCAGTATTTAGGATCGACCAGATGTTTTTCATTACGCGGTCGGTGGCTTTGGCTATATCATCAGAAATCATTTCCCCGGTTTCGGGTACCATCGGTAACTGGCCGGAAACATAAAGTGTGTTGCCGGTTTTTATAGCCTGACTGTAGGGTCCAACTGGCTTTGGGGCGCCTGGAGAATATATAACTGTCCTTTCCATTTTTGATTCTCGTGATATGTTAATAGCACTTCAGCTTAAAAATAAGACATAAACAATTAGTTTTGCGCAGCATAACCACGGAATTTTCATGATGTTGAAAAATGATTTATTGCTTCGCGCAGCGCGTGGAGAAAAAACAGAACGCACGCCGGTGTGGGTAATGAGGCAGGCAGGTAGAATACTACCAGAGTATCTTGCAGTACGTAACAGCCTGTCTGGATTCATAGAACTTGTGAAATCGCCTGATCTGGCAGCAGAAGTTACCATCCAGCCGGTTGATATACTTGGTGTTGATGCGGCCATTATTTTCTCAGATATCCTCGTGATACCTGAAGCGATGGGGCTGCCGTACACGATGGAAGAAAAAAAGGGGCCTTTCTTTCCACAAACGATAGAAAAAGAGGCCGATCTGAAGCGCCTGAAAATTGCTGACGATGATGGCTTTGGCTATGTGAGCGATGCCATTAAGGTCACGAAGAGAGAACTGAGTAATCGTGTGCCGCTTATAGGATTTGCAGGTGCTCCATGGACAATATTTTGTTATATGGTAGAAGGGCGGGGAAGCAAAACTTTTTCCAAGCCACGGAAAATGCTCTATGCTGAGCCGGCATTTGCACATAAGCTCCTGGATATGATCACCCACAGCACGATTAATTATCTTAAAAGCCAGGTAGCGGCAGGAGCCAATATTGTCCAGGTCTTTGATTCCTGGGCAGGAATTTTATCCGATCATCAATACGAAGATTTTTCCGTGCGTTATTTGCGGAAAATCGCGGATGCTATAACTGAGGTTCCGGTAATCCTTTTCTCCAAAGGGGCGCTGGGTTCTTTGCAGAATTTATCAAAAACTTCGTGCAGCGTCATCGGTCTCGACTGGAATATGGATATAAAAAAATCCAGGGAGGCTATAGGTACCACAAAAACGCTTCAGGGCAATCTCGATCCCGGGGTATTATATGGAAGTTTCGATGTTGTGAAAAAGGAAACCAGGCGTATGCTCGATGAATTCGGTCCTGACCGTCACATCGCCAATCTGGGACATGGCGTTTATCCGGATATCTCAGCCGATAAAGTGAAGGTCTTTATTGAGGAGGTAAAAGAATACAGCCAACTGCAACGTTCAAAATAAGTTATTTCAGGGATACAGTATAACTCCCGTCGATTCCTGTTGTCCGACCGCCGCTGCCGCTCGGACTCACTTCAAAAGAAAAAGTGATCTCATCATCAGCCACATCGACACTGGTAAGTTCGAGTACGGATGCGTTCGTGAGCGTGATTACGTCAGTTCCCGATCCGGTCCAGTACCAGGTACCATTTTCTGATGACAAAAAATCGTCAGATCCACTGGCATCGAAAAAGGTCGGCGCCCAGTCATCCTTCCCCGACGTTGTGAAAGAAACCTGAAGTTTGAGGAGTTCAGAAAAATCAACCCCGGAAGGGCTCGTGAGCACTTCCACATTTCCGACGCCACCCCACGGGCTCCCTTCTTGCAGAGCCTTGGCATCTTTCTGCTGCAGATTCAATGATGGTTCCACACTGCCTCCACATCCAATGAGCATGGAAAGAAAAAATATGAAAAAGGTGGATGTGATTACTAAAACGAATCGTTTAATCTGTTTTGTCATGACAGTATTTTTTATAAATCTATGCTAAAATCTGTAAACTGCGAAACTCCTGACTTTCAACCTGTACAATGTGACAGGCTTCCGAATCTATCAAATTCCCAGATATAACGTGCGCATCGAAAGTATGTTTAATCGTGGCCCTTACTTATAATCCATTATATCGAGAATCGTGTTGCAAAAGGTGTATTCTTCCGCTCGATTAGAGCAAACAAAAACCATCTTTTCGCCAAGGACTTTTTCGATTTCCTGAGTGTACCAGTCAAATCCCTTCTTGTCGAGGTTGGTAGCCGGTTCGTCCAAGAGAAGTAATGGAGCGTCGGCGTACAGAGCTACACCGAGTTTGACTCGCTGCTTCATTCCTGTTGAAAAATTTTTGATATACTTATCTCTGGCGTTTTGCAACTGAAACAGCTCCGGTAGTTCCCTGGTTGTGTATCCCGCTTTTAGGTTTTTAAACTGAAAGTGAAAGTCAAGAAACTCCATCAGCGTAAAATCTTCCGGCAATCCGAGTGCAGGGGCCACGAGTGCAATCTGTCGGTAAATCTGATCTGAGGGTATGGATTTTTGATGAATCTTGTAGGTCACATCTCCCTTGGTTGGCAACAAACTCCCTGCGATTAATTGTAAAAGTGTAGTTTTGCCGCTGCCGTTAGGACCAACGATAGCGACGCTGTCTTGCCGGATAAATGTATGGCTGATATTCCTGAAAATCCATTCCTTATTGAATTTCCTTGAAACATTGTTCAGGCTGATTTCCATCCAATAGGAGAAATGATTATTCGTCCCCTTCGTAGCCCTTCATTATGCCCCTTTCAGAGTTGGCTATAAAGTCGATTATTTGATCTCGCTCTTTTGATTGGGGTAATTCTTTGCGGATGATTTCCAGGGCCTTCATGTGATTTTTACCTTTCAAATAAATGTGCCTGTAAACTTCCTGAATCTCATTGATGGTTTCGTTGGAGAAACCCCGCCTACGAAGCCCGATGGAATTGATACCTGCATATCCCAACGGCTCACGTGCTGCCGTAACGAAGGGCGGCACATCCTTGCGAATAAGTGAACCGCCAGCAATCATGACGTGAGCTCCAATCCTGACGAATTGGTGTATGGCAGTGGTACCGCCGACAATCGCCCAGTCGTCAATAGTGACGTGACCTGCCAGCTGAACGCAATTGGCCAGAATTACACGATCCCCAAGGACGCAATCATGCGCAACATGAACATAGGCCATCAGCAGGCAATCGGCGCCTATCACAGTCTTATGCTTGTCGACCGTGCCCCGGCTTATTGTGACGCATTCGCGGATGACTGTATTATCGCCGATTTCAGCAGTAGTCTCCTCGCCCCGGAATTTCAAATCCTGAGGTACGCCCGAGATCACAGCTCCCGGAAATATTTTGCAATTCTTGCCGATCCTTGCCCCATCCATGATGGTGACATTCGGCCCAACCCATGTTCCCTCATCGATATGGACATTTCGTTGTATTGTGGAGAATGGTTCAACAATAACATTTTGAGCTATCTGCGCTTCCGGATGAATGTTTGCTAGGAGTTGATTCATTGATTCTTTCTTACTATACTGGCTATCATTGTACTCTCTGTGACGAGTTTATTGCCGACAAAAGCCATCCCCCTCATCTTGGCAATACCTCTTTTTATGGGTTCTAACAAGTCACAGCGCAGTAGCATGGTGTCGCCAGGTATGACAGGCCTCCTGAATTTACAATCATCGATTTTCAGAAAGTACGTCCAGTAGTTTTGGGGATCAGGAACGGTATTAAGGACAAAAATACCACCGATCTGTGCCATTGCTTCCACGATCAATACGCCGGGCATAACCGGATTGCCCGGAAAATGTCCCTGAAAAAAGCTTTCGTTGTAAGTCACATTTTTCACTCCGGCAACGGTAGTGTCATCCAGATGAATTATCTTATCAATGAGCAGAAATGGGTAGCTGTGTGGTAAAATCTCCATTATCTGGTTGATATCATATACCGGCGGCATGTTCGGATCGTAGTTGGGAACACTTGCATTCTCCACCTTTTCCATGAGCCTTTTGATTTTCTTCGCAAAGGCTACATTTGCCGCATGACCCGGACGCGCTGCCAAAATTTGTGCTTTGAGCGGTCGCCCCACAAGTGCAAGGTCACCCATTACGTCCAGAAGTTTATGTCTGGCCGGCTCATTGTGATGCCGAAGTTCCACATTATTGAGTATTCCTTCCTCCTTTACAATGACCTTGGGTTTATTAAACAATTTTGCCAGATAATCGAGTTCGCCATCTTCTACCACCCGATCCACAACCACGATGGCATTGTCCAAATCTCCGCCGCGTATGAGATTGTTTTTGAACAACATCTCCAGCTCATGTAAAAAACAAAATGTTCTGGCGCCGGCTATTTCCTTTTTAAATTGTGAAATATCGGTAAGGGATGCATGCTGGCTGCCCAAAACAGGGGATTTATAATCGATCATCACCGTGACCCTGTAATCATCCAGCGGCAGCGCAGCGATCTCTACATCGCGGGAGGCGTCCTTATAAAATATGCTTTCGGGAACGGTGAAGAAATTACGTAATGCATTTTGCTCTTCGGTTCCTGCCTTTTCCAATGCGTCTATGAACATCCGCGAACTACCATCCATAATGGGCGGTTCCGGACCGTCTAACTGTATCAATACATTGTCTATCTGCATACCTACCAGCGCAGCCATAGTGTGTTCGACCGTATTGACCCTGGCTCCGTTTTTTTCAATGGTGGTTCCTCGCGACAGATCAACCACGTTGTCAACATCCGCATCTACGGTTGGCTGACCGGGCAAATCGGTGCGTTGAAATTTAACGCCGTGGTTCGTTTTTGCAGGCAAAAAGGTCATGTGAACATCGACCCCGGTATGAAGTCCAACGCCGCTAAGCGTGACCGGACTCTTTATAGTGTGCTGCTTTAAATGCATTCGCCCAATTAATTAGCCGGCAAATTTAAAAGTTTTTTTTCAAGATCATTCACTCTTTGCTGCAATTCTGGCAGATTCCTGAATACGGCATTGCATTTCAAATATAATTTATGTTCCAAACCGGGATATCCAAAAATGACAGAACCTGGCTTTTTAATAGATTTTCCAAGGCCTGTTTTGGCCGCGAGTGTCACCTTATCGGCTATATCTATATGGCCAACTAATCCAACCTGTCCGGCTACGACGCAGTTTTTACCCATTTTGGTCGAACCGGAAATCCCGGTCTGCGATGCGATTACCGTGTTATCTCCAATCTCAACATTATGGGCAATTTGCACGAGGTTATCCAGCTTCACACCTTTTTCTATAATGGTGCTCCCCATCGTAGCGCGATCGATGACTGTGTTGGCCCCAATTTCTACATTATCCCTTATGATCACATTGCCCAATTGAGGTATCTTTTTATAACTCCCATCAGGCTGCGGAGCAAACCCAAATCCATCACTGCCTATCACAGCTCCCGAATGAATGATACAATTATTTCCAATCTGAGAGCCTGCATAAATCTTAACGCCGGCATGAAAAATACAGTTGTCTCCAATCGTTACATTATCCCCGATGTAGGTTTGGGGATATACTTTGACGTTATGCCCGATAATTACTTTTTCTCCAATGTATGAGAAAGCGCCGCGGTAAATCTGGTCGCCAACAACTGCGTTTTTCCCAATAAAGGATGGCTCTTCGACCCCTGCTTTGGCATAAGTGGCCATTTTATCATATTCTTCCAGAAGAATGGTAAAACTTGAATATGGATCTTCTACCCGGATCAGTGTAGCGCTGACTGGGCTCTCAGGAACAAAATCAGTCCTGACAAGAACCGCAGTGGCATTTGTGGTGTAGATAAACTTTTCGTATTTGGGATTGGCAAGAAAGGCAATAGCGCCCCTGGTGGCATCCTGAATTTTAGCAATTGTACTAATCCTTTCTTGTCCGTTACCTTCTATGGTGCCATGCAGCATAGCCGCAATTTGATTTACAGTGAATTCCATCTGGCAGTTTTAAGGGTTAAAATTTCGTCAACTAATTGGTTACCTGTTTTATTGAATTTAAGAGTCATGTAAAGTAATGCTTTTAGGCCAGCACAGGTAGTACTTTTTTACAATTTTCCGCATTGCTTTGATGTTTGGTAAATCAGCAGCATTGGCGATGTCGATCATCTCGTGCTGCTTAGTGTAGATGCTGATTTTCTGGTCTCCGCCAATGTAGGCCGCATTTGTCTTCACTCCACTCACAACAAAATACCCGGCCTCTGCATCTGTGAGTCCGAAAGTTGCTTTAACCTGGCGCTGAAGATTTTCGATAATCTCCCGGGGGTGTGCTTTTTCTGAAAGCCGGATATTGAACAGTCTGCGCTCCAGGAGCATGGCACAGAGGCGGCTGAGGATGGGATCATCGCCATGCTGCCAGGACTTTATAGCGCCAATGATGTCATAGTCGTCGATACGGCAAAAAGCCTGGAGCATCTTTGGTTGTTGCCGCAGGATATCCGGGGATATATCATTCACCAGAAACATCTTCAAATCTTCCGGCATACTGATCGATTGATGAATTGCCCTCACTCGCCTGATAATCTGCACCAACATTGTTTCAATAGCCACGGTGGTTTTGTGCAGGTAAACCTGCCAATACATGAGTCGCCTGGCGCTGAGAAAGTTTTCAATGGAATAAATGCCCTTTTCCTCAATGACCAGCTCATCATTATGGACATTTAGCAATTTTATTATTCGCTCAGAACCGATATGCCCCTCGACCACCCCGGTAAAAAAGCTGTCGCGGTTCAGGTAGTCGAGCCGGTCGATGTCCAATTGGCTGGCAACGAGTTGAACAAAAAACCGTCTGGGATATTTGCCATTAAAAATATCGAGCGCTATCTGAAGTTCGCCTCCAAATTCTACATTCAGCGCCTGCATGATCACCGAAGTCACCTCTTCGTGGCTACTACCGAGAACAAGTTCGTTTTCAAGCGCATGGGAAAATGGTGCATGTCCGATGTCGTGAAGCAAAATGGCGATAAGTGCGCCGTTATATTCTTCCTCTGAGATTTTTACTTCTTTTTTTCGAAGGCTGAGCAGAGCTTCTGCCATGAGATGCATTGCGCCGAGCGCGTGGTGAAACCGTGTATGAAGTGCCCCCGGATACACGTATTCCGTAAGGCCGAGCTGCCTTATTCGGCGCAGGCGCTGAAAATACGGGTGGCTGATGATGTCGTAGATGAGATCGTTTGGGAATGGTGATAAACCCGTATAATGGATCATTGATGATTTTTTTCTTATTCAAACCTTTAATTGATTAATTTAGCATCTGTTCCATCCAACAGTATTAGATTTACCTCCATGCAAAGATATAAGATTTTGTGGGCTGATGACGAGATCGATTTGTTAACACCCCATATCCTTTTTCTCACCCAAAAAGGCTATGATATCACTCCTGTTTCCAGTGGCCCGGATGCGTTAGACGAATTCAGTTCCAAGCCTTATGACCTCATCTTCCTTGACGAAAACATGCCCGGAATGACCGGATTGGAGACGCTCGCGCAAATTAAGGCCGCAAACGCGGATATTCCTGTGGTGATGATCACAAAAAGTGAGGAGGAACACATCATGGAAGAAGCTATCGCCTCCAAAATTGCCGATTACCTCATTAAACCGCTGAATCCAAACCAGATTCTTCTGTCCATCAAAAAACTGCTCGACAATAAAAGGCTTGTTTCTGAAAAAGCGAACCTAAACTATCAGCAGGAATTCAGATCCATCAGCATGGCATTCAACGATTATATGAATCATGAGGAATGGTCCGAATTATACCGAAAGCTGATCTACTGGGAATTGGAGATGGCAAGTTCCGACAACTCCGCCATGGGAGAAGTGCTGGAAATGCAAAAAAGCGAAGCCAATCAGAATTATACCAAATTCATCATTGACAACTATGAAGATTGGCTTAATGATCCGGCAAGCGACCGACCTGTTTTATCACATGAACTAATGAGGAAAAAGGTCTTCACAGAGCTTACATCCGACTGGCCCTTGTTCTTTATTGTCATTGATAATCTGCGTTTTGACCAGTGGAAAATTATTCAGCCACAGATACAAAATTACTTCAACCTGGTTAAAGAAGAGAACTACTACTCCATACTGCCCACTACGACCGCCTATGCCAGAAACGCGATTTTCTCCGGCATGATGCCAAGCGATATGGCCAAATATCATCCGGATCTCTGGATAGGAGAAGAGGATGAAGACGGAAAAAATAATTCTGAGGACCGCTATCTGGAGCGCCAGCTAAAAAGGTTGCGCCTGGATCTTCGCTGGAGTTATCATAAAATAAAAAGCGTCGGGCAGGGCAAATCACTTTTCGACAACATCAATAATCTGCTAAAAAATGACCTCAACGTCATCGTATACAATTTCGTGGATATGTTGTCGCATGCACGTACAGAGATGGAAGTACTTCGCGAGCTGGCACCGGACGAAAAAGCATACCGTTCTCTTACCAGTTCATGGTTTAATCATTCACCGCTACTGGATATTTTGCGGAAAATTTCCAGCACCAATGCCAAAGTGATTATCACCACAGACCATGGAACTATCCGCGTGAAAAGGCCATTTAAAATCGTCGGTGATAAAAACACGAATACCAACCTCCGATTCAAGCTGGGTAAAAACCTGGGCTTTGACAATGACAAGGCGTTCGTCGTTCGGAAACCGGAGAATATTTTTCTTCCAAAACCCAATGTATCATCCACCTATGTGTTCGCTGCGGAGGATTACTTTTTCGCTTATCCCAAC
This sequence comes from Cyclobacteriaceae bacterium, assembly GCA_034523095.1. Classification (GTDB taxonomy): domain Bacteria; phylum Bacteroidota; class Bacteroidia; order Cytophagales; family Cyclobacteriaceae; genus JAAUQL01. Next base: position 71,420 of record JAXHKU010000030.1, on the reverse strand, counting down.
AACTACAACCACTATGTAAAGTATTATGCCGATACGTTTCAGCATGGTGGATTGTCGATGGAGGAAATGATAATTCCTATAATTTCGCTATCTTCAAAAAACAGATAATCAGTCGTGCAAGTGATATGTGCCAATGAGCATGGGGTTGCAGAAGCCGCCCATGAGATTATCAGGTTCGCGGGGAATACACCAATATGGCTATTCTACGGACAAATGGGAGCTGGAAAGACCACATTGATTAAGGCGATTGCACGGGAATTTAGTGTTGAGGACACTGTTCATAGTCCGTCTTTCAATCTTGTAAATGAATACCGGAATGCCAAGGGGCAACCCTTTTACCACTTTGATTTTTACAGAATAAAAAATGAAACCGAAGCGCTTGATATTGGCGTGGATGAATACTTTGAATCAGGAAATATTTGCTTCGTGGAATGGCCGGAAAAAATTCCCGGACTTATCCCCGATAGCTTTTTTCAAATAGAAATAGAGATTGCCGACAACATGGCCCGACACATAAATCTTTGCCATTATGGTAAATAATCCAAAAAAAGGGTTCGCAGAGCTGGCCAAGGGAAGTCAGCTATATCCCCAAGAAGCCCTCATCGAAACAAAAAAATCGAAGAAATCGCTTTTTATTGGCATCCCTAAAGAAGTTACAACCCACGAAAAAAGGGTGCCACTGACGCCAAACAGTGTGAAATTACTCACTGACAACGGGCATGAAATCAGGATCGAAACGGGGGCTGGAAATTCATCAAAATTCTCAGACAAAGAATATAGCGATGCCGGAGCCAGGATCGTGTATTCGCATGATGAACTGTTCGAAGCTGATATCATCCTAAAAATCGAACCGCCCAATTTCGACGAGATCGCGGTAATGAAGCCTGGACGAACTTTAATATCCGCGATTCAGGTTGGCACACTTAACAGAACTTACTTTGAAAAACTCAATGCAAAGCATATCACGGCGATTGGCTACGAACTAATTGAGGACCGGGTCGGCGGCATGCCGGTATTGCGCGCAATGAGCGAAATCGCCGGAAGCACCGTACTTCTGATTGCCGCTGAATATCTGAGCAATGTCCATAATGGTAAGGGTGTAATTCTCGGCGGAATCACCGGCGTAATGCCTACCAAAGTGGTAATTCTTGGCGCCGGCACCGTAGCTGAGTTTGCCGCACGGGCTGCCTTAGGCTTAGGTGTGGATATACATATCTTCGATGATCATCTGTATAAGCTACGCAGAATAAAACATTTGCTTGGCCACCAGGTAAGCACGAGTACCTTTGAGCCATCATCGCTCAAAGAATCCCTGAAGCAGGCCGACGTGGTAATTGGCGCTTTGCGCGCTGAAAAAGGCCGCATCCGCTATATGGTTTCAGAAGATATTGTAGCGCAAATGAAGGCCGGCTCCGTGATCATCGATGTGAGTATAGACCAGGGAGGATGCTTCGAAACATCCATTATTACCAGTCACCAAAACCCGGTTTTTACCAAATATGGTGTTATACACTATTGCGTGCCCAATATCGCTTCGCGCGTGGCACGCACTGCCAGCACTGCTTTGAGCAATATATTCACGGCGATTTTGATGGAAATGTCTGAAAATGGCGGACTGGATGAAATGTTGTTTTCCCAGAAGTGGATGATGAAAGGCATCTATACTTACAAAGGACATTTGTCTAATGCCATGATAGGACAAAAAACGGGCCTCACCTACAGGGATATTAATTTGCTTTTAGCTGCCCGCTTTTAACTTTCACACTTGCCAGTAGGTACAGTACTGCCATGCGGATAGCCACACCGTTTTCTACCTGGTCCAGGATAATGGAATGTTCTGAGTCTGCAACATCGCTGCTCAATTCCACCCCCCTGTTTATTGGCCCCGGATGCATTATGGTGATTTCCTTGTCCAGCTTATCCAGAAGCTGCTTATTGATACCATAATACAGAGAGTATTCTCTCAATGATGGGAAATACTTGATTTGTTGGCGCTCCAGTTGAATCCGCAACACATTAGCCACCTGGCACCATTGCAGCGCCTTAAAAACATCCAACTCAACCGTGACGCCAAGAGTTTCAATATACTTCGGTATCAATGTTTTTGGCCCGCAGACCATCACTTCAGCACCGAGTTTTTTAAGCGCAAAGATATTGGATAGCGCTACTCTTGAGTGAAGAATATCGCCGATGATGGCAACTTTCAGCCCTTCCAGGTTCTTGTGCTTTTCCCGCATCGAAAAAGCATCCAGGAGCGCCTGAGTCGGGTGTTCGTGCGTACCATCGCCCGCGTTGATGATGTTTGCTTTGATATGACGCGCGAGAAAATGCGGCGCACCGGCACTGGCATGACGCATCACGATCATATCTACCTTCATGGCAAGGATATTATTGACCGTATCGAGCAGCGTTTCACCCTTCTTTACCGAACTGGATGATGACGAAAAATTGATGATGTCGGCTGATAATCGTTTTTCTGCCAGTTCGAAAGATATCCTTGTTCGCGTTGAGTTCTCAAAAAAAACATTGGCTATAGTTACGTCGCGCAGTGATGGTACTTTCTTGATCGGTCTGTTGATTATCTCTTTAAAATTATCTGCTGTTTCAAAAATTAACTGAATGTCATCGAGTGTGAGATCTTTTGTGCCGAGTAAATGGGGGACGCTGAGTGCTGCCATTATGCATCTGGGTTATTGACCAACCATATACTATCTTTTTTCCGATCCTTGTCCCGCCATTCCACCATCACGTGCTGCGATTGCATGGTATTGACGGATTTACCAATATAATTAGGCTGAATAGGCAAATCACGAGCGTACTTTCTGTCGATGAGTACCAGTAGTTCTACCTTTCTGGGCCGGCCAAATGATATCATGGCATCCATAGCTGCCCGCACACTGCGTCCTGTGTACAGCACATCATCGACGAGGATTACATTTTTGTCTTCCACGAGAAAGGGAATATTTGTCTCATTGGCCTTTTTGGGCATTTCCCTTCGTCTGAAATCGTCACGATGAAAAGTAGTATCGAGGTAGCCGATGGGAATGTTGACGCCGGTCAGGCTCTCCAGTCGCGCTTTAATTTTGTCGGCCATGAGTATGCCTCGTGGCTGCAAACCGAGTATGACGCTATTCGAAAAATTATTATGATTTTCAATAAGCTGATAGCAAAGCCTGTTGATGGTAATCTCGAGGAGGTTTTGATCTACTATGAGTTTCTTTTGCATACCGGTAAGTCAGACAAAGATAAAAAAACCATGAATATTATGGCCTTTTGCCGATGGCCTCCGAAAAAAAATGTTTACTATTTATAGACAATCTTGTTGAGGAAGAACACATCGCGACTGAGCCTCACTCCTTCATCCTTGCTGTTTTTGATCTCCTGCTTGCCATAAGCAAACAGATTTCCGTTGTACCATTTCTCCAGGCCGCCATAGTACATATCGGTTTCGTCAATTACATCAAATTCAAATGACCGCTTCAGTTCGTCGTAAATCTTCCCTTCCACGACTTCATTACCTTCAATGATCTTGGTGCGTATTTCATTCTCAAACATATAAAGAAGCGCCATTTGCTTTTCGCTGAGCGAAACATGTACGTATTGATCAAGGTTATAGCTGATCACATCTTCGATCTGGAAACTGTTATCCCACATCAGTCGGCCGCGCCGGTCAAATCCAAATACAACAGCATGCGTATATTTATAACCTTCAAATGTTGATCCGTAGTTATTGCCGTAATAGCTTGATCCATAGACTGATCCAATAGGCGAATAATACGATGACTGCGCATACTTGGGGTAAAATGCTTCGCCTACCATAATGAATTTTCCCTGCCACTCTACCACATCGTGTACAATAAGGCGGTAGTTGAATTTGTTTTTCTTCCCTTTCACTTTTCTCCGCTCTATGCGCTCCTTAATTTTCTTTTCGCGCTTTGCCTTCATGTAGCTGAAGAAATTTTTCAAATCGGCATAATTGTAATAATTGATTACCTGGTCGCCTTCCGGCGAAATCCTCGCCAGAAAAATGCCTCTTGACATATCCGATTGTTTTCGCGTGAATGTCCCTACGATGAGCGACACATCCCGGTCGATCGTTACAGCCCGGCCAAAGAGCAGGCTCCATTCGTCAGTTGGTTGCAAATTGATGTTTTTTATCAGCTCGCCCTGCTCCGTATAGGAGTTATAGGATAGTGACTTACGCCCATCCCTGGTGCGGAACGTAGTAAGCACGTTGAAGATTTTGAGTTCATCGTTGGTCTCCAGATGCTGTATCTGGCTCCGCTCATTGAAAAAGCCAGGCAATACCTTTGGCAGGGGTATGCCAAATTCATAGCATACAATGGTGGGTAAATTATTGGAATATCCCCCAAGAACCAGTGTATTGCCAACGACTTCAAATTCCTGCAATTCCATATAGAAATCACGCTCGATGAGAAATGACTCACTGGCGCGGGTTTCCAGATTTACCCTGAACACATACAAATCGGCTTTGAGACTTTCGGTATTGCGCTGAAACAAAAGATACAGGTAATTGTCCGCATACTCATACCCGATTTGCACGTACCTGAGACTAATGAAGAAAAATTCTTCCCAGGCTATATGCATGGCAGTATCTACAAGTAGAACCTGGTATTTATAGTCAGTGCGGGTTTCCTCATTCTTTATTGTTCTATAAAGCACGATTCCCTTTTCTCCGGCAGATTGTACATTAAAATTTTCATCATTATCGCCCATGAGTATCTCCAGCCTTCCGGGTTGCTCCAACTGTGCCAGGGCTGCCTGACCGATAAAAATGAATAGGATGAATAAAAATCTCATTGGAAATTATTCTAGTATGCTGAGACCAATAATATGGTCGAAATGTTTTTTTTCCACCGGCATCACGGACAATCTTGTATTTTTGATGAGGGGCAATCCGGTTAATGCTGAATCACTTTTGATATGCGCCAGCGTGATGGATTTTTTAAGCTTTTCCACCGAAACCAGATCCACTGCTACCCAGCGATCGTCATCGATAGTGGGATCGGGATAAAACTCACGGACAACTCTTGCCAGACCCACTACCTGTTTCTCTTCGCCGCTATGATAAAAAAGCACTTTGTCATCTACCTTCATCAACTTCAGGTTGTTGCGCGCCTGGTAATTGCGCACACCATCCCAATGATCCCTGCCCTTCTTCACTAAATCGTCCCAAGAATAGGTCTCGGGCTCGCTTTTTACTAACCAATAGTTCATTTATCCGGTTTATCTTTTTAACAAATTTCATCGTGTCGCACATAAATGAAATTTAGAAATTGTTTATTGCTTAACAAAAAAAGTAGCATTTTGTCTGATGGATTATTCCCCTATTTATCATGAAAAATAAAGAGATCGCCCGAGTTCTGAAATTCACGGCTGATTTGATGGAAATCCACGATGAAAATCCTTTCAGGATCAGAACCTATACAAATGCCGCATTTGTAGCCGAGCGGTACAACAATCCGCTTGAAAACCTGTCGGAGGAAGCGCTGGAGCGTGTTGATGGAATAGGAAAAGGTATGGCAAAGGCCATTACCGAAATTCTTGCGTCCGGAAGTTTCGATGTGCTCGAGCAATTGAAAGCGAAAACACCTGCCGGGGTCATTGAAATTAGTGGAATAAAAGGCCTGGGTCCAAAAAAAATAAAAACACTGTGGCGGGAGTTGCAGATTGAGAGCATCGACCAGCTTCGCGAGGCGTGCACAACGGGTCGTATCGCCGCAACGAAAGGATTTGGCGAAAAAACCCAGGAAGCCATTCTGGAAAATCTGCGTTACCTGGACATGAACCGGGGTAAATCGCTCTTCGCCGAAGCTGAGGCTCCGGCAAATGAATTTCTGGAGCTACTGAAAAAATCATTCTCGGCGGCATCCATTGCATTCACGGGAGAACTAAGACGCCAATCTGAAATTGTCACCTCGGTGGATGTACTTATCGAAAATGTACCATTACGAAAAAATCACTGCTCTGCTCAATGAATGTGAATCACTCAGGATTGATCTGAAACGATCAGGCCCCTTCACCCTGCGCGGCACCTTTAAAAGCACCGAAATCCCATGGGTGATCCGCATAACTCCTCAGGGACTATTCCATCAAAATCTCCTGCTGTTCAGCGGCTCAGACGGGCATCTTGCGTCCATTCGTAATAATGGAAAGAGCCTGGCAGAATATACATTGAATACGATTCACAATGATGAAAAAAGCTATTATAGCGCTTTTAACATTCCCTGGATTATTCCCGAAATTCGCGAAGAGATATACGACCAGGATCAATTAGTGGCTTTGTCAGGTTCGGAATTAATTCAGGATAGCGACCTGCGTGGGGCGTTTCACAACCATAGCACCTACAGCGATGGTAAAAATACGATTCGCGAAATGGCCGAAAAGTGCATTTCGCTTGGTTATGAGTACCTGGGCATTTCAGACCATAGCCAGTCTGCTTACTACGCGAATGGATTGCAGGAATTCCATGTGTTAAAACAGCTTGAAGAAATTGACCTGTTGAATGAGGAACTGGCGCCTTTTACCATTTTCAAGGGAATCGAATCTGACATACTCAACGATGGCTCGCTGGATTACAGGCAGGAAATACTTGCCAAATTTGATTTTATCGTGGCATCCATCCACTCCAACCTGACTATGGACGCGGAGAAAGCAACTGCGCGACTCATAAAAGCCATCGAAAACCCATACACAACCATGCTTGGCCATGCCACCGGCAGACTGCTCCTGAAACGGCCCGGCTACCCGATTGACCATTCTAAAATTATTGATGCCTGTGCACAGCATGGGGTCATGATAGAAATCAACGCTAATCCAAAACGTCTGGACATGGACTGGCGCTGGGTTTCTTATGCACTTCAAAAAGGTGTGATGCTGACCATCAATCCTGATGCGCATGAAATTGACGGACTAAACGAAATGCGCTATGGTGTAATCGTCGGTCGAAAGGGCGGACTCACAAAGACGATGACCTTCAATGCAAAACCATTGGCTGAGGTGAATCAGTATCTCGCTGAGCGTAAAGCACAGATTAAATGATTGAAGTAAAAAAAATTCTGATCATACGATTTTCTTCCATAAGCGACATTGCCTGGACGAGTCCAGTGATACGTTGTGTGAAAAAGCAGATACCAGGGGTTGCGCTTCACTTCGCCACCGAAATGCGCTATAAATCCATGGTCGAGGCCAATCCCTATATCGATAAAATCCATTATCTGGAAGAAAGCCTTGGGGATCTAATAAAAGAATTAGGTCAGGAGCGCTTTGACTTTATCATCGACCTACACAATAACTTTCGCACAACGCTCATAAAGTTGCGACTCGGCGTCAGGTCCGGGACTTATGACAAACTTCGCTGGCAGCGTTTTCTATTCACCAACTTCCAGATCGACTTTATGCCCAACTGTCATGTCGTCGATCGCTACTTTGAGGCAGCTTCGCCACTCGGCATCGTAAATGACAACGAAGGACTGGATTATTTCATTCCGGAAAAAGATGAAGTGGAACCGGAATGGCTCCCTGAATCATTTAGAAAAGGGCTATGTGGCCTATGTGATCGGCGGTAATGGCTGGACAAAAAGACTGCCTTTCGAAAAAATGGTAGAGCTCTGCGACCGCATCAACAAGCCGATAATCCTCGTGGGCGGTAAGGAAGATAGTGCAGCCGGTGATCGTCTTGAAAAGTTCTTCAATTCCAAGGCCAGCTCGCCGGAGGTGGAGGCGGGCCTTCAGCTTCTTGGGAAAAAGACAATTATTTACAACGCCTGCGGCAAGTTCAACCTGAGCCAGTCGGCCTGGCTGGTAAAAAATGCGGAGGTGGTTTTTGGTCATGATACAGGACTGACACACATCGCCGCAGCGTTTCAGAAAACCATATTCAGCATTTGGGGCAGTACTGCACCCAACAATTTCTATCCGTATGGCACACATTTTTTCCTGTTGGAAAACAAAAAGTTGAAATGTCGTCCCTGCTCCGGGTCAGGCCGATCCACATGCCCCAAAGGTCATTTCAAATGCATGAAGGATCTGGTGTTTGATTTTAATTTGGAGAAGCGCTAACAAGTATAACAGTCTATATTTCTGGAATAGATGTCTTATTTAAAGCTCCCACAATACTTTTTGCCATCTTTCATATTCTTTACCTTTTTCTTTAGTCGCTGACAGAAAACCAAAATACAAAAGGTCTTTAAGATGATCATTTTCTTTACTTTTCACGGCTTGAATTACCATTTGAGGATTTATCAAAAAAATGAGGCCAAGAACGTGGGCAGGAGTTTCATCTACAGAATCATATTCAATCATTAGCAGGTCTAGGTACTTACTCAAAATAGTTGGATCCTGATACTTGGTGAAGTATGATACAAAAAACCTCAGTGTCAAGTAAAACTGTTCCATATGAAACTTATCACTTATGTAGAAGTAATTATCCGATTGATGATTGTATTTTGTATGAAGGTTTCTTTCTACCTTGAAAATACTATCAATAATCATGGACTGCCGATGACGTTCAAGTTCTTCCATATTTATGATCCGGTTGCGATGTATATAACCTGATGTTTTTGTGCTCTGATAGAATTTTTTTTCAACCTTATACCAATCGGATGAATCGTTTGGGTAAAAAATGAACAAATCTGTTTTTTTCAGTGTGTCCAATATGTTGGTATGAGTCCCTTTTCCCTCACGAATAAAAGTATAACCGTCCTTATCATTCAGCAGCCCGACCTTCTGATGACTATTCCCAAATTGAGCATTGGTTATTGAAGGCATTATTAAGAAGGCGGAAAGCATCCACGTAAAAAGTCTCATGGGCAAGGTCATTGAAAATTTACAATTATATGAAATGTTTCATGCCTTTTCTTGGGTAACGGAATTGACTTTATTTTCAAGTATGGCATAGGAGATGCGTGGTTCATAGTAGTGGTCAGGGAATACTGAATATTTCAAAACAACCATAGGCATCCTCAGATATGAACTTAGCTATTTCCCGTTCATATTGGAGAATAAGATCTGCCAAATCCTTAGGCCGAATATTTCCAGTGCGAATCCAAATGATTTTTGGGGGAAATCCAAAAAGCGCATTTAGGTCATTGAAATCAGAATCATGTGTGACGATCACATAGTTATTCTTCCTTGCAAACTCCCAAATTTCCCGATCAGTAAAACTGAGCATTCGTTCACTTTTGACCGAGGTTGCCTCTTTATATTTCTCTGGTAGTAGTTTTAAAATTTTGTGGGAGATATTCTGATCGAAAAGCAACTTCATACTGCAAATTGATAGATTTTTCGCTCTCTGTCAGCGGCAAAGCTTAGTGCGGCATAAATATCTTCCGCTGTGAGTTCATCGTAATCAATTATAATCTCATCTAGAGTCATTCCTGAGGCAAGCCACCCGAGTATATCACTCACTGTGATGCGCATACCGCGAATACATGGTTTTCCTCCTCGTTTTCCCGGTTCAATAGTTATAATGTTCTTATAGTCAACCATGACAAAAGCATTTAATCAAATTTACAAAAAAACCGTTATATGAAGAAATTAACATTCAATCTGAACACAACAACTTCATTGTTGGAGGTTCATTTAAATTATACCTTTCAGAGTGGTATATTCCCATGCTTCTTCTTTGGTAAAGTATCAACTTTATTTTCCAGCATGGAAAAAGCAGCAATTAATTTCTCCCTTGTCTGATGCGGCATGATCACCTCGTCGATAAATCCGCGTGAGGCGGCGATATAGGGGTTGGCGAATTTATCATTGTAAATTTTTTCGTAATTCTCCAGCGCTTCTTCGTGGTCATCAGCTTCAGAGATTTCCTTTTTATAGATAATTTCAACGGCTCCTCGTGCGCCCATCACGGCGATTTCTGCGGTTGGCCAGGCAAAATTCATATCGGCACCGATGTGTTTGGAATTCATCACGTCATAGGCGCCGCCATACGCTTTTCGAGTTATCACGGTAATTCTCGGCACGGTGGCTTCACAAAAAGCATAAAGCAGTTTGGCGCCATTACTGATTATACCATTCCACTCCTGCTGGGTTCCGGGCAAAAATCCGGGCACATCTTCGAACACGAGAAGGGGAATATTAAAACAATCACAAAAGCGCACAAACCTCGCTCCTTTCTGGCTTGCATGAATATCAAGTACGCCGGCAAGTATAGCCGGCTGATTTGCCACAACTCCGATATTCCGTCCCCCAAGTCGCCCAAACCCCACGATGATATTCGTCGCAAATTCCTTCTGCACCTCCATGAAACTGTCCCTGTCGATCACCGCGCTAATGATTTTGTGCATATCATAGGGCTCACCCGGATTCTCAGGAATACTATGATCAAGGTTCGGGGTGTCGTCTGGTGCACCATTTTCATGTTGCAGCACAGCCAAATCTTCACAGTTCTGAGGCAGGTAGCTGAGCAGCTTTTTAACCTGTTGCAGACACGACCACTCATCCGGCGCTGAAAAATGCGTCACACCGCTTTTCGTGCTATGAGTATGGGCGCCGCCAAGTTCTTCCGATGTCACGTCTTCATGAGTCACCGTTTTTACCACCTTCGGCCCCGTAACGAACATGTAGGAAGTCTGCTCAACCATAAAAATGAAATCGGTAATTGCTGGTGAATAAACAGCGCCTCCTGCGCACGGACCCATGATGATGGAAATCTGCGGCACTACGCCGGAGAGTAATGTATTCCGGTAAAAAATATCTGCGTATCCGCCAAGCGAATCGACACCCTCCTGAATGCGGGCTCCGCCTGAGTCGTTGATGCCAATGACAGGAGCTCCGTTTTTGAGAGCCAGGTTCATAATTTTGACAATTTTTGCAGCATGGGTTTCAGAGAGCGATCCGCCGAAAACCGTAAAATCCTGGGAAAAAATATACGTGAGCCGACCGTTGATGTTCCCGTAACCTGTTATCACGCCATCACCGAGGTACTTTTCGTTTTCAAGTCCAAATTCGGATGACCGATGAGTAACGAACGCGCCGATTTCGTGGAAACTACCGCGGTCAATCAGCAGGTCGATCCTCTCCCGTGCAGTGAGTTTGCCTTTCTGGTGCTGCGATTCTATTCTTTTTTTACCTCCGCCATGCAGTGCCTCTGCTCTGGTGTCTTCAAGTTGTTCGTATTTTGCTTTAATCCTATCCATCAGGCATTTATGATTTAATTGACATGGATTTTCGACTAATAATCAGTCCGAAATAAGATATACAATATACTGATAAGGCACGTGTGAATGGCTTTCGGGCACAAACAATTTGAAATATACAACGTACAATGAGTAGATTTGCGGCGAAATTGAAGAATATGACAGCGCAGAGAGTTGCAGTTTTAGATTTGGGAACCAACACCTTCAACCTTCTTTTGGTCAAGATCACGACTAATGCATACTATATTTTCCGGAATGAAAAGATACCGGTGAAGATTGGCAAAGGGGGCATTAATCAGGGTCTGATTACGGATGATGCCCAAAAACGAGCGCTCGATGCCATTGATCGTTACAAAAAAATTATCGACCGTGAGAAGGTGGATCGGGTTTACGGATATGCCACCAGCGCTTTCAGGGATGCTAAAAATGGTCAGGAAATCAGGGAATTGATTGAAGCCAAAACTGGATTCCCGATCCATATCATTTCCGGTGATTTAGAGGCTGAATTCATTTACAAGGGTGTAAAAACAGCCATTGATATCGGAGGTGATGACTGTCTCATCATGGATATCGGCGGAGGCAGCGTAGAGTTCATTATCGCCAATCGCGACAGAATCGCCTGGAAACGAAGCTATGATATTGGCGCTCAGCGACTGCTCGATTGGTATCACCAGACCGATCCGATACCACAGAAGGAAATGGAGAGGTTATTTCAGTTTTTTGAAGATACACTCACTGAATTGTCGGTTCAGATGAACTTGTACAAGCCAATTTGCCTCATCGGCTCTTCCGGCACCTACGATACGCTTAGCGAAATTTACCAGCATAATATCAACCGGTTCGCCTCTGGCGATGAAACGGAATTGCCACTGACGTCCTTGGGTTTTCAGCATATTTTTGAACAGATCGTACACCTCAACAGGGCCCAGCGGCTGGCTATCCCTGGCATGATGGAGATGCGCGCCGACATGATTGTCGTCGCTTCCTGTCTGGTAAAATATACGATTGACAAATTTAGTATCCCGCAGATACGGGTATCGGCCCATTCACTTAAAGAAGGAATGATTACCGTGTTGCAGGAAGAAATGACCAAGCACAGCAAGGTTTCAATATTCGGAAATTGATTAATCTATTTTCATTATTCAAGATTAGAAGTAACATACTTTTTACTAGCCCATTTTTATGTACTCATACGAACAACTAAGAAGTTTCTCCGAAAAAATATTTCTCAAAATAGGCTGTTCCCCAGCGGACGCTACCCTTGCAGCGAAAGTACTTGTTTCCGCTGATTTACGTGGGGTGGATTCTCATGGGGTTGCAAGGCTTTCGGGCTACGTGCGTCTTTGGGAGTCGAATCGAATAAATCCAACTCCGGATATAAAAATTATCCATGAGACCCCCAGCACAGCAGTTGTTGATGGAGACGCAGGTCTGGGGCTTGTTATCGGGCCCGCTGCCATGGAAATTGCCATAAGAAAAGCTAAAGAGGTTGGTACCGGCTGGGTTTCTGTTAAAAATTCGAATCATTTCGGAATCGCCGGATACCATGCCTTGCTTGCCGTAGCAGAAGACATGATCGGTATTGGGATGACCAACGCAAGTCCGTTGGTTGCGCCAACCTGGTCAAAGGAACAAATGTTGGGCACGAATCCAATTGCTGTCGCTATTCCGGCGGGAGAAGAACCGCCATTTGTTGCTGATTTCGCGACAACAACCGCCGCCAATGGGAAACTGGAGATTTTACAAAGAAAAAACCTGGATGCTCCTCTCGGCTGGGTTCAGGATAAGGAGGGCAATGATAGCACAGACGCATTTGCTGTGAAAAAAGGCGGGGCACTCCTGCCGCTTGGCAGCGACCGTGAGCATGGCAGCCACAAAGGTTACTGCCTCGGTTCTATAGTCGATATTTTCTCGGCTGTATTATCTGGCGCGAGTTATGGCCCCTGGGCACCACCCTTTGTAAGCTTTTCTGCCTATGCCAGAGAATATGCCGGGTGAAGGGTTGGGCCATTTTTTTGGCGCCATGCGTATTGATGCTTTTCAACCAAAGGAATCATTCAAATCCCATATGGATAATTGGATCTGTCGTTTCCGCCAGGCTAAGCCGATTGATGGAATAGAGGCAGTACTTATACCTGGTGATCCGGAAAGGATAATGGAAAAGGAACGTATTGTCACAGGGATAGATTTGTTGGCCCCGGTAGAAAAAGACCTGATTGCTCTTGGCGAAAAGTTTGGTGTAGCCTTCTAAAATCCTCCGGTGACGCCCACACGAACTACCCAGGGACTATTATAGGGACTTCTGTAGGCGTTGGCATTATTAAAATTCTCATACGAAAAATTGTAGAGTACCGCCAAAAATAATGAAGCCTTTCGACCAATGGGCTGAGAAATACCTCCACCGGCCATAAATGAATCAAACGAAGTGCGAGCCTCGGTGCCGTCGTAATACAGCCCGTCGTAACTCAGATGCTCGTATTCCGCTTGCAGAAATACCGGACCAAAGAGTGAAAAGGTAGCAAAGCCACCAATTCCAAAATCATTCCCATTATAGGTTTCTTCCCGCTGATCTATGTAATCGTAGTATTTAAAGGAAGTGTATTGATACATGAGCCTGACACCTGTTGAAAGTCTGGGAGTCAGCCGGTAGCCTATTATCGGAGATACGCTGATAAATGTATATGTGCCAAAGCCTGCACCTATACCACCGCCGACGAATACTTTATCCATAAATCCGGGTTTATCTGGATTTTGCGCCTGATTTTGCGCTTGATCCTGGGCAAGAATATGGTGTGAACACAATAAAATACCCAGTAAAAAAAGGATAAATAGATTTCTCATCAGGTTGGATTTTTTTGAAAAGTTGACCTATTCGTCGATGATAACGTATAAATCCTCAGAATCTTTTTTCATGAGGTACTTTTCGCGGGCAAATTTTTCGAGTGACTCCGTATTAGAAAGCAATTGATCGTGTTCCTGCTGCACCTCATCAAATTTCTGCATATAGTATTCCTTTTCATTTTCCAGTGAACTAATCTTTCTGCTAAGCTGGAATTGAGAAATCAGGTCATTTGAATCTAGAAAAAGCATCCAGAATACAAAAAGCGCTCCGGCAATAAAATAGAAGTTTCTGGCAAATTTCGGTATTCTGTGAAGCATTGAAGTGTATTTGATTTATAAAAGTAAGCACTAATGCCTTAAGAAAGCAAATCCTCCACAAAAATCAATAAAAAAGCCACACCCTCCGGTATGGCTTTTTTAAAGAATACATCTGTACTGTTACTTCTTTGCAGGATAGTGTGCCACTTCTCCCAGTTCTTCTTCGATACGGAGAAGTTGGTTGTATTTGGCCATCCTGTCAGATCTTGAGAGAGATCCCGTTTTAATCTGACCTGCATTGGTCGCTACAGCAATATCAGCGATGGTAGAATCTTCAGTTTCGCCTGAGCGATGCGACACAATCGCGGCCCAACCGGCCTTGTGGGCCATTTCGATGGCATTTAGAGAGTTTCTGTGAGCGTGCCAATCTGGTTTACCTTAATGAGTATTGCATTTCCACATTTTTCTTCGATACCACGCTTAAGAAATTTCACATTGGTCACAAGGTTATCGTCACCGACAAGCTGGCATTTGCTTCCAATCTTCTTTGTCAATAGCGCCCAACCCTCCCAGTCATTTTCACTGCAACCATCTTCGATGGAATCGATCGGGTATTTTGAGATCAGCGAGGCAAGGTAATCGACCTGCTGTTCGCGGCTGCGCACTTTACCTTTTTTCCCTTCGAATTTTGTGTAGTCGTATTTTCCATCCTTGTAAAATTCTGATGCAGCACAGTCGAGGGCAATGGTAATGTCGGCACCCGCTTTGTAGCCTGCTTTTTCAATAGCAAGAAGAATACTTTCCAGCGCTTCTTCAGTTCCTTTGGATAAATTCGGTGCAAATCCTCCTTCATCACCTACAGCGGTGCTGAGGCCTTTGTCATGGATGATTTTTTTCAACGTGTGAAAAACCTCTGACCCCATGCGCAGCGCTTCGCTGAACGATGGAGCGCCGACAGGCCTGATCATAAACTCCTGGAATGCGATTGGAGCATCAGAGTGTGAGCCTCCGTTGATAATATTCATCATTGGAACCGGTAATGTATATGCATTAGTACCACCGATATAGCGGTAGAGCGGTTGGCCAGCTTCGAGAGCAGCAGCCTTCGCCACCGCCAATGAAACGCCAAGAATCGCATTAGCGCCTAGGTTTCCCTTGGTGTCTGTGCCATCAAGTTCGATCATGATCTTATCGATCAGTCGCTGCTCAAAAACGGAGATACCTACCAATTCTTCGGCGATTTTATCATTTACGTTTTCAACTGCTTTCAAAACGCCCTTTCCGAGATATTTGGATTTGTCGCCATCGCGCAATTCAACGGCCTCGTTTTCACCGGTAGATGCTCCGGATGGAACAGCTGCACGGCCTAAAACGCCATTTTCAGTAATAACATCAACTTCAATAGTTGGATTTCCTCTTGAATCGAGGATTTGTCTGGCTTGGATTATTTCAATTAAACTCATCGTAGTAAATTATTTATTGGAAATTAATTCTATAAAGGAATCGAACAGATACCTGGAATCATGCGGTCCCGGCGATGATTCAGGGTGGTATTGCACAGAAAATGCCGGCCTGTTTTTTAACCGGATACCTGCTATGGTATTGTCATTGAGGTTAATGTGCGTCACCTCAACATTTTTATTTTCATGGACAGTTTCGGCGGAGATACAGAATCCATGATTTTGTGAAGTCACTTCGCCTTTGCCTGTAAGGAGGTTTTTAATCGGATGATTCAGTCCTCTGTGGCCATGGTGCATTTTATAAGTCTTGAGACCGCATGCTATACCGAGTATCTGATGTCCTAAACAAATGCCAAAAACAGGTTTATTGAGTTTCAATATGGCGGTGACAGTTTCCACGGCATAGTTCATAACTGCGGGATCACCAGGGCCGTTTGAAAGAAAATAGCCGTCTGGTTTCCATGCTTCCATTTCCTGCACATTGGTTTTTGCAGGAAACACCTGGATATAACAACCACGCAGCGATAGATTTTTCAGGATACTTGTCTTAATTCCCAGGTCCAGTGCCGCCACCCTATATTTGGCGTCTTTATCACCATAGAAATAGGACTTTTTTGTTGAAACAACCGATGACAATTCCAGTCCTTCCATGGATGGTAATTCACTGAATTTGAGCTTCAGGCTATCTGGGTTGAGGTCTTCACTGGAAATTAGGCAATTCATAGCGCCTTTACTTCTGATATGCCTGACCAGCTTCCTTGTATCGATGTTGGAGATACCGACAATATTGTATTTTTCCAGATACTCCTGTAGTGAACCAGTTGACAAATGCCGACTATGAATCGGTGAGAAATCATTCACCACGAGCCCGGAGATTTTTGGTTCGGAAGATTCCCGCTCATCCTCATGAACACCATAATTCCCGATATGTGAAGTGGTGTTTACAATCACCTGTCCGTAGTACGAAGGGTCTGTATAAATCTCCTGATACCCCGTCATTCCAGTATTAAAACAAATTTCCCCTCCTGATGTGCCCTTTTTGCCGATGGATTTACCGACAAAGCTGGAACCGTCTTCGAGTACTAAAATTGCCTGATCTTTGGAATGATATTTCATCATAGGGAAGGGATTTAAAAGGTATGGCAAAATACGCTATTAACGAGTACTTAAACAAGGTTAAACTACCAGAATCCATCCATTCAGCTGTGATATGCCAAAAAAAAAGGGATTAATCACTGCTTAATCCCTTTGAGTATATGTATCATAATCTCTTATTCTTTTCCCGTATCATCTGTTTTAGATTCCGCTTCCGGTGTTTCAGCCGGCTCGGTACTTTCAACGACAGGTTCTGCCTTTTCAGCTACAAGCGCAGCTTTTGTTTTCTTGGCAGGTTTAGCTTCCACTTCTTCGGATTTCTTGGCTGCACGACTTCTTCTGGTTTTAGCCTTTTTCGAATCCTTATCTCCGAGAAGCAGTTCGTTATAATCCACGAGCTCCATGATACACATCGAGGCGTTATCACCAAGACGATTATCTGTTTTAATAATCCTTGTATATCCACCCGGACGATCAATAATCTTATTTGATACTTCATCAAAGAGGATTTTCACGGATTCCTTATCCTGGAGATAGGAGAAAACTACCCGGCGATTGTGTGTAGTATCTTCTTTTGACTTTGTGATCAACGGCTCAACATATACCCGAAGCGCTTTCGCCTTGGCAAGTGTTGTAGTGATCCTTTTGTGGAGTATTAAGGAAGAAGCCATATTTGAAAGCATGGCCTTCCTGTGTGAAGCTGTTCTTCCCAGCGCATTTACCTTATTTCCGTGTCTCATTGTAAATTAATCTTCTTCAAGTTTATACTTGGACAAATCCATGCCGAAAGTCAAATTCTTTTCAGCCACCAACTGCTCCAATTCTGCAAGTGATTTTTTACCAAAGTTCCTGAACTTCATCATATCTGAGATCTCCAGACGAACCAAGTCACCTAATACCCGGACATCTGCTGCTTTGAGGCAGTTGTATGCCCTGACAGAAAGATCAAGATCATTTAATGGTGTTTTAAGCAATTTACGCATGTGCAGCATTTCCTCATCAACTGCTTCCGGCTCTTTCAGGTCAGCAGATTCGAGAATCATCGTCTGATCGCTAAATAGCATGAAATGCTGGATAAGTATGTGTGCAGCACCTTTTAAAGCGCTTTCCGGATGAATGGATCCATCAGTTTCTATATCAAGAATGAGTTGCTCGTAGTCCGTCTTTTGCTCTACCCTTGTGTTCTCAACATGGTATTTAACGTTTTTGATTGGGGTAAAAATTGCATCGATAGGTACAAACCCGAATATTTGCTCATTGGGTTTATTTTCTTCCGACGGTACATAACCGCGTCCCTTTTCTATTGATAATTCAATTTCAAATTCTGCCTTTTCGTCAAGATTGCAGATAACTAACTCTGGATTCAATATCTCAAAAGAAGTGGTGAAGTTTGATATATCACCAGCAGTGAATTGTTTTGCTTTCTTTACCGGCACAACAATTTTACTATCAATACTTTCAGATATCTTTTTGAAGCGAACCATCTTGAGGTTCAAAATGATTTCGGACACATCTTCTACAACCCCTTCTATGGTAGAAAACTCGTGCAGTACGCTGGGAATCTTTATTCCTGTAATAGCATAGCCTTCAAGTGACGAAAGAAGAATTCTGCGAAGAGCATTGCCGATGGTGACTCCAAAACCAGGCTCTAATGGTTTAAATGTAAAAAGCCCATGAAAATCATCCGCTTTTTCCATTGTTACCCTTTCAGGCATTTGAAATGCAAGTATTGACATATTTTATTGTTCTAAATGGTAACTATGAGTTTACAATCTTATTTAGGAGTAGAGTTCGACGATGAGTTGCTCCTGGATATTCTCAGGTATCTCCTCGCGCTCTGGCAAATGAATCATCTTTCCGGACATCTCACTTGTATTCCAATCCAACCATGGATATCTTTTACCCGATCTTGCTGCCAAACTATTCACAACAATTTCCAGTGATTTAGACTTTTCTCTTACGGATACTATATCTCCTACTTTCAAGGTATATGATGGAATATTTACAATTTCTCCATTCACCAAAATATGCTTGTGCGAAATAAGCTGACGGGCACCTCTGCGTGAAGGAGAAACACCCAGTCTAAACACTACATTATCCAGTCGAGACTCAAGTAATTGGAGGAGAATTTCACCGGTAATACCATTCTTTCTGGAAGCTTTATGGAAAAGATTAGCAAACTGACGCTCCAATACTCCATAGGTGTATTTAGCCTTTTGCTTTTCGTTGAGCTGAGTAGAATATTCAGACTGTTTCTTGCGTCGTCCTCTTCCATGCTGACCGGGACCATATGGCTTTTTTGCTAATGCCTTGCTTGGTCCGAAAATCGGATCATTGAACTTTCTTGAAATCTTAGACTTTGGTCCAGTGTACCTTGCCATATTAATATACTATTTTAGGTATTATACTCTTCTTCTTTTTGGAGGCCTGCAACCATTGTGTGGCAGCGGTGTCACATCCGTGATGGTAGTAACCTCAACTCCGGAGTTTTGAATGCTCCTGATTGCGGATTCCCTTCCGGCGCCTGGTCCTTTTACGAAAACTTCCACTTTTCGCAAGCCAAGGTCAAATGCCTTCTTCGCGCAATCTTCACCTGCCATCTGAGCCGCATATGGTGTGTTTTTCTTTGAGCCTTTAAAACCCATCTTTCCCCGCAGAAGCCCAGGAGATAACCTGACCAACAGAATTGGTCATGGATATAATAATATTATTGAACGATGCTCTAATGTGTGCCTGACCGACCGGCTCTACATTAACAACACGCTTTTTGGCTTTATCTTTTCTCTTTTGTGCCATCTTAATTATAGATTACTTAACCGCCTTTTTCTTGTTTGCAACAGTCTTACGCTTACCTTTCCTTGTTCTGGAATTGTTTTTAGTGTGCTGACCTCGAACAGGGAGTCCCTTACGATGACGCAATCCACGATAGCATCCAATATCCAGCAAGCGCTTAATACTAAGCTGAATCTCTGATTTCAAAACGCCTTCGACCTTTAGGTTCTCTGAAATCAAAGTCCTTATCTTATTGGCTTCTTCGTCAGACCATTCCTTTACTTTCTTATCGCGACTAACCTCTGCTTTATCCAGAATCATCTGGGCAGAACTTTTTCCGATACCAAAAATATAGGTTAATGCTATCTCTCCCCGTTTCTGGTCAGGGATGTCAACTCCTGCAATTCTCGCCATGTTTATCCTTGTCTTTGTTTATATCTTGGATTCTTTTTATTGATCACGTAGATCCTTCCTTTGCGGCGTACTATTTTACATTCGCTGCTACGTTTTTTCACAGATGTGCGCACTTTCATTATAGTAATTTATTTATATCTGTAAACAATTCTACCCTTAGTCAGGTCATAAGGTGACATTTCCAATTTCACTTTATCTCCTGGCAATATTTTTATGTAATTCATTCTCATTTTTCCAGAAATATGAGCGATCAACTTATGCCCATTCTCCAACTCCACCCTGAACATCGCATTTGATAATGCTTCTACTATTGTACCGTCTTGCTCGAGTGAGGTCTGTTTTGCCATATTGCCTAATTAATTATCATTCTGATATGTTAAGCGACGGCTACCTGGGAGCGTCCTTTAATCCTTCCAGATTTCATCATTCCCTCATAATGCCTCATCAATAGATAACTTTCTATTTGTTGCAATGTATCCAAAATTACTCCCACCATGATAAGAATGGATGTTCCACCATAAAAAGCTGCAAATCCTTGCGAGACACCTGCGAGTACCGCAAATGCGGGCATTATCGCGATGAGAGCTAAGAAGATAGACCCTGGTAGAGTGATCTTGGTAAGAATATTGTCAATGAAATCTGATGTCTGTTTACCAGGCTTAATTCCAGGAACAAATCCTCCAGTTTCGCTTCATAATATCATTGACAGCTATCTGGTTTGGATTTATCGTTATAGCTGTGTAAAAAAATGTAAATACGATAATCAAGGTGGCCAATAAAACATTATATGGTACTGATGTAAAACTCGCAAAGGCGAATCCGACATTGGCGAGAAAATCATTTTTGTCTGCAAAATAATTTGCCAACATGCCAGGGAGGAACATAAGCGCCTGTGCAAAGATAATCGGCATAACCCCGGCTGAGTTCAAACGAAGAGGGATGTACTGTCGCTGTCCGCCATATACCTTGTTCCCAACTATTTGCTTTGCGTACTGAACGGGTATCTTTCTGACAGCTTGCGTTAAGGCAACTATAGCCATAACAACAAAGAACAAAGCAACCAACTCAAGAATAAAGAGTAATAAACCACCCATTCCTTTGGAAACTGCTTCCGCAATTAATTCACCGGGTAACCGCGAAATAATTCCAATCATGATTAACATTGAAATTCCATTACCGATTCCCTTATCCGTAATCCTTTCGCCCAGCCACATACAAAAAATTGTACCTGATGTGAGAATGATCATCGATAGAAATAAGAAGATCGTTGGGTTTATAATAATCGCTTCACTAGGTATGGAACCTTTAATGTAGGCTACTGATTGTGATAGACAGATAAAAATCGTAAGTACCCTTGTAATTTGATTTAATTTCTTCCTTCCAGATTCCCCTTCTTTTTGCATCTTTTGGAAATATGGCATTGCAACCGTCAAAAGCTGTATGACGATTGAAGCAGAAATATATGGCATAATGCCAAGACCAAATATAGAAGCATTGCTGAATGCCCCTCCCAAAAATGTATCAAGCAAACCAAAAAAGCCTCCAGCTGATTGCGAAAGCTTATCAGGATCAATGCCTGGTAACACTACAAATGATCCAAGACGATAGATAACGAGATAACCCAGTGTAATTAGGATTTTGTCCCGCAATTCAATTATGGACCAGATATTCTTGAGAGTGGTAAAAAACTTCTTCATCTTAAAGTTTAATTATGGAACCACCGGCCTTTTCAATTGCTAAAGCGGCTGTGGCCGAAAAACCATGCGCAGAAACAGTAACTGCTGATTTAACTTCTCCCCGGCCAAGTATTTTCACGCGATCCTTTTTCCCGACAATTCCATTTTGTTGGAGTGTTTCGAATGTGATCTCCTTTAGACTTAGTTTTTCTGCCAGCATCTGAATGGTATCCAGGTTTACACCCTTATACTCTACCCTGAACAAGTTATTAAATCCAAATTTGGGAACTCTTCTTTGGAGTGGCATTTGACCACCCTCAAATCCACTTTTTTGTGAATATCCTGAGCGGGATTTAGCGCCTTTATGTCCTCTAGTAGATGTACCACCTCTGCCGGATCCCTGTCCCCTTCCTATTCTTTTTTGGCTACTTGTTGAGCCAGCGGCAGGTTTTAAAGTATGTATTTTCATTGTATTATTCACTTATAGAAACCAGGTGACTAATCTTTCTCACCATACCTAATATTTGTGGTGTGGCCTCCAATTCAACAGTTCTGTTGAGCTTACCCAATCCCAGGGCCTCGATCGTACGTCGCTGATCCTTTGGGCGTTTTAGTGTGCTCTTTATTTGTGTTATGCTAATTCTTGCCATTGTACTAACCGTTAAAAACTTTTGTCATTTCAACGCCTCTTGTCTGTGCCACAGTAAACGCATCTTTTAGTTGTGTCAAGCCATCAAAAGTAGCTTTTACTACGTTGTGAGGATTTGATGAACCTTTTGATTTTGCCAAGACATCTTTGACCCCGGCACTTTCCAACACTGCACGCATAGCACCACCAGCGATAACACCGGTACCTGGTGAAGCGGGCTTCATTAGAACAAGTCCACCGCCAAATTTACCCAGCACTTCATGAGGTAAAGTTCCCTTTCGTACCGGAACTTTTATTAAGTTCTTCTTTGCGTCATCGATACCTTTTGTTATAGCATCAGTGACTTCATTCGCCTTTCCAAGTCCGTAACCAACAACGCCATTGCCATTACCGACAACAACAATTGCAGAGAAACTAAAACGACGACCACCCTTTACAACCTTAGCGACCCTTTTAATGGCCACTACACGTTCTTTGAGCTCAATTTCACTGGCCTTGATAGCCTTTATACTTTTCTGTGACATACGTTTTAGAATTTAAGACCGCCCTCGCGTGCTCCTTCTGCAAATGCTTTTACTTTTCCGTGGTATAGATAACCATTGCGGTCAAAAACAACTTCGGCAATACCGTTAGCGACAGCTTTCTCTGCAAGTTTTTTACCGACCTCCTTCGAGAGTCCCACATTTATACTTTTCGCTTTTCCAAACTCTACCGAACTAACACTGGTCAGCGTTTGACCGGTTTTGTCATCAATCAGTTGAGCGTATATTGCTGTATTACTTTTGTACACTGATAATCTGGGACATTCATTTGTTCCCGAGATTTTTCTGCGTATTCCACCCTTAATTCTGAGTTTCCTAATACCCTTATCTAATGCCATGGTTCTATCTATTTTGCAGCAGTTTTACCAGCTTTCCTTCTAATTTTTTCTCCTACGAAACGAACACCTTTTCCTTTGTAAGGTTCTACCTTCCTCAGTGCACGGATCTTCGCGGCAACCTGGCCGATAAGTTGTTTATCGATTCCCACTAAAGTTACAGTAGGATTCTTACCTTTCAGGGTTTCTGCCGTCACGGCCAATTCCTCCGGTATCTCAAAAAATATACTGTGTGAATGTCCCAGACTCAACTCGAGGATTTTTCCCTGAACATTGG
Organism: Cyclobacteriaceae bacterium; assembly: GCA_034523095.1. Lineage (GTDB taxonomy): Bacteria > Bacteroidota > Bacteroidia > Cytophagales > Cyclobacteriaceae > JAAUQL01. The sequence goes on along the minus strand of JAXHKU010000030.1, from coordinate 47,933 downwards.
CTTTAAAACCAACTCCAACGATTTCAAGTTCCTTTTTGAACCCATTTGACACCCCTTCAACCATATTATTGATTAAGGACCTATACAAACCGTGCATAGCCTTATGTCGCTTTTGCTCAGTAGGACGAGTAAATGTCAATTGATTATTTTCAATTTTGAGTTCGATATCAGGATCCACCTGCTGTGTAAGTGTTCCTTTTGGTCCTTTCACAGATACCAAATTACTGTTACTGATATCTATAACTATACCACTTGTAATCTCTATTGGTTTTTTTCCTATTCGTGACATTGCCTATTCAATTAATAAACATAACAGAGCACCTCACCACCAATATGCTCTTCTTTGGCTTTTTTCGAAGTCATAACACCCTTGGATGTGGACATAATTGCTACGCCTAATCCATTTAACACCCTTGGTAAACCGTCAACATGTATATATTTTCGTAACCCTGGGGTACTAATCCTCTCGATATGTTGGATTGCAGATTGCTTGGTGTCAGGGTTGTACTTAAGGGCAATTTTGATATTCCCCTGGGGTCCAACTTCTTCAAACTTGAAATTCTGAATATATCCCTGGTCAAATAAAACCTTGGTAATCTCCTTTTTGAGATTTGATGCCGGGATATTCACAATCCGGTGATTAGCCTTTATGGCGTTTCTAATTTTCGTTAGATAATCAGCAACTGGATCCATTTATTTATATAGTTTTTATTCTTTTATTCAAACGGGCTGCAAAGATATGATAATATATTCACAACTTAAAGCAATTTACCAACTTGCCTTTGTTATGCCTGGAATTTTTCCATCGTTGGCCATTTCTCTGAAAGTGACCCTGCTAATGCCAAACTTCCTCATGTAGCCTTTTGGCCTTCCGGTAAGCTTACACCTATTGTGCAGACGCACTGGCGAGGCATTTTTAGGGAGTTTATCCAACGCCAAATAGTCACCGGCTTCTTTTAACTTGGCGCGTTTCGCAGCAAACTTGGCGACCAAACGTTCTCTTTTTCTTTCTCTGGCTTTTAATGATTCTCTTGCCATATGATTAGTTTTTACTATTTGCAAATGGAAATCCAAACGCCTTCAGAAGTTCATAACTTTCTTCATCTGATGCGGCACTGGTGACAAAGGTGATGTTCATGCCAGATATTCTGCTGACCTTATCGATACTTATCTCAGGAAATATAATCTGTTCCTTCACACCAAGTGTATAATTACCACGTCCATCAAATCCCTTTTCACTAATCCCCCTGAAATCCCTGACTCGCGGTAAAGCCACATTCATCAGGCGATCGAGAAATTCATACATCCGGTCGCCGCGTAGTGTTACACGAGCGCCAATTGCCATTCCTTCGCGGAGTTTAAAGTTGGAGATTGATTGTTTGGCAATAGTCTGTACAGCCTTCTGGCCAGTAATTGTTGATAATTCCTCAACTCCTACATCTACTGCCTTTTTATCTGTTACACCAGCACCTACACCCTTATTTATACTTATCTTAAGGATTTTGGGCACTTCCATAATGGATTTGTACTGGAATTTTTCTCTTAATACAGGAACCACTTCCTTGTGGTACTTATCCTTTAATCTTGGGCTAGCCATTTTTTATTACGTCTCCTGTTTTTTTTGAATACCTCTGCAATTTTTCATTATTATCCAGCTTACGACCAACCTTCGTCGGTTGTCCTGAAGCGGGATCTACAAGTTTCAGATTACTCAGATGCACACCAGCCTCTACCTTCTTGATTCCTCCTTCAGGATTTTTTGCTGATGGCTTCACGTGTTTTGTAATCATGTTTACGCTTTCGACAATAGCACGATTCTTTGTTTTCAAAACCTCGAGAACTTTGCCTTTTTTGCCTTTGTCATCACCGGTAATAACCAAGACGGTATCACCTTTTTTGATGTGAAGCTTGACCTTATTATTTTCTACTGCTTTCATATTAAAGTACTTCTGGGGCCAATGACACTATTTTCATGAATTGTTTGTCCCTTAATTCGCGGGCCACGGGGCCAAAAATACGCGTGCCTCTGGGTTCATCATTCGGGTTCAACAATACTACCGCATTGTCTTCGAATCGTATATAGGAACCATCCTTTCGTCTCACTTCTTTTTTAGTTCGGACAACTACAGCTTTTGATACCGTACCTTTTTTCAACGAACTTGATGAGAGTGACGACTTAACAGTAACAATAATTTTGTCACCAATAGACGCATATCTGCGACCTGTTCCGCCTAATACCCTTATACATAATACCTCTTTTGCTCCGCTGTTGTCAGCAACATTGAGGCGAGACTCCTGCTGAATCATATTATTTCGCTTTTTCTACTATTTCAACTAATCTCCACCGCTTGTTTTTACTGAGCGGTCTTGTTTCCATAATTCTAACGGTATCTCCGACACCACATTCATTTTTTTCATCATGAGCCATGAACTTGGTTGTTTTTCCAATGAATTTACCATACATCGGATGTTTAACCTTTCGGCGAACAGCAACGGTAATGGATTTTTCCATCTTATTGCTAAGTACGGTTCCAACCCTTTCTTTTCTAAGGTTTCTGGTCTCCATAATGCTATTGTTTCTTGGTTTTCAGTACTGTAAGTATTCGGGCAATTGTTTTTCTTGTCTCTTTAATCCTCATAGGATTTTCAATAGGTGATATAGCATGAGCAAACTTTTGCTTTTGCAAAATCTCTCTTTCACTCAACAATCGCTGGTTCAGCTCCTCTAATGACAAGGTATTTAATTCTGAATTTTTCATTTTACTCGACGTGATCTCTTCTAACTACAAATTGAGTCCTTATGGGGAGTTTCTGCGCTGCCAGCATCAAGGATTCATACGCCAACTCGCGTGAAATGCCTCCTGATTCGAACATAATCGTTCCAGGCTTCACTACAGCCACCCAATACTCAGGAGCTCCCTTACCTTTACCCATCCGTACTTCGGCAGGCTTCTTCGTAATTGGTTTGTCTGGAAAAATCCTAATCCACACCTGACCTTCGCGCTTCATAGCCCTGGTTACTGCAATACGTGCTGCCTCGATTTGACGGCTGGTTATCCAACCTGGCTCAATTGCTTTAAGTGCAAAAGACCCAAAATCTATTGTATGTCCGCGCTGAGCAAGCCCTTTTACGCGGCCTTTTTGCATTTTCCTGAACTTCGTTCTTTTAGGCTGTAACATTGTAATTCGATTTCTTTACCTATTAATTCTTCCTTCTACGTTTTGGCAAATCATTCCTTCTCCCTCTTGGAGCAGGTCCGGCATTTCTAGCCGGTTGATTTGGCATTCCAACGTTTGGCGAAAGGTCTCGCTTTCCATAGACTTCACCTTTGAAAATCCACACCTTAATGCCTATTTTACCATATACCGTTTCCGCTTCTGATATCGCATAATCAATCTCCGCGCGAAGCGTATGCAATGGTATTCTTCCGTCTTTATATTGTTCTGTCCGAGCCATCTCAGCGCCGCCTAACCGACCCGACACCTTCACTTTAATGCCTTGTGCGCCAACTCTCATGGTTGATGCTATGGCTTGCTTCATAGCTCTTCTGTAGGAAATCCTTGCACTTAATTGTTGCGCAATGGCCTCTCCGACAAGTTTTGCATCTAATTCAGGGCGCTTGATTTCAAATATATTGATCTGCACATCCTTGTTAGTGATCTTCTTGAGCTCTTCCTTGATCTTATCTACTTCGTTACCGCCTTTGCCAATGACCACGCCCGGTCTTGCCGTATGGATAGTGAGTGTAATTCTCTTTAAAGTACGTTCAATAACAATCCTAGAAATACCACCTTTCGGAATACGCGCTTGCACGTAATTTCTGATTTTCTGGTCTTCAACGAGCTTTTCTGCGAAAGTTGAACCACCATACCAGTTGGAATCCCATCCGTTAATAATGCCTAGTCTAAGTCCGGTCGGATTTGCCTTTTGTCCCATTATACTTATTTGTTATCGTTATTTTCTGTACTTACCACTGCTCCAACGGAGGCTTTGCTGTCCAGAATCAGTGTAACATGATTAGATCTTTTCCTGATCCTGTGTGCTCTTCCCTGAGGTGCTGGTTGGAACCTTTTTAAGATTTTACCACCATCTACCTTTATGGATTTTATGTACAAATCTGCATCTTCAAGTCTCGTGTCCTCATTGGCATTTTGCCAGTTTGAAATGGCCGAAAGGAGAAGTTTCTCTAAACGAGCAGCTCCCTCTTTGGCTTCATATTTGAGCATATAAAGCGCTTTATTAACTTTATGACCTCTGATCAAGTCAGCAACCATACGCATCTTACGCGCAGAGGTTGGAACATTACGTAATTTAGCTACAGCTTCCATGCCTTTACTTTTTACCTTTATCCTTTTTAGCTACGTGTCCCCTGAATGTCCTTGTCGGTGCAAATTCGCCAAGTTTATGACCTACCATATTTTCGGTCACATAAACGGGTATAAATTTATTCCCATTGTGCACAGCGAATGTGTGTCCAACGAAATCAGGAGAAACCATTGATCTACGTGACCAGGTCTTTATAACTGATTTCTTTCCTGCATCATTCATTACCTGAACTTTATTGTCAAGGCGAAAATCTATATATGGTCCTTTTTTAAGTGATCGTCCCATCCTGAATTAGTGCTTACCGATTATTAATCTATTTGAATACTTCTTCTTATCGCGCGTCTTAAAACCTTTAGCCAACAGGCCTTTACGTGAACGTGGATGACCTCCTGATGCTCTGCCTTCTCCACCTCCCATTGGGTGATCAACTGGATTCATTACAACCCCTCTTACTCGAGGTCTTCTACCCAGCCAACGATTTCTGCCAGCCTTTCCAAGACGCACATTCATGTGATCACTATTGCCAACAGATCCTACAGTAGCATAGCAATTTACAAGAATCATCCTCATCTCTCCTGATGGAGATTTGATGGTCGCGTATTTTCCCTCTCTCGCCAGTAACTGGGCATAGGCACCAGCACTTCTGGCAATCGCTGCTCCGGAACCCGGCCTCATCTCAATATTATGTATGATGGTACCTAAAGGTATTTTTGATAAAGGTAGTGCATTTCCTAAATCAGGGGCTATATCACTTCCTGACATAATCACAGTACCAACTTTCAATCCTTCCGGTGCCAAAATATATGATTTGGCTCCATCCTGATAATATAATAGCGCTATTCGTGCGGAGCGATTTGGATCGTATTCAATAGCTTTTACAGTCGCCGGAATTCCGTGTTTTTCTCTTTTGAAATCAATTTCACGGTATCTTTGCTTATGTCCACCCCCAATATATCGCATCGTCATTCGGCCATCACTATTACGGCCGCCCGACTTCTTTTTCGTGCTAATAAGTGATCTTTCCGGACCGCTCTTCGATAAATCATCCAGTACGGGAGCTATCCTGAATCGCTGCCCTGGGGTAATTGGTCTTAGTTTCTTAACTGCCATTGCCTATCCCTATTATATGCTTCCGTAAAAATCTATGACTTCGCCCTGAGCCAGAGTAACAATCGCCTTTTTAAAGGAAGATGTTCTGCCGGCTACGACTTTTGCCTTTGTGTATCGCGATTTATCTTTTCCCTGGTAGCGGAGAGTAGCTACACTCTCAACCTTTACACCATACATCTTTTCAACTGCCTTCTTAATCTCAATCTTGTTGGCGGTTTTTTCGACGATAAATCCGTACTTTCCTTTCTCATTGAGCGCAGAAATCTTTTCTGTCACCAATGGCTTTTTCAATACTGTCATTGTATTTAATTCAGTATGTTTTCAATGATACCAATTGATCCCTCACAAATAATGAGTTTATCAGCATTCAGCAAATCGTAGGTATTAAGATTATTGGCCACAGCTATCTTTACCTTTGGTAAATTCCTGCCGGACAAAACTACATTCTTATCTGATTTTGGAAGAACCAAAAGTGTCTTTTCACCAGTCATAGAGAGGTTCCTTAGGATTTCGATGTAAGCCTTTGTTTTAGGCTGTTCAATGCTGAAATCCTCCACAATGGTAATGTCCTGATCAAGAACTTTGTAAGAAAGCGCTGATTTTCTGGCGAGTACTTTAACCTTCTTATTCAGCTTAAAAGAATAGTCACGTGGTTTTGGGCCGAAAACGCGTCCTCCACCTCTGAGAAGTGGCGACTTCATACTACCCATACGAGCACCACCGGTACCTTTCTGTCTTTTAACCTTTCTTGTTGATTTCGCTATTTCCGCACGCTCTTTAGACTTATGAGTTCCCTGCCGTTGATTAGCAAGGAATTGCTTAACATCCAGATATATTGCGTGATCATTGGGTTCTACCTGAAAGATCGCCTCATTTAATGACGCTTGTCTTCCCGTATCTTCTCCTTTAATATTTAAAATTGGAATATTCATGGCAACACTATTTTTCTAGGACTATATAAGAATTTTTGCTGCCCGGCACCGATCCACTTACCAATATTAGATTCTTTTCCGGTAAAATTCTGAGCACTTCCAGGTTCACAACTTTCACCCTGCGACCTCCTGTACGACCAGCCATCCTCGTTCCCTTAAAAACTCGTGCGGGGAATGAACAAGCTCCAATAGAGCCAGGGGCTCTTAATCTGTTGTGTTGTCCGTGGGTTGATTCGCCAACTCCACCAAATCCATGGCGCTTTACCACACCCTGAAAACCTTTCCCTTTGGATGTACCAATTGCATCGAGGAATTCGCCTTCGCTAAAAACCTCGCCAACCTTTATTTCCTTGCCAAGTTCAACGAGATGGTGAAACTCAACGCGGAAATTCCGAAACTCAACGATCTTTTTCTTTGGGGTTGTGTTTGCTTTTGTAAAATGACCCCTAAGAGCTTTAGTAGTGTTTTTTGGCTTTTTTTCATCAAAGGCCAATTGTACTGCTTTATAACCGTCTGTCTCACTTTCTTTTACTTGTGTAACTACACAAGGACCAGCCTCTATCACCGTGCATGCGACATTTTGTCCATCGGCACTGTAGATGCTAGTCATTCCAAGTTTTTTTCCAATTATTCCAGACATTTTGTACTTAATATTGATTAATTCTGAAAAATTATCCAGCCTTTAATTAAAGGACTGCAAAGGTAGTAAAATTGAATTTGATTGCAAAAGCAGTATTCGATTTTACTTTAATATTTACATAAAAAAAGAACCAATGATTAATTGGTTCTTCTAATAAAAAATTCTAATTCATCAAACCTTGATCTCGACGTCAACCCCGCTGGGCAACTCGAGCTTCATAAGTGCATCGACTGTCTTGCTGCTATTCGAATAAATATCGACGAGCCGCTTGTAGGTAAACAATTGGAATTGCTCCCTTGATTTTTTATTGACGTGCGGTGAGCGCAGCACAGTGAATATTTCCTTTTTCGTTGGCAACGGAATCGGCCCACTAACTATTGCGCCTGTCGATTTCACAGCTCTCACGATCTTTTCTGATGATTTATCAACCAGGTTATGATCGTATGACTTTAGCTTAATTCTTATTTTCTGGGTCATAATTTTATATTAACCTTCTCCTTTGGATTTTTTGATTATTTGCTCCTGCAATCCGGATGGAACCGGGTCGTAGTGAGAGAACGTCAGCGATGCCGCTGCTCTACCTGACGTTATAGTTCTTAGGTCTGTTACATAGCCAAACAACTCAGAAAGCGGGACGTTTGCTTTTATGATTTGTCCGCTGCCTTTGCTATCCATTCCTTTCATGATACCCCTGCGCTTATTCAAGTCACCAGTGACTGGGCCTGTATATTCTTCTGGAGTAACAACCTCTACACTCATGATTGGCTCAAGTAATTGAGGTTTTGCTTTTTTTGCTGCCTCTTTGAAGCCTAACCTTCCGGCTAATTCAAAAGAAAGTGCATCTGAGTCCACGTCGTGGAATGACCCATGGTAAAGTCTCACCTTCATGCTCTCGACAGGAAATCCTGCTAAAGGCCCATTTTTCATGGCGCTTAAAAAGCCCTTTTCAGTCGGGGCGATGAATTCTTTAGGAATTATACCACCTACTATATTATTGACAAATTCTAAACCGTCCTTTCCGTCGTTGCGTGGTCCGAGCTCAAACACGATATCAGCGAACTTACCACGACCACCTGACTGCTTCTTGTATACTTCGCGATGTTCAACAGTCATCGTAAGGTGTTCTTTATAGGCTACCTGTGGGGCCCCCTGATTTATTTCTACCTTAAATTCACGCTTCAGTCGATCGATAATTATCTCGAGGTGCAGTTCACCCATACCTCTAAGTACAGTTTGACCAGTTTCCTCGTCTGTATTGACTCTGAGCGTAGGGTCCTCTTCAATTAATTTGGCTACGGCCATGCCGAGTTTGTCAACATCAGCTTGGGTTTTTGCTTCTATTGCATAACCAATTACCGGCTCAGGAAACGACATTGATTCAAGTACAATCTGGTGCTTTTCATCAACTAACGAATCACCCGTTTTAATATCTTTAAATCCGACACCTGCTGCAATATCCCCAGCTTCCACCATGGTTATTGGATTTTGCTTATTCGCATGCATCTGCATTAAGCGCGAAATCCTCTCTTTCTTCTCAGTTCTCATGTTAAACACATAAGAACCTGACTCGAGTGTCCCAGAATATACCCTGAAAAAAGCCAGACGACCAACGAATGGATCCGTGGCGATTTTAAATGCCAATGCAGCAAAAGGCTGGTCGTTGCTTGGGTTTCTGAATTCCTCCTTTTCGGTATATGGATTCATACCAACAACAGGAGGAAGGTCTACCGGTGATGGCAGGTATTCGCAAACAGCATCAAGTAATGCCTGTACGCCTTTATTTTTAAAAGCTGACCCCACGAGGACCGGCGAGAATGACATATCGATTACAGCCTTTCTGATCGCTGCCATCATTTCCTCAGCAGTAATCGAATCCGGATCCTCAAAAAACTTTTCAAGTAAAGTGTCATCGTACTCAGCAACGCTTTCAACGAGTTTTTGTCGCCATTCATTCACGTCGGCAATCAAATCTTCCGGGATGGGAACTTCTTCGTAAGTCATTCCCTTGTCTTCCTCATTCCAAATCATTGCCTTATTGGTAATAAGGTCAACAACACCAACGAATGTATCTTCTGATCCAATCGGAACTTGTAAAGGAACCGGATTGGCCTTAAGTTTTTGCTTTATATCTTCAACAACACCAAAAAAATCGGCACCGGCTCTGTCCATTTTATTCACAAAACAGATACGCGGAACTTTGTATTTATCAGCTTGACGCCAGACAGTTTCAGACTGAGGTTCTACGCCGGAAACAGCACAAAACAAGGCTACAGCTCCATCCAGTACTCTTAATGACCGCTCGACTTCCACAGTAAAATCCACGTGGCCGGGGGTATCAATAATATTTATCGCGAAATCCTTTGTCTCGGGTAAAACCATACCCTGCTTGGTGGGATATTTCCAGTATGTTGTTGTAGCTGCTGATGTGATTGTTATACCGCGTTCCTGTTCCTGCTCCATCCAATCCATTACCGCCGCGCCTTCGTGAACCTCCCCAATTTTATGGGTAAGACCGGTATAATAAAGAATGCGCTCAGTAGTCGTAGTTTTACCTGCATCAATGTGAGCCATGATGCCTATGTTCCTGAGCTGCTTTAAATTTTTCTTAGCCATATTCTAATTAGAACCTGAAGTGTGAAAAGGCCTTGTTCGCTTCAGCCATTCTATGGGTATCATCCTTTTTCTTCACGGCTGAACCTTCGCCTTTGGATGCAGCTAAGATTTCACCAGCCAGTCTTTGGATCATGGTTTTTTCACCCCTTGATCTAGAGTATCTTATCATCCATTTTATACCCAGGGTAATCTTGCGCTCAGGTCTTACTTCGATTGGCACCTGGAATGTAGCGCCACCAACCCGACGGCTTTTTACCTCAACTGATGGCATGATATTGTTCAATGCGGTTTTCCAGACCTCAATACCTTTTTCTCCGGTTTTCTCCTCAACAATACCAACAGCTCCGTAGAATATGGAATAAGCGACATTTTTTTTGCCACTCTCCATAAGGTAGTTTACAAATTTTGTAACGAGCGTCTCCTGGAACTTAGGATCAGGCAGTATATATCTCTTCTTAGGTTTTGACTTTCTCATCGTTTGACTTATTTTTTGACTTTCGGTCTTTTAGCTCCGTACTTTGATCTGCCCTGTAGTCTTCCACTTACACCAGCAGTATCGAGTGCTCCACGAATAATGTGATAACGAACTCCAGGTAAATCCTTCACACGACCACCCCTTATCAACACGATGGAGTGCTCCTGAAGATTGTGGCCCTCGCCCATGATATAGGCATTGACTTCTTTGGAGTTTGTGAGGCGAACCCTCGCCACTTTACGCATGGCTGAGTTTGGTTTTTTTGGAGTAGTTGTATAAACCCTGGTGCAAACACCGCGTCTTTGCGGACATGCGTCTAGCGCCCGAGATTTGGATTTACTCGTCAACTTTTTTCTACCCTTTCTTACTAACTGCTGTATAGTAGGCATACTATTAATGTATTAATACTTTTTCTCTCTTGATTTTTTGGACTGCAAAGGTAGGTAAATAGATAATATTAAAAAATATTTTCAACAAAAATCAGGCCTCTCCTACAGTCCCCCCAAAGTTCATTGGAAATTTCGGCGCTTCATCTGTTTTCTTGATAGCGCCGAAAGTTTCCTCATACTTTTCAATGTTGTCCTTGAGCGCATATAAAAGGCGTTTGGCATGTTCTGGAGTAATCACAATCCTTGATTTTACTTTAGCCTTTGGCACTCCCGGCATTAACCGGATGAAATCAATAACAAATTCGCTGTTTGAATGAGCAATCATGGCAAGATTAGCATAAACTCCCTCGGCGATTTCCTCCGAAAGTTCAATGTTTATCTGATTCTTCTTGCCGTCCTTCTTTTCAGCATCCATATTAGAATCGCGACTCAGCTTCCTCTACCTTGTTAAACTCTTCTTTCGACGAAACCAGCGCATCGTATTCTTTTTGCGAAGTCACGATCATTCGTTCGTAATCACGCATACCGGTTCCGGCAGGAATCAAATGTCCCACAATGACGTTTTCTTTCAGACCATTTAGGTAGTCAGTTTTGCCTCGGATCGAAGCTTCACTTAGTACTTTCGTTGTCTCCTGGAAAGAGGCTGCTGATATAAAACTTTCAGTTCCCAGCGAAGCCTGCGTAATACCCTGAAGCGTCGGCTGAGAAACAGCTGGCTGAGCATCACGTACTTCTACCGGGCGCATATCTCGCCTTTTCAAACTTGAGTTCTCGTCGCGCAAGCGTCGGCTGCTAATGATCTGGCCAGCCTTAAGCGTTTCAGAGTCTTTTGGATCAACAACGACCTTCATATCCATTATGGAATCGTTTTCTTCCATAAAACCCCACCTGTCGACCACTTGTCCATTAAGGAAATTGGTATCACCGGAATCTACGATGGATACTTTTTGCATCATCTGACCAACAATGGTTTCTATGTGCTTGTCGTTTATTTTTACACCCTGAAGTCTGTAAACTTCCTGAATTTCGTTCACCAGGTATTCCTGAACCGCCGTTGGGCCTTTGATCGCCAGAATATCTGCAGGCGTAATAGCTCCATCGGACAATGCCATACCCGCACGGATAAAGTCATTGTTTTGAACCAGGATATGTTTTGACAATGGCACAAGGTATTTTTTCTCGACGCCATCTCTGGATTTTATGCTAATCTCACGATTTCCTCGCTTGATACCACCATAGGTAACCACGCCGTCTATTTCACTAACGATAGCGGGGTTTGACGGATTCCTGGCTTCAAATAATTCAGTAACTCGTGGCAGACCCCCTGTGATATCTCGTGATTTACCCATAGTTCTTGGGATTTTAACCAGTATCTGACCTGCCTTGATTTTCTGTCCGTTTTGAACTGCAAGGTGAGCGCCTACCGGAATATTGTAGGACATTTCTTCATCCTTACCAGAAATAATGATAGCCGGGTTTTTGGTTTTATCCTTAGAGTCAATAATGACCATTTCGCGGTGTCCGGTTTGCTCGTCGGAAATCTCCCTATATGTGAGGTTTTCCTCAATCGTATCAAACTTTATGGTACCGTCAATCTCAGTAAGAATTACAGCATTGTATGGATCCCAGTAGCAGAGTTCCTGGTCTTTTTCCACTTTATCCCCTTCTTTCACTCGCAGAAATGCTCCATACGGAACGTGATTACTGATAAGAACTTTTTTTGTTTTGGGTTCAATGATCCTTATTTCGCCAGACCTACCCATTACCACATTTACCTCATCATCAGTGTTCTTGGTTTTTATTGATCTGAGTTCTTCAAATTCTATTATTCCGGAGAATTTTGCTTTGATTCGCGCATCAACTGCGATGTTGGAAGCGGTGCCCCCAACGTGGAATGTACGTAGTGTAAGCTGTGTCCCGGGTTCACCAATCGACTGGGCGGCAATAACACCTACAGCTTCTCCCTTCTGGACCATTTTACCGGTTGCCAGATTTCGGCCATAGCATCTTGCGCAGACTCCTTTTCGAGTTTCACAGGTAAGTACTGACCGAATCTCAACTTCCTCGATGCTCGTTTCCTCGATTCTTTTTGCTATGTTTTCATCGATCTCAGTATTTGTTGCGACAATTAGTTCGTCGGTAATAGGATCGAATATATCATGGACAGTTACGCGTCCCAGAATCCTTTCAGACAATGGCTCTACGATATCTTCATTATCCTTAAGTGATGTAACCACTATACCGCGAAGTGTTCCGCAATCAGGTTCGTTTACTACAACATCCTGTGAAACGTCAACAAGCCTCCTTGTTAAATAACCGGCATCAGCTGTTTTTAAGGCCGTATCTGCTAGACCTTTTCTTGCGCCGTGGGTAGAAATGAAGTATTCAATTACATCCAGACCTTCTTTGAAGTTGGAAAGGATTGGGTTTTCAATGATTTCACCAACAGAGCCTACAAGATTCTTCTGGGGTTTGGCCATAAGTCCACGCATACCACCCAACTGTCTGATCTGCTCTCTTGAGCCTCTGGCGCCTGAGTGCATCATCATATAGATGGAATTAAAGCCATGCTTGTCTTCTTCAAGCTGCTTCATCAGGGTATTGGTGATTTGCGAATTGATCCTGGTCCAGATATCAATCACCTGATTGTATCTTTCGTTATCGGTAATAAGACCCATCAGGTAGTTATTCCATATCTCTTCAACTTCGGCTTTGGCCTCGTTGATGAGTTTTTCCTTATTATCCGGGATCATAATGTCGTTCAACCCGATTGAAAGACCACCTTTATATGCCTCTTTAAAACCAAGTTCTTTGATGTCGTCAAGGAATTTTGCGGTGTTGTCCATGCCGGTAATTTTAAATACCTCGGAAATTATCCCTTGAAGCTTTTTCTTCGAAAGAAGCTCATTTACATAGCCGACCTCTTCTGGAACACACTGATTAAAAAGTACACGCGGCCGGCTACCGTTTCGATTAACTGCGTTGCAAGTGATCCATCTGCCTTGACGGACCTTTACACGCACTTTTATATAGGCATGCTTTGAGACTTTGCCTTCATTAATAGGCGATTATAACCTCTGCTGGTGAATGGAAAACTAGTCCTTCTCCAGGCTCCTTATTCTCCTTCGTTGACCTACTGCCTTTGGTTACATAATACAGCCCTAGAACCATGTCCTGCGAAGGAACTGCGATCGGTGCACCATTCGCCGGATTTAAAATATTATGTGTAGAAAGCATCAGGATCGAGGCTTCCAAAACTGCTTCCTGTCCAAGAGGTACGTGTACGGCCATCTGGTCACCATCAAAGTCGGCGTTGAAAGCAGTACAAGTGAGTGGGTGGAGTTGAATAGCTTTTCCTTCAATAAGTTTAGGCTGAAATGCCTGAATACCCAGTCGGTGAAGAGTGGGGGCCCGGTTCAACAATACCGGATGACCTTTAAGCACATTTTCCAGGATATCCCAAACTACAGGATCTTTTCGGTCCACGATCTTTTTAGCGGATTTTACCGTCTTTACAATCCCGCGTTCAATAAGTTTCCTTATGATAAATGGCTTGAAAAGTTCAGCCGCCATGTTTTTGGGCAGACCACATTCGTGCATTTTTAATTCTGGTCCAACAACAATTACAGAACGTCCCGAATAGTCAACCCTTTTACCCAAGAGGTTTTGACGGAAACGACCTTGCTTACCCTTGAGCATATCGCTCAGTGACTTAAGTGCTCTGTTTCCATCGGCCCTTACTGCATTGACCTTTCTTGAATTATCAAAAAGTGAATCTACAGCCTCCTGAAGCATACGCTTTTCATTGCGCAGAATTACTTCCGGTGCCTTTATATCAATAAGCCTCTTGAGGCGATTGTTCCTTATAATTACCCTGCGATACAAATCGTTGAGATCGGAGGTTGCAAACCTTCCTCCGTCCAGAGGAACGAGCGGACGCAATTCCGGAGGTATGACCGGCACCATGCGAACAACCATCCATTCCGGTCGGTTCTCAATTCTGGTTCTGGCTTCGCGGAATGCTTCTACAACCCTAAGGCGTTTCAAGGCCTCTGCTTTTCTTTGCTGGGACGTATCGGTAGCTGCCTGATGACGCAATTCGTATGACAAGTCATCAAGGTTGATCCTTGAAAGCATCATTTCGAGTGCCTCAGCGCCCATTTTTGCTATGAACTTTTGTGGATCGTTGTCATCGAGCATCTGATTCTCACGAGGCAGTTTATCAAGAATATCCAAATACTCGTCTTCAGTCAGAAAATCATTCTGACTGATGCCGTCTTCTGCTTTTACTCCCGCCTGTACTACAACATATCGCTCATAATATATGATCTGGTCAAGCTTTTTTGTAGCCAGACCGAGCAGATAACCTATTTTATTGGGAAGTGATCTGAAGTACCAGATATGTGCGACAGGCACCACCAATTCGATATGGCCCATTCTTTCACGACGAACTTTCTTTTCAGTTACTTCTACACCGCAACGGTCGCAAATAATGCCTTTATACCTTATACGCTTGTATTTACCGCAATGACATTCCCAGTCTTTCACCGGGCCCAAATATCCTTTCACAGAATAAACCACCCATTTCAGGTTTGTAGGTTCTGTAATTGATAGTTTCTGGCTGTGTTACTTCGCCATGGCTGCTTTCTAAAACAGATTCCGGAGAGGCAAGACTGATTGTAACTCTGGTAAAGTCGCTTCTGAATTTTTTATTTTTTCTGAATGACATAGTCTACTATCTTTTTTTGAATCGATGGGTGATTGTTAATCTAAAGTTATTTCAAGGGCAAGTCCACGGAGCTCGTGCACCAATACATTGAATGATTCCGGAATATTGGGTTTCATCATGTTTTCACCTTTCACAATTGCCTCATAGGCCTTAGCTCTGCCAATGACATCGTCTGACTTAATGGTGAGGATTTCCTGGAGTACGTGGGATGCGCCGAACGCTTCAAGTGCCCAAACTTCCATTTCACCAAAACGTTGACCACCAAATTGTGCCTTGCCACCAAGCGGCTGCTGGGTGATGAGCGAATACGGACCAATCGACCTCGCGTGCATCTTGTCATCGACAAGGTGGCCGAGTTTGAGCATGTATATTTTTCCTACAGTTACCTGCTGGTCAAATCTTTCTCCTGTAAGGCCATCATAAAGATACGTCCGTCCAAAATCTGGAAGTTTTGCAGCTTTCAATTCAGCTTTCTACATCAGCCATGGTGGCGCCGTCAAATATTGGTGTTGAATAAGTCCTGCCAAGTTCTTCGCCAGCCCAGCCAAGTACAGTTTCGTAAATCTGACCAAGGTTCATCCTGGAAGGTACTCCCAATGGATTAAGTACAATATCTACCGGCGTTCCATCCTCAAGGAATGGCATGTCTTCCTGGCGGACAATTTTGGCGACGACACCTTTGTTTCCATGTCGACCGGCCATCTTATCCCCCACCTTAAGCTTTCTCTTTTTCGCTATATATACTTTAGCAAGTTGGACTATACCTGCCGGTAATTCATCTCCGACTTCGAGGGTAAACCGCTCACGCTTGAACGCACCTGAATATTCATTGCGCTTTACAATAAAGTTTTTGATGAGTGCAACGATCAATTGATTGATTTTATCATCATCAGTCCATGAATCAAAATTCAGGTCCGAGATAAGATTTACTTCTTCCTGCACATTGTAGTTGCTTTCATCGCGATACACGTTCTGCTCAGGAAGAGTTTTTCCTCAATCACTTTAGCATTGAATTTCACTCCCTTGCTAATATCTCATCACCAAATTTATGTCTAATTCCCTGACACGTTTTTCCTTCGAGCAACTTAGACAGCTTCTGAATCATCTGAGCTCGCACGCCAAGCAATTGCTTGCTGTATACACCCTTTAAAGTATCAAGGTCTTTTTTTGACTTCGCCCGAAGGTCTTTGTCCTTTTTGGGTCTGGCGAAAAGTTTAGTGTCTATTACGACACCCTCCAGTGACGGTGAAGCTTTCAAGGAAGCATCTTTTACATCTCCGGCCTTGTCGCCGAATATAGCTCGCAGCAGTTTTTCTTCCGGGGTAGGATCTGTTTCCCCTTTCGGCGTAATTTTTCCAACCAGGATATCACCTTCTTTTACTTCTGCGCCGATTCGAATAATGCCGTTTTCGTCAAGGTTTTTAACCGCCTCCTCGCTCACGTTCGGAATCTCAGACGTTAGTTCTTCTTCACCCCTTTTTGTATCGCGTACTTCAAGTTCGTATTCGTCAATATGGATAGAGGTGAAAATATCATTTTTAACCACGCTTTCCGCAATTACGATGGCATCTTCAAAATTGTAACCTTGCCATGGCATAAAAGCCACTTTAAGATTTCTTCCAAGAGCCAACTCACCGCCTTTGGTTGCATAACCTTCACACAATGGCTGACCTTTTTTCACTCTATCACCCTTTAACACAATAGGCGAAAGATTTATACAGGTATCCTGGTTCGTCCGTTTGAATTTGGTGAGCTCATAGGTATATACATCCTCATCAAAACTGATGAGTTGCTGGTCAGTTGTCAAATCATACCTTATCATGATTTTTGTGGCATCCACAAATTCTACTATCCCATCACCTTCTGCTATTATTAGGGCGCGGCTGTCAAGGGCGACACGTTGTTCCATGCCGGTACCTACTATAGGCGCTTGCGGGCGCATGAGTGGCACTGCCTGGCGCATCATATTCGACCCCATTAAAGCCCTGTTGGCATCATCATGCTCAAGGAAAGGAATGAGTGACGCAGCTACAGAAACAATCTGGTTTGGCGCCACATCCATGTAGGTGACCTCACCCCGATCAACAATTGGAAAGTCTCCCTCAAAACGTGCCTTAACTTTATCTCTTATAAATGAACCGTCTGCTTTCAGCGGTGCATTTGCCTGGGCGATATTATGAGTATCCTCTTCTTCTGCGGTTAGGTAAACGACGTCCGGAGTCATATTAACAACTCCGCTCTCTGCTTTTCTGTATGGAGTTTCAATAAATCCCATTCCATTAACTTTTGCATGAACGCAAAGAGAAGAAATAAGACCGATGTTGGGACCTTCTGGCGTTTCAATTGTACATAACCTTCCATAATGCGTGTAATGCACGTCGCGAACCTCAAAGCCAGCTCGCTCACGCGATAACCCACCAGGTCCGAGAGCTGACATCCGGCGTTTATGAGTTATCTCAGCCAGCGGATTGGTTTGATCCATAAACTGTGATAACTGGTTTGTTCCGAAGAAAGAATTAATCACTGAGGATAAAGTCCTGGCATTGATCAAATCAACCGGCTTGAAATCTTCATTATCACGGACATTCATCCGTTCCTTTATCGTTCGTGCCATCCTAGCCAAACCAACACCGAACTGGGCATAAAGCTGTTCGCCTACCGTTCTTACGCGACGGTTACTGAGGTGATCAATATCATCAACAACAGCTTTGGAATTAATGAGACCAATTAAATACTTAACAATTTTTATAATATCCTCTTTGGTAAGTACGCGGACTTCTGAACTGATTTCAAGGCCTAATTTCTTATTAATCCTGTATCGTCCAACTTCACCAAGGTCATATCGCTTATCTGAGAAAAAGAGACTCTGAATTATGTCTCTTGCTGTTTGCTCATCAGGAGCTTCAGAATTCCTCAGCTGACGGTAAATTTGCTCTACAGCTTCCTTTTCTGAATTGGAATTGTCTTTGTGAAGAGTATTGTAAATGATCTGATAATCATTGATATTAATATCCTCCCTGTGCAAAATGATCGACTTGGTTGATGCTTCCTGAATCAATGCAATATCCTCTTCGGAAATGATAGAATCGCGTTCCATGATTACATCATTCCGCTCGATCGATACCACCTCACCTGTATCTTCATCAACAAAGTCTTCTGTCCAGGTTTTCAACACCCTGGCGGCCAATTTCCTTCCTATGGCCTTTTTAAGGTTTTTCGCAGTAGCATCCAATTCCTCAGAAAGCTCGAAAAGACCAAGAATGTCTTTATCGGTTCCCCATCCAATAGCTCTTAGTAATGTAGTTACTGGAAATTTCTTTTTACGATCGATGTATGCATACATCACGTTGTTAACATCCGTAGCAAACTCTATCCAGGATCCCTTAAAAGGAATGATTCTGGCTGAATATAAAACCGTACCATTGGTGTGTTTGCTTTGAGCAAAGAATACACCTGGTGATCTGTGCAATTGCGAAACAATAACACGCTCGGCGCCATTGATAACAAACGAACCTTTGGGTGACATATATGGAATATTTCCAAGGAACACTTCCTGTTCGATCGTTTCAAAATCTTCATTATCCTCGTCGTTGCACGACAGGCGCAGCTTCGCTTTCAGTGGAACTGAATAGGTAAGACCTCGGTCCGTACATTCATTTACACTATATTTTGGAGGATCGACCATATAGTCGATAAACTCAAGAACGAAGTTTTCGCGCGAATCGGCAATTGGGAAGTTTTCTGAAAATACTTTAAAAAGTCCTTCCTGAATTCGTTTCTCTGCGGCTGTTTCCGATTGGAAGAAATCCTTGAAAGATTGCATTTGAACATCCAAGAAATCAGGATACTCAATTACATTTTTGATTTTTGAGAAACTCTTTCTTTGATTTTGATTATTTGTTGCCAAGGCTTTAATCTTTATTTTTAATAATCTTGTCAGAAAATTCTTTCAGCCCTTATGGCTGAAGTAATACTGGTATGGTGTTGGTAAAAACAGTAAAAGACCTGACTATACAGGCAGGCCTTAACTGATTCCATTTAATGAGAATAAATGGACAATGTTCTATTTAATTTCGACTTCTGCTCCGGCTTCTACAAGTTCCTTTTTCAGCCCCTCAGCTTCATCTTTAGAAACGCCTTCCTTAACTGGTTTCGGTGCGCCGTCAACAAGATCTTTTGCCTCTTTCAAACCTAAACCGGTCAATTCTTTGACGATTTTTACAACTTTAAGTTTTTGATCACCAGCTGCTTTCAGGATCACATCAAAAGATGTTTTCTCTTCAGCGACCTCTTGCTCTCCACCAGCGGAAGCTCCACCAGCCACAACTACAGGAGCTGCTGCTGCCGGCTCGATACCGTATTCAGTTTTCAGGATATTTGCCAGTTCGTTTACTTCCTTCACTGTAAGGTTCACGAGCTGTTCTGCGAATGCTTTTAAATCTGCCATTTTTTAATTGAATTAAATTTTTATACAATAGTTAATTATGCTACTTGTCGTTCAGCTAACGTTTTCACTATCCCCGCCAGTTTGTTTTTACCACTTTGCAGTGATGACACAACATTCTTAGCTGGTGATTGTAACAACATGATCACGTCTGCAATAAGCTCATACTTAGACTTAAGATTGCTTAATGTGTCGAGGGTATCGTTGCCTATGAAAAGACCGGTATCGATGGAAGCACCTTTTAAAACAGGCTTAGTACCCTTTGACTTTCTGAACTCCTTTATAACTTTAGCGGGAAGATTTCCACTTTCTTTGGAGAAAATTATCCCGGTAAATCCTTTTAAAACTACTTCATTGAATGAAGTATAATCAGTTTCAAGTGTCTCCAATGCTTTTTTGATCAGAGAATTTTTGTAAACATTATATTCTACCCCTCTCTGAAAGCAAAGTCTTCTGAAATCATTTATTTGAGCGACCGTAAGACCCGAGGCATCGGCAAAATAAAAATAACTATTACTCTTCAACTTCTCGGCCAACTCATTGATGACCAGAGTTTTTTCTTGCTTTGTCATGTTAAATTCCTGTAATACTTGTTTGATCAATTGTCACTCCAGGGCTCATTGTGCTGGACAAATGAATGCTTTTGAAGTATGTCCCTTTGGCGGACGCTGGTTTCAGTTTTGAAACCATATGGATCATTTCATTGGCATTATCCAATATCTTGTCAACTGTAAAAGAAGCTTTTCCAATGGAGGTATGGATAATTCCAAACTTATCGACCTTAAAGTCAATTTTACCCATCTTCACTTCCTTAACTGCTTTGCCAACTTCGGGAGTAACGGTACCAGATTTTGGGTTAGGCATTAAACCACGTGGTCCGAGCACCCTGCCCAATTTACCAACCTTTGCCATAACAGCCGGCATGGTGATTATCACATCAATATCGGTCCAGCCATCTTCGATTTTCTTAATGAAATCGTCAAGTCCAACGAAATCGGCTCCGGCATCTTTGGCTTCTTGCTCCTTTTCAGGTGTACACAAAACCAGAACCCTAATGTCCTTCCCTGTACCATGCGGCAGCGTCACTACCCCACGAACCATTTGATCGGCTTTCCGTGGATCAACGCCGAGGCGGATATCAATATCAACTGAGGAGTCAAATTTTGTATTGGTAATTTCCTTTACCACTGTAACTGCTTCGGTCAGGGCAAAACTCTTACTTAAATCGTATTTTTTAAGTATCGCCTTTCTATTCTTCGTTAACTTAGCCATAAACTTAATTCTTTATTTTTCCCAGGGAGCTGTGCCATTCACTTTAATACCCATACTTCTAGCAGTACCGGCAACCATTCTCATCGCAGACTCAACTTTGAACGCATTCAAATCGGCCATCTTTGTCTCTGCTATTGTTTGTATCTGATCCCAATTCACTGAGCCGACCTTATTGCGGTTTGGCTCCGGAGATCCCTTCTTTAATTTTAAACTTTCCATTAACAGAATCGCAGCCGGAGGTGTCTTGACAACGAACTCAAATGATTTATCCTTATATACAGTAATCACTACAGGCAATAACTGTCCCTGCTTCTCCTGGGTCCTTGCGTTGAACTGCTTGCAAAACTCCATAATATTCAACCCCTTGCTACCTAAAGCCGGGCCAACCGGAGGTGATGGATTGGCTACTCCACCTTTAATCTGCAACTTTACAAAACCTTCTATTTCCTTTGCCATATCGTTAATCTTGTTTTTCTACCTGCATATAGTTTAACTCGACTGGTGTATTTCTTCCGAAAATTTTCACCATCACATTCAATTTCTTTTTCTCGTCAAAGACTTCTTCAACTGTTCCGGTAAAACCACTGAATGGGCCATCCATTACCTTTACTGATTCACCTATTATGAAAGAAGTACTGAACTTTTCTTCCATTTCCTCAGACTCATCCACTTTACCGAGTATACGGTTGATTTCAGATTGGCGGAGGGCTACTGGTTCCTGAGACGCGCTTGCGCTGTTATTGCCGAGGAATCCAATGATGCCGGGTATGCTTGTTATCGTATGCATCGTTTCGCCATGCGATAAGTCAGCTGATATTAAAATGTACCCTGGAAAAAAACTTTTTTCTCTTATTTTCTTTTTGCCATTGCGCATTTCATATACCTTTTCGGATGGTATAAGAACCTGCGGAACAAATTCTTCAATATGCTGTCTTGCTATTTCGTTTTCCAAATAGGATTTTACTTTTTTCTCCTGGCCGCTTATTGCCCTGAGTACATACCATTTTAACTCTCCCATTTGAACCTACTATTTTAGAACTCCTTGTAAAACCAGCTCATTATACTATCGAAAGTGAAATCAATCGCTCCGATAATAAGAGCAAAAATTAATGAAGCTATGAGGACAAGCACTGAACTGCTCTGCAATTCCGCATATTTCGGCCAAGTCACTTTATTTCTTAGCTCATCAATGGACTCGAGTATGAAATTCTTTAGCTTTATCAATTTTTTTCTAGTTTAACTGCACGGGTGGAGAGACTCGAACTCCCAACCAATGGTTTTGGAGACCACTACTCTACCAATTGAGCTACACCCGTGTAAATGGCCCGCAAAGGTATTGAAAAAATTTATAGAAACAAATGCGCTTCCTATTAAAGAAACGCATTTGCTTATCTATTACTTAGTCTAAAATCTCAGTTACCTGACCAGCACCAACTGTGCGGCCTCCTTCGCGAATAGCAAAACGAAGACCTTTTTCCATGGCAACCGTATTGATAAGGTTTACCTCGATGGTGATATTATCACCAGGCATAACCATTTCAACTCCATCCGGAAGTTTAATTTCACCGGTTACGTCAGTTGTACGAAGATAGAACTGCGGCCGGTACCTATTAAAGAACGGAGTATGACGGCCACCTTCTTCTTTTGAAAGGACGTAAACCTCTGCCTTAAACTTAGCGTGTGGCTTTACTGAGTTTGGTTTACAAATAACCATACCTCTGCGGATGTCATCCTTGTCAATACCTCTTAAAAGAAGTCCAGCGTTGTCACCGGCTTGTCCTCTGTCAAGGATTTTTCTGAACATCTCAACACCTGTTACGGTAGATTTGAGGTTTTCAGCACCCATTCCAAGAATATCTACGTTTTCACCGGTTTTGACGACCCCTCTTTCAATCCTTCCTGTGGCAACAGTACCTCTACCTGTGATAGAAAACACGTCTTCTACCGGCATCAAGAAATCTTTGTCAACCAAACGCTCTGGGATAGGAATATAGCTGTCAACAGCATTCATCAGATCCATGATTTTGTCAACCCAGGCTGCATCGCCATTCAATCCTCCGAGTGCAGAGCCCTGAATGATTGGAATATCATCTCCCGGATATTCATAGAAGCTAAGAAGCTCCCTGATTTCCATTTCTACAAGTTCGAGCAACTCTGCATCATCAACAAGGTCAACCTTATTCATGAATACAACAAGTGCAGGAACACCAACCTGACGTGCAAGGAGAATATGCTCCCTTGTCTGAGGCATCGGTCCGTCAGTAGCAGCAACTACGAGAATAGCACCATCCATCTGAGCAGCACCTGTTACCATGTTCTTCACATAGTCAGCGTGGCCAGGACAGTCAACGTGTGCGTAGTGTCTGTTCTCGGTAGAATACTCAACGTGTGCCGTGTTGATTGTAATACCTCTTTCTTTTTCTTCAGGGGCGTTGTCGATAGAATCGAATTCGCGTACTTCTGATAAACCCTTTGCTGCCAAAACTTTTGTGATAGCGGCTGTCAAGGTAGTTTT
Organism: Cyclobacteriaceae bacterium; assembly: GCA_034523095.1. Lineage (GTDB taxonomy): Bacteria > Bacteroidota > Bacteroidia > Cytophagales > Cyclobacteriaceae > JAAUQL01. The sequence continues at coordinate 24,487 of JAXHKU010000030.1, read as the reverse complement.
ACCGTGGTCAACGTGACCTATAGTACCGATATTAACATGCGGTTTCGAACGGTCGAAATTTGCTTTAGCCATTTTTGATAAATCTCGGTTTAGTTAAAAATATTATTTCAAATTATAATTACAATTCATATTGAGCCAACGATGGGAATTGAACCCATGACCTCTTCCTTACCAAGGAAGCGCTCTACCCCTGAGCTACGTCGGCCTTGGCTTCAGGGATAAACCCTAGCTTTTCAGAGCGGGAGACGAGGTTCGAACCCGCGACCTGCAGCTTGGAAGGCTGCCGCTCTACCAACTGAGCTACTCCCGCAATCTTGCCTTCATATTCAATTTAAATCCACCTTGGCAAATTCAAATTATGTGGGGACAGATGGATTCGAACCACCGAAGGCGTACGCCAGCAGATTTACAGTCTGCCCCATTTGGCCGCTCTGGAATATCCCCGTATTCAGTAATTTAAAGAACTTCCACTGAAAAGACGACCGCATCTTCAAGGCCATTTTTAAAGGGGAGTGCAAAATTATACCCTTTTTTCTATTATTCAAATATTTGAATCAAATTGTGCAGTATTTTATGACGGTTGATTGACCCGTCAGAAAAGGATGGCCATTTCTTTCAAAACAGGGCCTATTCGATGTTTTGAAGTACCCTGGGATCCTTTTCAACAGCCTTGATCTGTTGCAGTAATTCGGCAACACCAGGGGCATCTTCAATGAGTTGGAGGGATTGGTAAGCCGCCAACCGAATAAAAAATTTAGGGTGATTGCGTGCCAGATCCGATAGCGGTTCAATCCCAGCAATCTGATCTTCTTCAGCGCTGAAGGAAAGATACATACCGAAGAATTTAATAAAATACCATTGTTCATAATCGCGGTATCTGCCAATACGATCTATAAACCACGAAGTTCTTCCCTGGACTTTTTCAGAAATAAAATAATCAGCCAGAGTGGAAGTGATGTTGAAATTCCTCTCCCTGATAAACTGATCTATCACAGCCTCCTTATCATCCACATCACAATGAAGATAACCATACAGTGAATATCCGGCCACAGAATAGGACGAGTCTGACAATCCCTGCCTGTACACATTGCAATAACTGTCTTCCGCATGCGCAATAAGCGCGGCGTATGCGCTTGTCCTCACGGCGGATTTGGGATCTGAAATAGCAAGGTCCTGCAGTTTTTTTGCCTGAGCGGAAATCAATCCTGTAGTGTCACTTTCAAAAAAATCTACCGCTTCCTGGCGAATAACCCAAAATGAATCAGACAACGCTTTGCCAAGGGTTGAAATTACTAATTCATCGAGTGGCTGTTCCTGTAAAAGTCTCAGAGACTCAAGCCTGGCGCGCATATTATCGGGGTATCCCGTGTATTGCAAAGTCAATTGCTCAGGACTTTTTGACTGTTCTATCTGGCCAACAAGAATATGCTCGCTGTCCATCAAAAAGAGATCTGGCATTGTTGGTGCATCGAATTCAAACTCTTGATACGGTCGATCAATAGTTATTACAAATTGTTCCCTGGTGCTTCCCTGCCAAACATCGACGGTGAGATTCAGATTGTAAACGGGATACTTTTCCAGATCCTGGGCCTGCCTTACTTTTAGAATTGCTTTTTTGGAATTGTCATCGTACGATTCCTCGGCCTTCAGAATCGGGTGGCCGGCATCCATAAACCATTGATTGAAGAACCAGTTAAGATCCTCACCGGTGATATGCTCAAAAGCCAGGCGTAATTGATGAATTTCAGCTTTGCCAAATGCATGGCTTTTCAAATAGTATTCGAGTGACTTGAAAAATGCATCATCTCCTACATAATTGCGCAATGCATGCAAGATCAACCCGCCCTTTGAGTAGGAATGCGCATCGAACATATCATCGCTGTCGGTATAATCAAAATCGTACCAGATGCTCATTTTTGGTTTTTGATTCTTCAAGGTAGGCCTCCAAATCCTCCAACAAATGATACGATGCCTCATCTGCGCCATATTTATGGAAAAACCATAAATATTCAGCGTAAGTGGCAAAAGACTCATTGAGCGGCAAATTGGCCCAGGACTCACACGTGACATAATTACCAAACCACTGATGAAATAATTCATGCGAGATGATGTCATCCCAGTTATAATCGAGCAACTCGCGTCTGTTCATGTTTAAATCTTCCATGAAAACCGATGCTGTAGTGTTTTCCATGGCTCCGGTGACAAAGTTGCGCACGATGATCTGGCTGTATTTCTGCCAGGGAAATGGCACATTGAGCAATTCTTCATAATAGGCGATCATCTCTGGTGTATTGCCAAATATATTCCTGGCATAGGGAGCGTATTCAGCCTCCACATAATAATTCACTGGCAAATCGCCAGATTTGTCTTCCACAACTGTAAAGTCCCCGGCGGCAAACATGAAAAGATAGGGAGCGTGTGGAATGTCCATTTTCCAGTAATCGGTACGGGTGCTGTCGGGATTGGACCTGGAATACACCAATTTCCCATTGGAAAGTGTGACGAATTTATCATCCACGGTTATAAAAACTTCCTGCGTTGTCTTTTGGTTGGGGGCATCGATCGTTGGAAACCAGCGTGAATTACATTCCGTTTCGCCCTGCGTCCAAACCTGTTGCGTGAGTCCGCCTTTTTCTCCAGAAGGATTTACAAAATAAAATCCCTTTTGATCCTCCGGCTTATTGGCCGCTGTATCTCCGTCATATCCCTTCGCTGTATAACTGATGTTTACATGAATTTCTTCTTCTCGTGATACCTCCCGTCCCAGCTCGAGGACAATCTTCCGGCCATCGTAGCGATAATCCGGCACACTGTCTTCGGTTTCTGTATCGATGGTGACCGAATGAATCTCAAAATTCTTTGCATCCAAAACCAATTGTGACTGATTATAGAAAAAGGGTTTTAAAATGAGGCTGGCCTTGCCATTCAAATGTTGATTTTGCCAATCAATGCCAAGCTCCAGTTTTGTATGGATTAATTTGAAATCCCGCGTTTCTTCGGGCTGATAGGTCTTGATAACAAAATCAGACCTATATTCCTCCGACGGTGCTACCTCGAGAGTGTCTGTCTCTTCCTCCACAATGGCTGTGACAGCGGGACTCTGCACTTTGCATGACAGAAATAGTGCGCCCGCCATCGTCAGGTAAAGCGCCATGGTATAAAACCGTAGAATGAATTGATTTGTATATTGTAGCATATGCAACGCGAGTTCTGTTTCCTTTCGGAACCGATTATTTTTCAACAAAAATACATCAACCTGTCAATGAAGCAATTTTCAACCGTTTCAGACGGATGCATCCCGAACCTTCATCTTTTAAAAAGTTGACCGCAAGAACGTGAAATAACACTATATTTAAATCGGACAACACAATTTTTAAATGTACACTGCAACTATCAACGAGAATAATAAATTCTCCATTCAGTTAAAAGACCAGGTTGTCTTTGTTAACGATCTGCAGCACAAACCTGAAATCACTAAAGTTAATGAATCAGAGTTCCTGGTGATAATGAATAAAAAGCCCTATTACGTGAGTATAATAAAAAGGGGCAAGGATAGTCGCAGCTTCCAAATGCTTGTCAATAATCGCCCGGTGTCTGTTCAAATTCATCATCAGTCTGAAGCAGCAACCTCAGAATCAAGCCTTTCTAGTGCAAAACGATTCATTGAATACCTAAAAGCTCCAATGCCAGGGCTGATCGCAGATGTGCTGGTGCGTGACGGGGAAGCAGTGATAGATGGCCAGCCGCTCCTCATCCTCAAGGCTATGAAAATGGAAAATATTCTCCGTGCCCCACACGATGGAACCATCCGGCGGGTATTGGTGGCTTACGGGCAAAAAATCAATAAGGATGAGCCTCTCATTCAATTTTAGACATCAATACTATGTATTCCCCAATGCCATATTATATTTGCTAAACCAAAATACACATTATGAAGTTTAAGCGGATTCTTCTGAAATTAAGTGGTGAAGCCTTGATGGGCGCCAAGAAATATGGCATTGACCCATTGCGGCTTGAGCAATACACGCAGGAAATCAGAGAGGTGAAAGAAACGGGGATCGAACTGGCAATTGTTATCGGAGGCGGTAATATATTCAGAGGTATCCAGGCGGAGCAATCTGGAATTGACCGGGTGCAGGGCGATTATATGGGTATGCTCGCTACTGTAATCAATGCCATGGCGCTTCAGGGATCGCTCGAAAGTGCCGGACTGTACACAAGGCTGATGTCGGGAATAAAAATTGACCAGGTTTGTGAGCAATTTATCAGGAGGAGAGCCATTCGCCATCTGGAGAAAGGCAGGATTGTAATATTCGGCGCGGGTACCGGCAATCCATATTTCACCACCGATTCAGCGGCCAGTCTGCGAGCCATTGAAATTGAAGCCGATGTGGTTCTGAAAGGCACTCGGGTTGACGGAATTTATTCGGAAGACCCGGAAAAAAATCCCAATGCTACACGTTTTTCAGAGCTCAGCTATGACACCGTCATCCAAAAAGGGCTGAACGTTATGGATATGACGGCATTTACACTATGCCAGGAAAATAAATTGCCCATCATCGTTTTTGATATGAACACGCCCGGCAATCTGCTGAAACTATTGATGGGCAAGAAAATAGGAACCTTAGTGCATTAATTAATTTCCGGACTACTATGGAAGAACTTGAATTATACCTGATAGAAGCCAAAGATCACATGGACAAAACTGTGCTTCATGTTGAACACGCCCTGGCAAAAATACGTGCCGGCCGGGCAATGCCTAACATGCTTGATGGCCTGGTTGTGACTTACTATGGCAATCCTACCCCTATAAGCCAGATCGCCTCAGTGAATACTCCGGATGCCCGTACATTGGTGATAAAACCCTGGGAAAGAAACATGATTTCTGAAATAGAAAAGGCAATTATCAATAGCGATCTCGGCCTTAATCCCCAAAACGATGGCGAGATGGTCCGGTTGAATATTCCACCATTGACAGAAGAACGCAGAAAAGACCTCGCCAAACATTCCAGGACAGAGGCAGAACACGGCCGTGTCAGTATAAGAAACATAAGAAAGGAAACCAACGAGCATTTGAAGCGATTGCTTAAAGAACACGTCGCTGAAGACGCGGTGAAAAAAGCAGAAACTAAGGTTCAGGAACTCACCGATGAGTATATTCGCAAAGTCGATGACGTGCTCGCCAAAAAGGAAAAAGAGATAATGACAGTCTGAAAAGGCCCGTCAAATAAAGAGTTTCCTTGCCCTGATATAATCCTCCACCATTTCCGGCACCAGGTACTTAATAGATTTGCCTGAGCGGATGCATTTTCTGATGTAGGTCGCCGAAATATCCAGCAATGGTGATTCGATCAATTCAATATTCGGGTGGGCGGTCATTTCTGAGTCAGCGCTTCCGGGCCTTGGATAAATAATGATTCCGTAGTTCTTAAGTATTTCCTGGTTGTTTTTCCATTTGGAAAAAATCTGCAAATTATCCATACCCATGATCAGCCGGAAATGATGAGCCGGGTACTTTTCAGAGAGCCTTACGAGTGTATCGATAGTATAGCTTGGCCGCTTCATCCGGAACTCGATGTCACTTACCCTGAAATGCGGGTTGTCGGCAATCGCCAACTGAACCATTTCATAGCGGTCAAATTCATGCGCCAGGCTTTGGTTTTTTTTAAGCGGATTTTGTGGCGACACGATAAACCAGACTTCGCGAAGATTGGCTTCCTGCAACACCGCTTGCGCAATGATCAGATGACCGGCATGTATCGGGTTGAATGACCCGAAAAATAGTCCAACTTCCATGCCCTTAGGTGGCTTGGCTAAGGAATCTGTCAATGAGTTGTTCAGCATTGAGCAGATGTTTTCTGCAGATCTGCAGATATAAGGGTAATATCGAACGATGACTCAAAACTCATTTCATACGTTGCTTTTGCCAGCCTTCTGCGAATGTGTTCTTCAGATTCGGTATTTCTGTGTCTGAGTCGGGCTTCGAGCTCTTCCATATTATTCACTTTCACAAATATGGCCAGGGCATCCCTGCCAAAATACTCCTTTAGTTTCAGCCCACCTTTTACATCTACATCAAAAAGGACGTGCTTACCTGCTTGCCACAGTCGATCGATTTCTGACTTTAACGTGCCATAGAAATTTCCGCCATACACCTCTTCCCACTCAATGAATTCATCATTCGCTATACGCTTTTTAAAATCCTCAACACTGAGAAAATAATAGTCTTTTCCATCTGTTTCGCGCTCTACCCTTCGGGGGCGTGTAGTTGCTGATATGGAAAATCCATACTTTTCGTTAGTGGCAAGGAGATGCTTCACGATCGTGGTCTTACCAGAGCCGGAGGGAGCAGAAAAAATTATGGCCTTGCCTTTGTGCATCTGTTAGCCGGTTTTAATTCGGGACCGGATCTGCTCTACAAAATCGAGCGGAACCCTCTTGCGGTCCAGCTTGGTTTGAAGCAGATTTTTTATGGCAATTTCCTGTTCGCAAAACTGCCGGCACTGACAATCTGCACACTGGGCAATAAAGGATTCATAGAGTAATTTTTCTTCGTCAGTTGCCTGGCCGTCGATTACCTTTTCGATAATATCGCGTTTGAGTTCGTACGTAGTACAACCTGCTTTTTCGCAACTTCCCTGATTACAGTTTTTTTCTATCATATTTCCTGAATCTGCTTGATGAATTCAAAATTTATACCCCATCGTAGCTGCATATGCTTTTAATTTCTCACGCAATAGGTTTCGTGCTCTGTGGAGCCGCGACCTTACCGTACCGATGGGAATATCCAATATTTTCGACATTTCCTCATACGTAAATCCCTCCAGATCGCATAGTATAATGACAATCCGAAAGTCAACGGCGAGTGAATTTAGTGCATTGGACACTTCGTCGCCGAGCATTTCCTCCAGCATGTCCACCCGCAAATCACTTGTTATTACTTCATTAACATCATCTGAGTTGTAATAAGTTTCAACATCCTGATAATCTACCATGGATGGCACCTTATTTTTTTTGCGATACTCATTAATAAAGCAGTTTTTCAGTATCCTGAAAAGCCAGGCTTTAGCGTTGGTGCCTACTTCGAAGGTCTCAATAAACCGGAATGCTTTGAAGCATGTGTCCTGGATGAGATCTTTGGCAACATCCTCGTCGTAGGTGATGCGGTAGGCAAAGTTGTACATGGCATCCAGATGAGGAATAAACTCCTGCTCGAAGATGGAGTGCTTTTTCTTTTCACTCAAAGTTGACCTTGCGTTGCCCATGAATTGCCCGAAGCCTGGAATAGAGAATCAATTGTGATACAATTTAGCCAGATTGGTTAAGATTTACCAAAAACTCATGGATTTTCAGCACCTGGGGTATCAGTAATTTGGTGCCTGTATTATCAATGCGGAAATGCGAAACGGCAAACTTTGCGGCATCATCAGTCTGCCGCGACATGATCGCCTTAATATCTGCCAGCGTTCTATGTTTGTCGCGCGCCATGATTCTGGAAATACGTTGCCCCTCGGTAGAGAATACCACTATAATGAAATCAAGGTTTTTATACGATCCGGATTCCAGGAGGAGCGCTGCCTCCTTAATGACAAAAGGTGCTGAATAATGTGTTTTTATCCATGAGCGAAAATCCTTTTCTACTGCAGGATGAATGATTTTATTTAACCGCGATAGCTTTTCCGGATTATGAAAAGCAATATCAGCCAGATATCGTCGATTAAGAGTGCCATCTTCTGAAAAAGCTTCTGCGCCAAATTCCGAATTTATCGATTTGATGACTGTGGGGTCCGTTTCAGTGATTGTTTTGGCTTGCACATCCGCATAATATACTGGGACGCCAAGAAGTGAAAATATATGGCAAACGACTGATTTCCCGGATCCGATACCGCCTGTGATACCTACGGCAACCGGGCTATTCATAACTCACCCTTACCTTGCCAGGCGAAAAAGTCACATCTCTGATATAGTCGGGTAAATCCATAACTACCACATCGATGGTTGAATCTTGCTTTTGTATAGATTCCAGGTCAGCTACCAGGATTATATCATCCGGTTTGACCTTGCTTCTCAAACTGCGCTGCACTTTGTACTGAACTTCGATGGTATTTTGCGCCAGGTTGATTTTTCCTTCATACGGAAAATTGACTTTGCCGATGGTTACAGTTGACTTTTGGGGTATAAATTCTTCTACATCAAACCGCACATAAATATCTTCCGGATCTTTTCGCACAAGGGCTGGCAGAAACAAATCAAGGCTAAGCTGCGCATTATAGCGGTCATCGATATTCCTATCCGAAAGAGAGACCACAAAGACATTAGGCAGTCGATCGACCAGTGATTTCGGTCCAAAAAACCTGACGGAGTCGGGCCCGAACTCAATTGGCGACGTGATATAGAAATTTTCTTTCAGATTAATCTTGGCAGAGTCAAGTTCTATTGCCAATGTCCTCATTGCCTTTGGCTCTATTCTGAAAAATATAGTATCGATGGCGATATGGTTAATATTCAAATCGGTCATCTGGTCAGAAACCTCGGGCAGTAAGTTGGCGGCTGTAAAAAAAGTTGTTTTGACCGGATTTTCCGGCGTTATGACAATCGGATGGTTATTAAGTGAAATGGTTCGTTTCAGCAATTGCCAGCCCCCACCTGTAACATTGATGGGAATAGTAGCCGGCGGCCTCGTAACAAAAACTAAACTGTCGGTATTGATGGCCATCGCCATAGGATAGTTAATCCGGGCAGTATATACCTTGTTGAGTGCGTTGAAAAACCAGAAAATAGCTGCGGTAAAAAGACAAAAAAGCACTACAGTCCAGTTGGCCCTGCGCAATGGCTTGAGCACGGAAAGTAGTGTCCCTTTTATTTGCCCTGCATTGTCCAAGGGGGCTAACTTTTCTTCTCCTGGAATTTCCTGCTGGCTTCGAGCGAGATCGCAGACTTTTCAAAAGTAATTTTCACTCCTCTGTCAACTTCGAGCTGGATACTATCACCTTCAATCGCCACTACTCTGCCGTGCGCTCCGCCAAGTGTGATTACCATGTCGCCTTTTTTTATCTCATCCAGAAACTTCTTTTGGTCTTTTTGCTTCTTCTGCTGCGGGCGTATCATGAAAAAGTAGAAAATCACAATGATACCTCCAATGAGGACGAGGTTTCCCATCAATGCGGATGTTCCCCCCGCAGCTTGTAAAATAATTGTTGTCATCGTTTATCTATAATTTATTTAGTGTCGTTTTTTGGAGTCACCATGCCAGAAATCTTCAACTTGGTGATTGCAGGCTTTGTATTTGCCGTAATACTTACTTCCTTGACTTGTTGGTTGACGCGGTTTGTTGTATTAAACTTCACGCTGATCACACCTTCCATACCCGCCGGTATTGGCTCTTTTGGCCATACAGGCACGGTGCACCCACAGGTCGCAGTGGCCTGACTGATAATCAATGGCATAGCGCCAACATTCTTGAATTTGAATGTGTAATCTACCACATCGCCTTCCAGGACATTTCCAAAATCATATTCCGTATTCTCGAATACGATCACAGGCATTTTTGAAGGATCGGCCGGGGTATTATCCACCGGCTCGGCGACAGGATTTGGAGTGGAAATCCCGGATTTTTTTTCAAGTGTTGCAACTCGCTTTTCAAGGTTTTTCAGGCTGTTTTCCATCCGCTTATCGGTGCATGAAAAAACAACAACCACTGAAAGTGCCAGAATTACTAATGTTTTCATTGTGCCTGCGATTCTATTATTCCTGTTTTCCACTTTTAATCTGACCGATCAGCAAATCCACGTCTTCGAGAAGCTTTTCTGCCTTTACTTTGGCGTCGCTGATCACTTTTTTGCCTTTTTCTTTGGCATCTGACGACACCATGCCTTGCTCTTCCATCAAGCCGTTGATAATATTCTGGAGTTCAAGCTTATATTTATCCAGCATGAACGAAAGTTTTTGCCTTGTATTTACTCCTTTGTCTGGTGCGTACAATATGCCAAGAGCCGCTCCGGCGGCAGCGCCAAGAAGAAATGTCAATGTATAATTTGTCTTTTTACCCATGTCCGTAAAGTTTATCTGTTATCTAATAATCCCCTGCCGCTTTTTCTGATGATGCCTCGCTCCTTCAGGTCGATCGACAGAGTGTCTAAAATGCCATTCAAAAAGCTCTTGCTTTTTGGCGTGCTGAATACTTTTGATATTTCTATAAATTCATTAATCGTCACTTTGGTTGGTATGCTTGGGAAATAGAGCATTTCAGCGATCGCCAGCTTTAACAATACCTTATCTGTGAGAGCCACTCTTTCAATATCCCAGTTTTGCAACTTTTCCTTCAGAAACGATTCAATATAGTCATTTTGTTCCACTGTTTTCTCAAACAACTCCTGCACATAGGCCGAATCATCTTCCCAATTGTAAGATATGTCGGCGATCTGCACCTCCGATTCTTCCTCTTTCATGGATTTAATGGTCTTTTGAACGAGGCTTTTTACAATGAGTTTGTTATCGAGCCAATCGAGGTCAATATCCTCAAAAAAGCCTGAAAAAACATCGTTTTTTAGCACTATTGCCCTACAAATATAATCCACGATGTTCCAATCATCTGCATAGTCGGGCTTTTCTTTTTTGATGTATTCCCTATAGGTTTCGTCCTTTTTCAGAATGCCTTTGTACCAGTCGCGGATGGTATCGGCCTGGTTGCCCCAATGGATCTTGAACTTGATTTTTAGTTTCTGAAAGGTCTGGTCTTTCCGCAGCTTTTCCACGACCTGGTTGTCGAACAGATTGGTGTTTAAAACCGCCTTTTCTCCAAGGACATTGGCCAGGGATTTTTTTTCGTCGGAGAGCTTTTTGTCGACAAAGGCGAGTTCCTCCAGTATGGACAGTATCATGATGTGGTCCTCAGACACACGATCCGCTTCGCCTGACAGGTTAAGGTTAAGGCTCTTAAAATCCTTTTTGTTGAGTTGATGCATAAAGTCGATTGCATCAAGCACTTCGGCTTGTACCTCCTCTCCTATTTCACATGAAGCGGTATTCTGCAGTTTCTGGTCAATGGCTTTAATAGCAATATCCTTTTTCCTGCGCAGATCATCTTTGTCGGCCACTTCCATCGAGTTGAGGTCGGGCGAGAATTTTTCGTTTAGCCGATCAAGTGCCAGGTGATAATTAGCTCCCTTGCTGCTTTCGTAGGCATAAAGATTTTTAAATGCCTTTACCCTGAGTGACCTTCTGTTTATCATTATATCTTTCCAAAGAACTTATTAAAAATACACGAATTACCTCCGGATGTTCCGGCGATGGCTGATAAATAATTTCCAGCCTACATGCTGTGTTTCAATTTTGCCATATCATCTATCCTTTTTTGTGCAAGCCTCATGGCGGCGGTCTGCGCATTTATGTCTTCTGTATCGGTAAGTTTGAAAATGTCCATGGTAGTCGGATATATTTTTTCAGTCATGCGATAGGCTTTTTCCCTGGTCCAATCGCCAAGATAGTCTATCCCGACGTTGATGAGTCCTCCTGCGTTGATAAGAAAGTCGGGCGCATAAATGATGCCTCGCTTTTTCAACTCATCACCATGAATCTTATCATTGTCTAATTGATTGTTGGATGCCCCGGCAATAATCTGGCATTTCAGCCTGTCGATGGTATTCTCATTTACCGTAGCCCCAAGAGCGCATGGCGAGTAAATATCTACATCCAGGTCGTAAATTTCATCCAGACCTACCACCGTGGCGCCGTATTTTTCGGCAGCTTCTTTTGCCCTTGCCGGGTAATAATCCGACACGTAGAGCTTCATGTTTTCCTTGGCCAGGTATTCGAGTAAAAACATGCCCACATGGCCCACTCCCTGAATTGATACGCTTTTTCCGGTAAGGGAATCACTTCCCCAGGCCCGATTAGCGCATGCTTTCATGCCAACGTACACGCCATATGCAGTAACGGGCGAGGGGTCGCCTCCACCTCCGGCGCTTTCGGAGAGGCCGGTCACATGCCTGGTTTCCATGGCGATGTATTCCATGTCTTCGGGCGACATGTTGACATCTTCGGCGGTAACATATTTTCCGTTTAGGTTTTCTATGAATTTCCCAAAGCGCCGCAACATAGCTTCTGACTTCAGTTTTTCCACATCACCGAGAATTACAGCTTTACCGCCGCCAAGGTTGAGGCCGGAAATGGATGCCTTAAAAGTCATACCTCTTGCCAGGCGCAAAAGATCACTTAATGCCTCAGTATCTGAAGCGTAATTCCACATACGTGTACCACCAAGGGCCGGACCGAGCACCGTATTATGAATACCTATAATGGCACGAAGGCCGGTATCTTTATCCTGACAAAAAACCACCTGTTCGTGATCGTGCACTTCCATATCATTAAAGATTTGGAACTGATCTGTGTGCAGCGCTGTATTTACTCCATTCATTGATATAAGTATTGCCGGATTGACTACTTTTGCCATAAGAATCCGCTATTTAAAAACCGGGTCAAAAATACAGCTTTTTGCTTCCATTCCAATTGAAGAAATCGCTTTCGGCCTGATGGTTTAATATAAAACGACTTGGAGTGAAGGAACTCAGCTATCTCAACAAATATTTTGTAAAGTACAAGTACTACCTGCTGCTGGGGACGCTCTTTGTCATCATTTCAACCGTATTCCAGATTGTGCCGGCACAAATCGTCCGGTATGCCCTTGACCTGGTTGCAGAAAATATCACTGTCTACAAATCAATGGGTGGCATGGGGCTTCAGGAAGTTTTCCGGGCGACCATCAACCAGAGCATCGTATTCTATGGAATTCTCATACTTATTTTCGCCTTGTTACGAGGGTTCTTCCTTTTCCTTGTCCGCCAGACACTCATCGTGATGTCGAGGCACATGGAATACGACCTTAAAAATGAGATTTTCAACCATTATCAAAATCTGTCGCTTAGTTTCTACCGCCGAAATAACACGGGTGACCTCATAGCACGCATATCGGAGGACGTGGGAAAAGTACGCATGTACCTGGGCCCTGCGATCATGTATGGATTAAATATGATTATTCTCGGCGTAATCCTGCTGCCGGTAATGTTTTCCATCAGCGTAAAATTAACATTGTACGCACTGATACCGCTGCCTTTCCTATCTGTAAGTATTTACCTCGTGAATAATCTGATAAACCGGCGCTCCGAGGCCATTCAGCAGAGATTGTCTTCGCTCTCCACTTTTGTGCAGGAGACATTTTCGGGAATACGGGTAATAAAATCCTTTGCCAGGGAAAAAGATTGGATAGATAAGTTTTCAGAAGAGAGTGAAATCTATAAGAAGAAGTCGTTGCAACTGACGCAAGTCGATGCACTGTTTTATCCGCTCATTATGTCGTTGATTGGCCTGAGCGTCATTCTCACCGTGTATTTTGGCGGCAGGGAGGTGATCAACGGCTCGCTTACCATTGGGAATATTGCAGAATTTATTTTGTATGTGAACCTGCTCACCTGGCCGGTAACTGCATTGGGGTGGATAACGAGTATCACCCAACGTGCGGCGGCTTCGCAAAAACGGATCAATGAGTTTCTTAAAACCAAGTCTGACATAACCTCCGAAGAAAACCTCACAAAAGAAATTGAGGGTCATGTGGAATTCCGAAATGTCGGGCTGATCTATCCGGAATCGGGTACTGCGGCACTAAAAGATATTTCATTTACCATAAATCCAGGGGAATCCATCGCCATCGTCGGGACGACAGGCAGCGGGAAGAGCTCCTTAGCCAACCTTGTTACGCGAATGCTGGATCCGTCGGCAGGGGAAGTATTAGTCGATGGCATTGATCTGAAGCGCTATGACCCAGTGAAATACCGCGATCAGATTGGGTGTGTGCCGCAGGATGTATTTCTATTTTCAGACACGATCAGCAATAATGTATCATTCGGTCTGAACAGTGACGATCCGGAAAAAACGGCAGATGCCTTAAAGAATGCTGACCTGTATGATAGTGTCATGGAATTTCCAAAACAGCTCAAAACCATACTTGGCGAACGGGGAATTACACTATCCGGCGGGCAAAAACAGCGATTGTCCATAGCCAGAGCCATTGTGAAAAACCCAAGGCTGCTTATCCTCGACGACTGTCTTTCGGCTGTAGATACGAAAACGGAAAACACGATTCTGAACAACCTGAGGAAGGTGATGCATGGCCGGACTACAATCATAATTTCACACCGTGTCTCCTCCGCCAAACTTGCTGATAAAATCATCGTTTTGGACGATGGGCTTATTATAGAAAGCGGCACATATACTGATTTACTGGCACGGGAAAGTACCTTCAAACAACTCTACGAGCGCCAGCTCAGTACCCGCGAAATCGAGGAATAGGTTGCCAAAAGCCAATCCATACCTTCAAGTTTTACTTGAATTCTGAAAGAAAAATTACCAGCGATCCTTTTGCATTAAGTTTGGCTGCGTTTTTGACTTGCCGTTGCCTTACTTGCGGTGTCCTTTCAAGAAAGTGAAAGGTATTTTTTCAAATGTGATTAAACAGAAACCATTTTAAGAATGAAAAAACTTTCATTATTCCTTATTCCCGTTGTGGTAGCCTTGTGCTGGAGTTGCGGATCGAGTAAAAAAACATTCCAAACCGGAAATTACTATGCATCGGTGATGCAGTCAGTGGATAAACTGCGAAAAGCGCCAAACAATAAAACTGCCCGCGAAACGCTCAGTATGGCCTATCCAATGGCGTTGGAGCAACTCAACAACGACGTGAACCGGATGAAAAACAGCCAGGATCAGTTTAAAAATGGCGTCATCTACGATTCATACGTCATGCTCAGCAATATGTACGACGCGATTCGCCGGTCACCTGCAGCGCTCGAAGTCATTCCAAATCCACAAGATTTTTACAACCAATTAAAATATTACGCGACCGAAGCAGCCTCCGAACGATATAAAGCCGGCGAACAGGCGCTTGCCATGGGCACCAGACCATATGCCATGGAAGCTTATCAGCACTTTGCAAAAGCAGACCTCTACACTCCGGGGTACATGGATGTGAAAAATAAAATTGAAGAGGCGCTTTACTATGCCACATTGAAGGTATTGGTGGAGCAGGTTCCGGTGCCATCTTTCCAGGCGGGTATGAGCGCTCAGTTTTTCCAGGATCAGATAGAACAATTTCTTTTCAACTACCGCGACAATCCATTCATCCGGTTTTATAGCTCAAAAGATCAAAGCCTCAAGGATCCGGATCAAATTATTGTCTTTCAATTCGATGACTTTGTCGTAGGTCAGCAAAACACCCAGGAAAAAATCTATGAGGCCCCGAAAAGACAGCGTGGTAGTAGGTCGTATCCCCAAATCTGCTGTCGCCCCAACGGCTCAACAGGAGCAAAAAGTGATCATCTGCCATTCGCCTCCGGGCTATCCAAATAATAAGCAAACCCTTGAAGTTGGCATGTCAGCGTTGCAGGCGCACATTGATCACGGGGATAAAATCGGGCCGTGCGACGGTTCCCCATATCCGACACAAACTACCAGCACTTCATCTCAGGCAACTGAATACATCGATGTGTATGGAACTGTGCGCGCCACATTCCATGAAACGATAAGCGCTGTGGTTTCGAGAGGGCTGCTGAGTATGCGGATTATTGATGCGCGATCAAATACGGTAGTACTCCATGATAAATTCCCGGGTGAATTCAACTGGGTAAATCGCTATGGCAGTTTCAATGGCGATGAGCGTGCGCTCACTCAGGAGCAATTTAATATAGCCCACGAAAGGCCGGTGCCCCCTCCTCCACCTCAAACACTATTTATCGAGTTTTGCAAGCCTATTTATGGTCAGGTGGTATCGAGAGTGCAGGGCTATTATCACAATTTGTAAAATACATTTGGTTAAGGTTTAGTTAATAAGGTTTAGTTTTCGACGCATAGCCGGGTCTCACAAGGCCTGGCTTTTGTTTTTACTTTGAAACCAGCAAATCGCCAGCATCACGAAAAAAGGCCAGTAGGCAGTTTTAAACCTCGACAGCGTACCAAAGTTGGGTATGGAAAAGGCTATAAAGATGTCCATTGTAAATATCATGATGATACCTGCGATGACCCATGGGTTTTGAGCGATTTTTGGAAGCCCTGTTCTCCATAAGGCCACGATTAGCAACACAAAAACCACGAAATTCTCGAGCGCAACAATCGCCTGAAATATATTTCTCCATTCGAAAAGAAATGGCCGGAACAACCCGCTGAATATGGCCCATGGAATATTGATGAGAAATCCGGTGATACTGCCGTCAAAATGATAATAGTGAATAGCGCCATGCCCCTTCTGGATTCCAAGCAGATAATTCTCATGAACTACGGTAAACACACGCTTTGCACTCGAGGTTATAATGTGATACGGAAAAAATCACAACAAGGGTAATGAGAAGAAATAGCGGAACAATAATCCTGTATTTTCGGCTTTTTATCCGCTCAAATACCACGACAGATACCAGCACGGGTATCGTTACTGCAGTATAAAAATACTTCAGATTCCATAACACCATTCCGCCAAGGAACACAAGGATAATCTGCCCTGTTTTAAATTTAGCGTGTGGTTCGCTCCATTCCAAAGCCAGTGCCACGAGCAGGCAAAGCGCCCCTATCGCCAGGCTTTCTTTCAATATGCCTGAAGTCCAGAAAACAAAAGTTGGTAAAAAGTAAAAGGCTACTACTGCAGGCAGCTTTGTCACCGGAAATCGCTTTGTAATCTGATCAACAAGTCGCCTGACACAAAGGAAATTGATAATGCTCAGCATCACCGCCATGAGCCAGTAATTGCCGCCTGTTAACAGGTAGATCACCGATAGAATCTTTGAAAAAAACAGCGCGCGTGGTTGTTCGTAGAAAGTGAGTCCGGTGATTTCGGAAGCGACATTGGTAAAATAAAAGCCAACATGCTCTAGGGGATCACTCAAGACGTAGGTCGCAATGGTTTTGGATTCGTTGTAATACACAAGCGTATCGCCCCCCTGATAATGGTATTTATATACAAATCCCAGGCAAATACCTGCAGCTATTTTTAAAAGTAAAGCAAAGACCAGTATTCGATTCCTCCTGTTTTGGTATATGAATAGTGTGCAGAACCCGACAATAACAAGAATCGATAGCAGGGTAAATACCATCACTCCGCCTTGATTATCTCCATACCGATGGCACATTGCAGGCAGGCTTTCCGAAGGCAATGTTCCTTGTATAGTTCCAGGAATGCCTGTGAGTCGCAGGCGGATTTTATATCAAGTCCCAGCGATTGCCATTTTGAAATGATGCTGTTTGATTCTGCGGGCAGTTCTCCGAGCAGTTGAAGCGCCTTTTCTTTGGATTCATCGTCATCCCTGTGTATTCCCCAGGCAAAGAGCAATGGGGCCACATGTGTTTATGAGAATGTTATCAATACTTGATTTTCCCAGGCCGCCCAGCCGATGTGACGTCTTTTCGCCAAATTGGTAATGTTCGGTCCAGTACTGTGATGGCTGGACATAAAAGGCCTTCTTTAAATCCCCGCTATTCTCATACTCCGTAAAAAAGGAAAACAGTGTTGGTTGTGCGCCGATGACAGCAGACAGTTGGCTGATTCTGATCGTGGGAAAATTGGCCGGTCGCAATCGCAGAAATTTCCAGCGGTGCCGATGCAGTCGCTTTTCAAGACCATATTTTCTATATTTGAAATCATACTCTTTCTTCAACAAAGCCTGGTATTCATCGACAGGAGCATCATCGAGAAACCCTGCCTGACCGTACAGCAGCGCCTCGATGGTGCTGGGGTTTTGGCATTCTTTTTTTATTATTTTAAAAGGTAATGATTTGCCAAGGTCAAAAAAAGCATCGGCATTTGTCCGGAATCCGAAGCTCCTGCACAAAAATCTCCAGGCTACTTCTTCCCAATCGTTTTGCGCTAAAAACAATTCACGCAACATGGATTCTGCCCGCTCCTGCAATCTTCCCGCAACGGCCCGATCAGCCATATTGATGATGGTAATGGGCTTTACATTGCGTATAAAATTTCTGCAAAGGATTTCATCTCCGGGTTCAAGGAGTTTTTTATAATTCAAATACAGGTGAGGCAAAAGCAAATCTTTCAGAACAAGAGTTGGGATAATATTCCCATCAGCCCGGCTCGCAGTTACGTTATTTTCCCAGACTACATGAAGTATTACGTTGTTGTAAGCCTTGTCGAACTGGTGACTATGCCGCGACCAGTCAGAAGCCGTGACGTGTATCTCCACATGACCGTTCCAGGTGATCTCTCCAATTTTGATTCTTGCATTCAGAAAGTCTGGCCCGGCATCGGTATTTCTTAGCCCGGGATGGAAAATGATCAATTCCTGCCCGTCATCAGTTGTCAGTGCCGGGGTCCTGAAATGTTGGAATTTCCAAATAAAATGAAGAAAGGCTTCTTCCATAATCGCAGCTCCTGCTTTAAAATTAGCAAAGAGCCGCTTCATTAAAAAATGGAACCGAGTAGTTGCTCCATTTCCTCCTGCAGAAGCTTAGCTTCCCTGGCTGCGGCTGCGGCAAAATTGATAGAATCGTCTGCATAAATGATAGACCGCGAAGCATTCACCAGCAAGCCGCAGTCTTTGTTCATTCCATATCGGGCAACTTCGGACAGGCTGCCACCCTGTGCGCCCACACCGGGAACCAGCAGGAAATGATCGGGGACCAGGGTACGGATATGTGCGAGACTTTCGGCCTTCGTAGCACCGACCACATACATCATGTTGTCGGTGGTGCCCCATCTGCTGCTTTTTTCCAGCACTTCCTCATACAGGTGTTTGGTACCCCCGTCAAGAAATTTAGTTTGGAAGTCCGCGCTGCCCTTGTTGGAGGTGAGCGCCAGCAAAATGGCCCATTTTCCAGGGTATTCAAGAAAAGGCTTCACTGAATCTTCTCCCATATAGGGCGCTACGGTGATGGCATCGAAGTTCATGTGTTCGAAAAATGCCCTTGCATAGAGTCCGGATGTGTTACCGATATCGCCTCGCTTGGCATCGGCGATTTTGAATACGTCTTTTGGCAGGTATTCCACCGTTTTTTCCAGGCTCTCCCACCCTGCGGCGCCTAATGATTCGTAAAACGCCAGGTTGGGCTTATAGGCTACTGCATAATCGATGGTGGCATCGATGATCTGTTTGTTAAACTCAAACACAGGATCCTGGAATTTGAGCAAATGCTGCGGAATTTTCTTAATGTCCGTATCGAGTCCAACACAAAGGAATGACTTCTTCTTTTTAATTTGAGCTATGAGTTCTTCCCTTGTCATGGGTTTTTTGTGCTTTTCGGGATTGTGTTCTGTTGAAGTATATGTTCAGCTGTTAGCGAAGGTCCACTACCTCTACATCGGGATATTTCTTCACATCGAAAGTAAAGAACGTGTCGGCTGCCTGGAACTTAGGGTTAAATCCGGATATGCTGTACGTGTAAACACATTTCCTGCCCGGTCATACATTTCCCAGCTACTGATCGAACTATCCAACTGATCGATATTCAATACAACTCGCATAAAAATCTTATCCGGGTCTTTCGGATTTTCGGGCTGCAATTCCACAACATCATACGAGCGGCTGCCAATTTTCTTTTGTTCTATCCATCGGTATCTGTAACCTGCCTGGTAAGCGCTGTAAATTTTATTGGGTGAAAGGTCGCCCTCGTCCGGCATGTAATAGTCGATATTCACTTCGTTGGCGTCTTTCAGCAAAGTCCAGATGGTTTCGCCATCATTAAAGATTTCCTGATCGGCCATGAGAAGCACATATTTTTCTCCTTTCACCATGATTTCACCGGCAAACTGCTCATCGATGTTTTCTACCTTGTTTTGAAGACGATAGATGAAATTGGTCTTATAAGCTGGAATGCTTTTGTACTTTGCACTCATCTTGTCGAGAATTACCTTTGCCTTCTGATCGTCCTGAGCCATCCCGAGGCCCGCCCAGCAAACCAATGCCACTAAAATTAATTTTTTCATTCTACTCCCTATTTGTTTTTTTATCATTCAGTTCATTCAATAATTGTTCCAAAACATATTCATCCTGCACAAGGACTTCTCTTGCTTTGCTACCTTCAAAGGGTCCGACGATTCTGGCGGCTTCGAGCTGGTCGATGAGCCTGCCGGCGCGGTTGTAACCGAGTTTCAGCTTTCGCTGAATGAGTGAGGTACTTCCCTGCTGATGCCGCACGATAAGCCTTGCGGCTTCGTCGAACATATCATCCCTGTCGCCCAAATCCACCGTTGACTGCGACTCGGAGGATTCTCCTTCGAATTCCGGTAACATATACGCCGATTCATACCCACGCTGGCCGCCAATAAATTCGCAGATCCTTTTTACTTCATCCGTATCAATAAATGGCCCCTGCAGACGCACGAGATCCGATCCATGGGAATACAACATATCTCCAAGGCCCACGAGCTGCTCGGCGCCTCCTGAATCGAGGATCGTGCGGCTATCGATTTTTGATATAACCCTGAAAGACAATCGGGCCGGGAAGTTCGCTTTGATGATACCGGTGATTACATTGACCGACGGGCGTTGTGTAGCCAATACCAGGTGAATGCCAGTGGCTCTGGATACTGCTGCAAGACGTGCGATCGGCGTCTCGATTTCTTTGCCGGACGTCACCATCAGGTCCGCCAATTCGTCAATGATGAGCACAATATAAGGCATGAATCGGTGGCCTTTTTCCGGGTTCAGCTGGCGGCGTACAAACTTGGTATTATATTCTTTCAGATTGCGGCATCCGCCCGCCTTTAACAAGCCGAGCCTGTTATCCATCTCTATACAAAGTGAATTGAGCGTATAGATCACCTTCTTATTGTCGGTGATAATAGCTTCCTCGCTGTCGGGCAGCGTGGCCAGATAGTGGCGCTCGATAATATTGTATAGGGTAAGCTCCACTTTTTTCGGGTCGACCATTACAAACTTGAGCTGCGAAGGGTGAAGCTTGTAAAGGAGTGAGGCGATCAAAATATTCAGACCGACGGACTTGCCCTGACCTGTGGCGCCGGCCATGAGCAGGTGAGGCATTTTGGACAAATCGGCCAGGTACACTTCATTGGAAATGGTCTTGCCAAGGATTACCGGCAAATCAAACGTTGAATTTTGGAATTTATCACTGGCAAAAACCGACCTTGCCGACACCATCTCGCGGTTCTTATTGGGCACTTCTATACCGATGGTTCCCTTGCCCGGCATGGGAGCGATAATCCTTATTCCTAATGCAGAAAGGCTTAGTGCAATGTCGTCTTCGAGGTTCTTTATCCGTGATATTTTTACTCCGGCATCCGGAATGATTTCATAAAGCGTCACCGTTGGACCGATGGTGGCTTTCAGGCTGCTGATACCGATCTTGAAGTTGATGAGCGTTTCGACGATCTTGTCTTTATTCTGCTCCAACTCCTCCTTCGTGACCTGAACATGTTGCTGGTCGCTATGGCTGAGCAGGGAAACTTCCGGGAATTTAAAGGATCCCAAATCAAGTGTAGGATCATAAGGCGGCAGATTTTCCAGTGGGTTTTCACTTTCCGCTTCATCGGCAACATCATCTGCACCCTTAACTACATCGACCGGCTGGACTGCCCCGGTAATTTCAATGCCTGGGTCTTTGGCCAAATTATTTTTATTAACTAATCCATTAACAACCCAGCCTTCCGTATTATCAGTCTTGATATTCAACGGTAATGGGTCTAAAGCGGGCTGATTGACTTCCTCTTCCTGCGCTTCGGTTTCCGGATTTGACGTGGTTTTGATATTGGATAAAACAGGAGGCAGCGCAAAGGTGCCAAAGCTGGTGATGTTGAAGAAAAAGATAATGAAAACGAGAAATGATACGAGTAGGAAAACGTAAGTACCCCATCCTAAAAATCCATTGAAAATTATGGCCAATTCATAGCCCATGCCGCCGGCGATGTAGCTGATATGGCCTGGATTATCTGCTTGGTAGGTGATGTACCCGAAAAGTAAGCTCAGCCAGAAACTGAAAAAGATCATGAATTGCAAATAGCTTCCCAACGAAAGCAACTTTCGCCTGAAAACAATCTGGTTGGCGATGAGAAACATAAGCGGGGGTATGAAAAACGCTGATATTCCAAACCATTTATAGATGAAATAATGGCTGGATACGGCACCCAGATAGCCAAACCAGTTTTTAATCTCCTGGCCAGATTCAGCAATATTTCCAAAAGTAAAAACCTCCAGGATACTCTGGTCGGCTTTGCCGCTAAACAGGTAAGAGACAAATGATACAGCGAGAAAAATGGACGCTGCAAACAGAAATACGCCGAATGAAAGATGCAGCCGGCGATCTTTCAGAAAGCCAATACCAAACGATAGCTTTTTTCTTTCGGGCTTTTCGGCCTTTTGCGTTTTATAGGTATTACCCTTATAGGTATTTTTATTCATTAATTTTAAAACCGCAAAGCTAATGAAATGACCATTAAATCATGGATTTTCCATGAATTTTGATTTGTTGGTGCGATCGCAATTAATCGGCTTGTTGAGCGATAGCCTTGTTGATCCTTTTTGACAAGCCGGGCCCTTCATAGATAAATCCTGTGTACACCTGCACCAGGCTGGCGCCGGCTTCCAGCTTTTCGAGAGCGGCCTCCGGGCTGTCGATGCCGCCAACGCCGATGATAGGAAATGGCTTTTTGGCATTTTGTTTCAGATAACGGATCACCTCCGTGGAGCGGTTCCTTACCGGAGCGCCGCTGAGTCCTCCGGCACCACAATGGTCGATAAAGGCCTGGTCGGTCGTCAGATCCTTTCTGCTGATGGTGGTATTTGTGGCAATGACGCCCGGAAGATTTAGCTCGTCCACGATTTCGAGAATATCGTCTAATTGGCTGTTTGTGAGATCTGGCGCTATTTTAAGGAGTATGGGTTTTTGATGCTTTTTTTTGCTGTTTGCATCCAGCAGACCTGCAAGCAATTGCTTTAGCGGCTCTTTTTCCTGAAGCTCCCGCAGGTTGGGCGTGTTGGGCGAACTGACATTTACCGCGAAGTAATCCACGCTGTCGTACAATGCTTCAAAACATTTGAGGTAATCGCTTAGCGCCTGATCAATGGGTGTAAGCTTGTTTTTCCCGATGTTGCCGCCAACGATGATGCCTGGTCGCCGTTTCTTCAGGCGCATCGCGGCGCCGGCTACCCCATCATTGTTAAATCCCATACGGTTTATGAGCGCACGGTCTTTCTTCAGCCTGAACAGGCGCGGCTTTGGATTGCCCAGCTGACCAACCGGCGTCACAGTACCGATTTCAATAAATCCAAAACCCAACGCGCTGAATGCATCCATGAACTCCGCTTCTTTGTCGAATCCTGCCGCAAGGCCTACCGGATTTGGAAAACGGATGCCGAAAACTACCCGCTCCAGTCGCTTGTCACGGAAAGTATATAGACTTTGAAGTAAGCGGCGACCACCCGGGATTTTCACTATAATTTTCAATGCTGTGGTGGCAATGAAGTGTGCCTGCTCCGGATTAAATAGAAAAAGTAGCGGTCTGATGAAATATTTATATAACACGTCGATGTTAAGTTAATCCAATTCTTCTGCTCAAAATAGTATTTACACGCTCACAAAATGCCCTGGGAGTCATGGTTCGCCAGTTGAGGATGTCGAGCTCGCCGCCAAAATTAACATAACTATCGATATCATAACGCTTCCATTCCTCAACTACAAAATCCCGGAAATTAATGGCTGCGATCCAGCCATCTTCCACGTCCTCTGACCATTCTTCATAATAACAGTCGTCAGAGCCATGGAAATTGAACACATTTTCACCAATCAAAATAAATTTATTGATGCCTGCTGCCACCAGATGATCCACGATATTGCGCTTCAGGTGCATAGCGTCATTGGATATGGCGTCATTCCATTCACCAATAAATTCTATTACCACCCAGCCCTTATGATAATCGGCAAAGAGAATCTTCAGATAGAGCGTTTCGCTGCCGATATAATCCCAGGCCGGATCGATGTAGTAGTTGTAAATCGCGTCCTGGTATTGTGTAAAGTCATACTCCTTGCCATAAAATGGCGAGTTTTGATCCTGCGACGAATCGTAGTATTTCTCCCAGGAGTAATATGGCTCTATCTCATGCATTTTATCGATCAGACCAGTCTTCCAATAATTTCGAAACGACCGAATACACCTTCCTCGTGCGGCGCATCTTTCAATTCATCCGTGAGGTCCTGCCCTGCCCAGTGCTCGTAGTGCTTGCCATTTCTCCAGAGCCGCGAACGGGTGAGGTCATAGATTTGCCCTTTGTATGCAATCCAAATCTCTTCCCTGTCTTGGCCGTTGCGCAAAGCGAGCTGAGCACGGGTGTATTCTTTCATTTGAAAAATTTCTTTCGCACCCAAAGATCAGCTTTCGCAGCTATAAATTCATAATTCAATTGTTCAATTGTTCTTAAATCGTTGTGGGTTTTTGGTGATTCTTCCGGCTCTATTTCACCTCAAAGGTTGCCTCCACAATATCGCTGTG